>CAVOUJ010000014.1:0-241115 GCA_963699535.1 uncultured beta proteobacterium | reverse complement strand
ACAAGGCCACCTATGCGACCGCGGCGCCGACCGGCGCCATCATGGGCGAAATCTACAAGAACGTGACCGGAATCAAGGCGATCGAGGTGAACTACAAGACAGCGCCCGACTCGCCAACGAGATGCTGAGCGGCAAGGTCGACTACGGCATGCACGATCCGGTCTTTTCGCTCGCCCAGCAGCGCGAGGGGCGGTTGCGCATCCTGGCGGTCAGCACGGCGACGCGGCTGCAGGCCAACCCTGACATGCAGACGATGACTGAAAACGGCGTGCCGATGGACCTCACCGGCTGGTGGGCCGCGATGCTGCCGACCGGCGCGCCCAAGCTCATCGTCGATCAGGTCAACGCATGGTTCACCCAGATCGTGAAGAGCGACGAGACCAAGAAGTTCCTCAACAGCTTCGGCGGCGATCCGTTCGTCAACACGCCGGAAGCCGCCCAAGCGCTGTTTCTCAAGGCGATCAAGGACTGGGGCGATTATGTGAAACTCGCCAGGATCCAGCCGCAATGACGCTGGCACGCATTGCCGGGCGCCCGCCGATGCGTGCGCCCGCAACGCAACGACAACTCGGCACGATGGGTCACATCTTCCGTGCCGTGATCCCCTACATCGCCATGAGCCTCATGGTGCTCGCGCTGGTGTTCCTCGTGCCTGCGGTCGCGGTGTGGCTGCCTAAGGTGCTCGTCTAGGACGATGGAGCGCTCGTTCAGGAAAGAAGTCGAGCTGCTCACGCTCGGGGCCGGGCAGACCTTCCGCGGCGAAGGCATCCTTGCGGTGACCAAAGCGCTCTTGCAGTCCGGCGTGTCGTACGTCGGCGGCTACCAGGGGGCGCCCGTGTCGCACATGATGGACGTCCTCAACGACGCCCGCGACATCATCGAAAGACTTGGAGTCCACATCGAGACCAATGCGTCGGAGGCGGGCGCCGCCGCAATGCTCGGCGCCTCGATCAACTACCCGATCCGCGGCGCGGTCACGTGGAAATCAACGGTCGGCACGAATGTCGCGTCCGATGCGCTTTCCAACCTCGCCTCCGTTGGCGTGCGCGGGGGCGCGCTCGTCGTGATCGGCGAGGACTATGGCGAGGGCGCCTCGATCATCCAGGAACGCAGCCATGCATTCGCGATGAAGTCACAGATCTGGCTGCTCGATCCGCGTCCAAACCTGCCGACTATCGTGCGCATGGTGGAGAAAGGCTTCGAACTCTCGGAGGCCTCCAATACGCCGGTGATGCTCGAGCTGAGGATCCGCGCCTGCCATGTGCACGGCGCCTTCGAGGCCCGGGACAATCGCGCGCCGCAGATCTCCCGCAGCAAGACCCTGGAGCAACCCGAATTCGACTTCGCCAGGATATCGCTCCCGCCGGCGACCTATGCGCAGGAGAAGCACAAGGTCGAGGTGCGCTGGCCTGCCGCTCAGGCGTTCATCCGCGAGAACCAGCTGAACGAAGTGTTCGAGGGAACCGATTCGCAAATGAGCGAGGAACTCGGCATCATCTGCCAGGGGGGCATGTACAACGTCGCCGTGCGCTCGCTGCAGCAACTCGGCCTCGCCGACGCCTTCGGCGAATCGAAGATCCCGATCTACGCGCTCAACGTCACCTATCCGCTCATTCCGGAGGAGGTCACGGCTTTCTGCGCGGGCAAGCGCACGGTACTCGTGGTCGAAGAGGGGCAGCCGGCGTATATCGAGGACGCGCTGCAGGCGATCCTGCGCCGCGCCGACCTCCAGACAAAGGTGCACGGCAAGGATTTTCTGCCGATGGCGGGCGAGTACACCGGGGAAGTCGTGCTCACGGGCGTCGCGAAATGGGTCGACGCAATGGCCCCACGCAATGTCGACCAGAGCCGCGTGCGCAGGGTGATCGAGACGCTCGCTGCGACCAAGAAGCGCGCGGCCGAGCTCCTCGGCGGCTCCGTTCCGGCGCGCCCCCCGGGGTTCTGTATCGGCTGCCCGGAGCGCCCCGTGTTCTCGGCGATGAAGCTGTTGGAGCGAGAAACCGGCGGCTTTCACGTATCGGCGGACATCGGCTGCCACACCTTTTCGACGCTACCGCCCTTCAACATCGGCAACACCGTCCTCGGCTATGGCCTGGGGCTCGCGTCGAACTCGGGGATCGCGCCCTTATTCGGCAGGCGCACCGTCACTATCATGGGCGACGGCGGCTTCTGGCACAACGGTCTCACCTCGGGAATCGCCAACGCAGTGTTCAACCGGGATGACGCCATCCTCGTGATCATGAAGAACGGCTACACCTCGGCGACCGGCACGCAGGACATTCCCTCGTCGACGCACCAGAGCGAATGGAAATCTGGCGACATGAGCATCGAGCGGGCGCTGAAGGGCATCGGCGTCGAGTGGGTGAGGTCGATCTATACGTATCGCGTCGACAAGATGACGAAGGCGCTGCGGGGCGCGATGACGAGCGCCTACGCGGGCCTGAAGGTGATCATCGCCGACGCCGAATGCCAGCTCGAGCGCCAGCGACGCCTGCAGCCCCAGGTGGCGGCCCTGCTCAAGGCAGGCAGGCGGGTGGTGCGCACGCGCTTCGGCGTGGATGAAGACGTGTGCTCGGGAGACCACTCCTGCATCCGGCTCTCGGGCTGCCCGTCGCTCACCGTCAAGACCTCCAGCGACCCGCTGAAGGTGGACCCGGTAGCGCAGGTCAACAATGCCTGCGTGGGTTGCGGACTCTGTGGAGAAGTGGCGCACGCGGCAATCCTCTGCCCCTCGTTTTTCCGCGCGGAGATCGTGCAGAACCCCAACGTCTGGGATAGGATGCTGGCCCGCTTTCGCAACACCGTCATCGGCTGGATGCAAGGGCGCGAAGCGAGGAGCACGGCATGAGCACCCTTCCGGAACGTCCCATCACCGTCCTTATCGCCGCGCTCGGCGGCGAAGGCGGAGGCGTGCTCGCCGACTGGATCATCACCGCGGCGACGACGCGCGACTATCCGGTACAGAGCACTTCCATCCCCGGGGTCGCGCAGCGGACCGGCGCCACGACCTACTACGTAGAGATCTTTCCGGCGAAAAGTGCCGAGCTCGGGGGCAGGCTTCCGGTGATGACGCTGACGCCTGCGCCCTCCTATGTGGATGTGATGGTCGCGTCCGAGCTGCTCGAGGCCGGCCGCGCGATGCAGAACGGCTTCGTTACTTCAGACCGCACCACTCTCATCGCGTCCACGCACCGCATCTACACCGTCGCCGAGAAGATGCAGATGGGCGACGGGCGCTTCGACAGCGACGTCGTGCTCAAGGCGGCGCAGACCCTGGCGAAGCGGGCGATCCTGTTCGACATGCAGGCGCAGGCGAACGCGGCGGGCACGGTGATCAGCGCGGTGATGTTCGGGGCGCTGGCCGGATCGGGGACCCTGCCGCTGTCGCGAGGCGATTGCGAAGCGGCCATCCGCGCGGGCGGCAAGGGCGCCGAAGCGAGCCTCAAGGGCTTCGAGCTGGGCTACACGCACGCGGCGGGCGGCAAGGTCACGACTCCCGAGGAAAAGAAGCGGCTGCGTGGAGCACCCCTGGAGCGGGTGCGGCAGACCTTTCCCGCGGAGGCCCGCGCGATTCTGGAGGAAGGCGCGTCGCGCTGCGCCGATTTCCAGAATCGCGCCTACGCCGATCTCTACCTCGATCGCCTCGGTCCGGTCACGGAACTCGACCGCGCGGATGACCGATACGCGCTCACGGTGGAAACCGGGCGCTTTCTCGCGCTCTGGATGTGCTACGAGGACGTGATCCGCGTCGCCGATCTCAAAACGCGCAAAAGCCGGTTCGAGCGAGTGCGCGAGGAAGTGCAGGCCAAACCGCACGAACCTGTGCGCATCACCGAGTTTCTCAAGCCCGGCGTGGACGAGTTCACCGCCGTCTTGCCGCGCTGGCTCGCGCGCCCGTTGAGGAGCTGGGCGGAACGCACCGGCCTCGCCAACAGGCTGAACGTGGGCCTCTACGTCAAGACTACGAGCGTGAGCGGATTTCTTCTGATGCGCTTCCTCGCCTGGCTGCGGCCGCTGCGACCTTTCACCTCGCGCTGGCACGAGGAGCGGGCGCTGATCGACCGCTGGCTCGCCGCCATCGCCGAAGCCGCCAGGCGCAACCTGAGCCTCGCGCTGGAAATCGCGCTGTGCGGCAGGCTGATCAAGGGATACGGCGAGACCCACAAGCGTGGCAAGGGGAACTTCCTGCGCATCCTCGACACCCTGGTCGAGGGCGGCGCGGTGAAGGACGACCGCGCGCGCATCGAGGCGATCCGCAAGGCGCGCGATGCCGCTCTCGCCGACCCCGAGGGGCGCAAGCTCGAGCAATCGCTCGAAACGCACGGCATCGCACCGCTTCCGCCCGCGTCGAAGCCGGTGAAATTCATGCGAAAGCCGCAATCGGATAACCGAAGAACAGCCTGAACGCACCATGGAACGTCAATTCACGGAAGAGATCAAATCCCTCAAGCTCGGCGAAGGCGAGGTCTTCCACGGAGAAGGCATTCTCGCCGTCACCAAGGCCCTGCTGCAGTCCGGGGTGTCCTACGTCGGCGGCTACCAGGGCGCGCCGGTGTCGCATCTGCTCGATGTCATGGTGCAGGCCAAGGACTACATGAGCGAACTGGGGGTTCACGTCGAGGCCTGCACGAGCGAGGCCTCCGCCGCGGCGATGCTCGGAGCATCGATCAACTACCCGATGCGCGGCGCAGTGACGTGGAAATCCATAGTCGGCACCAATGTCGCCGCGGATGCACTGTCCTATCTCGCGAGCGCCGGCGTAGTCGGCGGAACGCTTATCGTCCTGGGCGAGGACTACGGCGAGGGCGGCGTCGTCGCCCAGGAGCGCAGCCACGCCTACGCGCTCAAGTCGATGATGTGGCTGCTCGACCCGCGGCCGAATCTCACGACCATCGCGGACATGGTCGAAAAGGGCTTCGAGCTTTCGGAAGCCTCGAATTCCCCGGTGATGATGGAGCTTCGCATCCGCGCCTGCCATGTGCAAGGAAGCTTCAAGGCGAAGAGCAACCGCGCGCCCAGGCTCTCCACACGCCATCTGATGGAACGCCCGGCGGACTTTCTCTACGAGCGGCTCGCGCATCCACCTGCGATATTCCCGCAGGAGAAGAAGAAATCGGCCGTGCGTCTCCCCGCCGCGCGCAAGTTCATCACCGAGCGGAAGCTGAACGAGGTTTTTGAAGGAAGCGAGTCCTCGGTGGGCCTCATCGTCCAGGGCGGGCTCTACAACAACCTGATCCGCGCGCTGCAGATAATGGGTCTCGCCGATACCTTGTCGGACGAGCGCGGCGGTTGCCGCATCCCGATTCTCGCGCTCAACGTGGTCTATCCGCTCGTCCCGGAGGAGATCACCGCGTTTTGCGCCGGGAAATCGGCCGTCCTCATGATCGAGGAAGGCCAACCGGAGTTCATCGAGCAGGATATTGCGACGACGCTCAGGCGCGCGGACATCCAGACCCGGCTCCACGGCAAGGACCTGCTGCCGATGGCGGGAGACTACGGCACGGAGGTGCTGGTGCGGGGCCTCGCGCGCTTCCTCGCTCAGCATGCTCCCCGGCTCGATACCTCGCCGGGCGCGCGCTGGCTGGAAGGCGTGGAAGCCTCGCGCTCGCGAGCGGCGCAGCTGCTGGGCACGCTCCCCGCGAGACCACCGACTTTCTGCATCGGCTGTCCGGAGAGACCGGTATTCTCGGCGATGAAGCTCGTCGCCGAAGACGTCGGACGCCCGCATATTTCGGTCGACGTCGGATGCCACGCCTTTGCGACCTTCGAGCCTTTTTCGCAAGGCAACACGCTGCTCGGCTACGGCATGAGCCTCGCAAGCTCGGCAGGCGTCGGTCCGATGTCGCAACGCCGGCCGCTCGCGATCATGGGTGACGGGGGCTTCTGGCACAACGGCCTGCTCTCGGGTGTCGCCTCGAACCTGCTCAACCACGGCGACGCGGTGCTCCTCATCATGAAGAACGGCTATGCGTCGGCGACAGGCACGCAGGAACTGCTCTCCTCCCCGCCTGAAGAAGCCCGCGTGGAGGCAGTGGGGAGAAGCTCGGTGCATGCCGACCGGACTATTGAGAACACGCTCACAGGTTTGGGCGTGAAATGGCTGCGCACGGTAAACAACTACCGCGTGGCAGACATGGCAAAGGCGCTGCGCGAGGCGTACACGACGCCCGACCCGGGCCTGAAGGTGATCGTCGCCGAAGGCGAATGCCAGCTCGAACGCCAGCGCCGGCTGCGCCCCCAGGTCGCCGACAGGTTGAAACGCGGCAAGCGGGTCCTGCGCACCCGCTTCGGCGTGGACGAGGACGTATGCTCGGGCGACCACTCCTGCATCCGGCTATCCGGATGCCCTTCGCTGACCGTCAAGCCGTCCAGCGATCCGCTGAAGGTCGATCCGGTGGCGCACGTCAACAACGGCTGCGTCGGCTGCGGGCTGTGCGGAGAAGTCGCGCACGCGGCGATCCTCTGCCCCTCGTTCTTCCGCGCCGAGATCGTGCAGAATCCGAACGCCTGGGACCGTTTTCTGGACCGCTCGCGAAATGCCGTTATCGGCTGGCTCCAGCCAGCCTAGCGCAGGGTGGTCGAGCTCGGCTGACTGTCCTACTTCCGTCGAACCCGCGGCAGGAGCTTCGCAAGCTCCGCGCCCTGAATCAGCCGGATGCCCTTCTCTTTCGCGAACGCGCGTGCGCCTGCGGTAATCTCCCCCGAAGCGACATGGATGCACTCATGCGCGTCTCGCGTGCGCTTGGCATCATCCAGTTCGCGCAGCGGATCAACCCCGGTGTGCGCAGCCTTCCAGCGCTTGCACCCGATGATCGAGATGCGCCCTGCCTTGACGAGCTCGAAGTCGGCCACGCCGCTAAGGCGAGTTACTGTGTAGCCTTCTCTGCGGAAGGCGTCCTCGAGCGCGCGGGAAAAATCTCCCCAAGACATATCGCCGAGCGCCTCGAGCGTATCGGCAACCCGCGAAGCGCTGGGTGCGCGAAGCTGCCGCCAGCCTGCCACGCAGCCGATCACGATGAAAGGCAGGGCGGTGAAAAACGCATAGACATCTGACACCACGAGCCTCGCTGCCGCGGCAACCCCGGCAGCGATCAACATGCTGATCCACCATTGCGAGCGCAGCAGGATCGCGAACAGCGAATTCTCGGCCATCCGAAACTTCATTTTCCGCTTCGCATGCGGACTCAGTTCTTCCAGTAGAGGCGCATCGGATTGTCCACCAGCAGCTTCCGCTGCAGCGCCGCCGTGGGAGCGATGTGCGGAATGAAATCGACCAGCAGCCCGTCGTCGGGCATGTGGTTCTTGAGGTTGGGATGCGGCCAGTCGGTGCCCCACAGCACGCGATCGGGAAATGTCTCGACCAGGGTTCTACCGAACGGCACGACGTCGCGATAGGCATTCTGCTCGCCGCTCAACGCCGGCGGGCCGTTCACCGAGAGACGCTCGGGGCAGGTGACCTTGGACCAGACGTTCGGGTACTCGCGCATCATCCGGATAAACAACTGGAACTCCCGGCCATCGACCGGCTTGGTCACATCCGGGCGGCCCATGTGATCCACCACGACGGTGATGGGCAGTGCGGTGAAGAAGTCCCATAACTCGGGCAAATCGACAGCCTCGAAATAGATGACGACGTGCCAGCCGAGCAGCGCGATGCGCTGCGCGATTTCCATCAGCTCGTCCTTCGGCGTGAAATCGACCAGACGCTTGACGAAGTTGAAGCGCGTGCCGCGCACGCCGGCGGCATGCAACTCCCTGAGTTCCGCATCGGTGACGCTCCGCCTGACGGTGGCGACGCCGCGCGCCTTGCCGTTCGACGCCCTGAGCGCATCGACCAGCGCGCGATTGTCGGCACCATGACAGGTGGCCTGCACGATCACGTTCTTGTCGAAGCCCAGGTGATCGCGCAGAGCGAACAACTGCTGCTTGGACGCGTCGCACGGCGTGTACTTGCGCTCCGGCGCGTAGGGGAATATCGCGCCGGGCCCGAATACATGGCAGTGGGCATCGACGCTTCCGGGAGGCAGCTTGAAGTGTGGTCTGGATGGGCCAGCGTACCAGTCGAGCCATCCGGGGGTTTTTTCAAATGCGGCGGTCATGCCTTCTCCTGGAATTGATCGCCGATTCCTATATCACATTGCGTGACAGAAGAACAAGTCTGCGACCTCTTCGCACTCGCTCCCGGCTCGGCTCGCTGGCGGATTGATATTCCTATCGGTTATCATTTGACTGCGCGACGCCGCATTGCAAAAAGCGCTGCTGGTCGACAATCCGATGCGAGCTTATTGGATGTGAAAGGCGAGGATGGCTCTCCCAAAGGAATATGACGATCTTCCCGGAACGGTCGTGTTCGACGCCGATCGGGCGCGCGAGGGGTATCACCTCAACATGTTCTGCATGTCTATGATGAAGCCGGAGAACCGGGCCGCGTTCAAGGCCGGCGAACGGGCCTATCTGGACAAGTGGCCGATGACGGAACCGCAGAAACAGGTAATCCTGAAGCGCGACTGGAACGGCATGCTGCAGCTGGGCGGCAATATCTACTTCACCGCCAAGCTGGCCGCGACCGACGGGCTTTCGTTCCAGCAGATCGCTGCCATCATGACCGGCTCGACGCAGGACGAATACGCGCAAATGATGCTCAGGGGCGGGCGCCCCGTCGCGGGCAATCGCAGCAAATCGGAATGGAGAAATCGTGGCTAGGATCGTCGCGGGCGTCACGACATCGCACATTCCGGCCATCGGCGCGGCGTGGGACAACGGCAAGGCGGGCGATCCTTACTGGAAGCCGGTGTTCAGGGGCTTCGAGCGCTCCAAGGAATGGATCGCCAAGGTCAAACCCGATGTCTGCATCGTCGTCTACAACGACCATATGTCGGCTTTTTCGCTCGAAATCATTCCGACCTTTGCCATCGGGTGCGCCGCGGAATTCCCGATCGCCGACGAAGGCTGGGGGCCGCGCCCGGTTCCTCCCGTCAAGGGCCATCCGGTACTCGCCTCGCATATCGTGCAGTCCGTGGTTCTGGATGAGTTCGACCTTACCGTCGTCAACAAGATGGAAGTGGATCACGGACTCACCGTGCCGCTCACTCTGATGTTCGGCCAGCCCAAGGAATGGCCCTGTCCGGTAATTCCGATCGCCGTCAACGTGGTGATGTATCCGGTGCCGACCGGACATCGCTGCTACCTGCTGGGCAAAGCCATTCGCAAGGCAGTAGAGTCTTTTGACCAGGATCTGCGGGTGGTGATCTTCGGTACCGGAGGCATGTCGCATCAATTGCAGGGTCCGCGCGCCGGACTGATCAATCGCGAATTCGACACGCGCTTCCTCGACAATCTGACCAGAGATCCGCAGGCCCTCGTGAAAATCTCCCACCTCGAATACCTGCGCGAAACCGGCTCGGAGGGCATTGAAATGGTGATGTGGCTGATCATGCGCGGCGCGCTGGACGACGAGGTCAGGGAGGTCTATCGCTTCTATCACGTGCCAGCGTCGAACACGGCGCTGGGCCACATCGTTCTCGAAAATACGCGACGATAAAAGGGCAAGAACGATGAAGATTTGCGTGGCGGGACAGGGCGCCTTCGGGCAGAAGCATCTGGACGCGTTGAAGCGCATTTCCGGCGTTGAGGTGGTGTCGCTCATCGGCGGCAATCCCGCCGGCACCGAGCAAGTAGCCAGGAAATACGGCATCCCCCACTGGGGTCAGGACCTCGCCGAAGGGATCAAGCGCGCCGACGCGGTGATCCTCACCACGCCGACCAAGATGCACTTCGGGCAGGGCGAGCAGGTAATGCGCGCCGGCAAACACGTGCTGGTCGAAATCCCGGTCACCGACAGCGTCGAGGACGCGGAAAATCTGGTGAAAATCGCCAGGGAAACCGGCGTCACCGCTATGGGTGGCCACGTACGGCGCTTCAACCCGAGCCATCAATGGGTGCACAAACGGATCAAGAAGGGCGAACTCAAGATCCAGCAGATGGACGTGCAGACCTACTTCTTCCGGCGCAAGAACATCAACGCCGCAGGCAATGCGCGCAGCTGGACCGACCATCTGCTGTGGCATCACGCCGCCCACACCATCGATCTGTTCGCCTATCAATGTGGCGAGGGCATTTCAGACTGCTATGCGGTGCAGGGACCGATCCACCCGCAGCTCAATATCGCCATGGACATGGGCATCGTCGCGCGAGTGCCCTCGGGCGCAATGCTGACGCTGTCGCTGTCGTTCAACAACGACGGGCCGCTCGGCTCGTTCTTCCGTTACATCTGCGACAACGGTACCTATAAGGCGTTCTACGACGATTTGAGCGACGGCAAAGACAACAAGATCGACGTGTCGAAAGTGGACGTGTCGATGGACGGGATCGAACTGGAGGACCGCGAGTTCATCGCTGCCATCCAGGAGAAGCGAGAGCCAAACGGAAGCCTTGCCCAGTTGTTGCCGTGCATGCGGGTGCTCGGCAAGCTGGAGAAGATCATCGACCCCGAGCGCAGGGCGCACGCTTAGTGCTACCGGAACCAGCGGTTCGCGCCTAGGCGGAGCCGACCCGGAAACCGCCGTCCTCGGTCAGCTCGAAACGCCCTTCGCGCAGCGCGCGTAGCCAGCGCGCGGTGCGGACGAGGCCGCCGAAACAGAAGAAATGCGCGCCGGCGACGGGCGGACCGCAGTGCCCAGCAAGCTCCCGCACCACCGCCTCCGGACCGGTTTCGACAAGCAGCCGCGTGATCGCCTGGGGTCGCGCCTTCAGCGCGCGGATCGAATTTCCGATTCCGCACATGGCCGCGAATTTGAGAAGCCGTGGCAGGCTCGCCGGACCCGATAGCCCGATGCAGACGGGGAGACCGTGCCCTTTGATCTTGGCCACCAACTCGAGCACGGGGGCGGACTCGAAGCAGAATTGCGTAACGACCCGAAGATCCAGGCCCGAGCGCCGGGCCAGGCCCTTCTTCGCGGCCAGCGCGGATTCCAGGACGGAGGTTGCGATCCTGGGGTGACCCTCCGGATAGGCCGCTACGGCGACGCGCTTGACGCCGTGCCTCTGGAAAAGCCCGGTCTCCAGCAGCGCGAGGCTGGTTTCGAAGGGACCGCTTGCGCGTTCGCAATCACCCGCGATAACCAAAGCGCTGTCCACGGCAGCTTCACCGACGGCGCGCTCGAGGTACTCATCGAGCGCATCGCGGCTGGCGATGCGGCGCGCTGCGACATGCGGTACGGGATGAAATCCCGCGCGCCTCAGGCGCGCGGCCAGCGCCACGTTCCCGTGGTAGGTTTGCCCCGGTGGCATGCTGATGAATACGGCTGTCCCCGGAGGCAACAAGTCGATGCAGGCGTCGATCTCCGCCGGATCGCGCGATGACAATTCGACCGACGCTCCCGCAAGAAAGGCCTGGATACTTCGGCGTTCGCGCTCCGGCGACAATGCGGACTCCCGGGGCGCGACGACAGGTTCCATTTCCAGACCGGCTGCCAGCGCGTCAATCGCGCTTGCGCGAGATCACGTAGGACTCGTCGAGAAACCACAGGCCCCCGTGGCGGTGCAGCACTTCCTGCGTGGCTTCGAGATAACCTCGGTCACCCATGACCTCGGCCAGGCGCTGGTCCTCGATCTGCGCCACGTAGACCGCGGCGTTCCACGCCGCGAGCAAGGTCGAGGTGCCGATCGCATCGCTGATTTCCTCGGGCAGCGTGTGCATTTCGTAGCGGAATATCGATCGGTTGTCCGCGTAGGCGTTGAAATTGAGGTCACGGCCGTCGGCGCCCAGCTCGGCGCGCGTGGCCTTGAGGAGCTGATGACGGTCGGTCAGGAACGGGTTCTCGCCCGGCCAGATACGCTGCACGACCTCCAGACCCGGGTCTCGGCCGTGCGACTGAATCGCGATGAGACGTCCGCCCGGCGCAAGGCTTCGAGCCAGGGGCGCGAGCACTTTCGCCGCCTTGAATTCGACCGAAGCGCGCGCGCGATAGGGCTGCGAAGCGATCACCAAGTCGTAGTCGGCGCGCGCGACGCCGCGGCGCGGCACCACCTGATTGAGCAGGAACTTGTGATCCTCGCGGTAGAGCACGAGCACGACCGGCTTCGCGTACCCGGGGTTGCCGCTCGTCTTGCTTACAGTCGCCCGCCAGTTCTCGTTCAGGAAAGGCTGCAGCTCCGTGATCTGCTGTTCGAACTCGCTGGATGTCGATCCCGTCAGCGCGACCTCCTTCCACACGAGGCTGGTCGCCGCCGAGACCGACTTCGGCGTGAGCCAAGGCGCTTCCGAGTAGTACAGGTTGGTCATCACCAGCACGGTCGACGGATGCTCGAAAAAGCGGTCCGGCATGCGATCAAGCGCAAGCCGCACGTCCTCGAGGCTGACCTCCTTGCCGACGATGTAGAACGGCATCGTCGGATAGCGCTGGTGCATGGCGCGCATCACGCGCGCGAGCACGGTTCCGTCTCCGACTCCAGCATCGAAAATCCGCACAGCGGGCGGCCGCGGATGAATGTTCGCGAGTTCCATGCCCACACGCTGGGCCACTACCCATTTCTCGCTGCAGGTGCTGACGAACAACAAGTACTTCTGGCGGTTGTCGTAGAAGCGGAAGTTGTTCTTCGCTTCGATTTTCGTGTCGACGGCTTGGCCGGTTGGTGCTGCGTTGTGAATCGGGGCCGTGCTCCCGGCCAGACTTCCAGCCGAGGACCGCAGACGCACGAGCCCGCGGCTCTCGATCGAGCGGTGCTCGGACATGAACGTGCGAACGCGCTCCACAGTCTCCATCGTCACCCGCCCGCCGATCCGCAACCTGCCGACGAGCTTTCCGTCGTTGACGGCGCGCCTTCCGAACGTCGATTCGGCCATGCCGACGCTACGGCAGTAGTCGGCGATTTCGCCCAACAGTTGCTCGGCCGTCATGCCATTCCTCCTCCGTCGCTATTCGGTGCGGTTCCTCTGCGCTAATTACAGGCCGGCCAACGATGAGGGTCAACCACAATTGCGCCCATCGCGAACGTGGGCAAGATAATGGGCCAAAGCCCACATATAAGTGAGCACACATACACATTGTAGTAACAGTATTGATAATAAATATATAAAACACTCTAATTCTTACCATCCTAGGCCGTGGAAGGATCGAAGAAGATTCATGAAGAGAGTGGCATCCCCAGTCCTCACGTGTAAAAGTGGGCATCAGCCCACTTACCCGAGGGCACAGGGTGCACGGGCTGGCCCTGGTTCCAGTCTGAATCGCCACGACGCCGGCCAAGGTTGCCGCGTGCACGCGCTTGGCGGAAAATCGACTGTCCAATCCCGACCCAGAAAGCCGATGTCCGCCGTACTGCAAGCCGGCGTCGCCGCCGAGCGCAAGGCGTTCTACGACAAAATCAGCAAGGCGAACTGCGCGCCGCTTTGGGAGGTGCTGCACGACCTCATCACTCCGACGCCCCACACGCCGTGCAAGCCTTACCTGTGGCGATGGGATACGGTGTGGCCGTGGATCCAGGAAGCCGGACGCCTGATTACGGCCAAGGAGGCTGAGCGGCGCGTGCTGGTCCTTGAGAACCCCGGGCTGCGCGGCAGGGCGGCGGTGACGCACAGCCTCTATGCCGGACTGCAGCTGATCCTCCCCGGCGAAGTCGCCCGGGCTCATCGGCACTCGCAGTCGGCGCTGCGCTTCATCCTGCTAGGCAGCGGTGCCTACACCGCGGTGGACGGCGAGAAAGTGACGATGAAGCGTGGGCGATTTCGTCATCACGCCATCGTGGACCTTCCACGACCACGGCAATCCGTCCGAGCGAACCGATGGTATGGATGGATGGTCTGGACGTGCCGCTGGTCGAGTTGCTCGATGCGCAGTTCATGGAAAAAGGGACGCAGGAAACGCAGCACACCACGCGCACCCAAGGCGACAACCTCGCCCAGTTCGGCAACACCATGAAGCCCGTGGAGTACCAGGCGAAGAGCCGCACTTCGCCGCTTTTCTGGTACCCCTACGAGCGCACGCGCGAGGCGCTGGAGACGCTGAAGCGGGGACAGGACTGCCATCCCTGCTGGGGGTACAAGCTCCAATACACCAACCCTGTCACGGGCGGCTGGGCAATGCCGACGATCGGCACATTCATGCAGCTGTTGCCCAAGGGATTCAAGGGCAAGGACTACCGCTCGACCGACTCGACCGTCTACGCGGTGGTGGAAGGCAACGGCCGCTGCCTGGTCGAGGCTGAAGCGTTCGAGTTCGGGCCGCGAGACGTGTTCGTCTGCCCCTCGTGGAGGCCCTACCGGCTCGAAGCGGACGAACAGGCAGTGCTCTTCAGCTTCTCCGACCGTCCGGTGCAGCAGGCCCTCGATCTCTGGCGCGAGGCGTTCTGAGCTTTCGATTTGGAGCGGGACGGGTTCCGACAAGACGGCCCTGCCTTCTCGAATGAGTCTCGAATGAACGCGGAGAAAACCAACTACGACCTGCTCTACAATCCGCGGCTAGTCGTCGACAACTATCAACAGATCTTCGATCGGTGGGATCGCGACTCGGAGCAGGCCCGAGCGCAACTCGATTGCTTCCTGGACGTTCCCTACGGCCCGACAGACTCGGAGACGCTCGACTTATTTCCCGCGCAGGGGAGAAGCAGGGGCCTCGTCCTCTTCATTCACGGCGGCTACTGGCGTGCCCTCGACAAGAAGAATGTTTCGTTTGTTGCGCCCGCACTAGTGCGGGCGGGCATCACCGTCGCGGTACCCAACTACGCGCTCTGTCCGGCAGTACGGGTGGAAGACATCGTGATGCAGATCGTGCAGGCCTGCGCCTGGATGTATCGCAACGGCAGCAACTTCGGGGCGCCCGCAGGAAAGCTCACAGTTTGCGGCCATTCGGCGGGAGGGCACCTTGCTGCGATGATGCTGTGCTGCCTCTGGCCGCAGTATTCAGCCGACCTTCCCGCCAAAGTAGCATCGTCTGCACTCTCGATCAGCGGCGTCTACGACCTCACTGAGATCATCAAGGTACCCTCGGTGAATTGCGACGTACGCCTCACCGAGAAGTCCGCGCTCAAGGTGAGCCCGGCCTTCCTGCCTCCCGCGACCGACGCACCTTTCTTCACCGCAGTCGGCAGCGAGGAGAACGAGGGATTCACATCTGCAGAATCGTCTAATAGCCAAGAGATGGGGCAAGGCGCTCCGCGCGGAGGTCCCATGCCCCGGGGCGAACCATTTCACCGTGCTCGACCAGCTCTGCGAACCCGGCACGAGCCTGTTCAGGACGGTTGTGAACATGGCGGAATGAGGGTTTTCCCTATCCCCGGACCGGATCCCAAGCAGCTCCTTCTTGGCAGTTTCCAGGCCGCCGTCGGTGCTGCCGATCCTCTGAAGATTCTCCCGCAGCACCTGCCGAAAGCGCCGGCGGGGCGGACACTAGTCGTCGGCGCCGGAAAGGCCGCAGCCTCGATGGCGCTCGCTGTCGAGCGGCACTGGGCACGAAGCGCCGCGCTCGACGGCCTCGTACTCACCCGGTATGGGCATTCCCTGCCTACGCGCCGCATCAAGGTCGTGGAGGCTGGGCACCCCGTGCCGGACGCGGCCGGCGAAGCCGCCGCGAGGGAGGTAATGAGCATGGTCGAGACGCTCGCGCCCGACGATTTGTGCCTCGTGCTCGTTTCCGGCGGCGGCTCGTCGCTGCTGGCGCTGCCGGCGCCGGGTGTGGCGGTGGACGCATTGAGGCAGGTCACGAAAGATCTGCTGCGCAGCGGCGCTCCTATCCAGGACATGAACACCGTGCGAAAGCACCTCTCCGCCATCCACGGAGGGCGGCTCGCGTCCGCGTGCCGGGCGCCGGTGCTCGCGCTCATCATTTCGGACGTGACCGGCGACGATCCGACCCACATCGCCTCCGGCCCCTGCGCGCCGGACCCGACTACTTACCGGGAAGCGCTCGAAATCCTTGCTCGTTACGGCGTCGACTCGCCGGCTTCGGTGAAGGAACACCTCGGGCGAGGGGCTCTCGGCGAGATCCCGGAGACGCCCAAACCCGGCAACAAAATCTTCGCGCGCGTCGAAAACCGCGTCATCGCTACCGCACGTCAGTCACTGCAGGCCGCCTCGGACTTCTTCGGGCAAAAGGGGGTCCCGGCCGTCATCATCGGCGAGCGCGTTACCGGCGAGGCGCGTGAGGTGGGCAAGGCGCAGGGCGCTCTCGCGAGGCGGACCTCACAGTTCGGGCATCCTGAGAAGCCGCCCATCGCGCTGATCTCGGGCGGGGAATGCACCGTCACCGTTCGCGGCGCGGGACGCGGCGGCCGATGCACCGAGTTTCTTCTTGCGCTGGGAATCGAGCTTGCAGGACATCCAAATGTCCAGGCAATCGCTTGTGATACGGACGGCATCGACGGATCGGAAGACAATGCCGGCGCCGTGCTCCTGCCCGACTCACTCGGCCGCGCGGCGAAGCTGGGATTGGACGCGAGCCGGCTGCTCGCCGACAACGACAGCTACAGTTTCTTCTCGGGGATCGGAGACCTCGTCGTAACCGGCCCAACACGCACGAACGTCAACGACTATCGAGCGATCCTTCTTACCTAGGACTTCCCGGCAGTGCGAGCCGCGGCGAGCCGACGACAGGCATTGCACCCCCAAAAAGCCGAAAGGCCGGGAAGCCGGCCTTTCTGGGTGCTGTGAGAACGTTCCGGGGAAGCTGTCAGCTCTTGGCTTCCTCGGCCTTGGGCCCCTCCTTGATCTCGGGGCGGTCCATCAATTCCACCAGAGCCATCGGAGCGTTGTCGCCCTTCCTGAAGCCGTACTTGAGGATGCGCAGATATCCGCCATTTCTCTTGGCGTATCGCGGCCCGAGCTCGGCGAAGAGCTTCGTTACGAGGTCACGGTCGCGAAGGCGATTGAACGCGAGGCGACGATTGGCAAGCGTGGGCCTCTTCCCCAACGTGATCATCGGTTCGACGACACGCCGCAGCTCCTTGGCCTTCGGAAGAGTCGTCTTGATGGCCTCGTGCCTGAGCAACGACACGGTCATGTTACGAAGCATCGCCAAGCGATGGCTGCTCGTGCGATTGAGTTTTCTCAGCCCGTGGCGGTGGCGCATGGCCTGGTGCCCGTTGTTCGGATTACGAGCTGCGCGCGGTCTCGAGGCCCGCGGGCGGCCAGTTCTCGAGTTTCATGCCAAGCGTCAACCCGCGCGAGGCAAGCACTTCCTTGATCTCGTTGAGCGATTTCCGGCCGAGATTGGGCGTCTTGAGAAGTTCCGTCTCGGTGCGCTGGATCAGGTCGCCGATGTAGTAGATATTCTCGGCTTTCAGGCAGTTTGCCGAACGCACCGTGAGCTCGAGATCGTCCACGGGCCTGAGGAGAATTGGATCGACCTGCGGGGCCCTCTTCTCCTCGATCGCGGGGGCCGTGCCTTCGAGCGCTGCGAATACGGAAAGCTGGTCCACGAGGATCCTCGCAGCGTAGCGGATCGCTTCCTCGGGCTCGATGACACCGTTGGTTTCGATGTCGATGATGAGCTTGTCAAGGTCGGTACGCTGCTCCACGCGAGCCGACTCGACCGAATAAGAGACCCGTTTCACGGGCGAGAATGACGCGTCCAGGATGATCTTGCCGATGCCCTTGGACTCTTCCGGGATCACACGCAAGTTGCCGGGCAGGTAACCGCGGCCTTTCTCCACCTTGATCTGCATCTCGAGCTTGCCTCCGGGAGAAAGATGCGCGATCACGTGCTCCGGATTGACGATCTCGATATCGTGAGTCGCTTCGATGTCCCCTGCGGTCACCGGGCCTTCGCCCTTTTTCTTCAGACTGAGCAACGTGTCCTCGCGATTGTGCAGCTTCAGCACTACCCCCTTGAGGTTGAGCATGATGTCGACGACATCTTCCTGCACGCCCTCGATCGTGGAGTATTCGTGCAGCACGCCCGCGATTTGCACCTCGGTCGCCGCGAAACCAGGCATGGACGAAAGCAGGACCCGGCGCAACGCGTTCCCGAGCGTGTGCCCATAGCCGCGCTCGAACGGTTCCATCACGACCTTTGCGTGATTGGGAGCGATCCCCTGGACGTCGATGATGCGCGGTTTCAGAAATTCACTGGTTTGCATTTGAGACCCTCGATGCGATATCGCCTGCGCGGCGTTTCCAGCGCAGCGTTACTTCGAATACAGTTCGACGATCAGGCTTTCGTTGATCGTGGACGGCAGCTCCGAGCGCACAGGCAGCGCCTTGAACTTACCCTTCATTTCCTTGACATCGACCTCTACCCATTCCGGGAAGCCGCGCGTCTCCGCCGCCGTGAGCGAGCCCTTGACGCGAAGCTGATCCTTGACCTTGGCCGCGACTTCAACGGTGTCCCCCGGCCGGACCTGGTAGGAGGGCATGTTGACGCGCTTGCCGTTCACGAGCACGCCGTTGTGGCGCACGATCTGGCGCGCCTCGGTGCGGCTCGCACCGAACCCCATGCGGTAGGACACGGTGTCGAGGCGCGACTCCAGCAACTGGAGCAGCCGCTCGCCCGTCACGCCCTTGCTGCGCGAAGCCTCCGCATATGTCTTTCGGAACTGACGCTCGAGCATCCCGTAGATGCGGCGCAGCTTCTGCTTCTCGCGCAGCTGCTTGCCGAAATCCGACATGCGGCCGCCGCTCTTCTGGCCGTGTTGCCCCGGTGCGTAGCTGCGGCGCTCGATCGCGCATTTGTCGGTAAAACACTTTTCCCCCTTGAGGAAGAGCTTCTCTCCCTCGCGACGGCACTGGCGGCATTTGGCGTCCAAATCTCGGGCCATGCGTATTCCTCTATATGCGGCGCCGCTTTGGCGGCCGGCATCCGTTGTGAGGCACGGGAGTCACGTCGGCGATGCTGCTGATCTTGAGACCGAGAGCGTTCAGCGCGCGCACGGCAGATTCTCGTCCCGGGCCCGGGCCTTTGATGCGCACTTCGATATTTTTCACTCCGCACTCCTGCGCAGCCCTGCCGGCCTGCTCGGCCGCGACCTGGGCTGCAAAGGGCGTCGATTTCCTCGACCCTTTGAAGCCGGCAGCTCCGGAAGTGGCCCACGCGAGGGCGTTGCCCTGCCGGTCGGTGATGGTGACGATGGTGTTGTTGAACGAGGCGTGCACGTGAGCAATACCCTCAGCCACGTTCTTCTTGACCTTCTTTCGAACGCGGGCGGCGGCTGTAGGTGCGGCAGGCGGTTTTGCCATGTACGGGTTCCTCGGCGATTCTTACCCGGGCTTCGGGGCGGTAGCGGTAATCTTGATTGCGGCCTTACGCGGTCCCTTGCGAGTGCGCGCGTTCGTGCGGGTGCGCTGCCCGCGAACCGGCAGACCCTTGCGATGGCGGGTCCCGCGGTAGCAGCCCAGATCCATCAGCCGCTTGATGCTCATCGACACCTCGCGGCGCAAGTCGCCCTCGACCGTGAATCTGGCGACCTGCTCCCGCAGACGCTCCATGTCCGACTCCGACAAGTCTTTGATTTTTGAAGATTTGGAGATCTTGGCTGAAGCGCAGATCGCCTGTGCCCGGGAGCGGCCAATACCGAAAATCGCCTGCAGCGCGATTTCCGCGTGCTGGTGGTTCGGAATGTTGACTCCTGCAATTCGGGCCATGCTAGGTTCCTCTACTCCAGGAAGGCGAAACCGGAAATTATAGCGTGAAATCCGTCCGTTAACTACTCTTTTACCCCTGCCGCTGCTTGTGACGCGGGTCCTTGCATATGACGCGTACGACCCCCTTGCGGCGGACGATCTTGCAGTTGCGGCAGATTTTCTTCACTGAGGCCAGTACTTTCATCGCTGCTTCCTTTCCGGAATGCGGTCTTCTTACTTGGCGCGGAAAATGATGCGTCCGCGCGTCAGGTCGTAAGGGGTCAACTCTACGGTTACCTTGTCCCCCGGGAGGATGCGGATGTAATGCATGCGCATCTTGCCCGAGATGTGCCCCAAAACGACGTGCCCATTTTCCAGTTTCACGCGGAAGGTCGCATTGGGCAGGGTCTCCAGGATTTCACCCTGCATCTGGATCACTTCCTCCTTCGCCATGGCCCCGGTCTCACTTGTCAAACGGGTTGCGAAAGCCGCCCTTCTTCAGCAGGCTCTCATACTGGTGCGTCATGATGTAAGCCTGGACCTGCGCCATGAAGTCCATCGTGACGACCACGATGATGAGAAGCGAAGTGCCGCCGAAGTAGAAAGGCACGTTCCACCTGAGAATCAGGAACTCGGGGAGGAGGCAAACCAGCGTGACATAGACAGCTCCCGCCAAAGTCAGTCTTAGGAGTATCTTCTCGAGGTATTTCGCGGTTTGCTCGCCAGGCCTAATGCCGGGAACGAAGGCGCCCGATTTCTTAAGGTTGTCGGCTGTCTCCTTGGGGTTGTACTGCAGTGCCGTGTAGAAGAAGCAGAAGAAGATGATCGCGCCCGCATACAGCATCACGTAGATCGGCTGGCCGGGGGAAAGGGTAGCAGCCATGTCCCGGATCATCAGGCTCAGCTGCCGGGCCGATCTGCCACTGCTTCAGCAATTCCCAGGCGCTTCCGCCCGCAGCTCCGCCGGTGAACCAGCCGGCCAGCGTCGCCGGGAACAGGATGATCGAGGACGCGAAAATCGGCGGGATCACACCCGACATGTTGAGCTTGAACGGCAGGTGCGAAGCCTGTCCCCCGTAGATCTTGTTGCCGATCTGGCGCTTGGCGTAGTTGACGAGGATCTTCCTCTGACCACGCTCGACAAAGCACACGAACCACGTGACCGCGACGACTCCCGCCGCAATCAGGAGCGCGGTGAGCGGGTGCATCGCGCCGGTGCGCACCAATTCGAGCATCCCGGCGATCGCCGCGGGCAACCCCGCCGCGATCCCGGCGAAGATGATGATCGAGATGCCGTTGCCCAGGCCCCGCTCGGTCACCTGCTCTCCGAGCCACATCAGAAACATCGTGCCGGTCACGAGTGTCGTCACGGTAGTGAAGCGGAACAAAAGCCCTGGATCGAGCACGAGCCCGGCCTGTGACTCGAGCGCGATTGAAATGCCGGTCGCCTGAAAAAGCGCGAGTACCACGGTTCCGTAACGCGTGTATTGGGTGATCTTGCGCTGGCCCGCCTGCCCTTCCTTCTTCAGCTGCTCGAGCTGCGGGGACACCGCGGTCATCAACTGCATGATGATCGAGGCCGAGATGTAGGGCATGATACCGAGCGCAAATATCGTGAAACGGCTGAGCGCTCCGCCCGAGAACATGTTGAACAGGCCGAGGATTCCGCCCTGCTGCGACTGGAACAGCTCCGCGAGCTTGACCGGATCGATACCCGGCACGGGAATGTGCGCACCGACACGGAAGACCACCAGCGCGCCGAGCAGGAACAGGAGCCGCTTCTTCAGGTCGCCGTACTTGCCGGTCTTGCCGAGCTGTGGAAGAGGGGTCGCCATCTACGCCTTCTTGTCTTCCTTCTTGGCCTCCGGCTTTGCCTTGGATTCCTTCTTCACCTGACTCTTGTCCTGCGCGGCACCTTCGCCTTTGGCTGCGCCCTTCGTTTTACCCTCGCCCGCTCTCTTGTCAGATTTGGCTTCTTCCTTACCAGGCCTTGCCTCGGTCTGGGGCTGCGCTGGGATCTTGGGCTCGGGCTTGGGTTTGGGTTGCGGAATGGGGGCGTCCGTGCTTCCCCCTGCCGCCTCGATCGCAGCGCGCGCGCCCTTGCTCACCGAAACTCCGACAAGCGCGACCTTGCGCGTGAGCTTCCCAGAGAGAATCACCTTCGCCGTCTTTGCGAACTCGGGTACGATCCCCGCTTCCCTGAGCGCCGCGAGGTCGATCTTTTCGACTTTGACGCGCTCAAGGTCGGAAAGCCGCACTTCGGCGGTGTCCTGCCGGCTCAGGGACTTGAACCCGCGCTTGGGCAAGCGACGCTGCAGGGGCATCTGCCCCCCTTCGAAGCCGACCTTGTGAAATCCCCCCGAACGCGCTCTCTGGCCCTTGTGCCCGCGGCCGCCCGTCTTGCCCGTCCCTGAACCGATCCCGCGCGCGACGCGCTTGCGGGCGCGCTTCGAGCCGGGGGCGGGCTTCAGCGTGTTGAGTTCCATTTATCCCTCGAGGCGCACCAGGTGATGAACGCTTGTGATCATGCCACGCACTTGCGGCGTGTCCTTGAGTTCAACGGTCTGATGCAACCGCCGTAACCCCAAGCCGCGCACGGTTGCGCGATGCTCCGCCCTGCTGCCGTTGATGCTCTTCACGAGCGTTACCCGGATCTTCTTGTCAGCCATGTGCATCCACCTCAGGCGGTGATTTCCTCGATGGACTTGCCGCGCTTTGCCGCGATCTCTGCAGGGGTGTTCATCTTCTTGAGCCCATCGAGTGTTGCCCGGACGACGTTGTAGGGATTGGTCGATCCGATGCATTTCGCGAGCACGTTGGTTATTCCCAGCACTTCGAATACGGCCCGCATGGGCCCCCCGGCGATAATCCCGGTACCCTGCGAGGCGGGAAGCATGATCACTTTTGAGGAGCCGTGCTTTCCGGTAACCGCGTGTTGCAGCGTGCCGTTCTTGAGGGTCACCCGGAACATCTTGCGCCGCGCTTCCTCCAGGGCCTTCTGGACGGCGACGGGCACTTCGCGTGCCTTGCCTTTGCCCATGCCCACCGCGCCGTCACCGTCGCCCACCACGGTAAGAGCCGCGAAGCCGAGGATCCGTCCCCCTTTGACGACTTTGGTGACGCGGTTCACGGAAACCATCTTCTCCTTCAGGCCGTCCGTGCGCTCGCTGCTGCCCTGCATTCTCGGTTGCATTCTTGCCATTGCGGTTCCTTTGTCCTATTTGTCGCTCGCTCTAATCCAACGGAGTTGCAGGCGGCGCAGCCCTCTTGTTCTCTCCGGTTCGATCAGAACTTGAGGCCGGCTTCGCGCGCCGCTTCGGCCAGGGCCTTTACCCTGCCGTGGTACCTGTAGCCGGAGCGGTCGAAAGCCACGACCTGGATTCCCAGACCCTTCGCCTTTTCGGCGATGCGCCTGCCGACCGCCGTCGCCGCCGCCTTGTTGCCGCCGTTTGAGACCTTGGCGCGCACTTCCTTTTCGACGGTGGAAGCCGAAGTCAGCACCTTGCCGTCGGCCGAGCACAGCTGCGCATAAATATGGGCATTGGTGCGATGCACGGCCAGTCGCGTCGTCGACTGCCGATGTATCCTGAGGCGCGTCTGGGAAGCCCGCCGCAGCCTTGCCATTTTCTTCGTGCTCATCGCAGTTCCCTACTTCTTCTTCGTTTCCTTGAGGACCACTCGCTCGTCGGCGTAGCGCACGCCCTTTCCCTTGTAGGGCTCCGGGGACCTGTAGGCCCGTACCTCGGCAGCGACCTGTCCGACGAGTTGTTTGTCCAATCCCTTGATCAGGATTTCGGTCTGCGACGGAGTCTCGACCTTGATCCCTTTCGGCATGGGATGGGCCACCGGGTGCGAGAAACCCAGGGTCAGGTTCAACTTGTCTCCCTGCGCCTGAGCGCGATAACCGACCCCAACCAGGGTGAGCCGTTTCTCGAATCCCTTGGTCACCCCGACGACCATGTTCGCGGCAAGCGCTCGCAGCGTCCCCGACATCGCATTCGCGTCGTCCGAATCGTTGAGAGCCTTGAACACGAGCTTGTCCCCGTCCTTATCGATTTTGACGTCGCCACGCAGTTGCTGCGTCAACGTGCCGAGCGGCCCCTTGATCGAGAGCGTTTCCGCCGCGAGCGTCGCTTCGACGCCCTTGGGCAGGGTCACGGGATACTTGGCAATGCGGGACATCGGCAGCTCCTAGGCGACGATGCAAAGCACTTCGCCGCCGACACCGGTCTCGCGGGCCTTGCGATCGGTCATGACGCCCTTCGAAGTGGAAACGATCGCGACACCGAGGCCATTCATGACCTTCGGCAGATCGTCGCGCCCTTTGTAGATCCGCAGGCCCGGACTGGACACGCGCTCGATTCTCTCGATCACCGGCTGCCCCGCGTAGTACTTTAGGCCGATTTCGAGCTCAGCCTTCCCGTCCTTCTCGCGCACGGCAAAGCCGTCGATGTAACCCTCGTCTTTGAGCACCTGGGCGATCGAAACCTTGAGCTTCGAGGAAGGCATTCCGACCACGGTCTTGGCAACCATCTGGGCATTGCGGATGCGGGTCAGCATGTCGGCGATGGGATCGGTCATACTCATTGCATAGGCCTCCTTCTACCAGCTCGCCTTGATCAGTCCCGGGATTTCCCCGCGCAGAGCGATTTCGCGCAGCTTGTTGCGCCCCAGGCCGAACTTGCGGAATACCCCGCGCGGCCGTCCGGTCAGTCTGCACCGGTTGCGCAAACGCACGGGCGAGGCGTTTCTCGGGAGCTGCTGAAAAGTCTCGCGCGCCTCCTGGCGGTCCTCGTCGGAGCGCTTGGCGTCGTTGATGATCGCGAGCAAGGCAGCGCGCTTCGCGGCGAACTTTGCCACCGTCTTGCGGCGTTTTGCTTCGCGATTGATGAGGGCGAGTTTGGCCATGACGATCCTTCAGGTCTTGAACGGAAAGCGGAAGGCCGTGAGCAGCGCGCGCGCTTCATCGTCGGTCTTCGCGGTGGTAGTGATGCTGATATTGAGTCCACGCAGAGTGTCGATCTTGTCGTACTCGATCTCCGGGAAAATGATCTGTTCCTTGACTCCTAGGCTGTAGTTGCCGCGGCCGTCGAACGCGCGGCTCGAGATGCCGCGGAAGTCGCGGATGCGGGGAATGGCAACCGTAACGAGCCGGTCGAGGAATTCGTACATTCGCTTGCCCCTCAGGGTCACCATGCAACCTACGGGGAAATCCTTCCGGATTTTGAAAACCGCGATCGATTTCTTTGCCTTGGTGACCACAGGCTTCTGGCCGGCGATCTTGGTGAGGTCCGCAACGGCATTGTCCAGGATCTTCTTGTCTGTTGTCGTTTCGCCTACGCCCATGTTGAGCGTGATTTTCTGGATTCGCGGGACCTGCATCGAGGTCTTGTACCCGAGTTTCTTCATCAGATCGGGCACGACGTTCTTGCGGTAGTAGTCCTGAAGGCGGGCCATGATCTACGCGTCCACCATTTCGCCATTGGATTTGAACACGCGCACCTTGCGTCCGCCGTCCATCAGTTTGAAGCCGACGCGGTCGGCCTTCTTGGTTTGCGGGTTGAAAAGCGCGACGTTGGAAATATCAATGGGCATGTCCTTGTCGGCGATGCCGCCAGTGATGCCCTTCATGGGATTCGGACGCTGATGCTTCTTGACACGGTTGACCCCCTCGACCACCACGTGCCGCGCGTCGACGACTTTGAGCACCGTACCCCGCTTGCCTTTGTCCCTGCCCGCGATGACGATGATGTCGTCGCCTTTTCTGATTTTTTCCATGGTTGTGAGTTGAGGTGAGTTGCGGCCCGTTAAAGCACTTCGGGCGCGAGCGACACGATCTTCATGAATCGCTCGCTGCGAAGCTCCCGGGTCACGGGTCCGAATATGCGAGTCCCGATCGGTTCCAGCTTGGGAGTGAGCAGCACGGCGGCATTCGAATCGAACCGGATTCGGCTTCCGTCCGCGCGCCTCACGCCCTGGGCGGTGCGCACCACCACCGCGTGATAGATCTCGCCCTTCTTGACCCGCCCGCGGGGAGCTGCGTCCTTCACGCTCACCCTGATGACGTCCCCGATGCTGGCGTAGCGGCGCTTCGAGCCGCCCAACACCTTGATACACATCACCGCGCGCGCGCCGGTATTGTCGGCGACATCGAGCACCGTCTGCATCTGAATCATTTTGTCTCTCCAACTTGCCCCGTCCTGCGCTAGCGGGCGGGCAGTCTTGGATCCCGTTCGGGATTTGAAAAAAGCGCTAAATTGTACGCGGAATCAATACCCTTGCCAATGGCCCGCTGCCCGCTACGTGACTAAGCCGCCCGCGCCTTCTCGACGAGCTTCGCGACGCGCCACGCCTTGGTTCGCGACATCGGCCGGCACTCCTCGATCAGGACCACATCTCCCTCTTTGTACTCGTCCTTTTCGTCGTGGGCGTGGTATTTCTTCGACCGGGTTACGATCTTTCCATACATCGGGTGAGTAACCCGGCGCTCCACGAGCACAGTCACAGTTTTGTCCATCTTGTCGCTGACGACTCGACCGGTCAGCGTCCGGATCGTCTTTTGTTCACTCATTTCACTTCCGCCTTTTCCTTCAGGATCGTTCGCACTCGCGCGATGTCCCGCCGCACCTTTTTCAGCTGGCTGCTGTTGGTCAACTGCTGCGTCGCTTTTTGCATGCGCAGGCCAAATTGCGCCCGCAGCAGATCCTCGAGTTCCTTGGAAAGCTGCGCCTGGTCTTTGGCGCGAAGTTCAGTCGCTTTCATTGGGTTTACCTCTGTGCCCCGGGTCCCGTCACCCGCCTAGTTGACGGAAGACGAACACGGTGCGAAGCGGCAGCTTGGATGCGGCAAGCGCAAATGCCTCCCGCGCCATGGGTTCATCGACGCCGTCCATCTCGTAGAGCACCTTGCCCGGTTGGATCTCTGCGACGAAATATTCCGGGTTGCCTTTGCCGTTGCCCATGCGCACCTCAGCCGGCTTTTGCGAGACGGGCTTGTCCGGAAAGATGCGAATGAATATGCGCCCGCCGCGCTTGATGTAGCGCGTCATGGCGCGCCGGGCCGCCTCGATCTGGCGCGCGGTCAGTCGTCCTCGGGTCGTCGCCTTCAGACCGTAGTCACCAAAGCTGACCTTCGTCCCGCGGGTCGCAACGCCCCGGTTGCGACCCTTCTGCTGCTTGCGGTATTTGGTCCTGGCTGGTTGAAGCATTCGGATCGCTCCTCGCCTATGCCTTGGGCTTCCGCGATTTCTTGACCGCGGTCTTGGGCTTGGCCTGCGACTTGCTCTCAGTTTTCGTCTTGGACTCGCTTGCGGCTTTTTTCGCCGGAGCCGGGCGCCGTGCGGGCTTTGCCTTTGCTTCGGGTGCAACTTCGGGCGCGGGTTCGGGTGCGACCGCCGCCGGCGTTGCCGGAGACGGAGCGACGGCCTCGTGTCGTGCCTCCTCGGGCGCGCTCGGAACGGGCTTGACGGTCGCCTTCTTCACCTTCTTCGCGGTAAAGGCCTCCTCCGCGGCCGGCGCCGGAGGCGCAACCGGCTGGTCCCCCTTGGCCATCGTTTCGCCTTTGTACACCCAGCACTTGATCCCGATTACTCCATAAGTGGTCTTCGCCTCGGAAAAACCGTAGTCGATATCCGCGCGCAGCGTGTGGAGCGGCACGCGCCCCTCGCGGTACCACTCGGTGCGCGCGATCTCGACTCCATTCAAGCGCCCGGCGCTCATGATCTTGATCCCCTGGGCGCCCAAGCGCATGGCATTCTGCATGGCGCGCTTCATTGCGCGGCGGAACATGATCCGCTTTTCGAGCTGCTGCGCGATCGAATCCGAGATGAGCTGCGCATCCACTTCGGGCTTGCGTATTTCTTCGATGTTGACGTGCACCATCTGCACGCCGAGAAGCCTGCGCAAGTCGGCCTTGAGCATTTCGATGTCTTCGCCCTTCTTGCCGATTACGACGCCGGGCCGCGCACTGTGGATGGTGATTCGCGCGTCCTTGGCCGGCCGCTCGATCACCACTTTGCCGACCGAGGCGTGGGCGAGCCGCTTTTTCAGGTAGCTGCGGACCTTCAGGTCCTCGTTCAGCATTCCGGCGAAATTCCTGCTGTTCGCATACCAGCGTGAGGACCAGTTCTTGTTGACGCTGAGCCTGAAGCCGATCGGATGGATTTTCTGTCCCATGGATGTCCTATTTCTTCGTCGGCTTCGCCGGAGCTTTCTTCTTTTCCTCGTCGCCTACGGTGACGAAAATGTGGCAGCTATGCTTGGTCACGCGGTTGCCGCGGCCCTTGGCTCGCGCCTGGAAGCGCTTCAGAGGCATCCCCCGTTCCACGAAGATGCGTTTCACTTTCAACTCGTCAACGTCCGCGCCGTCGTTGTGCTCGGCATTGGCGATCGCCGATTCCAGGACCTTCTTGATGATCTGTGCGCCCTTCTTCGGGCTGAACGAAAGAAGATTGAGCGCCTTCTCCACCGGGAGCCCTCGGATCTGATCGGCGACCAGCCGGCCTTTCTGGGCCGACAGCCTCACTCCGTAAAGGGTTGCCCGCGTTTCCATGTCCTGGCTACTTCTTCTCGGCCGGTGCTGAAGGGGCCTGCGCGGCGGCGGCAGGCGCGCCCGTCGCGGCCGGAGCTCCGGCGGCTCCAGGGGCGCCGTGCGCGCCGCCGGCCCTCGCCGCGGCCGCTGCTTCGAGCACCCTCTTGTCCGCCATACCGTGGCTCTTGAAGATGCGCGTCAGTGCGAATTCGCCCAACTTGTGTCCGACCATGTTCTCCGAAATGTACACAGGGACATGCTGCTTGCCGTTATGAACTGCGATGGTCAGTCCGACGAAATCAGGAAGAATGGTCGAGCGCCGCGACCAAGTCTTGATTGGACGCTTGTCGTTCGAGGCGCGCACCGCCTCGACCTTGTCCATCAGGTGGTGGTCCACGAAAGGACCCTTCTTGACCGAACGCCCCATGGCCTAGCCCTTGTCTCGTTTCTTGTGGCGGAACTGGATGATCATGCTGCGCGTGCGCTTGTTCTTGCGGGTCTTGTATCCCTTGGCGAGCGTTCCCCAGGGGCTCACGGGGTCCTGGGCGGCAGCGGTCTTGCCTTCGCCTCCTCCGTGCGGATGATCGATCGGGTTCATCGCGACCCCGCGCACCGTGGGCCGAACGCCGCGCCAGCGGACCCGTCCGGCCTTGCCGATCGATTCCAGGCTGTGCTCTTCGTTGCCGACTTCACCAATGGTCGCGCGGCAATCGACGTGCACTTTTCGGATTTCTCCGGAGCGCAACCGAACCTGCGCATAGCTGCCCTCGCGCGCGAGCAGCTGCACCGAGGTCCCGGCGGCGCGCGCGAGTTGCGCGCCTCTCCCGGGCTGCAACTCTACGCAGTGAATCGTGGTACCGACCGGTATATTTCTGAGCGGCAGCGTGTTTCCGGCCTTGATCGGCGCCTCGGGCCGGACAGGAGCTGCGTTCCGGCCGCCACCCCTTTGGGCGCGATGATGTAGCGGCGCTCGCCGTCCGCGTAGCACAGCAGCGCGAGGTTCGCGCTGCGGTTCGGATCGTACTCGAGCCGCTCGACCGTCGCGGCAATGCCGTCCTTGTCGCGGCGGAAGTCGACGATCCGGTAGTGGTGCTTGTGGCCGCCGCCCTGGTGGCGCATCGTGATATGGCCGTTGACGTTGCGGCCCGCCTTCTTCGACTGCTTCTCGACGAGACCCTGGAAAGGCCCGCCTTTGTGCAGATCCGGATTGACAACCTTGACGAGCTGGCGCCGGCCGGGCGATGTGGGTTTGACCTTGACGAGCGGCATCGCCTACTCCGTAGCCTGAAAGGTGATTTCCTGCTTCTTGCCGTCAGGCCCGGGCATCAGTGACACATAGGCCTTCTTCCAGCCGCGCCGGCGCCCGAAATTCGTCCGAAGCGCTTCTCCTTGCCCTTGACATTCGAAACCTGCACCGATTTCACCTTGATCTTGAACATCAGCTCGACCGCAGCCCTGATTTCAGGCTTGGTCGCATCCGCTGCAACACGAAATACATACTGGTTGTGCTTTTCCCCCACGAAAGTGCTTTTCTCGGAAACCTTGGGCGCGAGAAGCACCTGCATCAGCCGCTGCGCGGGGGCGCTCATTTCAGGAGCTCCTCGAACTTGGCGATTGCCTTCTTTGTGAGGATGACGTTGTCGAACTGGATCAGCGAAACCGGATCGACGTGATCGACATCGAGGACCCGCACGTTGACGAGATTGCGCGAGGACAGAAGCAGGTTCTGGTCCACGCTGTCCGTGATCACCAGGGTGGAATCCAGCCCCATCTGCTTGATCTTCCCTGCAAGGACCTTCGTCTTGGGCGTATCGACCGAGAAGTTCTCGACGACTTTCAAGCGGTCCTCGCGTGCGAGCTGCGAGAGAATCGAGCACATACCCGCGCGGTACATCTTGCGATTGACCTTCTGCGAGAAATTCTCGTCGGGCAAATTCGGAAAGATCTTGCCGCCGCCGCGCCACAGCGGGCTCGCGACATCGCCGGCCCGGGCGCGACCGGTGCCCTTTTGGCGCCAAGGTTTCTTGTGCGAGTGCCGGACGTCGCTTCGCCCCTTCTGCGCGCGCGTTCCGAGCCTGCCGTTCGCCTTGTAAGCCGTGACGATCTGGTGTACCAGCGCTTCGTTGTATTCGCGCCCGAAGAGCGCGTCTGAAGCCGCTACCGTGGCCGCACTCTTGCCTTGATCGTTGATGAGCTTGAGTTCCATTACTTGCTCGCCTTCGCCGCAGGAGCGGGAGCGGCCTTGGGCGCAGCAGCCGGCGCGGCCTTGGCAGGCGTGGTCTTGGCCGACGCGGCCGGCTTGGCAGCGGCTACGACGGGGCGCGCCGCCCTGGAAGTCGGCTTGACGACGATATCGCCTCCGCGGCTGCCCGGCACGGCCCCTTTCACCATGAGCAGCTGCCGCTCGGCATCGATGCGCACGATCTCCAGGTTGAGCACGGTGCGCCGCGCCGCGCCCAGGTGCCCTGCCATGCGCTTGCCGGGAAACACGCGGCCCGGGTCCTGGGCCTGCCCGGTCGAGCCGGGCTTGTTGGTCGAAAGCGAGTTGCCGTGGCTGGCGCGATTGGAAGAGAAATGATGGCGCTTGATCACGCCCGCGAAACCCTTGCCCTGAGAGGTTCCGGAAACGTCGACGCACTGGCCTATCTTGAAGATATCCACGCCGATCTTTCCGCCGACCTTCAGGTTTCCGGCGTCTTTTTCGGGAATGCGGAACTCGCGCAAGACGCGGCCCGCCTCGACCGCAGCCTTGGCAAGGTGGCCCGCGGCGGCCTTGTTGACGCGCGAGGCGCGCCGCTTGCCGTAGGTCACCTGGACGGCGCTGTAGCCGTCCGACGCCGGAGTCTTGATCTGCGTGACGCGGTTGTCGGACGACCTCGAGCACGGTCACCGGCAGCGAGTCGCCGTCGTCGGTGAACACTCGGGTCATGCCGACTTTGCGGCCGACCAAGCCAAGCATTTCCTAGCAGACTCATCAGCTTGATCTCCACGTCCACACCTGCCGGCAGATCGAGCTTCATCAGCGCATCCACGGTCTTGTCGGTCGGATCGATGATATCCATCAGGCGCAGGTGCGTCCTGATCTCGAGCTGGTCGCGTGAAGTCTTGTCGGCATGCGGGCTGCGCAGCACATCGAAGCGCTCGATGCGCGTAGGCAGCGGCACCGGACCCTTCACGACGGCGCCCGTGCGCTTGGCCGTATCGACGATTTCGAGCGCCGACTGGTCGATCAGCCGGTAGTCGAACGCCTTCAGCCGGATGCGGATTTTCTGGTTCGGCATCGCCGTTTACTCGATCACTTTCGCGACCACGCCCGCCCCGACGGTCTTGCCGCCCTCGCGGATGGCAAAGCGCAATCCCTGCTCCATGGCGATCGGGGCAATCAGCGTCACCACCATCTTCACGTTGTCCCCCGGCATCACCATCTCGGTGCCCGCGGGCAGCTCGCAGCTGCCCGTCACGTCGGTGGTGCGGAAGTAAAACTGCGGCCGGTACCCCGGGAAGAACGGCGTGTGCCGCCCGCCCTCCTCCTTGGAGAGCACGTACACCTCGCACTCGAACTTGGTGTGCGGGGTGATCGAGCCGGGCTTGGCGAGCACCTGCCCGCGCTCCACTTCCTCGCGCTTGGTGCCCCTCAACAGCACCCCGATGTTGTCCCCCGCCTGACCCTCATCCAGGAGCTTCCTGAACATCTCCACCCCGGTGCACACCGTCTTCAAGGTGGGCTTCAAGCCCACGATCTCCAGCTCCTCGCCCACCTTCACGATGCCCCGCTCCACCCGGCCCGGTCACCACCGTGCCGCGCCCGGAGATCGAGAACACGTCCTCCACCGGCATCAGAAACGGCCCGTCGATCGCCCGCTTGGGCATCGGAATGTAGCTGTCCAGCGCCTCGGCGAGCTTGTAGATCGACTTCACCCCCAGGTCGCTGTCTTCGCCTTCCAGGGCCTTCAGCGCACTGCCGATCACAATCGGGGTCTTGTCCCCGGGAAACTCGTACTTCGACAGAAGCTCCCTCACCTCCACCTCCACCAGCTCCAGGAGCTCCTTGTCATCGACCATGTCGGCCTTGTTCAGGTACACCACGATGTAGGGCACCCCCACCTGGCGCGCCAGCAGGATATGTTCGCGCGTCTGCGGCATCGGCCCATCGGCCGCCGACACCACCAGAATCGCCCCGTCCATCTGCGCCGCCCCGGTGATCATGTTCTTGATGTAGTCGGCATGCCCCGGGCAGTCCACGTGCGCGTAGTGGCGCTTCTCGGTCACGTACTCCACGTGCGCCGTGTTGATCGTGATCCCGCGCGCCTTTTCCTCCGGCGCCGCATCGATCTGATCGTAGTTCTTCGCCTCCCCACCGTACTTCTTCGCCAACACGTGCGTCATCGCCGCCGTCAGCGTCGTCTTGCCATGGTCCACGTGACCAATCGTCCCCACGTTCACGTGCGGCTTGGTGCGCTCAAATTTACTCTTGGACATGATGAGACTCCGTCATTTCTTCTCGGTCTTGCCGGTAATCTTGCTGATGATCCCTTCGGCGATCTGGCTTCGGCGCCTCGGCGTAGTGCTTGAATTCCATCGTGTAGGTCGCTCGCCCCTGGGTGAGCGAGCGCAACTGGGTCGAATAGCCGAACATGTCTTCGAGCGGCACCTGTGCCTTGATCACCATGGTGCCGGCGACGATCTTCCTGGCCGAGGACCATGCCGCGGCGCCCCGAAAGGTCACCGATGACGTTCCCCATGAATTGCTCGGGGGTCTCCACCTCGACCGCCATGATCGGCTCGAGCAGCACCGGGTTTGCCTTGCGCATGCCGTCCTTGAAGGCGAAGATCGCCGCCATCTTGAAGGCGTTCTCGTTCGAATCCACCTCGTGGTAGGAGCCGTCGAAGAGCGTCGCTTTCACGTCGACCACGGGAAAACCCGCGAGCACGCCGTCCTGAAGCGCTTCGTCGATCCCTTTTTTCACCGCCGGGATGTACTCCTTGGGTACCCGGCCGCCCTTGATCCCGTCGACGAATTCGTAGCCCAACCCGTGCGGCTGCGGATCGAGCTTCAGCCACACGTGGCCGTACTGGCCGCGTCCGCCGGACTGGCGGATGAACTTGCCTTCCGACTCGACAGGTTTCTTCATGGTCTCGCGGTAGGCGACCTGCGGCGCCCCGACGTTCGCCTCGACGCTGAATTCGCGCTTCATGCGATCGACGATGATCTCCAGGTGCAGCTCGCCCATCCCGGAGATGATGGTCTGGCCCGACTCCTCGTCGGTATGCACGCGGAAGGACGGGTCCTCCTGCGCCAGCCGATGGAGCGCGACGCCCATCTTCTCCTGATCGGCCTTGGTCTTGGGCTCGACCGCGACGTGGATCACCGGGTCGGGGAACACCATCTTCTCCAGGATGATGACCTTGTCCGGATCGCACAGCGTCTCGCCGGTCGTCACGTCCTTCAAGCCGACCGCAGCGGCGATGTCGCCGGCGCGCACTTCCTTGATCTCGTCGCGCTGATTGGCGTGCATCTGCAGGAGGCGCCCGATGCGCTCCTTGCGGCCGCGCACCGACGTATAAGACGGTGTCGCCCGAGTTCAGAACGCCGGAGTAGACGCGGAAGAACGTGAGCTGGCCGACGTAGGGATCGGTCATGATCTTGAACGCGAGCGCCGAGAACGGCTCCTCGTCGCCGGGCTTGCGCGTGTCGGGCTTGCCGTCGTCGTCCTGGCCCTTGACCGGGGGGACATCGACCGGCGCGGGCAGGTAGTCGATCACGGCGTCGAGCATCGCCTGCACGCCCTTGTTCTTGAATGCCGAGCCGCACAGCATCGGCACGATCTCGTTCTTGATCGTGCGGATCCGCAGGCCCTTCCTGATGTCTTCGTTCGAGAGGTCGTGCCCCTCGAGATACTTGTGCGTGAGGTCGTCGTTGGCTTCGGCGGCCGCCTCGACCATCTTCTCGCGCCATTCCTTGGCCTGGGCGAGGAGATTCGCCGGGATGTCGCGCATCTCGAACTTCATGCCCTGCGTGGAGTCGTCCCAGTAGATCGCCTTCATGCGCACGAGATCGACGACTCCCTCGAATTTCTCCTCCGCACCGATCGGAATCTGGATCGGCACCGGATTGCCCTTCAAGCGCGTCTTGATGTGCCCGTACGACTTGAAGAAGTCGGCGCCCTGCCGATCCATCTTGTTGATGAACGCGAGGCGCGGCACGCCGTACTTGTTCGCCTGGCGCCACACCGTTTCGGACTGCGGCTGCACGCCTGCAACGGCGTCATAGACCATGCACGCGCCGTCGAGCACCCGCATCGAACGCTCGACCTCGATGGTGAAATCGACGTGCCCCGGCGTGTCGATGATGTTGATGCGGTGCTCGGGGAAGTTCTTGTCCATCCCCTTCCAGAAGCAGGTCGTCGCGGCCGAGGTGATCGTGATGCCGCGCTCGCGCTCCTGCTCCATCCAGTCCATGACCGTTGCACCGTCGTGGACTTCGCCCATCTTGTGCGAGACGCCGGTGTAGAAAAGGATGCGCTCCGTGGTCGTGGTCTTGCCGGCATCGATATGGGCACTGATGCCGATGTTGCGGTAACGCTCGATGGGGGTCTTGCGGGCCACTTGCAGCACCTGGGTTCCTAAAACCGGTAGTGAGCGAACGCCTTGTTCGCCTCGGCCATGCGGTGCACTTCCTCGCGCTTTTTCATCGCGCCGCCGCGGCCCTCTGCAGCCTCCATCAGCTCACCCGCGAGGCGGGCATCCATGGACTTCTCGCCGCGCTTCTGCGCCGCTTCCCGTATCCAGCGCATCGAAAGCGCCGCGCGCCGCACCGGGCGCACTTCCACCGGGACCTGGTAGTTGGCGCCGCCCACCCGGCGGCTCTTGACCTCGACCATGGGCTTCACGTTCTGTACGGCCTGGCTGAACACCTCCAGGGGGTCTTTGCCGCTCTTCGACTTGATCGCATCGAAGGCGTCATAGACGATGTGCTCGGCAATCGACTTCTTGCCGCGCGTCATCAGAACGTTGACGAACTTGGCGACGTCGGCGTTGCTGTACTTCGGATCCGGCAGGATCTCGCGCTTGGGGATTTCGCGGCGGCGTGGCATGGAGTCGCTGAGTTTCGTCTGAGGCTCAGGCGGCCTTGGGCTTCTTCGCGCCGTACTTGGACCGGCCCTGCTTGCGGTCCTTGACGCCCTGCGTGTCGAGGCTGCCCCGCACGATGTGGTAGCGCACGCCGGGGAGATCCTTGACCCGGCCCCCGCGAATCAGCACCACCGAGTGTTCCTGCAGGTTGTGGCCCTCGCCGCCGATGTAGCTGATGACTTCGAAGCCGTTGGTGAGGCGCACCTTGGCGACCTTGCGCAGCGCCGAGTTCGGCTTCTTGGGCGTCGTGGTATAGACGCGCGTGCACACGCCGCGTTTCTGCGGGGAACCGGCGAGCGCGGGCACCTTGCTCTTGGCGGGCAAGCGAACCCGGGCGTTGCGCACCAACTGGTTGATTGTAGGCATTACTGCGGAGTCCAAAAAAACCGGGCGGCCCGTCTGCCTGTCTGAGAAAGACGGCCGCCCTGCGCGATTCAAGACCGGGGATTTTAGCTGGGAAACGGACCACCGGTCAACAAGTTATCGCCTTTTTCCGATGCCGTTCGGGCTTTCCGGGTAGCATTAGACGCCCTCCAAGTCCTCCTCTCGATGAGCGCCCTTTTTCAGCCGATCCACCTTCGCGGCCTCGCGCTCGAGAACCGCATCATGGTATCCCCCATGTGCCAGTACTCCGCCGTAGACGGCTCGATGACCGACTGGCACTTCGCCCACCTCGGGATGCTGTCCAACTCGGGCGCCGCCCTGCTGTGCTTCGAGATGACGGACGTCGAGCCGATCGGCCGGATCACTCCCGGCTGCTCCGGCCTTTACTCCGATGCGAACGAGGCGGCGCTGCGGCGCGTCGCCGGGTTCTGCCGCGCGCACGGACACGCCAAGCTCGCAATTCAGATCGCCCACGCGGGAAGAAAGGCTTCGACCGCCCCGCCCTGGGAGAACAGGAAGCCGCTCCGGCCCGAGGAGGGCGGGTGGCAGCCGGTGGCTCCGTCGGCGATCGCGATGGACGAGGATGCCCCGGTCCCCCGCGCGCTCACTCGCGAGGAAATCAAGACCCTGGTGGCGAAATTCGCCGATTCCGCGCAACGCGCCGAGCGAATCGGGTTCGACGCCATCGAGTTGCACGGAGCGCACGGCTATCTGATCCACGAATTCCTCTCGCCGATCGCCAACCGGCGGGAGGACGAGTACGGTGGGTCGCTTGCCAACCGCATGCGGTTTCCTCTGGAAGTCTTCGCCGCCGTGCGCGCGGTCTGGCCCGCGCACAAGCCCTTGGGAATCCGCGTGTCCTGCACGGACTGGGTCGAGGGCGGATGGGACATCGAGCAGACCGTGGCGTTCGCCCGCGAGCTGAAGAAGCTCGGCTGCGACTGGATCGACTGCTCGAGCGGCGGCCTGGCGAAGAACCAGGCGGTGCCGGTTGCGCCGGGCTACCAGGTGCCCTTCGCCGAACGGATTCGCAAGGAAACCGGCATCACGACCATCGCCATCGGCCTCATCACCGAAGCGAAGCATGCCGAAAGCATCGTCGCCGAAGGCAAAGCCGACATGGTCGCGCTCGCGCGGGGTTTCCTCTGGGATCCGCATTGGGCATGGCACGCGGCGTTCGAGCTGGGCGAGACACCGCGGGTGCCTCCGCAATACCTGCGCTCCGTTCCCGCCCCTGGAGCGGTCTCAGGCGAGCGCAAGCGCGCGCGGAGTTGATTCGCGGAGCGGTCCTCGATCGCTGATGCCATGGAGCTGGCGCTTCCCGGTCTCCTTTTCTTCGACCCACACACCGCGACCCGGGGCGAGAAAAAATCGGCAACCGATGCCGGGAGCGAGGCCAGTAAGGACAAGCGCTTGTTCTGTGCGGCGTGCCGGCATCCCATCACGCACCAGCACGAGCGCGTCTCCGTCGGTAGCAGCCATGAGCACACCTGCACCAACCCCGCAGGCTATCCCTTCAGGATCGGCTGCTTTCACGATGCCGGCGGCTGCGTGGCGGTTGGCGAGTCCACCATGGAGCACACCTGGTTCAAGGGCTACTCCTGGCAGGTGGCGTTATGCGCGAGTTGCGAGCGCCATATCGGCTGGCGCTTCCAGACGTCAGCCGACTACTTTCACGGGCTCATCGTCGACCGCTTAAGCCCTGCGACCGGTGTACAGTCCTAAGGGCTGGCAGCGCAAGAGGATCGGACTCGTGAAGAATGTCGGAATATGGTCCTTCAAAACTCCGATCTTTCGATAGGCATCTACCGGCATATCGCGCGATTGACCTATAGATCGTTGCATCCATAGGTAGATCGTTCTAGCATCACCCGCACGCGGTTCAATATCTAGTTAGACCGCATGAAAATGAACTCAGGGTTCCGCTCTGCAGAAGAAGCCAAGCAGGACCACATTGCTCGAATGGGCTTGGATTTGGGCACTATCTACGACGCCCTGTGGCAACAGGTGGCATGGGTTCACGCCAAGTGGTCGGACTATGTCGTGCTCTTTGGCACGAGTGAATCGCGCGTCAAACTACTAAACGAGACTTCACCCGCGTTCTTCAGACACGCACAAGATTCCATTTGGGAGAGCGTGCTTCTGCACATTACTCGCCTGACCGATCCGCCCGCCACCGGCGGAAAACAGAATCTCACGGTTCAGCGCCTGCCACCGCTAATCGACCACCCGGAAACCAAGGCCAAGGTCAAGGATTTAGTCGCCGTGGCACTCGCCACCTGTGATTTCGCGCGTGACTGGCGCAATCGCCACCTTGCACACCTTGATCTAGATCTGTCTGTTAATCAATCCGCAAAAAGTCTTGAGTTCGCCTCTCGGCAAAAGGTAAACGATGCGCTCAGCGCACTCGAAGCGGTGCTGAATGGCCTCGCCGCGCACTATCTTGACACTACCAGCTTCTTTGAAGCTCACGACGGCGACGCCGAGTCGCTTCTCTATGTAATCGATGATGGTCTACGGTCTGCACGGCGCAAACGAGAACGCCTCTTGGAAGGGCACTACGATGAAGCAGACTTCAAGCCACGTTCCTTGTAGCGTAATGCCCACGCCGCTCACCATCAGCCTCAATCAGCACGGCACAGCTTCGGCATCCGATTTCACGGCATTGCCGAAGTACGGCGTCTACGTCATCTTGAGCGGTAAGAAAGTGCTTCGCGTGGGAGAGAGTGGGTCCGGCGCGACGCGCTTGTCGAAGGGTTTCCGCGAGCCGTTTCGCAGAGTTGTTCGAAAGAAGGATCGCAAAAATTACATTGCGTATGCGTGGCGCACGAAATATTCCGGCACGAAACTGCACGTTGACTATTTTGATCTCAGCGACCAGCGGTTCACGGACAACTACTTCAGACGTGCACTGGAGGCCGAGGTTACGTTTCAGTTTCGAATCGCACAGAAATGTTGGCCCTTGGAAATGAGCGAGGTGCACTTCCTTGAGAAGCATCGAGAGGACGCTCTCCTAGTGCAGGAGGCCACCAGCATCCTAGCCCACTACAAGATTCGCTATGACAGTGCAGTCTAACTTTAGGTGGTGCCGACGCCGCCAGCGCCGTGCAAGTGCAAGCACCAGTGCGGGCCCGCGGCACACCAAAACGTTAGTCGCCCATTGAGCACCCCTGAAGGATCGGACCATGAAACAGATCTTGCTCTTGTTTCTGCTGCTGACCCCCATCTCAGGTATGTGTGAAGTTTTCAAATGCGGAGAGCCGAGGGGAATCGGCATGTGGTCGAATGAAAACCACAAACCTGCTCCGGATGGCTTTAGGGGCGTTCAGCCACTGGTCATCGTAGAAACAAAAGAAATGACGATCATATGGGGCGATACAAAGTGGAACCCAGGAGCTCAAGAAAGGACTTGGAGGGCCGTCGTCTTTCATCGCAGTCCCGACTCGGTCAGTGGAGTCGCCTTAGACGTCGAACCGGGCAACGCTGCAGCGATGCTTTACACCATCGACATTAGACGTGGCTACCTTTATATGTCCACCCACAAAAACAACGAGGCAGCGGGCTTATCAACTGCGTCAACGTATGTGTCCAAGTGTGCGAAATAGTGGCACCTGACCCTTAGTATGTTGAATCGGCATAGTTCGAACATCTTTCTGGTCTCGGTTCTTTGTTTGGTTCCTTATGCCGTCCAAGCCGGAGTCCCCGGAGCGAGTCCGTGTACGGCGCAACAGATATGCTTGTCGCATGCACAGATGATGAAGAACTTCATGACCCCGATTCCAGAAGCGGATCGGAAAGCCGCGATTCAGCTATTAGAGTCGTGCGCCGCACAGAATCATCCATTGGCGCAATATTCGACCGCCTATGCATATGAGTCGGGCAATGGAGTGAAAGAGGACAAACAGCGCGCGTTCGACCTCTATTTGAAAGGCGCGTACGGCGGTGCGACGCCTGCCATGGCGATGCTCGTCGATTACTACAACGGTGTCATGGGTACGGTTGTAAGAGTTGATAAAGCAGAGTGCTACGCTTGGGCTATTGTTGCTGGAAAGCTCGGCGATTCTCGGGTAGCAGCGAGGGAGTCTCTTTGCCGAGGGTCAGCCGACCAAAAATCAGAGGGTGAGAGACGAGCGGAGATTATGTTTAAGAAAATTCAAGCGAACCTGAATCTCTCTCGCGTAACATCCTGCAACTGACGGGATAACAGATGCGGGGAGCCGATGCGCGACAAGCGCGCACCGCTCCCGCTAGCGTTCAGCGTCATGGTGCACGCCCCGATGCACCGGAGCATCGTGCCCGCCATGCAGCTTGCCATTGGAACAGTCGTAGGCGGGAAGGTCGTTGTGGAAGGAGATCCCTTGCCCGAAGGTGCTGTCGTCACGATTCTTGCTCGCGAAGCGGACGAAACCTTTGAGGTTCCGCCTGAACTTGAGGCGGAGCTCTTGGAGTCAATCGCTCAGTCTGATCGAGCAGAAACGATCTCCGCCGAAGAGTTACTGCAACGTCTTCGTCGTATCGCCTGAGCACGGTGCTCGACGTCGAGGTAACGCCTCGCGCTCAGTCCGCCTTCAAACCCGCTTTGCGGACCACATCGCCCCACTTCGCGATTTCCCGCTTGATGTAATCGGCGAACTCCTCCGGCGTGCTGGTCACCGGATCGGTCGCCATCGCGGCAAGCCGCTCCTTCACCTCGGGCGCGTGCATGATGCGAACGAGCTCCGCATTGAGCCTCGACACGATGGGCCGCGGCGTGCCGGCGGGAGCGAGGATGCCGTACCAGGTCGTGACTTCGAAATCGCGCAATCCCGCCTCGGCGACGGTGGGAACATCGGGAAGGGCGGGCGAGCGCTGCGGGGCCACCAGCGCGAGCGCGCGCAGTTTCCCCGCCTTGATGTGCGGCGCGGCCGCGGGAACGCCGATGACGACGAGGTGAATCTGGCCCGAGAGCACGTCCTGCATCGCGAGGTTCACGCCCTTGTAAGGGACGTGCACGAGCTTCGACTCCCGTCACGATATTGAACAGCTCGCAGGCGAGATGGTTGGAGGTGCCGCTGCCGCCCGAGCCGAAGTTCATCCCGCCCGGTTTGGTCTTTGCCAGCTGGATGAACTCCGCGAGCGTGTTCGCCGGCACCGACGGATGCGTGATCATCACGTTCGGCACGGTCGCAACCAGGCTCACCGGCGCGAAGTCCTTCACCGGATCGTAGTTGAGCTTTGAATAGAGACTCGGGCTGATCGCGAGCGAAGGCGCGACCAGGACGATCGTATAGCCGTCGGGCGCGGACCGGGCCGCCGCCTCGGCGCCGACATTGCCTCCCGCTCCGCCGCGATTCTCGGTCACGACCGGCTGGCCGAGTCCCGCGGTCAGACGCTCGGCAATCAGGCGGCCCAGGATGTCGGTGCCGCCGCCCGGCGGGAACGGCAGAATGAGCCGCACCGGCTTGCTCGGCCAGGCGTCGGGCGCCTGGGCCGCCGCTGGACCAGGGGCGATCGCGATCCCCGCTGCCAGAGGCAGCGTGCGGAGGGTCCGCAGGACTTCTCCGCAGGCACCCATGAGGCCTCAGGCGTTCTCGGTATGCACCGGCGCTTCGGCCTCGGCGGCGGGCGCGACCTCCTCGAAGAGCTGCGCCGGCGGCGCGATCTTGCGGGCGTCGTGGTACGCCATGCCCGTGCCCGCAGGAATCAGCCGTCCGACGATGACGTTCTCCTTCAGGCCGCGCAGCTCGTCGCGCTTGCCCATGATCGCGGCCTCGGTGAGGACGCGCGTGGTCTCCTGGAACGAAGCGGCCGAGATGAACGAGTCGGTCGAGAGGGACGCCTTGGTGATCCCGAGCAGCATGTAGCTGTAGGTCGCCGGCTTCTTGTTTTCCGCCTGCACCTTCTCGTTTTCCTCGAGCACGTCGGCACGCTCCACCTGCTCGCCCACGATGAAGCGCGTGTCGCCCGGCTCCTCGACCTGCACGCGGCGCAGCATTTGCCGCACGATCACCTCGATGTGCTTGTCGTTGATGCGCACACCCTGCAGGCGATACACATCCTGCACTTCGTCGGTGATATAGCGCGCCAGCGCCTCGACGCCCTGCAGGCGCAGAATGTCATGCGGTTCGGCGGGACCGTCGACGATGAACTCGCCCTTGTTGACGACCTGTCCGTCATGCGCCATGACGTGCTTGTCCTTGGGGATCAGGTACTCGTGCGAAACACCCTCGAGGTCCGTGATGACCAGACGCTGCTTGCCCTTGGTGTCCTTGCCGAAGGACACCGTTCCCGTGATCTCCGCCAGAAGCCCCGCATCCTTCGGACTCCGTGCCTCGAAGAGCTCGGCGACGCGCGGCAACCCGCCCGTGATGTCCCGGGTTTTGGAGGTCTCCTGGGGAACGCGCGCGAGCACCTCGCCCACGTGCACCGTCTGGGCGTCCTTCACCGTGATCAGCGAGCCGACCTGGAACGTGATGGTGATCGGGTGGTCCGTGCCGGCGATCCGGATCTCCTCGCCGGATTCGTTCAGCAGCTTCACCTGCGGACGCAGACCCTTGCCCGCCGCGGCCCTGCGCTTGGGATCGATGACCACCAGCGTGGAAAGGCCGGTCACGTCGTCGATCTGCTTGGCGACGGTGACGCCTTCCTCGATGTGCTCGAAGCGCACGGTGCCGCCGTACTCGGTGATGATCGGGCGGGTGTGCGGGTCCCACGAGGCGAGCACCTGCCCCGCCTTGACCGGTTTCCCGTCGGCGACGAGCAGGGTTGCGCCGTAAGGGACCTTGTGACGTTCGCGCTCGCGCCCGTTGTCGTCGGTGACGAGCACTTCTCCGGTCCGGGAGATCACGACCTTCTCGCCCTTGGGATTGGTCACATAGCGAATCTGGGGCGTGAAACGCGCGGTACCGTTTGATTTGGCCTCAACCTGGCTCGCAACGGCGGCGCGGGACGCTGCTCCGCCGATGTGGAAGGTGCGCATCGTGAGCTGGGTTCCAGGCTCGCCGATTGATTGCGCGGCGATCACTCCGATCGCCTCACCGACATTGACGAGCGACCCTCTTGCCAGATCACGCCCGTAGCACTTGGCGCAAAGACCCCAGCGCGTATCGCAGGTAAGGGGGGTGCGTACGCGCACTTCGTCGATACCCAGCTGCTCGATGGTCTCCACCTCGTCCTCGTTGAAAAGAGTGCCAGCGGAGTAAAGAACTTCCTGGGTTTCCGGGTGCAGCACATCCGACGCGGTGACCCGTCCGAGAATGCGCTCCCTCAGCGCTTCGACCACCTCACCGCCTTCGACCAGCGCCTTCATTGCGACGCCGTTGCTCGTTCCGCAATCATCCTCGGTAACCACGAGGTCCTGCGTCACGTCCACCAGGCGCCGCGTGAGATAACCGGAATTCGCCGTCTTCAAGGCCGTGTCGGCGAGGCCTTTGCGCGCGCCGTGAGTCGAGATGAAGTACTGCAGCACGTTCAGCCCTTCCCGGAAGTTCGCCGTGATCGGCGTCTCGATGATCGAGCCGTCCGGTTTGGCCATCAGGCCGCGCATTCCAGCGAGCTGGCGTATCTGGGCCGCAGACCCGCGCGCGCCTGAGTCGGCCATCATGTAGATCGAATTGAACGATTCCTGCCTGACGCGGTTGCCCTTGCGGTCTGCCACCTCCTCGGAGGAGAGCTGGTCCATCATCGCCTTGCCGACCTGATCGCCGGCCCGGCCCCAGATGTCCACGACCTTGTTGTAGCGCTCGCCCACCGTCACCAGGCCCGAGGTGTATTGCGACTCGATCTCCTTCACCTCGGTCTCGGCCGCGGCAATGAGACCGTGCTTTTGCGCGGGCACCAGCATGTCGTCGACGCAGATCGAGATCCCGGCGGTCGTGGCGAAGCCGAAGCCCGCCTGCATCAGCTTGTCGGCGAAGATCACGGTTTCGCGCAGCCCGCAGCGGCGGAAGGAGCCGTTGATGAGCTTGGAGATCTCCTTTTTCTTGAGCGCCTTGTTGACCAGCTCGAAGGGCAGACCCACCGGGAGGATCTCCGAGAGCAGAGCGCGGCCGACGGTGGTGCGGTGACGGACGAGCTTCTCGATCTTCTCTCCGTCAGGACCGAACCCGACCTCGCGAATACGCACGGCGACCACCGCGTGAAGCTCGATCTGGCCCGAGTAGTAGGCGCGCGCGACTTCGGTCACGTCGGCGAATCCCATGCCTTCGCCCCTCGCGTTGATGCGCTCGCGCGTGGCGTAGTAGAGGCCCAACACGATGTCCTGCGACGGCACGATGATCGGGTCGCCGTTCGCCGGGGAAAGAATGTTGTTCGAAGCGAGCATGAGCGTCCTCGCCTCCATCTGCGCTTCGAGCGACAGCGGCACGTGCACGGCCATCTGGTCGCCGTCGAAGTCCGCGTTGAACGCGGCGCAGACCAGCGGGTGCAGCTGGATCGCCTTGCCCTCGATGAGCACGGGCTCGAAAGCCTGGATCCCGAGGCGGTGCAGGGTCGGGGCGCGGTTCAACATCACCGGGTGCTCGCGAATCACATCTTCAAGGATGTCCCAGACGACCGGCGTCTCGGCTTCGACTTCGCGCTTCGCCGCCTTGATGGTGGTGGCGATACCCTGCATCTCGAGCTTGTTGAAGATGAACGGCTTGAACAATTCGAGGGCCATCTTCTTGGGCAGGCCGCACTCATGGAGCTTCAGCTGCGGGCCGACGACGATGACGGAGCGGCCCGAGTAATCGACGCGCTTACCGAGCAGGTTCTGGCGGAAGCGGCCGCCCTTGCCCTTGATCATGTCGGCGAGGCTCTTGAGAGGCCGCTTGTTCGCGCCCGTCATCGCCTTGCCCCGGCGGCCGTTGTCGAGCAGCGAATCGACCGCCTCCTGCAGCATGCGCTTCTCGTTCCTCACGATGATCTCGGGCGCCTTGAGCTCCAAAAGGCGCTTCAGCCGGTTGTTGCGGTTGATGACGCGGCGATAAAGGTCGTTCAGGTCCGAGGTCGCGAAGCGTCCCCCGTCGAGCGGAACCAGAGGTCTCAGCTCCGGAGGCAGCACCGGCAGCACCTCCATGACCATCCAGTCGGGCTTGATGCCGGACTTCTGGAAGCCCTCCAGCACCTTGAGGCGCTTGGCGAGTTTCTTGATCTTGGTGTCCGAACCCGTGGCTTCGAGATCCTTTCTCAGGTTTTCGATCTCCCGGTTCAGGTCCAAAGCGCGCAGCAGCTCGCGGATCCCCTCGGCCCCCATCGAGGCCTGAAAGTCGTCCCCGTGTTCCTCGATCTTGGCGAGGTAGTCCTCTTCGGAGAGGAGCTTCGCGCGCTTGATCTTGTCGTCGGTGACCATCCCGGCATCGGTGACGACGTAGGCTTCGAAGTAGAGGACGCGCTCGATATCGCGCAGCGTCATGTCGAGCACGAGCCCCAGCCTGGAAGGCAGGCTCTTCAGGAACCAGATGTGCGCGACGGGACTGGCGAGCTCGATGTGGCCCATGCGCTCGCGGCGCACTTTGGCGAGCGTGACCTCGACGCCGCATTTCTCGCAGATCACCCCGCGGTGCTTGAGGCGCTTGTACTTGCCGCACAGGCACTCGTAGTCCTTGATCGGTCCGAAGATCTTCGCGCAGAAGAGTCCGTCCCGCTCAGGCTTGAAGGTGCGGTAGTTGATCGTCTCGGGCTTCTTCACCTCTCCGTAGGACCACGAGCGGATCTTCTCCGGCGAAGCGATCCCGATCTTGATCGCATCGAACTCTTCTTCCTGCGTAACCTGCTTGAACAAATCGAGCAGTGCTTTCATTTGTTACTCCTGTGCCAGAACACTACTGTTCCAGACTTTCACCGACACCCGGCGAAGCGCCGGGTGTCGTACTTGTGTCAGAAACGTTCTAAGTCGATGTCGATTCCCAGAGAGCGGATTTCCTTCACCAGCACGTTGAAAGACTCGGGCATACCGGCGTCGATCTTGTGGTCGCCCTTGACGATGTTTTCGTACACCTTGGTGCGGCCGTTGATGTCGTCGGACTTGACCGTGAGCATCTCCTGCAGCGTGTACGCGGCGCCGTAGGCCTCGAGCGCCCAGACTTCCATCTCCCCGAAGCGCTGTCCGCCGAACTGCGCCTTGCCCCCGAGAGGCTGCTGCGTAACCAGGCTGTACGGCCCCGTCGAACGCGCATGCATCTTGTCGTCGACCAGATGGTGCAGCTTGAGCATGTGCATGAAGCCCACCGTGACCTGCCGGTCGAAGGCGTCGCCGGTTCGTCCGTCGTACAAGGTCACCTGCCCGCCGCGCGGCAGTCCCGCTGCGTCGAGCATTTCCTTGATCTCGCTCTCGGAGGCGCCGTCGAAGACCGGGGTCGCGAACGGCACCCCCTGCCTGAGGTTCTGCGCGAGCGTGATCACTTCCTCGTCGGAGAGTCCGCTCAGGTCCTCGGGCTTGCCGCCGTGGCCGTAGATGCGGTTCAGGAACTTGCGCACCTCGGCGACCTTGGCGCTCGCCTTGAGCATCTCGCCGATTTTCACTCCCAGGCCCTTGGCTGCCCAACCCAAATGGGTTTCGAGAATCTGACCGACGTTCATGCGCGAAGGCACGCCCAGGGGATTGAGCACGATATCCACAGGGGTGCCGTCGGCCATGCTGGGCATGTCCTCCACCGGCACGATCTTGGAGATCACGCCCTTGTTCCCGTGACGGCCGGCCATCTTGTCGCCGGGCTGCAGGCGCCGCTTGACCGCGACGTACACCTTCACCATCTTCTGCACTCCGGGCGGGAGCTCGTCGCCCTGGGTGAGCTTCTTCTTCTTCGCCTCGAACGCGGCGTCGAACCTCACGCGCGTCTGCGCGAGACTTTCCTTCAGGCTTTCCAGCTGCTGGGCCGCGTCGTCGTTCGCGAGATTCACCTCGAACCAGTCGTGGCGTTCCACGCTGTCCAGATAGGCCTTGGTGATCTTGGTCCCGCGCGCGAGTTTCTTCGGCCCCTTGTTGGCGGTCTTGCCGATAAGCATTCGCTCGATACGCTCGAAGGCGTCCGACTCGACGATGCGCATCTGGTCGGCAAGGTCTTTCTTGTAGCGCTTCAGCTCCTCGTCGATGATTTCCTGGGCGCGCTTGTCGCGCTCTATTCCTTCCCGGGTAAATACCTGCACGTCGATGACGGTGCCGGAGATCCCGGAGGGCACGCGCAGGCTCGTGTCCTTCACGTCGGAGGCCTTCTCCCCGAATATCGCCCGCAGGAGCTTCTCCTCGGGAGTGAGCTGCGTTTCGCCCTTGGGGGTGACCTTGCCCACCAGCACGTCGCCTGCCTCGACTTCCGCTCCAATATAGACGATGCCGGACTCGTCGAGACGCGCGAGTTGCCCTTCGGACAGGTTCGAGATGTCCCGGGTGATTTCTTCCGGCCCGAGCTTGGTGTCGCGGGCGACGACCGTCAGCTCCTCGATGTGAATCGAGGTATAGCGTTCGTCGGCGACCACGCGTTCGGAGATGAGGATCGAGTCCTCGAAGTTGAACCCGTTCCAGGGCATGAACGCGACCAGCATGTTCTGTCCCAGCGCCAGTTCGCCCATGTCGGTCGAAGCGCCGTCGGCGACCACGTCGCCCCTTGGAGATGCGCTCGCCCGGCTTGACCAGGGGCGTCTGGTTGATGTTGGTGTTCTGGTTCGAACGGGTGTATTTCACCAGGTTGTAGATATCCACGCCCACGTCGCCCGCTACCGTTTCGTCGTCGTTCACGCGGACCACGATCCTGCTCGCATCGACGTAGTCCACGACACCGCCGCGCAGCGCCTGCACGGCCGTGCCCGAATCCACGGCTACGGTGCGCTCGATCCCCGTGCCGACCAGCGGCTTTTCCGGACGCAGGCAAGGCACGGCCTGGCGCTGCATGTTCGAGCCCATCAGCGCGCGGTTGGCATCGTCGTGCTCGAGAAACGGAATGAGCGAGGCCGCGACCGATACAATCTGCGCGGGCGCAACGTCCATGTACTGCACCCGGTCGGCGGTTGCGAGGTTGAACTCGTTCTTGAAGCGGCAGGAGACCAAGCCGTCGACCAGCTTGCCACCCTTGTCGATCTGGGCGTTCGCCTGGGCGACGATGAAGTTGCCTTCCTCGATCGCCGAGAGGAAGTCGATTTCGTTGGTCACTTTGCCGTTCACCACCTTGCGGTACGGCGTCTCCAGGAAGCCGTACCTGTTGGTGCGGGCGTAGAGCGCGAGCGAATTGATCAGGCCGATGTTCGGGCCTTCCGGCGTCTCGATCGGGCACACGCGCCCGTAATGCGTCGGGTGAACGTCGCGCACTTCGAAGCCCGCGCGCTCGCGCGTGAGCCCCCCCGGTCCAAGCGCCGAGACGCGCCTCTTGTGCGTGATCTCGGAAAGCGGATTGGTCTGATCCATGAACTGCGACAATTGCGAGGAGCCGAAGAACTCCTTGATCGCGGCCGAAATCGGCTTCGCGTTGATCAGGTCGTGCGGCATGAGGTTGTCCGACTCCGCCTGCGACAGGCGCTCCTTCACCGCCCGCTCGACCCGGACCAGTCCGGCGCGGAACTGGTTTTCGGCGAGCTCGCCCACCGAGCGTACGCGCCGGTTGCCGAGATGGTCGATATCGTCGATCTCTCCCCGGCCGTTGCGCAGCTCGACCAGGATTCCCACGACGGCGAGAATGTCGTCGTTCGACAGCGTTCCCATCCCTTCGGCGCCGTGCGGGCCCGTGCGCTGGTAGAACCTGCGCAGCCAGCCCGGCGTCTTTTCGTCGATCTTCTCCGGATATGCCCGGCGGTTGAACTTCATGCGGCCGACCGCCGAGAGATCGTAACGCTCTTCCGAATAGAACAGGCCGTTGAAGAGCGTCTCGACCGCGTCCTGAGTGGGCGGCTCCCCGGGACGCATCATGCGATAGATGGCGACGCGCGCTGCAGTCTGGTCCGTGGTCTCGTCGATTCTCAGAGTCTGGGAGATGTACCCTCCCTGGTCGAGGTCGTTGGTATAGATAGTCTTGATCGCTTCGACGCCCGCTTCGCGAAACTTTGCAAGCAGCACGTCGGTAACTTCGTCGTTGGCGTTGGCCAGAATCTCGCCGGTGTCCTTGTTGACGACGTTGTGCGCGAGCGTGCGCCCGATCACGAAATCGTCGGGCACCGCAATCCGCTTCATTCCGGCAGCTTCCATATCCCGGATGTGCTTGACGGTGATGCGCTTGTCTTTCTGCACGATCGTCTTGCCGGCCTTGTCGACAAAATCGAAGCGCGCCACTTCACCGCGCAGGCGTTCCGGAACCAGCTCGAACTGGATGCCGCTTTTCGAGAGCACGAAACCGTCGAAGTCGTAGAACGCCGCCAGCAGCTGCTCCGGCGTCATGCCGATCGCCTTCAGCAGGATGGTTACGGGCATCTTGCGCCGGCGATCGACGCGGAAGTAGAGATAGTCCTTGGGGTCGTACTCGAAATCGAGCCACGAACCGCGGTAGGGAATGATGCGGGCGGAGAAGAGCAGCTTCCCCGAGGAGTGTGTCTTGCCGCGATCGTGCTCGAAAAAGACCCCGGGAGAGCGGTGCAGCTGGCTGACGATCACACGCTCGGTGCCGTTGACGACAAACGACCCGGTGTTGGTCATGAGCGGGATCTCGCCCATGTACACTTCCTGCTCCTTGACCTCCTTGATCGTCGGCTTGGCGGCCTCCTTGTCCATGATGGTGAGACGCACCTTGGCGCGCAGCGGACTTGCGTAGGTCAGCCCGCGCTGCTGGCATTCCTTTACGTCGAAGGGCGGCTCGCCCAGCGAATAGCTGACGAACTCCAGGCGCGCATTTCCCGAGTGGCTTGAGATCGGGAAGATCGAAGTGAAGGCCGCCTGAAGGCCCTCGTTCTTGCGTTTCTCCGGCAGCACCGCCGCCTGCAGGAAAGCCGCAAAGGACTCAAGCTGGGTCGCAAGAAGGAACGGCACATTGAGCACGCTCGCGCGCTTGGCGAAGCTCTTGCGGATGCGTTTCTTCTCGGTGGACGAATAGACTGCGGCAGTGCTCATGGATGCTCCATTTCGGGGCCGGAGGACAGATGACAGAGGGGGAACCTGCAAGTTCCGCCCGCTGTCATCTGTGCTCGACAGCTTTGCCTACAAAACCCCCGGCCGAGGAGCGCGGAGCGCGCGGAGAAGCTCTTCTCCGCGCCACCGCGTCTTCCCCGGCAGGGCTCCAACAACTACTTGATCTCGGCCTTGGCGCCGGCGTCGATCAGTTTCTTCAGAATCGCCTCCGCATCCGCTTTGGACACGCCTTCCTTGACGGGCTTGGGCGCGCCATCCACAAGGTCCTTCGCCTCCTTGAGGCCGAGTCCCGTAGCTTCGCGGACCGCCTTGATCACATTTACCTTGTTCTCTCCGAACGACGTAAGCGTGACCGTGAACTCGGTCTGTTCCTCTGCTGCTGCCGCGGCGGCGCCACCGCCCGCCGCAGGGGCCGCCACGGCCACCGCTGCTGCGGCCGCGGACACCCCGAACTTCTCTTCGAGGTCCTTGATCAGCTTCGACAACTCCAGCACCGACATGTTGGAAATCGCATCGAGAATCTCTGCCTTTGCTACTGCCATTTCATTTCTCCAGAATCAGTATTCGGTAAACCGGTTAGGAAGTGGTCGATCGCCTGCCGCTATTGAGCTGCGGCGCGTTTGTCGTGGACCGCCGCGAGGGTGCGCACGAAGCGCGCCGGAACCTCATTCAGCGTCCGCGCAAATTGCGCGATCGGGGCCTGCATCGTACCCAGCAGTTTCGCGAGCAGCTCTTCCCGGGACGGCATCGTTGCGAGCGCGGTAACCTCCTTGGCGGAGATCACCGCATCCGGCATCGCACCGGCGCGGATGACGAGCTTCTCGTTCGACTTGGCGAACTCGTTGAGCACCTTCGCGGTCGTCACCGGGTCGGGCGATATGCCGTATACCAGGGGTCCCTTCAAGTGCTGGGACAGCCCGGCAAACGGCGTGCCTTCGACGGCGCGGCGCGCAAGGGTGTTCTTGAGGACGCGCAGGTACACGCCCGACTTGCGCGCTTTCGCGCGCAGCTCGGTCATGCGGCCCACTTCCAGACCACGGTACTCTGCAACGACGATCGCCTTTGCCTTCGTCAACTGCGCGGAGATTTCGGCGACCACCGCTTTTTTCTTGTCAATATCGAGACCCAAGGTCTACCTCCATTTGTCAAAACCGCACGCCACGAGGGCTTGCGGAACCCACGGCGACCTTGCATTCAGGAAACTCCTGTCTGGGGTTCGCCATCTGCGTAGGGTTCTTTCAAAATTAAACCTCGCGGTCCCTACGGTCTTTGATAACCCAGCGCACGCAGTGCAGGCCGTGCGATGGCCCAAAGCTCTGTCCCCGCGAAAGCGGGGATCCAGTTTTCGAAAAATCTCGCTCAATGTTGTGCCGCGCCAGACGCCAAAACTCGCCACATCCACCCGCACTCCCGGCCCCATGGTCGAAGACACCGACACCTTGCGCAGATAGATACCCTTCACGCTTGAAGGTTTCGACTTGTTGACGGCGTCCACGAGCGCCACCAGGTTGTCGCGCAGTTGCTCCGGCGTGAAAGAGGCCCGCCCGATGGAGCACTGGACGATCCCCGACTTGTCGGCGCGGTACTGAACCTGGCCGGCGCGGGCGTTTTTCACTGCCGCGGCGACATCGGGTGTCACCGTCCCCACTTTCGGGTTGGGCATCAGCCCGCGCGGACCGAGGATCTGGCCCAGTTGCCCGACCACGCGCATGGTGTCCGGGCTGGCGATCACGACGTCAAAGTCGATCTTCCCTGCTTTGATGCTCTCGGCGAGATCTTCCATGCCGACCAGATCCGCGCCCGCCTCTTTCGCGGCGGCGACCTTGTCGCCCTGGGCAAACACGGCGATGCGTACCTTCTTCCCCGTTCCGGCCGGCATCAAGACAGAGCCGCGCACGGTCTGGTCGGACTTCTTCGTGTCGATGCCGAGATTGATCGCGACATCGACCGCCTCGTCGAACTTCGCGGTCGCCGCCTGCTTGAGGATCTTGAACGCGTCGAGCACAGGGTAGTTCTTGTTGTGCTCACGCAGCTTCTCCCAGACCTGTATTCGTTTCGGGAGTTTGCTCATTTTTCTCCCTCCACGGTCACGCCCATCGAGCGCGCGCTCCCCGCGATCGTGCGCACCGCCGCGTCCAGGTCGGCCGCGGTCAAATCCGGCATCTTCACCCTGGCGATCTCCTCGGCCTGCGCGCGGGTGATCTTGCCCACCTTGTCGGTGTGCGGCGTCTTGCTTCCCGATTCTATCCCCGCCGCCTTCTTGATCAGGACCGTGGCGGGCGGCGTCTTGACGATGAAAGCTGAAGCTCTTGTCCTGATACGCGGTGATCACGACCGGCAGCATCAGGCCCGGCTCGACTTTCTGGGTCTGCGCGTTGAACGCCTTGCAGAACTCCATGATGTTCAGGCCGCGCTGGCCGAGCGCCGGCCCGATCGGCGGGCTGGGATTGGCCTTGCCCGCGGGCACTTGCAGCTTGATGAAACCGACTACCTTCTTAGCCATTGGCTCTCCTGGTGGGGTCCGATCGAGCGCTACCCGCGCTCTCCCCCGTCAAATGCACTGCTGTCACTTCTACCTCATCTTCCCGCGCGTTGAGCGGCACTTCGTGTCCGCTCCTACCCGCGGAGATAAAGCGGCACTCGAACCGAGTGTCCGCCTTTATCAAGCTTTCTCGACCTGGCCGAACTCCAGCTCCACCGGCGTCGCCCGGCCGAATATGGTGACCGACACGCGCAGCTTGGACTTGTCGTAATTCACGTCCTCGACCGTGCCGTGGAAGTCCGTAAACGGCCCTTCCTTGACGCGCACCGCCTCTCCGGTCTCGAACAGCACCTTGGGCTTGGGCTTCTCCACGCCCTCCTGCATCTGCTGCAGGATGTTCTTCACTTCCTTTTCGCTGATGGGCGGGGGCTTCCTGCCGTGCGCGCCGCCGACAAAGCCCGTGACCTTGGGTGTGTTCTTCACCAGGTGCCAGGCCTCGTCGGTCATGTCCATTTCGACGAGCACGTAGCCGGGAAAGAACTTCCTCTCCGAGATGTTCTTCTGCCCGGCCTTCATCTCGACGACTTCCTCGGTCGGCACCAGGATCTTGCCGAACCTTTCCTGCATGTTCGCGCGCTGTATCCGGTCGAGCAGGGCGCGCTGCACCGACTTCTCGAAGCCCGAGTAGGCATGCACCACGTACCATCGCATCGTCATGGCTACTTTTTCCATCCGAGAAGCAGGTCGTACATCACGTATTCAAGGCCTTTGTCGGTGATCCACAGAAACAACGCCATCGCCACCACGAATGCGAACACCGCGCCCGTGGTCTGAAGCGATTCCTTTCGGGTCGGCCACACGACCTTCTTGGTCTCGACGACCGATTCCTGCGCAAACACGAAGAACTGCTTCCCTGGCTCGGTCGTCCAGGCGACCGCCGCCGCCGCCGCCATCCCGGCGAGGACGCTCGCGATGCGCAGCACCATCGGGCTTTCCGAGAGGTAATAGAACCCCGCGATGCCCGCGATGAGCAGCAGCACCGCCAGTGAAACCTTGATCTTTTCCGCCATCTGCCTGAGGTCCAGGGACTGCCGTCCCGCTAACGGTTCCTTGTGCTTCTCTCACAATGCTTGGCAGGCCAAGAGGGAATCGAACCCCCAACCTTCGGTTTTGGAGACCGACGCTCTGCCAGTTGAGCTATTGGCCTTCGTAACCCGCCTTCTGTTTACTCGATCACTTTCGCGACCACGCCCGCGCCGACGGTCTTGCCGCCCTCGCGGATGGCAAAGCGCAATCCCTGCTCCATGGCGATCGGGGCAATCAGCGTCACCACCATCTTCACGTTGTCCCCCGGCATCACCATCTCGGTGCCCGCGGGCAGCTCGCAGCTGCCCGTCACGTCGGTGGTGCGGAAGTAAAACTGCGGCCGGTACCCCGGGAAGAACGGCGTGTGCCGCCCGCCCTCCTCCTTGGAGAGCACGTACACCTCGCACTCGAACTTGGTGTGCGGGGTGATCGAGCCGGGCTTGGCGAGCACCTGCCCGCGCTCCACTTCCTCGCGCTTGGTGCCCCTCAACAGCACCCCGATGTTGTCCCCCGCCTGACCCTCATCCAGGAGCTTCCTGAACATCTCCACCCCGGTGCACACCGTCTTCAAGGTGGGCTTCAAGCCCACGATCTCCAGCTCCTCGCCCACCTTCACGATCCCCCGCTCCACCCGCCCGGTCACCACCGTGCCGCGCCCGGAGATCGAGAACACGTCCTCCACCGGCATCAGAAACGGCCCGTCGATCGCCCGCTTGGGCATCGGAATGTAGCTGTCCAGCGCCTCGGCGAGCTTGTAGATCGACTTCACCCCCAGGTCACTGTCTTCGCCTTCCAGGGCCTTCAGCGCACTGCCGATCACAATCGGGGTCTTGTCCCCGGGAAACTCGTACTTCGACAGAAGCTCCCGCACCTCCACCTCCACCAGCTCCAAGAGCTCCTTGTCATCGACCATGTCGGCCTTGTTCAGGTACACCACGATGTAGGGCACCCCCACCTGGCGCGCCAGCAGGATGTGTTCGCGCGTCTGCGGCATCGGCCCATCGGCCGCCGACACCACCAGAATCGCCCCGTCCATCTGCGCCGCCCCGGTGATCATGTTCTTGATGTAGTCGGCATGCCCCGGGCAGTCCACGTGCGCGTAGTGGCGCTTCTCGGTCACGTACTCCACGTGCGCCGTGTTGATCGTGATCCCGCGCGCCTTTTCCTCCGGCGCCGCATCGATCTGATCGTAGTTCTTCGCCTCCCCACCGTACTTCTTCGCCAACACGTGCGTCATCGCCGCCGTCAGCGTCGTCTTGCCATGGTCCACGTGACCAATCGTCCCCACGTTCACGTGCGGCTTGGTGCGCTCAAATTTACTCTTGGACATGATGTGTTCCCCTGCAATTACAGTGTGCGTTGGTGCCGTTGGTGCGGATTGAACGCACGACCTCTCCCTTACCAAGGGAGTGCTCTACCACTGAGCTACAACGGCGGCGTGCGCTACCCAAAATCGCTGCGCAAATCTGGAGCGGGTGAAGGGAATCGAACCCTCGTCGTAAGCTTGGAAGGCTTCTGCTCTACCATTGAGCTACACCCGCGCCGTGTGTAACCAATTTGCCTACCGAACCCTTCGTCAAACCCTGCGAGGCGACCGATGACTTGGTGGAGGAGGTTGGATTCGAACCAACGTAGGCGCAAGGCCAACAGATTTACAGTCTGCCCCCTTTAACCGCTCGGGCACCCCTCCGAACGAAAACCGCTAATTATGGATAGTTTCACCTGGGCTGTCAACGAAGGCTGGCACGCATTTCGCTTCCGCGGCTCGCCCGCCGGGACTCGAAGCGTAGAATAATCGGGCTGGCCGTCTCTCGGGCGGCTATCCCTCTTGCAATGACATGAACGCTCCCGCCCGTCCGCAGGAAATCGGCCTGGAAGACAAGTACACGCTGCGGTCCGGGCGCGCTTTCATGACAGGCACGCAGGCGCTGGTGCGTCTGCCGATGCTCCAGCGCGTGCGCGATCTCGCCGCGGGCCTCAACACAGGCGGCTTCATTTCGGGCTACCGGGGCTCGCCCGTGGGCGGGCTCGATCAGGCCCTATGGAAGGCCGGGAAGTTCCTCGCCGAGCACCACGTCAAGTTCCAGCCCGGCGTCAACGAGGACCTCGCCGCCACGGCGATCTGGGGCACGCAGCAGGTCAATCTCTTCCCCGACGCGAAATACGACGGCGTGTTCGCGATGTGGTACGGCAAGGGGCCGGGAGTCGATCGTTGCGGCGACGTGTTCAAGCACGCCAACTCCGCAGGCACCTCGAAGCACGGCGGCGTGCTGGTGCTCGCCGGAGACGATCACGCCGCCAAGTCCTCGACCCTCGCCCACCAGAGCGAGCACGTGTTCAAGGCCTGCTGCATTCCGCTCCTCAATCCGTCGAGCGTGCAGGAGTATCTCGACCTCGGGCTTCACGGCTTCGCCATGTCGCGCTTTTCAGGCTGCTGGGTGGCGTTCAAGTGCGTGACCGACGTGATCGAGTCCGGCGCCGTGGTCGAGATCGACCCGCAGCGCGTGACGATTGCGATCCCCCCGGATTTCGCAATGCCGCCAGGGAGGCCTGAACATCCGCTGGCCCGACGGGTTCCTCGAGCAGGAGGCGCGGCTGCTCGACTACAAGGTCTATGCCGCGCTCGCCTACTGCCGCGCCAACAAGCTCGACCGCATCGTGTGGGATTCGCCGCGCGCGCGCCTCGGCATCATCACCACCGGCAAGTCCTTCGGCGACACGCTGCAGGCGCTTGCAGACCTCGGCATCGACGAGACCGCAGCGCGCGACGCCGGCATCCGCCTGTACAAGGTGGCGATGTCCTGGCCGCTCGAGCCGCAGGGCGCGCGCAAGTTCGCCGAGGGGCTCGAGGAAATCCTCGTGGTCGAGGAGAAGCGCCAGGTCATCGAATACCAGATCAAGGAGGAGCTGTACAACTGGCGCGAAGGCATGCGGCCGCCGCGCGTGGTCGGGAAGTTCGACGACAACGGCGAATGGTCGATCGCGGAGGGGCAGCCGGCCGGGCAACTGGCTGCTGCCGGCGCACTACGAGTTGTCGCCCGCGCTGATCGCGAAGGCCCTTGTCAGCCGCTTTGCGAAACTCGGGCTCGATCAGCGCATGGGCGATCGTTACCGAGAACGGCGTCGCCTATCTCGAATTCAAGGAGAAGGCCCTCGCCAGGCCGCGCGTCGTCACGAACCGCTCGCCCTACTTCTGCTCCGGCTGCCCGCACAACACCTCGACCCGCGTGCCCGAGGGCAGCCGCGCCATGGCGGGAATCGGCTGCCACTTCATGGCGCTGTGGATGGACCGCAACACCGCGACCTTCACCCACATGGGCGGCGAGGGCGCGCCCTGGATCGGGCAGGCGCATTTCACCGAGTGCCCGCACGTCTTCGCCAACATCGGCGACGGGACCTACTTCCACTCCGGGCTCCTCGCGATCCGCGCCGCGGTCGCCGCCGGCGTCAGCATGACCTACAAGATCCTCTACAACGACGCGGTCGCGATGACCGGCGGCCAGCACATCGACGGCCCGCTCGACCCGGCGATGGTCTCTCGCCAGATCGCCGCCGAGGGCGTGAGACCGATCGTCGCAGTCGTGGACGACAAAGAGCCGCTCCCCGCCGGGCTCGCCTGGGCGCCCGGAGTGACCATCCGCCAGCGCGAGGAACTCGACGCCGTGCAGCGCGAGCTGCGCGAGGTAAAAGGCGTCTCGGCGATCATCTACGTGCAGACCTGCGCGACCGAGAAGCGGCGCCGCAGGAAACGCGAGGAATTTCCCGATCCGCCCAAGCGCGTGGTGATCAACGAGCTGGTCTGCGAAGGCTGCGGCGACTGCAGCACGAAATCGAACTGCCTTTCGGTCGAGCCGCTCGAGACCGAGTTCGGACGCAAGCGCGCGATCAACCAGTCCGCCTGCAACAAGGACTACTCGTGCCTCGAAGGCTTCTGCCCGAGCTTCGTCACGGTCGAAGGCGGCAACCTGAGGAAAGGCAAGGCGGCCTCGCCGGGCGATTCGGAATTTCGCGTCCTTGCCCGAACCGCACACGCTCAGACTGGATAAGCCTTACGAGACGCTCGTTACCGGAATCGGCGGCATGGGCGTCATCACCATCGGCCAGATCGTCGCGATGGCGGCGCACCTCGAAGGCAAAGGCGCCACCGTGCTCGACATGAGCGGCCTCGCGCAGAAATTCGGGCCGGTGATGTCGCACGTCAAGATCGCGCGCTCGCCCGGGGAGCTCCATTCGGTGCGCGTCGGGACCGGGGCCGCCGACCTCGTGCTCGGCTGCGACCTCGTCGTCGCCTCGGGGAGCGAAGCGCTCTCGAGAATGAACGACAGGAAGACCACGGTGCTGGTCAACGCGACGGTGTCGCCGACCGCGGATTTCGTGAAGAACCCCGACTGGCAGCTTCCCGGAACCGACCTCCAGGCGGACATCGTCGAAGCGGCGGGCGCGAAGAACGTCGATTTCGTCCCGGCCGGAAAGCTCGCGACCGCGCTCATGGGCGACGCGATCGCCACCAACATGTTCATGCTCGGCTACGCGTTCCAGAAGGGCTGGGTCCCGCTCGCGGAGGGTTCGCTCCTGCGCGCGATCGAGCTGAACGGCGTCGCCGTGGAATTCAACAAGAAAGCGTTCCTGTGGGGGCGGCGCGCAGCGGCCGATCTCGCTGCAGTCGAGCGCATCGCGATTCCGGCAGAGGTCATTCCCATCTCGCAGGCCTTCTCGCGCAATCTCGACGAGCTGATCGCGCGCAGGGTCGAGTTCCTCACCGACTACCAGAATACGGCGTACGCAGCGCGCTACAGAAAACTGGTCGAGCGCGTGCGCGAAACGGAAATTCACAAAGCCGGTGGAAATGAAGGAAAGTCTTCGCTCACCGAGGCGGTTGCCCGCTACTACTTCAAGCTCATGGCGTACAAGGACGAGTACGAGGTCGCGCGCCTGCACACTGATCCTGCGTTCATGCGGAGAATCGAAGGCATGTTCGAGGGCGACTACAAGCTGAAATTTCACCTCGCTCCGCCGATCTTCAACAAGCCCGACCCGGTCACGGGCGAAGCGAAGAAATCGGAGTTCGGTTCGTGGATGAGGATCGCCTTCGGGGTTCTAGCGAAGCTCAAGTTCCTGCGCGGAACCGCACTCGATCCCTTCGGCCACACCGAAGAGCGCCGGACCGAGCGGCGGTTGGTTGAAGAGTACGAGGCGACGGTCGCCGAGCTGCTCGGGCGCTTGAGCCGCGAAAACCACGCGCTCGCTGTAGAGATCGCGAGCGTTCCCGAGCACATCCGCGGCTACGGCCACATCAAGCGCCGGCATCTCGACGGCGCGAAGAAAAAGGAAGCTGAGTTGCTCGCCCAGTTCCGCGCCCACCGCTCCACCGCGAGGGCCGCGTAGCCCGGGCGCCACGCCCGCCGCCGGGGCGCACCCCCACCTCTCCTGGAGAGGTTGCCCTCTAATACACGTACACCGCGCCGGCGTTGGCGGCCAACTCATCCGGTGTGCTGCCGATGCCGGTAGCGCTGCTGTCCTCGAACTGCGCCCCGACCGCGAGCGTGCTGCCATCGCCGTTCAGGGCGACTGCGAGACCGAACTGGTCGTTGGTCCCGGTGTTCGAGGCCTTCACATAGGCCTGCTGCGACCAGGCGCCGGAGCTGCGGGCGAAGACGTACACCGCGCCGGAGTCGGGGGCCAACTCATCCGGCGTGCTGCCGATGCCGGTGCTGCTGCTGTCTTCGTGCCGCGCCCCGACCGCGAGCGTGTTACCGTCGCCGCTCAGGGCGATCAGGGCACCGAACTGGTCACCGGCCCCGGTGTTGGAGGCCTTCACATAGGCCTGCTGCGACCAAGTCCCGGCGCTGCGGGTGAAGACGTACACCGCGCCGGCCAAGGGGGCCAACTCATCCGGTGTGCTGCCGATGCCGGTGGTGCTGCTACCTTCGCCATTCGCCCCGACCGCGAGCGTGTTGCCGTCGCCGCTCAGGGCGACCCGACCGAATACGTCACCGGGCCCGGTGTTCGAGGCCTTCACATAGGCCTGCTGGGACCAGGCGCCGGCATTGCGATTGAAGACGTATGCCGCTCCGGCGTTGGCCGCGGACTCATCCGGCGTGCTGTCGATGCCGGTAGTGCCGCTGTCTTCGAGCCGCGCCCCGACCGCGAGCGTGTCGCCGTCGCCGCTCAGGGCGACCAGGCCACCGAACTGGTCACCGCCCCCCGTGTTCGAGGCCTTCACATAGGCCTGCTGGGACCAGGCACCGGCACTGCGCGTGAAGACGTATACCGCTCCAGCGTTGGGCGCCAACTCATCCGGTGTGCTGCCGATGCCGGTAGTGCTGCTGTCTTCGAGCGGCGCCCCGACCGCGAGCGTGTTACCGTCGCCGGAGAGGGTAATCGAGATGCCGAAGTTGTCGCCGGCTCCCGGGTTCAAAGCCTTGATGTAGGCCTGCTGCGTCCATACCCCGGCCGCGCGGGTGAACACATACACCGCGCCGGCGTCGGCGGCCAGCTCATTCGGCGTGCTGTTGATACCGGTGGTGCTGCTGTCTTCGAGATACGCCCCGACCGCGAGCGTGTTGCCATCCCCGCTCAAGGCGACCGAGACGCCGAACTGGTCGTTAGCCCCGGTGTTCGAGGCCTTCACATAGGCCTGCTGCGACCAAGTCCCGGCGCTGCGGGTGTAGATGTATACCGCTCCGGACTCAGCAGCCAACTCATCCGGCGTGCTGTTGATACCGGTGGTGCTGCTGTCTTCGAGCGGTGCTCCGACCGCGAGCGTGTTGCCATCCCCGCTCAGGGCGACCGAGACGCCGAACTGGTCACCGGCCCCGGTGTTCGAGGCCTTTACATAACCGATCGCTTGTGTGTTGGGACCAGGACCTGCCGGGGCGCTGTCGCCTCCGCCTCCGCACGACGCAAGCAACACCGCGAGCACGGACAGGAAGAAAACGGAAATTCCTCGGACTGCTGTTGTTCTTGCGTGCATGACCCTCCCAGATCACGTACTTGTGAAGTCAGCATACCCGAAAACCACCACAGTCACGGTTCGAGCCGGGGATGCCCCCTCTTTCAACAACCTGCTAATCTTCCCGCATGTCCCTTACCCGCGCCGATCTCGAGAACGACCTGCTGCGAAAGAACTTCCGCCAGGCGAATCCGGAGGCGCCGGTACTCTCCGATGCCGACCAGGAAGCCTCGCTCCAGGGGTTGCTCGAAGGCCATCCGAACGGCGCCGACGTGTGGCTGTTCGGCTACGGCTCGCTCGTCTGGAACCCCATCGTTCACTTCGACGAGCGGCGCGTCGCGCACCTGCACGGCTTTCACCGCAGCTTCTGCATATGGTCGCACGTCAATCGCGGCTCGCTGCAAAAACCCGGGCTCGTGCTCGGGCTGGATTCAGGCGGCAGCTGCCGCGGCGTGGCGTTCCGCATCGCCGGCCGCCACGCGAGGGACGAGTTGCGTCTTCTGTGGCGGCGCGAGATGGTGCTCGGCGCCTACAGTCCGCGCTGGGCAAGGGTCGACACCGGGGAGGCAACGGTTCAGGCGATTGCCTTCTTCGTCAACCGGGAGCACTCCAACTACGCGGGCAGACTGCCGCTCGAATCGGTGATCAAGACTCTGGTGAGCACGCGCGGCCAGCTCGGCACGCCGGCCGAATATCTGATGGAAACGGTACGCGGCCTGACCGCGCACGGCGTGCGCGACGCGTACCTGCTCGAGCTTCGCAAGCGCGTGCTCGCGATGCACCCCGAGCTCGAGCGCTGAGCTGATAGAACAGGGAACCTGGGGTTCCCCGTCTACCCCCTCACCCCCTCGCGGATCCGGCCTTCGCTTCGTCGCGCAAGGCGCGGCGCAGGATCTTGCCGACATTGGTCTTCGGCAGCTCGTTCCTGAATTCGACGAACTTGGGACGCTTGTAGCCGGTGAGGTTGGCCTCGCAGTGCTTGCGGATGTCGGCTTCGGTGAGCGCGGGGTCCTTCTTGACCACGAACAGCTTGGGCACCTCGCCGGCGTTGGCATCCGGCACGCCGATCGCCGCGCATTCGAGCACGCCGGGGTGCATGACCACGACCTGCTCGATTTCGTTCGGATAGACGTTGAAGCCCGAGACCAGGATCATGTCCTTCTTGCGGTCGACGATACGGACGAAGCCCTTCTCGTCCATCTCGCCGACATCCCCAGTGGCGAGAAAACCATCGGAGCCAAGCACCTTGGCGGTCTCGTCAGGGCGGTTCCAGTAACCTTTCATGACTTGCGGCCCGCGAATGCAGATCTCGCCGGGCTGCCCGCGCGCGACTTCCTTGCCTGCGTCATCGCGCAGGACGATCTCGGTCGAGGGCATCGGCAGGCCGATCGAGCCGTTGTACTCGGTGAGGTTGAGCGGGTTCATCGTCGCGCAAGGGCTGGTCTCGGTGAGGCCGTAGCCTTCGAGCAGAGTGCGGCCGGTGACCTGTTTCCAGCGCTCGGCCACGGCTTTCTGAACAGCCATGCCGCCGCCGACGCACAGCTTGACCGCGGAAAAATCGAGCTTGTGGAAATCCGGATTGTTCAGAAAAGCGTTGAACAGCGTGTTCACGCCCGTGATGATGTTGTAGCGGTGCTTCGAGAGCTCCTTGACGAAGGCAGGGATGTCGCGCGGATTGGTGATCAGGACATTCAGGCCGCCGACCTTCATCATCGTGAGGCAGTTCACCGTAAGCGAAAATATGTGATACAGGGGCAAGGCGGTGATGATCACTGCCGTCTCGTTTTCGACGCCGGGCAGCAGCCACGCGGAGGCCTGCTCGATGTTGGCGAGTATGTTCCGGTGGAGCAGCATCGCCCCCTTGGACACGCCGGTGGTCCCGCCCGTGTACTGCAGGAACGCAATGTCCTCGTGGCCGACCTGCACCGGCTTGAGCTGCATGCCCGCCGCTTCCCGCAGGACGTTGTTGAAGCGCAACGCGCCCGGCAACTCGAATGCCGGCACCATCTTCTTCACCTTGCGCACCACGAAATTCACGATCGCGCCCTTGAGCCCGAGCATGTCGCCGAGCGCGGCAACCACGACGTGTTTCACCGGTGTCCTCGCGAGCACCTCCTGCACCGTGTGCGCGAAATTCTCGAGAACGACGATGACCTCGGCCCCGGAGTCCTTGAGCTGGTGCTCGAGCTCGCGCGCCGTGTACAGGGGATTGACGTTCACGACCGTGCACCCCGCGCGCAGCGTGCCGAACATCGTGATCGGGTACTGCAGGCAGTTCGGCATCATCACCGCGACCCGCGCGCCCTTCGCGAGGCCCTTCGCCTGCAGCCAGGCGCCGAAGTCGCGCGTCACCCGGTCGAGATCCCCGAAGCTGATCGTCTTGCCCATGTTGTAGTACGCCGGGCGGTCGCGGTAGCTCGCGACGCTCTTCTCGAACAGGTCCCCGATCGAGCGGTATTGCCGGTAGTCGATCTCGGCCGGTACACCCTTCGGGTAGTGCTTCAGCCAGATTTTTTCCATGCTCGTCTCCCCTGTGCTTTGCCGCCGCCTGGCTTCGGGTCACCGGGGGCATGGCCTGCCTCGAACCCCGGTTCCGGTGCTAGGTTATCGCATTGCTGCGCCGGACGCTGGCGATCATGCTGCTCACGAGCAGGAACTCCCGCCGCCCTTCCCGGCTCGCCGCCTGGCGGCGCAGCTCGTCGAAATTCTTCCTGCGCCCCTCCTCGGATTTCTCATTGAGCCGCCTCAGATTCTTGATCGAATGCTCCTGCACGTATTCGAGGTTTACCGTGCGGCGCTGGCGCACGTACAGGTCGAGCAGCGTGTCGTCGGCTTCACCCTTGCATACCTTTCCGAGCTTCTCCGTGAGGTTGAAAGAGTCGTGTATTCCGCCGTTCAGCCCGAAGGCACCCATGGGATTGTTGAGGTGGGCAGCGTCGCCGGCGAGGAGGACGCGCCCGACTCGGAATTCCTTGGCGACACGCTGGTGCACCCTGTAGATGCTCTTGTACTTGATCTGGTAGCGCTCGTTTCTCGCCAGGAACCGCTGCAAGCGCCGCTCCACCAGCTCCTCGGAAAGCGTCACCGCCTCCTCCTCCTCCGGAGGCACCGGGAATATCACCCGCCATATCCCGGGCGGCCCCTCGTCGGGCATCTTGAAGATCGCCGCCCACTCCTCGGGATCGGCGAGGTAGGCGTTCATGGCGTAGCCGTGCGGCGCGTAGTCGTAAGTCGTGCTCGCCACGACGAAGCGCTCGTCCCAGGTAAAGCCGTCGAACCCCACGTCGATGCACTTGCGCACGGTGCTGCGGCCGCCGTCGGCACCCACCAGCCATTCGGCCTCGAAGGTCTCCGTTCCTCCGGGGGTCATCGCCGTCACGCTGACCTTGTCGGCGGTCTGCGAGAGGTCGGTCACCTTGTGCGAGAAACACACGCGAGCGTCAGGGCAGTCCCTGAGTTTCGCAAGAACGATAGGCGTGAGCCGGTGCTGCTCCAGATGCAGGCGATAGGGATACGGCGTGAGGTCGCCGATTTCCGTCACGTCCCACTCGACGATCACGCCCTGCCGGCGGTCGCGGATCTGCCAGCGCGGCACCCTGATCGCCGTCTTGTGCATCTCGTCGGTGATTCCGTAGGGCGCCATCATCTCCAGCGAAGGCGGGTGGTACGTCCCGGCGCGAAGATCCAGGGTCAGGGCGGGCTCGGCCTCGAGCACGAGCACCGAGATGCCCTGCTTCGCAAGCGCAAGCGCCGTCAGCAGCCCGACGGGCCCGGCGCCTGCGACGATGACCCGGGGATTCTTCGTCATTTCGTGTGCGATTCTATCTCGGCGTCTGCCCCGGAGCGCCCACGACGCTCAGCCCGCGCCCTGAGAGACGCGAGCGCGGATGAACCCCGACATGAAGATGGCCCCAACGCCCAGGCTCGCGAAGGCCAGTCCCCAGGCGAACGGGCTCAGATTGCCTCCCGCGAGGTCGAGCACTGCGCCGAAGACCAGGGGCGCAACGAACCCCGTGCCAAAGCCGAGCGTCGAATGCACCGCCATGGTCGCGCCGCGGATGCGCTCGTCGGCCCGCGTCACCACGCCCGCAGTCAAGGCCGAGGAGTCGGTCATGACCAGCGTCATGTGCAGCATCACCAGCAGCGCGAGCAGATGCCATGGAAGGAAAGACGCGAATCCGAGCACGCAGGTGAGCAAGCCCGAGGCGAGCATCGCCCTCCAGATCAAGCGCTCGCGGCCGCCGCGCATGGCGAGCTCGTTGCCGAAGATGCTCGCCGCGGGCCCGAACAGGTTCGCCACCGCCGCGATCGCGACCGCCGACCATGCGGCAGGGCCCGCGCCCTCGGCGACGCGCAGCTCCTGCGCAAACACGATGAATGCGACCAGCCACGAGCGCGAACCGAACAGCTCCCAGCAGTGAACCGCATAGCCGAAAATGAAGGGCCGCACTTCCCGGCTCTTCGAGCACCGGGCGGAAGTCGAGCACGTGCGTGGGGTGGTCCCTCACGGGTTTGCGCGCGGGCAGGCCGAGCACCACCATCAGTCCCGCGGCCAGCGGCCCGAGCGCGGCAAGCCCGAAAGCCCAGCGCCAGCCCATCGCGCCGGCGATCCAGCCCGAGAACAGGATCGACAGGCTCGTCCCGAAGCCGAACACCGCGGTGTAGAACGCGACGGCGCGGCTCTGCGCGCGCGTGCCCTGCACGTTATCGGTGAGCGCTCGCAGTCCCGGCATGTAGGTCCCGGCGATCCCTGCGCCCGCGGCGAGCTGCACGATCGAGGCCGAATTGACGCCCTTCACGAAGAGCGCGAATGCCGAAAAAGCCGCGGCCGCGACAATGCACGAAACGAGATAGATCCGCCGCGCGTCCAAGCGATCGGTCAGGCTCGTCAACAGCGGCACCGCGGCCATGTATCCCGCGAAGAACATCCCGCTGATCAGGCCCGCCTGCGTGTTGTTCATGCCCCACTCGTCCTGCAGCCTCGGGAGCAGGGTCGCGTAGGTCGCGAAGCCCACCATGCTTACGACATGCGCGCCGCACATCCACGCGATGACGCGCGGGGCCGTTTTCGTGAGGATCGTCATTCCCCGGGGAACGGCAATCTAGCGATGTTCGAACTTCGGTTTTCTTTTCTCGAGGAACGCCGCCATCCCCTCTTTCTGGTCCCGCGTCGCGAACAGCGCGTGAAACGCCCGCCGCTCGAAGAGGATTCCTTCGGCGAGCGGCGCCTCATAGGCACGTTTCACCGCTTCCTTCGCGATCATCACCGAAGGCAGGGAGAACTCGGCGATTTGCGCCGCCGCGGAGAGCGCCTCGTCCAGAAGCCGGTCCGCGGGCACGACGCGCGACACCAGTCCCGAGCGTTCGGCCTCCTGGGCGTCCATCATGCGGGCGGTGAGCACGAGGTCCATCGCCTTGGCCTTGCCCACCGCGCGCGGCAGTCGCTGCGTGCCGCCCGCCCCGGGGATGATGCCCAGCTTGATCTCCGGCTGGCCGAACCTCGCGCTCTCCGCGGCGATGATGATGTCGCACATCATCGCGAGCTCGCAGCCGCCGCCGAGCGCGTAGCCCGCGACCGCGGCGATCACGGGCTTTCTGACCGTTCTGAGCCGTTCCCAGTTGCGCGTGATGTAATCGCCCATATAGACGTCCCTATAGCTCCAGTCCTTCATCGCGGCGATGTCCGCGCCGGCGGCGAAGGCCTTGTCGCTGCCCGTGACGACGATCGCGCCGATCGCGTCATCGGCGTCGAACCTGGAGAGCGCCTCGCCCAACTCGTTCATGAGCGCGTCGTTGAGCGCGTTCAGCGCCTTGGGGCGGTTGAGCGTGACCAAACCGACGCGGCCGCGGGTCTCGACGATGATGTTTTCGTGGGCCATTGGGGTACACTTTCGCAAACGTGGGGAGCGGCCGATTCTATCAGCGAGTCCGCTCCTCCCGGATTCGGCAGGATTCCAAAAAGGGCTAGGCATAGATGGCGAAACGCGCGAAATTCGACGTCGGCGGCGTGCTGCTCGACCAACCCTTCAAGATCAGGCGGCTCGGCCACTTCGGGCTCAACGTCTCCGACCCCGCGGCGTGCCTGGACTTCTACTGCGAAGGGCTCGGCTTCCGCATTTCCGATCCCCTGGACATCGCCGAAGGCCATCCGAAGCGCGACGAACTGAGGGCGCTCGGCGACACCCGCATGTATTTCCTGCGGCACGGAACGGACCATCATTCCATCGTGCTCGCCAACGGTGTCACCTACAACGCAGCGGGACGCGGCGGCGACGTTCCCGCGGACGTCACCGTGAACCAGATGACCTGGCAGGTGGCGAGCCTCGCCGAGGTGTCGGGCGCCATCGACTGGTTCAATGCGAAAGGCGTGCGCATCAGCCGCGCCGGCCGCGACATGCCGGGATCCAACTGGCACTGCTACCCCTACGATCCCGAAGGGCACCGCAACGAGCTCTACTACGGAATCGAGCAAATCGGCTGGACGGGACTCTCCAAGCCGCACGCCATGCACGAGCGCGGATATCGCGAGCGCCCGCCGCTGCCGCAGATTCCCGAGTACCAGGAAGTCGAGGCAGGCGCGGTCGAAAGGCGTCGATTTCAACTCGGGATTCCGCGATCCCGAGAAGTTGCCCGCGAAATACGACGTGGACGGCATCATGCTGCCCCGGCCCTTCAAGATCGTCCGCCACGGCCCGGTGCGGCTTTTCTGCCACGACGTGCCGAAGATGGAGGCGTTCTACCGGGACATCATGGGCTTCGCGCGCACCGAGGCGATCGCGTGGAAGGGACACCGCTGCGTGTTCCTGCGCTGCAACACCGAGCATCACTCGCTCGCGCTCTACCCGATCGCGCTGCGCAAGAAGCTCGGGCTTTCCGCGCACACCACCGTGATGAGCTTCGGCGTTCAGGTCGCCACCTACCGCCAGCTGCGCGCCGCGATCGACTTCCTGAAAGGGCGCGGCGGGAAATTCATCGAGATCCCGGGCGCCCTCTCGCCTGGAATCGACTACTCGCGCCCACGTGCTCGACCCGGCGGGGCATGCCATCCAGCTCTATTACTACATGGAGCAGGTGGGGTGGAACGGGCGCCCGCGCGCGAAGAGGGCGCCCGCGCCTGCGCGCGTTTCCGCGTGGCCCAAGGCGGTGGAGCCGAAATCCGATACGTATACAGGCGAGCCCTTTCTCGGGCCCTGGGGTTGACCGGCGTGGTGCCGCCCGCGATTCCACCCCTCGCGCGCTGCGGCGCGCCAGGCCCTTCCGGGCCGTGGCGCTGGCGGCTCTGGTGCTCCTTGCCGGGTGCACCAGCTTCAAGAAGTGGGCCTACGAGGGCTTCGGCCGGGACGGCTGGCAGCAGCCCGAGAAAGTCGTGCAAGCCCTCGCACTCAAGCCCGGCGAGCGCGTCGCCGATCTCGGCTCGGGCGGCGGCTACTTCACTTTCCGGCTCTCGCAGGCGGCCGGGCCCGCGGGGAAGGTCTACGCCGTCGACGTGGACAAGGACATGCTCGAGGACCTCGCCGAGCGCGCGAAGAAGGACGGCTACGGGAATATCGAGGCGATCCTCGCCAAGTACGACGACCCGTCGCTGCCCGAGCCGGTGGACCTCATCTTCACGACCAACGTGTACCACCACATCGAGGACCGTGCGAAATATTTCGCCGGCGCCGCGAGATACCTGCGCGCCGGCGGCCGCGTCGCCATCGTCGACTTCAACGGCAAGCACTGGTCCGCGAGCTTCATGGGCCACTACACGCCGGTCGAGGTCGTCAAGAAGGAAATGGAGGAAGCGGGCTATCGCCTGGAGCGGGAATTCGATTTTCTCGACAGGCAGAGCTTCCTCGTCTACAAGCGAGTTCCCTGATCGGCAACCCAAGAGGAAGTCATGGCTGAGTCAAACAGATCGTACTCCGCGCTTTCCGTCGGAATCGCGCTCGCCGCAGCCCTCATCGTGGGATCGTGCGGAGGCGGCGGGGGCACCACTGAAGAAGGCGTGGCGGTCTATATCAAGGCTTCGAACACCGGAGCGGGCGACCAATTCGGCGCTTCGGTCGCACTCTCCGGAGACGGCAATACGCTCGTGATCGGCGCGCCGCTCGAAGACGGCGGCAGCACGGGCGTGAACGGCCCGTCCAACGAGTCGGCCGCCGACGCCGGCGCAGCATACGTCCTCATCCGCAGCGGCATGGCCTGGGGGCAGCAGGCCTACGTGAAGGCCTCGAACACCGGCGCCGGTGACAATTTCGGCTTTTCGGTCGCCCTCTCCGCCGACGGCAATACGCTCGCGGTCGGCGCGCCGCTCGAGGACAGCAATGCAACCGGAATCGACGGAGCCCAGGGCGACAACACCGCGCTGAACGCCGGCGCGGTGTACGTGTTCACCCGCGCAGCCGGCGTATGGACGCAGCAGGCCTACATCAAAGCCTCGAACACCGCGGCGGGCGACCAGTTCGGCTTCTCGGTCGCCCTCTCCGGCGACGGCAACACGCTCGCGGTCGGTGCGATTGGCAGGTCCATCCAGGCGGGCGCGGTATACGTCTTCACGCGCGGTGCTACCTGGTCGGAGCAGGCCATTGTGACAGGCTCGAACACGGGAACCGGTGACCAGTTCGGGGTTTCAGTCGCCCTCTCCGGAGACGGCAACACGCTTGCGGTCGGGGCGCCGAGCGAAGATGGCGACAGTACTGGAATCAACGGCACGGACAACAACAACGCTACCGACTCCGGCGCCGCGTACGTCTTCACGCGCACCGGCACGGTCTGGGGGCAGCAGGCCTATGTCAAGGCGTCGAACACCGGAGCCGGTGATCAATTCGGCGTCTCGGTCTCGCTCGCCAGCGACGGCAGCACGCTCGCAGTCGGGGCGAACAACGAAGCGAGCATCGCCGTCGGCGTCAACGGAAACCAGGCCGACAACTCGGCTGCCCAGGCCGGAGCAGTCTATGTCTACACCCGCAGCGGCGTCACCTGGTCGCAGCAGGCCTATGTCAAGGCTTCGAACACCCAAGCCGGCGACAGATTCGGGGGCTCGGTCGCCCTTTCCGGCGACGGCAATGCCTTGATGGTCGGGGCGATCAACGAAGACGGCAGCAATACAGGCATTGGCAGCCCGTCGAACGAGCTGGCTCTCGATGCCGGTGCCGTGTACACATACACGCGCAGCGGCACGGTCTGGACCGCGCAGTCCTATGTCAAGGCATCCAACACGGGAGCGGGGGATGGCTTCGGAGTTTCCGTCGCGCTCAGCAGCAACGGCAGCACGCGCGCGATCGGCGCGCCATTCGAGGACAGCAACGCAACCGGAGTGGCCGGAAACCAGAGCAACAACGGCGCGGCCGATGCGGGCGCGGTCTATATCTACCAGTAGAGGCGCGTTCAGAAGAACGCGTGCCACTGTAGAAACACTTCGCTCGCGTTCTGCGCATTGTTCTGCGGGATGCCGTTGTTCTTCCGCACCCCCAGGCGAAACTGCGTGAACTGGAACGGCACGTACTCCCACAGCGCGCTGTAGCGCTCGCGCTGGTCTTCGCGCACGTCGGTGTTCGGATCGTAGTACTCGTAGGTGAGCTTGAGGTTGTGGCCCTTGGCGACCTCGACGTTTCCTTCCAGCAGGCTCGCCCGCTGCTCCACGCGCCCCGTCGGCGTGCCGTCGTCGGTCACGCGCAGTCCCGATGCGAGCCAGCTGACCGGGCCCGTGCGCAGGCCGGCGAACAGGCTCTGCATGCGTCTATCCTGGTCGCCGCTGAAATTGGTTGCGACGCTCAAGCCCACGCGCCAACTGCGCTGCACGAAGCTGGCGAGCGAACTGATCAGCTTGCCGCGGTTGGTCTCGGTGCCGCCGCCGGCTCCATTCGTGACGGAGACATTCGCCGACCAGGGCCCGGCTTCCAGTCCGCCCTCGACACCGTCGTCCGACGAGCTGAAAGTCGTGCCCGACACCTGCCGGATGAAGGCGGTGTCGTCCTCGATTCGCAAGCCGAACGGAATGAACATCCGGCCCGCTTTCACGTACACATTCCGCTGGCCGAACCAGAGCATGGCGAAGGTCTCGCGGTTGATCGCCCCGCCGGGCGCGACGCGCTCGTCCAGATAGACCGTCAGGCGGTCGACGATCGGCTTGATCTCCAGATAGACCTGTGCGCGAGTCGGATCGAAGACGTACTGGTCTTCGGTGTTCGGGATGAAGGTCGCCCTTGCGGTGGCGCGCAGATCGCCGCCGATCGCGAAGTGATCGTTGATCTTCCCGGACCAGAGCTCGGGTTGCGAACCGGCTGGAACGGGTTCGCCTGTCTTGAGGTCGAGATGCTCGGCGGCAAAAGTCGTCTGCGCGTACTTCCCACCGCCTTCGGTGCGCTTCCCGCCGCCTGTTGGATTGACGTGGCAGGCGACGCATTTTTCGCCGGTGCGCACGGCGATGTACGGTTCGGCGTGGGCGGGAGAGAGAATCAGGGCGGCGAGGAGCGCCGCTGAGACTCTCAGCGCATTCGTCACGGAAACCCGCCGTAGGTCAAGGCCCGTTCAAGGGCATGCGTTAGCCGAGCAGCTGTCGATCCATTCGCGAATTACTATAATCTGCGCCGCTTGAAGAGTAAAATCCGTCCGCAGGCATTCGGTCGCCCGTCAGGGGGCTTCCCTCGAGCTTGAGGATAAGTAAGCTCGCGTCAGACATTCCCGGGTTCACGCGTTGGTACGGAAACTGTGGACTCATCACTTTGAAGAGGTTCATATAGCTCTGACCCAGGTCGAGATCTCAGCCCAAATGGCGCCATTGCTCCCGTGTGGCAGCTTGACTTGGCGCAGCTCGGCGTGAATACGTTGGCCTGGATAGACGCGAGCGTCGGCTGAAGTCCCGGCGGCGGCTCCTCGCCGCCGCCTCCGCCGCCGCAGGCCGCAAGCGCGAGCAGCATCGCCGCGATCGCCGCTCGCATGAAATATGTGGTATGTTCACGCGCCGCCGAGTCTATCACCGGCTTTTCACCGTCGGTTGCCAACTATTAACGCCGCCGGGTCTTCACTGCGGCGCGCCGTCCTGGATCCACTGGCGGATGACGTCGATCGTGGACTGCGGCAGGTACGGCCCGCCCGAGGGCATCCGGAAGCCGACGCGTCTGGGTTCCTTCGAGCTTGTGGATGAGGAAGCTGCCGCCGGGATTTCCGGGAATCACGCGCACGAGCGTCGCATCCTGGGAACTCGCGACGCCGATCAGGTTTCCCGCGCTGAATCCCGGGTCGAGCCTCAGTCCCTGCTGCGCGCCCGCGCCGCCGTGGCAGCCGGGCACGGCGCAGTTGACCGAGAAGACGTTGGCCTGGATGGAGGCGAGCGTCGGCGCGAGGCCCGGTACGGGCGGCGCGAGATTGCCGCCGCATCGGAAAGCGGCTGTCCGTTTTCATCGAGCCCCTCGCCGCTCCCCGCCCCGCAGGCGGCGAGGACGAGCGTCACGATCGCAATTGCCGCCGCGCACGCGAATCTGTCGATGCGCCTACTGGATCGCGATATTCCCGCGAATCTCCCCGGCCGCCGCAGTCAGCGGCGGGAGCGCAGCAGGTTATTGGTGCTGTGAACGTTGAAGTAGAGATAGTTCGCGAGGAAATCCGTCAGGTTCTGTAGACGGCAATCTGCGACCCCGCGGGCGGGTACGCGAGATTCGTTCCCAGGCCGTCGACATTCGTCTGGAGGGTGCTGAACCCGACGATGACGCCACCGTTGCTGCCAGCTCCCGACGGACTGGTGTGGATATGCGCCATGGTGGCGTTGGCCACGTTGTGCGTGATGTACGTGATCAGCAGAGTGCGGGTCGCCGTGTCCATTATCACCGTCCCTCTGCCCGGTCGCAGTCGAAGTGCTAGCCGGGACTTCCTGTGCTGCTGTTAAGCAACGCGATGCTGGCGAGAACCCCGCCCTGCAGGTTGATCTGGCCGCGGATCTCGCCGTTGGGATTCGCCACTGTGTGAACGTTGAAGTACAGAGTTCCCGCAAGCAGTTCAGCGTAGTCCGCAGGGGTAAGCGGTCAGTGTTGTCCGGAGCAGGATGCGCCGTAGCGTTGTCGGCTCGCCAGTGTCAATCCGAGAGACGGCGATATTGGTCGTATCGTTGGGACGGTGGATGTGAGCCCCCGTCGGAGCGCCGGTCAGTCCGCTGAAGGTGATGCCGCCGGTGATCGCCCTGGTCGTCGGATTGACGACGACCCCGCCGACGCCGCTGTGCCAGTCGCGCCGGCGTGCCCGCCTGCGTCCCATCGAGCCATGCCGAGCGAATCACCATCTCGGGCGCCTGCGCGCCGCACGCGACGGTCACGTTCGTGATGTTCGCCGCGCCCATCGTGCCCGCGCCGTTGGCGACCGTGCACCGGTCTGATTGGGCGTCGACCACGGGACGTTGTAGGTGCTGCCGTTTGCGATCATCCTGGCGAACGTGAAGTTGCCGTTGGACCGATCGTCAGGTTGCCGCCGCCGTTCAGCTTCAGCGTGACGGTGCCCGTGGCGCCCGAGAGCGTGCCGCCTACCGAGTAGCTTGGCGTTCCGCCTCCGCCGCTGCTGCCGTAGCCACCACCACCGCCGCCGCAGGAGACGACGATCCCAACCAGCACGCGGAAACGATCGAGCCTAGCAGTACTTTCCGGATGTTCGTCATGAGCGGCTCCTTTCGAAGCGTAGTCAGCCCGGCTAACGCGGGTCTAGACAGGTCAAACGGGATGCAACCACGTCGCCGGAAACCCTACCCCTCAAGGCCCGGGACGATCGACCTGTAAACAGCGGGTCGGAGGGCTTATTCCGCAGTTCCAGAGCGGTCAAGAACCGCAGGCGTGAAAAACGACCGCGGGCGCGAGGAGCGCAGCAAACCGCCGAAGGCCTTCAGCTCAGGCGCAGTTCGGCGGCAATCCGATCGGATGCGCGGCCTCGACGAAGCGGGCCGCGGTGAGGATCAAGGGTTCTGAGAATCGCGGGCCCACGATCTGCAGTCCCACCGGCAGCTTCGCCGCAGTCAGGCCGGCAGGCACGCTCGCCGCAGGCAGCGCCGCGAGCGACACGAGAAAAGTCGGCCCGATCCAGTCCATGTAGTTCTGCATGCGCTTGCCCTCGATCACCTCCGGGTGGCTCTTTTCCACGGGGAAAGGCGGCACCGGGGCGGCCGGAGTCAGGACGAGGTCGTAGCGCTCGAACAGCGAGCGCCAGCGGTGCCAGATCTCGGCGCGCTTGTGCTCGGCGCGCGCGATCTCGCCGATCTTGAGCGCGAGCCCGGCGCGGATGTTGCCGGCGAGATTGTCGTCGAGCTCGCCGATGCGCTCCAGGCGCTCGAGATGATTCCCCACCATCGCCTCGCCGCGCAGCGCGAGAAAGGCGTCGCGCCCGTCGGAGAAATTGATCTCGATCTCCTCGACGGTCGCTCCGGCGGAGCGCAGGTCGAGCGCCGCAGTCCGGCAGATGCGCTCGATCTCCGCGTCCACCCCGATCGCCGCGATGTCCGGCGCGTAAGCGAGCTTGAGGCCCTTCAGGTTCCGCGCCTTGGCGAGACGCTCGCGCGCGCTCTTCCACGGAGCCGCGACCGAAAGCGGCGATTTCGCCGAGAGTCCGGTCATCGCGTCGAGCAGCAGCGCGCAGTCCTCGGCCGTGCGCGCCATCGGCCCGGAGACGCTCTGGTCGTGCCAGGGCAGAGTCACCGGATGGCGCGGCACCAGGCCCGCGGTGGTGCGCAGGCCCACCACGCCGCAGAACGCGGCCGGAGTGCGCAAGCTGCCGCCGAAATCCGTTCCCTCGGCGAGCGGAGCCATGCGCGCGGCGAGCGCCGCCGCGCCGCCCCCGGTCGAGCCCGACGCCGAAAGCGCGGTGTTCCAGGGATTGCGCGTCGCGCCGAACACCTTGTTCACCGTGTGCGCGCCGGCGCCGAACTCGGGCGTGTTGGTCTTGCCGAGGACGATCGCGCCCGCCGCCTTGAGGCGCAGCACGACCTCGGCGTCCTGCGAGGGAACATGGTCGCGAAACAGGGTCGAGCCCCAGGTGGTGCGTATGCCGGCCGTGGGCGTGAGATCCTTGATCGCGACCGGCACGCCGTGCAGGGGCCCGAGCCTCGCGCGCTTTTTCATCACGGCCTCCGCCTCGCGCGCCCAGGCGAGCGTCAGCTCGGGCGCCACCGTGCAGAACGCGTTGACCACGGGGTTCACCCGCTCGATCGCGGCGAGGTGCGCCTTGGTCACCTCGACCGGGCCCGCCTTCTTCGTGCGGATGAGCCGCGCGAGCTCGGCGGCGGAGAGATGCGTCAGCTCCTTCGCCATTCCGCCCCGCCTGGTTCCCGGCGCCGGAAGCTGGCCGCGGATGGATTGACGAGCACGTCGATATCCTGGGTAAACCGGGAAATGCCGTGCGCCGCGAGCGCGTAGCCGCCTATGATCGCGTATTCGACTCCGGCCTCGTCGAAGTAGCGCGCAACAAGCTTGACGTCTTCCCAAGTCGCCGGGCGGGTGAAGTCGGACACGCTACCGGAGCCGGTCCCCAGCCGATTCGGCATCCCAGCGCTCGCGGTCGCGCGTCATCTCCCCATGAGAGCCGTAGGCGAAGACACCCTTGGGAACGCGGGTGCGAAACGCCGCCATTGCGCTCCATGCGGCGCGCGCTTCGGCATTCGGGGGCACGCCCACCGGAGGGGGCACGCGACGACCGACCGTCTTCGCGATCGGCTGCTGATCGATCGGTGCCGAGTCCATCGCGGCATTCTAGCCCGATCCAGAGGGAAATTCAGCGCACCGCGCGCGCCTCGATCAGCTCGCGCAAGGGTCCGGGAACGAAGCGGCGCAGGCTCTCCGCCATTCTGCGCCTCGCGCCGCTGCCACAGCACGCCGAGGGCGATGATCGCGAGGCCGACCGCCGACAGCGCAAACGGGAAGACCAGGCTGTCCTTGAACACCCGGTAGGAGAGGTAGCCGAGGTAGCCCGCGACGCCCAGGCCCCCGAACACCGCGAACACGCGCCGGCCGAGCACGGCGCCGATGAGGATCATCGCCACGTTGATGCCGCAGTAGGCGAGCTTGCCCCATTCGCTTCCCGAGTCCATCAGCGACAGCCCGCCCCAGAAAGTGAGCACGCCGAAGAGATAGAGCCAGAAGGCGTAGTCGCGCGAGAAGCGCGAGCGCAGATCCACCCAGAAGGCGACCAGCGTCATCGCGAGGCCGAACCACAGCGAAATGAACTTGCGGATCTCCCAGTCGTACACCCGCTCTTTTCCGAGCAGGAAGGGCACGAGGTCCATGCTCATGTACCACAGCGTCACCGCGATCGGCATGAGCATGAAGGGGAAGCGGTAGCGCCACAGGAGCATCGCGCCGATCGCGAGCGTGCCGAACTCCATCATGATCCAGCGCCAGTCGATGAAGACGTGGTAGTCGCGGTAGGGCTTGTCCGCGCCCCAGTAGCCGAGCGCCATCTGCGCGGCGAAGATCGCGAGCGGCACCATCACCACCGCGAGCGTCGCCATGATCCCCGCGGGGATCTCGAGCTTGCGCTCGAGGAACCAGTGCGTGAGCGCAAGCGCGAGCACCGCGTAGAAAACCGCGGTGACGCACCCGCCCCAGCCGCCGAGCGAATTCCAGCCGAGCGTCATGAAGAGCGACATCGCGCCGATCGCGATCATGCCGCCGAGGTAGTAGAGAACGTGGACGAACGTGAAGCGCGGCCCGGCCGCGGGTGCCGCCGCTCCGCCGGCGAGAATGCGCGACCAGCCGGTCGGCCTGCGCCGCGCTCAGGATGCCTTCGCGGACCGCGCCGTCGAGCTCGGACCTGCGGATCGTGGCCATGAGAGCTCCTCTTCCTCGGTCGAGGAAGCAAGCCTACCGGAAAAGAGCGTTTTCGCAGGGGCGACGTCTGCTCTGCTATTGCCAGTTCTTCAGATCCCAGTTGCCCTGGTCCCAGGTGAGTTGCGGCGAGGGGGCAGGTGCGGGCGCAGGCGCGGTGCTCTCCACTCCTCCGCCGCCCCCGCACGCGGCGAGAACCAGGGACAACACCACGAGAACAAGAAGTGTGTAAGGCCGTTCCAAGGTCGATCCTCCGAGAAAGTTTCGCTGCCCTCGGTTTATCTGTCTCAACGATCAACGCTCAATCGTCAGCGGATCCAGGGTCATTGCGACCGAATAGCCCGCCGCTCCAGCCCCGGCAGCAGCAGGGGTCGCCCCCGATACGTTGCCCCCGGTTCCGCCAGCGCCGCCCGAACCCCCGCCGCCACCGCCGGCGTGCCGCGACTGCGTGGTGAGCGCCCCGGCGCCCGTTCCCTCGGCTCCTCCAGCAAGGCTCACGGTGCCCAACACCGGCGCCGTGGGCGAGGCCATGATGACGATGCCGCCTCCCCCGCCCCCTCCATTGCCGGCATAGTTGGTGCTGCTTCCACCGTTCCCGCCGTTGACGTTGATGGATCCGGAGTTGCTCACCGCGGTCCGTGACGCCAGAATCACGATTCCGCCCCCGCCGCCGCCGTGGCCGTTTGAGGCGTTCGAGCCGACAGCAGAGATCGTCCCGGCATTCACGATCGGCCCTTCACAATATATCTTCACCAGCCCACCGCCAGGAAAGCTCTGAAACGAGCCAGCGCCCGCGCCACCGCCCAGGCGGAAATAGGCAAACGACGTTCGGGCGATCACCTGTGGAATGGAATTTCCGCCGGCCCCCCCCTGCAGATTTGTCCCGGGTACCGCGATCATGTTGTTATCCCACTGGCCCGCGGCCGCCATACGGCGGGTGTCTCCCGGATGAGCGTAGGAATACGGCCCGCCCGAAGGTCCTGCGAAGAAAAAGCCGCCTTGGTTGCTGTTTTCCGCGCCGGCCAGGACCGAAAGCGTACCGTTGTTGGTAAACGTGCCCGAACAGCGGATTATCGTGCCAGCGGGAACCAGCAAAGTCTGGCCTGCATTGATCGTGATGTCCGCGAAATTGGGATTCAATGGAGGTGAGCTGTTCCAGTTCTGGCCAGCAGCCACCGTCAAGTTTCCCGCGCTGCCGTCGCCACCGAAGAAACTGAGCAGTTGGCAAAGCACGCTCCCATCCTGATTGACTGCCCGAATCGACTGTCCCGGCGGACAAGTACCGATAACGCGGTCCTGCTTGCTGTTGACCGCTGACTGGGTCGCGCTGAAATTCGCGTTCACGTCGGCAGCACTCGCCGGTGTGCCCGACACGAAGGTATTGGGGATCGTCAGATCCGCCGGCCACGCCAGCGGCGATATGAACATCAGCGATATCGAGGCCCAACGCGTGGCGATTCTCCGAGGCGCTTTCATGGCCCCTCCCTTGATGGTGAGTGAAAAGGCATGGTCAATCCCGTTTTCCGTTCAATTCCCCGGCGGCGCGCCGTCGAGGATCCAGTTGTTGAAGTTGTCGTAGTTTGCCCGGGACGTGTCGGGACAGAAGTAGGGGGCAACGTTGGCCGCGACGCCCCAGATATTGAATCCCGGCAGACAGCCGCCGCCGTGGCCGTTGGTATTGATCGTCACGCCCTGGTCGTGCGACGGATTGAGCAGCAGCAGGCTGTTCGTCGATACTGCCAGATTCACGCGCTGCCTGACTCGCTCATAGAGAGTCGTTCCGTCTATGCCGGTCATATTTTCCCATTGCGGGTTCCACCCATTGTTGCTGACGGGGTTGTAATAGGTGTTGGCCACCCCGTAGAAATGGCATCCCGAACAGCCTATCGTCGAGAAATACCCGTTGTCGCTGGTGCCGGTGAAATTGGAGAACCTCACGCCCCTGAACGGGTTTACCTGCACAACTTTGGAGATCGAATGACTGCTCAGGCCGTTGGTCACGGTGAGCTGCACCGTGTAGGAGCCCGTGGCCCTGGCCGACAGGGTGGTCGTCGCCGAGGTCCCACTCGAGGTCGTAGAGGGACACACTGCGATCGAAGCCGGGAATCTCGCTTGATCGGGTTGACTGGAGAGGCACCAGCTATAGCTGAGCGTGGTCGCGGGAGGCGTGGTGCTCGCGCTGCCGTTGAGCGACACGCTTGCCCCCACGATGGCCACCGAAATGTTTCCGGCGAATCCTCCGGTCACCAGATCGTTATAGGTCGGAACGGTCAGATTGCTTCCCGTGGCGCTGAAGGTCACGGCCTGAGGCGTGTTGGTATTCGCAAGATTCGCGACCACCGATGCAGTGCCATCGGCGACGAGTATCCCCTGCGTCACGCTGCTCGACGCGATGCCAAAGGCCGTGAGGGTCACATTGTTCGTGCTGCCGATCGCGCTCGAAGGAACGCTCAACGTAGGGTTGACCGAGCACAGCGTCGTGACCGTGGCGGGGACGGGAACGCCCTCCAGTATCGCGCCGGCGGGGCCGTTCGCCTGCCATTGACAATACGCCGGATTCCCGGCGCTCGTGCTGTCGAGCGTGATGTTGCCGCGGAGCGGGTTGCCTGAAAACGTGACCGGGGTGCTTCCGGCGAGCGGATTGAAGCTCGCGACGATCGGAGTTTCGGTTACGGTTATTGTCCGCAGGGCTGTATCGGAGAATACGCCGTTGCTCACCAGGAGCCGGACGACATACGTGCCGACATTGGGAACGTTCAGCGTAGCGAGCGCCGCGGACGGATTCGTGATGATGGGAGTCGCGCCGGTCGGACCGTTCGGTCCAGATACGACCGTCCAGAGATAGCTCGTCGCGCCGATGCTCTGACTGGCGTCGAGCGCGACGCTTGCGTACAGAGGCGCGCCGCCGAAGGTCACATCAGGAACGCTACCACTCGCGCCCGCGTTTGCCGCAACTCCTCCCGGCAGCATTCCCGCGAGGATCCAGTTGTAGAGAATCGAGTAATTGCGCAGACCACCGCCGCTGCTGGTGTCCGCGACATCGAGCAGCATGAGCCCGTTGTGATGATTGCCCGTGGGCTTGCGCAGCAGCGCGCTCGCCTGGATGTCGGTGAGATTCACACGGCCCCTGAGCGCCTTGAGAAACCAGGTTTCATCCGTCGCGTCGACCATGCCGCTGCCGTCGCGGTCGAAATCAACGTAGAAGACCGGCGGCATGGGGTTTCCGGCAGGCGTATGGCATAGCACGCATTTGTTCCCCGCCGGAACCTGGGCCGTCGTATGCGTGATGGTCTGGAGTACGTTCTTCACCTGCGCGAACCTGATGTTCAGCGGATCGGGGAAATTGTCGTCCACCGTGATGGTCACGTCCTTCGAATTCGCGGCCGCGCCGTTGCCAACGGTGAGCCGGACGGTGTATGGGCCCGGGGAAGCCGCCTCGAAGACCGCGATCGCCGAATTCGGGTAGGTGATCGTCGCGGAACCGGAAACCACGGACCAGCTGTAGCTCGTCGCAAAAAGACTGTTTTCCCCGTTCAGGATCGCATTCGCCCCGGTCCTCACCATGCGATTCGGGCCCGGATCGGCGATCGGCCTTCCTGGCTTCAGCGGCGCGCCGCTCGTATCGATCACCGTATCCGGAGCGGTCAGCAGCGGATTGATGAAATTCGCGAGCGTCTGGGGCGCCGAGGATTCCCAGAAGTCGTTATAGACGATCAGGGCGAGCGGCATGTTGCCGCGGTCGAACACGTGCGCCTTGATCCGGTCCGCATAGGCCTGGAACTTCGCGAGGGTCGTGAAATCGAGATCGCTCTGGTTCCCCGTGCCGCGCAGGATGTGGCAGGTGCGGCAGTAGGGGGCGACGACGTTGGTGTACAGGCCGGGATTGCCGCTCCACCCGGCCGGCACATAACTGTCCGTAAACGTCCCCTGCGGCATCCCGGCGCCGCCGTACCAGGCTTCGATCAGCTCAAACGCCGTGCCCTGCCATTCGTTCGCGCCCGCGGTCGGTCGGGTGCAGGTCCCCCAGCTTCCGGTCACGGTCGCACCCGGGACGGGGGTCGGATAAGTGCACGCCATCCACTGGTTGAAGGCCTTCAGTTTCGCTTCCTGGTCCGTTCGGGTGTAGCCCGTCTGGGCGGAGTAGCTGAAACTCCCGACGTTCATCCCGTGCATGCGCGCCTGGACGTCGCCGCGCTTCCGCGACACGCTGTTCTCGACGAGCGGAAAGCGGGGAAGTCCGCTTCCCGCATCGGCGGGAGTCAACGGATCGCCGCGCCCGCCGTGGCAGGTGATGCAGGGCCCGGGCATCGCCTTCATGCCCTTGCCGTCCAGATTGACGAACTTCTGGCGCGTGCCGTCGGCCGAGGAGAAGTTGTAGAACTTCGCGAACCTGGCGGTGGGATCGCAATTTGCGGGATCCACACCCGCAACGCAGGTCGCGGCGCTCCATTCGATTGCGTTGGTGCCCACGTGCCAGCGCGTGTCGCGCGCAATGGCGGCCTCGACGTTCAGGCTGCTCGAATAGTCGGTGCTGGAGCTGGAGGTGACGTTGTAGTTCTCGACGAAGAACGCGATGCTGCCATCGGCATTCATGCGCCCGGTCATGCGGCGGCCGTAGCCGAGGTCCTTCTCGTCCTTGAAGACTACGAGGTGCTCGGTCCCCGTAGCGCCGCCGAAACCGTTTGCGGTTTTCCACTTGTCCAGCGTGTCCTTGTCGTTGTTGGGGTCGATGGCGCGGTAGTACGCGCTGGCGTAGGCGTCGCTGTCGGTTTCGAACGCGCCGCTCGATCCGATCGGATTCGGAAACAGGAGGAAGCGCCCGATCCCGGCGGGAGTGCCGGACGTCGACGTTGTCGCCGCCTGGTCGGCCGTGTTGCTCTGCTGGCACGCGGCCAAGGCACCGGCCATGCCGAGTGCTGCGATGCAACGGAGAAAGCGCCTGGCGTTCATCGTTCTCTCCCGGAAGCTAGAAGCGCGCCAGATAGGCGAGCGAGAACTGGTTGACGACATAGCGTAGGTCCGACGCCGAATACGAAGTGCCGGTGTCGGCATTGAGTGCCGTGGCCTGCGCCCGGCGCCAGACAAGGTCCACGGAGTGCCCGGCACCGAAGGCGTGGTTGTAGCCGAGCGTCGTGATCCAGGCCCTCGCCTTGAAGCGGTAGGCTTCCCTCCCGTCGTTGAACGCGTCATCGGTAATGTGGGGAGAGATGCCCGCAGTCGCGAGGGTAGGGATCATGCTCGACACGATGTCGCCCTGGCGGTACTCGAGGCCGAGATAGACAAGATCCGAGCGGGTGAACGACCAGTCGGCGTTGCCCCGCAGGGAAACGTTCTTCGTATCGAAGACCGTGCTGCTTCCGTCCGTGATGTTCTCGGCAAGGGCGGCGAAAACCTGGACGCGATCGCTCACGGGCTTCACCACGTTCACGCCGAACGCATGCCGGTAGCCGTCGCGCAGGTCCGATTGGTAGAACTCCGCGGCGGTGCGCACGAACGCCCCCCAGGTGGCGGCGCCGAAATCGCCCGACGCACGATATTTGAAATCGCCCTGTGCGCCGATGTAATTGCGCGATAGGCCGGCATAGGTATTGAACCGGTCGGCGCCCGCGAAGCCCTGGATGACCGCGCGCGTGCGCGTGGAAACCGGAACCGCGGCGCTTGCGGAGAGGCGCACTCCCAGCACGCGGTCCGACAGGGTATCGCCCTCCGCCCCCCGGTTCACGTTGTCGTCCGACGTGTAGCTCACTTCGACGCCGACTCCGGGGGAATCGGCCCCGGCGGCGAGAGTCGCTCCGGGCGCGAGGGCGAGCGCTGCGAGCGCCAGGCCGAGGCCGCCCGCGCGCACCGCGGCCGCGTCAATACTCCCGCCGCGGCGCATTGTACTGGTCGAGGGGGAAGACGAACGGCGTGGTGCGGCCGACCAGCGTCTCGATCAGCATCAGCTCCTGGTCGGTGTGGTTGATGAAGGGCGCCCGGCGGATGTTCCTGCCCGATGCTTCCTTCGCCAGAACGTATAGCGGCCTGTCGTGATGAGTCGCGAGCACCGTTTCCCTGCTCTGCGGATCGCTCGCGGCGGTGACGTCGGCGACGCCGTAGCAGGTGCAGAAATAGGTCTGCTCGGGATCGCTTTCGGCATAGATACCGGTCCCCCGGATCCCGATCGTGGCCGTCGAGGTGGCGATCCGCGTCGGCCTTCCCTTCCCGAATACCGACAATACTTTGCCCGTCACGAGCCGCAGTGCCGAGGTGAGGCCCGACTTGGCCGGCGGCGGCTCGATGATCATGCGGCTTCCGCCGCGCAGCATGAATGCGTCTTCGGCGACGACGAATACGGCTTCCGCGCTGCTCGCCGTCTCCAGAATGTCGCCGACCCTGACCGGCGTCTGGAGGGTCGCCTCCTGGTTGTTCACCAGCACCTGCCCCGAGACGCGATAGAAAGACCGGCCGGGAGGAAGTTTTCCGGGCGCGGCGCCGAAGAGCTGTGCGGGAGCGTTTCCCGCCAGGGAGAAGAGACCCGCCGCGAGCGCCTGGATCAGGACACGCCGGCGCGGATCATCGAGTTCACCGAATCGCCTCATTCGCGCAGATTCCTCCCGAATCGCCTGCGGCGGGCAGCCCCAGGTCCTGCGTGCGGCCGTGTTGTGGTCTACTGGTGCAAGCACGTAGTATTCCCGAACGGGCTCGTTCCGACAAGGCCGCGCCAAGCTTCGTGACCCAGTTCACGCTCTCGTGGCCCACGGCCCCATTCAGTACACTGCAACGACAAGGTCACTTCGCGAGGTTCACTTGAAAACGGTCATCCTTCTGCGTGTCGCCTCGGTGCTCACGGCAATCTTCTGCGCGGGGCACGCGTATACAAGCCTGGCTCAGCTCCGCGACCCCGGGGAAGCGGCGGTCTTCATGGCGATGCAGTCCTACAGGTTGAAGCTCCTCTGGGCGGTCAGGACGCACTGGGACTTCTATCGCGGTTTCAGTCTCCTGTTCACCGTCACGCTGCTCTTGCTCGCCGTCCTGCTCTGGCAATTGTCCATGACGGCGAGAGCCGACCCCCACGCAACTCGCCCCATGGTCGCTTCGCTCTTTGTCGGTCACCTCGCGTTCACCATCCTGGGCGGCTGGTATTTCTTCTTCGCGCCCGCGGCGTTCTCCGCCGCGACCGCGATTTGCCTCGCCCTGGCGTTCACGTCGGCGAAGAAGGGCTGATCGCCGCTATCGGTGGGGTAGAATCTGCGGCACCTTTGCGACCACCGCGATGTCCGCCCCCGCCAAGAAACCGCAGGAAGCCTCGCACTCGAACTTCATCCGCCAGATCGTCGAGGCCGACCTGATGGCGGGCAAGCACGCCAGGCGCAGATGGAACGGCCGCCCCGGGTCGGCGCTTTCCCTGGAAGAGGCGCCGCTCGACCCGGCCAAGATCCGCACGCGCTTCCCGCCCGAGCCGAACGGCTATCTCCACTACGGCCACGCCAAATCGATTTGCCTCAACTTTGGCCTTGCGCGCGACTACGGCGGCGTGTGTCATCTCCGCTTCGACGACACCAATCCAACCAAGGAAGAGCAAGAGTACGTCGATGCCATCCGCGACGCGGTCAAGTGGCTGGGGTTCGACTGGGGCGGCCACGAGTACTATGCGTCCGACTATTTCGACTTCCTGTACGAATTTGCCGAGGAACTGGTGCGCCGCGGCCACGCCTATGTGGACAGCCTATCGGCGGACCAGATGCGGAGCTTGCGCGGCACGCTCACGCAGCCCGGCAGGAACAGCCCCTACCGCGAGCGCTCCGTCGAGGAGAGCCTCAAGCTCCTGCGCGACATGCGCGCGGGCAAGTTCGCCGACGGCGAGCACGTCCTGAGGGCGAAGATCGACATGGCCTCGCCCAACATCAACCTGCGCGACCCGGCGATGTACCGCATCCGCCACGCGGCGCACCACCGCACCGGCGACCGCTGGAGCATCTACCCCACCTACGACTGGGCGCACGGCGTGTCGGACGCCCTGGAGAACATCACGCATTCGATCTGCACGCTCGAGTTCGAGGACCACCGGCCGCTCTATGAGTGGTTCAACGAGAGGCTCGCCGAAGACTGGACCGGGTACGACGGCGTCAAGAGGCCGGGCCTCCTGCAGCGGCCGCTGCCGCAGCAGATCGAATTCGCGCGCCTCAACCTCACCTACGTCGTGCTCTCCAAGAGGAAGCTCATCCAGCTCGTCGAGGAAGGCCACGTCGACGGCTGGGACGACCCGCGCATGCCCACGCTCGTCGGCGCGCGGCGGCGCGGCTTCACGCCGGAGGGATTCCGCCTTTTCGCCGAGCGCATCGGCGTCGCCAAGGCGGACTCGTGGATCGAGTTTTCCGTGCTCGAGGAATGCATGCGCGAGCACCTGAACGAAGTTGCGCCGCGCAGGATCGCCGTGCTCGATCCGCTGAAGCTCGTCATCGAGAACTACCCCGAGGACAAGGAGGAAGACTGCGAGGCGCCCAACCATCCGCAGAAGCCCGAGTGGGGCAGGCGCAGGCTGCCGTTCTCGCGCGAGCTGTGGATCGAGCGCGAGGATTTCGCCGAGACGCCGCCGAAAGGCTATTTCCGCCTGTTTCCCGGCAACAAGGTCAGGCTGCGCTACGGCTACGTCGTCGAGTGCACCGGCTGCGACAAGGACGCGAACGGCAAGGTCATCGCGTGCGCTGCAAGTACGACCCCGACACGAAGTCGGGCACGCCCGGCGCCGAGGGGGTCAAGGTCAAGGGCAACATCCACTGGGTGAGCGCGAGGCACTCGTTCGCGGCGGAGGTGCGCCTCTACGACCGGCTGTTCAAGGTGCCGCAGCCCGGAGCGGGAGACGACGGACTTCCGGCAGCGACCTCAACCCGGATTCGAAGAAAATCGTCACCGCGCAGCTCGAGCCCGCGCTGAGGGAAGCCGGCGCGGAAGAGCGGTTCCAGTTCGAGCGCCACGGCTACTTCGTGGCCGACCGTATCGACTCGCAATCCGGCGCGCCCAAATTCAACCGCGCGGTGACGCTCAGGGATTCGCGGCAGAAATAGGCGAGGTCCCGGCCGGGCAGAGCGGCTAGCGCGTGAGCCAGCCGCGCGCGCGCAGCGTCAGCGCCGCGTAGGGAAAGATCCAGGTCAGCGCGAAGAACGAGAAATAGGCGTACAGGATCCCGAACACGAAATCCCAGGAACGCTCGCTTCTCAGGTAGTACAGGACGTAGAGCGTCGAGACGACCATGATGGCGAGCAGCATGCGCACGATCGAGGCCGGGTCGTTGACTGCGTTGATCGCCCAAAGGGCCATGGCGCCGTACCCCACGGGGAAGCGCAGGTTCGTGATCGTGGTCTCGTAGATCGCGAGCACGCGGGAGCCGAGCGGGCGTTTCCAGACGATCTTCCCGAATCGAAACTCCTCGCGGATGTAGCTGCGGTCCCAGCGAAGGAACATCCTGCAGAGCTTCCCGTACGTCGTCGGCACCATGGTGTGCACGACCGCGGTGCGCTGATACACGGTGTCGTAGCCCGCGCCCATGATCAGGTTGGTGAGCGCGCGGTCCTCGCCGTAGGTGCACGGCACGCCGAGGAAGGTCTGCCGCTTCCCACTCCGCGAGCACCGCGCGCACGACCGTCGTACGGTACGCCGCGAGAGCGCCCGGGCAGCAGTACACCGTGCGGTAAACCGACTGCGCGCTGCGCAGAAAATCGAATGACAGGATGAAGCGCACGTGCAGCATGCGCGGGATGATGTGCGCCCTGCGGTTATGGACGGCGACCTTCCCCGCGACAGCGCCCACCCGCGGATCGCGGAACGGCCCGGCGATGGCGAGCAGCGTCTCCGGCGAGATGACGCTGTCGGAGTCCACCGTGACGATGATGTCCCCGGTCGCGCGCCGGAAGCCCTCGGCGAGCGCGCCGCGTTTGCCGAGATTTTCCGGGAGCCGCACCGGCGTGACGAGCCCCGGATAGCGCAGCGCCGCGCGCAGGATGTAATTCCAGGTATCGTCCCGGCTGCCGTCGTCGACGGCGATGATCTGAAGTCGCTCTCGCGGATAGCGCGCCTTGGCGACCGAGGCGATCGAGTTCTCCACCATCGCACCCTCGTTGTACGCCGGAATGATCACAGTGAACGACGGCGCCTCTTCTTCGGCAGCCGGTGCGAAGGGCCGGTAGCGCAGCCAGAGCAGGGTGCGCATCAACAGCAGCACGAATCCCATCGTGATCCAGATGATCGTCGGCCGCACCCACAGCCCGCCCCAGTGCTGCCGCTGCGCAAGATCCACGAGCGGCCGAAGGAGCGGCGTCGCCAGCGCCGCGTACGCAAGCGCGAACATGCCCGAGAAAATCGCGGCGATCAGCGCATAATCCCAGAGGTCGCCCGTCGGCAGCGGGACGATCGGCGTCGGTTCGACGGTTGCGCTCTGGGACCGGGATTTCATCGAAGGGAATCAAGCGAACGCATCGGAGAGTGGTCAATTCTACTTTCCCGAAGTGACGGATTGTTGAAGTGTTTGCAGCAAAATCGGGCTTGAGCCCTCCCGCCGCGCGCAAATGTCGCTGCCAGACGACAGACCGGGCCGTGACAGCTATCATTGCGGCATGAAACGCGATCTGCTGCTTGCCGCGATTGCGGGAATCCTGATGCTGCCTGGGATCTCCACCGCGCAATCCCCCGACACTCACCAGCACCGCTTCCACGACGCGGACAAGTGGTCGAAGGTCTTCGACGATCCGGAGCGCGATGCCTGGCAAAAGCCTCACGAGGTGATCGTCGCACTCGGCCTCGCGCCCGACGCGTCGGTCGCGGACATCGGCTCGGGCACCGGCTACTTCGCGGTGCGCCTCGCGCATCGCGTGCCCAGGGGACGCGTCTTCGGCGTGGACACCGAGCCCGACATGGTCAAGCACCTCGCCGAGCGGGCACAGCGCGAGGGGCTCGCCAATCTCGTTTCCCTCGCCGGAACGCCGGAAGACCCGAGGCTGCCCGAGAAGGTGGACCTCGTTCTCCTCGTCGACGTCTATCACCACATCGCCGGGCGGGAGAGGTATTTCCGCAAGCTGGAGGGCTCGCTCAAGCCCGCAGGCAGGCTCGCCGTCATCGACTTCAGGGAAGACGCGCCCAGGGGGCCGCCCAGGGCCCAGCGGATCTCAGCGGAGCGGGTGCGCGCCGAGCTGGGCCGGGCCGGCTACACGCTCGTCGAAGAGCACGGCTTCCTGCCCAGCCAGTATTTCCTCGTTTTCCGTCCGGGAAAGTCCTAACGGCTCCGGGCGGCGGCAGGACCCGGAACGCTCGCTTTCGGGCCGCCACAGCCCGGCAGCGGGCAAGGCACGTCGTAGAAGATCCGGTTGAGGTAGGCCGCCACGTCCTCCACCTCTTCGCGGCCCCAGCTTTGTCCGGCCATCCTTTGCCAGCGCGCGACCTGGTAGCGCAGATCGTCCCAGGATCGGACGAGCCGCGCGTCCCGCCAATGCACCTGCGCCGTGTGGCAGGCGCCGCAATGCATTCGATAGAGCTCGCTTCCACGCATCACGTCCGCAGAAGTCCGTTCCTGCGGTTCGGAGCCGGGAAGGACCCGCACCCCGCGAGAATCGCGAGTGCACCGGCCGCAAGCGAAACCCGCACTCGATTCGGCATGAATCCTCCGGTACACATGATGAGGGGCGCCCTTTCTCGCGGGTTGATCCAGGTCAAACCGGAGCCGGCCTCTCGCGAAATTCGGTATGCTCGCTCAATCAGCCATGCCCCCTTTGAGCGGCATCACCGTCGTCACCCTCGAGCACGCGATCGCGGCGCCGCTCGCAACGCGCCATCTCGCCGACCTCGGCGCGCGCGTGATCAAGGTCGAGCGGCCGGGCTCGGGCGACTTTCGCGCGGGTTACGACGAGCGGGTGCGCGGCCTCGCTTCGCACTTCGTCTGGACCAACCGCTCGCAAGGAAAGCCTCACGCTGGACGTGAAGCATCCGGAGTCTCTCGCCATCCTCAAGCGCCTCATCCTCGAGCGCGCGGACGTGCTCGTGCAGAATCTCGCGCCGGGCGCCGCCGCGCGGCTCGGGCTTTCCCACGAATCGCTCTCCGCGGAAAAACCCTCGCTCATCGTGTGCGACATCTCGGGGTACGGCGGCGACGGGCCGTACCGCGACAAGAAGGCCTACGACCTCCTGATCCAGAGCGAGGCGGGCTTCGTTTCGGTGACGGGGACGCGCGACGAGCCCGCAAAAGCCGGAATATCGGTCGCCGACATCGCGGCCGGAATGTATGCGTACGCGAACATCCTGGTCGCGCTCCTCGAGGCCGGAAGACGGGCCGCGGGCGTCGCATCGACGTCTCGATGCTCGAGTCGCTGGTCGAATGGATGAGCTACCCGCTCTACTACGCCTTCGACGGCGCCGCGCCGCCCCAGCGCACCGGCGCGAGCCACGCGACGATCTATCCCTACGGTCCGTTTCCGGCGGGCGACGGCAAGACCGTGATGCTCGGCATACAGAACGAGCGCGAGTGGGCGGCGTTCTGCGAGAAGGTGCTCGCACGGCCGGAGCTCGCGAACGATCCGCGCTTCTCGGGCGTGTCGAAGCGCGCCGCCGCGCGCGAGATCCTTCAGCCGATCATCGTCGAGGCGTTCTCGCGTGTCTCGCGCCGAGGAGCTGGTGCGGCGCCTGGACGCCGCGCAGATCGCCAACGCCCGCGTCAACGACATGCGCGAAGTCTGGGAGCACCCGCAGCTTCGCGCGCGGGCGCGCTGGGTGGACGTGGATACGCCGGCTGGACGGATCGCCGCGCCGGTCCCGCCCGGCCTCTCGGGCCGCGAAGCGCGCATGGACCCCGTCCCGGCATTGGGCGAGCACACCGACGCAATCCTCGCCGAGCTGGGCCTCACGCCCGAGAGGATCGCCGGCCTGCGCGCGGCAAAGGCGATCTGAAAGCGTTCGTCGCGGCCGTCGCGAATGACGCGACCCAGACAAGCTTGATGCGCGTCAGGAAAAACGGTTAACCGTTCAGTCCGCGAACAGACCCGAAACAGCCCGTCATTATCTCCCGGCTGCGAAGATCCAGGCGGCGCGCCAGCTCATTCGATGAATCCTGCGGATCCTGAGCGCGAGCAGAATGCGCCGCACGATGTGAGCAGGACCCTCTGTCCCTCGTCTCGGAGAGGTTCGCGTCGGGTCGGAGTTGGGCGAGCCCGATTCGTTTGGGCGCTATTATGCAATTTGCAGAACCTTCAGCAGGACTCTCGTCTTCAAACGCTCGCGCGCAGTTGCGCCTTGACGGCTGCAATCAGCGTCCGGCGCCTGACCGGTTTGGGAACGACCGCTCCCGCGCCCAGAGTCTTGACGCGCTCGACCGAAGCGCTGTCGCCTCCCAGCGCCGACACCACCACCACAGGAGTGGACTTGTTCGCTGAATCCGACCGGATGCGACTGAGCAGCTCGAACCCGCCCATTCCCGGCATCAGCAGATCGAGCAAGATCACATCGTAGGTGTTTCGGGCCGCAAGCCGAAGCGCCGCCTCGCAGGTTCCGGCGAGCGCTATCTCCGCGCCGAGGTCCTGCCTGATGAACTGCGCGAGCAGCAACCTCATCGATTCCTGATCGTCGACGAGCAGCAGGCGGCACGTACTTTCCAGTTTCCCCATGAGACCCCAAAAGCAATAAGCGTGCACGGCTTTCTTGCGCTTCGGGCCTGCCGACAACTATTACCGCCCAGCTTCAACGCCCTGTTATGCCTGCGGAAATTGTGGGCGGCTCGCGACGGAAATCGGCTGCGAGGGCGAATCGAAGCGGGGTGTTGAGAAATTGGGCGAGATGACGGCCGGCAACTCGCCGAGGAGCCGCGCCGTCTACTTCTTTTCTGCGGGTGCTTCGAGCGCCCTGGTAATCGCCTGGACCAGGTGCTCGCTCTTGAAAGGCTTGGTCAGATAGCCGTCGATCCCTATGCCCCGGCACCGTTCGTGCACTTCTTCTTCCGCATGCCCGGTAACGATAACCACCGGAATCTTCGCGGACGCCGGGTCCTTCCGCAGGGCCTCGAGGACTTCGAAGCCGCTCAGATAGGGAAGGTCGAGATCGAGGAGGATCAGGTCGGGCGGCGCGTCGATCAGGCTGCGCAGACCCTCCTCCGGATCCGCCGCGGCCTGCACCTTGTGACCCGCCTGGCGCAAATGCAACCGCAGCAGATCGCGGAAAGCCAGGTCATCCTCGATCACGAGAATCGTCGCCACTCGAAATACCCTCTGGAAACGGTTACAGGATAAAGGGACACGCCCGTCTTGCGTTATGACAAATTCATTATCCCACGCCACCCGGCCCGGAGACATGCACGCCCCGTTCGGGGACCTGAATCGTCAATCGGCCTCGTCCGGAGCGCCACCGACGCCGGCAAGGTCCGCCTGCCTTGATCTTGTCGACATTGAACTTCGCCGCGCGCTCGCGCATGGTCTTCAGAACTTCTTCGATCGGCGGCGGCTCACCCTGGATCCAGCGCAAGGGGTTCACGCGGGCGACGACGAAGGCGCGCAGGTAGGGGCTGACGAAGCCGCGTTCCTTCAGTTTCGCGACGACCTCGGCGACCCGCGCGTCGAGGTCGATCAGCATCCCGGCGTGCTTCTCGTGCACGCGGATCGCCTTCGACAGCGGTTCGTCCGAGAATTTCTCCAGCCGCCGCACGATCGGATTGTAGGCTCCGCCCGCGAACTTGCCGTTCGCCTCGTAGCACACGCCGAGCGTGACCAGCGACGCCTCTTCCAGGTAGAAGGCGAACTGGTCCTCGGAGCGCCTTGCGTCCTCATCGATCAAGCCGCGGTAGATCCGGATCACCTCGAGCGATTTCTCGCGCAGGTTGTGGGCTTTTTCCGTGTTGAGCGCGAGGATCTGCCAGGCGATCTCGCGTTTCGGGACGATGAGCGCGGTGATCGAGCGCGCGCCGAGCCTGCGCATCGCCTCGAGCCGATGCCTGCCGTTCGGCGTCCAGAATCCTTCCCCGGGCGCGGTCACCGCGATCACCGGATCGAGAAAAATGCCGGTGCGATGGAGGACGTCGGCGAGCTTTCTGTGGTGGGCCTGCGAAAGGTCGCGCTGAAAGGGCGTGGGCTCGATGCGGTCTATCGGAAGGATAGCCATGAGAAGCGGATTCTTGCCGAGCGGATCGCTGTAGGCCCCGACGAAGAGGCCACCTTCCTTTTCGATCCTGCCGCGCACTTCCTCGGCGTCGCCGGAAAGCGAATCGATGCGGCACTCGGCGGGCAGAAGGCCGCGCGTGCCGGGTTTTGCCTTGCGCGGAGTACGGCGCGCGGGCGCGCGCTTGAGTCCGGATTTCCGCCTGGGTTTCGCGGGGGGTGCCATGTGGAGCACTATGATCGCGCATCGGCCGCGTATCGGCAAAGGGAGTTCCGCCGGGTTGAGCCGCCTCGGTTCGAGGGTAGAATCCCGCAACCGACCTTTGCCCCTAAGGAGGAAGTCAATGCGCTGGATCCGCATCATGCCGTGGCTGATCGCGCTGTGCCTCGCCGTGCATGGCACGTCGGCGCAGGCGCAGGCCTATCCGGCGAAGCCCGTAAGGCTCCTCGTCGGCTTCGCGCCGGGCGGCGGCGTGGACATCAACGCGCGGCTGCTCGCGTCGAAGCTCACCGAGTTTTTCAACCAGCAGGTCGTCGTCGAGAATCGTCCCGGGGCAGGCACCAACATCGCGAACGAACACGTCGCCAAGTCCGCGCCCGACGGTTATACGCTGCTCTTCAACAGTCCGGCGGTGGTGATCAACATGTCGCTATACCGGAACCCGCCCTATGATGCGCTGCGCGATTTTGCCGGCGTGTCGGTGTTCTCGGAAAGCACCAACCTGCTGGTCGTGCCCGCGTCGCTGGCCGCAAAGTCGCCGAAGGAGCTGGTCGCGCTCGCGCGCGAACGGCCGGGAGCACTCAACTATTCGTCCGCGGGCCCCGGGGACCACGCGAGCACCTTGCAGGGGAGCTCTTCAAGCTGCGCACCGGAACGAACATCGTTCATGTCCCCTACAAGGGCAGCGCTCCGTCGATCACCGCGCTGCTCGCCGCCGAAGTTCAGCTGAGCTTCATCAACCCCGTCGCAGTCGGCGGGCACGTGAAGGCCGGACGCCTGCGGGCGCTCGCCGTAGCGAGCAGCAAGCGCACTGAACTGATGCCCGAAGTGCCGACATTGAAGGAAGCGGGAATCGAAGGGGTGGAAGTGCCCCTGTGGTACGGGCTGCTGGCGCCCTCCGCCACTTCCAGAGAGATCGTGCGTACCCTCGCCGACGGCGTCGCGAAGGCGGCGAATTCACCGGACATCCGCAAGCGGCTCCTCGAGCAGGGTGCCGAGCCCGTCGGCAACTCGCCCGACGAGTTCGACCGGCAGCTGCGCGAAGAGGTGAAACGCTGGGCCGAGGTGGTGAAGGTGTCCGGCGCGCGCGCGGACTGATTCGTATGGAACTTACCGATTGTCGGTATACGGCATCGCGCGGTGTGATGAAGGGGAAAAGCAAATGAGGAGCCTGCTAATCGGCACGTTTTCATTTCTCTTGCTGATCGCTGCTGCGCCTCTTGCGGCGGCGGAGCTCAAGGGCCAGGTCTTGAGAGGCAACGGTTCGCCGGCCGCCGGCATGCCGATCTCCCTGAAGGGACCCCAGGACGAAAAAACGGTCACGAACGGGAGCGGATTCTATCGGTTCCCGAATATCTCTCCAGGGACTTACACGCTGACAATCGGGGGCCGGGACGAACAGGTCGCCGTGCCTCCACAGGGGACGCAAAGGAACTTCCGGGTGCAATAAAGAGGACCACGGCGTGGCTGAAAAGCGGGAAGAGAACGAAGCGGAGAATCGGAAGCGAGACCTTTGGGGAAAGGTTGAATCCTTCGCCAAAATCGTCGCGGCTGTGGGAGTGTCCATCGGATCGGTCGCGATTCCCTACATTATTGGAAAGACGTCGGAGCAGAGTCGCAGGGCACAGGTCTATATGCAGGTCATGAGCGAGAGAGAGAAAGCGGACACTGCCATCAGGCAGGAAATGTTCAAAACTCTGCTCGCGGATTATCTCGGACGATTTGAGGACAAGAACCCTGCGGTCGAGAATGAAGAATCCTTCCGCAAGCGAATCATGTTCCTCGACCTGTTGACTCTGAATTTCCAGGAATATCTGAATGCCAGACCGCTCTTCGAGGATGTCTACTTACGGCTGGAGAAGGCGAAGAAAAAGGAGAAAAAAGGCGGGAAGGAGTACGAAATATGGGGGAAGCTGCAGCAAGATCTGTTCCGGGTGGCGAAAAATGTAGCCTCGAGTCAATCGGCGATGCTTACGCAATCGGGGCTCAGCAGAACTTTCGACTTAACAAAAGGGAAAGCGGCTTGCATCCGCCTTTACTCCGTAGAAAATCTTGTGGAATTGACGGACAAATTCGAGAAGCAACCCCTTCTGGACAGAAAGGGCGAGAGCTGCAGCGATGCATCCGTCCAGAACTCCCGGAGGATGGACAAGGGCTCCCCGGCGATCGATATAGAGCTGGAAGAAGTGAACGACGCGGCCGTCAGGGTAAAGGTGACTCCGTACCAGGAGTCGTTCAAGGACGGCACGTTGAATTTCGTGCAGGCGCTTAAACCCCTGAAGTTCGAAGTATCCTTTTTTGATTTACCCTACATGGACAATACGCGGTTGTTCGACGGCAGCCGGTTTGCGCTGCTCTTATCGCACATCGACAAGGAAGAAGGGACTGCCGAAATCAACGCGATCATTTTCAAGGGGGAATTCATGAGCCTCAGAGATCGGCCTTTCTTCGAGGAAATGCTGCAAAAGCTGAACAAGGACGCACAAACCAATTGAGCGGCTCCGGCACGTAGCGCGGCGCGATCACTCCTTCCCCGGCCGCTGCGGAAAGCTTCGCTCGAACACGGCCTCCGCGATCCGGTTCTTGAGGATTTCGATCGAGCCGCCGGCGATCATCCATCCGCGGCAGCGGCGCAGACAATACTCGACCAACTCCTCCTGGGTGTAGCCTAGTCCGCCCATCACCTGCAGCGCTTCGTTCGCCACGTCGAACCCAGCCTGGTTGCAGTAGGCCTTGGCGATCGCGGTCTCCTCGGCAGAGGGAAAGCCCCGGTCGGCGTTCGCCGCGGCGCGATAGAGCAGCAGTTGCCCGGCGTCGAGCTTCATCTTCATCTCGGCGAACTTCCATTGCAGTCCCTGGAATTCGCACAACAGGCGGCCGAACTGTTTGCGCTGCATCGCCCAACGGCGCGCAACTTCGTAGGAGTAACGCCCCAGGGCGAGCGAGCGGGCGCCGTTGCCGATGCGTTCGACATTGAACCCTGCGATCTGCTTCTTGAACCCGCCTTCCTTGAGGACGACCCTATCGGCGGGCACGAAGACATCTTCGAAGTAAGTCTGCACCCATTCCTCCTGCGACATGAACTTCGAGGGCTTGCCGAAGCGCACCCCCGGAGCCTTGGTGTCGATCAGCACCGAGCCGATGCCACCTACGCCGGGGCCGAATCGCACGTAGGCGAGCATCACGTCCGCGTGCGTGGAGTGCGTCGTGAAAATCTTGGACCCGTTCACCCGGTATCCCGAACCGTCCGCTGTCGCGGTGGTCTTGAGGTCGGTGACGGCGGAACCCGCGTCCGGCTCGGTCATGCCGACGCTGATCACCGACTCGCCCGCGAGCAGGCGTCCGAGGTAGCGATGCTTCTGGGCGGGCGACCCGTACTCGGCGAGAACTCGGATCGGGCCAAAGTTGCCCACCTGGACGACGTCGGCGCTTCTCGGGCACACCGAGGCGATCGTCTCGATCGCGATCACCGCGTCGATCAGCGCGCCGCCCTGCCCGCCGTCGGCTTCCGAGACGGTGATGCCGAGCAGCCCTTGCGCCGCCATGAGCTTCGCGACGTCCCAGGGGTATTCGGGGGAATGCGCGCGCTCGCGTGCGCCCTTGGCGAGGTGCTTATCGGCGAAGCGCCGCACCGACTCGCGAAACTGCTCCTGCTCGGCCGTAAGACGGAAATCCATGCTCACTCCTTCATCACGACGAGGCCATCTACTGCGATCACGTCGTCGCCCTTCACGATCAGCGGATTGATCTCGGCCTCCGCAACCGGCTGACCGGCCAGGAGCGCGAGCCGCGACACGGCCGCAACGGTTCTTGCGAGGGCGCCGAGGTCTCCGCGCGGCAAACCGCGGTAACCGCGAAGCGTCGCGAATCCTTTCACTTCCTCGATCATCGCTGCTGCTTCCTCTTCGCCCACCGGCGCGATGCGAAGCGCGCAGTCTCCGTAGATTTCGGCCAGCGTTCCGCCGGCGCCGACGAGGACGATCGGTCCGACCAGCGCATCGTGGCGATAGCCGACGATCGCCTCCGCGAGGCCCGACTCCATGCGCTGCACCAGGATCCCCTCGATGCGCGCCTCCGGCTGAGCGGCGGCGACCGAGGCGAGCAGGCTTCGGACTTTCTCCTCGTATTGGCCTTGGTCCGCAATTCCCAGAGCGACCCCGCCCGCCTCGGTCTTGTGCGCGATGTCCGACGACAGGATCTTCGCCGCGACCGGATAGGCGAGCGCGTGCTCGTAACGCGGAGCGCGGGCGACGGCGATTTCGACTGAAGGCACGCCGAGCGCGGAGAATACCTCGAGCGCCTGCGCTTCATTGAGCCTGCCGCTCCGCGGAATTCCCGCCGGCCATTCGACGCGCGCCTGAGCACCGCGCCCGCGCGGCACCCGCCAGGAAAAATAGGCGCAGAGCGCGTCCACGCAGGACTCGGGCGTGCGGAACGCCGCGATGCCGCGCCCGGCGAGCAACGCGAGCGAGCGCTCGGCGTGCGGAGTGAAGAACGCCGCCAGAGGTTTCGCGCTTCGCTTCGATTGCAGGATCGGCTCGACGGCGAGCTGCGGATGGAACTGCGCCGAGGAACCCACGACCGCGACGACGGCGTCGCAGGCGGGCGATTCGAGCAGGGCATCGAGCACGCCGGCGTACTGCCTGCCGGTCGCAGCCATGGTGAGATCGACGATGGGCGAATCGAGGTCGCGCACTCCGAGTTTGGCGAGGGACGCGCACAGCGGCTCGTCCGGCGCCATCGCTTCCAGTCCCTGCGTGCCCATGCGATCGACCACGCTTGCCGCCCCGCCTCCGGTCGTGGTCATCACGGCGACGCGGGGAACGCGGGAAAGCTTCGGAGGCTTGCGTCCGGCGAGCAGCGGCGCGATTTCGAGGAGCGTTTCGAGCATCTCCACTCTCGCAATGCCGCAGTCGCGGAAAAAGGCGCTCACCGCGGCATCCTCGCCGGCGAGCGCTCCCGTGTGCGAGCGCGCGAGGTCTTCCCCCAGGCGCGAGCGGCCGAGCTTGTACGCGACCACCGGCTTCCCGGCGGCATGCGCCTTGCGCGCAGCCGCGGAAAGACGCACGGCATCGCGCACCGTCTCGAGAAACAAGAGAATGACCCGCGTGGACGGATCCACGGCGAGCAGTTCCACCAGCTCCGCGACGCCGAGATCGGCCTCATTACCCACCGACACGAGCTTGGAGAAACCCAGGCCCCGCGCCGCGCCGCGCGACAGCACCGTGCCGAGCATGGTTCCGCTCTGCGACACGAAGCTGGTCGTCCCCGCAGGCAGGGCCTCCATCTCCAGGACGGCGTTCGCGGAGAGCGCCACGCGGCCGGGAACGTCGATGAGCCCCATGCTGTTGGGCCCCAGGAGGCGCACGCCGAGCGCGCGCGCGCGCGCCGCGAGTCGCCCCTGGCGCGCCGCGCCTTTGCTGCCTGCGTCGGCGAAGCCGCCGGCGAGCACCGTCACGACCTTGACGCCGCGCGCGCCGCAGTCCTCGAGCGCGCCCTCGACCGTTTCGCTCGGCGTCAGGATGTAGGCGTGGTCGATTTCGCCCGGCGCCTCGGCGAGGCTCTTCCAGGCGCGCTCGCCGAGCACCTCGGCTCGCGCAGCGTTCACCGGAACGATGCGCCCGGGGTAGCCGTGCTTGCGCAGGAAGCGCATGGGGCGCGCGGCGTTCTTCCCGGCGTCGCCGGAAGCGCCGACGAGCGCAACCGCGCGCGGGGCGAACAGTGCCTGAACCAACGTCACGCCAAGGACTCGAGGCGCGGTTCCTCTTCCAGCTTCCACAGCCGCGCGAGCAGCGCTCGCGCGCGCCCCTCCCCGATCACCGGCGTGGCAAGCTCGAGGTACTTGCGCTCGAGCTCTTCGATCGGAGAGCGGTGCGTCCGGATCGCCCTTGCGCGTGGGTTGCAGGTGCTCGCCGCGCCGGCCGTCGCGCGTTTCGATCGAGACGCGAGCCGCGCGCTGCGCCGGAAACCCCGCATCGATTCCGGCATCGAGCGTCAGTTCGACGCGCCGCATGAGCGAGCGCGTGGCTGCATCCCCGAGCCGCGCCGGGCCGAACGCGTCGAGCCGCACGCTGCCGTGCACGAGCGCGGTGGCCACGAGGTAGGCCGTGCTGAAGCGCGCCTCGGCCGGAGTCGCGGGATCGGCGATCCCGGCGACCTCCAGCGTCGCGCGGTAGCCCCCGACGCGCACGCGTGCGATCTCACCGGCCGCCAGACCCATTCTCGTCTTGAGCGCGAGAGCACCGTCAATCGCCGCGAACGCATGGCCGCAGCAAGCGTGGTTCTTGACCGTCATGCGCCCGATGTTGAAATCTTCCCCGAGCGTCGCGAGCGCGTGATCCCAGTCCGGGCCGGCACCCCGGCCGTAACCCATCGCGCGTCCGAAGCCGGCTTCGCCCTCGAGCACGTCGAGCGACCCGATCACGCCTTCGCCCGCGGCTAGCGCCGCGGTTACGCCCGCCTCGGCGGCTCTGCCGGCATGCAGGGGTTTCGACATCGAGTCCATACGGAATGCCTGCTGAAGCCCCGCGGAAAAGGTCGCGACGGTGGCGAGCGCGTGCGCGAAGCGCTTCGCATCGAGGCCGAGCAGCTCGGCCGCGGCGCTTGCTCCGCCGAAGCAGCCGACGGTGCCCGTGTTGTGCCAGTACTCGTAGTGTTTGCGGCCCATCGTGGCAGCAATGCGCGTCGAGATCTCATAACCGATTATCACCGCGCGCAGAAACGCTTCGCCCGACGCGCGCCGCGACTGGGCGAGGGCGAGCGCGGCGGCAATCGTGGGCGCCCCGGGATGGTAGATTCCGTCGCGGAAGATGTCGTCCACCTCGGCGGTGTGTGCGGCCGAGCCGTTGATGAGCGCCGCAGCGCGCGCGGTGGCGCGCCTGCCCAGCGCAAGGCGCGATTCGCCTCGGTCGAGCTCCTCGGCGAGCGCCCGCTCGAGGAGCGTCGCCGGCGCCGCAACTGAGCCCGGAAAAAGCGCCGCGAACCAGTCGATCACCGCGCGTTTTGCGTGATGCAGCAGCGGTGGCGCAAGTCGCCGCGTGCGAAAGCTCTCGGCGAATTCGGCGAAACGGTCAACGACGTGGACTCGCGCGGTGGCGTCTGGCGTGACGTTTTCAGGGGCGGGCCTATTCATGCGTTCTGGAAACTCGGGTGCTGGAACGAGCGATTCTGACTGATGCATCGCCCCCCGCCAATTCGCAGCCGCACGACAGGCGCAATGCTCCGGTCTGTCGCCGTCGCGCGACACAGAAAGTTCAAGCGGATCAGTGCTCTAACTTATCTCTGAGGCGGCATGTCGTCTCGCGGCGACAAACTCAGACGGCTTTCGCTGCGGGATTTCAGACTAAGTACCTGATTTCCAGGACGTTCTGCTCTCTGGCACGAGTAGTGCTGAGACTACAACTCCACCTCGCAGGAGTCAGCACGATGGACCGCAGGTTGAGTGCCGAGGATCTTGATTGGCTGTGCAGGATACGCATCGCCAAGTCCTCGAGGCAGCCCCTGCACGGCATCCCGGAGCGAGTGGCGCGCAGGCTCACGATGCTGCACTGCGCCGAGGCCAACGGCTTGGGCCAATACTCGATCACGCTCAGAGGCCGCGACGAACTGGTCGACCGGGAGATCGAGCGCAAGGTCAACTTCAACTGATTTCCCGCGGTACGCGGTGTTGCGATCGGGGCGCTTGAAGCGCCCCGATCTGTTTTCGACGTGTCCCTTTCGCTGAATGTCAAAGTCAGCGCTTCGCGCCGGGCCGCCTCCTCGCGTGCTTGTCCTCGTACATGCGGCGGTCGGCAAGGCGTATCAGGTCGGCCGCCGACTCGGCATCGTCCGGCACGATGGCCGAGCCGATCGATGCGCCAACCTTGAGGGATTGCCCGGCGAAGTCGAGCGGCGTCTCCACCGCCTGGCGCACCCGTTCTATCAGCTCGGGGATTTTCTGGCGGTCGGTGCTCTCCAGCACGACCACCAGCTCGTCTCCACCCCAGCGGCCCACGCTGTCGATGTTGCGCACCGCGCGCACTGCGCGCGAGGCGACGGCTTGCAGAACCGTATCCCCCGCCCGATGCCCGTACCTGTCGTTGACGCGCTTGAACCCGTCCAGGTCGACAAAGAGTAGCGCCGACACCGTCGCCGGATTGCGGCGCTGCGCGGAGATGGCGCGCTCCATCCGGTCCTCGATCAGGCTTCGGTTGGCCAGACCGGTCAGACTGTCGTACATGGCCAGACGCGCGAGGTGGGCGCGCTGCGCGAGGATCGAGTACGCGCCCCAGCCCAAGAAAGCGGCCAGCACCCACACCAGGATGCGCAGGGGCCAGACGCGCTCGTCCAGACCCGAGGATATTGCGTGCATCCCGATGACCCACTTGCCGCCGGGCACATCAACTTCCACCAGCTGGACGCCGCTGCGCTCGAAGAGCTCCGCATCGCCCCAGAACACCCCGCCCCGCATGCCGCGCGCGTCCCGGCCTCGAACCGCGAGCTCCACATTCTCGGGGGCTGTATCCCCGAATGCATTGGCGATCAGCGATTCGGGATTGATCACCGTCGACACCAGGCCCCAATACTTCCCGCCGTGCAGTACCGGGACTCGATAGATCAGTCCGCTCCCTCCCTGGACGAGCGGCATCGGGCCGAGGAGGACGGGGGCGCCACCGCCTATGGTGCGCCGGACGCCCGGCCACTGGGCTGGCAGGCTGCGATAGTCGAGGCCGACCAGCTTCTCATTTCCCTTGATCGGATGCACGTACGTGACCACGGAGCCCACTGCGATGGCGAGATTCCGGGCATGCCGCACGCTTCCATGGAGTCTCTCGAGGATCGCGTTCACCTCGCGTCCATTCAGGTTTCCGGCGCGCACGACGAGATAGCTGTTGAGCCCTACGAGGGGGGACAGCACGTCACTGAGCTCGCGAATCAGCCGGGTCTGCAGCAGCGAGCCGAGGGACAGGAGCTCGGCCTTCCGCTGCGCCTCGATGCGCGCCATCTCCATTCTGAGGAGGGTGTTTCCCGCGAAGACCACGGCGAGGAAGACGATAACCCCGACGAGGAGGAGACCCCAACGCGTCCAGACAGTCTTCAGTCCCCCATTCGCCAGGGACAGGACCGAAGCAACCGAGTCTTTCGTAAACATCAACAAGGACTACCTCCCGGCAGGCGTGGGCGCTACGACTCGCCCTCGTGTCTCCCGAATTATGCCCCGCAGAGTCCCCGCGCGCAGCGGGGCCTGTGTTTCCGCTTCCAGAACATTGCCGCAGGTCGCTCAGGACTCTATAGTTACGCACGGCGGGCGCTCGAAGCAAGGCGCGGGGCGATCGGGTAGCGCGGCAGGACACGGGGAGGCATCATGAGATTTGCCTGGATTCTTCTTTCGGCCGCCCTTTCGACTTGGGGGGCGGCTGCGCTGGCGCAGTCGCCGGGAGATTATCCGACCCGCGCGATCCGCATCATCGTTCCGCTCGCCGCGGGCGGCAACGTCGATCTGGTCGCGCGCGCGCTCGCCGATCGGCTCGCGAAGAGCCTGGGCCAGCCCGTCCTGGTCGAGAACCGCCCCGGCGCCTCGAGCCTGGTCGGCACGCAGTCGGTCGCAAGGTCGCCCGCCGACGGCTACACGCTTCTCGCAGTGGCGAACACCTTCGCAACCGTGCCCCTGGTCGTGCCCAGTCCCGGTTACGACCCGCTGAAGGACTTCACCGGCATTACGCTGACCTGCCTCGTGCCGCAGGTAATCATCGTGAATCCCGCTCTTCCCGCGAAGTCGGTACGCGAGCTGATCGCCCTCGCAAGATCTCAGCCGGGGAAGATTTCTTACGGGACATCGGGGAACGGCTCCACGGGCCACATGGCGGCCGAGCTGCTCAACCGCCAGGCCGACGTCAAGATGCTGCACGTACCGTACAAGGGCAATTCGCAGGCGCTCGTCGACGTGATCGGCGGCCAGGTTTCCATGATGTTCGACCAGGTGAGCACCGCGGCGCCGCAGATCAAGGCCGGCAAGGTACGCGCGCTCGCCGTGACCAGCCTGAAGCGCTCGCCGCTTCTTCCCGAGGTGCCCACGGTCGATGAGTCGGGCGTGCCGGGCTACGAGGACATCACCTTCAACGGGCTCGTCGCACCCGCGGGGACCGCGCGGGAGACACTCGTGCGCTTGAACCGCGCAGTGGCCGAGGCCGTGGGCGCACCGGAGCTGTACAAGCGCTTCATCGAGCGCGGCGTGGAGCTGACTGCGAGCGCGTCGCCGGAAGCGTTCACCGAGCACATCAAGGCCGAATTCGAGAAGAAGGGACGGCTCGCGCGCGAGGCCGGGATCAAGCCGGAGTAGGGTGGATGCCGCACGAGGAGGGAAATCCGGATTTCCAGTCGCCGCCGCTCGGCTGCGACTGTCACTTCCATGTCTTCGGCCCTCCCGGGCGCTATCCGTACGACCAGTCCGACCTCCGTTACGCGCCGCCGCTCGCTCCGCTCGGGGATTTTCTGGCGCTTTCCGGAAAGCTCGGCCTGCAGCGCTTCGTTTTCGTTCAGCCCTCGGCCTACGGCCGCGACAACCGCTGCATGCTGGACGCGATGCACGAGGTCGGGACCACGAAATGCCGCGGAATCGTCGACATCGACGAGAACGCTCCGGACTCCGAGCTTTCGCGCCTGCACGATGCCGGCGTGCGCGGAGTGCGCATCAACGTGCCTCCCGTGAAAGTTCACGAGGCAGGGTTCGCAGCCAAATTGCTTCCGCGCATCGAGCGCTTGCGCGCGCGCTGTCGCGAGGTCGGCTGGCAGCTCGACTTCCTGACGCCAGGCTGGCTGACCGCCGAGCTGATGCCGACGCTGCGAAGATTGGATCTCGATTTCACCATCGCCCATTTCGGGCTCTTCCCGGCCAGAGACGGGGTGAGTCAGCCGGGATTTGAGCAGTTGCTCGGATTGCTCCGGCAGGGCGAACGGCGCTGCTGGATCAAGCTCACTGGAATCTACCGCATGTCGGTCGCTCCGGGATTCGTCGACGTCGAGCCGATGGCCAGAGCGTTGATCGAAACGGCGCCCGACCGGGTCATCTGGGGGAGCGACTATCCGCACCTTTCCTTTGCCGACAAGGTCGGCTCGATCGAGCTTTGGAACCTGCTCGGGAGGTGGGCGCCGGATGAGGCAATGCGGCGAAAGATTCTGGTCGACAATCCCCGGCAGCTTTTCAGGTTCTCATAGGAACCCAGGAAGTTCTCTGGTATCCGCGCCGGTTATCGCTGCGCCGGACTCCCGCCAGACAGCCGAAGCCGGCACTCAGTCACTGCCGTCGTCCGACCAGCGCCGGCGAGGTCCGGAATAGTCGTGATCCTCCAAGTCCGCGCTCGGGTCGTCCTCCGCATCGTCGAACTTATCCATTTCCCGCAGCAGCGCCTGAAGCCGCAATTCGGCGGCGGAATCCCGCGCGGCCTGAGCGGAGAGTCGCTTGGCAACAGCCGAAGCGCCTTCGAAATCGCGCTTGCTTCTGATCGGTCGCGCGATACCGTTGTGCTTTCTTACCGTTCTGGACATTGCCGTCCCCTGAAGCTTCACTTCGCGTAGTGTAAGCCTTGCACGAATTCCCGGCAGGCCGGGTGCTAAGATTACGCTCATCCCGACCCTTCCAAGCGCGCCGCTCCGACCGTCGGAGGACACCGGATTGAGATTGTTCTGGACCAAGGGAATCAACCCGCGGCACGGCGTGCTCCTCCTCGCGGTCGCCGTCGGCGCCGCATTGATCGCGCTGCTCGCCTACGACCTTCGCCGGGGATACGTCGCCGGATTCGCCGCAGGGACCTTCTGGGTCGACGGCATCACGCTGTGGGCCGCGCTCGGCCTATTCTGCGCCGCCGTGCTCGCGCTCACACGGCAACTCCGGAAGCGCGAGGGGGCGGACGCCGCGCTGCGCGAGAGCGAAGCACGGCTCAAGCTCGCCGCCGGCGCCGCGAAAGCCAGCATGTGGGACCGGGACCTGCGCAACAAGAAGCTCTACCTTTCCCCCGAGTACCTGCGCCAGATCGGTCTCGGACCCGAGGAGTTCCATGGGGGGTATGAGGACTGGGAAAGGCGCCTGCATCCTCAGGATCGCGAGCGCGCCATCGCCCTCGTCAAGGACTGTTCCGAGGGGCGAACCGCCGGCTACGAGTCCGAGTATCGCTTGCGGCACAAAGACGGCGGCTACCGCTGGTTCCTTTCGCGCGGCGCGCTCGTGCGCGACGAAGCGGGCCGGCCGGTGCGCCTGATCGGCGCGGCGATCGACATCACCGAACGCAAGCGCGCAGAGGAGGCGATGCGCGAAAGCGAGGAGCGCTTCCGCAGCCTGACAAGCCTCACCTCGGACATGTACTGGGAGCAGGACGACCAGTTCCGCTTCACCTCGATGATCGGAATCGGATCGAGGCGGGTCAACGTAGGCACTTTCCCGTTGATCGGCAAGAGGCGTTGGGAGCAGGACTACCTCAACATGACCAAGGACAAGTGGGCAGAGCACATCGCCCTCCTCGAGGCGCATAGGCCTTTCCGCGACCTGGAGTTGTGCAGGCTTGATGAATCGGGCGAGAAGGTGTGGATCAGTGTCAGCGGCGAGCCCATGTTCGATGCGTCGGGCGGCTTCAGCGGCTACCGCGGCGTCGGCAAGGACATCACCGAGCGCAAGCTCGACGAGGAAGCGCGGCAGAAGCTCGAGGACCGCCTGCGCCAGTCGCAGAAGATGGAGGCGATCGGAACGCTCGCCGGGGGCATCGCCCACGATTTCAACAACATCGTCGCCACTATCGTGGGCAACGCCGAGCTCGCGAGCCGTGACGCGAGCCCCGGCGATCCCGTCCAGGAAAGCATCGCCGAGATCCGGAAGGCGGGCCTGCGCGCGAAGGGCGTCGTGCAGCAGATTCTCGCGTTCAGCCGCGAGGCGAAACCGGAGAGCCGCCTCATTCGCCTGCAGGAAGTGCTCGCGGAGGACGAGAAACTCCTGCGTGCCGCGATTCCCTCGGGGGTCGAGCTGCACTTCAGCGCGGCGCCGGGTATCCCCGATGTGCTCGCCGATCCGACCCAAGTTCACCAGATCCTGCTCAATTTGTGCACTAACTCCTGGCAGGCGATGCAAGGCGGCACAGGCAGAATCGAGATCGCGCTCGACGGCGTTACCGTCGATGACCAAGCGGCCGGATGGAACCACGAGCTCTCACCCGGCCGCTACGCGCGCCTGAGTGTCACCGACACGGGCACCGGAATGGACGAACCGACATTGAAGCGCATTTTCGACCCGTTCTTCACCACCAAGGACGTGGGGCAAGGAACCGGGCTCGGGCTCGCGGTCGTGCATGGAATCATGAGGGTCCTGGGCGGTGCGATCGAGGTTGCAAGCCAGCCGGGCCGCGGAACGACGTTCAGGCTCTACTTTCGCGCGGCGAAGGCCGTCCCTGATGCGCCCTCCGCCGCGGCGGGGGAGGCCTGGCGCGGCAACGGGCAGCACATTCTTTTTCTCGACGACGAGGAGGCCCTCGCCTTTCTCGCCCGGCGCGCGCTGGAGCGCGACGGTTACCGCGTGAGCGCGTTCACAAAGGCGGAGAAAGCGCTGGAGGAGTTGCGCGCCCGCCCGGACGCTTTCGACCTCGTGGTGACCGACCTCAACATGCCCGGCCGCTCCGGGCTCGAGGTCGCGAAAGAGATTCGCGCCTTGCGGCCGGACCTTCCGGTGGTACTCGCCTCAGGCTATGTCACCAAGGAAGTGCACGCGCAAGCTCGCGCCGCGGGCGTACGCGACGTCATCTACAAGCCCAACGCGGTCGACGAGCTGGCCCGCACGGTCGGCCGCGTGCTGGCCGAGGTTGCGGCTCGCTGACTGGGGCCCGGCCGGCAGGGAACCGAATGCAGAAGCTCCTGGGCTACTCCTGGATCGCCGGATTGGTCCTGATCGGCATCGTCGTCATCGCCCTGTCGTTCCTTTACCGTCAGCTCGTTTTCGAGTCGCTGATCGAGGGCGAGACGCATTCCAACGTCGCGGTGACCCAGTTATTTGCAAACTCGATCTGGCCCAATCACGCGGAATTCATCTCGAGAGCGTCCGAGGTGCCGGCGGGCGAGCTCGCCTCGCGCCCCGAGATCCGGAGGATCGACGACGACCTGCGTTCGATGATGAAGGGGCTCTCCGTGGTGAAGGTGAAGATCTATGACGCCAAGGGCCTCACGGTGTTTTCGACCGACCCGCGCCAGATCGGCGAGGACAAGTCAACGAACCCCGGATACCTGGGCGCCCGCGACGGGACTCCGGCGAGCGACATTACCTACCGCGACCGATTCGACGCCTGGGAAGGCGTGATCTCTGCCCGCAACATCATCGCGACCTACGTGCCCGTGCGCGCCGGGGACGGGGCGCAAGTCGCGGCCGTGATGGAGGTCTACAGCGACGTAACTCCCCTGGTCGAAAAGATGGCGCGCAGCCAGCGGAACATTCTCGGGATCGTGCTCGGCAGCCTGCTCGCGATCTACGCGGTGATACTCGGAATAACGCTGAGGTATCGCCGGCTCATCGGCGAGAAGGAAGCCGAGCGCCTGGCGCAGGAGGAGCGAATCCGCCATCAGGCGTACCACGACGCACTCACGGGCCTGCCCAATCGCGCGAGCTTCGCCGAGCACATCGAAGAAGCCGTGAGGCGCGCGCGCCGCACCGGATGGACGTTCAGCGTGATGTTTCTCGATCTCGACCGTTTCAAGGTCATCAACGACAGCCTCGGCCACGACTCGGGCGACCAGCTGCTGCGGATTGCCGCCGGCCGCATCAAGCGCTCGGTCCGGGACAGCGACCTGCTGTTCCGCATGGGAGGCGACGAGTTCACGGTCCTGCTCGAGAGCGTTCGCGGACCGGAGGAAACTGCGGCGGTCGCTCGCAGAATCATCGACGCGATCGCGGAGCCGGTCCAGCTGCAGCAGCACGAGATCAGGACCACAGTGAGCATCGGCATGGCGCTCTTCCCGAAGGACGATCCCACGGGCGAGCGCCTCGTGAAGAGCGCCGACACGGCCATGTACCGCGCGAAGGAGCTTGGCCGCAACCGGTTCGAATTCTTCACCGCGGAAATGAATCGGCGCGTCGAGAACCAGCTCCTGCTCGGCGCGGCACTTCGCCACGCAATAAAGGAGAACGAATTCGTCCTGCATTTCCAGCCCAGGGTGGAGGCGACGAGCCGCAAGGTCGTGGGCGTCGAGGCGCTCCTGCGCTGGAGGCACCCGGACCGAGGCCTCGTTCCGCCGGCCGATTTCGTTCCATTGCTCGAGGAAACGGACCTGATCACCCAGGTGGGCGACTGGGTCCTTCAGACCGCATGCCGGCAGGCGCGGGAGTGGCAGGACCTCGGGCTATCACTGCGCGTATCGGTAAACATCTCGTCACGACAGTTCAGGAGCGCGTCGCTCGTGGATTCCGTCGCGAAGACGCTGCAGGCCAGCGGTCTCGCGCCGGGGTCCCTGGAACTGGAACTGACCGAAAGCTTGCTCGTCGAGAACGCAGAAGGGGCGATTTCCATCATGGCGCGCCTGAAGCAGCTGGGCGTGGTGCTCTCGATCGACGACTTCGGCACAGGGTATTCATCCTTCGGGTACCTCAGGCAATTCCCGATCGATCTTCTGAAGGTGGACCGCGTGTTCGTCCGCGAGGTAAACACGAATCCCAAGGATGCGGCCATCGTCCGGGCGATTTCGGCGCTGGCGCGGAGCCTGGGTATCGGCTTCGTCGCCGAGGGCGTCGAGGAAACCAGCCAGGCCGATTATCTCGAAACCTGCGACTGCGCCGAGATGCAGGGATACCTGTTCAGTCCTCCCGTTCCGGCCGAGGAGCTTCCGGAAATACTGTCGCGTTTCGGGCTGCAGTCGGCGCAGTTGACTGCTTGAAGCGCGGCGCGTCTGGCTGGACCCTGATCGATACGGTAGGCTATGGGCTGAACGGCGAACTATAGTGCATGCACCACCGCGTGCCATCGGATTCATGACGCGAGGAGGACCATCAATGCTTTCCACACACCGCATCGTTCTGGCCGCTGCCGCTGTGCTCGCCGCGGGCGCAGCAAGCGCCCAAGTCACGCTCAACGCGAGCTCGTGGGTGCCGCCCGCGCACCCGGTCACTGCCACGATGCTCGTGCCGCTGTGCGAGGACATCGCGAAAGTGACCTCGGGGCGCGTGAAGTGCAACGTACTTCCCAAGCCGCCGGTTGCGGCGCCACAGACGTTCGACGGCGTCGCGAACGGCCTGATGGACCTGTCCTTCGTCACGCACGGCTACACGCCGGGACGCTTCGCGCTCACCGAGGCGCCGGAATTTCCTTTCATGGGCGATACGGCCGAAGTCACCGCAGTCGCCTACCAGCGCATCTACGCCCGCATGCTCGCGAAGTTCGACGAGCACAAGGGCGTGGTCGTGCTGGGAGTGTTCACCCACGGCCCCGGCCAGATGTTCAACACCAAGCGCGCGATCAACGCGCTGAAGGATCTCGAGGGAATGAAGATCCGCGTCGGCGGAGGCGTCGTCACCGACGTCGCCAAGGCGCTCGGCGCGGTGCCCATTCTCAAGCCCGCCCCCGAATCCTACGAGCTGCTGTCCTCGGGCGTTGCCGACGGAGTGTTCTTCCCGAAGGAGGCGCCGGCTTCGTTCAAGTTCATCCCCTTGCTCAAGCACATGACCATCATCCCCGGGGGGCTGTACAACACGAGCTTCGTGTGGATGGCGAATCCGGCCAAATGGAACTCGATCCCGCAATCCGACCGCAAGCTCATCCAGCCTCTGCTCGGGGAGGCCCTCGCGCGCCGCTCCGGGCGCGGTTGGGACGCGGCCGACGTGAAGGGGTTCGCCGCCATGAAGGAAGCGAACATTCCCATAGTCACTGCGAGTCCGCAGTTGATGGCGGAAATCCGGGCGAAGACTGCGGACCTCGAGAACGAGTGGATCGAAAAGAAAGCCAAACCGAAGGGTGTGGACGGCGCCGCAGTGCTGAAGGCCTTGCGCGCCGAGATCGCGGCGCTGCAGAAGAAGTAAGGTTCCTCCCTCACCCCATCCCTCTCCCCCGGGAGAAGGGTGGGGATGAGGAAGAACTTCGCATGGAATCCCGCCAGCCTCTGGATCGATTCGATCGCGTCGTCGTTCCCGTTCTCGAATACGTCGCGGCGGCACTGATGTTCTGTCTGATGCTGCTCACCTGCGTGGACGTGATCGGGCGCTACTTCCTGAACAAGCCGCTCTGGGGCGGGTTCGAGCTCACCGAGATGTTGCTCGCCGCCCTCATCTTCGCGGGCCTGCCGCTCGTGACGCTGAGGAACGAGCATGTGGTCGTCGACCTCTTCGATCCGGTCACGCCGGACTGGCTGTTCCAGATCCAGCATGTCGTTGCGTGCGCGATCGGCTTCGCGTGCACGGGCTATCTGGCCTGGCGCATCTGGCTTCGGGCCGAGGTCCTCGACCGCGCGGGCGAGACTACCTCGCAGCTGCAGTTCAAGCTCGCCTGGCTCACCTATTCGATGAGCATCCTGATGGCTTTCACCGCCGTGGCGTTTGCGATCCTCGCGTTCCGGCGCACGCGTCGCCACTTCGCCGCGGACGGGCCGGGCGCTGACCGAAGCGCTCCTCGGGCTCGCCGCCTTTCTCGCGCTCGCTTTCCTGCGGGTGCCGATGGCCTTCGCCATGGGGATCGTCGGCTTCTTCGGCTTCGCCTACAAGGTGAACTTCGGCGCGGCGGCGTCGATGATCGCGCAGACGACCTACGAAACCGGGCTCGCGTACACGCTGTCGGTGATACCGCTGTTCATCCTCATGGGCAATTTCGTGGTGCGGGCGCGCATGTCCGAGGAGCTCTACCACGCCGCCTACACCTTCCTCGGCCACCGGCGCGGCGGCCTCGCCATGTCGACCATCGTCGCGAGCGCCGGCTTCGGCTCGATCTGCGGCTCTTCGATCGCCACCGCCGCGACCTTCGCCAAGGTGGCCTACCCGTCGATGCGCAAGTTCGGCTACAAGGACTCGCTCGCGGCCGGTGCCATCGCCGGCGGCGGCACGCTCGGCATCCTGATCCCGCCCTCGGTGATCATGGTGATCTACGGCGTCATGACCGAGACCAGCATCGGCAAGGTATTCGTCGCCGGCATCCTGCCCGGCATCGTCGCGACCGTGCTCCTCTGCCTCGCGGTCGCGTGGATGACCTGGCGCGATCCCGAGGCGGGCCCGCCGGGTGAGCGCAGCTCGTGGCCCGAGCGGCTCGAGGCGATCAGGCACGTCTGGCCGGTGGTGATGCTGTTCGCGCTCGTGATCGGCGGGATCTACGGCGGCGTGTTCACCGCGACCGAGGGCGCGGGCATAGGCGCGGGCGGCGCGTTCCTGTTCGCGCTCGCGCGCCGCGCGCTCAGCTGGAAGGTGCTTGTCGAGGTGCTGGTCGAGAGCGTACGCACCACGTCCATGCTTTTCATGATCCTGATCGGTGCGTTGATCTTCGCCAACTTCATCAACTACACCACCATGCCGGCGGACCTGAAGGGTTTCGTCACCCAGTTCCAGGTGCATCCGATCCTCGTGATCGTGGCGATCTGCGTGATCTACGTCGTGCTCGGGACGGCTATGGAAGAGCTGTCCATGATCCTGCTCACGGTTCCAGTGCTCTTCCCGGTCGTCGTCTCGCTTGGCTTCGACCCGGTCTGGTTCGGGATCATCGTCGTCATCGTCGTCCAGATCGGCCTCATCAGCCCGCCGGTGGGCATGAACATCTTCGTCGTCAAGAGCCTGCTGCGCCACCTGACGATAGGCACCGTGTTCCGCGGCGTGACGCCGTTCACCGTGGCGCTGGTCGCGCTGCTCGCGATCGTGGTCGCGTTTCCGCCGCTTGCCACCTACCTGCCGGGGTTCATGAAGTGACCCGCGCAGCGCAGCCTGCGGCCGCGCGGCCTCTTTACCGGCAATCCTCGGCGAACTGGCGCCGCCGGTAGTTGCCGCCGCCGTCCGACAGCGATTCGAGAAACGCGACCAGGTCCTCGGTCTCCCGCTCGGTCAGCTGCAGCGGCTTGAGGATCGCCTCGCCGTCCGAGTGCAGCCGGTCGGGGCTGATCTCGGAGTAGTGCTTGACCACGTCGCGCAGCGTCGCGAGGCTGCCGTTGTGCATGTAGGGCGCGGTCGAGCGCGAGATTGCGCAGCGACGGCACCTTGAACTCGCCGAAGTTGCGATGCTCGAGCGCGACGTGACGCGTGCCGACTGCGCTCGAGCGCTTGGCGTCGTCGTTGTAGGGCCCGAGCAGGTTCATGCGATTCGCGAGCAGCTTCTTGATGCCGCCGTGCCGTCCGGCATCCACCTGCCCCGGCCGGATGAAGAACGGAATCCCGGTATCGTGGAATTCGCCGTTGGTGAACGCCGGCCCGACGTGGCAGATGTTGCACGAGCCCTTGCCGATGAAGATGCGCAAGCCCCGCTGCGCCGGCTCCGGGTAGCGCGCCATCGCGGCGTGGTCGCCGCGAGCGAGCGCATCGCGAAACTCGTCGAAAGCGCGTGCGGCCGCTCACCAGGGTTTCCTGGAAGGCGGCGAGCGCCTTGCCGATGTCCACCAGCACCTTCTCGTCGTCGGCGGCAGGCGCCGAACCGAAAGTCTTGCGATAGCGGCACGAGAGATCGCGATCGCCGCGCATGAGCTTCGCCGCGTGCGCCGTGCTCGCCCCCAGCTCGCGCGGATCGAGGATCGGCCGCATGCTCTGCGCCCACAGGCTGTCGTTCGCGCCGTCCCAGCCGAACCATCGCTGGTAGCGCACATTGATCGACGCTGGGCGCGTTGCGATCGACTTCCGCGAGCCCGACCGCGCGCGCGCAGGCCGTCGCTCCAGTTGCGCTCGGGCAGATGGCAGCGCGAGCAGGAGAACTCGCCGTTTCCCGAGAGGCGCCGATCGAAGAACAGGCGCTCGCCGAGGTCGATCGCCGCCGGCGTTGCCCGAAACCCGGTTGCTCGGATCGCGCGTCCAGGGCGCGGGCCAGGGCCCGTGCGACAGAATCGCGCGCGTTTCCGCCTCATTGAATTCAGGAGCAGCCCCTGCCGCCGCATTGTGCAGCGAGGATGAGGAAAACGAAGGAGAGCTTCACTCCAGCCGCAGGCTCTGCACGAGGCGCTCGGTCGCGCCGCCGGCGCGCACTTCGAAAACCAGCTCCCAGCGCCCGCGCCATGTGGAACATCAGGCCCTCGGCGCGGTAGCGCCCACCGCCCTGCGCCGTGACCGTGGGCCGGTAGTTCATCCCGTGGCGATGCTCGGGCATCGTCGCGTCGACGCGCACGCCTTCGGGCGCCGGGCACACCGCGAACTCGAGCGCGAAGTGCTCGCCCACTCGCGGCTCAGGACTCGCCCGGTAGAGCACGACGTGACGAGGGGACTCGATTCTCCGCACGCCGCTGCCGGGGAGCTCGCAGGCCGCGCCCGCCGTCGTGGCCGCCCCGAGCCATGCGGCGAGCAGAAGCGCCCGCGTCATTTTTTCGGCGCGAAGAGCGCTTCGCCATTCCTCCAGGCAATGCGCTCTGCGACCTGCGGCGGGAGATCGGCGAGCCAGCCGCGCGCCCAGACCGCATGCTCGGCGACATAGTGCCAGCGCTCCGGCGTGTACGTATCGGTGCCGAGCAAAAAGCGGTCGGGAAACTCGAGGAAGGCCTTGCGCCACTCCGCGTCCACTTTCCCTCCGGAAGCGTAATCGGTACGGAAAGCGAGATCGCACCAGAGATTCTTGTGCTTGCGCAGCATCTCGCGGACGCGCTCGGGCCGGTCGAAGCCCGAATGGGCCCAGAGGACCTTCGCCTGCGGCCACTGCCTAAACAGACGCTCGACCGCGTCCACGTCGGAATGTGCGTGCAGGAAGAGGCCGTGCTGTTTCGCGAGCTCGACCATACGGCGCGGAACGGGCAAGTCCGCGTCGGCACCGTACAAGTGGAATTCGCCGATCCCCGCGTAGCGGAATCGCTTCAATCGCTCTTCGAGGTAGGCGGGAACTGTCTCGTCGCGGAACCAGGTGCCGGTGTCGCCGCGCGAGCGGTAGGGGCGAAGCTCGGGAACGACGAGGTCGGGCGCCTCGGCGGCCAAGCGCTGCTGGCCGTCGTCGCCCGAGCTGGAAACGAGGGCGCGCCTGACGCCCGCCTTCCGCAGCATCGCGATCGCCTGCTTGGGCGGCACCACTTCCCAGGCGTCGTGGCTGTAGTGAAGGTGTGCGTCGAAGATCGGCAACTCCGCAGCCGGCGCGGAGAACGGCGCGAAAGCAAGTACCAGCAATGCGATCCGTTGCATGCGGCGATTCTACCCTCGTCAGCCTTTGGGAATCTCCTTCCCGGGATCGATGAACGGCTTCGGCACCACCGTCGCGCGCCGCGCGCCGACTCCCGGGACTCTCACCTGCAACGCTGTGCCGGCTATGGCCTTCGCGGCCGGCACCATCGCGTACCCGATGTTCTTCTTGAGCCGGGGCGAATGGATCGCCGAGGTGATCTGCCCTACCGTCCGGCCGCCGGCCGTCACCGCCCACTTCGTCGTGTTGAACTCGATCGGGTCCCCCGCGATCTCCACCCCGGCGAGTTTGCGTCCCACGCCTTCCGCCTTGATACGCTCCAGCGCCTGCCGGCCGATGTAGTCGCCCGGCTTGCTTTCGTCCACCAGCCGCTCGAGCCCCACCTGGTAGACGTTGTCCTCGAGGGTGATGTCCGCACCCCAGTTGAGAATCCCGGCTTCGATGCGCCGGATGTCGGATGGGCCCGTGGGCCGCATGTTGAACGGCTTGCCCGCGGCCATGATGCGCTCCCACAACTCGTCGCCACGACTGCCGTCGCGCAGATACACCTCGTAGCCCACCTCGGCACTCCACCCGGTGCGAGTCACGACGACCGGGATGCCGTCCAGCGCGGTCTCGAGGAAGTAGTAGTAGCGGAGCTGCGTCACGCGATCGCCGAACAGCGCCTGCACCACCGGTCCTTCGCCTTGGGGCCCTGGATCTGGAGCGGTGAGACGTCGGGCTCCCGTGATCTCCACCCGCAAGCCGGCGCGCAGCGCCACGCCCGCCGCCCACAACCGCACGTCGCTGTCGGCCAGGGCGAGCCAGAAATGGTTTTCGCCCAAGCGCAGCAGCACGGGGTCGTTGATGATGCCGCCGTCCGCGGCGGTGATCACGACGTACTTGCCCTGGCCGACCGCGCAACGGGCGAGGTCGCGCGGCGTCAGCAGGTCGGTGAACCGGAACGCGTCGGGTCCCGGTGATCTCCACCTGCCGCTCCACCGACACGTCCCACAGGGTCACGTCGTTGAGCAGGTGCCAGTACTCCTCCTCCAGGTCCGCAAAGCAGATCGGGAAGAGCATGTGGTTGTATACGGTGTAGCTCCTTCGCGCCATGGCGCTGGGTCGCCTCGAAGAACGGGCTGCGGCGCAGCCGCGCGCCGCGCTGAACGAGGCGCATGTCGAACATGGCATTTGAACGCGTGATGGACAAGACGTGTCCAGGGTGCGCGCAGTGTACCGTCCGGAATCCGAAGCCGGAAGTGTCGGGCACTTGCCTGAACGAGGCCAATGCGGGCACCATTGGTCCACAGGCTTGACTGATAGCCATCGCCTTCCCGAGGAAAACATGAGCCGCAACCTGCATATCGGAGAGAAGCACATTCCCAACCCCTCGCGGAATCCGAGCTTCGGCGACATCCTCTTGTCCCGCCGCGATCTGCTGAAAGCGGCCTTCGGCTCCGCGGCGCTCGCGGCCCTGCCCGGCTGCGCGGCCCAGGGTACGCGCCCGCAAGTCAGCTTCACGCCGATCCCGCCGTCCAGCGACGACCAGCTGCGCGTCGCGCCGGAATACGACACCAAGGTGCTCTTCCGCTGGGGCGACCCGGTGGGCGTTCCCGGGGCGATGCCCCCGTTCAAGCCTGATGCCTCGAACACCGCAGCCGAGCAGGCGCTGCAGGCGGGGATGCACCACGACGGGATGCATTACTTTCCACTCTCGGGCTCGGCGCACGGATTGCTGGTGATGAACCACGAGTACCTCGACGAAGGGCTGCTGTTTCCAGACGGCCAGAGGACCTGGAGCGCGGAAAAGGTGGCGAAAGCGCAGAACGCCGTCGGCGTGTCGGTGATCGAAGTAAAGCTCGAAGGCGGCGAGTGGCGCGTGTTGCCCTCCAAGTACGCGCGCCGCATCACCGCGCGCACGCCCTGCGGCATCGCCGGCCCGGCGGCCGGCGACGCGCTCATGCGTACGGCCGGCGACCCTTCCGGCCGCGTGGCGATCGGAACCTACAACGGGTGCGCTCACGGCTGGACGCCGTGGGGAACCTACCTCACCTGCGAGGAGAATTGGCACTTCAACTTCGTCAACGCCGGCGAAGTCACCGCCGACCAGCGGCGCTACCGCATCACCGCGAAGGGACGCGGCTACCGCTGGGAGGTGCACGACGAGCGCTTCGATGCGCGGCACGTCACCCGAACGAATTCCACCGCTTCGGCTGGGTCGTGGAGATCGATCCCTTCGACCCGGACTCGGTGCCGGTCAAGCGCACCGCGCTCGGTCGCATGGGGCACGAAGGCGCAGCCTGCTCGGTCGGCGCGGACCGGCGCATGGCCTTCTACCTGGGTGACGACTGGAATTTCGAGTACATCTATAAATTCGTGACCGCGCGCGCCTGGAATCCGGAAAACCGCGAAGCGAACCGCAACCTGCTGGACGACGGCACGCTCTACGTCGCGCGCTTCAACGCCGACGGCACGGGCGACGAGCTGCCGCTCGTGCACGGTGCGGGCCCGCTCACGGCGGCGAACGGCTTTCGCGACCAAGGCGAAGTAGCCATCAAGACGCGCCAGGCAGCCGACGCCGTCGGCGCCACGAAGATGGACCGCGCCGAGTGGGTGGTCCCTCACCCGGTGACACGCGAAGTGTTCTGCGCCTGCTCCAACAACTCCGAGCGCGGGCGCGACAAGCTCGAGGGTCCGAACGCGGCCAACCGCCGCGCCCCGAACCCTTTCGGGCACCTCGTGCGCTGGCGCGAGGAAGGCGCCGATCCGGCGGCGACGCGGTTCCGCTGGGGGATGTGGATGGTCGAGGCGGGACCCGAGGGCAAGAACACGATCAAGGGGCGACGCCTTTGCGCGTCCGGACGGGCTGTGGATCGACTCGGCGGGAACCCTGTGGGTGCAGACCGATGTCTCGCCCCACAGCGCTCGGCAAAAAGGCGATTTCGCGGCCTCTCGGCAACAACCACACTCCTTGGCGGTGGATCCGTCCACGGGGAGTCTTCCGGCGCTTCCTGACGGGCCCTCGCGGCTGCGAGATCACGGGCTTTCACACGACGCCCGGACAACCCGCACCGCCCTTCGTCAACATCCAGCACCCCGGCGAAGCGCCCGGCGACCGCTCCAATCCGGACAATCCGCGCGCAAACTCGAACTGGCCGGATTACGCACCGAACGGCCGCCCACGCTCGGCGACGGTGGTCATCCGCCGCAAGGACGGGGGCATCGTCGGGACCTGAACCCGACCTCGGAGGCACGACATGAGTGCAATGGACCAACTCGAACCGATCGAGAAGGCGAGCGTCGACGAGTTGCGCCGCCTGCAGCTCAAGCGACTGCGCTGGAGCCTGAAGCACGCCTACGAGCAGCGTGCCGCACTACCGGCAGAGCTTCGACGCCGCGGGGTTCGGCCGGGCGACCTAAAGACCTTGCCGACCTTGCCAAGTTTCCCGTTCACCACCAAGGCCGACCTGCGCGACAACTACCCCTTCGGGATGTTCGCCGCGCCCATGGACGAGATCGTGCGCGTGCATGCCTCGAGCGGCACCACCGGCAAGCCCATCGTCGTCGGCTACACCAAGGAGGACATCGCCACCTGGTCGGAGGTGATGGCGCGCTCGATCCGCGCCGCCGGCGGGCGATCCACCGACATCGTCCAGATCGCCTACGGCTACGGCCTGTTCACCGGCGGCCTGGGCGCGCACTACGGCGCCGAGGCGCTGGGCGCGACGGTCATCCCCATGTCCGGCGGCAACACCGAGCGGCAGATCATGGTGATGCGCGACTTCGGCGCGACATCATCTGCTGCACGCCCTCCTATCTGCTCCTCATCTGCGACGGTCGCGCGCCAGGGAATGGAGCGCGGACGCAGTGCCGCTGCGCGTGCGGCATCTTCGGCGCCGAGCCCTGGACCGAGGGCATGCGCCAGATCGGAGAGCGGCTCGAGCATCAAGGCCTCGACATCTACGGCCTGACCGAGATCATCGGCCCGGGCGTGGCGCAGAGTGCCTCGAGCAGGACGGCCTGCACATCTTCGAGGACCATTTCTACCCGGAGATCATCGACCCGGAGACCGGCGCGGCCGCTGCCCGACGGCGAGGAGGGCGAGCTGGTGTTCACCACGCTCACCAAGGTCGGCGATGCCGATGATCCGCTACCGCACGCGCGACATCACCCGGCTCGCTGCCCGGCGCGTGCGGGCGGACGCATGCGGCGGATGGCGCGCGTCACCGGGCGCAGCGACGACATGCTCATCATCCGCGGCGTGAACGTGTTCCCGTCGCAGATCGAGGCAATTGCTGCTCAGGGAAGAGCGGCTTTCGCCGCACTATGTGCTGGAGGTGCGGCGGGAAGGGCGGCTGGACGAACTGGAGGTGCTGGTCGAGCGCCGGCCCGAGATCCCTGGGCCCCTGTGGGTCGCCACGCGCACGGCAATCGAACAGGACGTCGAGCGCCTGATCAAGGGTCTGATCGGTGTAAGCGCGCGGGTGCGGGTGGTGGAGCCGGCCACGGTCGCAGCGCTCGCAGGGGAAGGCGAACCGAGTGATCGACAAGCGGCCGAAGACTTGAAGGAAAAACGCTTGGCGGCGACGGCCACTGAAGCCTCCCCCCGGGAGGTCGCGCCGCGCTTGAGCGCAGATTTCGCGCTCGACTGCACGCTCTTCTCGCGATTCTGGGAGGCTGGCGCGGCGCTGCTCGCGCGGCTGCCCGCCAGGCCAATGCGCAACGCGGCCGAAGCGCAGGCAGCCGAGCGCATCAAGCGTGAAGCGCGCGAGGCGCGCAGCGGGTTCCTTGCCGCGCACGTCGAATCCGTGTACGACCGTCTCACGCAAGACCGCTCGCGCTTCGTCCGCGTTGAGCAGCTCGTGTACGACGCGGCCTCTCTCGTCCCGGGGCTCGTCCCGACGCGCGCTCAGGTGGCCGCGGGAATCCCCGCTGCTTCGCGACAAGGAGGGGACCGAAATCGACCAAGGGATTTTCGTCTCCGCCGTGCTGGCGAATGCGCGCGCGGGCCGCCATCTCTGCCACGCGATGCTCCTGCCGCGTCCCGAGGCGCTGGCGCGATTGCCCGAGCTGGAGAGGGACGCCCGGGTGGATCTCGGCGCGGCCGAAGTCTTCCGCAAGGGCAAGGCGTCGCATGTCGTTCAGAAGAATCCGCGCCACCTGAACGCCGAGGACGACACCACCCTGGACGCGGCCGAGATCGCCGCGGACCTCGCGATACTCGACCCGCGCTCCGAAATCTGCGTGCTGCGCGGGGACGCCGTTCCGGGAGGAAAGCTGAAGGGGCGACGCGTCTTCGGCAGCGGAATCAACCTCACCCACCTGTACCACGGCAAGATTCCTTTTATCTGGTACCTCAAGCGCGATCTGGGGATCGTCAACAAGATCTATCGGGGGGTCGCGCGCCCGGGAACCCCGCCCGACGACATCACCGGACAGACTCTGGAGAAACCCTGGATCGCGGCGGTCGAGGGCTTCCACGAAGAAGACCCGGCGCGGTCCGGTGTCGATCGTTTTCCTGATGATGATCGCCGCCGCGGTGGGCGGGTTCGCGCTTTCCCAGTACTTCGTGTCGCTGCGCGAGGTGGACCGCGACGCGCTCCGGGCCGATCTGCAATCAAAGCTCTCGGAGATCAGCGCAACCGCAGTGCGGCTCGAGCAGGCGCGGTTGACCGAGCGCGATCAGATCGAGTCCGGAGTGCGCCGGGCCGATGCCGCCCGCCTGGGCGAGGAAGGCGTCGCCGCGACCGTCATGGTCGGCCCGTGCACGGCCGTCTCCGCCGACAAGCAGGATTGCGCCGAAAAGAGCGCGGTGCGCGTCGCGGTGTGCGCGAAGGTGCCGGCCTCGGCGAGCGTCAAGGAAGTGCTTCTCTACACGCGCTTCGAGGACTCGCAAGCGCCCTGGGCGGACGCCCGCGTTCAGGCCGGTCAGGACGCCGGACAGGCGAGGTTCATCGAAAAGAACCTTGAACGGCCCGACAGCGACGGATCGAAGCAGATCTGCCAGACCTTCGTGAACTGGGGCCGCGAGAAGTCGCGCCTCGCGCGCATGGTCGTCAAATACACGCCTTAGGGGGAGGCCCGGAGCGAGCGACACTTCGCTCTGCGAGTCCGCTCCGAAAGCACACCATGGCCCCGATCACCAAACTGCTCATCGCGGCCAACATAGCCGTGTTCCTGCTGCAGGCCGCGGGCGGAGGGCTGGTGGAGACTTGGTTTGCCTTGTGGCCGCCCGGCGGATTCGAGTCGCAATTCTGGCAGCTCGTCACCTACGGCTTCCTGCACGGCAGCTTCGCGCACATCTTTTTCAACATGCTCGCCCTCTACATGTTCGGCTCGGAGATCGAGCGGCTGTTCGGCTCGCGCGTTCTTTCTGCGCTTCTACTTCGCCTGCGTGGTCTCGGCCGCGCTCTGCCAGCTCGCCGTGATCGCTCGACGGGTGGCCCTGCCTTTCCGACGGTGGGCGCCTCCGGCGGCGTCTATGGGCTGCTGCTCGCGTTCGGGATCTATTTCCCGCGGCGCATGGTGATGCTGATCTTTCCGCCGATACCGATGCCGGCGCGGTTCTTCGTGATTCTCTTCGCTGCAGTCGAGCTCGTGCTCGGTGTCACCGGTACCCAGGCCGGCGTCGCGCACTTCGCGCACCTGGGCGGCATGCTCGGAGGTTGGCTGATGATCCAGTACCGCCGCCGCCGCTTTCCCTTCTCGCCGCCGCGCTGACGATGCGCGGCTAGAACCTGATCTGCAGCCCCGCGAAACCGCCTTTGTCGATGTTGATCTTGGCGTCGTTTTCGAACTCGGCACGCACCTGGCGCAGGCCGATATACACGAAGCTCCCTTTGATCAACTCGACCTCGGCGCGCACGCCGGCCTCCCAGAAGCGTTTCCCGTCCAGGAAAGTCACGACGGCCGGAGCGTAGAAGAGGTAGCCTGAAACAGCGAACGGGCCGTCGCCGAAGAATAGACGCATCTGCCCGCCCAGACCCAGGGCACCCAGATCCTGATCGTCGGCCCTGGCGGCGTAGATCTTGCCGCCAACCCCGCCCTCCAGCTTGGAGCCTCTGACCCGCGTCTCGCCGGTCGCCAGTAGCCCGATGTTTACAGAACTGTTCTTTTCGTCCCGGTTATACAGGCCGCCGAAAGTCCACTCTCCAAACCCTATGGTGGAGGCATATCTGGCTTCGACTGTGTCATTCGACAAATTGATGTCCAGAGAATCCGACGACGCCGAAAAGCTCGCCGTCGCGAGCAGGGCGAACACGATCAAACGCATGAAGCCTCCGAAACTCGAATTGCTCCCCTTCATTGGCTGCGGATTATCCCATCCCTTGAGCGGCTGCTGAAGAGAATTTCTTGCGTATTCCTTATCCAGCGCCCGTCGGCGCCGAGTACGTGCGCTTCCCCGGCATATACTGGCGCCACCGCCGTACGCTGAAGCGCGGGATGCAGCGCAGGTCCCTCGTCCATATCCTCCAACGGATGAGTTCGTTCATTACCATGAAACCAGCCCCCACCCGCCGCTACCCGCTCTACATCCACCTGAGCGTGCTGTTCTCGGCGCTGGTCCTCGCCGCCGGCGCGGCGATCGCCTGGCTCGGCTACGTGCAGAGCCGCGATGTCGCGCTCGCCGCCACCGACGATGTGTTCGGTCACGTCGGCCGCGAGGCGCTGTCTAGCCTGCGCGAATCGCTCCAGCCGGTCGCGAACCACGCCGAGCTGCTCGTGCTCGAGCCGGTCGCCCGCGCGAGCTCGCTCGCCGCACGGCTCGAGGCGCTTCCCATCATGCGGCTCGGCTTCGGCGGCGAGGCCCCGGTCGCGGCGTCTTACATCGGCTACGACGACGGCAGCTTCTTCCTGCTGCGACCGCTGCCCGACGAACGGGCGCGCGTGCTCTTCGGGGCGCCGGCCGGCAGCGCGTACCTGGTGCAGAGCGTGGAGATCGACCCCGACGGTGCGCGGCGGGCGAGCTACCTCTTCTTCGACGCCGCGCTCCGCGAGCTCGAGCGCCGCATGCCGGCCCCGTTCGAGTTCGATCCCCGCACGCGCCCGTGGTACCGCCTCGCGACCGAGCCCGGCCGCCGGGTGCTGACCGATCCCTACGTGTTCTTCACCACCGAGTCGGCGGGCATGACCGTGGCAATCCGCACGCGCTGGGACAGCGTGGTGGGCGTCGACGTGACGCTCGACAAGGTGTCGCACCGGCTCGCCGCCCTGCGGACCCTGCCCGGGATGAAGATTGCGCTCTTCGACTCCGAGCGCCGGCTGCTCGCGCGGGCCGACGTCGAGCGAACGATGGTCCGCAGGGACGGCGACCGCGTGTCGCTCGCAACGCTCGACGAGTTCGGCGAGCCCGCGCTCGCCGCTCTGGAACCGGCGGTCGCGGGTGCCGCCCCGGCGAGCCGCACGGTCACGGCCGGCGGCGAGCAGTGGAAGACAATCGTGCTGCCGATCCCGACCGTCCGCGGCACGCTTTTCCTGGGCATCGCCGCGCCGCTCGACGCGCTGCTCGCCGGCGCGCGGGCGATCCGGATGCGCGGGCTGATCGCAACGCTCATCGTGCTGGTGCTGACGATCCCGCTCACCGCCTGGCTCGCGCATCGCGTGGCGGCCGCGCTGAAGCGCATCACCCGCGAGGCCGAGGACATCCGGGCGTTCCGCTTCGACGGTCCGTCGGCGGGCAGCTCGCCGGTGCTCGAGATCGACAAGCTCTCCGGCGCGATCGGCATGATGCGCGACACGATCCGCAGCTTCCTCCAGATCACGACATCACTCGCCGCGGAGACCGATTCGGTGCGCCTCCTCAACCGGGTGGTGAGCGAGACGTCGGCGACGATGGGTGTGGCCGGAGGCGTCGCCTACCTTGTCGGCGGGACGGGAACGCTCGAGCCGGCCTCGATCGTCGGCGCCGACGGCCGGTCGCTCGACGCGCGACCGCCCGCACAAGGCGCAGACGCCTCCTCGCCGGTTGCGGAAGCCCTCCGCTCCGGCCGCACGGTCGTCGCTACGCTCACGGCCGGCGCCAGCGGACCGCTGGAGTTCGCGCATGCATTGTGGCCCGGCGGTGCCGTCATGGTGACCGCGATCCCGCTGCTCGACCGGGCGCGCGAGGCGGTGGGCGTGCTGGCCCTGTTCCAGCCCGGGACCGGGCGGCCGTCGGCCGCGCACCTCGCCTTCGTCGAGGCGCTCTCAGGCACCGCCGCAGTGGCGATCGAGACGCAGCGCCTGCTCGAGGCACGCAAAGCCCTGCTCGACGCGTTCATCCGGCTGGTCGCCGGCGCGATCGACGCCAAGTCGCCTTATACCGGCGGGCATTGCGAGCGCGTGCCCGAGCTGACGCTCATGCTCGCGCGCGCCGCGTGCGACGCGAAGGACGGGCCCTTACCGCGACTTCGCCTGTCCGACGAGGACTGGGAGGCGGTGCAGATCGCGAGCTGGCTGCACGACTGCGGCAAGGTGACCACACCCGAATACGTCGTGGACAAGGCGACCCGGCTGGAGACGATCTACAACCGCATCCACGAGGTGCGCATGCGCTTCGAGGTGCTCAAACGCGACGCCGAGATCGCCTGCTGGAAGCGCGTTGCCGAGGGCGGCGATCGCACCGCGGCGGAGGCCGAGCTCGAGCGCGAGCGGGCCGACGCTCGACGAGGAGTTCGCCTTCGTCGCCGGCTGCAACGACGGCGACCAGTTCGTGGATCCGCCCAAGGCCGAGCGGCTGCGCGCGATCGCCCGCCGCACCTGGCGGCGCACCCTCGACGACCGCATCGGCCTCTCGCACGAAGAGGCAGCGCGCAGGGGCGGCACGCCGGCGCCGGCGCCTGCCGGTCGAGGAGCCGCTCCTCGCCGACAAGCCCGAGCACGTGATCGCGCGCGTGCCCGGCGACGCGATCCCCGCGGACAATCCGTGGGGCTTCAAGCTGCAGGTGCCCGAGCACCAGTACAACCGCGGCGAACTCCACAACCTCGCGATCGCGCGCGGCACGCTGACCGAGGAGGAGCGCTACGTCATCAATCACCACATCGTGCAGACGATCATCATGCTCTCGCAGCTGCCCTTCCCGAAGCACCTGAAGAGCGTGCCGGAGATCGCCGGCGGCCATCACGAGAAGATGGACGGCACCGGCTACCCGAAGCGCCTGAGCGCCGGCGACATGAGCCCGGTCGCGCGGATGATGGCGATCGCCGACATCTTCGAGGCGCTCACTGCGGCCGACCGGCCCTACAAGAAAGCGAAGAAGCTGTCCGAGGCGCTCAAGATCATGAGCTTCATGAAGCGCGACCGGCACGTCGACCCGGAACTCTTCGATCTCTTCCTGACCTCCGGGGTGTTCCGTCGCTACGCCGAGCGCTTCCTGCGCCCGGACCAGATCGACGAGGTGGATATCGCGCCATATCTCGGCGCCGTACCCGCGCGCGCGGCGGGCTGAGCGGTCAAACTGCCGAACGCGCGCTCGTCCGCGCGACAAGATCGCTGCCCAGAGGGCAGTCAGGATAAGCCCGATTGACGAAGCCATTGGGACCTTTCATGATCCCCAGAGCGCTTCGTCTTACGGCCCGAAAGAAATGACCGATCCAGGACCCGGCGGAAACACACGAGCCGAGGCGGCGATCGGCGCGGCGCTGGTGCTTCTCGGCGTTGCCGTCGCCATCGGCTGGGCTCTGCGGATTCCGGCGTTGGTCCAGGTGTCCCACGGCTTGACACCGATGGTACTGAACACCGCGCTCTGCTTCGTCCTTTCAGGGATGGGCGTGCTCGCATCGCTCCGCCTGCAATGGCGGCGCGCGGGCAGGCGCTCGCGTCCGGGCTGCTTGCCCTTTCGGCGGCTGTGACCCTGCAATACGCCGTCGGCGCCGCTTTGGGGATCGACGCACCGGCGCTGCATCGCTGGCTCTCTCCGGATGTCGTCCATCCCGGACGGATGTCCGCGTTCACGGGAATCGCCTTCATCGCCGCGAGTCTCTGCATGCTGCTCGCGACCGGACCCTCGCGCCGGGGAAACGACACGCTCGCCCTGGCGTTCGCAGCCGTGACAGGCGCGGTGGGCGCGCTTGCGCTCCTTGGCTACCTCTTCGAGCTCAACCTCGTGTATGCGCGTTACGCCCTCGGCCTCGTCGCGCTGCACACGGCCGCGGGGCTTCTCGCCCTTTGCGTCGCCTTGTGGCTGCGCTTCGTGCGCGAGCAGCGCGTCCATTTCTGGAAGAGACTCGCTCCGCAGGACCGCATCACCCTCGCCTCCGCCGCGATCCTCATGCTGGTGGCGCTTGCCGTGGCGGTCGGCGTGTTTGCGGCGCTGCAGGCCAGAGTCACCCAGGCCCTGAGCGACGGTCTCGCGACGAGCCTGCGCTACCGCGTACTGCTCGCCGAGGAGGCGATCGAAGCCGGACTTCAGCGCACCCGCATCCTGGCGGGTCGCCCGGCGCCGGCGCGGGCGCTGCGCAGGCTCGAGGAGCGCCCGGGCGATACGGAGGCAACGGCCCAGCTGTCGCAAAGCGCGGCGAGCCTGATCGCCGGAGGCTATCTCGCCGTGTCCTACTACGACGCGCGCGGCCGCCGGGTCGCTGCGGCCGGCCGCGAGCTGCGGGACCCGGCGCTCGCCGTGGCCCTGCCTGGAGCGCCCGGCGCGACCCTCGCGTGGAAAGACGGCTTCGTCATCTCCGAGCGCTACACGATCTCCGACGGGGCAGGCACAGTCGGCGCGGCGGTCGTTCAGACGCCTGTCCACGCTCTCGACGACTTGCTCAACGACGCCTACCGTCTCGGCCAGACGGGGGAACTGGGAATGTGCACCCGGGTCGGCGAGCGGCTGGGCTGCTTTCCGCAGCGCCAAGTTCCCGAAGTCTACTTCGTTCCGGCTACGGCACTGGACGGTGCGCCCCTTCCCATGAGCCGGGGACTCGAGGGCGAATCCGGCGTCGTACTGACCAAGGACTACCGCGGCGAGAACGTCATCGCGGCGTACGCGCCGGTCGGCAAGTCCGCTCTCGCCATAGTCGCGAAAATGGACACCGCCGAGATCTATGCGCCGGTCCGGGAACGGCTCTTGATCGTCTTGCCGGTCCTGGTGCTCCTCATCGCGGCAGGGACGTGGCTGCTCCGGGTGCGCGTCCGCCCCCTCGCCGGGCGACTCGCGCAATCGGAGCGCGAGGCCCAGGATCGGCATCGCGCGCTCGAATCGATGATGGCCAACGCGGCCGACGGCATGATGATGCTGGAGGCGGACGGCACGATCCTCTCATGGAACGCAGCGGCACAGCGGCTCTTCGGATATTCCGCAGAAGAGGTCGTGGGACGGAACCTGTCGATGCTCGTCCCCGAGGACCTGCGGGAGGCGAACATCGTGGCCACGCGCCGCTTCCTTGCCACCGGTGAAAGCAAGGTCATCGGACGCGCCGGCCTGAACTACCCGGCGCGGCGCAAGGACGGATCCCGGTTCGAGCTCGAGTTCACGGTTACCCGAATGGGGGGCGGGGAAACGCTGCGGCTGGTCGCGGTGTTCCGCGACGTCACCGAGCGCAAGAAGGCCGAGCGCTGGCTCACTCAGCTTGCCTTGCACGATGCGCTCACCGGTCTGCCGAACCGGGCGAACTTCGAACAGCACGTCGAGGATGCTTTTGCGCGCCTGCGCCGCAGCGGGGGACGGCTCGCGCTCATGCTCATGGACGTGGACAGATTCAAGCGGGTCAACGACTCGCTCGGCCACGCGGCAGGCGATCTTCTGCTCGTCACATTCGCGAAGCGCCTGAAGAGCGCGGTGCGCGAGAGCGATTTCGTCGCGCGGTTCGGCGGCGACGAATTCACGATCGTCACCGAGGGCCTGAGAGGCACCGAGGACGCAACTGCGATCGCCGAGAAGGTGCTTGCTGCGATGCGCGACCCGCTCGACGTGGACGGCACTACGCTCAAGGCTTCGGCAAGCATCGGCATCGCGCTGTACAGCGACGGAGACACTCCGAAAACGCTCATGCATCGCGCGGACGTGGCGCTGTACGAGGCGAAGGGTGCCGGCAGGGCGCGGTATTTCCTGGAGAGGTGACCGTGTCCCGGTTCCGTTCGGCCTGCCTCGGGCCGGCTGACTGCTCGTGACTTCCGAAAAGAAAGCCGGCCGCGTCCGCTCGACCGCAGGCTCATGGTGCTGCTCGCCGTGTCGGTGTTCGCGGGAGCCGGAACGATCCACTATCAGACGCCCATGCTCGGCGCATTTGCCGCCGAGTTCGAGGCGGACGCGGCGGCGGCCGGGTGGGTGGCGACGCTCACCTTCGGCGGCTTTCTCGCCGGGACGATCTTTCTGGTTCCGCTCGGTGACCGCTTCGACAAGCGCAAGGTGATCCTCGCCGAGTTCGCCGTGCTGATCCCGGCCCTGCTCGCCATGGCCGCCGCACCCTCGCTCCCAGCGCTCGCTCTGGCGAGTTTTTTCGTCGGCGTCGCCGCCGGCTTCGCGCAGATCGTGATCCCGCTCGCGGCGGAGCTCGCGCCGCCGGAGGAGCGCGGCCGGGTGATGGGAGCGATCCTGGCGTGCCTCTTTCTGGGAATCCTCTTCGGGCGCATGGCTGGCGGCCTGGTCGCTTCCACGCTCGGCTGGCGCTGGACCTACGTCGGGGCGACCGCGATGCTGCTCGCCCTTCTGCCCGCGCTCTTCCTGTGGCTGCCCTCGACTTCCTCGAAGACCCAGCTGGGCTATGCGCATCTCCTGCGCTCCCTCTTCGGCTACCTGCGCGACAACGCGACCCTGCGCCGCGCGTGCACGATCCAGTTTCTCCTCGGCATTTCCTATGGCGGCTTCTGGGCCACGGCCGCGCCCATGCTCGCCATGTTTCACGGCTTCGGCCCGGCGCAGACCGGACTGATGGGAATCCCGGGCGCCGCCGGGATCCTGATCGCGCAGCCGGCCGGCAGGTGGCTGGATCGATACGGCCCGTTTCCGGTCGTGACCGGCGGCGTGACTCTCGTGCTGGCGGCCTACCTCGTATTCGGCTTCGCCGCCCTGTGGATAGTCGCGGCGATCGCGGGAGCGGTGCTGCTCGACTGCGGGTTGCGCGCGGCGCTCGTCGCCAATCAGACGCTCATCACCTCGGTCGCGCCGGAGGCGCGCAGCCGCTTCAACACGGTGTTCGGCGCGCACGTGTGGGGCGGGAACGCAGCCGGGGCGTTCCTTGCGAGCACCGCGCTCGCAAATTTCGGATGGACCACGGTGTGCGCGATTGCGGTGAGCGCATCAAGCCTCGCCTTGCTCATTCAGTGGCGCTCGCGCGGCCTCTACGCCCGGCGTCACTGATGTGCCGCGCTCGCTGCGGCGTACCGTGGAATTCGAAGCGGACCGTCACGTCTTGGCAAAGGGCTCGACGCGGCACAGCAGCCCCCGCAGCTGATACGTCCCCATCTGCGGATCGTAGGGCGGGCCGTTGTCGGTGAGCACGTTGGCGTTCGAGCGCCACACGCCGTACTCGGGCGCCCCCTCCTCCGGAAACCACCAGCCGTGCTCGGCATGAATGACGCGAGGGTCGCTGCCCGGGGCATACTTCGCCTTCTGGCGGATGCGCCCGCGGCGTGTCTCGATCCACATCCAGTCGTTCTGTGCGATGCCGTAGCGTGCGGCGGTTTCGGGGTGAATCTCGGCGCGCGGCTCGCGGTGGGCCTTGCGCAGGTTCGCCAGCTGGCGGTGCTCGGAGTTAAAAAAGTACGGAATGCGCGCGCCGGTGGTGAGCACCAGCGGGAACTCGCGCGCCACCTCGGGCGCGGAGATCGGGCTCTCGGGGGGCTCTTCGTAATGCGGCAGCGGCGCGTAGCCCATTGCCTCGAAGCGGGTCGAGTACAGCTCGATCTTGCCGGTCGGCGTCTTGAAGCCGCGCTCTTCGTACTTGCGGTACTTGAAAGGCACTTGATGGAAGCCGCACTGCGTCAGCTCCTCGAAGCTCATGCCCACGCCGCCCGCCTTGAGCTGCTGGTTGAGGACCTCCTTCACTGGTTCTTCGCACAGCCCGAGCTTCATGCGGCGCGCGAGCGCGACGAAGATCTCCTCGTCCGGCATGCATTCGCCCACCTGCACGACCTTCTGCTGCGCGAGCACGACGTTCGCGGCGACCGTCGGCAGCCCGGCGAGCTGGTCGAGCTCGGGCCAGGCCGCCGCGGGGAGAACGATATCGGCGAGCTCGGCGGTCGGCGTCATGAACAGGTCGGCGCACACCATGAAGTCGAGCTTCATGAGCGATTCGTATACGAGCTTCGTGTTGGCGTAGGTGGTGAGCGTGTTGTTGCCGAACACGAGGAAGGCTTTCACCGGATACGGCTTGCCCTCGCGCATCGCCTGCAACAGGGTCGGGATGTGCGCGGCCGGAAGATCGGCGCCCTCGCCGCCGAGAAGCTTGAACTTGTCCGCGCCCAGACGTTTGGCGCTTGCTTCCGGAGACAGGTGCTCGATCAGGCTCGGGAAGCGCCCCAGGCCCTTCATGCCAAACACCCAGCCGCCCGGCACGTCGACGTTGCCGGTGAGCGCAGGCAGCATCGAGATCGCGCGCACCGTCTGGATGCACTTCGGGGTATGTTCTATCGCGCAGCCCCACTCGAGCATCGACGGCCGGGTCGCGGCGTAGAGCCGCGCCGCAGCGCGGATTTTCTCCGCCGGCACCCAGGTGATCGGCGCCGCCCATTCCGGCGTGTAGGAGCGCAGGTGTGCGACGAGCGCATCGAAGCCGTGCGTCCAGCGCGCGACGAACGCCCGATCGTGCAGGTTTTCCGAGACGATCACGTTGAGCATCGCGAGCGCGAGCGCGTCGTCCACGCCCGGGCGCACGCGCAGCCAAATATCGGCGCGCTTCGCCAGCTCCGTTTCGCGCGGATCGACGACGATGACTTTCGGGTTGCCTTCGAGCGAATCGCGCGCGTTGAAGCGCGTTTCGCCGTCCGGCCCCGAGTTGAGCGGGTTGTGGCCCCAGTACAGGATGCATTCGGGTTTCGTGTCGCCGGTGAAGTCGCACACCGGGAAGTCGCCGTAGGTGAGAAGGCAGGTGTTGACGCGCGGATGAAAGCACTGCGCGAAGCCGGGCTCGCACCAGTTGGGCGTGCCCAGCGCGTGGCCGAAGCGCGACACCCAGCGGATATGATGCCGCCCGGTGCCCGTGCCGAGCGCGATCGCCTCGGGGCCGAAGCGTTCGCGGATGTCGAGCAGCCGCGAGGAGATCTCGTCGAGCGCCGCATCCCAGGAGATGCGCTCCCATTTTCCCGAGCCGCGCGCCCCGACGCGCCGCTGCGGGAACTTCAGCCGGTCGGGGTGATTGACGAGATCGACCGTCACCGAGCCGATCGGGCAAAGGCGCCCGTGATTGAGCGGCGAGGCCCGGTCACCTTCGATCTTGACCAGCCTGCCTTCACGCACGTGCAGCAGCGCGCCGCAGCCACCGTGGCAGGAGCGGCATACGCTTTTGAAGACGCGGGTCGCGCTCTCCATGGCGCTCTCAGCCCGCGAGCTTCGGCACCACGAGGTGAAACAGCTTCAGCGTCCCGTCGCCAGCGTGGCGCACTGACGCCTTTTCGTTCGGCCCCAAATATATGCCCGCGCCCTTGCCGACCGGATAATCCTTGCCGTTGAGCGCGATCACCGCGCTGCCGTCCATGAGGTAGACGAGCTGATGCTCGTTCGGCTTCGATTGCGCGTCGAGCTTTTCGCCCGCACCGAGCCAGCGCAGCATGCCCAGGCCGTTCTTCGCGCCGCAGAGCCTCTCGTTCATAATCTCCGCCACCTCGCCCGCGCCCGGCATTCTTCGCTTCGCGCAGTCGCCCGTCCTGATGAATGTGGTAGTCATGGCTCGTTCCCTTTTCAGCTCTGCACCCAGACCTTGCCGTCCCGGTGCTCCCAAAGGAGGTCGTCCTGGGTGCCTTCGAGGATGGTGGTCTTGAACTGGTTGGGCGCCTGGTACTCGAAGTAGAACAGCGGCTCGACCGCGCGCAGGCGGTGGCGGTTGTCGGCAGGGAAGAAGATCAGGTCGCCCGGACCGACCTCGCGCACGCCGTCGGCGGTCTCGACCGTGGCTTTGCCGTCCATGATGAAATAGAAGTGCTCGCAGTTCGCGTGCTGGTGAAGCGGCGATGCGGCGCCCTTCTTGTAGTGCATGATGCCCGCCAGCATGGCGTCGGTCTTCGTCAGCTCCTTGCTGACGAAGAACACGCGCTCGCGCCCCGGCACGGTCGACACGAGCGCCGGCAATTCGTCTTCATGAAAAATGTAGGCCATTGCCTCCTCCTCGTTAGGATTCGAGAACGATGTCCTTAAGCACCACGGTGCCGCCCAGCCTGACCTCGAGCGACTTCGGCGCGAAGCGCGCGTCGGAGATGCCGAGGCGGTACGCCCCGCTTCCCTCGTCCAGCCCCGTGAAGCGGAAATCCCCGTAGGGATCGGTGACTGCCTCCGCGAGGCGCCGCCCATCCTTCTCGAGCGTCACCTTTGCGCCCTCGACGCACTCCGGCACTCCGTGGATCTTGCCAGCCACGCTTCCGGCGACGAACACCTTGGTCCAGCGGTCGAGGTTCTTGTAGTACACGCGGGGCTTTGTTCCCAGCTCGGGGCGCAGCACCTGGAGTTTTTCCTCGCGCACCATGCGCTGCATTTCCTCGTCCTCGACGCAGACCGCCGTCATCGCCCGCGTCGGGCACACCTGCGCGCCGCGCGTCTGCGTCCAGCCGGTGTCGAGCAGCTGCGCGTCGAACGGCCAGGTCTGCGGAAGACTGCTTCTCCTCGTTCCACCAGATCGCGCCGTAGGGGCAGGCGGCCACCAGCTGCTTCTGCCCCTTCGCCTTTACCGGGTCGATGATGACGATGCCGTCCTCGCGCTTGCGGATGGCGCCGTCCTGTTGCCGCCTTGATGCAGGGCGCGTTGTCGCAGTGATTGCAGGTGACCGGAAGATAGGAGACCTCGACCACGGGAAACCTTCCGATCTCGCGCTGGCGGATGTCGATCCAGCGGTGCCCCAGGCGCGGCATCGATGCCGCGACGCCTGGAAAATCATTGTCGTAGTACTCGTCGTGGCAGGCGAGCGCGCAGGCGTTGCAGCCGAAGCACTTCGGCACGTCGATCACGAGGTTCCATTTCTTCATGGCCGCTCTCCCTACTTCGCCAGCGCCGGCTCGCGCGCCGCGGGCGCCGCCGCTTTGGTGGATGCCGCTTCGCCAGCCGCGCCGACCCGATGCGGCTTGCCGTCCCACGGCACGACCTGCACCAGGCACGAATTCGCCGCGGTGCCCGTCACCTTGGCCGCGATCGAACGCTTGGGCGTCAACTGATTGACGCAGCCGCCGCGATCGAGCGAAACGCCCGGCTCGCCCATCGGCTCGTACACGGCGGAGGACTCGTACGAATGCACGGTGCCCCGCGGCAGGCGCTCGGTGAGGTGCGCCGCGCACACCACCGCGCCGCGGTCATTGAACGCCTTGACGAGGTCGTGATGCCGGATGCCGCGCTCGCGCGCGTCCTCGGCGTTCATGCGCATCACCCACCAGTAGTTGCCGTCCTTGAGGACACGGTGCTCGGGAATGTCGTTGACCGGGCTCTGCTTGCCGTCGGACAGCGTGTGATAGGTGAAGCGCGGGTGCGGCGAGATCATCTGCAGCGGATAGCGCTCGACCAGCCCTTTGGTCTGCAATCCCTCCCACGAGGGCAGGTATTTCACGATTGGCGGGCGCTCGGGGTCGTCCGGGTCGAAGCGCTTGAGACTCGAGCACTCGAACTCGAACTTGCCCGACTGCGTCTGCAGTCCCTCGAGGTACTGCCGGCCGTAGTCGCCGGGCAGCGGATGCGGCTCGGGGACATCCTTCTTGCGCCCTTCGTAGAACCAGCGCAGCGACGGTGGATCGCGCCGCCCTTCAGGCAGCGCCGGCACCACGAAGTAGCCCTTCTTCATGAACTCCTTCCAAGAAATGTGTTTCGGCAGATCCGAGGCATCGAACAGCCGCTTCACCCAGTCCAGTTCCGTCACGCCCTCGGAGAAATACGCGCCGAGGCCAAGCCGGCTCGCGAGCTCGACGAAGATCTGGTAGTCGGGCTTGGATTCGCCCAGCGGCTCGATGCACTTGTGCTGCAGCAGGATCACGCGGTGGTTCATCTGCGTCTGCGCATGCAGCGCGTAGCCGCCGGTGCCGCCAAACTCGCTGATGTCCCAGCGCTCGAACTGGGTGCACGCGGGCAGGATCACGTCGGCGAACTTCGCCTCGCCCTCGAACCAGATCGACTGGTTCACCACGAACTCCAGGTTCGGCGTACGGTAGGCGTTCACGTAGCGGTTGGTCTCGGTCATGGTGCCGATCGAGGCGCCGCCGTACTTGTAAAAGAGACGCACCGGCGAGTGGCCCGGGGCGGGGTACGAAAATTTCTGGAACTGGCCTTCGATGGTCTTGCCGTTCCACGGGTAGCCTTCGGCCTTGCCCTCGAGGATCGCTTCCGGAATGCGCAGCCGCGGCACTTTCTGCGTCGAGGGATTGAAGCTCGGTAGCTGCGGCATCCTCTGATACAGGCTGATCGCGGCGCCGGTGTTCTCCACGTCGCCCGACAGCCCACCGTCGGCGTAGCCGGGAAAATAGAAATGCAGGTCGATCGGGGTGCCCCATTGCAGGTGGCCGTAATTGACGCCGGGCTTGCCCATGCCCTGCATCGCGAGCAGGCACGCAAGCGAGCGCGCCCACTGGATGCCGGTGGCCGAGCGGCAGGCGCCGCCGTGGCCGTTGCCCCAGCCCCCCGCGCCGAGATAGGTCTTCTTCTTCGCCCAGCGGCGCGCCAGCGCCCTCACGTCCTTGGCGGGAATTCCGGTCTCGGGCTCCTGCCACTCGCACGTCTTCGGAATTCCATCCTCTTTTCCGAGGATGTAATCTCGCCACACCTCGAACCCGACCGAGCGCTCGGCGACGAACTTCTTGTCGTAGGTCCCTTCGCTGATCCACACGTGCGCGATCGCCATCGCCATCGCCGCGTCGGTGCCCGGGCGCGGCGCGAACCATTTGCCTCCGTGCAGCGCCGCGGTGTGGTTGTAATACGGATCGATGTGCACGATCTCGATGCCCAGCTCCTTTAGCCACTGGCGCCGCGGCGTGCCCTCGAAGGCGCTGTAGGAGCCGCTGGTGCATTCCGGGTCGGCCGACCAGAACACCACCATCTCGGCCTCCTTCATCAGGTCTTCGACTAGGCTGTAGGTCTCGGTCTGTCCCAGGCGCATGCTGTAGCCGTAGTGATGCATCGCCCCCCAGTACCAGCCTTCCCAGCTGTCCGGGTTGTGCACTACTCGCGTATAGCCGATGGTGTTGAAGAACCTGAACGCAGCGCTGATGTAGTAGCCGACGTTGCCCCAGGTGTGGTGCGAGCCGTGGTTGGCCATGATCGCGCCCTGACCGTGCTCGGTCTTGACGCGCTGGATCTCGCTGGCGACGAGATCGAGCGCCTCGTCCCAGCTGATGCGCACGTAGCCGGAAACGCCGCGATTCTGCGGGTTGCGCTCGCCCTTCGGATTGAAATCCACGCGCTTCATCGGATACAGCAGCCGGTCCTTCGAATACAGCGTCGCCTTCGAGCACAGCGTGTGCGGCGCGGCGGAGGTCCTGCGCGGCGGCGTGAAGCTCTTGCCGCGCGCACGGATGGTCCAGGGCAGCGCGTCGCCCTCGCCGAATTCGAGGGGCGTCAGGCGCACCACCTTGCCGTCCCTCACGTAGGTAAACAGCGGCCCGCCGTTGGTGTGGGTGACGTAGCGCGTGGTGCCATCGGGCATCCTGGTGCCCCACTCCCAGCCCGCCTGCTGCATCATCATCAGGGTCTGGGTAAACCACACCACCAGCGCGTCCGGGCCTTCGGCCTTGAAGTCGAAATTCTTCATCGCCTCGACGCGCTCGAGCTGGTCCACCCAGGGGACGAACAGCCGTGCACCGAGCTCCGCCGAGGCGATGGAAATGGTGATCTGGGGGTCCGGGTGCAGGCCGCTCTTCGAGTCGATCCTTCCGTCGCGGAAACTGAACCAGCGGCCGACGTCGCCGTCGAAGGTTCGGATCTGCGCGGTGAAGTTCTTCTCGGCAAGGCGCTTGGCGAAGGCCGGATGCCTGCGCCCCTTGTACTGGAGCATCTTCAGCATGCCAAAGAGCAGCGCCGAAAACTTGAGGGTGCCGGGGCTCATGTCGGGGTCCCGAAAAGTCAGCGGAATGGCTCCCGCTAGCCTCCAGCACCGCCGCCGGCGTCATTTGACGCAGATCAAGGAAAGAAGGGATTCCTGCGAGGCGCCGCGAACCGCTCTGACGGCCCGAGAGCCAGTGCGGCCTGCCGCGGGTCATGGCCGCCCTACATCAACAGCAGCAGCCCGCCGACGATGCCGCAGTTGGAAAAGATGAACGACACGTGCAAGTGGCGGCGCAGGGGATCCTCGACGCGCCAGTACTGGTGGAAGATCGCGGTCGCAAGCACCGTAAAAACGATCAGGATGGCGGCGCCGAGAGAGCGGTGCCAGTCGAGCGCGACGAGAAGGCCGCCCGCAAACTGCATGGCGAAGCCGGCGATCAACAGCGGCTTGGCGAACGGCACGCCGATCGCCGTCATCCGGTCCAGATGCTGGCGGAATTTGGTCGTCACGTTCACGATCCCGGTTCCGAGAAAAAGGAAAGCGATGAGCAACTGGCCCGCGACGTGGAGCGGCGTGTGGTCCTGGTACACGTCACTGATCTGCCGCGCTCACTCCGCCTTTACTCCCGCGCGCCTCACGATCTCTCCATACACTTTAGTATCGTTGCGAATCAGCTCGGCGAGCTGCGCCGGGCTGCTCGGCACCGGATCGACGCCGATGCCCTTGAACCGCTCTTGGACCGTGGCGTCGCCGAGCGCCGCCCGGATGTCCGAGCTGATGCGTTGCGCGAGCTCTGCCGGAGTGCCGCGAGGCGCGACCAGCGACACCCAGGTGTCCACCTCGTAGCCCGCCGGCCCGCCCGCCTCCGCGACGGTCGGAACATCGGGATAGTCGGGAAGCCGCGCTTTCTGCGCGAAGGCGATGAGCTTGAGCTTTCCCGCCTTCAAGAGCGGAAGGATCGATCCGACCGAGCCGAGCGCCCAGTCCACGTCGCCGTTCGCGACCGAGATGTAGATCTGCGCCCCGTCTTTGAAGGGTACATGCACCATCTCGGCCCCTATCAGGTGCGCGAACAGGGCGGCGCCCAGATGCGGCGGGCTGCCGACGTAGGGCGAGCTGTAGGAGAGTTTCCTCTGGCTCGCTTTCGCCGCGGCGATCAGGTCCGAGACGCTCTTGTAGGGGCCGCCGGCGGCGACCGCGATGAAAAACGGCGTGCGGTAGATCTGCGACACCGGCACGAAATCCTGCTCCGCGTCGTACGGCGCCTTGGGAAAGATGTTGGGGTTGATCGAAAGGTGCGCCTGCCCGGCGAGCAGCAGCTCGTGGCCGTCGGGGGCGGCCTTCTTCGCCGCGCCGATCGCGATGAAGCCGTTCGCACCCGGGCGCGGCTCGACGATCACCGGCTGGTTCCAGGTTCTCGAAAGGCGGTCGGCGAGGCCGCGCACGGCGATATCGGGCGTCAGACCGTTCGGATACGGGGAAATGATGCGCACCGGTTTCGTCGGAAACGCCTGTGGAAAAGCGGGCGACGCCGCGGCGAGCGCAGCGCCGGCGAGGAGCGAGAGGAACAGCGTGCGTCCGTTCATGTTTTTCTCCCTGTTCGTACAGCCTGTCAGTCGTGCGATTCCTCGGTCTCTTCGGCGTGCAAATCCATTTGAAAGAGATCGCCTCGGCTGAAGAAATCGTCGATGGCGCGCGGCTCGTACTGGATCTCCCACCAGTTGTTGTCGAGGTCCTGGAAGTAGAAGCCGTACGCGCCGTGGCGGTCGAGCACCTTGTTGATTTTCTGGATGCCGTATTTCTCCTTCAGCCGGTGTGCCTCGGCGTGCGCTCTGTCCACTTCCTCCCGGGTCGCCACGTTCAGGCCCCAGTGTGTGAGCACGTGCTGGTTGGGAACGCGCTCGCCGATGCACACCGCGACCACGTACATGCCGCTCTTGAGACGCAGCATCATCGCGGGCCGCGCATGGCGCACCACCTCGAGGCCGAGGAACTCCTCGTAGAAGCGCCGGGACTGGGCGAGGTCCTTGCACATCAGCGTGCCGTGCGAGAGCAGCATCGGCTTGACGACCGACTCGGCCTTCCGTCTTGCGAGCTCGACTTGGCTCACGTTCCTCCCTCTATCGCAGTATGCCCGCTTCGCGCATGTATTTCAGCACCCCGGGATGTATCAGATCCTGCCGCGGTGCCGCGGCGAGCGTGTTCGCGAGCGTGGATTCCTTTGCCTGAGCGAGCTTCGCACCGAGCGCGCCTTCGCCCTTGTGCAGAGCGCGGGCGATCCGGTAGGCGACGTCCTCGGGTAGCGACGGCGCGGCGAGCACGAACGCCCACGAGCCGAGCGTCGCCACGGCCGAGTCCTGCCCCGGGTAGCTTCCCGCGGGCAGGGTGATCGGCTTGATGAATCCGTGCTTGGCGACGATGCGCTTGATTTCGTCCGCGCTCGGCGCGATGAAACGCGCGCCCGCGGGGCCCTTCGTTACAGCGACGAACCCCGGCCAGCCGACCCCGCCGCCCCAGAGCGCCGCCGCCCGCCCGTCGAGCACCATCGCCGGCCCGTCGCCGGCCTTGTCCAGGAAGATCGGCTGGAAGTCGCGCTCGATGTCCATGCCGAGGCCGTCGAACACGTAGCGCGCGAGGACGACGAAGCCGGAGCCCTTGGCACCCCACGCTATGGGCTTCCCTTTCAGGTCGGCGAGCGCACGGTACGAACTATCCGCGCGCACGACGAACATTCCGGAGTTGGAATACATCGCGTTGACGATGCGCAGGTCCGCCTTCGACCGGCCGATCCCGGCGAGCGCCTCGTAGGTGACTTCGCCCGTCGCCTGGCCGATATGGATCCCTCCGGATTCGATCAGCGGGATGTTCTCGGTGCTGCCCTTGGTGTTCTTTGGCTCGACCAAGAGCGTCGGATCCATCTCGTTGATCGTCGAGGAGTACGCCGCGCCGTACACAGGAAAACCACCGCCCGGGGTCGCCGTGCCGAGCACGACCAGGGTTTTCTGCTGCGCGCCCGCGCTGCCGGTCAACGCCATGACGAAAACCACCGCCCCATCCACCGCGACATCTTGCCTCCGTGCTTCATGCCTTCGCGCAAGCATACAGCAGCGTGCCGGCCCTCGACCCCGAGGATCTCGATTGCGGCGTCGCGGGCGCGCTACTTCGGAAGCTTGCTCAACCAGGCGACTATTGCCTCAACGACCGCTGCCGGGTGCTCGGGGATGAGCGCATGGCTCGCGTCCGGGATCACGGCGATGGTGACACGCTCGCCGAACTCTTCCTTCAGCTCGTTCGCCGTCTCGCGTGGCTTGAAGGGATCGAGCTCAGCCTGAAGGTCGAGGAGCGGCGCGCTTCCCGCTCCCCACCATTCTTCCTGCCGCGTGGCCCGGCCCGCCTCGAACTGGCTCTGGTTCACCTCCGGATACCAGCCTTTCAGCCATTCGCCCGGGTCATGGCCGGGCGCAAAAAACGCCGAGCGCAGGTGCTGCAGGCGTTCCGTTTCGACGACCGCAGGGTCGCCGGCCTTCTTCACCGCTTCGACGAGACGCTGCGCCCCGGCGAAACGCGGATAGCTCTTCGACGCGGCCGCAAGGATCACCACGCCGCGAACGAGCCGCGGATGATCCGCCGCGGTCATGCGCGCGACCCAGTTGCCGAAAGCGTGCCCCGCGACGACAGCCGGGCCGCCGCCCGCGTGAGCGATCACCGCCGCCACGTCGCCGGCGAAATCATGCAGCGTCAGGCCCGTCATCGGCCCGGTGCTGCGGCAGGTGCCGCGCGGCTGCGGGCGCAGTACTCGATATCCGGCCCTTGCAATCCCGGCGGCGACCTCGTCGTAGTCCTCGGAATCGCGGCCGCGCGAGGGCAGCAGGACGACGAGGGACCCCGCGCCTTCGTCGATCACGTCGATCGTCGCGTCGCCGCTGGCAACGAGCTCGCGCGCGCGGCGCATTCAGTGCCGATTTCGGCGATCGATTCCGCGGCGACGCTCCGGACCCGTGTAGTGCGCATCCCGTCGCTGGCGCCGGTCAACGCCGCTGCGTCCGATCTGGCCTCCCGCCTGTCCCGGCGCGCCGGGAGATTCCGCACCGCTCGCCTCGCTCCCGCGATCCAAGAGCCCGAACGCAAGCCATAGGGCCGTCGCATTCAAGGCGAGCAACAGGAGCTCCATGAAAAGGAGCGGAATGAAGATGCCGCGCTGGACACTGCCGCTCAGGACGAATCCGAAGCCCTCGAACGCGCGCTCGGCAAGACGCGCCTCCAGCGGCCGGGTTTCGAACGGCGGAAACAAGAGGGCGATGAGCAGGTCGGCGACGACCAGCCACTGAAGCACGATTTGCCAGCGGAATCTGGGCCGGGAAGGCCGTTGCGGCGTGCCCTGCAGCAGAAGCCAGGCGAGCGTCGCGTTGACGAGCACGGCGAAAATTTCCAGATACAACAGGCCGCTGTTGATGGTGCCTTTGACCGGCCAATCGAACACCGGGTAGAAAGCGTCGAATGTGGCCGCACCCGTGAGCCCCACCGGCTGGCTGTTGAACGGCGGGAAGAGCAGCAGTACCGCCAGATTGGCGAGTGCTGCGATCAGTACGGTCAGCTGGAAATTGTTCACGGCCCGGTTCTTTGGTCCTTGGTCTTTTTTCAAGAGAGCACGGATCCCATGGGTCCCTGCTCTCGCCCCGGCGATCATGATACGCCTGCACACCCGTTCGCCCGTATCATAGACGGCCTTGTGTCGCGGAAACCGGGGACAGCCCATGAACCTCGAAGACACGGACCCGACCGTCTACACGCCGACGGATAGGGGTAAGACGGAGCTCAAGGCGGGTTCGACCAGGCTCTCGACCGTTGCGCTCGAGCTGATGGTGATGTTCGATGGAAGGTCGCCCGTGTCGGCGATCGTCAAGCGGGTGACCGGCGCGAAGCCCGGGGAGATCAGCGACGCAGTGGAGGCGCTGCTTCGCGACAAGTTCATCGATGTCGTCGCGCCGGGGAAAACCGCCGAGGCGGACTTCGGCTCCTTTTTCGAGGTACCGGTCGACGCGCTGCCCGAGAGCGTTTCGGCGAAATTCCGCGATGAAGCGGAAAAAGGGCTGCAGTCGCTCGACCGCAGCGGCTACTACATCGGCGTCGCGCGGCAGGCCGCCTCGAAGAAAACGCCCAACAGCGGCTCGAAGTATTCGATCCTCCTGATCGAGGACAACCTCCAGTTCATCACCGTGGTCAAAATGCTGCTGAAGCTCGACGGCTACGAGCCGCGCGTCGCGAGCAGCCGCGAAGAGATCGTGGCGGCGCTCAGATCGTCGCCCTTGCCCGACGCGATCCTGCTCGACGTGAACCTGCCTGGCACCGACGGCTTCGACATCCTGATGCGCATCCGGCAGCACCCGGGGCTGCGGGCGATTCCGGTCATCATGCTTACCGCGCAGAGCAGCCGTAAGGACGTGTTGCGCGGGCTCTCGGGAGGAGCCAACGGTTACCTCACCAAGCCTTTCGAGCACGAAGCCTTGATGAAGAGTCTGCGCGCGGTGCTAGGACTCACGGACTAGCCTATCGCTCTCGATTCACTCGAACATGTCCGGCATCACCTCGAATTCCCTGACCCGGTCGAGGACATCGGGTGGGAAGTAGCCGTAGGGGCCGTAAGTCTCGGTGGTCCAGGTGTCCTGGGTCGCTGCCGCGGGCGTCAACGCAGCCGTCGCCCTTATCGCTACAAGGAGACAGAGCGCCATCGCGGTGATGGCGAGCACGAAGGGATTGAAAAATCCGGATTCGCGTTTGCGGTTGATCATCGTAGCCTCCGTTTGTCTGCGGGCCGGCGGAAATCGTCCGCCCGATGGAGACCACTTTGGGCTTCCGGACGCCCGTGTTCGCCGTCGTCCGGCACAAGGGTCTAGTGAAAAATTCACACCGCAGAGCCCGCCGTGCCGCCTGGCGGGGAAGAAATGATGCGACCGGATTAGACTCTCTTTTACCCTGAACCCTGAAGATGCAAAAGCGCCTCTACTTGTTCTCCATCATCACTGCGGTGATGGGTCTCTCCAGCGCTCTCCTGATCTATGTGACAGCCGGCGAAGCAACGATTGACTACGAGGGCTCGCAAATCGTCATGGTGGACGGCGAGGCCTACCCGATACCGCTCGCCAACACCAAGATGTACCGGCGTGAATTGCAGCGCTTCGGCGGAAAAGCGGCCCTGATCTTCGATGATTTCAATCGCTGGTTTGCCGGGTTGTGGCGGGGCAAGTCCCTGGCGGTCACCGTCGCATGGATCACGGCTTTCATATCCGTGGTGCTTTTCCTTCTTGCCCGCCGAATGCCGCCCGACCCGGATCCCGCAGTTCGAGCTGAAAACCATCAAGACAAGGCCGCGTGAGACCGATAGAGCAGTGCCTTGCGGCATGCCCGCTAGTCCCGTTCAGGCGGATTCGGATCCCTGCACGGCAATCCACAGCACCATGATGACGACGAGCGTCTGCTCCAGCAGGACCGCCATTTTCAGGGTGATCGCCCCGCCGAAGAACGCGAGAAAGACGATCTGCGACACGGCGTACAGCCAAAACGCCGCCGCGAACTTCCGCCGGGCACCCGCCGCCTTCTTCCACGCCCACACGCCGACGATGAGAAACACCACGTGTACTGCGACGAAAAGCAACGTAGGAAACGAATCGAGAAATCCTCCGATCGGCATGACATCCTCCTGTCATTGAGAAGTGAATCTGCAATGCCCGCGAGTCCCCGCGCCGGCAAGCTCAGGTCGCCCCCTGGATTCGGCTACGTTGCGTGCGCAGGTTGCCGAACGTGCCTGGGGACGTGCGGCGTGAAAGCTCGCGACAGAAGTTCGCCAGGCGAGCTCCAAGCCACGCCACCAGCGGGGCGAGCGGCTCACGGTCTTCTGCGCGGTGGAGTCGCCCAATCCTCTCGATCACTTCCGCTGGGAGCGGCGCGACCGATTCGAGCCCTACGCGACGCAGAACGCTTCCACGGCCATTGAGGGCAAACCACTCGCCCACCGTGAAGAGCTCGGCCCGAGCGGCCCTGAAGTCCGCAATCCACGCGACGCCTCCGAACTTGTAGATCGCGATCTCGCGCTCATCGCTCAGCCGCAGCAGGCAGCCTTCGAGGTCGGCCTTGCCGTTCCGTCCGTAGTTTCCCTCGTTCATGATCGTCTCCATGTCCAATCGGCTCGGGCCATTGTGGGGGGAGGGAAGCGGCGCGTCATGAGACCTGCGCCCCAGACGCCGCGAGAAGACCGCCTTTCGGGACGGAATTGCCTGGGACAGAGGTCCCAGAGAGAGGCTCAGGGTGCTCTCTGGCCGAAGCCGGCTTCGCGCGCGAGCACGATGGCGCGCGCCCGGCTGTCGACTTCGAGCTTGGCGAAGATGCTGGTGATGTGATTGCGCACGGTCTTGTCGGAGAGCTCCAGGCGCGCGGCGATCTGGGCGTTGTCCAGCCCTTGGGCGATCAGCTCGATCAGCTCCGCCTCGCGCGGCGTCAGTCCCGAGAAGCGTGCGCCACCTGGAACGCCCGGGAGAAAGTCGCGCACTGCCGCAAGCCACTGCGCCCAGGCGGGCTCGTGATCGAGCAGGACGTGGTTGCGGCTTTCGACCGGAACGAAGCGCGCTCCCGGGATGAGGCCCGCGACCTTGAGGCCTTCCTCGAACGGGACGCGCGCGTCGGACTTCGAGTGCGTCACCAGCGTCGGGCAGGACACCCGCCGCGCAAGCTCCGTGACGTCGATGTCGTTGAACGCCCGAATGAACCGCGCCGCGTTGACGGGCGAAATCGTCGCGCGCTGCAGCTCGTTCCACCAGCGCTGCTGCTCGAGCGTGGAGTCGGGTATGAACTGCGTGGTGAAGAACTGGCGGTAAGCGGGATCGTCCCTGCCCCAGCCGAGCTCGGCGAGCTTGGCCAACGTCTCGGCGTCCTCGCGCTCCTGCTGCGTAGGGTTGCGCCGCAAACGCCCTCGGGCGAACGCGCCGTGCAGAACAAGGTGACTCACCCGCTCAGGATGGCGCGCGGCATAGGCGATCGCGACCGCCGTCCCCTGAGACAGCCCGAGCAGCGGAAAACGCTCAATACGGGCCGCGTCGGCCACCGACTCCAGATCGCGCACCCAGGCCTCGAGCGACAGCTCGGCGACCTCGCGGTCGGACAACCCGCAACCGCGCGCGTCATAGCGGAGGAACGTGTGGTCGCGTGAGAGCTCCCGCAGCCAGTGGCGCCACACCGAGCTCTCCCAGTCGAGCTCCACGTGCGTCATCCAGGTGCCGACCTTCACCAGCGGCGGCCCGCTGCCCGAAGTCGCGTACGCGATCCTCACCCCGTCGGCGCTGGTGCAGAATCGGATCTGCTGGGAAGGGGCGGGCATGGCGGGAACCATGCGAAGTCTAGACGAAATGGGCTTCCCTCCATACGCGCCGCCATTCTTCCATCCGGGCGCTACAATCCGGAGCGATCCGCGAATGGAGAATGCCCATGTCCAAACCGGTGTCGAGTTTCGTACTGGCGATGGTCGTCCTGACCGCGCCCGCTCTCGCGCAGGACTGGCCGGCACGGCGGGCGCTCACCATGGTCGTGCCCTTCGCCGCCGGAGGCCCGGTCGACACGGTCGGACGCATCCTCGCCTCGGGCCTGAGCGAGACCCTGGGCCAGCAGGTGATCGTGGAGAACGTCGGCGGGGCGGGCGGCATGACGGGCGGGAGCCGCGTGGCCAAAGCCGCGCCCGACGGTTATGTTTTTCTGCTCGGCGGCATCGCCACCCTCGCCCTCATCCCGAACCTGTACAAGCAGCCGCTCTACAACTCAGTCACCGACTTCGCGCCCGTCGCGCTGGTCGCGGATTCGGCGAGAGTGCTCGTCGCACGCAAGGACCTTCCGCCGAATACGCTTGCCGAATTCATCGTCTACGCGAAAGCGAACCAGGAGAAGATGCAGTACGGGTCGGCCGGCGCCGGCTCGGGCGCTCACGTGTGCGCCCTACTGCTCGACTCGGCCATGGGCACCCGAATCACGCACGTCCCCTATCGCGGCACCGCGCCGGCCATGCAGGATCTGATGGCCGGGCGCCTCGACTACATCTGCGAACAGATCTCGACCGCGCTCCCGCTGATTCAGGGCGGCAGGGTGAAGGGGATCGCGACGCTGAGCCTTTCCCGCGTGCCGGGTCTCGCGAATCTACCGACCGCGCTCGAGCAGGGCCTCGCCGATTTCGACTGCAGCGCCTGGGCCGCTATCGTCTATCCGAAAGGGACACCCGAAGCGATCGTCCGCCGCCTCGCCAAAGCGGCAAGCGATACCGTCGACCGCGCGTCCGTGCGCGCGCGCCTGGAAACCGTGGGCGTGACCATTCCGCCGCCGGAGCGCCGGAGCACGGAATACCTGGCGAGGTACATTCCGAGCGAAATAGAAAAATGGGCCGGCCCGATCAAGGCAAGCGGGGTGCCGGCGGATTGATGAGCGAGCACGCCACGGGTCCGAAACCTCAGCGCGGCGGGTTGATGCGCGGGGCACTAACGTCCAAGTCGTTTGTGCGCAACTTCTATCGCTTGACTGGTGAAGTATTGCGGAAAATCCAAAACAATCGCTTCCGCGGTCAGATGCTCAAGTCGTGCCGCACACAATATCTCGAAATTCTTTGTAGCCGCAGAGTGCTTGGCAATCCGATTGATTGTCTCAATCACGCCATTCCGTTTCAGCATCTGCCTGGTGCGGCTGAGCGAATGCCCCATCGCCGATAGCGCGCTAATTCCCTGCGCGACCCTTGCTTGAATCTCGGCCGGTGCAGCATCGCCGGCAAAAGATGCAGGCGGAACAATGTAGAGCTGTAGCCCGCGCGCGGTATCCCCAAGTCCAAGCTCTTCCGCGGTCTTTATCGCCTTTCGTAGCTCGCTCCCCTTTAGAGTGCCTTCCTTAGCAGCACGCAACACTGCAGCAGGATTAAATGTTCGTTTTGATTTCACGATTCCAATTCTACGCCGTGGCTCAATTCTTTCGGTCCAATTCGTGAGCTGATCACTCCCTGCCCACAACTGCCCGAAACCGCCGCATCACTTCCAGATGCGCGGCCGAAAAATCGCGCGTCACACTCTCAGTTCTCTCCCGCCACGCCCCCACCGCATCGCCCGGCACCACTGTGTACGTAGCCCCGTGCGAGACCAGCTCGGCGACCAGCCGCGCGTCGTCGGCCTGCATTTCGCTCCACTTCTCGGTGACGGCAACGCGCGCTGAATCGGCGAGCGCTTTCTGCTCCGCCGCCGGCAGCGCGTCGAACCACGCTTTGTCGGCGATCAGAAAGTAGGTGTAGAACAGCAACCCCGGAACGAGGCTCGCGCTCGGCGCGTCCTTGACGTTCTTCCCCCAGCCGCCAGGCGAGGTGAAGATGCCGTCCATCGCTCCGCGCGCGAGCGCCGCGCCCATTTCGATCGCCGGGAAAACGACGGGCGCGGCGCCCATGCTCCTGACGATGTCCTGATACACGCCCGGCCCCGCGACGCGGATGCGAAGGCCCTTCATGTCGTCGGGCGTTCGCACCTGGCGGTTCTTGAAGATCATGATGGTGTCCGCCCCGCGCATGATAGCCAGCACCTTCAAACCCCTCGGCTCGACGTAGCCGCGCACCAGCGAAAGGGTGCCCTCAGCCACGCCTGGTTTCGACATCATGGCATCGGTGATCGTGAACGGCAGGTTGAGAAAGCCCAGGTCCGGATCGATCGACTGCAGAAAAGCGCTGTTGACGAAGGTGAGGGGGGCGGTCTTTTTGCGTACCGCATCGAGCGACGCCTGCCCCGGATACAGCACCTTGCCGCCAGGGTTGATCGCGATCGTGAGCGTCCCCTGCGTGCGCTTCGCCACTTCCGCCGCCATTTGCGTGAGCTGCGCGTAGCGCGGATGCGGCGGCGCGATGTCGTGCACCAGCACCGCCTCGGCGGCCATGGCTCCTCCTGCAAGCGTGAGTACGGCGAAGGCGGAAAGGCTGCGCATCATGAGATGGGTACGATTGTACGCTGGCACCTCAGTGTGCCTCCATCGCCCGTATGAAATCCGCCAACCGCTTGCCCGCCTCGTCCGGGTAGCGGCGCTCGAGCGTCTCGAGCCCTGCGATCCGGTCCACCCGGAAATTGCGGAAGTCCTCGCGCCGCTCGCACCACGCGCCTATCGTCCAGGTGCGCCCCCAGTAGTAGAGCGCGAGCGGCCAGACGTCGCGCGCGCTCGGCTTTCCGCCCGAATCGCGGTAGTCCAGGCGCAGCACGCGTCGCGAACCGATCGCCTCGCGCACCGATTCCAGTTGCCGCAAGGCCCGGCCGTCGACGTGGAACGCCGGCGCGTAGAGGCGCGTCTTATCGACCGCCGCGCGCCGGTCGGCGGGCAGTGCCGCTACGATCTTCTCGATCGCGGTCCGCGCCGATTCCGCGAGCACCGGCCCGCCCCAGGCTTCCACCATGCGCGCGCCCACCGCGAGCGCCTCGATCTCGTTCAGCGTGAACATGAGCGGCGGAACGTCGAAGCCCGCGCGCAGCCGGTAGCCCACGCCCGCCTCGCCCTCGACCGGAACGCCGGAGAGCGACAGGTCGCGCACGTCGCGATAGACCGTGCGCAGCGACACGCCGAGCCGGCCGGCCAGAAACGCGGCCGTCGTGAGACGCCGGCCGCGCAGGTGCTGGACGATTTGGAACAGACGATCGGCCCGCCGCATGGAACTCCTAGCTCATCGCGTGCAGCCCTATGCGGTTGCCCTCGCAGTCCGACACGTGGGCGATGAAGCCCTGGTTGCCGGGCAGAGCCATCTTGGGCATGAGCACCTTCGCGCCCGCGGCGGCCGCGCGCTTGAGCGCCGCGTCGATGCCGGGCTCGGCGGCGAGGTAGGTCACCGTCCCCTTTGCCGAAGGCTCGTAGCCCTCTCCCTTCATCAGGCAGCCGCCGATGCCGTCCGCTGCATGCGGGAAAAGCGCGAATTCGTAGGGGCCGAAGGTCTCGGTTTTCAGCTGCCCGTCGAGCAGCTTCTCGTAGAAAGCGGTCGCGCGCTTGAGATCGGACACTGCGATTTCGCTCCAGACCACTGCGTTCTTCATTTTCAATCTCCTTAGAGGTGAAGTGCGGGATTCGCACGCCTGAAAGGATGGCGCTCCGCTGCTGACAGCGTGGTGTCAGCAGCCCGACGCCGGCTCGGGATCACCGCGTTATCCTCCTGTTGAGGTCTTCGATGATAGGCCTTTCCTTGCGGCTGCACGCTCGCGCCGCGAGCCGGGGTACACTATTTGAACCCCGGCTCCTGCCACCGATGTCGAACACAGCCAGAATATTCGTCCTCGCCGCGCTCGCGGCACTTCCCTGTGCGGCCGGGGCCCATCATTTCATGGACGGGGGCTTGCCGGAGACGTTCGCGCAGGGCCTGCTGTCGGGCCTCGGTCACCCGGTGATCGGCCTCGATCACGCGGCCTTCATCGTCGCAGCGGGATTCTTTCTCGCCTTGATCGATCGCGGACTGTGGGGCGTGGCAGCCGTAATCGGCGGGAGCCTTGCCGGTGCCGCGCTGCACCTCGCAGGAATCGTACTGCCGGGGAACGAAGTCGGCGTGGCGCTCTCCGTGGTCCTCATCGGCGGCTTGGTCATGGCCGGGCACCGGATCGCGCTCCCCGGACTCTCAGGCGGCCTCGCGCTCGCGGGCCTCCTGCACGGGTACGCTTACGCGGAAACGATATTCGGCGCGGAAGCGGCGCCACTCGCCGCGTACCTGATCGGTTTTTCCCTCGTCCAGCTCGGCATCGCGGCGGCGGCGTTCCTCGTGCACCGGCGCCTGATCGCCGCCCGCGAGGCCTGGGCGAAGCCGGCTTCCTCCCTCCTGGGTGCCGTGATCGGGGCGATCGGATTAGCGTTTCTCTCCGCGCAGATCGCGGGCTGAATCGAGGACTACCATGAGCCGCACGCATAGAAACCCCGCCGACATCGGCGGCGATGACGCCGGGCCGGTCGATACCCTCGACCGCGGCATGAAATTCTGGGAGCGGCAGGCCAACGCGCTGCGCTCGGTCGCTCAGCGGAACCAGATCGTCCTGGTCGACGAATTGCGCCGCGCTGCGGAAGACCTCGGCGACCGGTACGCGGAGCTCGAATACTTCGAGCGCACGACGCTGGCCCTGCGCGCCCTGCTGATCGAGAAAGGCCTCGTCACGGAGGGAGAGCTCGAGGCGAAGATGTCCGAGATCCGGGCGCGCTTCAACGTTCCCGATGAAATGGAGTCTGCCATCAAGAAGGGGAAAGGCCGGTGACAACGGGCCTCCGGACGCAGGTCGCAGGGCCCCCTATGTCAACGTATACACCGGCACCCGGGCACCTCTTCAAGGTGGGCGATCGCGTGGCAGTCAAGCGCAGCTTTCCGCCCGGCCACCGACGCACGCCTTATTACATCCGCGGCAAGACCGGCGCAATCGAGCGCATCTGCGGCGCCTTTCCAAACCCCGAAGAGCTGGCCTACGGGTTCGACGGCGAACCGAAGAAGGTGCTGTACCGCGTTCGCTTCGTGCAGACGAACGTCTGGCCGGCCTATCAGGGGCCTGAGCGGGACCTCATCGAAATGGAAATCTTCGAACACTGGCTGGAGCCGGCATGAGCGATCATCCTCACGACTATTACGCCAACAGGAAGCGCGGCCACGATCACGATCACGAAGATCACGCGCCCATCGAGGAGCGTGACGAGGGACCGCCGTCGGAATACGAGATCATGAGCCGCGCCATGCAGGAGCTTCTCGAGGAAAAAGGCGCGGTCACCGCGGAACAAGTCAGGCGCAGGATGGAGCTCTTCGAGGAAGAACTTCCCTATCGCGGCTCCAGGGTGGTCGCGCACGCGTGGGCCGACCCGCAATTCAAGAAACGCCTTCTGGAGGACGGCAAGGCCGCGTGCGCGGAGTTCGGCATCGACCTGGAGGCCGATCGCCTGATCGCGGTCGAAAACACCCCCGGGGTGCACAACGTCATCGTCTGCACCCTGTGCTCGTGCTATCCGCGCGCCCTGCTCGGAATGCCGCCGACCTGGTACAAGAGCACCAACTACCGCTCGCGCGTGGTGTTCGAGCCGCGCGCGGTGTTGAAGGAATTCGGCACCGTGCTCCCCGACCATGTCACCGTGCGCGTGCACGATTCCAACGCCGACATGCGTTACGTCGTGATCCCCATGCGCCCGAAAAGCACCGAGGGCTGGAGCGAAGAGCGCCTCGCGACGATACTGACGCGCGACACGCTGGTGGGGGTTACCGTGCCGCGGGTGGAAGCGGCGACATAGCCGGGGGCGGCGGCTTACGCCGATTGCAGAAGGACCGCTGCCAGCTCGTCGGGCACGAGGATCATGGCATCGTGGCCGGTCTTGAGCTCGAAGTAGCTCCAAGCCGGGTCGCCGCGGTACTTCGCCGCGAGGTGATCGAAACTCCCGGTCGCGGGCGATGAGCAGTAGATGAAGGTCTTCGGGAGGCGCGCGAGCGCGGCTTCGTTGGCGAGCCGGATCGGCTGGGTGAAGCTGCGGTAGGGATGCCGCGTCTCGCGCGGCTTGGCAAAGGCGATGTGCTCGGGCTTCGTGTATCCCCACAGCGTGAGCGGAGGCGGGGCCACCGTGCCGGCCTGCTCGCCTTCCTTGCGGAACGCGGCGGCGCGCTCCGGCAGGACGTAGTCGAGCGCGCATTTGCCGTTCCCGGGAACGAAGGCGTCGAGATAGACGAGGCGGCGGATGCGCGCCGCGCAGCGGTCGGCGGCGCCGGTCACCACCATCCCGCCGTAGCTGTGGCCCAGGAGCACGACGTCGTGCAGGTCTTCGGCTTCCAGCAACGCGACGACATCCTGCACGTGAAGGTCCAGGTCGATCCCCGGGTGCGCGAGGTGCGCGCGCTCGCCCAGCCCCGTGAGCGTGGGCGTGTACACCTCGTGCCCGGCGCGCCGCAGGATCGGCGCGACGAAGCGCCAGCACCATCCGCCGTGCCAGGCGCCGTGAACGAGTACGAAAGTCGAAGTGCGCAGATGAGTTACGCCAGCGCCAGTTTACGATGTCTTGTGTCTGGGCGGGAGGCAAAAGCCTGGCCCGCCAGCGCAAACATCGCAATGAAGAGCAGCCTCGTTCCAGCAAGTCTCATCGGGTCTCCGCCTGCCAGGACGCCGCCCGGCTATTTTTTCCAGCCGTCGATGTCCCCGAGCTGCACGTTGTAGCCGACGTTCTTGGGGCCCGCGTCCGCAAGCGCCGCCTGCTCGGCTTTCTTGAATGCAGCGGCAAGCTCGAAGCTGAGCGTCGCGAGCGCCCCGGCCTCAGGCTTGATCACCGCGGCGTTGTCGACGCGAAGAAACGCCCTGCCGATCAGTTCCACGTAAATCGCCGCCGCAACCTCGGCGAGGGATTGTTGGGCAGCTTGCGGGTTTGCGGAGGCCATGGGACTGCTTTCGAGAAGGGAAAGCACAATGCTACTCCGAACGAAGATCCAGCCAAGTGTCCGGGTTTCGGGGTCACGGTTTCTACTTCGGATAAAGAATGAGCTGAGTGCAGCGGAACAGTGCGAGCCTGCGCCGCTCCTCGCCGTGGGTCACGACAGCATCCCACACGTGGGTCGTGCGCCCCAGATGCACCGCGTGCGCCTCGCAGTAGAGCGTGCCCTCCTTCGCAGTATTTAGGAAGTTCGTCTTCAGCTCGACGGTGGTGAAATTCTGTGCGTTCGCAGGCAGGTGCGCGACGCAGCCGTAGCCGGCGAGCGTGTCGGCGAAGCTGACGATCGTCCCGGCGTGCAGATAGCCGTTCGGCGCGAGAAGCGCCTTACGGATGTCCAGCTGCCCCTTGACCAGCCCCTCGGAGACTTCCGTGATGGTGAATCCGATCAACCCGGGCAGGTGGTCGCGCCCGAAACGCTCGAAATGTTCGACGTCGAATCCGGGCCGAAGGGGCATCGAGTCACTCCGTTGCGGGAATAGGCTTGAAATGCTTGCTGAGCGCGATGCCCTGGCGCTGATACGAAGACTTCAAACCGGCGCCATAGAGCTTCGCCGGCGGAGCGGTCAGCCGCTCGTATACCAGGCGGCCGACAACCTGGCCGTGCTCGATCACGAAAGGAACCTCGTAGGAACGGACCTCGAGCACGGCGCGCGAGCCCTGCCCGCCCGCCTGCGGATCGCCAAAACCCGGATCAAAGAATCCGGCGTAGTGAACGCGGAACTCACCGACCAGCGTGTCGTACGCGACCATCTCCGCGGCGAGCATCGGCGGCACCTTCACCGACTCGCGCGAGGCGAGGATGTAGAAGTCGGCCGGGTCGAGCACCAGGCCGCCCTTTCGTGGCGCAAGCACCGGCTCCCAGAAATCGTTCACGTCGTAGCGCCGCACGCGATCGACGTCGATCAGTCCGGCGTGGCTCTTCGCCTTGTAGCCGATGACGCCGCCCGACCGATCGCCCACCAGGTCCATCGACACCGGCACGCCGTCGCGAATCTCTTCGGCGCTGATGGCGTCGACCAGCTGGTGCTCTTCCTGCAGCCGCCGCAGAGTCTCGTTCCCGGTGGGCGGGTTGCCCCGGCGGATACGAATCTGACTCAGGCGCGAGCCCTTGCGCACCAGCACGCTGAACGTTCGCGGCGAAACTTCCGCGTACAGCGGCCCGTTGTAGCCCTCGCGCACACGGTCGAACTCGGTGCCGTAGTCGGTGATGAGTCGCGTGAACACGTCGATGCGGCCGATAGAGCTCTTGGGATTGCCCATCGCCGAAGTGCGTTTCTTGAGCGCCAGGCCCTCGAGCAGGGGCACAATGTAGACGCAGCCGCGCTCGAGCACCGCTCCGTCGCTGATATCCATCTTGTGCATTTCGAGGTCTTTGAGCCGGTCCTCGACTTTCGCGTTCCTCCCCGGCAGAAAGCTTGCGCGGACTCGATATGCAACGGGGCCCAGGCGAAGGTCGAGGCTCGCGGGCTGGAATTGATCGCTCTGTATCCCTTCCAACGCGACGATCTCCTTCGACGCCTTGACCAGATGCTCGAGTTCCTGCGACGGCAATATCCCGGTGGAGCGGGCCGCATCCTCCGCCGGTTTGTCGCGGCTCCTGCCGCGAGCAGCGCCCTCCGCCTCGCCCAGCAAGTCGACCTGCCCCAGTGCGCGCTTGTTCGTATCGGGCATGGGCTAGAACCGTTCGACCCAGGGCCGCAGCTCGACTTCCCAGGTCCAGGCGCTGCGGTGCTGGCGGAAGACGTGCAAGTAGTTTTTCGCGATCTCGTCGGGCAGAAGCATTCCGTCGGCGCCGCGCTCACGCGAGCGGGAATCGCCCGCACCGCTGGAGATGCCGCCGTCGATCACGAAGTGTGCGACGTGGATGCCTTTGGGCGCCAGCTCCCGCGCCATGCTCTGCGCGAGGCCGCGCAGCGCGAACTTGCCCATCGCGAAAGGCGCAGACTCGGCGTAACCCTTGACGCTCGCCGACGCCCCGGTGAAGAAAACTGCGCCTGACGCCCGCGGCAGCATGCGTTTCGCCGCGGTCTGGGCGACGAGGAACCCCGCGTAAGCCGACACCCTGATGGTGCGTTCGACTTCCTTCGGATCGAGGCCGACGAAGGGCCCGCGCACCCGGTAGCCCGCGTTGAAGACGACGAGGTCCGGCACGCCCCATTTCGCTTCGACTGCAGCGAACATCGACTCTACTTGCGCAGACTCGGCCGCGTCGCACGCGATCGCGAGAGCCGCGGTCTCCTTGACGAGAGCACCGAGCTTGGCCGTGTCGCGCGCGGCGAGAGCGACACGCATGCCCTCTCTCGCGAACAGGCGCGCGAGCGAGCCCGAGAGGCCGCTGCCTGCGCCGACGATGAGCGCGGTTTCAGCCATCGCTCGATCGAGCACGGTTTGCGCCGGGCCGTGCGTTCATTACGCGGCCTCGGGCACGGCGAGCGTTCCGCGCCCGATCAAAGAGCGGAACGCCTCGTAGGTTTCTCGGATGCCCTCGGCGAGCGGCATGCCGCCGTAGTCGCCGAGGTAGTCGCGCAGCCGCTCATCCGGCAGGTGCATCGGGAAAGCGAGCGGCTGCCCCGAGGACGTGATTGTCGCCGCAGGGGCGAGCCTCCTCAGTATCGCGAGGCCCTCCTCGACCGGGGCATAGACACCGTTCATGTCGAACACCGGGGCGCCGGCCCGCTCGCGCGCGACCGCGTGAACGAACGCGCTTGCGACTTCTCCTGCGTACAGCCACGAAACGCCACCGGAGAACGGCACGTCGTAGGATTTTCCCGCGGCCGCCGCGAGGATCGCGAACGTGGTCTTCGAGGTAAGCCCCTGGTCGCGACCCACGCCGTAGACGACCCCGGGCCGTATCCCGACGCTCGCCACGCCCCAGTCCTCCGAATAGACCTTGGCAATCTGCTCGTCGCAATACTTGTACGCCCCATAGAGCGTGTGCATGGCGCCGTGGCCATCATCCATCGCGCCGTAGGCGGCGATCGAGCTTGCGTAGGCGAGGCGCCTTATTCCGAGACGACGCGCAGCCTCGAAGACGTTCACCGTCCCTACCACGTTTACCCTGGCTCCGGCGATCGGGTCGGATTTGCAGAACGGTACCTGAAGAGCGGCGAGGTGTATCACCGCGCAGGGCCGGACAGCTTCGAATACACGCACAAGCGCAGCAGTGTCGGAAATGTCGCCCGTGCGCCACTCGACCTTCTTCACCTCGTCCTCGGAAATCAGCAGCCGCGGCCGGCGCTTGTCCTCGGAGAGATCGAAGGCGCACGCCGGCACCCCCGCGCGCACCAGCAGCGCGAGCACCCAGCTGCCGATGCAGCCGCCCGCGCCGGTCACCATGACCGGGCGGGAAAAATCCGCGCGATCAACAGAGAAGCGCTCAGGCACCTTGGTTTGCTCTGGAAGGTTTTTCGGGATTCGGACTATCGAAGCTTACAAAGAGCCGCGCAGGAAGTCCAACGCTGCCGCGCTACTTGACCGCCTCGGCGCACGCGGCTAACCTGCTTTCGCCCTTTCCGAGATTTCCCGCGACACACTCCGGGCAGACGGAGCGACGGCATGGCATCGGTGACCCTCTCCGGCGTACGCAAGAGTTTCGGCTCGACCGAAGTCGTGCACGGCGTGGATGTCGAGGTCGAGGACGGCGAATTCTGCGTCCTTGTCGGCCCTTCGGGCTGCGGCAAGAGCACGCTCCTGAGGATGATCGCCGGGCTGGAGGAAATTTCCGGCGGCTCGGTCTCGATCGGCGCCCGCGTGGTCAACGACGTGGCGCCGAAAGAGCGCGACATCGCCATGGTGTTCCAGAATTACGCGCTTTACCCGCACATGACCGTGTTCGACAACATGGCGTTCAGCCTGAAGCTCGCCGGCGATTCGAACCAGGAGACCCGTGTGCGCGTCGAGGAAGCGGCGCAAATCCTCGGGCTCATGGACTATCTGCAGCGCTACCCGCGGCAGCTCTCCGGCGGCCAGCGCCAGCGCGTCGCCATGGGGCGCGCGATCGTGAGGAAGCCGCAGGTGTTCCTTTTCGACGAGCCGCTTTCCAACCTCGATGCGAATCTCAGGGTGGCGATGCGCACCGAGATCAAGGCGCTCCACCAGCGCCTGAAGACGACCTCGGTGTACGTCACCCACGACCAGATCGAGGCGATGACCATGGCCGACAAGATCGTGGTGATGAATGCCGGCCGCGTCGAGCAGATCGGCTCGCCGCTCGAGCTCTACGACAGCCCGGCGAACCGGTTCGTCGCGGGTTTTATCGGATCGCCCGCGATGAATTTTCTTTCCGGCCGCATGGCGCGAAACGGCGCCGGGCTCGCGGTCGCGGTCGGCGAGGGAGTGCACCTGCCGATGCCGGTGCGAGCCGAGATCCCCGAAGGACGCGACGTCGTGGTGGGCGTGCGGCCCGAGCATTTCGCGGTAAGCGATGACGGCGTGCCCGCAGAAGTCGTCGTGGTGGAGCCGACAGGTGCGGACACGCAGATCTTCTGCAGGCTCGCCGGCGTGGATGTCACGGCAGTCGTGCGCGAGCGCCACGAGTTCCAGCCCGGAGCGGCGGTCCGTCTCAAGCCCAGCCTCACTTTCCTTTTCGATCCGGCGAGCGGGGCAAGGCTCGCGTAAACCGTTATCACCCAAGGAGGAGACCATGAGCAACATGAAGCGACGCGATTTCCTGAAGATTTCCGCGGGTGTGGCCGCGGGCACCGCGGCCGGCGTGCCGCTGCTTGCGCAGGCGCAGGGCAAGGCGGGCGCGACCGCCTGGACACCCGAAAAAGGCGCGAAGCTGCGCGTGCTGCGTTGGAAGCGCTTCGTCGCGGGCGACGAGGATCAGTACATGAAGAACGTCGCCGCGTTCACAAAGAAGACCGGCGTCGAGGTGCGCGTCGACCACGAGAGCTGGGAGGACGTGCGCCCCAAGGCCGCGGTCGCGGCGAACGTCGGCTCGGGACCCGACATCATCCTTTCGACCTTCGACGACGCCAACCTGTACCCCGAGAAGCTGCTCGACGTGACCGACCTCGCGGAATATCTCGGCAAGAAGTACGGCGGCTGGTACGACGTGTGCCGGCAGTATCTGCAACCGGGCGGCAAGCGCTGGATCGGTCTGCCCCTGGGCTGCGCGGGCAACGCTTTCGTCTATCGCATCAGCCAGATGAAAGAGGCGGGCTTCGACAGCTTTCCGCGCGACACCGCGGGGTTCCTGAAGCTCGCCAAGGCGCTCAAGGCGAAGAACCATCCGCTCGGCTTCGCGCTCGGCAACGCCACCGGCGACGGCAACACCTGGACGCACTGGCTGCTGTGGTCCTTCGGCGGCCGGCTGGTGGACGAGAAGAACAACGTCGTCGTAGACAGCCCGCAGACCCTGCAGGCGCTCGAGTACGCGAAGGAGCTCTACCAGACCTTCGTTCCGGGGACGCTCGCCTGGCTCGACCCGAACAACAACAAGGCGTTCCTCGACGATCAGATCAGCGTCACCGAGAACGGCATCTCGATCTACTACGCGGCGAAAAACTCGCAGGACCCGAAAATCAAGGCTATGGCGGCGGACATCGGGCACGCCAACCTGCCGATCGGGCCGGTAGGGAAACCGACCGAGCTGCACCTCTTCTTCAACCAGATGATCTTCAAGTACACGAAGTTCCCGAACGCGGCGAAGGAGTATCTGCGCTTCATGATGGAGAAGGAGCAGTACGAGCCCTGGCAGCAGGCCTCGATCGGCTACGTCACGCATCCGCTCAAGGCCTACGAGTCGAACCCGATCTGGACGGTGGACCCGAAGCACACACCCTACCGCGACTGCATGAAGATCATGCTGCCGAACGGCTACTCCGGGAAGCTCGGTTACTCGTCGGCGCAGTGCATGGCCGACTTCATCGTCGTGAACATGGTGGCGGAAGCTGCGAGCGGGTCGAAGACGCCCAAGGAAGCAGCCGAGCGCGCGCAGAAACGCGCCGAGCGATATTACAAGGTTTGATTCCCAGACCTTTCTCCTCCTCCAGGATGGAGGAGGGGTGTCGCCGGAGGCGACGGGGTGGTGGTGCGAGCGCGTGCATCAAACCACCCCGCGCGCTTCGCGCGCACCCCTCCTTGTCCAAGGAGGGGATAACAGCTTGAACCATGCACCGCTTCCTCGACAACCGCACCGCGCTCGGGCTCGCGTTCATGCTGCCCGCGGCGGCGCTCTTGCTCGTGTTCCTCACCTACCCGCTCGGCCTGGGCCTCTGGCTCGGGTTCACCGACGCGCGCATCGGGCGCGCTGGGCGCTGGATCGGTATCGACAATTTCCAATCGTTGTTCGACGATTCGCTCGCGCGGCTGTCGCTCTTCAACACGCTCTTCTACACGGTGATCGCCAGCATCGTGAAGTTCGCGCTCGGCCTGTGGCTCGCGTTGCTCCTCAACCGCCATCTGCCCTTCAAGGCTTTCATTCGCGCGGTCGTCCTGCTGCCGTTCATCGTGCCGACCGCGCTTTCGGCGATCGCTTTCTGGTGGATCTACGACGCGCAGTTCTCGGTGGTGTCATGGCTGCTCGTGAAGATGGGTTTGATCGACCGCTACATCGATTTCCTCGGCGAACCCTGGATGGCGCGCTTCTCGACCATCGCGGCGAACATCTGGCGTGGCGTGCCTTTCGTCGCGATCTGTTTGCTCGCCGGTCTCCAGACTATCTCGCCTACGCTCTACGAGGCGGCGGCCCTGGACGGCGCGACCGAGTGGCAGAAGTTCCGGCACGTCACCTTGCCGATGCTCACCCCCATCATCGCGGTGGTGATGACCTTTTCAGTGCTATTCACTTTCACCGACTTCCAGCTGATATACGTGCTGACGCGCGGCGGCCCGCTGAATGCCACGCACCTGATGGCGACGCTCTCCTTCCAGCGCGCCATACCGGGCGGCAACCTCGGCGAAGGTGCGGCGCTCGCCATGGCGATGGTGCCCTTTCTTCTCGCCGCGGTGTTGTTTTCCTACTTCGGCCTGCAGCGGCGGGCGTGGCAGCAGGGCGGCGGAGACAAGTGACGTGACTGCAGACGTGAGCGCGCGTGCCGAGGATTCCCGCGGTCTGGAATACCTGGAATCGCTGCCGCGGCGCTGGGTGACGCTCTATCTGCCGCTCGCGGCTTTTCTCTTCGTTCTTCTCTTTCCGTTCTACTGGATGACGATGACCTCGTTCAAACCGGACGCGGAGCTTCTCAGCCGGGAAGCCAATCCCTTCTGGATACACCATCCGACCTTCGCGCATTTCGAAAAGCTCCTGTTCCACACCTCCTACCCGGCATGGATGTGGAACACCCTGGTCGTCTCGGTGGTCTCGACCTTCGTTTCGCTGGCCGCGAGCGTGTTCGCCGCCTACGCGATCGAGCGGCTGCGCTTCCGCGGCGCAAAAGGCGTCGGCATGGCGATTTTCCTCGCCTATCTGGTTCCGCCGTCGATCCTGTTCATACCGCTCGCCACCGTCGTATTCCAGATCGGCATCTTCGACACGCGCTGGGCGCTGATCCTGACCTACCCGACGTTCCTCATCCCCTTCTGCACCTGGCTTCTGATGGGCTACTTCCGCTCGATCCCTTACGAGCTGGAGGAGTGCGCGCTCATCGACGGAGCAACGCGCTGGCAGATCCTCACCAGGATCATCCTGCCGCTCGCCGTGCCAGGGCTCATCTCGGCCGGAATCTTCGCCTTCACGCTGTCGTGGAACGAGTTCATCTACGCGCTCACCTTCGTGTCCTCGTCGGAAGTGAAGACCGTGCCGGTCGGCGTGGTGACCGAGCTGGTCGAAGGCGACGTCTACCACTGGGGCGCCCTGATGGCGGGCGCGCTGCTCGGCTCGCTGCCGGTCGCGATCCTCTATTCCTTCTTCGTCGAGTACTACGTTTCGGGCATGACTGGCGCGGTGAAAGAGTGAACCATCTGGATTTCAAGGGACGCACCGCGATCGTCACCGGCGGGCTCCAGGGCATCGGAGCGGCGATCGCGAAGCGTCTTGAGGCTTCGGGCGCAAAAGTCCTGATCTGGGACATCGCGGCAAAGAGCGGCGCAGTCGACGTGTCGGATGCGAGCGCGGTAGAACGCGCGACGGCGAAAGCGCTCGCCGACTTGGGCAAGATCGACGTGCTCGTCAACAACGCCGGCATCGCCGGCCTCAACACACCGACCGTCGAATATCCCGTCGAGGAGTGGGAGCGCGTGTTGCGAGTCAACCTCACCAGCCAGTTCCTGTGCTGCCGCGCCGTCGCGGCTCACATGGTGAAGCGCAAATACGGGCGCATCGTCAACATCGCCTCGATCGCTGGCAAGGAGGGCAACCCCAACGCTGTCGCCTACAGCGCGTCGAAAGCGGGCGTGATCGCACTCACCAAATCGCTCGGCAAGGAATTGGCGCAGACCGGGGTGCTCGTCAACTGCGTCACGCCGGCGGCGGCGAAAACCTCGATCTTCGATCAAATGACCGAGCAGCATATCGACTACATGCTCTCCAAGATTCCTATGCACCGCTTCGTGACGACCGACGAGATTGCGTCCCTGGTATGCTGGCTCGCCTCGGAGGATTGCTCGTTCTCCACCGGCGCGGTGTTCGACATTTCCGGCGGACGCGCCACATACTGATAATGGCCAGAAAAAGAACACCGCTGCGCTCGACACAGTGGTTCGGCCGCCAGGACATCTACGGATTCATCTACCGCAGCTGGGTGAAGAACCGCGGTGTGCCCCAGGACCAGTTCGAAGGGCGCCCTGTGGTCGGCATCTGCAACACCTGGTCCGAGCTTACCCCTTGCAACACGCACTTCCGCGCGATCGCGGAGCACGTGAAGAACGGCGTCCTCGAAGCCGGCGGCTTCCCGCTCGAATTCCCGGTGACCTCGCTCGGCGAGACGCTGATGCGGCCGACGGCAATGCTCTACCGCAACCTCGCCAGCATGGACGTCGAGGAGTCGATCCGGGCGAACCCGCTCGACGGCGTCGTTCTCCTGATGGGCTGCGACAAGACCACGCCGGCGCTGCTGATGGGCGCGGCGAGCGTCGATATTCCCGCGATCGGCGTGTCGGGCGGCCCGATGCTCTCCGGCAAGTACCGCGGCACCGAGATCGGCTCGGGGACCAACGTCTGGTCGATGTCGGAAGACCTGCGCGCCGGGAAAATCACGATCGAGGAATTCCACGAAGCCGAGTCGTGCATGCACCGCTCCCACGGCCACTGCATGACCATGGGCACCGCTTCCACGATGGCTTCCATGGTCGAGGCGCTCGGCGTCGGCATGCCTGGCAACGCGGCGATCCCGGCGGTGGACGCGCGCAGGTACGTGCTCGCGCGCACGGCAGGCCGCCGCATCGTCGATCTGGTGAAGGAGAGAGTGATCCTCTCAAAGATCCTCACGCGAGCCGCCTTCGAAAATGCGATCCGGGTGAACGCCGCGATCGGCGGCTCGACCAACGCCGTCATTCACCTCATCGCGATCGCGCGGCGCATCGGTGTCGATCTGAAGCTCGAGGACTTCGATCGCCTGGGCCGCGGCGTTCACTGCCTGGTGAATCTCATGCCTTCTGGAAAGCACCTGATGGAGGATTTCTACTACGCCGGAGGCCTGCCCGCAGTGATTCGGGAACTCGGCGCGAACGGGCTCCTCCACAAAGGCGCGCTCACGGTCAGCGGCAGGAGCATCTGGGAGAACAACAAGAGCGCCCCGCGCTGGGACCGCGACGTGATCTTCCCGTTCAGGAAACCCTTCAAGAGAAATTCCGGAATCGCGGTGCTGCGCGGCAACCTCTGCCCCGACGGCGCCATCATCAAGCCGTCGGCGGCGACGACCAGGCTCATGAAGCACCGCGGCCGCGCGGTTGTGTTCGAGAACATCGAGGACTTCCACAAGCGCATCGACGATCCGAAGCTCGATATCGACAAGACCTGCGTGATGGTGCTGAAGAACTGCGGGCCCAAGGGCTATCCGGGCATGGCCGAAGTCGGCAACATGCCGCTGCCGCCGAAGCTCCTCAAGCGCGGCGTCACCGACATGGTGAGGGTGTCGGACGCGCGCATGAGCGGCACTGCCTACGGGACCGTGGTGCTGCACGTCGCGCCCGAAGCCGCGGCGGGCGGCGCGCTCGCGCTCGTCGAAAACGGCGATATCATCGAGCTGGATGTGGTGAAGCGGCGATTGCAGCTTCTCGTTTCCGAGGAGGAACTCGCGATGAGGCGCGAGAAATGGAGAGAGCCAGAGCCGCCCCTCGATCGCGGCTATTGGCGGCTTTATTTCGAGCACGTATTGCAGGCGGACGAAGGCGCCGACTTCGACTTTCTCGCCGGCAAGAGCGGCGCCTTCGTGCCCCGGGACAACCACTGAGTATGAAAACCGTCATTACCGGTGGGGGCGGTTTCATAGGCTTCAAGCTCGCGAAAGCGCTGCTCGCGCGCGGCACGCTCGCCGGAGCCGATGGTACGCCGCAGAAGATTGCGAGCCTCGTGCTCGTCGATCAGGCTTTCCCGGAGAACCTGCCCAGGGACCCGCGGCTGGAAATGCTCGCTGGCGACATCTCCGACCCGGCATTCTCCGCCCGCGCGATCGCGCCCGACACCGCTTCCGTGTTCCATCTCGCTGCGGTGGTCTCGGGTGCGGCCGAGGCCGACTTCGATCTCGGTATGCGCGTAAACATTCAAGGTATGCGCAACGTGCTCGAGTGCGCGCGCCGCTGCGCACGGCCGCCGCACCTGGTGTTCGCCAGTTCGGTCGCTGCTTTTGGCGGCGAACTGCCGGAAGTGCTCGACGACTCGACCACGCCGCGGCCGCAGACTTCGTACGGAACGCAGAAGGTCGTGAGCGAATACCTGATCGGCGACTGCTCGCGCAAGGGTTTCCTCGACGGCAGGTCGCTGCGCCTGCCGACCGTCGTCGTGCGCCCGGGAAAGGCGAACGCCGCCGCTTCGTCCTTCGCCAGCGCGGTCATCCGCGAGCCCTTGAACGGCGTCGCCTACGACTGTCCGGTCGGCGGCGATACCGGCGTGTGGCTGCTCTCGCCGCGGCGCGTCGTCGAGGCCTTCGTGCACGCGCACGACCTGCCGCCTTCGGCGTGGGGATCGAACCGCGTCCTCAACCTCCCCGGTATCACCGTCAGCGTGGCGCAGATGCTGGACGCGCTCGCGAGAATCGCCGGCGCGCAAGTCCCCAAGCGCGTGGCCTTCAGGCCGGAGGCGCGCATCCAGGCGATCGTGGAGGGCTGGCCGGTGCGCTTTGCCACGCCGCGCGCGCTCGAGATGGGCTTCAAGGCCGATACCGGCATCGATGCCGTCATTCGCGACTACATCACCGACGAAGGCGTGCGCGTCTGATGGGCCCGTTCCATTCTCCGGTAGGCTCGCGCGTGCGATCGAGGAGGGCGCAGTCATGAAGCGCAGCATCGCGGTTCTTCTGGCGCTGTTCACTCTGGCCGCCGGAGCTCAGGAATTCCCCTCGAAGCCGGTGCGGCTCGTCGTGCCCTTCCCGCCGGGCGGACCGCTCGACATCGCCGGCCGGCTGATCGGCAAGGAATTGCAGGACCGCTGGACCCAGCCGGTGATCGTCGAAAACAAGCCGGGCAGCACTATCGGCCCGGAATACGTGGTGAGGAGCGCGCCCGACGGCCACGTGCTGTTGATCATCAGTTCGACCCCGCTCGTCACGCTGCCGCACCTGCAGAAGGTGCCCTACGACGTGCTCAAGGACCTCGTCGGGGTCACGCAAACCACGCTCCTGACCTACGCGATGGTCGTGAATCCATCCACCGGGATCGGCTCGATCCAGGAACTGATCGAACGCGCGAAGAAGGAGCCCGGGAAGCTCAACTATGCGAGCGCTGGAAACGGCTCGGGGCAGCACCTTTACTTCGAGCTGCTGAAGAACGCGGCCGGCATGAATCTCACGCACGTACCCTACAAGGGCGCCGGGCCGGCGCTGCAGGCGGTGCTCGCGGGCGAGCCGGGCATCATGATCGACGTCACGGTCGCGGTCGTGCCGCACGTCAAGGCGGGGAAGCTCCGCGCCCTCATGGTGACGGGAGGCAAACCGCTCGAGCAGCTGCCGGGAGCGGTGCCCTTCGATTCGCTCTTTCCGGGCCTCGGCATCCCGGGCTGGCACGGCATCTTCACGGCCGGCGGGACGCCCAAGCCGGTGCTCGACAGGCTCGCCGCGGACATTCGTTTCGTGCTCCAGACCCCGGCGGTGGGGGACCGCTTCCGCGAACTCGGGGTCGAGCCGTCGGGAGTGTCGGGCGATGAGTTCAACGCCATCGTCAGGCGCGACTCCGACCGCTGGGGCGAGATCATCCGCAAGAACAACCTGCGGGCGGACTGAACCGGCAGCGGACGCGCCGTGCCTAGCGAGCCAGCGCGGCCTCGATCTCGGAGAACGTGCGCGCCAGTTCGCCGCCGGTTTGCAGCGCCACGCCCAATTGGCGTGCCACCTGCGTAATCGATAGGATGCCGCGCACCATGGCGCGCCGGACGGGCGGCGCGAGCGGCCCACTCGCGGGCAGCAGGTCGAACTCGACCACCAGGGCGTGCTGGCGCCCGGCGCGCCGCAGCGTCTCGAGTACGTGGCCGACGCGCGCGCCCTCGACGTCGGCGAGTGCCACCACCTCGACGTGCTCGGCGAGGGTCATCACGTCGGCAACCGTCATCTCCGAGCGGTTCAGCCCGCGCTCGGTCGCGACCAGCAATGGGCGCTCGCCCAAGATGTCGGTCGCCGTCAGCACTCCGAGCACGTTTTCATGATCGTCGGTCACCAGCAGCAGCCGCACGCCGCGCGTAATCATGAACTGGTTGGCGTCCGCGAGCGGCGCCTGGGAGTGGATGGTCGCCGGGCTGATGCGCGCGAGATCGGTCATCACCTCGAGCGCCGGGGACTCGAGAGTCACGCGCGCGGCTCGCGCCTGGGTCGAGCGCCGGAACCCGGCGCGGAGGCCGAGCTCCCGGATCGGCAAAGCGTGGTAGTCCGTGTTCATGGCGCCCTCTTGACGTGTCGCGGGAAAAAGCGGCCCCAGGCCAAGGCCAAGGCCAAGGCCAAGGCCAAGGCCAAGTATGCGGGGATTTTTGCATGCGGAAGTGCCCGGATACAACGACAAACGCGTCGCGAGCACGGGATCAGTCTGCGCGGTTGAGGCGAACGTCCCGTCCGCTGTGAATATTCCACAGGCAGGCGGTGGAAGCCCTAACAGCGCCTGCCCCCCTCCCAAAACTAAGCTGGTGACCGTGCAAGCAAGCTTGCATGGGCCGGGAAACCGGGAACGCAACGGGACAAGGAGCAAGCCATGATCAACATGAACACGCAGACCAGCATGGACCCGCACATCGACAAGATCCGCATCAGCGAAAGCGAGCGGCAGATCGCGAGAGAGGGGATGCAAGACGCGGAAATGGTCGCCGACCTCCTCTGCCGCGCCGGCAACACCCTCCGGTTCGCCGGAGAAATCCTGGGCAAGCTCCTGGCGCAGCAGGGTCCGGCCAAGACCGGAGGAATGTGAGTATTCCACTTCCAGGAAGTGCAAGGCCTAACAGCGCCGGAACCTCCCGAAAACTAAGCTGGTGGCCGTGCAGGAAGACTTGCATGGACCGGGAGACCGGGAAGCAAACGGGACAAAGGAGCCAAAGCCATGATCAGCACGAACACGTACTCCAGCATGGACCCGCGCATCGACGCGATCGGCGCGAGCGAGAGCGACCGGCAGATCGCCAAGGAATACATGCACGACGCGGAGCTGGTCGCCGATCTCCTCCAGCGGGCAGGCGTCAATCTCCGGTTTGCAGGCGAGCTGTTGAGCCAGGTCCTCGCGCAACGCGCGATCTGAAAGGCCCTGGATTCTCGGGCGGCGCCGCGTCGCCCCTGCGTGAAACGGCCAAGGCGACCGGCCTGGCCGTTTGTTTTTTGACCTAGAACCTGAACCCCAGTTGCGCCGCGGCCATGGCTTCTTCCTCGCCGCGCTTGGCGACCGCGAGGTCGAGGTGGACTCCGAACACCGACAGCCCCAGTCCCACTGACGGGATGCCCTTGTAGTTCCCAGAAAGGTCACCGCGGTAGCCCGCCCGCAGGGCGAGGAAGCCCCAGAGACTGAACTCCGCGCCGACGGCCGCGTAGCGCGTCGGCTTGTCAAAAGACACCGGCTGGTTCTCGGTGAGATCGACGTCGATCGCTAAGGTGGTCCAATCGGTGTGATGGCTCATGCCCGCACGCACCTGAGGCTTCACTTCGATCTTGTTCCCGAGGATGGTAGCGTAATCGCGCGCGATCACGTTCTTGCCGACGACCCCCCACTTGAATCCCGCCCCGAGATCCTGGGCCAGGCCGACATCGAGGTTGCTGCTCGTGTAGTCCTTGCGCCCCTGGTCGGCGGTGATCTCCGGATTCTGCGAGCTGACTCTGTAGTCGACCGTATAAACCCTGACGTACTTGGGAGTAATCCCGATCGCGAGCTTGCCCAGGCTTTCAAACTCGTGCGCGAGCGACACGCCGAACTCCGCAAAGCCGGCGCCCCGGATATCGACGTGCGAGAGCAGATTCGGATCGTCCAGCATGCCGTCGCCGTTGGTGTCGCCCAACGCGAGCAGAGCAGCGAGGTTGGTTGCGTTGGGGGTGGTCGCGTAGTTCTGAGCGGCCGTCTGGTAGTTGGTGAGCAGCGCGTCGTCGCTCGATTCGTAGACCGCTTTAAACCCGATATCGGCCCGCGCCGCGGCCGATACGGCCCAGCCCAGATTCTTTCCGGGGACCCCGACACTGAGGGGCGAGGCGAAGGCATTGGCTTCGGCCGTCTTGCTGCCGACGGTCCGCAGAGCGGACTGGAAGGAACCGAGCGCGTTCGCAAGCTGGGTGGCGTTGGCTGTGTTCTGGGTTTGATTGAACTGGCTTATAGCATTGCCGAGGTTCTGCCCCGACGTATCCAGCGTATCGATGTCGTCCCTCAGCTTGTCCGGATCGTAGGCCCGGGCCGCGGCCATGATCTCGAAGGAGAAGCGATCGTTCGGCCGCGCGGCCGCGAGCAGCGCCGGGTTGAAATACGAAGCGCTGCCGCTCGTGCCGGACGAAACACCGGTTCCGCCCATCGCAAGCGATCGCGGATCGAAGATACCGAACGGCGCCGCGTGAACCGCCCCTGCGCAGCACGTCAGCGCAAGCGCCGTGGCGCCCAGGCGCGAACCGAATGCCGACATGGACACCTCCTTCTTCTTCTCGACGACGGTACTCACCCTAGAGAGGAGCCGCTGCAGTGTCAATTCGCCCACGCCTGGACCGTGCCAAATTCCTCAGGGAAGTACCTGCACCGAAGGCGTCGCCCTGATGTCCGTCGCGGACTTGTTGAGATTCACCAGTTGATGCAGCACCGACAGGATCTCGATCGTATGGTCCTTCTGGTGCAGGTCTCCGCCTGACCCGCCTTTGCGCGGCGCGCCCTCCGAGGAGTTGATGTTGGCGACGGCGTACCCCCTGTCCCGGTACGTCAGCGTGAAGCGCGCGTTGCCCGGGTCGCCGTCCAGGCGGAAGAAGATGTCGTTGCAGCCCGGGCCGGAATTGTCGGGGCAGTAGCCGAACGTGACCGGTGTATTGAGCCTCTGTTTGACCTGCGGATCGCTGTCCAGATAGCGCCTGATCTCCTCCTGGTAGTGGAGCAGGTCACCGAGGAACTGGAATATCTCGCCGACCGAGCGGATGTGCAGCCGCACTCCCAGTTTCGGGTATCCGGCGGCGTCGGTCGCCGGGGGGGTTATGCGGAGGAACTGGTTGTAGATCTCGCAATAGCGGGACGCCTGCGTGCCTTCAGCCGGGCCGCGGAAAAAGACCGGAGTCTCGCTCAACGGGGGCCGGGTCGAATCCTCCACGGGCGCGTCGACGACGGACTGATAGCAGCTCCTTCTGTCGCCCGCCCGCTCCGTGCCCGCCTGGACGATCTCGTATTGAGACTGCTGAGGTCCCCGAGCGGGCCGGTCATCGTAGAAGCAGAACGCGACTTTCTGCTCGTTCGAGAGCGAGTAGAGGTTGTAGGCGGAAAGACCCTTGTCATAGACGAGCTGGACCTTCGACTGGTCGAGCGCCGCGAATGCCTGCAGGTTCTTGCTGTCCTTTTCGGGATCCAGGTTCATGCCTCTCGCGAGCTGCCGGCGTTCCCGGTAGGTGTTGGCAAAAAACGTCTGCGCCAGATTGAGGAGCTTCAGGTAGCGCTCGAAATCCGATTGCGAGTCGCATTTCAACGGCTCGGGACCGCTGAACGGGCCTTCCCTGCCCCAGATCAAATCGATCGCATCCCGGGGGGAGTTCATGATCTTGATCGTCCTCACCGGGCCGTTTTCCGAGCCGGTTTCGACGATCTCGGCCGCCGAGAAGAAAAGCAGCAGGACGATGCGGCGGTCGAGGCCGCGGTCGAGCCAGTACTTCACGATCTTCGGGTCGATCGGCGACGATATTCCGGTGATGAAATCCTTCGACTGGAGATGGGTGAGCTCGAAACTGGGCGACGATGAAAACGTCAGAGTGCCGCTGCGCGTGTCGCGCAGCGTCGTGGACAGAGTGCCCCAGAGATTCAGGAACCCGAGGGAAGACGTCTGCTGCATGGATTCGCGGATCACCGGAATATCGGCGAAATGCAGCGGGGCCTTGTCCCGCGCCCGCAGAACGTTCACGACGAGCAGCTTGTTGGTGGTGTCTTCGATGACTTCCCCGAAGGACATGCTGTCGAACTTGATGATCTCGGGTGAAACCCCGCACCCGCACAGCAGGATGGACAATCCGAAAGACAGAATGCGACGCATGGTTCTCCCCTTTCCGGCCGGCCGCCTCATTCGGGCGCCGGCTTGCTGATGTTGAATGCCTGGATCGGCCGCGCAAAACCTTTGAGTGTAAAGGGACCGAGCGGCTCGGCCTGGATGAGTCGTTCAACGCGGCTGTAGGTCTTCTGTTCCGTGAGGATCTGCCCGCCTTTCGCCTCGGCGCACAGGCGCGAGGCGAGGTTGGTCACCGTTCCGATCGCGGCGTAGTCGCGACGGCCCTCGAAGCCTATGGTCCCGAGCGTGGCGTACCCTTGAGCGATTCCACAGCCGAGGTCGAGCTCGTAGCCGCGCTTGCTCCATTGCGAGCGCAGTGCCGCGAACTTCTCGCGCAGCTCGACCGCCATGCGAACCGCCTGCTCGGCCGCATTGGGAACCGGGATCGGGTCGTTGAAAAAAATCAGCATGCCGTCACCGGCGAAGCGCTCGATCGTGCCCTGGTGCTCCGTTACGAGAGTGCCGACGAGGTTGTGATATTCGCCGAGTACGCTCATGACTTCCTCGGGTTCCGAGGACTCGGTGAAAGCGGTGAAGCCGCGCAGATCGAGGCACACCACCGTGACTTCGCGCCGGTGGGGCTTGAGCAGCCCCTCCGCGCCCCCCGAGACGATCGCCTCGGCCAGCTGCGGCGAGAAAAAACCCTTGAGCCGGCCGAGCCGGTCGAGCTGCGCCACCTGCTCGCGGACGCGTTCCTCGAGCCGTTCGTTCCATTCCTTCAACTGTGCCGCCTGCAAGCGGATCGTGTCTTGATACTGCTTGATTCTGAGAAGCGAGCGTACTCGTGCAAGCAGTTCCGGCTGGCTGATCGGCTTGCTCAGGAAATCGTCGGCGCCGGCCTCGATGCCTTTCACCCGCTCGCTCACCGGATCGAGCGCCGTGACCATGACCACCGGCAGCATTTCCGTGGCCGGATTGGCGCGGATGGCGCGGCACACCTCGTAGCCGTTCAGGTCGGGCATCATGACATCGAGCAGGACGAGGTCGGGCCGCTCCGATTCCAGTTTCGCGAGCGCCTCCTTCCCGCCGGAGGCCGTGACGACGCCGTAGCCCTTGAACGTGAGAATATCGGCGAGCATCGTCACGTTCTTCGGGGTGTCGTCCACCACGAGGATTCTCGCCGCAGCCGTCATCCCGCCTTGCCTCCGGAGCGCGCGATCGTGTCCGCCACCGCCTGGACGAATTCCTTCACGCGGATCGGCTTCGTCTGCAATCCGTCGAAGCCCGCGGCGAGAATCTTCTGCTTGTCCTCGGTCATCGCCGAGGCCGTCACCGCGAGCACGGGAATGCCGCGGGTCGCGGGATTGCCGCGCAGCCGGGCGAGCGCCTCGATGCCGTTCATTCCCGGCAGATGAAAGTCCATCAGGATCAGCGCCGGCTGGCGATCGCCTGCGAGGCGGATGCCTTCCTCGGCGGTGTCGGTCTCGACGATCTGGTAGCCCTTGAACTGCAGGACGTCCCGCACCAGCTTGCGGTTTTTCTCGTTGTCCTCGACGATCAGGATCAGCTCGTTGGCCACGCGGGCTTCCTCTTAGTGCGCCGTGGCGACCGAGCGCACCGGCTCCAGCGGCAGGGTGAACGTGAACGTCGAGCCTTTGCCCGGTTCGCTTTTCAAGCGGATTTTGCCGCCGTGCAGCTCGACGAATTTGCGCGTCAGCGCGAGGCCGAGCCCCGTGCCCTCGGCCTTCCTGGTGTAGTCCTTGCCGACCTGGCGGAATTCCTCGAACACCGCTTCGTGATCCTCCGGGGCGATGCCGATGCCGGTGTCGGTCACGCTGACTTCGATCACGCCGTCAGCGGGTCGTGCCGCCACCACGATGCGGCCTCCTTCCGGAGTGAACTTCACGGCATTCGACAAGATGTTCAGCAGGATCTGCTTGAACTTGCGCTCGTCCGCGCTGATTTCTCCCACCCCGGGATCGATGCTGGCAGTCAGCTCGATGCCGTGCCGCAGGGCGCGTTCCCTCACCAGCGTCAGCGCGTTGCCGATCGCCTCGGGCACGCTGAACGTCGCCAGCTCGAGCTCCATGCGGCCGGCCTCGATCTTGGAAAGATCGAGGATATCGTTGATGAGCGACAGCAGGTGCTTGCCCGAGCCGTGGATGTCGTCGATGTACTCGGTCTGCTTGGCGTTCATCTCGCCGAACATGCGCTCCTGCAGCACTTCGGAGAAGCCGATGATCGCGTTCAAGCGGCGTGCGCAGCTCATGCGACATGTTGGCGAGAAACTCGGACTTGTGCTGGTTCGCGATCTCGAGCTCGCGGCCCTTGTCCTGGATCTCCCTGAACAGCCGCACGTTCTCTATGGCGATCACCGCCTGGTTGGCGAAGGTCTTGAGCAGCGCGACCTGCTTGTCGGTGAACGGCCCCGGCGTTACGCGGGTGACTGCTATCGAGCCGATCGCATTGTTTTCCCGCAGCATCGGCGCGCACATGGTCGCGCGAAAGCCCCTCTCCCTGGCCAGCTGCTTCATGTTCGCGCTGACCCACTCTCCCGCCTCGACGTCCGGAATCACCACAACCTCCCGGAGCCGCAGGGCCCTTGAGGTTGGCGTGCTGTCATCGCCGAGCGGAAGCGGATTGGTTCTCCCTTCGATTGGATTAGTGCTCGCCGCAATCTCGGAATGATCTCCTTTCACCAGCCGGAGGGTCACGGACAAGCCGCCGAACAGGTGAACGCCGCTTTTCACGATGGCGTCGAAGACGGGCTGGGTGTCGGTCGGCGAGCTGCTAATCACGCGCAGGATTTCGCTGATCACGGTCTGCTGCTCCAGCGCTTCCTTGGTCTCGTTGAACAGACGGACGTTCTCGATCGCAATCACCGCCTGGGCGGCGAAGGTCTGCACCAAAGCCGCTTGCTTGTCGGTAAACGAGCGTACTTCGGTACGGCGGATGGTTATCGTCCCGATTGGTATTCCCTCGCGCAACAACGGGGTCGCGAGTATGGTCCGGACCCCGATTTCCCGCGCACGCTTGCTCCCCTCGGGGAATCGCTCCTCTTCGGCGAGTACATCGTGTATGTGGAGCTGTCGAGCCTCATGGACGGCCAGGCCCGCCACCCAATCGCGCGTGATAGGTCTCGCTGAGCCATGGGGATACGAGTAGATACCTCCATGGTGAGCCGCGTAGCGCAGCGCATCGCCCTCCTTGAGGTGAATGATCGCGTCAGAGGCTTCGCACAAACGTGCTGCGCTCGCGGCGACTGCATCCAGCACCGGCTGAATATCGGTCGGTGAGCTCGAAATGACGCGGAGGATCTCCGCGGTCGCAGTCTGCTGCTCGAGCGCTTCCTTGGTCTCGTTGAACAGCCGCACGTTCTCGATCGCGATCACGGCCTGGTCGGCGAAGGTCTTCAGCAGCTCGATATGCCGCTCGGGCGTTTTCCCAGGCGTCGGCCACGAGACGACGATCGCGCCGACTGCGGTTCCTTCGCGAAGCAACGGCACTCCGACCATTCGACGCCATGTGCCCGAGACCGCGTGAGCGTGGTCGTAGGTCGCGTCCGACAGGGCATCCTCGATGTGGGATACCTTGCCGGTCAGAATGACCCGTCCGCTCATCAGGAGCGGGTTGGGAGGCTGCGGGTATTGGCCCCGGACGTTGGCGAGCGCCTCCTCGGGCCAGTTTTTAGTTGCGACAAGGTGAATCAGTTGCCCATCGAACTGGAAAATCGAACCCATCGGGCCGTCGCAGAGACGAGCCGCGTTATCCAATATCGTTTCGAACATTGGGGTGACGTCGTTTGGAGAGCCGGATATCACTCGCAGGATCTCGGCGGTCGCGGTCTGCCGTTCGAGCGATTCCTTCAGCTCCGCCGTTCGCTCTTCCACCTTTCGCTCGAGGTCCGCGTAGAACGCCTTCAGGTCGCCGGCCATCTTGTTGAATTGTTCGCTTAACGCCTCCAGCTCGTCGCCGGTGTGCACTTCGATGCGCTGATCGAGCTGCCCTGTGCCGATCCGTGCCGCGCCCTGCTGCAGCGCGCGGATCGGGGTGACCATGACCCGTGCGAGGTACACGCTGGCCAGCACCGAGAGTGCCAGTCCCGCGAGTAGCAGCAGGCCGATGCGCAGGACGGACGCGTAGAGCGGCGCGAAGGCCTCGGCGAGCGGCAGCTCGACGAACACCGTCCAGTTGAGGGTCGGGATGCGCGCGTGCGCCGTCAGCACTTCTTCGCCCTTCAAGTCGCGCGCGATCGGCGCATCCGCACCCTCCGCCGCGGGTAAGCGCGGCGACCTGCGCAAGCCGCGACAGGTCGGTCTTCTGCAGCACCAGGCTGATGTCCGGATGGGCGATCAGCGTGCCCGCGGAATTCACGACGTAGGCGAGCCCCGCCTTGCCGATCTGGATGCGCGAGACCACCTCCCACACGAACTTGAGATTGACCTCGGCGACGGTAACGCCGCCGCCCGCGCCCCCGGCGGGGCGGGCGATCGTCATGTACGGCTCGGTCTCCTTGCGGAAGTACACCGGGCTGTACCAGGACCTGCCTCCCTTGGCTTCGAGGAACCTCGCGTCGCCGGCGTAGTCGGTTCCGGCCCCGACGACGTCCATCGCGAGGCGCGAAACGCGCAGCTGCTCGCGCCCGGAGGCGTCGATCCACGCCACCTCGGTGATCGCCGGCGCCTGGCGCAGCAGCTTCAGGTACTCGTAGCGGCGCTGCTCGGCCGGATTGGCCCCGGCCCCCACCTGCGGCAGCGCGGTCCAGCCGAGCTGGTGCTCGATGTCCTGGATGTACTGCTCGATGCGCGTCGCGGCGGCAAGCGCCTTCTCGCGTTGCAGGGTCACCAGGTGTTCCTGGTTCTCCCGATAGGAGAAAAACAGGCTCACGCCCCCGCTCACGACCAGCGCCGCGCTCACCAGCGCGATGATGAACGCCGCGTACTTGGTGAAAAGGCGCCAGCGCGGAATCATTCGATCACCTTGTCGGCGCGAAACAGCAAGTCCTGCGGAATAGTGAGCCCGATTGCCTTCGCGGTCTTGAGGTTGATCACCAGCTCGATTTTCGTGGGCTGCTCCACCGGCAGGTCAGCCGGTTTCGCGCCCTTGAGGATCTTGTCCACGTAAGTGGCTGCCCGATAGTAGTGTTCCGCAACGTTCTGTCCATAACTCATCAGCCCGCCAGCTTCCACGGGTTCCCGCGTCCAGAACATCGTGGGCAGGCGCTGCTGCGCGGCAAGGCCCGCAAGCCGACGCGCCTGAGCGAAGAAGATGGCGTCGGGAAGTACAATCAGCGCACCCGCGCGTTCCCTCTTCGTTGCGTCGAAAACACCCTCGATCTGAGCAGCAATGCTGGCTTCGAGCGGCCAGACTTTCACGCCGCTCGTTTGGGCGGAGCCCTGAATGTTTTTCAACAAGGAGGGGTGAACCGGATGGGTCGGGTTCACGAGAACGGCGACCCGCGACAATTTTGGAACCGCGACGCGCAGCAATTCCAGGTACTTGCTGCTGACATCTTCCGCCATCACAGATAGTCCGGTGATGTTTCCTCCCGGCCGCGCAAAGCTCGCGATGAATCCGGCGGTGATCGGGTCGGTAGCCGCTGTCATGACGATGGGAATGGCGGTTGTCGCTTTCCGGGCCGCCTGAACGGCTAGCATTCCTCCGGCGACGATGACCTCGACTTTCAACTGCACCAATTGCACCGCAAGGTCGGGCAAGCGCTCGTACTTCCCCTCTGCCGACCGGTACTCGATGACGATGCTCTTGTTTTCCGTGTAGCCGAGGTCACGCAGGCCCGCCCGCAATCCGTCCGCCCGTCCGATATCGGAGGGGGCGTTGTCCAGGAACCCTATACGGGGAACCTTCCCCGGCTTCTGTTGCGCGAAAGACGCCAGCGGCGCCGCGAGTAAGCACAGCCCCGAGCCGCCCGCAACTAGAAATTCGCGGCGCGTCTTCATTCGATCACCCGGTCCGCGCGAAACAGTACGGACTGCGGGATTGTGATTCCGCTCGCCTTGGCGGTCTTCATGTTGATCACCAGTTCGAACTTGGTCGGCTGTTCGACCGGGAGATCGCCGGGCTTCGCGCCCTTGAGGATCTTGTCCACGAAGGTGGCGGCGCGACGGAACATGTCGGCACGGTCTGGCCCATAGGCCACAAGACCGCCAGCGTCCGCGAATTCCGCTATGTGAAATATCGACGGTAGGCGGCTCTTTGTCGCAAGGTCCGCTATCCGCTTTAGATTCGTAACAGTCACTGGATCTGGGATGATGAAAAGAGCGCCAGCGCCCGCCCGGGTCGCCTCTTCGAACGCATTGTCGAAATCGTTGGGGCTCCGGACCTCCAGCGAATGAAGCTGGACTCCCAGCTGCCGTGCCGGCAGTTGGATTTCCTTCCAATAGAGTGTCGCGACTGCGCCCTGTGGATTCCAGAGCACAGCCACGCGTGAGAGCTTGGGAACCATTTCCTTGAGCAGCTCCAGCCGTTTTCCAGTCACCTGCGGGCCCATTTGGGACAACCCCGTGATGTTGCCGCCGGGCCGCGCCAGGCTCTCAACCAGCCCAAGCGCAACAGGGTCACCCGCAGCCGCAATAACGATAGGAATTGCCCTGGTCGCTTTTTGGGCAGCCAGAGCAGCGGGAGAAACGGTAGCGACGATGACGTCAACCTTGAGACGGACGAGATCGGCTGCGAGGTCAGGGAGGCGATCGTATCTCCCCTCCGCATAACGGTACTCGATACTGATGTTCTTTCCCTCGACCCATCCGAGGTCGCGGAGACCGAGCCGGAATGCCTGATTCCAGAGCGCGGCATCGGAAGGCGATATTCCCGAGAGAAGTCCTATCCGGCGGACTTTTGCCGGCGCCTGCGCGCGTACTGCGCCCGTCAACGCGAGCGCGGGCCAAGCCGCCGCGGCGAGGAGAATTTCCCGGCGTGTTTTCACTCGATCACCCTGTCCGCACGCAGGATCAGTTCCTGCGGGATCGTCAGCCCGATTGCTTTCGCGGTCTTGCGGTTGATCACCAGTTCCAGTCTTGTAGGTTGTTCTACCGGCAACTCTCCGGGCTTGGCGCCCTTCAGGATCTTGTCCACGTAGGTGGCCGCCCGATAGAAATTTTCCGCGAGGTTCTGCCCGTAACTCATCAAGCCGCCGGTTTCCACAGGATTCCGGTCCGCGAACATCGTGGGGAGATGTTGCTGTAAGGCAAACTCCGCGATCCGGCGCGCTTGCCCGTAGAACAGGCCGTCCGGCAGCACGATCAGCGCGCCCACGCGCTCTTGTTTCACAGCGCTAAAGGCAGCATCGATTTGGCTCGCGCTATTTAGTTGAACCGGCACGATGGTCACGCCGTTCTTCTTCGCGGCGGCCAGAATGTTCGGCACGAACAGGCGGGCGTGGCTCGGATTGCCCGGGTTCATCAGCACCGCGACGCGCGACAACTTGGGAACCGCGGTGCGCAGCAGCTCCAGATACTTGCTGCTGAGATCCGCGGTTATGCTGGTCAATCCCGTAATGTTGCCGCCTGGGCGCGACAGGCTCGCGACGAATCGGAAGCCGACCGGATCGCCGACCGTCCCCATGACAATGGGAATGATGTTTGTCGCGCGCTGAGCAGCCTGGATGGCCGGCGTTCCCGTGGCCACGATAACATCCACCTTCATTTCCACAAGCTGTCCCGCCAGGCCGGCAAGACGCTCGATCTCCCCCTCCGCCGATCGGACCTCGATGACGATGTTCTTGCCTTCCACATAGCCCAAGTCGCGCAGGCCCGACCGCAGCCGCTCCAGCCGCGCGCTCGCGAGATCGGAGGAGGTGTAGTCCAGATAACCTATCCGCGGAACCTTCGTCGGTTTTTGCTGTGCGTGGGACGCCAGTGGCGAGACAACTGCGCCTACGCCAATTGCAACGAGCAAGTGTCTGCGGGTAATCATTTGATCACCCTGTCCGCGCGCACCAGCACCGACTGCGGGATCGTGATGCCGAGAGCCTTGGCGGTTTTCATGTTGATCACCAGCTCGAACTTCGTCGGCAGCTCGACTGGCAAATCCGCCGGCTTCGCGCCCTTCAGGATCTTGTCCACGTAAGTGGCGGCGCGCCGGAACAGGTCAGCACGGTCTGGCCCATAGGCCACCAGACCGCCAGCATCCGCGGCCTTCCGACCAGGCATATATCGACAGCAGGCGGCTCTTTGCCGCAAGGTCCGCGATCCGTTCTTGATTCGTAACGGTCACTGGGTCTCCGGTGATGAAAAGAGCACCAGCGCGTGCCCGGCTCGCGTCCTCGAACGCTTGGTCGAAATCGTTGGGGCTCCGTACCTCCAGTCGAATGAAGCTGGACTCCCAACTTCCGTGCCGGGAGTTGAAGTTCTTTCCAACTGAGTGTCGAGCTTGGGCCCTGTGGATTCCAGAGCACAGCAACACGGGAGAGCTTGGGAAGCATTTCCTTGAGCAGCTCCAGCCGTTTTCCGTGCAGCTCCTGGGCCATTTGGGACAACCCCGTGACGTTGCCGCCGGGCCGCGCCAGGCTCTCAGCCAGCCCCAGCGCAACAGGGTCACCCGCTGCCGCCACAACGATAGGGATTGCCCTGGTAGCTCTTTGGGCAGCCAGAGCATCGGAAGTACCGGATGTGACGATCACGTCGACCTTGAGACGGACGAGATCGGCTGCGAGGTCAGGGAGGCGATCGTTTTTACCCTCCGCATAGCGGTACTCGATGTTGATGTTCTTGCCCTCGACCCAGCCGTGGTCTCGGAGACCGAGCCGGAATGCCTGGTGCCAGGGCGCGGCGATGGAAGGAGATGCTGGTGAGAGCAGTCCTATCCGGGGGACTCTTGCCGGCGCCTGCGCGCGCACTGCGCCCGCCCATGCGAGCGCGGGCCACGCGACCGCAGCGATGAGAATTTCCCGGCGTGTTTTCACTCGATCACCCGGTCCGCGCGAAACAGGAGTGACTGTGGGATCGTGATGCCGAGCGCCCTAGCGGTCTTGCGATTGATGACCAGGTCGAATGTCATCGACTGCTCCACCGGCAGGTCGCCGGGCTTTGCGCCCTTGAGAATCTTGTCCACAAAAACTGCGCAGCTGCGAAATTGCTCGGCGAGGTTCTGCCCGTAACTTATCAGGCCGCCATCCTCTACATATTCCCGATATGGAGCGATGGAGGAAATCCGATTCTTCACGGCCAGTTCTGCGATCTGGCGTCGTTGCTCAATAAAAAGCGAGTCGATTCCCACGATGATCGCCCCGATGTTTTCCTTGGCCATCCTGGAAAATGCGTTCTCGATCTCCTGCGGAGTCCGTGCTTCCACTGGCAAGACCTTTACGTTTGCCTTCTGCGCCGCGGCCTGGACGTTCTTTATCATCGCGGCATGAGCCGGGTTGGCGGGATTCGTCAGTACGGCCACGCGAGAGAGCCTCGGCGCGATGGTGAGCAATATCTCCAAGTGCTTGGGGCTGATGTCACCGCTTAGGTTCGAGGTTCCGGTGATGTTGCCTCCAGGCCGCGCCAGACTCCTAACGAGGCCTGCGGCGACCGGGTCAATATTGGTTACGATGACGATGGGAATCGTGGTGGTCGCTTTTTGTGCGTCGTTCACGGACGGCCCTACTGCCACGATGACGTCCACTTTCAGGCGTACCAATTCCGCTGCCAGACCGGGAAGGCGCTCGTACTCACCGTCGGCAAAGCGCCATTCGATCACCAGGTTCTTGCCCTCGACATAGCCGAGTTCGCGCATGCCCCTCGGGAACGCACCGTAATAGCCGGAGTCGAGAGAAACCGGGCGACTGCGCCCCGTCAGAAACCCGACGCGCCAGACTTTGCCCGGCGCCGGCTTCGGCTGCGCGAGGATCGCCCCCGGCGCCAACGCGGCGGCGCCAAGCGCGATGAGCAGCTTTCGACGCTCGTTCACTCGATCACCTTGTCGGCGCGCAGCAGCAATTCCTGCGGAATAGCGAGTCCGAGTGTCCTGGCGGTCTTGCGGTTAATGACCAAGTCGAATTTCGTGGACTGCTCCACCGGGAGATCGCCGGGTTTTGCGCCCTTGAGAATCTTGTCTACAAGAACTGCGGCACCGCGAAATTGCTCGGCTTGGTTCTGGCCGTAACTTATCGGGCCGCCATCCTCTGCATATTCCCGAAACGTGGCTATGGAGGAAATTCGACCCTTCACTGCCAGTTCTGCGATCGGGCGTCTTTGCTGGATAAATAGCGCGTCAAGTCCCACGATAATCGCCCTGATGTTTTCCCTGGCCATCCTGGAAAATGCGTTCTCGATCTCTTGCAGAGTCCGCGCTTCCACCGGAAAGACCTTTACGTTTACCTTCTGCGCCGCGGTCTGGACGCTCTTTGTCATCGCGGCATGATTCGGGTTGGCGGAATTCACCAGCACGGCTACGCGCGAAAGCTTGGGCGCGATGGAGAGCATCATCTCCAGGTGCTTCGGGCCGAAGTCCCCACTGAGGTTCGAGATTCCCGTGATGTTGCCTCCGGGCCGCGCCAGGCTCTTGACGAAGCCTGCGGCGACTGGGTCAACACTAGTTGTCATGACGATAGGAATCGTGGTGATCGCTTTTTGCGCGGCGACTACCGTGGGCGGGCCTGCGGCCACGACGACGTCCACTTTCAGTCGTACCAATTCCGCTGCCAGGCGGGGAAGGCGTTCGTAATCGCCGTCGGCGAATCGCCACTCGATCGCCAAATTCTTGCCCTCGACATAGCCGAGCTCGCGCATGCCCCTCAGGAACGCGCCGTAATAATCCGAGTCGAGAGAATCCGGGCGACTACGCCCCGACAGAAAACCGACCCGCCAGATCTTGCCTGGCTGCTGACCGAAGGAGGCCAGTGGCGCCGCGAACGCCACGGTTCCTATCGCGATGAGGAATCTTCTGCGCCGGTTCATTCGATCACCCGATCGGCGCGAAACAGGACCGACTGCGGGATCGTGATGCCGAGCGCCTTGGCGGTCTTCATGTTGACCACCAGCTCGAACTTGGTCGGCTGCTCGATCGGCAGATCGCCCGGTTTCGCGCCCTTGAGGATCTTGTCCACGTAGGTGGCGGCGCGCCGGTACAAGTCGGCACGGTCTGGCCCATAGGCCACAAGACCGCCGGCGTCCGCGAATTCCGAAAATTGAAATATCGACGGCAGGCGGCTCTTTGCCGCAAGGTCCGCGATCCGTTTTAGATTCGTAGTGATCACCGGGTCTGGCATGATGAAAAGAGCGCCAGCGCGCGCCCTGGTCGCGTCTTCGAACGCTTTGTCGAAATCGTTGGGGCTCCGTACCTCCAGCGAATGAAGCTGGATTCCCAGCTGCCGTGCCGGGAGTTGGATTTCTTTCCAACTGAGTGTCGAGCCTGCGCCCTGTGGATTCCAGAGCACAGCCACGCGGGAGAGCTTGGGAACCATTTCCTTGAGCAGCTCCAGCCGTTTTCCGACCAGCTCGAGGTCATTTGGGACAACCCCGTGACGTTGCCGCCGGGCCGCGCCAGGCTCTCAACCAGCCCACTTGCAACAGGGTCACCCGCAGCCGCCATAACGATAGGGATTGCCCTGGTAGCTTTTTGGGCAGCCAGAGCATCGGGAGCAACGGAAGCGACGATGACGTCAACCTTGAGACGGACGAGATCGGCTGCGAGGTCAGGGAGGCGATCGCTTCTACCCTCCGCATAGCGGTACTCGATGCTGATGTTCTTTCCCTCGACCCATCCGAGGTCGCGGAGACCGAGCCGGAATGCCTGGTACCAGAGCGCGGTATCGGAAGGCGAGAATGGCGAGAGCAGTCCTATCCGGCGGACTCTTGCCGGCGCCTGCGCGCGTACTGCGCCCGCCCAAGCGAGTGCGGGCCAGGCCGCTGCGGCGAGGAGGAATGTCCGTCGAATCTTCCGGCGTGTAGTCACTCGATCACCTTGTCGGCGCGCACCAGGATCGACTGCGGGATCGTGATGCCGAGCGCTTTCGCGGCCTTGCGGTTGATGAACAGTTCGAACGTTGTGGGTTGCTCGACCGGCAGATCGCCGGGCTTCGCGCCCTTGAAGATCTTGTCCACGTAAGTGGCCGCGCGGCGGAAGTTGTCCGCGAGGTTCTGCCCGTAGCTCACCAGTCCGCCGGCTTCGACGTATTCCCGGCTCCCGGACATGGAAGGAAGCCGCTGCTTCGCCGCCAGGTCGGCGATCTGGCGCCCTTGCTGGATGAAAAAACCGTCGACAGCGATGATGACCGCCCCGGCGCGTTCGCGGGTCATCACGGAAAATGCGCGATCGATCTCCTGCGCGGTTCGCGCTTCCGCGGGCAGGACCTTGATGTTGAGTTTCTGCGCTGCGGCCTGGGTGCTCTTCAGAATTGCCGCATGCGCCGAGTTTGTGGGATTGACCAGAACCGCCACCTGGGAGAGCTTGGGCACGAGGCTGAGCATGATCTCCAGGTTCTTGGGGCTGATGTCCACGGTGAGGTTGGAGAGCCCGGTGATGTTCGTGCCTGGACGTGCAAGACCCTTGACGAATCCGCTGCCGACCGGGTCGGCGGTCGTCGCCATGACGATGGGAAGGGTAGAAGTTGCTTTCTGCGCCGCGCCGGTGGCTGGGGTCCCTGCGGTCACGATCACATCGACTTTGAGCTGAACCAGTTCCGCGGCCAATGCGGGCAGACGCTCGGCCTTGCCTTCGGCCGAACGCCATTCGATCGCGAGATTCCGGCCTTCGACGTAGCCGAGCTCGCGCATTCCCTGTCGGAAGGGGCCGTAGTAGTAGTCGGTATCGACAAGATCCAAGTGGCGCAGCGCGAGGAAGCCGACACGCCAAACCTTGCCCTGCTGCTGGGCAAGCGCCGCAAAGGCCGCCGAAAGCGCACCCAGTCCGAGCGCCATCAACACTTGCCGGCGTGGATTCACCTGGTCCCCCTCTTTGAGGTCCATCCTCTCGCTGCAGGCGCGCCCCGACAGTGAAGCAGTGCGCGTCAAGCTTGTGACAAATTCACGCTGCCCGGGTCAGCACCGCTACCACGCGCGCGGCAGGGTGCGTGCGATCTTGATCTGGTCTCGCTCGACTTCGATGTATCCGCCGTTGACGAGGTCGCCAAGGATGCGGCTGACCATTTCGCGCGACGCGCCGACCCGGCTGGCCATCTCCTGCTGCGTTGGACGCTTCTCGATTACGAGCACGCCATCGCGGTCCACGGCAAGGTCCAGGAGCATGCGCGCCACGCGGCCGTATACGTCCATGAGCGCGAGACTCTTCACGTCATTGGTGAGCGCGCGCACCCGCCGGATGAGCTTGAGGATAAGGTGCAGCGAGAATTCCGGGCTCTTCACGACGAATTCCATGAAGTCCTCTCCGGGTATGACCAGGAACTGCGTCGGCTCCAGTGTCATCACCGAAGCCGAACGGGGGCCCTCGTCGAGCACCATTTCCCCGAAGTACTCCCCGGGTCCTGCTTCGCTGAGTACGATCTCCTTGCCGTTGTCGTCGCTGACGTAGATCTTCACCCGCCCGGAGACGATGATGTAGAGCGAATCGGTCTGTTCACCCTCGTTGACGACGATGGTGTTTTTCGGGAACGTCCGCGTGACCGCATGCTGGGCAGTGTCCCTCAGAGCGATCACGCTCAGGATTTCCTCGGGTGACGGGCCCTTCGGATTCAGCTTTTGCATCGACCCTCCCTGGAACCGCTTCTGGGGTTCGCTCTGCCGGCGCTTGCTCGGTCTATTCTCGTTTCAATCCCCTCGCTGCGCAAGCGGACCCGGGTGCCTGCGAACAAATCACTCGGGGGATGACCCGCGACTGTCGGCGCGGTCCTCCCATGAACGTGGGATTTCCAGGGGTCCCGCCGCGCGCGACCATCTACCTGAGGCTCCAGGAGAGTGATCGCGTGCCCGAGGCATTTCGTAACTAAGTCACAAGAAGACCGTGCGCCTCGAGACAGAGCGAGACAGAAGCGCTTGCGAGACTGTCCTCGGCCGGGAGGTTCTCTCGGCCTCAACTCACACGAGGAGGTTATATGCGTAACGCAGAAATGTGTGTCTCGACAATGTCGCTTCGCAAGGTGCAATCCGTAGATAGGTGGGGGAGAGCCGTGCGCGCCATCGGCCGCTCGCTGGTCGCGTTCCTGATTCTGCTCTCGCCGGCTCGCGCCGACGTGGTTGCGGACTGGAGCAAGATCGCCTTGCATACGGTGGTCTCATCGGAACAGCGCCCCGTCCCTGCGGCGATCGAGATGGCGATGGTGCACGTCGCCATGTTTGAAACCATGAACTTCATCGAGGGCGCCTACGTTCCCCGCTTCGTCGTGAAGCCCTACCGGCCCATTCGCGTTTCAAGCGATGTGGCCGCGGCGGCGGCGGCTCACTACGTCCTGGCGCAACTCCATCCGGAGCACAAACCCGCTCTGGACGCGGCGCTGATGCATTCGGCGGCAGCGGTGCCCGACTCACAGGAGAAATCCAGCGCGCTGATTACTGGACGGGCTCTCGGGGGCAATATCTATGCGATCTTCGCCTCGGATCTGAGCTCGGCGGGACCGGGCGGCAACTCGAAAACATCCCCGCCTTGGGTTTTCACGCATAGTTCGGGGGCGGACGCCGTGGCATGGCATTGGATCGTGGGGCAGTTCATCGAAGCGCAAGCCTTGAGCCCGATTCAAAGCGCGAGGCTGTACGCACTCGTATCGATGGCGCTCAGCGACGTATACGGAGGCAGTGAGCAGGTCACCTACAAGTCCGCGCTAGCCTGCGGTCCCTGTGCCGCCGGGGCGGCCATCCAGGTCATCCTGGAATCCGAATTGGGATCGGCGGGTGCATCGGGAATGACGCTGACGGGAGCGAGCGCGACCGGCGCCGCGTACACCTCGTCGCGAATTCGCGAGTACGCGAAAGGCGTATCCTTCGAACCGATGTCCTTTGGAGACAACCGCCAAGCCGCGATCGGGTCCGGTGAGGAGATGGGCAGGAAGATCGGACTGCGGACGCTAACGAACTACAAGCCATTATCGGAGTAGCGATGCCAGCAACCAAGCCGGGACCCGGACACTAGTCCGGGTTCCCGGCGCTTCCCCAGCGTCACGGCACGCCCTCCGCTTGCCGGCGAGCGCTGATTCAATCGGATTCCTCGCACGCGCGGCCAAGGAGATTGGCCTTACGATTCCACCCGGCCTGCTCGTGTGGGCGGACAGGATAATCAGGTAGCGAGCTTCGATTCACCCCGCGAATCTTGGCTCCGGCACGCCGCGGATACCGAGGCCGGTGACGCGAAACAGGCTCCCCGCGAGGAACTGCGGCTTCACCTCCTTGGCGAAATGGTCGTGCACCGCGGGGTGCTTCACTCGCGCCATCGAGGTGACGTAGATCTCGTCGAGCTTGTCCCCGCCGAAGATCACGCTGGTGATGTTTCTCACCGGCATGCCGATGCGCCGCTCGACGCTGCCGTCGGGCGCGTAGCGCACGAGGTCGCCCGAGATCAGCTGCGCGTTCCACACGCAGCCCTCCGCGTCGACGGTCGAGCCGTCGGCGACGCCCGGGTCGTCCTTGAAGGAGGCAAAAAGCCGCTTGTTGGCGAGCGTGCCGGTCGCGAGGTCGTAGTCGTACGCCCACATCTCGCCCTGGAAGGTGTCGGCGAAGTAGAAGGTGCTGTCGTCGGGGCTCCAGCACGGGCCGTTCGAGCAGATGATGCCGTCATCCACCCTGCGTGACCCGCAGGTCGGGATCGAGACGCCACAGGCCGCAGATCGTCGAGCTCTTCCTTGTCGTCCATGCCGCCGGCGAAGAAGCGCCCGCGCCGGTCGCACTTGCCGTCGTTCAGGCGCGTGCGCGGCTGCTCGGCGTCGACCAGCGCTATCGTATCGAGCCTGCCGCTGCCAAAGTCGAAGAAGTAGAAGCCGTCGTCGAGCGCGAGCACCGCGCCGCCCTGCTGCCGCAGCGCGAGCGCGCCGACGTCGCGGGCCAGCACCCAGTTCTCGGTCTTGCCGGTCTTCGGATCGAGGCGCCAGATGGAAGGCCTGCCGACGCGCCGGCCGGTGCCGTCAACCCAGTAGAGCCGGCCCTCCTCGACGTCCCAGACCGGGCCTTCGCCGAGGTGGTTCCCGCACTGCAGGACGCACTCGATTTTCATTCATGCGGCGCGGAGCGAGCGGCCCGCCTGATCCAGAAGACCCGCGGCGATGAGCGCGGCGCGGATGCGCTCGATCTCGGATTGCGGGATCTTCACGAGCGGCGGGCGCACCACCGCGCGCGGAAGCTTGCCCATCATCACCAGGGCCTCTTTCATCCGGTTGTGCATGTCCACCCAGGGTTCGGAATAGAACACTTCGGCCGTCGGCCAGATGCGGTCGTTGATCTTCCTTGCGGTGGCGAGGTCGTTCGCACGGACCGCGCGGAAGAGCCTCGCCTGGAGATCGGCGATCACCGAACCGCTGCCCGAGAGCAGGCCGTTCGCGCCCGGCAACGAGCGAGCTCATCAGCCAGGAGCTGTGCGTGGTGAGCACGTTGACCGGCGGGTTGAGCGACTGCAGCGTGCGGATCTGGCGCTCGTGCAGCTGCGGGCTCGCGCACCAGTCCTTGATTGCGCGCGACCTGCGGCACCGCCTCGATGATCTTCAGGAGCGTCCCGAGAGGATAGCCCTGGCCGCCTGCGAGCGGGTACTGGAAAGCAATGATCGGAAGACCCGCGGCTCCCGCGATGCGCCGGAAGTGCTCGATCGCCATCTCGGGGCGCTGGCCCATGGTGAAGGGCCCGGGCGGGAAGACCAGCAGCGCCGCCGCGCCGCCTTCGGCCGCCATGCTTGGCGATGCGCGCGGCTTCGAGGCTGCCTTCGGCATAAACGCCGTGGACGATCGGAAGCCGGCCGCCGATCTCGTCCCGGGCGATCGCGAGCACGCGCTTCTGCTCGTCGAAGGTGCACGACGCGACCTCGGTCGAGTGCGCGTTGATCGTGATCGCCGAGAGGCCCTCGACCGAGGCGACATCGCGCAAGTGCGCGCGGAACGAGGCCTCGTCGATCGAGAGGTCCTCGTTGAAGGGCAGCAGCACCGCGGGAATGACACCTTGCGGTACCCAGTTCATGTCTCGGGGCATGGCGATCTCCTCACCCTGTGACAGCGCATCTATTGAGTTGGAGCCCGTCGAGCAATCTACTCCACCCGCACCTGGTAGTCGCGAATCACCTTCGCCCATTTGTCGGATTCCGCGCGCGCGAACGCGAGGAACTCCGCGGGCGTGCTGCCCACGACGTCGAAGCCCTGGGCGGCGAGCTTGCCGCGCACTTCCGGATCGGCGAGCGCTTCGTCGAGTTCGGCGTGCAGCCGCGCGACGATGTCCTTCGGCGTTCCCGCCGGCGCGAGCATTCCGACCCAGGATTGCGCGGAGAATCCCGGAAGCGACTCGGCGACCGTAGGCGTATCGGGAAGCTGGGGGATGCGGCGCGGCGCTGCCGATCGCGAGCGCCTTGATGCGGCCCGCCTTCACCTGCGGGATCGCCTGCGGTGCCGACACGAACATCACGTTCACCTGGCCGCCGACCAGGTCGATCATCATCGGGGCGCCGCCCTTGTAGGGCACGTGGGTCATTTCGATTCCGGTGCGGTTCGCAAACAGCAGGGCGTTCAGGTGGTTCGAGCTGCCCGCGCCCACCGTGGCATAGGTCACCCTTCCCGGGTTTGATTTTGCGTGGGTCACCAGCTCCGCGACCGTGGAGGGAGCGAAGTTGGTCGCCCCGACCAGCACCTGCGGCGAAGTCACGATGAGGCTCACGTGCTCGAAAGACTTGAACGGATCGTAGCCGAGGTTCTTGTAGAGCAGGTGGTTGACCGCGTGGGTGTCGAACACGAGGAGCAGCGTGTGGCCGTCGGCGGGCGCCTTTGCCACTTCCGCCTGACCGATCGACCCGCCCGCACCGGCCCTGTTCTCGACGAGCAAGGGACGGCCGAGGCCGCTGGAAAAACTCGGGCCGATCACGCGAGCGACGCCATCGACGGTGCCGCCCGCCGGCCAGGGCACGACAAGGCGGATCGGCCTGCTGGGATAGGTCTGGGCGAGTGCCGGCGATGAGACGAAAAGCGCTACAAGCAGGACGAGGACCCGGTTCATGCGGCGCTCAATACGTCATCGACGCCGCGTTCAGAATCCCGATCGCGATCGAAATGGCGCCGAGAACCAGGCCTTGCGCGACCTTCCCTTGCGAAATCTCCTGCGGCAGATTCGGGAAGATCACGCGGACCGCGAAATACGACAGCAGTTGAACGACGAGGGCCACCCCGCCCCAGAACACCATATCCCACCACGCGACGCTGTGGCTGATCGCGCTCGCGAGCGGGATGACGAAGCCGAGGAGCGCCCCGGAGAAGGACAAAGCAGCAGCGACATTGCCCTGCCGGATGAGTCCGACCTCGCGGTATGGAGTGACCCAGGTATATATCCTCAGGAACACGACCACGAGGCCGAGGGCGGTCACGAAGTAGACGACAAAATCGTCCAGCCCGCTGATCGATGCGACGAACTCACTCATGGCTTTCTCCTTTGCGGCGCGTGGAACGGCCTACTCGAAATAGTGCGGAACGAACCGGCTGGTATTCTTCGTGATCGGCGAATCGTCTTCGCGGATTCCGATCCCCGCCGGCTCGTCCCCGACGATCCATGCGCCGATGACGGCATGGTTTCCCTCGAAATGCGCGAGCGGCGCGTATTGCTGGAAAACATACCCCTCTTCGCCGTAGGTGCCGCCCGTCATCAGCGCGCCGCCACTGCGCCGGAGGCTGATGTTGCTGCCTTCGCGCGCGAGGATGGGCTTCTTGACGTAGTCGGCCCCCGCGAGGGGACCTGCTTCGAAATGGCACGGCAACAGGTTCGGATGATCCGGGAACAGCTCCCAGAGGATCGCGAGCACGGCTTTGTTGGAAAGCATCATCTTCCAGGGCGGCTCGACCCAGGCGCAGGTCTTCTCCAGGATGTGCGGGCCGAATCTCTCCCTCACGAGCCATTCCCACGGGTAGAGCTTGAAGAGGGCTTCGATTCGGTTCCCTTCGAGGTCCACGAAAGCGCCCGCCTCCTCGTTCCAGCCGATGTCCTCGATGAAAATGAATCGCGTATCGACGCTGGCTTGGGCGGCGGTATCCCGGAGGTAGTGGGTGTTGCCGTAGTCCTCCTCGTGGTCGGGGACGCAGGAAAAGTAGACGACGTCGGCGCCGAGGTCGAGATCCTTCCAGCGCTCGATGAGCTTTTCGTGCAGCGAATTGAACTGGTCGGCACCCTCGCCGATCGCCCCGGCCCGGTCCGATCCCGGACGCTTGCGGTCCTCCAGCCAGAACCACTGCGCGACGCTCGCTTCGATGAGCGCAGTGGGCGTGTCGGCGTTGTATTCGAGCAGCTTGGGCGGCCCGTTCCCGTCCCATGCCAGATCGAACCGGCCGAAGATGGAAGAATCCCGCCGCTTCCACGATTCGGCGACCAACCGGGAGAAGGCATCCGGAACCGCGAGCTCGCGATAGCGCTCGCCCCTCACGATACGGTCGCAGGCCTCGAGGCAGATGCGGTGCAATTCCCCGGTGGCCGCCTCCAGAATATCGATCTCATCGGCAGAGAACACGTAGCAGGCCGTTTCTTCCCAGTAGCGGCCGCCGACGGAATGAAACGAAAATCCCATCTCCTCGCAGCGGCGCTGCCAGTCCGCCCTGGGCGGCACGGTGCTGCGCCTCATGCGAGCGCCATCCTGTCACCCGCCGCTTGAGTGAAAGGACGACCGCGATCCGAACCCGCCGCGGCTGGTCGAGCTGGAGCTGGATGCCGACGAACTCCGGGTGGAGGTCGTGCCGATCGACCGCGGACTCCGAGGCGCGCTCGATCCCGATTGGTACCGGGGCCCGTACCAGACGCGCGAAGCGCCGGGTCCCGGCCGATACGCCGGCTCGCAGGATTCGGGACGGCCCCAATCCTGCTGGCATTCCTCGGCGCTCGCGTACATGTCCCGGTTGACGTACTGCGGCTCGCCCTCGCAGGCGGAGAGCGCGGCGGCACCGAGCAGCACCATGCTCACGCGCAAACTCGATTTGCGCCGGCGCGGGCGGGTGGGCGGAGGGCTCATGGGCGTTCCAGAGGTCGACTATGGTAAAGCAGTCTCCCGCTGGTCGCCTGCCGCTTGGCGCTTGCGCACCAGTCCGTGGACCGCGAACAGGAACCCAAAGGGCAGAACGTCGGACAAGAGCCGATTGCCGTGCAGGAAATAGCACGCAGTCAGCGCCAGCACGGACGCCGCCAAGAGCCACAGTGAATAGCCATTGACCTTGTCGCGGTCGTCGTTGGCCACACCGGCAAACCCCGCGCGGCTCGCCAGTGTGCTCGCTGCACCCACGCCGACGATCCAGATCAGCATGCCGGCCGCTTCCAGTTCGCCCAGGGCCTGGGTCAGCCACTGGATGGACAAGATCTGTCCGATCAGCCCGCTCAACAAATACCCGTTGATGCCAAGAGCGATACGATTGAGAATCTGCCTCCGCCGCAGCGCGGCGACAGTCACGACGGTCGCTATCGCCGTGCCGATGGCGTAAGGCGGGATCCAGTGTCCGCTCGCATAGGAATCGAAAAGCCCTATAGCCAGGAGAAATGCCGCCAGGGGCAGCAATTCCAGACCACGGAGAAGACGATGGAACAGTTGGCGCAACCACAACGCGGCGCGACGTTGTGGCGGATTGTGCGTGTTGGGCATGGCAGAGAGGCGATGGTTGCGGTTACCGCACGCCACGATCGCGCTGCAGACTCCGGAATTTTTCCCTGGGCATCTTACACCAAGTTATTTTATGATTTCGCCTAGGCAAACTTGTAGTTGAAGGCGCCAGCAGGATGGATTCCTCCCTCGACCAACGTCCCTTCGCGCTCGCTCCCGGGGACCTGGAGTGGGTGCGCGAGACGCGCATCGGAAAATGGTTCCTGAGCACGAAGATCTGGTATCGCTACGTGCTCGCCGTGGCCGTGGAGGATTGCCAGCGCCTGCTGCGTGCCCGCGCGCAGCGTGTGGATACCCTGCTCGATATCGGTTGCGGCCAGGGCGCATCGTTCACCTTGCTCGATCGGTACCTGCAACCGAAGAGGATCCTCGGCATCGATATCGACGCACGGCTTCTCGACAAGGCCGCCGAGACCGCCGCTCAGTGCAGGTGCGGCATAGAAATGCAGAGGGGCAAGGTAAGCAGGCTGCCGCTTCCCGACGGCAGTGTGGACATGATCTTTTGCCACCAGCTGATTCACCACATTGCCTCGCAAGAGGCGGGGCTGGCGGAACTCTACCGCGTGCTGAAACCGGGCGGCTTCTTGCTGTTGAGCGAGTCCTGCAAGCCGTTTATCTACAGCTGGGCCGTGCGCTGGTTTTTCCGCCACCCGATGCACGTGCAAAGAACGGCCGAGGAATATCTGGCCCTGGTTCGGGCGACGGGCTTTCGATTCAGCGAAGAGGATGTGCAGCTGACCACACCGTGGTGGTCATTGAGCGATTTCGGTTTGCGGCGCAGGCTTGGATTGGAGCGCGAGGCGCCGGAGACTACCGAGCTGATCGTCGTTGCCCGAAAACCGGTCTAGTTCCGCTGCCCCGCGCTTACGCCGAAGGTCCGAGCAAGTCGGGACCGATCTCGGCCACCGTCCGCACCCCCGAGAGCTGCATCGCTCGCACCAGCTCGTCGCGGAGGATCTCGAGAGCGCGCGCTGCACCCGCCTCGCCCGCCGCGCAAGCTCCATAGAGAGTCGCCCGGCCGAGCATGACCGCCTCGGCGCCGAGCGCGACCGCTTTCACGGCGTCCACGCCGCGCCGCACGCCGCCGTCCACGAGCACGCTCATCTTCCCTTTCACCGCCCGCACGATGGGCGGCACCGCGTCGAGCGCGGCGACCGCGCCGTCCAGCTGCCGCCCGCCGTGATTGGACACGACGATCGCGTCGATCCCCATCGCGGCCAGCCGCTCGGCATCATCGGCGCGCAGGACCCCCTTCACCAGCATCTTCCTCGGCCAGCGATCGCGCATCGCCTTCAGCCCGTCCCAGTCGAAGTCCGCGTCCCAGAACTGCCCGACCGAGGACGCGATCTCGGCGGTGCTCTTCGCTTCCGGGGCAAGGCCGACCACGTTCTCCAGCACCGGCATGCCGTGGCGCAGGATCGCAAGCACCCACAGCGGGCGCGACGCGAAATCGAGCACGTTCCTCGGCGTGAACTGGAAGCGGATCGCAAAATCGTTGCGGAAGTCGCGCTCGCGCTTGCCTCCGACCGGCACGTCGACCGTCACCATCAGCGCTTCGTAGCCGGTCTTCTGCGCGCGCTCGATCAGCCCCATCGTCATCTCGCGCTGCCGGAAGATGTAGGCCTGGAACCACAGCCTGCCACCCGCCTCGCGCGCGATGCGCTCGATCGAGGCGGTCGCCATGGTCGAGAGCGTGTAAGGGATGCCGGCCGCAGCGGCCGCCCGCGCGATGCCCACGTCGGAGTATGGCCAGCCGAAGCCGACGCCTCCGGTCGGGCCGACCGCGATCGGCAGCTTCGAGCGCGCGCCGAGGATCGTCGTCGAAGTATCGATCTGCGCGACGCCCGTGAGCGCCTTGGGCGCGAGACGCACGCGCTCGAACGCCGCCCGGTTGTCGCGCAGCGTGATTTCGTCCTCGGCGGCGCCGTCGAAGAAATCGAATATGCTTCGCGGCAGGCGTTTTTTCGCGAGCCGGCGCAGATCCTCGATGTTCCAGGCGCGCAGTATGCGGGCGGCCGAGCGCCGCGAGGCCGGACAGGAGGATGCCGCCGGAGCCGCGGAGTGGCCGGCGGCGCCGCGCAGCTCGCCCGCTGTCGTCATTCAGCCTTCACTCCCGATGCCTTGATGACGCGCGCCCAGCGTTCGTGGTCCTTCTTGAGAAACGCCGCGAATTCGCCCGGAGTGTCGGCGACAGTGACGGCGCCCAGAGCCTTCATCCGCTCCTGCGTTTGAGGCTTCGCCAGGGACTTGCGAATCTCGTCTGCGAGGAGCGCGACGACCGCCGCGGGCGTGCCGGCCGGGGCGAGCACGCCGACCCAGGGCGCGGTCTCCTCGAACCCGGGCAAGCCCGATTGCTCCAAGGTGGGCACGGCCGGGAAATCAGGGTGCGGTCTGGGCGTGCCGACCGCAAGTACTTTCAGCTTTTTCGCCGAAACCTGGTCGGCGATGCCCACGATCGGATAGAACATGAAGGTCACGCGGCCCGACATCACCTCCGCGAGCGCCGGGCCGTTGCCCTTGAAGGGAACGTTGATCATCTTCGTTCCGGTGGCGTTCTCGAGCATCGCGCCCGCCAGGTGCGTGGAGCCGCCGTTGCCGGAGGTCGCGTAGCTCAGCTCGCCGGGCTTTGCCTTGGCACGGGCGATCAGTTCCTGCATCGAGTTGATCCGCGTATCCGGGCTGGTCACGACCACCATGGGCAGCACGGCCGCGTTGCTCACGGGCGTGAAGTGCCTGAACGGATCGTACTGAACCTTGCCCTCCATCAGGATGGAATTCACGAGGAGAGAAAGCGAGGAGAAAAGCAGCGTATAGCCGTCCGGCGCTGAACGTGCGACCGCCTCGGTCGCGATGATCGCGTTCGCTCCCGGCCGGTTCTCGACGACGAAGGACTGGCCGAGCGACACTGTCATGTCCCCCGCGACGATCCGCGCGATCACGTCCGTCGGGCCGCCCGCCGCGAAGCCGACGACGAACTTCACCGGCTTCGCCGGGTAGGTTTGCGCCCAGGCGTTGCCGCCAAGCGCGCACAGCAGGGCGACAAGCGCCGCAAGAATCCCTTTCATTTCTCCTCCTCAGTCATGTCATCGCACGGCGCACCCTAAGGCCCGCGCTTCATCGATCCCCGTAGAACATCGTCGCCATGACCTGGCAGCGCTTGATAAGGCGAAGCTCGTCAGGACCGTAGTCGGCGATCGCGTTGTGGATGGTGCCGATGTCCTCCCACATGAGGACGTCGCCTTCGCTCCAGTGGAATGAATAGCGGTACTCGGGCTTCAACTGGTGCTCGAACAGGAACTCGAGCGTCTCGTCGCTTTCCTTTTCCGGCAGCTCGTTGATGCGCATCGAATAGCCCGGATTCGCGTACAGCACCTTGCGCCGGGTGATCGGATGCGTGAGGAAGATCGGGTGCGACACCGGCGGCTTCGCCTTGCGCTGAGCCTCGGTGAGCGGCGGGCGCGGACTGCCGCGCCTGCGCATCATCTCCCAGAACTTGTTGAAGTCGTGCAGAACCGTCATGCCTTCGAGGTCGCGCTTCATCTCGGCGGGGAGGTCCTCGTACGCGGCGTGCATGCTGGAGAACTCGGTCGCGCCGAGCGGCTTGCCGTCGCGCCGCGGGATCTTGATGCCGTAGAGCACGTTGGCAAACGCGATCATGCTGCTGTAGGACATGTCGGTGTGCCAGTCCTGCCCTGCGTCGGCGAGCCCGATCGGCTTGCCGTTCTCGACGATGTTCGAAAGGGTCATCACCTCTGGGATACCCGGCTCCTGGTAGGCGTTGGCGACGTTGATCTCGAGCTTGCCGAAGCGCTCGCTGAAGTCGGCGAGCTGCCGGGATGTCAGTTGCTGCCGCGGAAAGCATACGACGCCGCGCTCGCCGAGGGTGCGCAGCACCGCGTCGAAGTCCGCCTGCGAGAGCGGCTTCGCGAGATCCAGGCCCTCGATCGTCGCGCCCAGGGTATGACCGGTGTTGTTCACTTTCACGATACTTTCCTCATCTCCGCCTCACCGCCGGTTGAAGGGCGCTGCCGCGTCCCTTCCAACCGGCGGAATTAAAGCGGCCGCGAAGCGGTCCGCGTTTAATCGATCTTGAGGCCGGTTTCCTTGATGATCTTCGCGTAGCGCGCGACGTCGGCGCGCACCAGCGCGGCGAATTCCTCCGGCGTCCGCGTCACTGTGCCGTCGGCGCCGGCATCGGCGAGCTTCGGTCGCACCTCGGGCGACTGCATCGCCTTCAATGTCTGGGCATGCAGGCGGTTGACGATCGCGGGTGGGGTTCCGCCCGGCGCAAACATGCCGTACCAGGTCGTCACCTCGTAGCCGGGAACTCCGGCTTCGGCGACCGTGGGCACGTCGGGGAATTCCGGAACGCGCTTGGCGCTCGAGACGCCGAGCACGCGCATCCTCCCCGAGCGCACGTTGCCTGCCGAAGCGGGCGCGGTGTCGAAGGCGACCTGGTGCTGGCCGGCGAGCAGGTCCGCCATCGACTGCCCGGTGCCCTTGTACGGAACGTGCACGAGGTTCACGCCGGCCATGCTCTTGAAGATCTCGCCCGCGAGGTGAGGCGTGCTGCCGTTGCCCGCGGACGGAAAACTCAATTTTCCCGGCCGCGCTTTGGCGTACTCGATGAACTCCTGGATCGATTTCACGGGCACGGATGGGTGCACGACGACGAAGTGCGGCACCGAGGCGGCAAGTATGATCGGAGCGAAGTCCTTGATCACATCGTACTGCAGGTTGGGGAAGAGGCTGGGCGCGATCGCATTCACCGACACGTGGCCCATCATGATCGTGTAGCCGTCGGCCGGGGATTTCGCGACCACCGCCGCGGCCACCGTGCCGGTCGCGCCCGGCCGGTTCTCGATGACGACCGGCTGCCCCAGGTTCTCGGAGAGCTTGGGCGTGATGATGCGGGCGACGACGTCGGTGCCGCCTCCGGGCGGGAAGCCGACGACCATGCGGATCGGACGGTTCGGATAGGGCTGCGAGAGCGCCGTGCCGCAAACCAGGGTGAGCACGGCCGAGAAAGCGACAAGAACTTTTTCCATATTCCGTACTCCCTGGCCTTTGAGGCAAGCATTGTACGACGTCCGCACCGGGGCACCGCACCCGGGCAGCATACAATAGCGCACCCTCAGGGGAGACCCATGTCCGCACGGGAAGTCGTCCGAAACAACGTCAAGGAGAAGCTCGCCCGCGGCGAAGTGGTCGCCTCGATGACCGTGCGTCTTGCGCGCTCGGTCGAGATCGCACGCATTGCGAAGACCGCTGGGTTCGATTCGATCTATGTGGACATCGAGCACTCGAGCCTGTCGCTCGAAACGACCAGCCAGATCTGCATCGCGGCGCTGGAGATCGGCATCGCGCCTTTCGTGCGCGTCCCGAGCACGCGTCCCGAGCACGTTTCGCGAGCGCTCGACGCCGGCGCGCTCGGAGTGATCGCGCCGCACATCGGATCGGCCGCAGAGGCGCGCGAGGTCGTCGCTGCGGCGAAATTTCCGCCGCAGGGGGAGCGCTCGGCGGCCGGCCCTTTGCCCCATCTGCACTACCGTTCCTTCCCGGCGGCGGAGGCGAACGCCGCGATGAACGAGGCGACGATGGTCGTCGTGCAGTTCGAGACCGCCCAAGCGATCGAAAAGGCCGACGAGATCGCGGCGGTGGGGGGCGTGGACATGGTGCTCATCGGCACGAACGACCTCCTCGCCGACATGGGCCTTCCCGGGCAATACGAGCACGAACGCGTGCGCGAGGCCTACGCGCTCACCCTCGCCGCCTGCCGCAGGCACGGCAAGCACCTCGGCGTGGGTGGCCTCGCGACCCGCCCCAAGCTTGCCGCCGAGTTCGTGAGGATGGGCGCGCGCTACGTTTCCACCGGCACAGACTTGGCTTTTCTCCTCGCCGCCGCCACCGAGCGCGCGAAGCAGGTGCACGAGATTTCGCTGCGATGAGCGGTGAGGGAATGAACGACGCAATGAAAATCGACGGCTACGAGATCGACGTCCTCCTCCAGGGCTTTCCCGGCAGGATGGTGTGCCACGGGGGCCTGGGCTGGAGCACCGTGGCTCTCATCCGCGGCCACGGGCACGTCGCGCTGGTGGACGTCGGCAGCTTCAGCATGCGAAAGGGCCTCCTCGAGCAGCTCGAGAAGCGCGGCCTCGAGCCCGCCGACGTCACGCATGTGATCCTCACGCATTCGCACTACGACCATTCGCTCAACTGGATCCTGTTTCGCCACGCGCGCATCGTCATCGGCGCGCGGGAGCTGGCGTGGTCCCTGAACGAGCCCTGGGGACAGGGACCGGTGCCGGAGCTGTACATGCGCGAGCTGGAGAACTGGCCGACGCTGCTCCCGGTCGCGGCGGAGCAGGAGTTCATGCCGGGGGTCAGGGCGCACGCCGCGCCGGGCCACACTCCGGGACATCTCGTCTTCGTGGTCGAGGGAAAAGAGCGCGACGCGATCTTCACCGGTGACGCGGCCAAGAATCGCGCGGAGCTCCTGTCGCGCAAGGGCGAAGCCACCTACGACGCCGCCCTGAGCAGCGCGTCGATCGAGAGAATCTGGAAATTGTGGAAGAAGCGCCCGGGCAGCATTCTCATACCCGGCCACGACCTGCCCATGATTCAAAACGACGGGCGCATCGAATACATCGGCAAGCGCGAGGCGAGGATCAAGGCGTGGTTCGGCGACGACATCGAAACCTCGACGCTGATCGACCTGAAAGTGTGAGACTCGCCGCGGCGTGGCCCTGGCGTACTGCGCCTCAACGGAGCACGTCTTCCAACGGCCGGCGCGGCGTGGGTTTCGCCGGCGGGTCGGCATAGCCCAGCCTGAACGCGACCATGGGAACGCCGCCCGCGCGGAACAGCTTCGCGAACCTCCTCCTGACCTCATCGACCTCGAGCAGCTGGCTGATCGGCTGAAGGCTCAGACCCTCGGTCGTTGCGGTGAGATAAAGGCGCTCGAGCAATTGCCCGGCCTTGATCTGCTCCGCCTCTCCGCCGTCGGCGCCGCTGATCAGGCCGAACACGGGCGAGGCAGCGAGCGCCTTGTGATCGCCCCTCGCATCCGCCGCTTTCATTCCAAGCTGGGCGATCGCGAACTGCTGCGCGACCGACAGCAGCCAGGGGCCACCGAAGTCCCCGCTGCCGATGGAGTCCGCGAGCTCCTGACGGTACTTCGGATTCGAGAGCCCGAGCGCCTCGCCTCTCAGCATCAGCCTCTGCGCCGTTTGCTTGATCGCGGTGTTATCGGTGAGCAGGAGGGTCAGGTCCCGGTCTGCGTTGCACTCCTTGAGCTTGCTAAGCGCCGCCTGCGACACGGAGCGGCTGCGGTACCGCCCGTGGTTGGTGCGGCGCCGGACGATGGACTTGAACAGGCTCGAAGGGCGGAAAGGCGACACTGTCGGCCTGTCGAGGATTGCGATCTGCGCGGCGATGGAGCTGTCGAAGGCGTCGGGAGCAAGGGTCAGGTAGTGCCCGAAACCGAAATGCTCCAGCGCGACGAGGAGGTTCTCCAGGGCGCAGCCAAGACTGATGTGCAGCTCCCGCGCGCGTGGATCGGAGACCCGCTGCCAACGCGAGAGATCGGAGTGAAGGCTGATCTGGTCCCGGCCGACCGTAAAATTCCACGGCTGCGTGTTGCGATTGGATGGCGCCAGGATCGCGTAGCGCAGGAGAAATGTCAGTTTCTCGAAGCCGGAGCCGTGCGCGGGATAGTCCGCCTCGCGGAGCGCCCAGGGATCGGTAGGTGAACGAGTCGCGGCGCGCCCGCTAGCTCCGGAATCTCTTCTGATAGACTTCAAAATCTGGCCAGTTCGGATTAAAACACAGGCAACCGCGTCCGAAGGGAACCGCGTAGGGACAATTGCCGGGATACTGCGTCAGGCAATCCGCGAACCCGCTGATGTCCCAGATGGCGCGAGTCTCGCAGTTGCGCTCGAACGATGGCAGGGATCGGGGAATCGCTGCGCTGCTTTCTCTCAAAGGTTGCATTGCTGCTATCCACCCTCTGGACAGACTGTATGACCCATCCGGCCGGGAGCTTTGACCTAGATCAATCCCGGGCGGATCGAGCCGAACGGAATAGGAGGAAGAAAATGCTACGACTGAAGACGCTCAAGTCCGCGACCCTCGGCCTGCTGCTCGCGCTGCCCTTTGCTGCGTTGCATACAACACATGCATGGGCCCAGGCCTACCCCAGCAAGCCCGTGCGGCTCATCATCCCCTTCCCTCCGGGCGGGAGCAACGACGTCGTCGGACGCATGATCGCGATCCAGCTCTCCGAGCGGCTGGGAAAGGGAGTCGTCGCCGACAACCAAGGCGGCGCGGGCGGGATCATCGGCACCGAAGCCGCGGCGAGATCGGCGCCCGACGGCTATACGCTGCTCCTGATCTCGGTCGCCCACGCCTTCGGCAGCTCGATGTACAAGCTGCCGTACGACCCGATCGGCGCCTTCGCGCCGGTGGCAATGCTCGGCACCGGGCCGGTCGTGCTCTGCGTCAATCCCAAGCTCCCCGTGAATTCGCTCGAGGATCTGATCGCGCTCGCGAAGCAGAAGCCCGGGACGCTGAACTACGCCACGGCAGGGGTCGGCAGCTTCCAGCACCTGTCGAGCGCGCTGTTCAAGCTGCAGTCGGGACTGGACATCGTGCACATCCCGTTCAAGGGCGGCGGGCCGGCGATGATGGACGTGGTCGCCGGCAACACCCAGATCGCGATCGGCTCGCTGATCCAGATGCTGCCGCAGATCAAGAGCGGGCGGCTGAAGCGCGCTCGGTGTCGGAAGCGCCAAGCGCGTGCCGGCGCTCCCCGACCTGCCGACCATCTCGGAGGCGGGCGTCCCCGGCTACGAGGCGACCAACTGGTGGGGCATGGTCGCGCCGGCCGGAACGCCGAAGCCGGTCATCGACCGGCTGCACAAGGAGCTCTCCGTGATCCTCGCCACCGCGGAAACGAAGAAGCGCTTCGAATCCGAGGGCGGCGAGGCGGTGCAGATGAGCCCCGAGGAGTTCGGCAGGTTCATCGTGTCCGAAACGGCGAAATGGGCGAAGGTGGTGAAGGAGGCCGGGATCAAGCCGGAGTAGAAGGACGGCGGGTCCGGCGCGCCCTCAGAACGAGCGCCCGATCCGCAGATAGCCGACTTTTCCTCCGGGCGCCTCGAAGGCCTTCGCATAGCCCAGGCGAAATTGCGCTCCGAAGAGATATCCCACGCGCAATTCAGACAGCAATTCCACGCCCGCACTCTGGTAGTAGTGCTGCGAGGCGCCACTCTCCCAGGCCGCGCCGACGTCGAAGAAGACGGCGAGCGAGAACCGGTTCATGCCCACCGGCGGCACCATGAAATGCCGATCGACGTCCGAGATCGGCGTGCGCCACTCGACCGTCCCGAGCCGGGAGTGATGGCCGGTCAGCACCGACTCGCCGCTCGTATAGCCGCGCAGTGGAAACTCGCGCTGGTTGAGCACGGGCAGGGCGAAACCCTCCTCGGAGAAGCTGCCGCCCAGCTGAATCGGCTCGGCTTCGGGCTGCGCGTAGGCCTCGTTCCAGCGCAGCGCAACCACCGTCTTGCCTGCGGGAAGATGCACGCGCCAGTCCGCCCGATAGAAATTGCCCGAATAGGCGCCCCGCAGGCGGTTTGAAGTTTCCGCATAAAGCTGCAGCTGCTGTCCCTGGCTCGGCCCCTCGGACAGCAGCTGCTGCCGGCGCGTATCCACCCCGCCGACGAGTCCCACCACGCGCTCGTCGTGCGCTGCCGTAATCCCGAGCGCCAAGTCGTGCTGGATTTCCTGGTCCAGCGCGGCGCCCAGCCCCAGGTAATAGCGGGCGCCGAGCGATAGGTTTCGCCACAGCGACACCCATTGCGCCGTCTCGTTGATGGCGTAGGCCTTGATTTCCCTGCCTGCAAAGCTCTGCTCGTCGGTGACGCTCGACTTGACCGTCATGGTCCGGTTGTAGAGCAGGCCGTGCCGGTCGTTGTATACGTACGAGGCGAACCCCAGCACTTCGCCCTGCGTGAACTCGTACATGGGCGCGATCGAGTACTGGTGCAGGCCGAGCGCATCCTGTCCGAAAGTCTGAAAGCCCAGCGCAACCGCGCCGTCGGCGATGTAGAACGCCGGGAACCACGAGCGCGGGAGGAGCGAGGACCACGGTGCGTAGTCCCGGTCGGGAAGCGGTTGCTCAGCAGCCGGTGCGGGGGCCGCGGATTCCATCACCACCGCTTCGCGGCTCTCGAGCGGCGCAGCGGGAAGCCGGTGCAGCCGCAGCACATCGCCGTCGGCCTCGATCGTCGTCAGCAGCATCTCGCCGGAAACCGGCGCGCTGATCTCCTTCACGCCGTTCGCCGCTTCCGACCAGCGCGCAAGACGCCGCTCGCCGCGCCGCCACGACCAGACGTTGGAAACCTTGCCGTAGTCTGCGACGAAGTAGATGTCCTCCGAAGCATCACCGAACCTCGGGGAGTGCTTGACTGCCCCGTCGGAGACCAGAACCGACGCTTTGCCGTCCACGATTTCGACGAGCGACCAGCGCCCGTCGCGCAAGCTCGTCACGACGACCTTCCCGCCGTTCGCCGCGAGCCCGGCGAGCGCTTCGCGCGGCGCGGCGCGATAGAGCGAGCGTTCCACGGAGCCTTCGCGATTCAGGATCACGACTTCCGCCTCGCCGTTCACGACCCGTATCGCCGCGATGCGGCCGTCTTCGAGCGGCGCGGCAAAGCGGAATCGCCCGCATTCGCTGATCCGGTCCAGACCGCCCCCGGCGTCGAGCCGGTACAGGTCGTAGTAATAGTTGTAGTTTCCGCAGATCTCGAGCTTCGAGAGCAGCAGCTCGCCGCGCGGGGAAGCCGAGAGCCGGGTCTGGGTCTCGACCTCGCGAACCGATCGAGCCTCGCGGCCCCTCTCCTGCCGCATGAGCTTCAGCCGCGTGTAGCCGTCCCCCTGCACGTACCAGCGCTCCCCGTCCGGCGCGAGCAAGGGACTGGTGATCGAATACGCGCGGGCGAGGATGTTCCGCCTTGATCCGGCTCGCGAGCCGGCTTCCGGCGCCTCGAGCGGCGAAGCGCGCGCGCAGCCAGCTCGTCGTATTCCAGCCACAACGCGTCCTGATGCTTGCGCGTGATCGGCACCGTGTTGCTGTCCATGCGAAACGGGAAGAAGTCGTTGCTGTAGTTCTCGACGTAGTCGACGATCGCTTTCGGGCCGTAGCGCTCGCGAGGAACAGGAAGAAATAGCTGCCGTAGAGATAATCGCGGTTGTGCGGAAAACCGCGCCCGTCGGCGTGGATCTCGCGAAGCGGAACCGGCCCTCGCGCGACTTCCGCGCGCATCATGCCCTCGAAGTCGCTCTGGCCCAGGCGCCCCCAGCCCTTGCTCGAGTCCGATTCCGCGTATACCGACAGGCCCTCCTTCACCCATCCCGGCCCCCAGACGTTGGGCAGCGTATTGGGGAAGAACAGGTAGAACCACGGAGGCGAGCGGCCGAAGATGCGGCGCATGGCGAGCGGCGCGCCCTTTGCCTTGTCCATGTGCACGATGTGGGTGAATTCGTGGGTCAACACGAGATCCAGCCATTCCCGGTTTTGCAGCAGCTCGCCCGAGTCCGGCGGCGTCAGCACGATGCCCATGTAGTTGAAGGGCAGGGGCGAGGCGAGCCCGTTGGCGAGATCGAGCGAATCGACGACCACGAGGTGCGTGCGCGACTCGGGCTTCCACCTCAGCCAGGCTGTGACGCGCGGGTATACGTCTTCGGCGACTTCCGCCACGGTGCGCGCCTGCTCACGGTAGGGCTCGGCGAAATGCACCGAGAAATTGGGCGTATCCAGTGTTCGCCAGCGTAGCCAAGGGTCGACGAACTGCGCCCGGGCCGCGGCGGCGCAGAGAAGCGGAGCGAAAGCGAGAACGCGCATGCAAAACCCCATGCGCGTCGGGCGCCGCATGTTCATCCGTCGCCGAGCCACCGTCCGCGCAGCGTCCTGATGCCCTCGAGAATATGCTGCCCGAGCGAGGATGCGCGCACGTCCCCGGTAGTCAGGACGCGGTGCGCCTCGACGAGCCTGGGCGTCTGCTTGTAGGAAAGGTAGCGCTGCAGCGCCGAGTGCACGTGTTTCTTCAGCAGGCGCACGTTTACCGGCTTGTTGAGGAAGCGGAAGATCTGCGCCTCGTTGATGAGCTCGATCACCATTTCCGCGTCGGAGGCTGTGGTCACGACGATGGTCAGGATCTCCGGGTCCTCCTGTTTGAGCAGCTTCAGCATCGCAGTCAATTCCTCGTGCCTGGCCTCGACGTCGGTGATGACGATGGCGATCTCCTGCGCCTGCATCGCCTGAAGCCCGGCGTCGAGATTTGGCGCATAGACGACCGGGCACAGTTTTCCGACCAGCTCGCGCGTGACGCGAAAGATTTCCTCGTCCATGTCGATGACGAGGATGCCGGCTTCCATGGTCCGCGGCAGTTCCACCGCCGTTGCCCGGGTGTCGGCAAGCTCGAGCGCGATGGTCGCCGCCTCGCCGATTGTCGTCGCCAGCTCCTGGTTGTCCCAAGGCTTGCTGATGAAGCGGTAGATCTCCCCGTCGTTGATCGAGCCGACGATAGACGCGAGATCGGAATACCCCGTGAGCAGTATGCGCACGCTTCGCGGCGAGATGTCCCGCGACTGGCGCAGCAGCTCGACGCCCGACATTCCCGGCATGCGCTGGTCGCTGACGATCACGTGCATGTGGTGCCTGCGGATGAAATCGAGCGCCTTGACTCCGTCGGTCGTCGCGAACACGTGATAGCGGTCGCGGAAAAGCGACTTGAGCGCAGTCAGGATCCGCTCCTCGTCGTCGATGAGGAGCAGGCGCGCCTGCTTGACGCTGGTGTCCAGACCTATCGCTCCCTCGCTGGAGAGCACCGGCGGCTGGGTCCGCGCGAGATCCGGCGCGGGTGGCGTCGTGAGCAGGCGCGCGGCGTCGAGAAGCGCTGAGCCGTCCGGCGCGGCGAGCCTGATCGTGGGCTCGGCATGATCCGTCGCAAGCGTCGCGGCCAGCGCCTCCCTGAAAGCGTCGGCGAATTCCTGCGCGCTCTGGAATCTGTCCTCGCTCTTCTTGGCGAGCGCTTTCTGGAGCACCCTGTCCACGAGCGGCGAGAGCCTGGGATTCAGCCGAGACGGGTCCACGGGGTGCTCGTTCAGCGCCTGCTGCATGACCGAGGCGGTGGTCCCGACGAAAGGTCTTCTGCCGGCAAGCAGCTCGTAGGCGATCACTCCGATCGAATACAGATCGGCGGGCTTGTCGATTCCAGATCCGAGAAACTGCTCGGGCGCCATGTAGTGCGGCGTGCCGAGCACGTCACCGACCTGCGTGAGATCGGAGGAATCGAGCCGTGCGATGCCGAAATCGCTGATCTTGATGCGTCCGTCGTTGTTGATCAGGATGTTCGACGGCTTGATGTCGCGGTGCACGACGCCCTGGGAGTGAGCGTAGCCGATGCCGTCGAGCACCTGGCGGATGATCTCGCCGACTTCCCGGATCTCGTAACGGGCCTCCTGCGCGAGGTGCTCGTGCAGCGTCTTCCCGTTCACCAGCTCCATCACGATGTACGCGACGTCCTCGTCCTCGCCGTAGTCGTAGATCTGGACGATGCGCGGGTGCACCAGGCGCCCGACCGCCTGCGCCTCGTGCCGGAACCGGTCCATCACGTTCTTCAGCTCGCCCGCGGGCAGCGAGTCCCTCGCGATCGCCTTGATCGCCACGCTGCGCGCGATCGATGGGTCGAAGGCCTTGTAGACGACGCCCACGCCGCCCTTGCCGAGCAGTTCCTGGACTTCGTACTTCCCGATCCTTTCCGGCAGCTGCATGGCTTGACTCTACGCTGCGAGTTCCGTCTCGGCCGGAGGCTTCAGAGGCAGCCAGACGGTGAACCTGGTGCCGACGCCGACCTGCGATTCGACGTCGATGCGACCGCCGTGCTGTTCGACGATCTTGTAGGAAATCGAGAGGCCGAGGCCGGTGCCCTTGCCGATCTCCTTGGTGCTGAAGAACGGATCGAAGATCTTGGGCAGCACCTCCGGCGCGATGCCCTTGCCGTCGTCCGCGACCTCGACGGCCACGCCGCCTTCGGCCGCGCGCGTGGTCAGCGTGATCGTTCCGCGCTCGTCCGGCATCGCCTGCACCGCATTGGTGATGAGGTTCAGGAACACCTGGTTGACCTGCGACGGCGAGCAAACGATGGGCGGAATGTCTCCCAGCTGGCGTTTGACCACCACAGACTTCAACAGATGCTTGGCGAGCAGCAACGTGCTCGCGAGGCCTTCGTTGAGGTTGAAGCTCGTGACCTTGCTGCGATCGAGCCGGCTGAAGTCCTTCAGATTGCCGACGATCTCCGCCATCTGGCCGGTGCCGTGCAAGCCGTCCTTCACCAGGCCGTCCAATTCCGGTATCACGTTCTGCTGCCTCAGCTTGGCGACGCGCGCGGTGACGAGAGCGAATTGGCGCGAAAGCTCCTCGGCGTTGGCGTTCGCCCCGGACTGCAGGAGCGCAAGCAGCGTTTCGCTTTGCTCGATCGCGTCGCGAAGGTCGGGCAGCTTGTCGGAGACTGCTCCCAGGCTGTTCTTGACGTAGGCGAGCGGCGTGTTGATCTCGTGCGCGACTCCCGCCACCATCTGCCCCAAGGAGGACATTTTTTCCGACTGGATCAATTGCGCTTCGGATTCCTTGAGCTGCTTCAAGGTTTCCGACAGCTCGCGGGTCCGCTCCCGGACGCGGTGCTCCAGGTGAATGTTCGCGGCCCTGAGCTTGACACCGAACCAGCCGAGCAGCACGAGCAGTGCGCCTGCATAGGTGATCAGATAGACGCGAAAGCGCTCCTTCTCCTGCGACCTCGATTCGAGCTCGCGGTTGTACGAGAAGGTCAGCGCGTCAAGGCGCGGGCCGGAAGTGAGCGACGCGAGCTTTGCGAGAGAATCCAGCTCGGCGGCCTTGTGCCTGATGAGCGATTCGCTCGCGAGGAGCAGCTGCGAGAGCGCCGGGCCGGCCGCCGCGGGGGTCGCGCCGCGCACCTCGCCGACGGCGGTTTCCAGGTCCTTGCGCTGCGGATCCAGGGACAGCCAGTAGTATTGGCGCGCGTCCGCCGCGACGCGGGCGAGCGCCGATTCCAGCTCCGGCCTGCGCGGTTTCGCCTCCAGGATCTGCGCGCGCAGCTCGGCGGCGGCGGCTAGCGTGGCCCGCAGGGCTCCCTTGGCTTCGGAATTCTCTGCGCTGAAACGCTGAACGAGCTGGGCTTTTTCGCGAACCGCCCGGACCAGCTCCGGCAGGCCGGTGCCGAGCGCCGGGCTCCCCGTGCGTACCGCCGCGTCGTCGAGCGATTGCAGGGCCCGCTCGGCCGCGGCCGCGCGTTCGGTCGCCCTCAAGTCCGAAGCACCCGGCTCGAGGCGCGCGCGCAGCACATCGCTGTCCCAGCGATCGTCGATCTCCCTCAATTCGCGCAGCGGCCCGAGGACCTCGTTCTGCTCGCGAAGATCGAGTGCCTGCGTCTTGTCGTAGAGAAACGCGAGGACGCCGACGAGCACGAGCGACGCGACGCCCAGCAGCAGATTCTGCAGTACCTCGGATTTGTTCATCGACTAGGAGATTCTAAGTCACGCCGAACCAGACCAGAAGTTCCCCGGGCGGAAACGGAACGTGCAAGACCCGCACGAACACGACGTAGATGAACGCCGCCATGCCCGCCGTCATGGCGAGCGAAACCAACCAGCGCTCGCGGCTGCCGATCTTGAGGGAGAGGAACGTGCACAGCGCGCCGGCGAGTGTGAACCCCAGGAGCCAGATCGCGACCAGGTAACCGGCTATCCAGCCTAGGATGACCGCGGTCCGGCGCCGGGCCTCGCTCGCGGAAATGCCGAGGTCGGGCCCCACGAAGCCCACGGTCCGGGAAGGTTGCCGCCCAGCGAGCTGGAGAGCGAAGAGGAGCGCGGCAAGCGCGAACACCGGAATGCCGACCGCCCACGGGAAGAGCCCCGCCCTGAACCCGAAGCTCCTGCTCTGCCACAAGGCCGCGGCGAGGACCGCGACGATCAGCAGGGTGAATGCGAGGCCCGGTCCGGACCGCTCGCCCGTCACCGCGGTGCGAGGTTCTCCCCGCTTGAGCGATCGCGCCTTCCACATCGGGTAGAGCACCCCTGCGAGCGTGAGCGCGGCGAGCGCGAGCACCCACGGGCGGAGCAGCCACTCGGCGCCGTAGTTGTCGGTGGCGAGGAACAGGCGCTGCTCCGCGAGCGGCCCGAGCACCAGCCCGAGGATAAGCGGCGCGCGCGGCCAGTGGAGCTTTTCCATGACCCACCCGAGCACGCCGAAGAACAGCACGAGATACAGGTCCTCGAAGGCGTTTTTCTCCGCGAAGGCCCCGAGGTAAATCAGCAGCAGCACGGGAGGAATGAGGAGGCTCCCGCGGATCAGCGTCACTTTCGCGAGCTGCCTCAGGAAGAGAAAGCACACCGCCACCGTAATGACATTGGAGATGACGATGGTCCAGACGAAGGAGAACGTGAGAGCAAGGTGGCCTCCCCTGCTTTCCGGCGTGAGCATGCCCGGGCCCGGCACGAGTCCATGGATGATGAAGGCGCCCAGCAGGATCGCCATGGTGACGCCGCTCGGAACGCCGAACGCGATGGTCGGAATAAGGTGGCCTCCCAGCGTCGAGTTGTTGGCGGCGCCCGGACCCAGCACGCCTTCGACGGCCCCCTTTCCGAAGCGCTCCCTTCCCGGCGAGCTCTGCACGGCGTGCGCATAGGCGAGCCACTGGGTCACGCTCCCGCCCATCCCCGGGATGATGCCGACGTAGGCGCCGATGGCGCTGCAGCGGATCACGAGCCCCCAGTGGCGGAAAGTGTCCTTCACGCCCTCCATCACGCCGCCCAGCTTCGCGATCTTCTCGCGCGCGATCGCCGTCCTCTGCACCGCGAGGTCGATGATCTCTGGAATCGCGAAAAAACCGATGGTGATCGGCACGAGGCCGATTCCGTCCCACAGGAAAAGCTGGCCGAAGGTATAGCGCTGCGTTCCTGACACTGGATCGAGACCGATAGTCGCAAGCATGAGCCCGAGGCCGGCGGCGACCAGGCCCTTCAGAAGGTTGTCTCCCGCGAGCGAGGCGACGAAAGTGATGCCGAGCACCGCGAGCATGAAGTACTCGGGCGATCCGAAGGCGAGCACCAGCGGGCGCACCACGGGTATCGCAAGCGCCAGGGCGAGCGCGCCGAAGACCGCGCCCACGAGCGAGCTCATCAGTGCAGCGCCGAGCGCCCTGCCCGCCTCGCCCTTCTTCGCCATCGGGTGGCCGTCCATGATGGTGGATGCGGTCGTCGGCTCACCGGGCACTCCGAAGAGAATCGACGTGATGTCGCCGGTCGTGGCGGTGACCGCCGTCATGCCGAGGAGAAACGCAAAGGCCTCGACCGGCTGCATGGTGAATATGAACGGCAGCATCAGGGCGAGCGTCGTCGGCCCGCCCAGCCCCGGCAGGATGCCCACGACGAAGCCGAGGGCGATGCCGACGAGCATCAGGCCCAGAGTCGCGGGCGTCAGGACCTGGTAGAGACCCGAGACGAATGCCCCGGCCATTTCAGCGAGCAATTCTCCTCCTCCCGGGAATTCGCCGGACTTTCGCCCGGAGAATTCCTGAGCCGCAAACGATATTTTCTAGCGCAGCGCGTCGCTCGCGCGCTACTGGTAGAGAGCGTCCTTCAGCTTGCCGAGCGTCGCCGGGTCCAGCGCGAAAACTTCGGAGACCAGCCTGTTCATCTCATCCCCGGTCACGGGATCGATCTTGAGGTCGGCCTTCTGAGCTTCCGCGAGGAAAGCCGGGTCCTTCAGGACCGAATGGAACGCCTGATGCAGGACCTGGACGCGGTCCTTGGGCGTCCCGGGCGGGAGCGCGAACGGGCGCGCAAACGCGCTCGAGTTCTGCACGCCCGCCAGGATCAGATTGCGCGCTTCGGCGGTCTTGGCGAGGCTGATCGCGAGCGGGACATTCTCCAAACCCGCAAACGACTTCGGAACGATCTGAATGACCGGGAACGCGTCTCCCGATTTCAACGCCTCTTTCCACGTCATCCTCATCGATTCCCACGACCAGCAACCGCCGGCGATTTCTCCGCTCTCGGCGGCCTGGCGGATCTGCGAGGTCCCCTTGTACCCTGAAACCACCTGCACCGGCAGCCCGAGCGCGGCCTTGAGAATTCTCGCCGAGTTGTCGGGAGTCTGCCCCGGGGCCACGCCCCCGAGCTTGACGGGCGTCTTGGAAGCTCGCCATTTTTCGATGCTGGTGATCCCGCTCCCCTTGGTGAGCGAGCACACCACGTCTTCCTTGGCCGCGGCCCCGAGATACTCGTATTTCCTCGCGTCGAACTCTATCCCCTGCTGGCCGAGAACCTGCCCGAGGATGACGGCGCCGTTGAAGTGTCCCAGCGTGAGGCCGTCGGGCTTCGCGACCTTGTACAGGTAGTTCATCATCACGATGCCGCCCGCGCCGGTCATGTTGTCCACGATGACCGTGGGATTGCCGGGGATGTGCCTGCCGATGTGCCGGCCGATGACCCGCGCATAGGTGTCGAAGCCGCCGCCCGGTGCGAGCCCCACGACGATGCGCAGGGTCTTGCCCTGGTAGTACGTTTGGGCCTGCACTCCTCCGAAGCACGCGAGCGCAGCAGCCGCGACCAGCAGTTGCGGTATCCGCTTTTTCATTTTCGCCTCCTCCTTAAGGGTTACGGCAGATCATGCCGCCCCCGGGCGTACCCGGTCAAGCGCCGTGGTCTCCACGCTTCCCGCGCAGTGCGGGCGCGACCATGACGGCGAGGATGAGAACGGCGCCGGTCATGAAGGCAAGACTGATCGGCCGGGTGAAGAACACGCTGGCGTCGCCGCGCGAGAGCAGCATCGCGCGCCTGAGATACTCCTCCATCAGTGGCCCGAGCACGAAGCCGAGGATGAGGGGCGCGGGCTCGCATTCCAATCTCACCAATACGTAGCCGATCGCCCCGACCAGGGCGCACAGGTACACGTCCATCGAGTTGTTGTTCACGGCGTAGTTGCCGACGCAGCAGAACATGATGATCGATGGAAAGAGCCAGCGGTAAGGGACGCGCAGCAGGCTCGCCCAGACGCCGACGAGCGGCAGGTTGAGGACCACGAGGAGCAGGTTCCCGATCCACATGCTCGCGATGACGCCCCAGAAGAGCTCCGGGTTCTGGCTCATCACCTGCGGGCCAGGGGTAATGCCCTGCACGATCATCGCCCCCATCATGAGCGCCATGATCGCGCTCGAGGGAATGCCCAGCGTCAACATCGGGATGAAATTCGTCTGTGCGGCGGCGTTGTTGGCCGCCTCGGGCGCGGCTACGCCCTCGATCGCCCCCTTGCCGAAGCGCGATGGGTCGCGGGCGATTTTCTTCTCGAGCATGTAGGTCACGAAGGACGAGAGCGCGGGCCCGGTTCCCGGCAGCACGCCGAAGGCGCAGCCGACCGCCGTCCCGCGCACCGTCGGCCATGCCGAATCGCGGATGTCCTTCCGGCTCGGCATGAGACTTGAAATTCCTCGCGTGAACACTTCGCGGGTTTCCTGCGAGGCGAGATTGCTCACGACTTCGGCAACGGCGAAGACGCCCACGACGATCACGGTGAAGCCGATGCCGTCGTAGAGCTCCATGACGCCGAAGGTGTAGCGCGGTATTCCGGAATTCACGTCGGTTCCGACCAGGCCGAGCAGGAGACCCACGACCACCATGCAGAAGCCCTTGACCATGTCCCCCGAGGCGAGCACCGCGGAGGCGACCAGCGCCATCAGCATCAGCGAGAAGTATTCGGCTGCGCCGAACATCAGCGCCCATTCGGCGAGCGGCGGACCGAAGAGCGCGATGAGCAAGGTTCCCACGCAACCCGCGAAGAAGGACGCGAGCGCCGCCACCGCGAGGGCCGGCCCTGCGCGTCCCTGGCGCGCCATCTGATAGCCGTCGAGGCAGGTCACCGCGGAAGCCGCCTCGCCGGGGAGGTTCACCAGAATCGAGGTGGTCGAGCCCCCGTACTGCGCGCCGTAATAGATCCCGGCGAGCATGATGAGGGCGGCGACCGGCGGAAGCGTGAACGTGAGCGGGAACAGCATCCCGATCGCGACCAGCGGACCGATTCCGGGCAGCACACCGATCAGCGTCCCGAGCAGCACACCGCCGAAGCAGTAGCCGAGGTTCTGCAGCGAGAACGCGACGCCGAAGCCGTAGGCGAGGTTGGTCAGGAGATCCATAGGACCCCGGGGACGAGCGGATAAGGCATCTTGAGCACATAGAGGAGCACGACAATCACGAAGACCGTCATGAGCGCCGTAAGAACCACGACCTCCTTCCAGCGGAATTCGCGCCCGCCCGCGGCGCTCACGAGGAACACTGCGACCAGCGCCGGGACGAGGCCGAGACGGCTCATGAGAAATCCGAACAGCGCGATGGCGAGCGTGATGAGGAGTAGCGGCTTCAATCCCCATTCGCCCTTCACCTTCTCTCCGGAGCGCAATCCGCGGGCGGCGACCCAGGCGCCGAGCAGAATGAGAATCCCGCCGAGAACCGCGGGGAAGTAGGCCGGGCCCATGCGCATCGCGCTGCCCATCGGGTAGTCGCGCGCGACGACCACCGCGACCACGCCGATCGCGATGAACAGCAGCCCGGCGATGAAGTCCTTGTTATTGCGCAGGTCGAAGTTCATGCAGCTCTCCCCGAATGGTGCGATGCGACACCCAGGCAGCTCGAGCGCAAGCCCTGCCCCGAAGCCTGGCGAGCCTGCACGACCGCATGGTACGGGAACCCTTTCGCGCACACCACAGGAGGCGCGACTGGTTGTCGCAGCGGGAGCCTTGCGCGCCGGCGTCGTCCGGAATAGAGTGCCTGACGCAAGTCCGCCTCGGGAGGCCAAAGCCATGAGACTCTTCGCGTTGCGCGTCGGTTTGTCGGCTCTTGCCCTGGGCTCGTTTTCCGTCCCATCCGCGGCCGCGGAGTGGTCTCAAGTGACCAAAGTCGTCAGCGTCACCGCGATACAGGGACTCAAGGTCCTGCGTCTCCAGATCAACCCGATCGACTCCAATCCGGGCGGCTGCGACGCTACTGCTGATTTCATCGACGTGCAGACCGACGAGCGGAAAGATCACTCGCACGATCGCCATTCCGACGGGGATCGCGACTCCGAGGAGCAGCGCCGTTCCGAGGCGCATCGGCTGATGCTGAATGCGATCCAGCTCGCGTACCTGACCGGCCGCAATATCCGTTTCCTCTTGCGTGAGGATCGCTGCTCGACCGCCGGTACATCGTTACGCCTGCGCGTGGCGGTGGGCGTGCAGGTATCCAACTAGACAGGCCGGGCCGCCGATGCCGCGCGCCCTGCGCCGCGCTCTGCCCCTGCTTCTGGCCTGCGGGCCGGCGCTCGCAAGCGGCGAGTGGTCGCCCCCGACGCACGTTCACGGCCTCGAGATCACGGCGAGCACGGGCACGCTGCGAATCCGTACGCCCTATTTCTTCGCTTTTGCTCCGGCGGGATGCGGGTCCCAGGAAGACGTCAACCTGCGCGAGTGGAGCGTCGTGAGCTCAAACCCCCGCAAGCCCGGCGGTACGCTCCGACAGAAGATGCTGGAAGACCTCTACCTAGCTTTTCTCCTTGGACAGCCGGTCTCCCTTTATGTGGGCAACAACCCGGCGACCGATTGCGTCGGCGGCAATCGCACCGTGAACGGCGTGCGTCTGGGTCGGCAGCCGTGAGCAGGACAATCCTCCTGCTGCTGGCCTCGTTCACGGGCATGTTCCTCGTCGGCTGCAATCCGAACGAGCCCGGCGGCTCCGGGAACGCGGGCGTGTCGTCGGCAGCCCCGGAGGCTCCCGGTAGCGGCTCTCCCGCGCCGGTCCCTCCGCCACCCGGAGACTCTCCGGCTCCTCGCAACAGCTCTCCGGCCCGGGCGGACGATTCGATGTTTCTCGCGCGTGCCGCCCATATCGCCGAGGGCGAGGGGCAGATCACCCTGAACAACCCGTGGACAACGGCGGATCTCGCGGGAAACCAGGTTGCGCCGGTGGATTGGAAAACCACGAGGGACGGAAACTTTCGCTGGCAGGGGACAACCTACACAACGCTCGTATCCCAATACCGCGAGCGACGCAAACAGTGTGAGCGCGACTCGCAGGTTACCTTCAGGCAGCGCTATCCCGACTTTGCCTTTGGCCCTGATGACGACCCTGACCAACCGATCTGCTATCCCACTCTGGTAACGGGGCCTACCTGCTTGGCCGTCTTCAACCCTCTTGTCGCCAAGTCCCGCTACGGCTACTGGTGCGGCGCGGGCCATCCGGCCCACGGCGCTGGGGCTGCGATCGCAGAGCAACCGCTGGACGCGGTAGATTTCTGCTGCATGCTCCACGACGCCCAGACTTGGGGGGCGGATACCGCGGGCGACCACATCAACGAGCGCGGAATTACCATGTGTCTCTACATGGCCACGCAGTATCCGGCGGGTGCCATCGACAAGTTACCGGATGTCGAGACCGCGCGGCAGTGGTGGTACGACTGCTCGGCGGGCATCATCTCTGGCGACCAGTTCAACGATGCCCCGCCGCCTGTGGTCCGGCGCTAGACAGCCGCGATCGGTTTCCGCCTACCGCCGCCCGAAGTAGAAACTCAAGCCCACGAAGAGCCCGTGGCTGGAGAGGTTTATCCTGTCACCGTTATCGTCCGTGAGGCGGGCGAGGAGGCCCAGGTATTCCATCTTCAAGCCGATTCTGTCCGCGCGCAGCTGCATCCCCACGACTCCCTGGTAGCCGACTCCCTCGGCGCTGTGGAGCGGGCCTGAGTAGTCGAATGCCTGCACGATGCCGAACCCACCTCCGACATAGGGCTGCCATGCGCTCCCCGGCAGGAAGTAGTACTTCGACTTGGCGAGGAAGGCACGCGTGTACATCGTCCCTCCGACTCCGGATCCGCTCGCAGGCCTGAAGCGATTGTCGTAGCGGAGGACCTCGAAGCCCAGCGACAGGTTCTCGGTTCCGCCTCCTACACGCGCCTCGCCTTCGAAGGCGGCGACGCTGCTCGCGGACCGCTCGAACGACCAGTCGCTGCCGGAAATCGTCTGCGATTCGTCCGCGAACCTGACGCTGCCGGTCTTCAGCGTCAGGACGAAGCTGTTGGGCTGCGCGCTCCTCTGCTTCGGCGACGACGACTGGCTCATGGCTGGCAGCGCCACCCCCGCGAGCAACAGGACAAGGTACCAGCGGCTCATGGTCAGAATCGGGGAACCTCAACACCCTTGGCGTCACCGTTTCGCTGCGACCGGCTCCCTCTCCCGAAGAAGAAGCTCACTCCGACAAAGAGCCCGTGACTGGAAGCGTTTACTTTTCCCGTGCTGTCGTCCGCCAGACGGGCCCGAAGGCCCATGTATTCCACCCGCAGCCCGACCCTGTCCGAGCGAAACTGCATGCCCACGACTCCCTGGTAACCGAGTCCTTCGGCAGTGTGGAGCGGCGCAGCGTAGTCGTACGACCAGACCAAGCCTAACCCGCCGCCCACATAGGGTTGCCATGCGCTCCCCGGCATGAAGTAGTACTTCGACTTGACGAGGAGCGCGTGCGTGTACATCTTCCCGGAGTCAGGGCTTGGCCCGCTCGCGCCCCTGTAGGCGTTCTCGTAATGAAGCACCTCGCCGCCGAGCGAGAAATTCCTGGATTCATGCGGGAGCCTCGTCTCGCCTTCGATCGCCGCGACGTTGATCGCACGCCTCTCGAAAAGCCAGTCGTTTCCGGAAATCGTTTGCGAATCGTCCGCAAGCTTCACGTAACCCGCCTTGAACGTCAAGACGAAGGTGTTGGGCTGCGTGTCCGGCTCCTTTGGCGCCGGCGACTGGCCCATGGCCGGCAGCGCCGTCCCAGCGAGCAGCAGGACGAGACAAAAGCGCCTCATGGCGGGATGATCCACAGCGAGGGACGGCCGGTCAAGCCGGGAGCTTGCCGCCACGCTGCGTATGCCATACTTTCGCCCGAAATGCGGTCGAAAACGCGGAAACCCAGGACTCTCCACTACGCGGTTGCAGCGATCGCAGCCGCCTCGTCGCTCGCGTTCTCCGCACCTGCGCTCGCGCAGGCAAAGACCGTGCTGCGCATTTCCACCCCCGCGGTGCCCGACGACTGGCACGTAAAGATGCTCTACGTCTTCAGGGACGATCTCGCAAAGACGGCGCCGGGCCGCTTCGACGTTCAGGTGCACCACTCAGGCACGCTTTTCCGGCAGGGGGCCGAGCTCGTGGCGATGCAGCGCGGCAATCTCGAGATGGCGCTTCTGTCGATGCAGGACATCGCGCGGCAAATCCCCGAGTACTCGATCTTCACCGCGGGCTATCTCATCCGCGATCCCGATCACCTCGCGAAAGTCTATGGCGGCCCGATCGGTGAGGAGGTGAGCCGCAGGATCGCCGAAGCGATGGGAATCCAGTTGCTGCAGGCGATCTACCTCGGCACCCGGCACGTGAGCTTGAGCCAGCCGAGAAAGGTCAGGATCCCGGCCGATCTTGCGGGAGTGAAGCTGCGCATGCCCGGCTCGAAGGAATGGCTCTTCCTCGGACAGGCCCTGGGCGCGAGCGCCACGCCGATGGCGTTCACCGAGGTGTACCTGGGTCTCAAGACCGGCACCATCGACGGCCAGGACAACCCGCTGCCGACGGTGAAGTCGGCGAAGTTCAACGAAGTGACGCGTCAGATCGTGCTGACCGCGCATCTCGGTCGACGTGCTGCAGATCGCGATCGCCGCGAAAGACCTGGAACGCGCTCTCGGCAGCGGACAGGACGGAAGTGAAAAAGGCGGCGGCGAAAGCGGCGAGGTTCAACGACGAAAACCGCGTGCGCGAGGAAAGGGAGCTGATCGAATCCTTCCGCTCGCAGGGCATCGAGATCACGACGCCGGACGTGGAGACGTTCCGCAAGACGGTGCAGGCGGCGTACCTGAAATCCGAGTACGCGGAGAAGTGGCCGCGGGGCCTGCTCGAGCGCATCAATGCGGTCAGGTAAACGAAACCGGGGTCAGACGGTCCGCGTTCTGAATCTCGTCGGAGCGGGCATCTTCGCCGTCCTGTTCCTGCGCCCTCGTCGTGCAGGTCGTGTGCCGCTTCGCTGTTCGGCGCGCCCGCCGCCTGGACCGAAGAGCTCGCCGCGATCGCCTTCGTCTGGGTGATCTTCTGGGGGACGGCGTTCACCGTGCCGCTCAAGGACCACGTCGCGGTGGACTTCGTCGTGCCGCGCTTCGCGGCTCCCGCGCAGGCGCGTGCTCTACGCGCTCGGCCTTGCCGTGCTCGCCGGCGTGCTTCCTCTGGGCGCTTCCCGGCATCGCCGACTACGTCGCCTTCATGAGCCGCGAGCGCACGCCCGTGCTCGAGCTGCCGTTCAGCGTCGTCTACAGCGTCTTCCTTGCGGCCGCGGTCATGGTCGTCCTGCGCTGCGCTGCGTCGTCGATCGCGCGCCGCCGCGCGTCCGACGCGTCCGACAGGGCGTGAGCGCGGCCTTCGCGCTGATGCTCGGGGTATTCGTCTGCGTCGCCCTGCTGCGCGGCCCGATCGGCCTCGCGATGATCGCGGGCGGCATCGCTTACCTCGGCGCGACCCGGCCGCGACATGGGGCTCGCCGCCGAGCAGATTCTGAATAGCCTCTTCGGCAGCTTCGTGCTGATCGCCGTGCCGATGTTCATCTTCGCCGCCAACGTGATGAACTCCGGCACGCCTGAGCGAGCGCATCTACGCGCTCGCCCACGCGCTCATGGGCCGGTTTCGCGGCGGCCTTGCGCAGGTGAACGTGCTCGCGAGCGTGATCTTCTCCGGCATGAGCGGCAGTGCGATCGCCGACGCCGTCGGGCCCGGCATGGTCGAGATCGAGATGATGAGCAAGGGCGGCCGCTACCCCAGGGCCTTCGCCGTCGCGGTGAGCGCGGCCTCCGCCACCATCGGACCGATCATTCCACCGTCCATTCCGATGGTGCTCTACGCGCTCGTTTCGGGAGCGTCGGTGGGCGCGCTTTTTCTCGGCGGCGTCGTTCCGGGCCTGCTGATGGCCGCTGCGATGATGCTCGTCATCGTCTGGATCGCGCGGCGGCGCAACTTCCCGATGGAGGCGCCGGTGCTCGTGGCCGAAGATCCCCAGGATCTTCCTGCGCACGCTGCTGCCGCTGCTCATGCCGGTCGTCCTTCTCGGAGGCATCTACTCGGGCGCGTTCACGCCGACCGAGGCGGCGGCGGTCGCGGCGCTCTACGCCCTCGTGCTCGCGCTCTTCGTCTACCGCGCCCTCGACTGGAAGGGACTCGTGTCCGTCCTCCGGACAGCGCGCGATCGACGGCGGTGGTCGGGATCATCATCTGCGGCGCCTTTCTCTTCAACTACGTGCTCGCGACCGAGCAGATCCCGGCGCGCGATCGCCGAATGGTTCGCCGCGCTCGATCTGGGGCCGCTCGGTTTCCTCCTCGTCGTCAATCTGGTGTTCCTCGTCCTCGGTTGCCTCCTCGACACGACGACGCTGCTTCTCGTGCTGGTGCCCTTGCTCCTGCCGGTCGCAAAGGCCCTGGGCGTGGACCTCGTGCACTTCGGCGTGGTGATCGTCGTCAACATGATGATTGGCCTGCTCACCCCGCCCTACGGCGTGCTGTTCTTCGTCCTCTCCGGCCTCGCCGGAACGTCCCGGTGAAGGAGATCGTGCGCGAGCTCCTGCCCTTCATCGCCGCCCTCGTCGCGGTGCTCTTCCTCATTACTTTCGTGCCTTCGCTCGTTCTCGCGCTGCCGAGGCTCGCGGGGTACCTCGGGTGAACTCTCTCTGAGGGCTGGGAACCCCGGCCGGCCTAGTACTTTGCGCTGCCTGGAGTCCTCGGAAACGGGATCGCGTCGCGCACGTTCGCCAAGCCCGTGACGTAGGCGACCGTGCGCTCGAAGCCCAGGCCGAAGCCCGCGTGCGGGACGCTGCCGTAACGCCGCAGGTCGCGATACCAGCCGTAGTGCTCCCGGTCGAGCCCGGCCTCGGCCATGCGCTTGTCGAGCACCTCGAGCCGCTCCTCACGCTGGCTGCCGCCGATGATCTCGCCGATCCCCGGCGCGAGCACGTCCATGGCGGCGACGGTCTTGCCGTCGTCGTTCGCCCGCATGTAGAAGGCCTTGATGCCCTTCGGGTAGTTCATGACGATGACCGGTTTCCTCGCGTGGCGCTCGGTGAGAAAGCGCTCGTGCTCCGATTGCAGATCGATCCCCCACTTCACCGGGAACTCGAACTTCTCCTTGGAACGCTCGAGGATCGCGATCGCCTCGCCGTAGTCCATGCGCGCGAACTCCGAGTCGACGATCCCCTGCAGCTTGGCGATCACGCCTTTCTCGATACGCTCCTCGAAGAAAGCCATGTCGTCCGGGCGCTCGGCGAGCACTGTCTTGAAGATGTGCCTGAGCAGGCTCTCCGCTAGGTCCGCGTCTTCCGCGAGGCCGGCGAACGCGATCTCGGGCTCGATCATCCAGAACTCGGCGAGATGCCGGCTGGTGTTCGAGTTCTCGGCGCGAAAGGTCGGGCCGAACGTATACACCCTGGAGAGCGCGAGGCAATAGCTCTCGACGTTGAGTTGCCCCGACACGGTGAGAAAGGTCTCGCGCCCGAAGAAGTCCTGCGTGAAATCGATCTTGCCGCCCGGCGCGCGCGGCAGGTTGGCGAGGTCGAGCGTGGACACTCTAAAGAGCGATCCCGCGCCCTCGGCGTCCGACGCGGTGATGATGGGCGTGGCGATCCAGAAGAAGCCTTGGTCGTGAAAGAAGCGGTGGATGGCCTGCGCGATCGTGTGGCGCACCCGCGTCGCCGCGCCGATCACGTTCGTTCTCGGCCGGAGATGAGCCACCTCGCGCAGGAACTCGAGCGTATGCGGCTTGGGCTGGATCGGGTAGGCGTCCGGGTCCTCCACCCAGCCGACCACCCTGATCGCGCTCGCCTGCATCTCGTAGGGCTGCCCCTTGGCGGGCGAGGGCACGATGGTCCCGGTGACTTCCACCGCGCAGCCGGCGGTCAGGCGCAGCACTTCATCCGCGTAATTCGGCAGTGCGCTCGGCGCGACCACCTGGACGGGGTGAAACGAGGAGCCGTCGGAGACGTTGACGAAGGAAATGCCGGCCTTCGAATCGCGCCGCGTGCGCACCCAGCCCCTTACCGTCACCGGCGCGTCCTTCGGCGCACGTCCGGCGAGGACGTCGGCACAGGAGATCGTGGTCGTATTCACTCTGGTATCGTACGCAGGTTTCGGCCGGACGAAGCGAACGCCGGGACTGCCGGCGGCTTCGCTGCGCTACCGCGGGTTCGAGCTGATCGGCACCTATGTTCCGGGCTTCACGCAGGGCGGGAGCGTCGGGTATTTCTTCGCGCGCTTCAATTTCTAGCGCCGACCCTCGAATCCCGCGCCTCAGGCCGCCCGCGCGGCGCGCTTCCTTTCGTGTTCCAGGAGAAGCCGCTTGCGGATGCGGATGGACTTCGGCGTGATCTCCACGAGCTCGTCGTCGGCAATGAACTCGACCGCCGACTCCAGCGTGTGCCGGATCGGCGGAGTGAGCAGGATCGCCTCGTCCTTGCCCGCCGCGCGAATGTTCGTGAGCTGCTTCGTCCTGACCGGGTTGACGACGAGATCGTTGTCGCGGCTGTGCAAGCCGACGACCATGCCCTCGTATACGGGATCGCCCGGATCGACCAGCATGCGGCCGCGTTCCTGCAGCTTCCACAGGGCGTAGGCGACCGCCTCGCCGTCTTCTGCCGAGATCAGCACGCCGTTCCTCACGTCGGCGATCTCGGGTTTCATCGGGGCATAATCGTCGAACACGTGGCTCATGACGCCGGTGCCGCGCGTCATCGTCATGAATTCGGACTGGAACCCGATCAGCCCGCGGGCCGGCACGCGGTACTCGAGTCGCACACGGCCCTTGCCGTCGGGCTGCATGTCGCGCAGGTCCCCGCGGCGGCGCCCGAGCGCCTCCATCACCGTACCCTGGTGTGCCTCCTCGAGATCCACCGCGAGGAACTCGAAGGGTTCGTGCTTCACGCCGTCGATCTCCTTGAGGAGCACCCGCGGGCGGGAAACCGCGAGCTCGTAGCCCTCGCGCCGCATGTTCTCGAGCAGGATCGTGAGGTGCAGCTCCCCCCTGCCGGAGACGCGGAAGACGTCCGGGTCCGCGGTGTCCTCGACGCGCAACGCGACGTTGCTCATGGTTTCGCGCGCCAGGCGCTCGCGCAGCTGCCGGCTGGTGACGAACTTCCCTTCGCGTCCGGCGAAAGGCGAGGTGTTGACCTGGAAATTCATGACGAGCGTGGGTTCGTCCACCTTGAGGAGCGGCAGCGCCTGCGTCTCCTCGGTGTCGGCGATCGTCACGCCTATGCCGATTTCCTCGACGCCGTTCACCGCGACGATGTCGCCAGCTTGGGCCTCCTCGACGACCACGCGTTCCAGCCCCCGGAACATCAGCACCTGGTTCACTTTGACGGGGACGGGTGCAGCGCCCGGGCCTTTCAGGAGGAACAGGTTCTGGCCTGAGCGGATCCGCCCGCGGTCGATCCGCCCAATGCCGATGCGTCCGACGTAGCTCGAATAATCGAGGGAGCAGATCTGAAGCTGCAGCGGGCCATCGGGATCGTCGGCGCGAACCGGCACGTGCGCGAGGATGGCTTCGAACAGCGGCTTCATGTCCGTGCCCGTTTCCCCCGCCTTCGCGGCCGCCCATCCCTGCAGGGCCGAGGCGTATACGACGGGAAAGTCGAGCTGCTCCTCGGTCGCGCCCAGCTTGTCGAAAAGGTCGAAGGTCTGGTTCAGCGCCCACTGGCTCCGCGCGCTCGGGCGGTCCACCTTGTTGATGACGACGACCGGCTTCAACCCTTGAGCGAGCGCCTTCTTCGTGACGAATCGCGTCTGCGGCATCGGGCCTTCGACCGCGTCGACCAGGAGCAGCACGCCGTCCACCATCGAGAGCACGCGCTCGACCTCGCCGCCGAAATCGGCATGGCCTGGCGTGTCGACGATATTGATGTGCGTTCCGGCGTAGTCGACCGCGCAGTTCTTGGCGAGGATGGTGATGCCGCGCTCGCGCTCGATGTCGTTCGAGTCCATCACGCGCTCGACCAGGTGCTCGTGCGCGGCGAACGTGCCCGACTGGCGCAGAAGCTTGTCGACCAGCGTGGTCTTGCCGTGGTCGACGTGGGCGATGATCGCGATGTTGCGGATGGCTCGCGGCATGATGGCCATTGAGATGGAAAAAGCCGGAGATTTTAGCACGGCGAGCACCGTTACTCCGAACTTCCGATCGGAAAGCGAGCGGCGCGGGCGCGAGCGGAGCAAAGCAGGCAATAATGTCGAACTTGGGACTGCGTCATGCGGCTGCTCCTCGTTGAAGACGATCCGGACCTCGCCCATGGACTCGCTGCGGCCCTCACGCGCGCGGGCTTCTCCGTGGATCGCGTCGCCGACGGCGAGTCAGCGGTCGATGCGCTCGGCGCGCAGCGCTATGACCTGATGCTGCTCGACCTCGGCCTGCCTCGGTCTGACGGGTTCGAAGTCCTGCGAAGGGCGCGGGCCGGCAAGCAGACTCTGCCGGTCCTGATCCTGACGGCGCGAGATGCGCTGGAAGACCGGGTTCTCGGCCTCGATCTCGGGGCCGATGACTACCTCACCAAGCCCTTCGAGCTTGCCGAGCTCGAGGCGCGCGTGCGGGCGCTGATCCGCCGAAGCACCGGCAACGCAGTCCCGGAGTTGCGGGTGGGCGAGCTCACGATCGACGTCAAGGCGCGCTCGGCATGGCATCGCGGGCAGCGGGTGAATCTGTCCCCGCGCGACTTCGCGGTGCTGGAAATCCTCGCGGCGAAACCCGGCCAGGTGGTGGCCAAGGATCGCCTGATCAACTCGATTTCCACCTGGGACAAGGACTTCTCGGAGAATTCCGCCGAAGTCTATGTTCACCGCCTGCGCAAGAAGCTCGGCCCCCTGGGCATCGAAATCGTCACCATGCGCGGGTTCGGCTACCTCATCCGCGTTCCGCCGCAATGAGCGGGGCGCCGAGCCTGCGGCGACGGCTCCTGGCGCGGCTCGCCATTCCGCTGCTCGCGCTGATCGCCGTGGATGCCGGGCTTTCCTACGTCTTTGCCCTGCGTTTCGCGAACTCGGCCTATGACTACTGGCTGCTCGATTCGGCGCGATCGCTCGCCGCGCAGGTTAAAGCCGAAGACGGTCAGGCCACGCTGCGACTTCCGAAGGAGGCGCTCGAGGTATTCGAGTGGGACGACCGCGATCGCATCGTCTATAAGGTCTCGAGCGAGGGCGGCGGATTGATCATCGGTCAGTCTTCGCTCGCCGTACCGGAGCCGCCGCGGGAGCTGCAGCACCCGGCATTCTTCGATGCAGAATTCGAAGGCGAAACGATCCGCGGCGTGGCAATACGCGCGAGGCCTTCCGGGATCCGGGAACCCGTCGTCATCGCCGTGGCCGAAACCCTGCACAAGCGCACCAGCCTCGCGGCCGAGATTCTCACGATCGTGCTGGCACCCCAGGTGCTCCTGCTGCTCGCAGCCGCACTTCTCATATGGTCCGGGATCACCGGAGGACTGCGGTCGCTGGTGCTCGTGTCGCTCGATGTGGCGCGCAGGGATCACCGGGATCTTTCTCCGGTGCCCATGCGGGACGTTCCGCAGGAGGTGCAGCCCATCATCGCCAGGACAAACGAACTGTTCGGCCGCCTCGCGGAGGCGATGCGCGCGCAGCGCAAGTTCATCGCGGACGCCGCGCATCAGCTGCGGACTCCGCTTTCGGCCCTCAAGCTGCAGCTCGAAACCCTCGAACGGGAACGGCTCCCCGAAGAAATCCGAGAGCGGGTAGCTTCACTCGGGCAAGCCGGCGGGCGGGCCATCCATCTGGCTCAGCAGCTGCTCACGCTGGCCCGTGCCGAGCCGGAGTTCGACCCTCAGCAATCTTTCACACAGGTGGATCTCGTCCGCGTGACGCGTGACGCCGGTGAGCAGTGGATCACGAAGGCTCTGGCTGCCGGGGTCGAACTGATCCTCGATGCGCCGGGATCGCCGGTCGGCCTGAGAGGCGATCCCACCCTGCTTTCCGAGCTCGTTTCCAATCTCATCGACAATGCCCTTCGGCACGGCCGGGGAACGAAGACTGTCACACTGCGTGTTTCCGGCACGCCGCAGCCGTCCCTGGCAGTCGAGGACGCGGGGCCGGGAATTCCTCCCCAGGCCAAAGACCGGGTGTTCGACCGTTTTTATCGTGCAGACACCCGCTCCGGCGAAGGAACGGGGCTGGGTCTTGCGATCGTGAAGGAAATCGTTTTCGCGCACGGCGGAACGGTGTCGATCGAGACCCGCCCGCAATTCGCGGGGACGCGCGTGTTTGCGGTTTTCCCGGACGCCGCGCCTGAGGCGAAGGATTTGCGCAGGGAATAACCGTATCCGCGCCCCGGGCCGTCAGCCGGCGGAGTGCTTGCCTTCCTTCTTCACATGGCGATCCTTCTTTTCCTTGCGCCACGTAAGCCACGCGTACCAAGCGCATCCGCCGAAAAAGAGCAACGCGAAGATCCAAATAGCGAGGGGACTTGCGGTATCCATCTGCTCCTCGGCGACCGCCTGCGCGGCCTGCGCATGAACCGAAGTCGCGGCGAGCAGGGAGACAATAGAAACAAGACGACTCATGACTGCGCTCCTCTTGTGGAAAACGGCCGCGGCCAAGTGCCGGAGGCCGTCTTTCAGGATGACAGCGGGTGCTTAAAGCAACCTGAAAGAGGAGCTGTTCGGGCCAAGAAATCCGCCGCGCACCGGGACGCTCACTGCCGCACCGCGGGTTCGGCGCGCGTCCGCCGCAAGCTGGCTCCGGGCGTTCGCCTTCAGCGCAGCAACGCGATCGCCGCGCTCCACCAGTTCTCGAGGAGTTTTATTTCCTCATCCGGGAGGAGGCGGATAAAGCTGCGAAATTCCCGCGGGTCGTAGATCATCCAGGCCCAGCCGGCGAGGATAGCGGCGCCGGCGCCGAGAACGGCAACGCCCGTCAGCGTCTTCGGCACGATGAAAAGCACGGCCCCGAGAGGACCGACGTAACTGCTGGAGCGACGCAGCAGCAACAGCCCGGCGCCAATCAGCAGCGGCCCGAGGGGAATGAGCAAGGGCCACGGGTTCTCGAGGAGGGCATCCAGCCTCGCCTGCCATGCGTGCGTCGCAAGGGCGTGAGCCGCTGCGAGGGCGAGGCCACCCACGATCACCTGCATCATGCCCGCGATCCGCGCCGCTCCGGTATAGCCCCTATGCGCGCTGCTGTAGAAGCGAAAATGCATGCGGTGTGTGACGATCGACGCCAGTCCGGCGAGGAGAAACGCGGCGCCGATCAGAAGCATCCCCAGCGCAACGTCCTGTTCGGAAGCGGACCGTCGCCCCGCCGCGACGGCGTAAATGCCGGCGGCGAGCGCGCAGTATTCGACGAAGGGAAGAAAGTTATGTAAGCACAGCTCAACCAGCAAACCAAGGTAGCGGAAGCCGGATCGCAGGAATGAACGAAGGCTGCGGGTCCGGCTTCCGGTGCCCGATCGAGGCGCCGAGGAGGCGAAATCCAGGTCGCCTGTGCCCTTGGAAACCGGCGTCTTCCGCAGGGGTGCCGCCGCCTCCGGAGCTGCCGCGAAAGACCTGGGCGCTTCGACGCCGTGCCGTGCCAAAGGACGGTCGACACCGGACACAGGGTCTCGTCTGGCGTAAACAATCGCAGCGGCGATCTGAAAAGCAAAAAGCCCCGCGGCGACCGGAGCCGCGACGCGGGCCAGCATCGCGGCGGGCAGCAGGAAGAACAGCAGCACGGGAATCGGCGGCACCTGAGGAAAGGGCCCCATGTCGATGCGAAAGCTCCGCACGAACCAGCGGCCGATCGGTCCGCGGTGACGAGGGCGGCGGTGCTCCTGGAGCTTCGCGAGCGAACGCTCCTCGAGCCAGGAGAGAAGCACGCGCGCCTGCACCCATAGACTCGCAATCAGGAGGATCGGCGCAATGACCAGCGCCGCCAGCACCGCGAGCAACGTACCGGCGCCCATGATGGATATCGCCGCCGCTCCCGCAAACGCGAGGCTCGCGAGCACGATCCCCACGACGAGCAGCAGCGCGTGCCATCTGCGTTCCAGAAGATATTGCCGGAACGCCTCATTGTTCTGCGACCGTCGCAGGACAGTGCGGGTGTCCTCGATCGGATCAAGTAGCGCGTATCGCAGAATGCGCAGCGGCAGGGAACCTTCGGTCATGACCGTCAAGCCCGTCCTTTGGAGGCCGTTCAGCATACAAAACATCGGGTGGAATTGCTGCGAATAATTGGGCAATCATCGATCCCTCGCCGTTACCGGACGGTGTCCCTGGAACGGTCACACCGGTCACCCCGTGCACCGACCCCGGCGCGGTAGGCACGTCCAACGTTCTAAGGCCGCACGGCCGGCGTCTCGACCTTCATCCCGCGCGCGCGCCACATCAGGTACAGCTCGAGATCGACGAGTTCGCTCGCCCCGAACGAATAGGGTTCGGCGCGCATGCCGAACAGGCAATTGCGCAGCCGGCGCTGCAGGGAGCCCAGTCCCTGCCACTCCAGGCGATAGAGCGGATAACCGGTCGGGTGCGCCTGCGGAATGGTGGTTCCGGCGAGCTTCTTGCCCCAATGGTCGTCGTGGCATTGCGTGCAGGCGAGGTTGAGCTGGCCCTGGCGGAGGTAGAACGTGGCGCGGCCGGCATCGAGGAAGGGTTTCGTGCGCGCGTCGGTCTCTACTGCTATGGGCAACCCGCGGGACTGGCGCGCGACATACGCGGCGAGCGCGAGCAAGTCCCTGCTTTCGTAGGTGAGCGGCGGAGCTTTCTGCCGCTCGACGCGGCAGGCGTTGATGCGCTGCTCGAGGTTGAGCGGCCGTCCGCGCACGGGATCGAAGGCCGGGTAGCGCGCCGCGACGCCTTTCATGCTCGCGCGTGCGTCGCCGTGGCAGCCGGCGCAGGCGCGCCCGGCCGTGCCCGCCTCGCGGTTCCAGAGGGCCTCGCCGTCCAGGACCCACAGAACGCCCGGGTTGCCGGCATCGTCGTCCTGCATGGCGCGCGTCTCTCGCGCCATGAACTCGTAGCCGGAGCGGCGTTCGGCATCGGGAATCTCGGCCGCGGGCACGGTAGTGGCCGCGCACAGGACAAGGAGGACGGCGGCGCGAAAGCTCAAAAGACGGTGATGGTGGCGGACTGCGTCACCGAGTAGCCGTTGTCGCCGGACCACCTGAACTCCAGCTTTCCGGTCTCGGTCGCGACCGTGGTGAAAGCGATCAGGGGATTCGCCGAGATCGCGGGTTGCAGTTCGGCCCGGAAGATCTCCTCGCCGTTGTACGTGCAAACGAAGAGGCGAATGATGTCTCTCGGGATCAGCTCGCCCAGCTGCGTGCGGCGGAAGCCGGTCTCCATCGGATGCGCGGCGAGAGTCTTGATCTCGATGACCTCGCCGCGTTTCGCCTGCGCGGGGACGCTGACGACCGCGCGCGCCACGCTGGCCCGCGCGGGTGCGTTGACCGCCGCGCTCGCCATCTAGATCAGTCCTTCCTCGAGACAGGCCGAAAGCGTGACCACGACCTTGACGCTGTCGGACCAGAATGACCCGTCGCTCATCTGGGCGATCGCAATCACCGCCCCGGAATCGGCGATGCGCACGCGCGTGGAAAAGCTCGCGCGCGCCGAGCGCGGGCCGAGAAAAACGGAGAGCACGTGGGGCAGCGGATTCTTCTCGGTGAAGACGTGAATCGCCTTCACGTGGTCGGCGCTCGTCATCGGGCTCTCGACCGAGACCGCGAGGGGCACGGCGTTGCCGTTGTCGAGCAGAGGCGGCACATCGAGCCTGACCCTGCCCGGGCGCACGGGCGACGAGCCGACCACCTTGCGGATCGCTTCCTGCAACGGGGCGGACGTCGTTTGCGCGCCTCCGCTCCGCGATCCGAGGATCCCGCCGGCGAGACCGGCGACGAGAAATTCGCGGCGCGTCGTCATTCAATCACGCAGGCTCGTCAGGAAGGCGACCACGTCCTCGACCTGCTCCGCGGTCAAAATGGGCTTGCCGCGATAGGCGGGTGCCACCCGCGTCAGTCCCTCGGTCTTGTAGTAGGCGGGCATGATGGTGTTGGGGTTGACACGACTCGAATCCGCGATTCTGAGGCGGATCTGTCCCTCGGACAACCGCGCTCCGGCTCCGCGCAGATCCGGGGCGATCGTGCCTTGAAGGCGTTCTTCGGGAAACGGTCCGCTGTGGCACAAGAGGCAAAGGCCGACATGCCGGTTGACGACGATGCCGCGGCCGCGCGCGGCGTCGCCTTTGGATCCCGTAAGGGACGCTGGAATCGCGTCCTCGGGGACTTGCGCCCGGGCAAGAGCGGGGAAAATCACGGCCATGGCAAGTCCGGCAGCGCATGCTGCCGCCGCGGGACTCGCCATGGGACTTGCCTACGCGAAGTGGATGTCGTGGTTCTTGAGCGGCACCGAGCGGATGCGCTTGCCGGTCGCACGGAAGAACGCGTTCAGCACCGCGGGCGCGGCCACGCAGATCGTCGGCTCGCCGATCCCGCCCCAGATCTCGCCGCCGGTCGGCATGATGATCGACTCGACCTTCGGCATTTCGCGGATGCGCATCGAGTTGTAGGTGTGGAAGTTCTCCTGCTCGATGCGCCCGGCCTTGACCGTGCACTCCTGGTAGAAGAGCGCCGAGAGGCCGTAGACGAACGAGCCCGAGACCTGCCGCTCGATCTGCGCCGGGTTGACCGCGTAGCCCGGGTCGGTGGCCGCGACGATGCGGTGGATCTTGACGCGGTTGCCGCCTTCGACCGAGATTTCGGCCGCCGCCGCGACGAAGCTGTTGAACGCCATCATCTGCGCGAGGCCGCGATGAACGCCGCGCGGCGCCGGCTTGTCCCAGCCGATGCCCTTGGCCACGGCGTTCAGCACGCCGAGGTTCCTCGGATGCTTCGCCATCAGCTTGCGGCGGAACTCGAGCGGATCCTGGCCCGCCGCCTGCGCCAGCTCGTCCATGAAGCATTCCATGAACACCGCGTTCTGGTTGATGTTCACACCGCGCCAGAATCCCGGCGGAACGTGCGTATTGCGCATCGCATGGTCGATCAGAAGGTTCGGCACGCTGTATCCGAAGGCGTGCTCTCCGGATTCGGCCAGCCCCTGGAAGCTGAGCGGGTCGCGCCCGCCTTGCTTCTCCACGATCGCCGGACGCACGGCGGCGAGGATCGATTGTCCCGAGAGCCGCACGTGCAGCGCAGTCAGGTTGTTGTTGGCGTCGAACCCGCCGGTGAGCTTGCACTGCATCACCGGGTGGTACCTGCCCTGGACCATGTCCTCCTCGCGCGACCAGAGGAGTTTTACCGGCGTGCCGGGCATCTGCTTGGCGATCAGCACGGCCTGGATCACATAATCCTGAAAGGCGCCGCGCCGGCCGAAGCCTCCGCCGAGGTTGATCTTGTGCACGTCGATCTTGTCGGCCGGCAGCCCCGACGCGGACTGCAGCGCCGCAAACGACGCTTCGCCGTCCTGCGTCGGCACCCACACCTCGCAGCGGTCCGGCGTGTAGCGCGCGGTCGCGTTCATCGGTTCCATGGGCGCGTGGTTCTGGAACGGATAGGAGTACACGGCTTCGACTTTCTTCACCGCGCCGGCGAGCGCCGCTTTCGCGTCGCCGTTCTTGTTCCCGACGAAAGCCTGCTCCGCGTCCAGTCCCGCCTTGAGGATCTCGGCGATGTCCGCGCTGGAGACCTTGGCGTTCGCGCCTTCGTCCCAGACGACGGGCAGCGCGTCGAGCGCGGTCTTCGCATGCCACCAGGTGTCGGCCACCACCGCGACGGCAGTATCGCCGACCTGCACGACCTTCTTCACGCCGTTGAAGTTCGCGACCCTCGCGGCGTCGAAACTTTTCACCTTGCCGCCGAAGACCGGGCTCTCCTTGATCGCGGCGTTCAGCATCCCGGGTAGCTTCAGGTCGAATCCGTACACCTGCTTGCCGGTCAGCTTGTCCATGGTGTCGAGGCGCTTGACCGACTTGCCGGCGATCTTCCAGGTCTTCGGGTCCTTGAGCTTGACGTCCTTCGGTGGCTGCAGCTTCGCGGCGGCTTCCGCCACCTTGCCGTAGGTCGTCTTGCGTCCCGACGGCTTGTGGGTGATGACGCTGTTCGACGCGCTGCACTCGGACGCCGGGACCTTCCATTGATTGGCGGCGGCCTGAATCAGCATCTCGCGCGCCGCCGCTCCGCCCTGGCGGACGTACTCATGCGACGTGCGTATTCCGCGGCTGCCTCCGGTCGAGTAGTCGCCCCAGACGCGCTTGCGCGCGACGTTCTGACCCGGGGTCGGATATTCGTAGGTCACTTTCGACCAGTTGCACTCCAGCTCCTCGGCGACGAGCTGCGCGAGGCCGGTGATCGTGCCCTGGCCCATCTCCGAGCGCGCTATCCGGATGACAACGGTATCGTCGGGCCGGATCACGACCCAGGCATTGATCTCGGGCGAGCCGTCGGCGGCGCGCACGACTTCGGGGCCGAACGGAAGCCGCAGGCCGAGCGCGAGGCCTCCGCCCACCGCGGCGGAGCCGATCAGGAAAGTACGGCGATTGATCTTGGGCATGGATGTCATGACTTGCTCCCTTGAGCTTGAGTCCTGGCGGCGGCGTGGATCGCCTTGCGCACCTCCTGGAAGGTGCCGCAGCGGCAGATGTTGGTGATGCTCGCGTCGATATCGGCGTCGGTGGGCTTCGGCTTCGAGGCCAGCAGCGCCGCCGCCGCCATGATCATGCCGCTCTGGCAATAGCCGCACTGCGGCACCTCGTGGTCGAGCCAGGCTTTCTGCACCCTATGCAAGGTCTTGACCGAGGCGAGGCCTTCGATCGTGGTGATCTTCCTGCCGACTGCCGCGCTGACGGGAACGCTGCAAGAGCGTACGGCAGCGCCGTCCAGATGGACCGTGCAGGCGCCGCACTGCGCGATTCCGCAGCCGTATTTCGTTCCGGTGAGGCCGACCTGCTCGCGAATCACCCAGAGCAAGGGTGTATTCGGCTCGACGTCGACCTCGTGAGACTTTCCGTTGATGGACAAGCGGATCATTTCTGATTCCTCCTCGTGGACTCGATGCTGCGGGGATTTGAAGCGGCACTACTATAGTCCTCGGGCCGCGGCCGCCGCAACCACGGCACGCCCACGGTGCCGGGTTGCATGAAAAGCCGCTCGAATTCAAGGTGCTAGCGGCAAATCGGCGCCTGGCGGGCCATAATGTCCGGCCACGGCAGCCACCCAATGAGAAAAACAGGCACTCGCATCGGAATATTCCGCCGCATGCGCCGAGTCGCGCTGCAGCTCGCACTTGCGGCGTCCGTGTTCTGCGCGCTTGCTCCCGCGGCCTCCGCCGATCCCTCCCAGGATGGGGAAGGCATTCCGGCACCGGAGCGGCGCAGGGATCAGTTCCCGATGGACTACTCCTACGCGGCCTTTCCCTATCCGTACCGGCTCCCGGGCATCGGCTCGGGCTTGAGCCTGGCGGCCGGAGCGACGAACATCGCCGACACTCATGTGGACGCCTATGGCCTCCTGTTCATGGGGGACGTCAAGGGCGGCGCGATCGGCGTCGGAGACATCCATCTCATCCCCCGGACCCTCATTCTCGACCTCGGCACGACCTCGATCAACAAGGCCGCGATCCAGAGCTACAGCCAGCGCGGCATGAACACGGGAAAGGACGACTTCCAGCTGGTCGAGGTGGCCGACCTGGATTACTACGGCGGACGCATGACGGCGACCTTCTTCGATCGGCGCTTCGAGTTCTTCGGAGCGTGGTACCAGGGGGCGTCGCGGCTGAAGAGCATCCGGGACAAGGACGGCAATCTCATCATCGACGCGCAGGATGCGCCGCGCGAAAGCGGCCATACCACCCTGGTCGGCGTCCGCCTCGACGTGACCGACGACTACGTCGATCCGCGGCGCGGCTTGAGGTTCGACACGACGCGATCGCAGTCTCCGCCCCGCGGCTCGGGACCCGATTACTACGTGATGGACTACAACACGACGGGCTATATCCCTTTCGGCAAGCGCAGCACGCTGGCGCTCAACCTGCTGTACTCGGACGCGCACGTGAAGCGCCAAGGCGAAACGGACCCGGCGGCGCTCCAGTCCCAGCTGGGACTGAATTGCGCCGACCCCACTCTGACTCCCGCCGAGCAGCAATCCTGCAACGATGTGATCGCCACCACGATCGCGCACAACACATACGGCACCGCGACTTCGCTCGGCGGATTCAGCCGGCTGCGTTCGTATCCCCAGGGCCGCTTCAGCGGCGCGCACACCCTGTTCCTGGGCGGCGAGTTCCGCTGGAACCTGACCGACGAGAGGACGCCCTTCGACATCTTCGTCATGAAGGGCGTGCGCACCTCGATTCAGGTCGCCTTCTTCTACGAGACCGGCGTCACCTCCGACACGCGCGGCGATCTCTACCAGAGGGGAAACATGCGCGACTCCTACGGCGCAGGCTTCAGAGTCGTCACCGCGTCCGGCCTGGTCTTCAGGGGCGACGTCGCGCACGGAAAGGAAGGCATCAACACCGCGATCTTCATCGGTTACCCGTGGGAGCTGTAAAGAGCCGGGCCGAGAGATTCGACCCACCACCCCGAATGTCGATTCTCGATCCGAAGTAGCTCGAGACAGCGCGAGCTGGATCCCCATCAGTCGCAGCGCGCGATCATTCCTCCGTCCACTACGATTTCCGTGCCGGTGATGAAGCGTGCCTCGTCGGAGGCCAGGAATAGCGCCGCGTTCGCGGTATCGCGGCCGTCTCCTTCGATGCCGAGCGGAATTCGCGCGAGGCGCTGCCTGAGCAGCTCCTTGGCGTTGCCTCCCGCGCGCTGCTTCGCGAGGCGCGCTTCCACCATGGGCGTGTGCAGCTGGCCGGGCACGACCGTGTTCACGCGTATCCCTTTGGCGGCGTACTGCACGGCGACGACGCGCGAGAGCTGGATCACGCCCGCCTTGGTCGCGGCATAGGCGACCTGTGCGGCGCCGGTCCAGCGCAGCGCCGAGGTCGAGGCGACGTTGACGATCGCGCCGCTCCCCTGCTCTTCCATGACGGGAAGCACGTGCTTGCAGCCGAGAAAAACGCTCTTCAGGTTGAAGTCCACCTGCGCGTCCCACACTTCCTCGGACATCTCGACCGGGCCGCCCGGCGCGGAGCCGCCGACGATGTTGACGAGCACGTCGATGCGGCCCCACTTGTCCACGCAGGCCCGGACCATCGCCGCGACCGCCTCGCTGCGGGTGACATCGCACGAGCAGGTTTCGATGACGCCGCCCGATTCCTTTGCCCGTTCGACCGTCTCGCGCAGCCGTTCAGGGTCGCGGTCCACCGCAAACACCTTCGCGCCCTCCTCGGCGAAGCGCACCGCGGTCGCGCGCCCGTTGCCCCAGCCCGGGCCCACCGAGCCCGCGCCGTTGATGATCGCAACCTTGTCTTGCAAACGCTTGTTCACGGCGAGCGCCTGAGTTTCCGGGGAAAGCGGTAGAAGCGCTTCGGGTTGTCGACGAGGAGCGAGCGCCGCGCCGCTTCGGACGGCGCGATCTCGGAGATCAGGTCGACGAGCACCCCGTCATCGGGGATCGCCGCGAGGTTCGGATGCGGCCAGTCGCTGCCCCAGAGCGTGCGCTCGGGAAATTCGGCGACGAGCTTGCGCGCGAAGGGGACGGCGTCTTCCCAGGGCGTGCTCTTTCGCGAAATTCGCTCGCAGCCGCTCACCTTCACCCAGAACCGTTCGTCCCTCATGAGATCGAGGAGCTGCCTGAACGCGGGCTGGTCGAGGCCGAGCGAGGCGTCCACGCGCCCCATGTGGTCGATGACCACCGGCACCGCGGAGCGCTTCAGCCAGGGCGCAAGCTCCCCGATGAGCGACGCCTCGAAATGCACCTGCAGGTGCCAGCCGAGCTTTGCGAGCCGCGGCCCGAGCGCGATCACCTCATCGATTCCCGGACCCTTTCCCAGATGCCTCATGAAATTGAAGCGCACGCCGCAGAAGCCGAGCGCATCGAGCCACTTGAGCTCGGCGTCGGCGACGGTGGTGGGCACGAGCGCGACGCCACAGTAGGCGCCCTTCTTCGCCGCGATCGCGTCGGCGACGACTGCGTTGTCGAAGCCGTGGCAGGTGGACTGGACGATCACGCAGCGCTCGATCCCGAGCATTGCGTGCAGCTCAAAGAGCTTCTCTTTCGGCGCGTCGGCGGGCGTGAAGGGGCGGTTCTCCGCGAACGGGAAAATCCTGCTCGGCCCGAACACGTGCACGTGCGCATCGCAGGCGCCTGCCGGCAGCTTGATCTTCGGCCGGCTCGGCGACGGATGGAAGGACAGTTGAGCGGTCACTCCCTGAAACCGATCGCCTTGATGATCGTCCCCCACTTCGCCTGCTCCTCCGCCACGAACGCGGAGTACTCCTCAGGAGTCGAGGGCGCGGCGGTCCCGCTCACCTTGGCGAACTGCTGGACGACCGCGCTCGAGCGCAGCGCGTCGACGGCGGCACCGTGAATGCGCTTGAGAACTGCGGGGGGCGTCGCGGCTGCAGCGACCAGGCCGTACCAGTTGTCGGAGATCACCTTGGGGTAACCGAGCTCCGGCGTCGTCGGCACGTCAGGAAGGGTCGGCAGGCGCTTCGCGCTCGTCACCGCGAGCGCCTTGAACTTTCCCGACTGGATGTGCGAGAGCACCACCGGCACGTCGAAAATTCCCATGTGCACCTGCCCGCCGAGCAGATCGTTGACCGCAGGTGCCGCGCCCTTGTAAGGCACGTGCAGGATGTCGATGCCCGCCTCGACCTTGAGGAGCTCGCAGGCCAGATGCGTGATGCCCCCGGCGCCGGCGGAGCCGAAGGTGAGCTTCCCCGGATTTTTCTTGGCGTAGGCGATCAGCTCGGCGAGGCTCTTCACCGGGAGCGAGGGATTCACCACCACGACCTCGGGAACCTTGACCACGGTGGTGATCATCGCGAGGTCCTTCTGCGGGTTGTAGGGCATGTTCGACAGCGCGAAGGGCGCGAACGCGACCGACCCCTGGTTGTTGAAGCCGAGCGTGTATCCGTCGGGCGCGGCCTTCGCCACCGAGTCGATGCCCATCACGCCGCCCTGACCGCTCCTGTTCTCGACGATGACAGGCTGTCCCAGGCGCTCGCCCACAGCCTGTGCGAAGATCCGCCCGAAGATATCCGCCGGGCCGCCCGCCGGAAATCCCACGACGAGCTTCACGGGCCGGGTCGGGTAGGATTGCGCGGTCGCGGCTCCGGCCGCGAACGCGGCGAGCGCGATAACCAGGATCCGTCTGACGAGTTTCATTTTTTTTCCTCCTTGAAGACTCGTTATTGTATGCGCCCGCAGTCGGATGTGACGAACGATCCCGCTCTTCGCGAACTCTGCTAGAGTTGCGTTCAGTGGGTCCGGCGGATAAGCGCTCATTCGCATGCCAAAGAGGAGACGTCCATGTTGAGCAGACTTCGCTTGTTTTCCCTGGGTCTGACCGCGCTCGCGCTGGCCGGCGCGGCCTCAGGTCAAACCTATCCGGTGCGCACCGTTCGCATCGTCGTGCCGGCGGGTCCCGGCGGCCCCGACGTCGTGGCGCGGATCATGGCGGCGAAGCTCACCGAGCGCATGGGCCAGACCTTCGTCGTCGAAAACCATCCGGGAGCGAACGGGATCATCGGCGCGGAAATGGTCGCCCGCTCCGCGCCCGACGGCCATACGCTGATGGTCTATTCGAGCGGACTCATCAGCAACAAGAGCCTGTACAAGAAGCTCCCCTACGACACCGATACCGCCTTCGCCCCGATCTCCAATCTGGTGGACAACGGAGGCCTGTTCATCGCCGTCACTTCTTCGCTGCCGGCCAAGAATCTCCAGGAGCTGATCGCGCTCGCGAAGAAGCCCGACGCGCATCTCTCCTACAGCACGCCCGGCGTCGGCAACACCTGGCACGTCGCGACCGAAGTCTTCACGCATTACGCGGGAATCAAGCTGACCCACATTCCGTACAAGGGCGGCGGCCTCGCGGCGGCGGCGGTCGCCTCGGGCGAGGTGCAGATCATTCTCTCCTCGCCCGCGCCTATCCTCCCGCACGCCAAGAGCGGCAAGGTGCGCGTGCTCGCCTATACCGCGAAGACGCGCGCGCCGTCCCTGCCCGACGTCCCGACCACCGCCGAAGCGGGCCTGCCGACCTTCCAGATGGACGGAGGCTGGTTCGGCATGTTCGCCCCGGCCGGCACGCCGACGCCCGTCGTCGATCGGCTCAACCAGGAAGTGCGCGCGGTGCTCGCGGACCCGACGATCGTCGCCCGACTGCGCGGCATCGGCGTGGAGCCGGCGCCCACGTCGCCCGATGAGTTCAGGCAGTTTCTTCGCGAGGAAACCAAGAAGTACGCCGAGTGGGTTCGCCTGGCGGCAATCCAACTCGAATAGCCCAATGCAGGAGATGCAGACATGAATACCCGATCGCAGACCACACGGTTCGGTGCGGCGGCGCTGATCATTGCGGCGCTCTGCGTCTGCGGCATGCCCCAGGCGCAGGCCCAGACCGAGGCTCAACCTCAAACCCAGGCTCAGCCCCCAAAACAGCCTGAGCCGAAGAAAGAGGCCGACACGCCCGCTTCGGTGCGCGGCGGACATTTCTACGCTTTCGGCGGCTTCGCCGCGCTCGCTGCGGACACGAACAGCCAGTTTCAGGGCGAGCAGGGCAGTCCGATCAATCTGATCGCCGGGGGCGGATACGGCGTAAACCCCAACATCGCGGTGGAGCTGAACCTGCTGCTCGCCGGGAGGAAGCTCGACACTCCGGCGACAGTGCAGGGGCAGCTGGGACTAGCCTACGCCCCGGGCACCGACAAGACGTCGATGGGGGCCTTCGGGTTCGGCGCGACCCTCAAGTACATCTTTCTGATGGACAACTTCGCGCCGTACTTGGGCGGCGGATTCGGGCTGTATACCACGACGTACCTGACGCGGACCGACGCGATTGGGTGCAGCAACAACTGCGCGGGCACCGGCCCCAGAGTCACCGATCACTCCACCGACATCGGATTCCATGCGCTCGTCGGCGCCGACATCCATTTCAGCGCGAAGAACATACTCGGGATCGAAGTTCGCTACCTCAAGCTCAAGGCCGATCTCGGCGACATCGGCCTCGGGAAGGTGGATTCGGGCGGCACTTTCTTCTGGATGGGCTACCGCCGGATCTTCTGAGGGCGGCATGAGCACCCAGTCCAACTGGAAGCTCCACGGCGTTCGCGTCGTGCACGCAAACGAGCTGGACATCAACACGCCGCAGACGCCGGGCATGAACCGCGCCGCGGCGATCACCCATGCGCGCGCCGGGGCCGAGAAGCTCTGGGCCGGGACGGTCGTGATCCATCCCAAGGCGAAGACCGGCGCCCATCACCACGGCCCGGTCGAGAGCGTGATCTACGTCGTCAGCGGGCGCGCGCGCATGCGCTGGGGCGACGCAGCTCGAGTACGTCGCCGAAGCGGGGCCCGGCGACTTCATCTACGTTCCGCCCTACGTTCCGCATCAGGAAATCAACGCGAGCGACGAGCAGCCTCTCTCGTGCGTGCTCGTTCGCAGCGGCCAGGAACCGGTGGTCGTCAACCTGGACATTCCGGCGGTCGAGAAGCCGGAAGAGGTGCACTGGGTGGACAACATTCATCCTGCTCCCGGGCGCTAGGCGCTCGCGCGGCGTGCGCACCGGCGGCGGCGACTAATCGCTGCACGTCGAAGTGTCCGAGCGCTCGAGCCAATGACCCCGGTAGAATAAGCGCATGACCTACTGCGTCGCGCTGCGGCTGAACGCCGGCATGGTGTTCCTCTCCGACTCGCGCGTCAGGTACTGCGTGACCTTGACGAGATCGGCGACCGTCATTCCGGCCCGCCCGAGCAACGTCACCATGTGCCGCCAGGCGAGCTCGGCCTGCGCGACGATCCCTTCGGGCAGCTTGCCCTCGGGCGAGAGGCCCGGCGTTCCCGAGGTGACGAGCCATCTGGCTCCGGTTGGGACCTCGACGGCGTCGAGGTAGGTTCCGATCTGGGAGGCAACGCCGATATCGTGAGGGCATTCATGGTGTGGGACTCCTGTACGGCAGCGGCACGGCTCATACGACCGCCACGCAATCGATTTCGATATCGAACGGGCCGGGCCAGCCGGCCACGCACACGAAGATGCGCGCCGGGGAGTCCACGGGAAAGTACCGCGCGTAAATCTCGTTGAACGCGCCGAACCGAGACGCATCCGAGCAGTAGACGTTGCACTTGACCACACGAGCCAGGGACGCGCCGGCGGCCTCCAGGCACCGCTTCATCTGCTCGAGCACGATCTCGGCCTGGCGCTCGAAGGGAAGCCGCTTCAACTCGCCCGAGTCCGGGTCGAAGGGCGGCAGACCCGACACGAACACGAACTCGCCGGCGACGACGACCGGGTAGATCGGCCCTTTGCGCCGCGCTTCCAGATACGTCGAGATCGGCTCCACACGGATGGGCGTGCGTTTCATCTCTGACCCTTTGCACAAATGTGGACGACATTGTGCACGGGGTGTAAGGTGCATGTTTCATGGAGACATGAACTATGGAAGACAGGCCCGGAATTCCCCGCATCGCCCATCTGCTCGCCGATCCCGCCCGGGCGACCATGCTCTGGGCCCTGATAGACGGCACCATGCGCCCCGCGGGCGAGCTGGCGTATGCCGCCAGCATCTCGGCGCAGTCGGCGAGCGCGCACCTCGCCAAGCTGGTGGAAGGCGGGTTCCTGGCCTCTGAAGCGCAGGGGCGGCACCGCTACTTCCGCATCGCGAGCCCCGAGGTCGCGGATGCGATGGAGAGTTTCGCTTCGCTCGCCGCGGCGGTGCGGCCGCGCACGCCGCGCAGCGTGCTGCCCTCGCGCGCTGTCCCCATCCAGTTTCTCCACGCCCGCACCTGCTACGACCACCTCGCGGGCGAAACGGCGGTCAAGGTCCTGGAGGCCATGCTGAAGGCGCGCTGGCTCTCAGCCGAAGGGCGCGATTTCGAGGTCACGCGCCTGGGTGAGCGGAAGCTCTCAGCGCTCGAGATCGACCTGGCCGCCGCGCGCCGCTCCCGCCGAACGTTCGCCCGCGCCTGCGTGGACCTGACCCAGCGTCGCCCGCATCTCGGCGGGGCGCTGGGAGCAGCGCTCCTCGATGTCTATGTGGCGAAGCGCTGGATCCAGCGCGCGCGGCGCTCGCGCGTGGTGAGCATCACGCCCCGGGGCCAGGAAGCGTTCCGGCAACTCTTCGGAGCCTGAAGGCGGCACCCAGGACCGGAGCGGATAGCCACCGGAGCGTACGTTTACTTCACCAACCTCCCGGACATCGCACTGCGGCTGTAGAGCACGAGGACGATCAGCCATCCCGCGAGGACCGGCACCGCCCAGGGCTGGAAGGGAAAGCCCAGGGTGAGCGTGCGCAGAATCGAATTCACCGCGGTGAGCGGCAGCACCCACGCCACCCACTGCAGCCACTGGGGCAGGCTTTCGATCGGGTAGAACACCCCGCAGAAGAGGAACATCGGGAAAACCGCGAGGTACTGGGGATAGGAGATCTCCTCGATCGACTGCGCGCGCGCCGCGACCGCGAGCCCAAAGGCCGCGAAGAGAAGAGCGGAGAGAAAAGCGACCGGCGGAACGCTGAGGAGCGCGTGCGGCGCGAAATCGCCCATCGCGACCCCGATCAGGGTCACCACTTCGGCCGCCACGGCCGCCTTGCTCGCGTCCCAGAGGAGCTCGCCCCAGAGCACTTCCGAGAGCGTGATCGGCGTCACCGCCATCGCGCTGAAGATCTTCTGGTAGTACATGCGCACGAAGCCGCCGAAAGAGGCTTCGTAGAAGCCCTGGAAGAGCACCGTCTGCCCAATGATCCCGGCGAACACGAAGCTGCGGTAGGAGACCTGCATCCCGTGCACGTCCAAGTTGCCGACGAGCGCGCCCACGCCCAGGCCGAAGGAAAGGAGATACAGGATGGGCTCGGTGAAGCTCGTGACGAGGTAGTAGCGAATGCTCTTCCTGAAGACGTCGAAGTAGCGCAGCCACACGCAGCGCACGCCCCAGAGGGAGTCGAGCACGTTCACGGCGCCTCCACCGCGTTGTGCAACCGCGTCCCGGTCAGCTTGAGATAAACGTCCTCGAGGTTCGGCGACCGCCTCAAGATCGCGCCGGGCCGCACCTCCTCCTCGACCTCGCGCACGCCGATGTGGCGCTCGATCAAGGTGCGCGGCGCGTCGATCGTGAGGATCCTGCCCTTCGCGATGATCCCCACGCGGTCGCAGAGGCGCTCGGCCTCCTCCATGTAGTGCGTGCAAAGGAGGATCGCCACACCCTTGCCGCGTTCCTCCATCAGGATCTCCCAGAGCACGCGGCGCACCTCCGGGTCGAGGCCCGTGGTCGGCTCGTCGAGCACCAGCACCCTCGGCTCGGAGATCAGCGCGCGCGCCACCTGCAGCCTGCGCTTCATGCCGCCGGAGAGGCTCTCGACCTGCTCACCCGCCTTGTCCTCGAGGCCGAAGCGTTGGAGCAGAGCCCGCGCGCGGCGCTCGCCTTCCTCGACCGGGACGCGGAAGAAGGTCGCATAGCGCACGAGCTGATCGAACGCGCGGAAATCGCTGTCGAGCGTCTCCTCCTGCGCGCACACGCCGAGGATCGCGCGGGCTGCCTTGGGCTCGAGATTCACGTTGATGCCGCCGAGAAACACCTCGCCCGAAGTCGGCGGATAGAAACCGGTGATGCAATGGATCGTCGTGCTCTTTCCCGCGCCGTTCGGGCCCAAGAGACCGAAGCACTCGCCCGCGTGCACGTCGAACGACACGTCGCAGACCGCTTCGAGCGAACCGCCGTCTCGGGTGCGGTAGTGCTTGGTGAGGCGGGAAACGCGCAATGGAACGGGAACCGACATGCACTCCAAGATTACCCCAAGGCCGGGTAACATGGACCCATGACCGAGCGCAAGCACCCCCAGACCAAGGCCTACCAGAACACCGGCTTCCTCAACAGCAAGGACGCGCGGGCGCTGCGCATCCTCTCGGAGTATCTCGAGCCCAAGAGCCGCTTCGACCATTACCGCGTCGACGACACCGTCGTGTTCATGGGCTCGGCGCGCATCGTGTCGCGCGAGGCCGCCGAGGAGGCGCTGCATAAGGCGAAGAGCGGCAAAGACCGGGAGCGGGCGCAGATGGCCGTGAAGATGTCCGTTTACTACGAAGCCGCCCGCGAACTCGCTTCGCGTGTCACCAAATGGTCGAAGGATCTCGACCACGTGGAGCGCCGCTTCGTCGTGTGCACGGGCGGCGGCCCGGGAATCATGGAGGCGGCGAACCGCGGCGCGGCGGAGGCTCAAGGGCTGAACGTCGGACTCACCATCTCGCTGCCCAAGGAGGAATTCGACAACCCCTACGTCACGCGCTCGCTCCACTTCCATTTCCACTACTTCTTCATGCGCAAGTTCTGGTTCGCCTACCTCGCCAAGGCGGTGATCGTGTTTCCGGGCGGCTACGGGACCCTGGACGAGCTGTTCGAGCTCCTGACGCTCGTGCAGACGCGCAAGATGAGGAAGCCCATGCCGATCGTGCTTTTCGGCACCGAGTACTGGCGCGAGGTCATCGACTTCGACGTACTCGCGCGCCACGGCATGATCAACCCCGAGGACATCCAGCTCATGCACCGCACCGACTCGGTGGACGACGCCTACGACTGGATCGTGCTGCAGCTCGCCGAGAAGGCGCTCGGGCAGCCGGGGGCGACCTTGTAGGCAGTGGGGCGCGAAGCGGCCCCCTGCGGAACGGCTCGGACATGACACTGATCGATGCCGGTCTCTTCACGGCCGGGTTCGTCGGCTGGCTGATCAGCACCCTCGCCGCCGGCGGCGGAAGCATCCTCATGGTCGCCGCCGCGAGCGCGATCCTCGGCGGCCATGCGGTCGCTCCGGTAGTCACCTTCACGAGCCTGACCGCGGCCCCGGCGCGGATCGGACTTTTCTGGAACCACATCGACTGGCGCGTGGTCCGGTGGTACCTGCCGGGTGCGGCCGCGGGTGCGATCCTCGGCGGCTGGATATTCACCCTGCTGAGCGGGCACGTCGTGCAGGTTTGCGTAGCCGTCTTTCTGATCAGCACCGCCTGGCAGTACCGGCTGGGGAATCGGGCGCGTTCCTTTCCGATGCGCCTGCACTGGTTCCCGGCGGTGTCTTTCGTCTCGGGAATGACCTCCGCGATCGTCGGCGCAAGCGGCCTGCTTACCAACCCCTTCTATCTCAACTACGGCATGCTGAAGGAGCGGATGGTCGCCACCCGCGCGGTGAATTCCCTGGTGATCCAGCTCGCCAAGATCGGGACGTATGCGGCGCTCGGAGCCCTGGACTGGAGCCTGGTTCAGCACGGCCTGTCTGCCGGCGTGGGAGCGGTGCTGGCGATCTGGGTGAGCCGTCCCTGGCTTCATCGCCTCGATCCGCGGCGCTTCCGCCAGCTTGCCGTGCTCATCATGCTGATCGGCGGCTTGCTCGTGCTCTGGCAGCAGCGAGCGTGGCTCTCGGGTCTGCTCGTTCGCGGCTGAGGAAAGCCGTCGAGGATGGCAACCGCCATCCCGAACATTCGCAATAACATCGCGTTACCGCACACGGCCCGTGCGCCAGTCGGCCCACGTGGCGTGGTTGCGGTATGTCGGCGATGGAACCTTCCGCCGCCCCGGATCGTGTTTACTTCAGGGGCGGAACCAGATGGCAAGGTGGAGCACATGAATACCCTGCGCAGCCTGAAACGATTCGGATCCTTTACATTGCTGGGCGCTCTCATGACGGCGGCGGGCTGCGGCGGCTCGGACGGTGGCGGCAGCGCCGGCAGCGGCACGCTGTCTTTGCGGATCACCGACGCCGCGGTCGACTCCGCCGAGCATGTCTACATCCAGTTCAGCGGCCTCGAAATCCAGGCCTCCGGCGGCAACCGCACTACTCTCTACTATTGCCAGGACCCGGCGGACCCGACCAAGACCATCGTGAGCGCAGTCCCCTGCACCACGCCGGTGGCGCCGAAAAAGTTCGATCTGCTCATGCTATCCGGCGGCCTGGCGGAGGTCCTGCTGGACGATTTCACGCTGCCCGCCGGCCACTACAGCTGGATCCGGCTGGCGGTGGATACTGCCGGCACGCACGACTCCTACATAGTGGTGCCAGGCGGCGCCGAGCACGAGCTCGTCATTCCCAGCGGCGACGAGACGGGCCTCAAGCTCAACCGGGGTTTCACCGTGCCCGCCGGAGGCAGTGCCGATTTCACCATCGACTTCGACCTGCGCAAGTCGGTGCATCTGACCGGGACCGGCGAGTACCTGCTTCGGCCGACGCTGCGCCTTGCAGACAATGCCGTGACCGGCGCCATCGCCGGCACGGTCAATGCCGCGCTCGTTCCGGCAGGCTGCACCCCGGCGGTGTATGTCTTCGAAGGCGGCGGCGTTGTGCCCGACGACATAGACGGCACTGCGCCTGACCCTGTGACCACTGCCGCCGTGAAGCTCGACAACGGAGTGTACAAGTACAAGGCCGCGTTCCTCGAGGCCGGGAGCTATACCGTCGCCTACACGTGTCAGGCCGCGCTGGACGATCCGGCCGTCAACGACGCGCTCAGCTTCAGCGGCACCGCGACGGTTTCGGTGGCGGCCAAGACCACCACGATGCACGACTTCTGACCGTCCGCGACTGATTCACCCGCAGGTGGGCAGCGCCTCCTTGGTGGTGCGATCATGTGCCTGGCCCGACCTTTGCACGCCTTCGACACGCGCCAACTGACCGGCATCCGATCGCGGTGCTACCTTCGTGTTACTTTCGACGGCGATTTCATGGCCGCGTCCACGACACTGAAGCTTCCCGAGCGACTGAAACAGCGCATCGCGCCCTCTTGCGAGGTCCGCGGGCAAGACGCCGCACGCATGGATGGTGGAGGCGCTCGAAGCGCATACGGCTCTCGCCGAAAGACGCAAGATCTTTGTCGCCGAGGCGCTCGCCGCGGAGAAGGAGGTCGAGCGGTCCGGCAAGGTCTACCCGGCCGGCGAGGTGCACCGTTACCTTCGCGCCCGTGTCGCCGGAAGGAAAACGAAGCGCCCGAGACCAGCACAGTGGTAGCGCCGGGCGATGGCGCCCGTCAGCTATACGCCGCGGGCGCTCGCCGATCTGGAAAGACTGTGCGACTTTCTCGCCGAAAGCGATCCCCACGCCGCGTCACAGACGATTGATCTCATCCTCGACGCCGTGGCGATGCTCGAGCGGCATCCCCTCGTGGGCCGGTCCGTCGAAGCCGATCTGCGCGAGCTCGTGATATCGCGTGGCAGATCGGGATATATCGCTCTCTACCGCTATGACGACGTGCGGAACCGGGTTCTGGCCCTTGCGGTTCGCCATCAGCGCGAAGCGGGATACGCGGGATAACGTGGGGCGCGGTCGTCGAGTTGTGGCAGGAGCAATGCGCACGATTGCCTGTGCCGCCGCGCTGGCATTCCTTGCTTCCTGCGGGGGCGGAGGATCCTCGTCCGACCCCGCACCAACGGTGGACGCGAGCAAGATCACGCCCGCCTGCTTCCAGGGCGGGACGATGCCGGAGCTCCAGATCGGCAGCGGCTTTCCAAATGCGGACTGGAACGATCCGCATGTGATCAAGGTGGGTGCGCAGTACTGGATGTACGCGTCCTCCAACCTCGGCCTGTCGGTGCCCGCCCCCAATCCGGTCCAGATCTACCGCTTCACTTCGCCCGATGCTGTGAGCTGGACGCTCAATCCCATGACGCCGGTCCTGGCGGTCACCAACGGACAATGGGACCAGGGCGGCAACGAAACGCCGGCGGTCGTGTCCTTCGGCGGCAAGTACCACATGTTCTGGACGGGCTATCCGGATGCCTGGCCCAACCTCGATGCGTTCAACTTCCGCATCGGCCACGCCACCTCGACCGACGGGATTGCGTGGACCAAGGACGCTACGTTCCTCCTTGGGCCCTCGGGCGTCGCAAACGACTTCGCCCAGTACATCGTCGGCGAGCCGGGGCCGGTCGTATTCAACAACATGCTCTACCTCTACTTCACCACGGTGGGAGTGGACTCCGGCTTGGCCTCGAGCCTGCAGGTCGTCGGCGTCATGACGTCCAGCGACGGCGTCACCTGGAGCGCGCCGGCGCTCGCCTTCAAGCCCGACCAGACCGTGTACCCGCGCGCGATGAACTGGGTGGGCTACTCGACCCCCAACGCCGTCGTCATCGCCGGCAAAGTGCACGTCTTCGTCGACGTCGCCAACGACCACAACAACAACACCTGGACCCAGGAAGCGCTGCATCACGCCTACTCCGTCCGACGGCCTCACCGGCTGGACCCAGGACCCGGCGCCCCTCCGCAGACTCACGGACTTCGCCTGGACCCAGCGCGAAATCCGCTCGCCGCATGCGATCCTGGACGGGACCACCCTGCGGCTCTACTTTGCCGGAGACGATGTTTTAGCAAACCCGAATGCGTGGGGCATCGGACAGATGACTTGCTCGTTGGTGCCGTGAGGTAAAGAATAGCCTCTTGAAGCTTTTCCCCTCCTCCATCCGCGGCACGGCCACGCCCGGGCCCGGCGCGCCGCCGCAGGGCCTGCTCGCGTTTTACTGGCACTTCGTGAGCCAGACGAAGGGCTGGTACGCGGCGATGTTCGCGGCGTCGCTCGCGGTGGCGCTGCTCGACACGGTGATCCCGCTCTTCATCGGGAAGCTCGTCTCGCTGATGGAAGCGACGCGACCGCCAGGCGGCGCTCGCGCGCGAGTGGCCGATGCTCGCCGGGATGATCGGTCTCGTGCTGATCATCCGACCGCTCGCGATCCTCGCCGACATGGCGATCCGCCAGCAGGCGCTCATCCCCGGCGTGACCTCGATGATCCGCTGGCAGAGCCACTGGCACGTGATCCGCCAGAGCTGGCCGTTCTTCCAGAACGATTTCGCCGGCCGCATCGCCAACCGCGTGATGCAGACCGCCAACGCGCTGCGCGAGAGCACGATGGCCTCGATCCGCGCGGTCTGGTACATCGTGGTGTACGGCGCGAGCGCGTTCGCGCTGATGGCCGCGGCCGACTGGCGCCTGGGCCTGCCGACGCTCCTCTGGTTCGCGGGCTACATCGTGTTCCTGCGCTACTTCGTGCCGAAGCTGCGCGAGCTCGCAAGGACCAGCTCGGAATTCCGGTCGCTGGTGATGGCGCGCGTGGTCGACAGCTACACCAACATCCTCACGGTGAAGCTCTTCGCCCGCCTCGCCGACGAGGACGCCTACGTGCGCGAGGCGATCGACCAGCACCAGGGGGCGATCGCCGCGCACATGGGCCTCATCACGCGCTTCATGATCGCGCTCACGGCGATGAACGCGCTGCTCCTCGTCGGCACTGCGGCGATCGGCATCGCGCTCTGGGCGAACGGCACGGTGAGCGCGGGCGTGGTCGCCACCGCGCTCCCGCTCGCCTGGCAGACCGCGAACGCCGCCGGCTGGGTGAGCTGGGAAGTGACCAGCATCTTCGAGAACGTCGGCACGGTACAGGAAGGCATGCTGTCGATCGCCGTGCCGCACTCCGGGCGTCGACCGGCCCGGCG
>CAVOUJ010000013.1:0-179387 GCA_963699535.1 uncultured beta proteobacterium | reverse complement strand
GATTCCCTGCTTCGCCAGCGCCACCAGTTCATCCATCTGATCCGCCGTGAACGGCTTGGCTTCGGCCGTGCCCTGGATCTCCACGAAATTCCCCGACCCCGTCATCACGACATTCATGTCGGTGTCGCACGCGGCGTCCTCGGCATAATCCAGATCGAGGACGGGCGTCCCCTGGTACAACCCCACCGACACGGCTGCGACAAGATCCCGGATCGGCGAGGCCGCGAGACCACCGCTCTGCAAGAGCGTGCCCACGGCGTCGTGCAAGGCGACAAGCGCCCCGGTGATGCTCGCGGTTCTCGTGCCTCCATCCGCCTGAAGCACGTCGCAGTCCATTTTCACGGTGCGCTCGCCGAGCTTCGCGAGGTCGCACACGGCGCGCAGGCTGCGTCCGATGAGCCGCTGGATCTCCTGGGTGCGCCCGGTCTGCCTGCCGCGCGCCGCCTCCCGATCGGTGCGCGTGTGCGTGGAGCGCGGCAGCATGCCGTATTCGGCGGTAATCCAGCCCCGGCCGCGGTTCTTGAGAAACCCGGGCACGCCCTCCTCGACGCTCGCGGTGCAGATCACCCGCGTATCACCGAAAGCGATCAGCACCGAGCCTTCCGCGTGCCGGGTGAATTTCCTCTGGATGAACACCTCGCGCAACTGATCGAAACGTCGACCGCCCGGTCTCACGGCTTCGGCTCCAGGTGCTTGTGGATCGCGGCGCGGATTTCGGCGATGGCGATTTCGATCTCCTCGTCGGTGAGATCGCTACCCTCGGCCTTGCTGAAATCCTCGCGCTGAGTGGTCACGCCGTCCAAGTCCGGCCCCGGAACCGTGGTCGCGTCGGCAGACTTTTCCTCCCAGGCAATGGCCACCACCGAAAGGTTGTCCGCATCCTTGCCGGCGCGCGCCTCCGCAAGGTCGAGCAGTTCGGGCGCCGCCTTCATGACGTCGCCTCTCAGAAGCGCGCCGGTGATCAGCTTGCGCGTCAGGGGACCCCACAATCCATCGGAGCACAGGAGCAGGATGTCACCCTCCTGAAGCGCCATGCCCGCGGACAAATCGACCTCCGGCGGAGTCGCCGCTCCGATGCAGTTGAAGATCTTGTTCCGGTCCGGATGCGCGGCGACGGCCTCTTCGCGTATGCGGCCCCGGTCGATAAGAACCTGCACGCGTGAATGGTCGCGCGTCTGGACCTGAACCTGGCCCCGGCGCAGGTGATAGAGGCGCGAATCGCCCACGTGCGCGCAGTACGCAACCGAATCCTGGACGACACAGGCCACGCAGGTCGTCCGCGGGGACTCGCCAAGACCGCGTGCCCGGGCGTAATCCCCGAGTGTGTAATGCGCCTCCAGGATTCCCTTTCTCAGAAAGTCGCGCGGGTCCGCGAGCTTGCCCTTCGCATCGCGCTGGAACGCTTCGGTGAGGTACTGAACGGTGATCTGCGCGGCCACCTCCCCATGAAGATGCCCTCCCATGCCGTCCGCCACCACCGCGAGCAGCGAGTCGCGGGTATACGCGTACCCGATGCGGTCCTGGTTCGCCTTGCGCCCCCCTCTGCGGCTCTCCTGGAAGATCGAAAACTTCATCGCGCGCCTCCCTTCGTCAAGGCGCCGCGCAGGGTATCGAACATCGAGCGCTTCCGGTGCCTTTCGGGCTCCTTCTCTTCCATCATCACCTTTTGCAGCGCGAACACGCTCTGCGGCCGCTTCATGTGGTCGAGCTCGAGACACCAGTCGACCGTTTCCAGCAGTTGACGGGAGTACCTGCCGCTCCCCAGTTTGGTCGCGGAAACATAGCGGTCCTTGGCGAGGCGCTCGTCGGCCGCCTGAGGCGCCATACCCGTAAGGCAGGCAAAAACGCTCGCGCCGACGGAGTAGCAGTCGCTCCAGGGTCCGAGCAGCTCGCGGTTCGTGTACTGCTCGGGCGAAGCGTAGCCCGGGGTGTAGACGGGGTTCAGGCGCAGCCCCTCTTCGACGAAGGTCTGGCGCGCCGCTCCGAAGTCGAGCAACACCGGGGAAAGATCGTTGCGGATGTAGATGTTGGCGGGCTTGATGTCCAGATGAAGCAGCTTGTTCGAGTGCACCTCGCGCAGGCCATTCAGGAGGAGGGAGAAGACGTGGCGGATGAAGAGCTCCTTGACCGCGCCGCGCGTCGCAACGATATGCTCCTGCAGAGTCCTGCCTCTTTCGTAGCGCATCGCAAGATACACCGTATCGTTGGTGCGAAAGAAATTGAGCACGCGCACGACGTTCGGGTGCGACAGACGGGCGAGCGCACGGCCCTCCTCGAAGAAACATTTCATGCCGAAGCGAAACGTCGCCAGATTCTCCTCCGAGATCGAGGGCAGCACGTCGCCTTCCTTCCGCAAGGCAAGCTGGCTCGGGAGATATTCCTTGATCGCGACGGGCTGGTCGTTCTCGTCGTGAGCGAGATAGACGATCGAAAAACCGCCGCTCGCGAGCACGTTCGCGATGCGGTAATTTTCCAGCTGATAGCCGCTTGGCAACGGCTGATTTGCCTGCTGAACCATCAAAAAGGGTAGCGGCGTGGCGTTTGTAACCGCTATGATAGCGGCGTTTTCGACGATCGCTCCGTGAATTATTGCGAACCATGATCCGCAGCATGACCGGCTTCGCCGCCGCGACGCGAGAACTGCCGATCGCTTCGCTCTCGGCGGAGCTGAAGAGCGTCAACGGCCGCTACCTGGACCTGCAATTCCGCCTCCCGGAGGAGCTGCGCGCCGCCGAGCCTGCGCTGCGCGAACTGATCCAGACGCGCGTAGGCCGCGGCAAGGTGGAATGCCGCGTCTCCGTCACCCCGCCTGCTGGAGCGGCGCTGCGAATCAGCGTGAACGAGGGACTGCTCGCTGCGCTCGCGGACGCGTCGCGCAGGGTGCGCGCCGCAATACCGGACGCGCAGCCGCTCTCCATCGGAGAGGTTCTCCACTGGCCGGGCGTTCTCGCCGATGACCGCTCGGCGCTGCTGCGCGAAACCTGCGTCGCGCTCGTGAACGATGTCCTGGAGGAATTCGCCGCGACGAAATCCCGCGAAGGGGAGAAGCTGGCGAGAATGCTCATCGAGCACGTCGCGCGCATGAAGACGCTGATCGCGCATGTCCAGCCGAAGCTGCCCGAGGCGATCGCCGCCTATGAGAGCAAGCTCGCAGCGCGCCTGCGCGAGGCGCTGGGTGAAACGAACGAGGAGCGCATCCGTCAGGAAATCGCCCTTTTTGTGGCAAAAGCCGACGTTGCCGAGGAGCTCACGCGCCTGCGGGCGCACCTCGACGAGGTCAGCCGCGTCGTCAACGCCGGCGGGGCGGCCGGTAAGCGGCTCGATTTCCTGATGCAGGAGCTGAACCGCGAGGCGAATACGCTCGGCTCGAAGGCGGTGTCGAAAGAGCTTTCCGACGCGAGCCTCGAATTGAAGCTCCTGATCGAGCAGATGCGCGAGCAGATACAGAACATCGAATGAGGGATCGATCGAGATGCCCATGGCCGGAAATCTTTTCATCGTATCGGCGCCCTCGGGTGCGGGGAAATCGTCCCTGGTGAGCGCCGTGCTCGCCGAGGACAAGCTGCTCTCGCTCTCGGTCTCTTTCACGACGCGGCCGCCGCGCCCCGGCGAGGTGGACGGCCGCGACTATCATTTCGTCGACCGCAAGCGGTTCGCGGCGATGGTCGAGCGCGGCGAGTTTCTGGAGTCGGCCGAGGTCCACGGAAACGCCTACGGGACCTCGCAGAAGGCGATCGACGACGCGCGCGCCAAGGGCCTCGACGTGATGCTCGAGATCGACTGGCAGGGTGCCCTGCAGGTCCGCAGGGCCTTCCCCGACGCGGTGAGCGTCTTCATCCTCCCGCCGCCCCCGGTCCTGGCGGAGCTCGAACGCCGGCTGCGCGGCCGCGGCCAGGACTCCGAGGAGGCGATCCAGCGGCGACTGCGCGCCGCGCGCGAGGAAATCGGCCACGTCGCCGAGTTCGACTATGTTATTATTAACAAAGACTTCGAAGAGGCCCGGCGAGACCTGGCTGCACTGGTGCGCGCAACGCGTTTGACGCTGGCCCGCCAGAGCTCGAAGCATCCGGAAATATTCAGTTCCGAAACCTAGAGTCCGCACCGCCGGACCCAGCGAGGATCGCATGGCACGCATCACCGTCGAAGACTGTCTCAAGAGAATCCCCAACCGGTTCCAATTGACGCTCGCGGCCACGTACCGCGCGCGTCAGCTCGCCCAGGGCGGCACGCCGCTCATCGAGGCCACGCGCGACAAGCCCACTGTCGTCGCGCTCCGCGAGGTCGCCGCGGGCAAGGTGGGCATCGAGTACCTGAACCGCGTCCACACGGGGTAAGACCGCCCCGGCTGCTTCGCGAGCGCGACCCCTCCTTAAGAAAGGAGGGGAGGAAGTGTAGAGTAAGGCATGGCTGCGGTTCTCCATCACCGATCTCAGGCAGCACCTCGGCTACCTCAAGCCCAGCGACGTCAGTCGCATCGAAGAGGCCTACCAGTTCAGCGAGCTCCGCGCACCAGGGGCAGTTCCGCAAGAGCGGCCATCCCTACATCTCGCACCCGATCGCGGTCGCCGAGATCGTCGCCGACTGGCAGCTCGACGCCCAGGCGGTGATGGCGGCGCTGCTGCACGACGTGATGGAGGACACCGAGGTCTCCAAGCAGCAGATCACCGAGCGCTTCGGCAAGCCCGTCGCGGAACTCGTGGACGGCCTGTCCAAGCTCGACCGCATCGAGTTCCAGTCCCAGGCCGACGCCCAGGCCGAGAACTTCCGCAAGATGCTGCTCGCGATGGCGCGCGACGTGCGCGTCATCCTGATCAAGCTCGCCGACCGGCTGCACAACATGCGGACGCTCGAGGCGGTCAACGCGGAGACGCGCCGGCGCGTCGCGCGCGAGACGATCGAGATCTACGCCCCGATCGCCAACCGGCTGGGCCTGGACAGCCTCTACCGCGAGCTGCAGGAGCTCGCGTTCTCGCACCTCTATCCGCTCCGCTACAAGGTCCTCGCGAAAGCCGTCAAGGCGGCCCGCGGCAACCGGCGCGCGGTGGTGGACAAGATCCTCGAGGCGCTCAAGGAGCGCCTGCCCGCGGCCGGAATCGAGGCCGCGGTAACCGGCCGCGAGAAGCACATCTTTTCGATCTACAACAAGATGCACGAAAAGCACCTCTCGTTCTCGCAGGTGCTCGACATCTACGGCTTTCGGGTCGTCGTCAAGGACATACCCTCCTGCTACCTCGCCCTGGGTGCGCTGCATGGGCTGTACAAGCCCGTACCCGGGAAGTTCAAGGACTACATCGCCATTCCCAAGGTGAACGGATATCAATCGCTGCACACGACCCTGATCGGCCCCTACGGCATGCCCGTCGAGGTCCAGATCCGCACCCAGGCGATGAACCGCATCGCCGAGGCCGGCGTCGCCTCGCACTGGCTGTACAAGAGCACCGACGCCGAAATCAGCGAAGCCCAGCAGCGCACGCACAAGTGGCTGCAATCGCTGCTCGACATCCAGCAACGCCTCGGGCGACCCTGCCGAATTCCTCGAGCACATCAAGGTCGACCTCTTTCCCGACGAGGTCTATGTGTTCACCCCGAAGGGCAAGATCATGGCGATGCCGCGGGGCGCGAGCGCCGTGGACTTCGCCTACGCGGTGCACACCGACATCGGCAACCGCTGCGTCGCCGCGAAAATCAACTACGAGCTCGTCCCGCTGCGGACCGAACTCAAGAACGGCGACCGCGTCGAGGTGATCACCGCCGCCCACGCGCATCCCAACGCGGCGTGGCTCTCGTACGTCAAGACGGCCAAGGCGCGCTCGCACATCCGGCACTTCCTGAAGACGATGCAATACGACGAAGCGGCGGCCCTCGGGGAGCGCATGCTCAACCAGGCCGTGCGCGCGCTCGGCGCCAAGTCCTCCCAGGCGACGCCGGACCGATGGGAGAAACTGGTGCGGGAGTTCGGAGCGAAATCGCGGCAGGAAATCGTCGCGGACATCGGCCTGGGGAAGCGCCTTGCCGCCATCGTCGCCCGCAAGCTCCTGTCGCTTTCCGATCAGAACACGGCGGAGGGAAAATTACCGGCGGGCTCGATCGTCATCCGCGGCTCGGAAGGCATGGCGGTGCAATTCGCCAAGTGCTGCAACCCGATCCCCGGCGACCCCATCACCGGTTTCATGAAGAAAGGCCAGGGCCTGGTCGTGCACACGCACGACTGCCCGACAGCGGCCAAGTCACGCAGCGACCCCGAAAAATGGCTCGACGTCGAGTGGGCGCCCGAAACCGACAAGATGTTCGACATCGGGATCCGCGTGACGGTCGCCAATCAGCGCGGGGTCCTGGCGAAAGTCGCAGCGGCGATAGCCGACGCCGGCTCCAACATCGACAACGTCAGCATGGACGAGGAGCGCGGCGTCTACACGACCATGCACTTCACGCTGCAAGTCGCCAACCGGCTGCATCTCGCCCGGGTGCTGCGCTCGCTCAGGCGCATCCCGGACGTGGTGAGGATCGCGCGGGTGAAGGACTAGGCTTCTTCCCCTCCTCGAACAAGGAGGAGAAAGAGGTCCTCGGAATTCGCATCCCCTCCTCGAATGAGGAGGGGTGCCCGGAGCGAAGCGGAGGGCGGGGTGGTGACCACCCCGGCGCTTCGCGCCACCCCTCCTTAGAAAGGAGGGGAAAGAATCTTCCGCTCGATCCAGGCAAGCGCGTTCTTCAGCGGCGTCTGGGCGAGCCCCCAGCCGAGCGTTGCGCCTATGGAGTTCGCAACCATGTCGGCGACATCCATGGTGCGATAATCGGTCAACCCCTGCAGAAACTCGACCCCGACGCCCATCGCGCAAAACGCCAGCGCAATGCCTAGCTGCGCGATTCGGGAGGAGAAGATCATCCCGAACCACAGCGTCAGGGTGCCGTAAGCAAGAGCGTGCGCGAGCTTGTCGCGATCATTCCCCAAATCCACCTCGACGGGGATGAGCGAGAGGACGAAGACCCCCGCGATCATTCCCGAGCCCAGCAGAAGCCAGATTCTCCGATAGGAAGGCGGATTCGAAATCAATTGCAGGGAATCCAGTTGAGCGGATCGTCCCAGACGATCTCGCCGGCCGCGACCCGGGTCCCCGCCACGACGGGCGGGATCGACCCGATCTTCGTGACCTTGACCGAGACCTGCCGCGAATTCTTGTTCACTGCCTGCGTCTCGCCCTCGGTTCTGTCCTTCGATCCGACGCTTGCTTCCCAGCACAGCTTGACGCCCGGCTTCGCCATCGCCTCCAGAGACTCGTTGGTCGCACGGAACCTCGCGATCATCATCGGCGTCGCGCGGCCCACCACTCCGTCATCCTTCCACGGACCGGCGTAGGAGTCGCCGCTCGCCCAGACGTAGATCCCGAAGCCGTTGCGCATGTCCTTCACGAAGCGGCCTTCGTAGCGGTCACCCGCGTAGAGCGAGCGTTCACCCCAGGTATAAATCCCTAGCCCGTGCTTCTCGTCGTCATGGAAATCTCCTTCGTAGCGGTCGCCCCAAGGCCAGGTCTTCACGCCTTTCCCGTGCTTGTTCCCCTGATGAAATTCACCGACGTACACGGCGGCTCCCTCGGCCCGGCCCTGGCCCTCGGCCTTGCCGTCCTTGCAGCCTCCGACGTAAGAACCTTGCAGCTCGGGATCGGACACGAAGCACTTTGCCGGCCCTTGAGCCAGGCCGGGAGGCGCGCACAGCGCCGCGACAAGAATCCCCCCCGCGCTTCGCGCCGCCCCCCCTAGCAGGGAGGCAAGGACCGACTTCACCTTCATTGCGTCTCCCATATCAGGGTCACTCCGGAGGGGCTCACTGCGACTTTGGGCGCCTTGTCGCTGCCCTTCTTCCGCTGCTCCCAGAAGAAATCGCCGATCGCAAAGCCGATCACGGTGCTCGCCACCGTATCCGAGAGCCAGTGCTCGCGCGAGGCTATTCTTCCGGCGTTGGTCAGCGCCGCCAGCCCATAGAGCCACGGCGCGTCGTACTCCCTGGCAAACGGGGTAACGGTAGCCCACATGATGGTCGCGTGGTTCGACGGAAAAGACGCATCCGAGCGCCCGAACGGCTCGAAATCGGTCGGCCCCAATTCCGCCGCGGGCCGCGCCCGGCCCACGGCGTACTTGAGACCCGCGCTGGCGAGATAGCCCGTCGCGCCGGCCTGAAGCGCGGCGACGCCGGTGTTGCTCAGGCGCGAGTCGCTCTCGGAGAGCGCGGCGAGCCCGGCCACGCCGACCGCCGCGAGCGGCGACCACTCGCCGAACGACGCGAGCTTGTTTATCGCGCTGGAATCCGCGCGATTCTGCACGAAACGGTCGACGGAGCGGTCGCCCGCCGCCGAGACGAGCACGGCGCCCGTTCCGACCAGGATGTATGGCCACGCGCTGCTCAGCGCGCCCGCTCCCTGGCCCCAGTCCTGCACGGTCATCCTGCCCAGATTCTCGAAGGGGCGGTCCCACATCGGGCTGCCGAGATAGGGCAGGTTGGTGTCGTCCTCCAGGTCGCCAAGGCGCGACAGGCCGTCGCTCTTGTGCATGTCGATCACCAGCGGCTTCTCGATCATCCGGTAGAGATCGACCGGCGTGTTCAGCATCTGGCCGACGTCCCGGGTCCAGGGCGCGAGCGAGAACCCCGTCACGACGCTCGAGTCGCGCGCCAGCAAGGGCTCGAACGGGATCGACATGAAGACGCCCTTGTCGTGGTAATTGGTCCCATCAACGCCGGTATCGACTGCATTGGTTACCGTGTACCACGCGCCGAGCTCCATCCCGATGCGGAAGCGCCGGCTGATCTCGAAGCGCGCCCCGTAATCGCGCGCCAGGAACCGGCCGGCCCGGGTCGTGAACGTGGATTGATAGGGAAGCCTGTAGTGAACCGCCGCGAGCGCGGTCACCGTCTGGTAGTCGAGGAAACCGAACCAGCCGTCGTAGTCGCGCTTCCTGACGGCATCGACGCTGACATCGAACGCCCAGGGCGCGCCCCGCTCCACGTACAGCCACTGCCCGCCCACTCCGCCGTACATCTGCTCGAGGTAGCCCCCGGTGAGCCTGGCGTAGGTCCGCTCCGAGGGATGATAGACGCGGTTGAGGAGCAAGCGGTCGAGTCTCAGCGGCGGGCCTTTCGCGTACTCCGCGAAATCCGAGCGCACGTGCGGAAGCGTGCTGGTGTTCGCGCCCGATCGCGTCGGTGATGTTCTCGTACAGGACCGCGGTCACCCCCGTATTGAGAAAGAGGTGCTCGTACAGCTCGCGCTCATAGGTCGCGAGCACCCCCAGGCTGTACTGGAACACATTGGGACCGTTGATGTAGGAGTTGAGCGTGGGCTTGACCTGAAACACATCCAGGTCGGCGCCCTGTCTCTTGAAGCTGACGACGTTCCCTTCGTCGCCGTAGAGGACCCCTGCGCTCACCGGTTCCTCGAGCGCCGCCAGCACATCGGCCTGCTCTTTATGCGTAAATGAAGCCGGGTCCGCGTAGCGGATGGTGACCGATTCGGCGAGCTCGCTCCGCCTCAACATGCCGTTGAAGTAGCGGTTGAGCTTGCGCAGATCGGAAAACGTGTAGGTCGCCACCGGCTGGCCGCTCGTCGTCGTGTAGGTAACGCGTATCTCCGTGGTTTCGAGCGGCGCGAGCAGCAGCGCGGTTCGCGCCGCCCGCCCCACCGCGCGGCTCATCTGCGAGATGCGTCGGTTGGTGAGCGTAAGCTCGAGGCGCGCGCCCGGCTGGAGGCGGACGCGAACGGCCTTGAAATCCTGCCGGAAGAGCGCCTGGTACATGCGCCTTGCGTAGCTCGAGTCCTCTTCCCACTGCGCGAGCGTCGGCCGGGGGATCACCTTGACATAGGGCTCGGGTTCGGCGTTCTTCGGGATCCACTCCTGGCGATCGAGCGGTATCGCGAGATAAGCGCTGGCTCCCGCGACACCGCGCTGGTTCGAAATGGCCGCGGTCATCCACCCGAGTCGAGCCTCGATCGCGGCGGAAATCCCGCGCGTTCGATCGCTCACGCCCGATTGCTCCGCGAACGGAAAATTCGCGTAGTCGCTCGCGTCGTATTCGGCGACCAGCGACAAGGACCCGAGCCATGCCGGCGAGTACCGCACGCCCCCGAACACCCCCTTGATCTGCTGGCTGCCGTAGCCGAGCGTAAGCTGCGCATCGCCCAGGGTCTTGGTCGCGGCGGCGAACCGCCTCTGGAAGAGGCTCGTCCCGAAGGGATCCTGAGACCCGACCGCGACCGACGGCCACCAGCTGTCCTCGGCGACAAGCCGGATTTTCAGGCCGGCGTTCTTGTCCTTGTAGCTCCGTAGCGCGCCCGAAGATCGTCCTGTTCAGTCGGCAATAGCGAGCGACGCCATCGATTCGCCTGACCGCCAGATTGGTCTCGAGCCAGGGGAGCAGCGTCGCGTTGGCCGAGAGATCGAAATACGGGCGCGCGTAGGCCATGCCGAAGCGCAGAGTGCCGTCCGGATTGAACCGGGCGTCGGGCATGTTGATGAGCCCGGTCGAGTGCCGCGTTCGCAAGGGAAGATGCGCCAAACGCGATCGCTCCCGCCCAGCACGCAATGAAACGGCGCATAAGCCTCTACTGCGACGCGACCCTGCGATATACCCCCTGGAACGCGGCGAGCGCGGGCAGCGGCCGCCTTCGCTCGCTCCAGTAAAGGAAGGAAACCGTCGCCGCCCGATCCAGCCGGGCCCGGTTCCCGACCCCGCTCAAAAAGAAAACCCTGCCAGGGCGACCCTGGCAGGGTTCCGAGAGTACTTTAGTGGGATGCCGCTTAGTGGTTGTTGGATGCCGACATGTTCCCGAGAATCAACGCGACAGCCGCCACGGTTATGGCCACTCCACCCGCTGCTGCTCCGGCGCTGCCGCCACCGGCGCCACCGGCGCCCGAGGACGAACCACCCGCCGCCACTGCACTGCCGGCGAACATCGCAAAGCAAACGATCGCAATCAGCTTTTTCATGTAACCCCCCGAAAGAACCTAGGTGAATTTGAAGGTGCGAGCACATTAGCATATCCGCTCAAGCCCTTGCAACCGGCGCCCGCCAAGACTTGTGCGCTCAGGCAGGCACCCATTGAAATGTCTCCCGATTCGCACTGCAGAGTGTTTGAAGCCCTCCCGGAGCCGCAGCGCGCTTGTGGAATAGCCAGGACAACGTTCTTTTAATCTTCAATAACTTACTCGCGGATCTGGATTCTGCTGCGGTGCGGCATATTCTTGCGCGGAAGACCTGCCGCTGACTTCGCCGCCTTGAGTATGATGCGGTGACAGGCCGCGTTCTTCGAGACGGCACAACCGCGCAAAGAATGATCACGCAGTCACTGTGCAAGAAAGTGCGCATTCCAATTATCGCAGCCCGGCCGTTCATCGCGGCAGTCGGAGTAGATCAAAATGCCCGCTGACATGGGAGCCGGCCTTTTCGTTCTGTTGCTGACCGCCTCTGCTTCCGCTTTCACGTGCTATCTCATCGTGCGATACGAGGCGCTGCACTCGGGCTGGAGCGCCGATCCGGTCGAGGCCGGTCCGCAGAAATTCCACGCCGCGCCAACCCCGCGCATCGGGGGCCTGGGCGTGATAGCGGGTCTTTTCGCGGCGGAGGGCGCGTTGCTCGTGACCGGGAGCGCAGGTCGATGAGCAGTTCGGCTTCCTCGTCTTCGCCGGCCTCCCGGCGTTTCTCGGAGGAATCACCGAGGACGTCACCAAGAACGTCAGCGTCCCGGCCCGCCTGATGCTGACGATGGTGGCCGCCGCCTTCGGCGTGTGGCTGCTGGGGGCGGTGCTCCCGCGATTGGACGTGCCGGGCATCGATACCCTGCTGCGCTGGATGCCCTTCGCGATCGCGTTCACCGTCTTCGCGGTCGGCGGCGTTGCCAATGCCATCAACATCATCGACGGCTACAACGGCCTGGCGGCCGGCCACGCGGCGATCGTGCTCGCCGCGATGGCCTACGTTTCGATACAAGTGGGAGACGGTTTCCTCTTCACCTCCGCCCTGGCCATGCTCGGCGCCTTGCTTGGCTTTATCGCCTGGAACTACCCCAAGGGGAAGATCTTTCTCGGCGACGGCGGCGCCTATCTTCTGGGCTTCTGGCTCGCCGAGCTCTCGGTGCTTCTGGTGGTGCGCCACCCCGAAGTCTCGCCGTGGTTCCCGATGCTCTTGCTCGTCTATCCGATATTCGAAACGCTTTTTTCCATGTTTCGCAGAAGAGTGATGCACGGCGTTTCTCCAGGTCAGCCGGACCGCATGCACTTGCATCAGGTGATCTACATGCACCTGACACGCGCCCGCGCAGGCACAGTCGATGCTGCGGAATCGACCCGCCTCAACAACAGGGTGGCGCCGTTCGGCTGGGCAATGACCGTGTGCTGCGCGATACCGGCAATGGTGTTCTGGAGAGAGACTCGGTGGCTTGTGGCGACGTCGCTTCTATTTTGCGTCGCCTACCTATCGCTGTACGCTTGGATGTTTTCTTCAAGCCGCGGCAGAGTCTGACAAACGGAGCTTGATTCGCCCCTCGGCACCCCACCGCGCGCTTCACGCCCGGAGCGAAGCCGCTTTGAGACTCCGGACGACACGCGACGCAGTCATTCCGTCCCACAAAGGCGGAACCGTTCTCCTGGGTGACACGCCTGAAAGAACGGCCTGAACGTGCGAGAGCACGGTCTCAGCCCGTACCAGCCGATTCGTGCCCTGCGTGATCGTGATAGGCCGTTCGGTATTCTCGCGCAACGTCAAGCACGGAATTCCAAGATACGTGGTTTCCTCCTGGATGCCGCCTGAATCGGTCAGAACGTATCGGCAATCGAAGACCAAGCTCATGAAATCCGTATAACCCAAGGGCTCGACAAGACTGACCCCTTGCCCCTGGCTCAAGCGCTTCAGCAGCCCCGCGGCTTCGAGCCGTTGCCGCGTCCGCGGATGGACCGGGAAGACCACCGGCAGGCTCCTCGCGGCCTCGAGAATCACTTCAGCCATTTGGCCCAGTCGTTCCGCGTCATCGACGTTGCTCGGGCGATGAAGCGTCACCACGCCGTAGCGTTGGCGCTCGAGACCCAGACGCTTCGCATACCGGCGCGACTCGATCGCGGATCGCATCATTTCGAGCGAATCGATCATGATATTTCCGACCAGCTCGATTCGGTCTTTCGGAATTCCCTCCCTGCTCGAGATTCTGGTTGGCGTCGGCCGAGGGCGTCCACAGAAGATCGGCGAGCGCGTCGGTCGCAATCCGGTTCAGTTCTTCCGGCATGGACCGATCGCCGCTGCGCAAACCCGCTTCGAGGTGGGCGACCGGGATTCCGAGCTTCTTCGCCGCCAGAGTGCACGCGATCGTGGAATTCACGTCACCGACCACAACCACCCAATCGGGTCGCGACCGCAGGCACGCGTCTTCGTAGGCGATCATCACGCCGCCCGTTTGCTGGGCATGGGTCCCGCTGCCGATCCCCAGATGGACGTCCGGCTCGGGGATTCCGAGATCCGCAAGGATGGCTTCCGACATGTTGGCGTCGTAGTGCTGCCCGGTATGGATGAGGCGCGGGTCGGCACCACGAGTTTTCCACCTTCAGGGCCTTGTACAGCGGCGCGACTTTCATGAAGTTCGGGCGCGCTGCCGCCACGAGATCGACGGTAATCACTTCCATCCCTCGGTTCGGCCCCGCTTCGCTGCTTCTTCGAGCACTTTCAACATCTCCAACGCAAGGTCCTGGCGATCGAACTTTCTCTCGACAAATTCCCTCCCCGCACCGCCCAAGTCCCGGCAAAGAGCAGGATTATCCATCAGCTTCGTTGTTGCTTCTGCGAGAGCCTGAGCATTCTCTGGAGCCACGGCGATTCCCGCACCCGCCTCTTGGAGAAGCTCCGCGCTTTCGCCGCGAACGCCAAGGATGATCGGGCGGCCCGTACCCATGGCCTCGAATATTTTCGACGGAATCACGTGGAGAAAAAGTGAAGCATCCTTGAGAAGAACGAGAGCCACATCGCAAAGTCGCCAATACTGCTTCACCTCTTCCTTATCCACGGGACCGACGAACGTGACGTTGTCGAGCCCTCTGTGCCAGGCGTCTTCTTCGAGTCTTGCGCGTTCGGCGCCGGTCCCGACCAGAACGAAAGCGAGATCTTTGCGCCCCCGCAGATGTTCGGCGGCCAACAACAGGGTCTCGAGTCCATGCGCCATACCTATCGTGCCCACGTAGGCCGCAACGAACTTGCCCCCCAGACCGAGGCGCCGCGCCAATTCCACCGGCTTTGGGCCAGGGACAAACGCCGTCAGATCGACACCGTTTCGAATCACCGCGATCTTTTCCCGCGGGACGCCGTTGATGACGAGAACCTGCTTAAAAGCATTGGTCACGCTGACGATCTTCGCAGCCCGATGATAGAGCCAGTATTCCAGCCGTCTCAGCACGCGAAGCAAAGGCCCCTCGCGCATAGCTCCCACGGCCACGATCGAGTCGGGCCACAAATCGCGGAGCTCAAAAACGAATGGCCGACGCTTGACCCAGGCGAGGATGCATCCTGCCAGGGCCGTGAAAATCTGAGGTGAAGTTGCCACGATAACGTCGGGCCTTGCCAGGAACAAACCCCCGATGACCCCGCTCACGGCAAAGCTGAAGTAGTCCAGCGACCGCCTGAGGAATCCTTCATTCGCCGTGACGTAGGTCCAGACACGCACGACACGGACGCCATCCATGATCTCCCGCTGCCAGAGCTTGTTCTTGTACCCCGGAAAGACCTTTCCGGTCGGAAAATTCGGGACGTTGGCGAGCACCGTCACCTCGTGCCCGGCGGCAACCCAGCTTCGCGTGTGTTCGAAAGTCCGCGTCGCCGGGGCGTTGGTCTCGGGTGGAAAGTTGTCGGTCAGGAAGAGAATCCGCATCGGAGCGTCATTGGCCTTCGAAAACATATCGACCGCCGTGTTGATCGGCAGGGCCCTTCGATACTTCAGACGAGTACCGGCCGGGGAATCGACTTTCCAAGAGTTCGCAACGATTACCTTGCTTTCCTCAGTCGTGCAATCAAAAGAACCCGGAACCCTGAAAGGAATGAAGCCGCATTTACGAGTCGTTCGTATATCAGACCAAACAGATAAGTTGGGAACGTCATACGCAGATATTCGGGCCGGCCCTCGACAAGCCGGACTCCTTCTACCTCGAACCCCGTCGACGCTGCAAATCGTCTTACCGCAGCCACAGTGTTCACCCTGTAACGAGTGGGAAATATATCGTTGGAAGAGCGCCCGCGCCATCGATTGACAAGCCGATGGAAAGCCAACGGCGTCAGCTGAGCGATTATCGGAACGTAGTGCCAACGATTTGGGGTCTTGGCGAGGAACAACCCGCCCGGTTTCAGCACACGGTGAATTTCCAAGAATACTGCTTCAGGATCGACCAAGTGTTCCAACACATTGTCAGCAAATACCACGTCGAAGCTTGCGTCGGGATAAGGAATCGATTCTCCGGCACCGATCCTCGCCTCATCCAAATACGGGTTTGACTTCACCCTTGGGTCGGGGTCGATCCCGCAAACTCGCGCGGTTTTCCCGCGGAAATCCATTTGCGCAACAATCCCCGCGCCCGCCCCAAGGTCAAGCACATGATGATATGGTTGAAGTACAGATTGGACTTCTATTCTGAAGAGCGCGTCGTCCCAACGTGCCTGGAATTCAGGGTAGAAGGTCCGATCCAGCCATATGACCAGCCTGCTCACGGACTCAGCTTTGGCCGTGCAGGTCCCGCTCGATTTCGAACGCTGTCCGAGTCACTTCAAGCAATTCGTCCAATGGAATTGGCGATGCCTTACCCTCGCGTACTGCTGTCACGAACGCCTCGACGCAGGCCCTCTGGCCCTTGTCCTGCCTCCACAACCTCATGACCTTGAAGCCCGGCCAGCCGAAACCGCGCAGCGTGCGGAAATTGTCGAGCTGTAATACGCGGCCGCCGCAGAAGACCTCCAGGCGCTCCTTGGGAAACGAGCGATGACCGCTGGAGAGGTAGTGCACGGCGCCGGCGGAACCGTCGGAAAAGCGCAGAGAAATCGTCGCGCAGGCATCCTGTGTGTTCGCGGCAACAACCCCGTGGTCCATAATCGGGCTCCCAGCCAGGAAGCGCAGCAGGTCGATAAAATGGCAGGCCTCGCCGACGATGCGCCCGCCTCCGGAATCGGGATCGCGCGTCCAATGGCCCGGCAGAACAGCGCCGGCATTGACGGTCATGATGAAAGACTTGGGCTCGCGCACGCTTTCGATCAAAGCTTTCAACCTGACGACATGTGGCGCAAAGCGTCGATTGAATCCGACCATCAGGATGGGAGCCGGCCGGCCTTCTACGACGGCAGACTGGACCGTTTCCTCGATTGCGGCAATCTCGTCCAGTCGAATCGCGAGAGGTTTCTCGACAAAGACGTGCTTCCCCGCTTTCAAGCCGTCCACCACATACCCCGCATGCGAATCGTGCCGCGTAGCAATGACCACGGTGTCGATGGCTGGATCACCGAAAACCTCGTGGACATCGGTTGTGGATAGCTCAAATCCAAGCTTTCTTCCGATGTGTGTTCCTGTGACACCACCGGCGGAAGCAATAGCTCGCAGCCTCGCTTTGGTTTTGGCGAAGGCGGGGGCGAGGACCGAAGAGGCATAGCTGCCCGCCCCCAGAAAACCTATTACTGGCTCGCCGGGGCTCCGATGCCCGCCGGTCAGCACCACGGTCCTTTGCATCACGTTTGACGCAGGGCTAGGCTCTTGAGGATATTCGAGCAACACCCCGAGCGAAGGCTCTTTCCCAGAGATGACATCGTACGCTTCGGCAGCTTCCCGAATCGGAAAGCGGTGAGAGATCAGAGGTATCACATCGAGCCGCTTTTCGCCCATCATTTGGAGCACGGCCTCGAAGTTGCGCTGCTCAGTCCAGCGAACATATCCGATCGGATAGTCGTGGCCCTTTTCCTCGTATTCGGGATCGTAACGTCCGGGGCCATAGGAACATGACACCTGAAAAGTCAGTTCTTTCTCGTAGAAATCGGCGCGCGACAGTTCGAGGCCGGTAACGCCAACGAGAACAACGCGGCCGCGCTTGCGGCACATCCTGGCAGCCTGGCGCACTGGATCGCTGCTTTGCGTCGACGCAGCGATCAAGACGCCGTCGACACCGCGATCCATGGAGAACGCCATCGCCGCTGCAACCGGATCGCCGCCCGACCCTATGTCAACCGTCTCTGCGCCAAACTGCTGCGCCAGCTCAAGTCGGGCGCGATCGAAATCAACGCCAACTACACGGCAACCTTGCGCTCGTAGCAATTGAACCGTCATCAGACCGACGAGCCCCAGACCGATGACCGCAAATGCCTCCCCGAGTGTGGGCTGCGCCAGCCGGATGCCCTGCAACGCAACGGCACCCAGCACGGTGAAAGCCGCGGATTCATCGGACACGACATCAGGAATCTTCGCGCACAAGTTCGACGGCACACACACCATTTCGGCGTGGCGACCATTCGATGCTACGCGGTCGCCGACTTTGAACCCGGTAACGCCCTCGCCGACTTCGACGACCACGCCAGCACTGCAATAACCGAGAGATAGAGGCTGGTCGAGCTTGTTCCGTACGGCGTCCATCGTCGGTAGCACGCCGTCTGTCCTGATCTTGTCCAGCACCATGCGGACCTTGTCTGGCTGCAGGCGGGCCTTCTCCAAGAGGCCGGCTTGTCCGAATTGAACCAGCATCCGCTCCGTGCCTACCGATACCAACGTGAGGGTGGTTCGGATCAACACGTGTCCGCGCCTGACCGTCGGAGAGGGCACCTCAACCACCTCGGTCGAGCCAGTTCTTAGCGATTGGAGGATTTGCTTCAATTACGGATTCCTTGGCCGATTCCGAATTCAGGCGGCCTTGAGCGCCTCGGTGATCAGTGCGTCTTTTTCCGAGCGACTGGGATAGTTGATCAAGACAGCTCGATATACGCCCTTGAACACAAAAAGGCTCCCCGCCGCTGCACCAATGATGCCGAAGGAACGAATCAGCCCGGCGATGTCCTCCAGAGAGCCGGCTCCCCCAAGCACGGTTAGCGGCACACTGACGGCGTCCCGTACCTGAGTCGCAAGACCAAGATCGTACCCCTTCATGACACCATCGCGGTCGATGGCATTGACCACCACCTCGCCAGCGCCGAGGCGCTCGATCCTTCTGGCGAACTCCACCGGATCAAGGCCGGTCGCTGTGCTGCCATTATGCGTATACAGCTCATACCTGCCGTCCACGCTCGATTTCTTCACATCCATCACCACAACCATGCTCTGACTTCCAACTCTCTCGGCCGCATCGAATAGCAAATTGGGATCATGAATCGCGGCCGAGCTGATGGCGACCTTCTCGACCCCGAGGCTCACAATGTGTTGGATCTGCTCGACGGTCTTGACACCCCCACCATAGCACAGGGGCATGCGACACTCGGCGGCGAGGTTCTTGATCAGACCGTAATCGGGCTCGCGGTTGTACGCGGTCGCGTCGATATCGACCACGAAGAGTTCGTCGACTTCCTTCTCGTTAAAGATCCGTACGGCATTGATGGGGTCGCCCACATACTTTGGGCTCCCGAATCGCACGGTCTTGACCAGCCCGCCGTTCTTGACCAGAAGACACGGGATAATCCGGGGTCGCAGCATCCTCAGAGTTCCGCGAAGTTCTTCAGGAGCTGAATGCCCCAGTGGTGGCTTTTCTCCGGATGAAACTGCACCCCGAAAACATTGCCGGAATGCACGCTGGAAGCATAAGGGCCGTTGTAATCCGTAATCGCCAGCACATCCGCCTCGCGGCGAGGCGCGACGTAATAAGAATGAAGAAAATAGAATCGCGCGCCCGACTCCAAGCCGCGAAACAGGCCGCCATTCTGACGAGGCGCCACGTCGTTCCATCCCATGTGAGGAAGGTGGGTCCTTTGAGTAAAGGACGCCTCGTCGAATTTCCTGACTTCCGCGTCGATCCATCCAAGCCCTTCCAGCACCCCCTCATCGCTGCGTTTGGCCATCATCTGCATGCCCACGCAGATGCCCAGAACAGGCCGTCCCTTGCCGAGGACCAAATCGTCGAGGCGTGACCTCATGCCTGATTGCCCCAGACGCGTCATCGCCCAATCAAACGCCCCGACCCCTGGCAGGATGATCCTTTGCGCCTCGGTGAGCTCCTCGGCCGTGGCGGTGACACGCACCGGGATATTCAAGCGTTTGTAGATATTTGCAATGGCCTGGATGTTGCCAAGGCCGTAGCTCACGATCGAGATCACCGCTTTCCGCCGAGTTCCAAGCCTAAGAACTTCATCACCCTGGCACCCACCGCATAGATGCCGTCCTGAGACTTGTAATCCCTGTAGGTCTTGTTCGGCCCATTCAAATAGCCTTGAAGCTCCGCCACGGTAATTCCGAGCTTGGTGGCCACGTACTCGAACTCCTGAGAAATCGTGGCCGCGTCATAGGAAGGAGTCTGGAGCTCTTTCAGCGCCTGCTCTCGGGTCATCTGCCCGGTGACGATGAGACTCGAGTACTGGACTCTCCGCGTGTCGTAGCCGAATTTCTTGGGTAGCCAGTAGCCCTCGTAGAATTTCGTAAATCGCGATTCGAAATGCTTCTGTGGATACGGCTGCCACCCAAACTCGGCAACCAGGAGTCTAATCGCTTCTTCCTTGACGTAGGGGAGGTAGTTCAGCGGCCTGACCACCTTGATCCCTCGTATGTACGGCAAGTACACTTTGTGCCGCATTATGGATGTGACGGGAAAGTTGATCAGCGGGCGCGTCCCGAACTTGCGATGGATATCGCGCAACTGCATGGAATCCGACTGGTAATACATCCATTCGATCGGGTTGCGGATGCACTCCGTGGACAAGTTCGCGCCCGTCAGGATGTACTTGACGTCGTGTTGCTCTGCGAATTTGTACATGGTCGCAAAGAACGCGTGGTCCTGCGGAGTGTCGACATGAGGGACCCCGGACTTGAAGTAGGCGAGTTGCAGGTCCCGCATCTCCTCCCAGTCGATCACCTCCGTGTACAGATCGAGGCCGAGTTTGTCGACGAGCTTTTCGATGTTGTTCACCGCTTCTTGTGAATTCCACCCGGCATCGACGTGAAACACGAGTGGGCGCAAGCCAAGCTCTTTCTTGGCGACGTAGGTGAGGTACGAGCTGTCGATGCCTCCGCTCATGCCGATGATGCAGTCGAAGTTGCGGCCCTGGCCGGCGCGTTTGATCCGATCGGCCAACTGTTGCAGCTCGCGCTGGCCGCGCTCGTCGGTGTGCCAGTTCGGCAGGATCTTGGTGCGGAAGGTCGTGCAGTGGTCGCAGACACCGGCGGCGTCGAAGCTGATCTTCGAGTCGCTGGTGTCCATCACGCAGTTGCTGCAAACCTGGTATCGGGTCATGGCGATTTGTCGGCGATCGGTGACGGTGGGTCGGGCTGTCGGGTTCAATCCCGACGCAGAACCTTGACGTGCCTTCTGTACTCGCGGTGCGCGTTGCGCGCCATTTCCCAGCGTTGACGGCTTAGAACTTTCTCCAGCGATCCGTGCCAGTGGTGAATGACCCTGAGCTTCGGTTCGTACCAGACCTGCTCGCCCACGTCCTTGAGCTGCAGGCTGAGGAAAAACTCCTCGGACATCATGAACGTGGGCGCCCACAACTCTGTGAACTGGCGGAAGAACCGGGGCCCCAGGACGTAGCAGGAGCCGTGGCCCTGGTAGATGGGCTGTGCGACCTGCCATTGTTCTTCATCGGAACGCTCGGACACGCGCGGGAACATCTTGGCGACCTTGTGGATCAGTCGCCCCAGGTGGTAGTTCGAGTAGTAGAGATCGTAGAAGACTTCCCGGGTCGTGCTGATACTGGCAATGACGTGCGGGTTCTGGTGCTCACCGTCCAGCGTGACGACGTCGGGCGAGATCACCGAATGCGCTCGCAGCGCTTCGGCGTTCTGCCAGAGGACATCGCAGAAGTTCTCGGGGAATTCCAGGTCGTTGTTGCCGGCCACCACCCACTCGATGTCCGGGCGTCGTTGTCGCAGCGCCTTGAGACCGACGTTGAGGCCGCGAAAGTACCCGGTGTTCTCGGGGCTCTCAATGACATGGACCGACGGGTATCGGTCCGGTAGCGGGCGCAGCTTGCGCACCTCGGCTTCAGCCGACGCATTGTCCACAACGAAGACCTCGATGTCGTGGCCCGCATTGCGCATGAGGCTGTCCACCGCAGCCAATGTGAAGGCTGAGTTATTGTAGTTGGTGCAAACGTAGGCAATCTTCATGTGAGCCTGTATCGGTCGCATCAGGTGAGCGCTACACCATCGTGCAGTGCGTACGCCCGTTCAGGGCAGACGAGCCGGCGTGCCATTTCGGGCGGACCGAGGGAGCAAGCGCCATATCGCACGGAGGGCACCGACACCGATCTCACCAAACGAATTGGCGGCTATAGAGACGCACAGAGATCGCAAGCTGTGCGTCCGCCGGAATCTGTTTTCCAGGTCTCTCCGCAATGGGCCCAGGATCTTGCCGCCGACGGTCGGCTTTATCACGCCGACGAAGTATAGGTCACAATTGCGCCAGTTCGGAAGCACGACAAAGTCGTCGAACCAGTGGTCGAGGCTGAAGGACCGCCTGAACATCGACATCGAGATATTGCGGTAGTACTCCCAACCGATGCTGATGGAGAGCGGCGAGTCGCTGCCCGCAGTTCGGGACGTGCCGTGCTCGGCCCGGCCGGTGGTGGCGAAACTGACGATGACCAGGCCGCCGGGTTTGGTCATGCGGAACATGTTGGAAAGCGTTTCGACCCAGTAGGGGTTGTGCTCCATGCATTCACACGAAATGACAACATCGAAGGAACCCGTGGGATGGTCGAGCAGTTGGCCTTGGCAGACTTCGTCGACGCCAGGTCCTTCGGCTATATCGACACCCGTGTAGCTGTCGGTCGCAAAGAACGCCCGGACCGATCCGTTGATGTTCAGGCTACCGACCTCGAGTACCTTTCCGCCCGCGAAGGCAGCGGGGAAGTGCTTCTTTACCAACCCGACGAATTCAATCTGGTCAGCGTGCGCCATCGAGGAAATCCTTTCACATTGCCGAATGGAGATTGGCAGCTGGGGCGTCCGGCAGTGCTGACGAGGGCGAAGGGAAGGTCGCCGCCGAGGAAGCTGCTGGGGAAGGCGGCCATGCCGAAGTGTAACAGCACAACCAAGGGGCGGCGACATCAACAAGGACTCGTGCATCTTCTCTGAACTGCATCTGCATGGCATTGCACGCGGTTGGTCTGCGTTCCTCAGGACGACGGGTTGCCGACGCGCGTCCCGAAGAGGCGTGAACCGATCATCACGAGGTTTCGAGGGAAGCTCGAAAAGGAATAGAGGAACGAGAGCAGGAGGAAATAGAGTTTCTGATCCCAACGCGCAGATCGAGACAGGCCGATTGCCGCATAGACGTACGAAAGGTAACGGTACTTCGGGAACCCGGGCTGGAGTTTGGCAAGATAGGGAATGCTATTAAGTTCCAGCTTCATCTGGTCGACCGTCGCATTGGATGACATGCCGCCGCCGTGCAGCCGGTAGGCGCACATCACCTCCTCGGAGTAATGAATCTCGCCGACGAACGAAATGCAGAAATTGAGCAGGCGGTCGCAACCGAGAACCAAAGGCCCGTTGCAGAACAGACCCACTACCGGCCGCCTGAACATGACCGAGGCCATGTGGAACATGCGGCCGCCGATGAGATCAATTGTCGTCAGCGTCGACGGCACGTCTTCTCTGAATCGACGCACCGGCTGATCGTCGGTCACCACCAGGGCCTGGTGCGTGGCGCCTGCGTACTCGGCGTGTTTGTCGAGAAGCCGGACTTGCTTGCGCAACTTGAGTAGATCGGTCCAGAAGTCGTCGCCCTCGCAGACGGCGATGTACTCGCCTGTGCAAGCCAGCAGCGTGCGCGTGAAGTTGGGCATGACGCCAAGATTCTGTTCGCTCGGCAGCACGCGCACGCGTGAATCGCGGCGGGCGAACTCTTCGCAGATCGCGGCCGTGCCGTCGTTGCTGCAGTCGTCACCGATGACCAGTTCAATCGAAAAGTCAACGTCCTGCGAGAGGACGCTATCGATGGCCTGCCGGATATACGCCTCGTGCTTGTAGGCGATCATGCACACGCTGACCTTGGGATTCACAGCTTGAAGCCGCGGTTGAGTATCGACAGAATGCCGATGAAGAGAATGGCAAACCAAAAGTGAGCCTGTTCGATCGGGTTCACCATCATGCCCACCATCCAGGATGTCCCGAGAACGTAGAACGCCGCAGCGCAGGGCCAACTCTGCCTGCCCCTCCGGAGTAGATAGGTCGCCAGGCCACCGTACAAGAGGCCACCCGCAGCGACGCCGGCGAGATTGAAGTCGCGGTAGAAGCCGAAGAGGAACGTGCCGAAGGCGTTGCCCTCGATGCTCTCGACTGCGCCGATGTCGACCGACTCGTTGTTGAACGTCGCGTTCTCGGAACTGGCGGCGACGAAGCCCAGGTCGATCCGTCGGGAGATGATCTCCAGGGCCTGTTCCAGGAATCCAAGGGATGATCGGCCGAGGGTGTGTTCGTGCAGCAGGCTCGACGGGTTGTGAAAGTGGTGGTCATAGAACGAGAAGCCGGCTGTGTGGTACCCGAAGACATAACGCTGGATGCCGTCGAGGACATCGCCCCCGAATCGGTTCGCCGCCACCGCCACGAGCAAGGCGATCAGTGACACAACGAAGGTCAGCGCCTTCCAATCCAAGGGTGATCCGCGTGCGATGCCGACGAGCAGATAGAAGACGAAGAACCAGAACAGGTAGATCAACGAATAGTTGACCTGCCAAAGATAGGAGAACAGCAGTATGTTGATGACCGAGAGGGCCAGCATCGCCCGATGCTGACCGGTGCGGACGGCCAAGACGATGATCGTCAACGTGTAGGACGCTGGCCACACGATGGCCTTGGTCGTGACGTCGAGCAGCCTCGATCCGGTCAACGAGTCTCCCATCGCCTCGTCGCGCCTGAGTTTGGCGAAGTACTCGATGAACTCATCGGAGAACGCTCCGGACAAGTACAGACTGACGATGAGAATGCACAGGCATAGCCAATTCGCTGCGTAAAGGCTGTGGCGAAGATTGAAGGGGGTGGGCTGCGCGTTTCGGGTGCTGGATGACACGCCGGCGGCGTAAGGCTGGTACAGCAGAACGGCGACCGCATGTCCGATCACGAAGAACAGGACAAAGGCAGCGAATTGCGATGCGACTTCCCATGACGGAGCGAGGAAGATGTTGAGCGGGGACAGGGCCGCCGCGAGCCACAGCGCCCACCACATTGCCATGGCGTGGATGGTGAAATGGCCTGATCGGAGGTACCGCACGGGTCAAGCGCCCCGAATGCCGCGATGCCGCCAGAGATTCGAAAGGGTTCGGCGAGCGTCCGACGAACCGGTCACCGACACCAACAGGCAAGCAAGGGCGAAAGTCAGCGAGTAGAGCAGGGCCACGGTCCGATCGGCTGAATCGACCCGGATCAAGCTCAGCAGTCCCCCGAGCACCTGGGCCGGAAGGACCACTGCGAGCACATTGTCTCGCAGCCATCTTAGATGCAGCCCTGGTTCCAACTGCCCATGCGTGTACGCAACCCAGAAGACTAGGTACAGCGCATTGACGGCAACCCAGGCGCTGCCCGCGCCCACGGCGCCATATCGGGATCCCGCAACCACGATCGTCGGCACCAACAACAGGCCCATGACACAGTTGCCGATGAAGTGATGGCGCAAGCTGCCGCGCGCGTACTGCATGTAGAAGGGAAACGCGCTGATTGCCAGCAGTCCGTTTCCGACGGCATACAGGCGCAGCACGTCGGCGGTGTTGTCCGTGATTTCCCGACTGCCTGTCCACGCAAACATCAGTGGCTCGGCGCACCAGGCCATGGTGGTCGCAGCGGTGCCGGCCGTGATGGCCACCAACTGGGTGGCGCCGTTGTAGATGCGCTGGACCTCCGCGCCCTTGCGCTCGGCGTGTAGTCGCGCCATGCGGGGCATGATGGTGCTGCTGATCGGCCCCGTGAGCAGCGTAATGCCGCCCGCCACGAGCACGGCGGACGAGAAGTACCCGAACTCAGCCAGGGGCAGAATGCCCGACAGCAGCAGCTTGTCCGTCTGCGTCACCAGCACCCAGACGGACGAGGTGACGGCAATGCTCATGGAGAAGCGCAGCAAAGGCTGGATGGGCTTCAGTGACCAGCCGATGGCCTGTGCGATGTCGTGCCGCTTGGGCAGCAATGCGTGGCACATCCAGAGCAACGCGAACACTTCCAGTGCCGCCACCGCGAGCTGATGCCAGAAGAACACGATGGGCGTGAAACCCCACGCCCACATGCTGCCCAGCACGGCCACGAAACGCAGGGTGGCAATGACGGCGTTGAAGCCGCTCAGCCATACGAGGCGCTCGGACCCCGATACCACGCCCCGGTACAGCCCCCCCATCCAACGGAGCGCCACGCAGATGGCCATGATCTGCATGGCCGTGATGACCTCTGCCGGTGGCAACTGACCCAGGTTCAGCCAGTGGTGGGTGACCGTGCCGGCCAGCGCGAATAGGGCGGCTCCGCCGGCCAGGGCGATGCCCACGAACACGACGCTCAGGGATCGGTAGACGCGGCAGTAGTCCAGTGCCGATATGGCGCCACCGTGGTAGCGAGCCGACTCGCGCGCGATGGTGGGGGTCAGACCCAGGTCGAGCAGGTTGAACCAGGCCTGCAGCATCGCGAAGAAGCCGACCAGCCCGTAAGCCTCGCTGCCCATGTATTGCAGGTACACGGGCACGAGTACGATGCCGATCAGGGTCGTGTAGAACTGACTGGCGTAGCTTGCGGCGATGTTCGACTTCAGCGACATGCGGCTACCGGGGACCGTCCCTCTCCGCCAGGAAACGCTGTTCGAGTGCCAGCAGGTCCCGCTTGCGCTCTCGCACGCGCCGCGCAGGGTTGCCCGCATAGATGCCGAAGGCCGCGCAGTCATCCTTGACCAGGCTCAGCGCCCCGACCACCACGCCGTCTTCCAGCGTGACGCCCGGTAGCACCACGCAGCCACTGCCGATGATCACGTGCCGGCCCAGCATCACGTCGGCGTGCTGCACGTTCTTGTAGCGCTCCGGCACCGTGGGGTTGGTCATAGTTGTGCCGGAGTAGTCGTCGCTGCTGGAGTAGATCGAGACACGCGAGGAGATGTTGCAGAAGTCGCCCAGCGTGATCTTCCCGGCGCCGATCAGCGAGCTGTACACCGCCAGGTGCACGTGCCGCCCGATCGCCACGCCCCCGGCGCCAGCGGAGATGACGCAGAAGTCATCGATGCGGACATGATCGCCCAGCGCAATCCTGGGTGTGCCGTGGAAGGACGCCAGCTCGGAGACCTGGACACCGCGACCCAGTGCCGCGAAGCCCAAACTTTTTAGCGAGTCGCGGCTCAGGATGCCCATCTCAGGCCTTGCGGATGACGTTGATGACGCGCTGCTGGTCCTCAGCCTGCAGCGCCGGGTAGATGGGTAGACACAGGACGCGGTCCGAAGCCGTCGTAGCGACGGGCAGATTGCTGCGCTGGGCCGACGGCAGCCCCCGATACATCGGAAAATCTGAAATCAGCGGATAGAAGTAACGGCGAGCGTAGATCTCATTGTCACGCAGTTTCTGGTACAGCGCATCTCGGTTGATTGTGTAGTCAGCTTCGATCAAGATCGGGAAATAGGAGTAGTTGGCGACGTCTTCACCAGCACGCCGCAGGCAACGAATTCCTTTCACGCCGCTAAGGCGCTCGCGATAGACAGCATCGATTTCTTTGCGTCGCGCCAGCGCTTGGTTTATGTATTTCAACTGCAACAGGCCCAAAGCCGCATTGAATTCGCTCATCTTGCCGTTAATGCCGGGCGCCATGACAGTGACTTCATCGGCGAAACCAAAGTTTTTCAGGTAATTGATACGTTGCTTGATCTTTGCATCTGGGCAAACGATGGCGCCACCTTCAAAGGTGGTGAAGGTCTTGGTGGCGTGGAAGCTAAGTACGGACAGGTCGCCATGCGTGAGCAGGCTTTCGCCTTTGTGCCTCACGCCAAAGGCATGGGCCGCATCGTAGATGACCTTGAGGCCGTAGGTATCGGCGATTTTCTGAATGCGCCCCACCGCGCAGGGATTGCCGTAGCAGTGCACGGGTAGGATGGCGGTGGTTTGGGGAGTAATAGCAGCTGCGATTTTGTCGGGATCGATGTTGCAGGTGACTGGGTCGATATCTACAAATACGGGTTTGATGCCGTTCCAGAACAGGGAGTGGGTTGTTGCAACAAAGGAATAAGGGGTGGTAATGACCTCACCAGTGATACGTAGCGTTTGCAGGGCGGTGACCAGCGCGATGGTGCCGTTAGCAAAGAGGGCGAGGTGTTCAACACCCAAGTGTTCACAGAGCGCCTTTTCCAGTTGCTGATGGAAAGGGCCGTTGTTGGTGAGCCACTTACTTTCCCAGATCTTCTCCAGATAGGGGATGAACTCTTCCAGCGGGGGCAGGTAAGGTTGGGTGACGTAAACAGGTTGGGAGCTTTTTTTCATGTATTACCTGATATCCATGTCTGCTAAGCCCCCGCTCGCCTCGCCTCTTGGCAGCAGAGATTTGACATCGTAGAGCACGTGACCGGGCTTGCCCAAGCGGACAAACAGATTGCCTACCTCCAGCGCATGTGGGCGCGCAGAACTTCGAGCCGGGTGGCCTGTTCAGGGTTTTGCCGGGCCCTTTGGCCAGCCTCTCTTATGAATGCCCAGATAACAGACAGGAAACCTGCCACGAGAGCTGTCGAGATCACGATGAGAGCCCGCATGGGCTTGGATTTCCTCTCGGGCTCCACAGCTTTATCAAGAACCTGAATCAGTGAAGCGTCACGCGCCTCGTCTATTCTGGCGATTTCATACTGCTTTGCTAACAGCTCGAAGATAGTTTCGTAAGTACTTCACGTCGCGCAGCAGGCGCAAGTTTTCCATGCCATCGGCTTTTCCAGCGCTGCCGGCGTTGTCCCGCCCGCTTGAAGTACCCTCCATCTTGGCCAGTTCCTGCTTCATGGCGTCCAATTCATGCTGGGCTTGCTTGAGGTCCGGGTTTTGCCCCGTGGCGAATGCGCGCATCGCGCTGATCTGGATCTCCTTGACCGCAATTTGCCCGCGCAGTCGCGCAGTCATTTCGACCATGCCCCGACCCTGGGCGTCTATGACAACCAGGCCGCCCTTCTCAAGACCTTGTCGCGCCGCGGCTTCAGCGCTAGCCAGGTTTTTCCGGGTCTGGTCAAGTTGACGCTCGAAGAACAGGCGTCGTTGCGATGCTTCGGTTACTGCAAGCGTCTGTGTCAACTTGTAGAGTTCTTCCACATAAGCATTGGCGATCGTCGCGGCGCGCTTGGAGTCCTTATCCTCAACTTCGATCGTGATAATGCCGTCTTTACCGGATCTAACCGTCGTTCGCTTGTCGAGCTCTTTACGCGCGTAATGGTACGTGTCCTCGTCGTAAACCTTTTTGAGCTCAAATCGATCAATCAAGGTGTCCGCCACGGTCCGGCTTTTCAACATGCCGATATACAGGTCGTTAGGACTCTTCAGGCCTAACGACGGCCCTGCGAGACTCGCCAGCCCGCCAAGTTGATTGAGCATGGCAGCAGCCGTGGATTGGTTCTGTTGAGGGGGCAGAATTCGTGTGACGCCGGTGTAGATATTCGGTAGGAGCAGACTGATACCCGCTGCGAGGATGCCTGCAGCTAACGGTACGCCGAGAACGATCCGCTTGTGCTTGGCGAGAACGATCAGCAAGTCGAGCAGGCTGATTCCGTCGTCGTCGCCGGGTGATGTCCCTGTCGCCGGAGACTCTTTCGAATCCTTAGGAATCGTCTGATCGGACATGGTGGATCGTCAAGACAGCTGGATTCCCGCTTACGCGGCAATGACGCGGCTATGGGCAGCCTGCTTAGACATCGTGGCCCGAGAGACTACTGCCGAATAACCTGAATCGCCGCCGCCCCCAGCCCGAACTGGTAGAAGATCTGCGAGATGTCCTTGAGCGCGCGCGTGATGGTCGTGCGGTCGAGCTCTTCGGGCACGAAGATGGTGTCGCCGGGCATCAGGCGGCTGCGCTCGAGCGACGCCGTGAAGAATCCCGCTTGCCGCTTGCTCTTCACCGAGCCGTCGGCGCGCAGGACGTAGATGCCGCCCTCGTCGGCGCTCTTGGTCGGCCCTCCGGCCTGGGTGAGGTAGTCCGTAACGCGTTTGTCGGGCCGGTAGATGAACGACCTTTCGCTGTACACCGAGCCGAACACGCTCACCATCGAGGGCGGAGGCGGGACGACGAAGCGGTCGCCGTCCTCGAGCGGCAGGTCGGGAAGGTCCTCGGCGCGCGCGTTCTCGGGCAGCTCGAGCACGATGCGGCCGACCGGCCTGATCTGGCGCAGGCGCGTGAGTAGAGTCTGCTGGTTATCCGCCTGCTGCTTGAGCGAGGCGGCATCCTCGGGCGAGGTCACGTTCTGTGCCCGCAGACTGTTGAAGCGGTTCATGTCGCGCTCGAGGCGGTTGAGCGCCTCTTCCAGCGTCTTTTCCTGCTGGACCCGCGTCGATTCCCGGGTGAGCTGCGCGCCGAAGACGTACGCGTCGAGCGTCAGCCCTCCCGCCCGGGCGACGAGCTGCCTGAGCGTCTCGCCGGGCTGGATCTGGTAGACGCCCGATGCCGCGAACTCGCCCTCCAGTCGCACGTACTGCGTCTGCTTGGAGATCGGGACCTTGATGTCTTCCTTCGAGAAGACCGTGACGAGGTCACCGGGCTGCAGCAGCACGTTATGGTTCGGGTCGCCCTCGATCACGGCCTTGGCGAGGTTGAACGGGATCAGGGAAGTGGTCAGGTCCTCCCGGTTGATGCGCTCGACCACCGCGTAGTCCCAGTTGACCTCCCGCTGCGAGGGCTTGATCTGGTTGACGAGGCGCAGCGCGTCGGCCTTCGCGGCCTCCAGGGTTCCCTTGTTCGCATCCTGCAGCCGGGTGATCTGGACTGCGCTGGAGGTCTGGTTCGGGTCGAGAAACTTCGCGGCCTCCGACTCGGTCTGCATGCGGCGTATGGTGTCGCCGACCGTCGCGTCGAGATCGGTCTCGCGCTTGCGCCTCTGATTCAGGTCCTCGATGGTGAGCCGCGTGCCGGTTGCGCTTTGCTGCCTCAGGATGCCGGCGACGCTTTCGTCCAGTCCCACGGCCTGATTGCGCTTGACCCAGTAGTCGCGCGAGAGGAGCGCCTCCCGGTTGGGAACGAGGTCGCGCACGCGCATGCCCTCGCGCCAGGGGAAGCGGCCGGGCTGCGCGACGTTGCCGCGCAGGGCGACCGCATTGTCGAATCGCGGCACGAGTGTGTGAACGGTGACGAGGTCGCCGTCGCGGACCGGGCGGCTAAGGCCGCTCATGTCGAGCGCGAACTCCTCCACCGTGCGCGCCTTGTGATTCGAAATGCGCTCGACGGTGGCCTTCTGGCCTCCCGCCGTGGTCGCGAGACCCCCCGCCCAGCGGAATAGATCGAAAAGCGCCGTGTTCTGCTTGATCTCGTACACCGCCGGCACGTTGACGCTCCCGGTGACCGCGACGAGCTGCCCCACCGGCGCGATGTGGATCACGTCGCCCGGAAGGAGCTGGGCGTCCTTGGACTTGTCCCCCAGAGAGGATCAGGTCGTAGAGGTCGAAATCGGTCACCACCTGGTTGCCGCGCTTCAACTGGATGCTCCGCATCGAGCCCTTGCTCGAGGGGCCGCCCGCGGCGAACACCGCGCTGACGAGCGTCGAGAGCGAGCTCACGGTGTAGGTGCCGGGGCGTTTCGCCTGTCCGACGACGAAGACCTGGATCGAGCGCAGCCTGCCGAGCGTCGCGGTGAGCTGGAAGTTGCGGAACGTGCGCCCGAACACGGTCTTCAGATACGTGGGCAGGTCGTTCGCCTTGATGCCCGCGACATTGATCACGCCCACGCGCGGGCACGCTGATCGTGCCGCTGCGGTCCACCGTCGCGCTGAAATCCACGTCGATCTGGCCCCAGGCGCGGATCTGGATCTCGTCGCCGGGCCCGATGACGTAGTCGGGAGTCACCGGAACGTTGTCGACCGGGGCAAACGTGCTCGGCACGCTGCGGAAGAGATTGGCCCCGAAGATCGGCAGGTCGCGGCCGGTGGATTGCATGATGAACTGCTGGAATTCGTTGCGCTCCGCCTGCTCGGCCTGGAGCTCCTGCTTGAGCTGCTCGAACTGGAATTCCTGGATGCGCTGCTGGAGATCGGTCGGGGAAATCGGAGCGCGCGCGCCGGGGGCGAGTTCCGGCTGTGTTCCCGGAGCACCTTGCCGTCCGCCCGGCCCGGTGGCGGGGCGGTTCATGATCGTGGTGAGCGGGCTGCGGATGTCCTGCAGGCTCGGAAGGCCGGGAGCCGGCTCCGTGGCTCCTCCGGAGCGGAGTGTCTGGTCGGGCTGCCCCTGGGTCGCCTCGGTCTGGCCGGGCGCGACCTGCGCCAGCGCGGGCAAGCCCAGGAAGATTCCGAGGGCGATTCCGAAAGAGAAGAAAATGGTCCGCATATTCCTATCCATTTCGAAAGACTGACGAAGGACCTACGAATTCTCTGCAGGAGTGACCGGCAGGGCGTTGAATCTTATACCCATTTCCGGGGGCAGTCCAATCGCACGGAAGCGATTGCGCGCCGCGGCAGACCTCTCACGCGGGAGTCCGGGCGAAGCGCTCGCTGAAAGTCCGCGTAAGCCCGCGCGATTCCCTCCCTGAGCCCTACTCTCGGGCGCCAGCCGAGCGCCAGGAGACGGCTGCTGTCGAGGAGCTTTCTAGGCGTCCCATCGGGCTTGGCCGTGTCGAAACGGACCCGCCCCGGGTATCCGACGACCTCGCTGATGAGCTTGGCAAGCTCGGCGATCGAGACCTCTTGGCCGTATCCCATGTTGATCAGCGGGCAGACTTCCCCGCGAACAAGCCGCGAAAACTTCTCGTCATCGAGGTTCATCAGGAAGACGCAGGCATCGCCCATGTCGTCGCTGTAGAGGAACTCGCGCAGCGGCTTTCCCGTTCCCCAGACGAGCGCTTCGGGCGCCCGGCTCGCCCTGGCTTCGTGCATCTTGCGGATCAGCGCGGGAAGAACGTGCGAGGTCTGGAGGTCGTACCTGTCTCCCGGCCCGTACAGATTGGTCGGCATGGCCGCCAGGTACTGCGTGCCATGCTGCCGGTTGTACGACCAGCACTGCTCGACGCCCGCGATCTTCGCCACCGCGTAGGGCCGGTTGGTCGGTTCGAGCGGTCCGGTCAGGAGGTATTCCTCCTTCATCGGCTGGGAACAATCGCGGGGATAGATGCACGAGGAACCCAGGAACAACAGCCGTTTCACTCCGGACCGCCACGCCGCGTGAATGACGTTCGCCTGAATGGCGAGGTTGACGTAGACGAAGTCTGCGGGAAGGGAGCTGTTGGCGAGGATGCCACCGACCTTCGCCGCAGCGAGGAACACGTACTGCGGGCGCTCTTTCTCGAAGAAATCGCGCACCGCGCCTGCTCGGTGAGATCCAGTTCTGCGTGGGTGCGCAAGATGAGGTTCGAATAGCCTTGCGCTTGCAGGGAGCGCAGGATCGCCGAGCCCGCGAGCCCGCGGTGTCCGGCGACGTAGATGCAGGAGGTCTTGAGCACCGGCTTATTCGTGATACTTCTGCACGCGATGGCCGTGCTTCTTCACCAGCGCGTCGCGCTCGGCCTCGCGAAGATCCTCCCGCGCCATCTCCTCGACCAGCTGCTCGAAACCCGTTTTCGCCCGCCAGCCCAGCTTCTGCCCGGCTTTGGCGGGATCGCCGACCAGCGTGTCGACCTCGGCGGGGCGAAAATAGCGGGGATCGACCGCGACGACTCTTCTTCCCGAAGGGTCGGTCGCCTGCTCATCGGTGCCCTTGCCCTGCCATTTCAGGCGCAGCTCGAGTTTTTCTGCGGCGAGATTCACGAATTCGCGCACGCTGTGCTGCTTGCCCGTGGCGATCACGAAGTCCTCGGGTTCACGTTGCTGGAGCATCAGCCACTGGGCCTCGACGTAGTCGCGCGCATGCCCCCAGTCGCGCCGCGCGTCGAGGTTGCCGAGGTACAGGCAGTCCTGCAGTCCGAGCTTGATGCGGGCGAGGCCGCGGGTGATCTTGCGCGACACGAAGGTCTCGCCGCGAATCGGCGATTCGTGGTTGAAGAGAATCCCGTTGCAGGCGAACAGGCCGTAGGCCTCGCGGTAGTTGACCGTGATCCAGTACGCGTAGAGCTTCGCCACGCCGTAGGGCGAGCGCGGATAGAAGGGCGTCGTCTCGCGCTGCGGCGTTTCGCGCACCAGGCCGTAGAGCTCCGAGGTCGAGGCCTGGTAGAAGCGCGTCTTCTTCTCCAGGCCGAGGATGCGGATCGCTTCGAGCAGGCGCAAGGTGCCGAGCGCGTCGGAATCGGCGGTGTACTCGGGCTCCTCGAAGGAAACGGCGACGTGGCTCTGCGCGGCGAGGTTGTAGATCTCGTCGGGCTGCGTTTCCTGAACGATGCGCACCAGGCTCGACGAATCGGTCATGTCGCCGTAGTGCAGAATGAGGCGCCGGTCCTTCTCGTGCGGATCCTCGTAGAGATGGTCGATGCGGGCGGTGTTGAAAAGCGAGGAGCGGCGCTTGATGCCGTGCACCACGTAGCCCTTGGCGAGCAGAAACTCGGCGAGGTAGGCGCCGTCCTGGCCGGTGATGCCGGTGATCAAGGCAGTTTTTGGTTTGGACATCTTTTCACGGCATCAGCGAAAACGGACCTATATTGCACGCGCGAGGTGGCCTCGCGCAAGAGACGTGGAAGAATGCGTCGCTCGGAACAGCGAGGACAGCGCAGCCCATGAAGATCAAGACCAACGGCATCGAGTTGAACTACACCGTCGAGGGCAACGGGCCGTGGATGGTGATGAGCCATTCGCTCGCCTGCGATTCTTCCATGTGGGACGAGCAGGCCGCGGTGTTCAGGCGCAACTTCAAGGTGCTGCGATTCGACACGCGAGGCCACGGCAAGAGCGACGCGCCCGAGGGCGAGTACACGCTCGACATGCTCGCCTACGACGTGCACGGTCTCCTGCAGGGGCTGGGCGTCGAGCGCTGCCACTGGGTGGGCCTGTCGATGGGCGGGATGATCGGCCAGACCTTCGCGCTCAAGTTCCCGCGCATGTTCGCGACCATGGTGCTCGCCGACACGACCAGCCGCTACCCGCCCGAAGCGCTGCCGCTGTGGCAGGGGCGCGTCAAGACGGCGAGGCAGGAGGGTATGGAGGCGCTGGTCGAATCCACGCTCGGCCGCTGGTTCACGGAGCCGTTCCGCAAGAGCCACCCCGAGGTGACCGCGCGGGTGAGCGCGATGATCCGCGCCACGCCCGTCGCCGGGCTACGTCGGCTGCTGCCAGGCAATCCCGAGAATCAACCTGACCGAGAGGCTGAAGGAGATCAAGTGCCCGTCTCTGGTGATCGTGGGCGAGCAGGACGCCGGCACGCCGGTCGCGATGGCGCGCGAGATTCACGCCGCGCTGCCGGGTTCGGAGCTGGCGATCATTCCGTCGGCATCGCATTTGTCCAACATGGAACAGCCGGCGGCGTTCACACGGGCGCTGACCACGTTTCTGAACAAGCATCGGTAAACCCTGGCCCTCCGCACGCTTTTCATTGCACAATGCCACGTTCACTGCGACCGATGACCGTGAGAAAACTGCTTTGCGCAGCTGCAATCGGGCTTGCCTGGGCGGCGAGCGCGTCGGCCCAGCCGGCTTCGACCGGCGCGGAGAAATGGCCCGCGCGCGCGGTCCATATCATCGTGCCCTTTCCCGCCGGCAGCTCCCCCGACCTGATCGCGCGCATCCTCGGCGAGAAGCTCGCTCAGGCGCTCGGCCAGCCGGCGATCGTCGAGAACCGCCCCGGCGCGGGCGGCAATCTCGGCACCGGGCTGGTCGCGAAAGCAGCGCCCGACGGCTACACGATCGGCCTTTCGATCCCCGGCCCGCTCGCAGTCAACACGGTGCTCTACAAGAAGATGGAGTACGACCCGTTCAAGGACCTGGCGCCGGTCACCCTCGTCGCCGCCAGCCCCAACGTGCTCGTGGTCGATCCGAAGCTCAATGTAGCCTCGGTGAAGGAGTTCGTCGCGCTCGCAAAATCGCAGCCCGGGAAACTCAACTACGGCTCGGTCGGCAACGGAAGCGCCTCGCACCTCACGATGGAGCTGTTCAAGGAAGCCGCCGGGCTCGACATCGTGCACGTGCCCTACCCCGGCAGCCCGCAGGTCAATACCGCCATCCTCAACGGCCAGATCGCCGGGGGCTTCGTCGTGCCGGCGACCGCGATGCCGCTCGTGCACGCGGGGCGTCTGAAAGCGCTCGCGGTCACGACCAGCGTGCGCAGCATCGTACTGCCGGAATATCCCACGCTCACGGAGGCGGGCTACCCGGAGGTCGTCTCCACGGCCTGGGTCGCGGTGGTTGCTCCAGCGAAGACGCCGGCGCCCGTCGTCGAGCGCCTGAGCCGCGAGCTCGTCGCCATCATCCGCAGCGACGACGTGCGCGAGAAAATGATCCGGATCTATTTCCAGCCGATCGGCACCGCGCCCGCGGGTCTGTCGAATCTGATGCGCTCGGAGGTCGAGCGCTGGCGCAAGGTGATCAAGAAGACCGGCGCAACGGCGGATTGACGCACTGCCGGCCGCCGCCGGCTGTCGCCGCGCACCCCTCCTTGAAGAAAGGAGGGAACTGTCACCCCGGCGGCTGCGCCGCCACCCCTCCTCAAGAGAGGAGGGAAAGGCATGTGCTTCAGAAGATGAAGCTGATTCCGGCGAGAACGCCGGCGCCGCCGACCTTGACTTTCTCGGTGGCGCCGGTGGTCGCGAGCTTTCCTTCGGTCGTCGCAGCAAGATACTTGAACTGCAAATGGAGACCGATGCCATCAAAGCGGAACTCCGCTCCCGCGAGGCCCTGAAAAGCCGGACCCGAGGCTTTCCCCGTCAGGTTGCCGCCGTAGGAAGAAGTGACCAAACCGGCGCCGGCGCCAACGTAGGGATAGAACCAGTCCGCCGCGCGGAAGTAGTACTTTCCGTTCAGCATGGTCGCGTAAGCATTCTGCTCCGCGGCCAAGCCCGTCGCGGTCGCAACGAGCTCGTTCTTGTAGTAGAACACCTCTCCGCCCAATGCCAGGCCCGATCGGCTGCGCCACTCGAGCTCGATGCCGACTGCCGGTTTCGAAGCCGTGTCGAAGGTACTTGCCACGCCGCCGACCATCTGGTCGGCGCTGGCCATCTTGAAAGCGCCCCCTTTCGCGATGAGGGCGATGTCCCAGCCGGCCTCTTCGGGCTTGGGTGCAACCGCAGGCGCAGCTCTTTTCGCGGGCGGTGGCGAGGCGGGCTTGGCAGCTTGGGGTGCAGGTTTCGTCGCCGGCGGTGGCGGCGCCGGCTTCGCGACTTGCGGGGACGGCTTGGGCGCGGGCGCGGCCGCGCGCGGCGCTGCAATGACTGCCGGCGCGGCTCCGGCGAACTGGGTCTGGGCGACCGCTCGGCGGCCTTCGGCCTCGGTCGCAAGGCGCGTCTCCGTTCGCACCGGCCTAGTCCCGGCGACTGCTTCGACCCGGACGAAGTAGGTTCGGTTGGGTTCCGCCTGGAACGCAACCGCGGAGAGCACGCGATCGCCGCTGCGGACGAATGTCCTTCCCGGAGCAACGATCGCAGTGAGGAAAGTACCGCTCGCCAACTGTCCGACCGCCTCGGCGTTCACCGACACCGGCACCTTTACATCCACCGGCTCACGTTCGCCGCGAAAGACGAACACGAGCGCCCTGCCGGGCGGCGGCGTCGCCCGCCGAGGATCCTTCTGGGCGTGCGCGACCGGGGCAGAAAGCGCACCGATGAGCAAAAGGGCGCCGCTCACCGCAAGCCATGGGCGCGGCCTATTCATGAGTGGACCTCCATCTTTCCGCTGTTCTTGGCATCCCTCACGTCGGGGAGGCTCGCTATGACAGCGGCATTCTAGGGCGCGAATATTGGGAAAAGATAGGTAATTCAACCGCTCCTGCCACCGATATGCCGGGGTGCCAGGCCGGGGTTTGCCCTTTCCGAGCTTGGGCCGCAGGCGGCCTCGCGGGTCTGGTAGGCCGTGCAGGAATCGAACCTGCGACCAACGGATTAAAAGTCCGCTGCTCTACCATCTGAGCTAACGGCCCGAAAAAGAGGCGGCATTCTATGCTTTTTGCCGAAAGAGCGTCAACGAAAACGCCCTTCGCTGAATGTCATCAGAGACGATGAAGCGGCGCTCAGGGCTCCTTCATCAACCGCCAGTACTGGAATTTCAGAGTGAGAGCCGCGCCGGTCACTTGCTCTTAGTCGCCAGCCGCTGCTTGGCCTGCTCGGCCGCGGAGCTCGAAGGATATTTCTTGACGAGGCCGCGCAGGGTCTCGCGCGCGGCGCTGCTCTGCCCCAGTTCGGCCTGCGAGCTCGCGATGTTGAGCAGCGCGTCGGGCGCCTTGGGATTTTCCGGCCAGCTCTTCACCACCTTCTGCTGCGCGGCGATTGCGGACTTGTAGTCCCGCATCGCGTAGTGGGCGTTGCCGATCCAGTATTGCGCCGAGGGCACGAGCTCGCTCCCCGAATAGCTGGTCATGAAGGTCTGGAAGCCGGTGATCGCGAGCTGATAGTTGCCGAGCTTGAACTGGTTGAGCGCGGTCTCGTACGCCTGCTTCTCGGCCGCCGCGTTGCGATCGCCCTGGGTCAGCTTCTCATGAAGCTGCGACTGCGACTGCTCGAGCTTTCTCAGCCGGTTGTCCAGATCGACGTAGAGGTCCTTCTGGCGCCGTTCGAGAGTCTCCGTCTGGTTTGCGAGCACTTCGATCTGCCCGCGCAGTTTCGCGACCTCCTGCCTGAGCGAATCGAGCAATTGTGCGAGGTCCACTACTCGGTTCTGCCCGGAAGAGTCCATCTGCGCGAGGCGAGCGTCGATCGCCGAGAGGCGCTCCTCGATCGCCTTGTCGCGGGCTTCGGTCTGGTTCCGGAGCTGGACGATCTGCTTGCGCGCCTCGACGTCGTCGAAGAGCGCCGCGTGGGCGCCAAGTGGAATCAGAAGGAATGCGAAGGCGAGGAACCACCCCGCCGGCTGACGCCGGCACCCCTCCTTTCCAAGGAGGGGATGAACCGTCAGGCATGTTCCCCTCCTCGGACGAGGAGGGGTGGCGCGCAGCGCCGGGGTGGTCCTTGCAAAAACTGACGCGCGCAACGCCGGGGTGGTCATGTCGGTCAGAACTCGCCGCTGTAGAGCATGTCGCTGCGGCGGTTCTGCGACCAGCATCCCTCGCTATGATCGTTGCAGCGCGGCTTCTCTTCGCCGAGGCTCACCGATTCGACCTGCGACTCGCTCGCCCCCATGAGCACGAGCATGCGCTTCACGCCTTCGGCGCGCCGCTGACCGAGGGCGATGTTGTATTCCCGGCTTCCGCGCTCGTCGCAGTTGCCCTGGATGAGCATCTTGGTCCCGCGGCGTTCAGCGAGGTACTTGCCGTGCGCTTGGAGAACCGGTCGGTACTCGTCCTTGATGTCCGCCTTGTCGAGCTCGTAGAAGATCGAGCGCTTCGACAGGGGGCTAGCCGGGTCCTTGAGCGAACTCCCGACTTCGACCCCCACAGGCTGCTGGACCGAGCGCGCCGTCACCGGCGCCGAGGGCTCAGGCTTTTGCCCGGACGTCGCGGCTCCCGGCTGGGCTTCGTCGGTGGGCGTGCTGGCGCAGCCATAGAGCAGCGCCAACGCCAAGGCGGAGAACAATGCTTTTTTCATAACAACCTCCATTTGCTGAAAACACGAGGGATGACTTCCCCTCACTCTCCCCTGGACTCCTGTCGAACGTTCATTTCACTCGGACTGCTAGTTGGCCAGATACGGCCCCCAGGACGGTTCACGGACATCGGCCGCCTGCACCGAGAGCCTTTGCTTCACGCGCCCGTCGCTCGATACCGCGGCGAGAACGCCGCGGTTGTCCACGTCGGTCGCATAGAGAATCATCCGCCCGTTCGGCGCGATGCTGGGGGACTCGTCGCGTTGACCGTCGGTCAGTGCCTGCATCTGCCGGTTCTCGAGGTCCATGGCTATCAACTGGAAACGCCCACTGCTGCGCGTAACGTATACGAGCGTCTTGCCGTCCGGACTGACCCGCGGAGACACATTGTAGTCGCCCTGGAACGTGATGCGCTGCGGCTCCCCCCCGCTGGCCGGCATGCGGTAGATCTGCGGGCTGCCTCCGCGGTCGGACGTAAAGTAGATCGATTGACCGTCGGGGGTGAAAAATGGTTCCGTGTCGATCGCTCCGGAATACGTCATACGCCGCAGACCGGTGCCGTCCACGTTCATCAGGTAGATCTGGGAGCTGCCGTCCTTGGTCAGGACGGCGGCCAACTGCTTGCCGTCGGGCGACCACGCCGGCGCGCTGTTCGAGCCCTTGTAGTTCGCCACCGGCGCGGGCAGCTGGGTCGCCGAGAGGCTCTGCACGTAAAGGACCGGCTTCTTGTTCTGGAACGAGACGTAGGCCATGCGCGTTCCGTCCGGCGACCACGCCGGCGATATGATCGGCTCGGTGGAAGTCACGATGGCCCGGGCGCCGTGCCCGTCCGCATCGGCGACACGCAGTTCGAAGTTCCTGCCCTGCTTCACCACGTAGGCGATCCTCGTGCTGAACACGCCGCGCTCGCCGGTGAGCTTCTCGTAAATGATGTCGGAGATCTTGTGCGCGGCGACCCGGTTCTGTGCGGGGTGCAGCGTGACTACGAACTCGGCCAGAAGGACTTGCTTGGGGACATCGAGCAATCGAAAGCGCGCCTCGAACCGTCCGTCGGGAAGGGCCTGCACCCGACCGATGATCAGGGCGTCGGCAAGGCGGCTCTTCCACTCGGAGAAATCGACCTGGGAGATTTCGCTCGGCAGAGGATTGACGCCGCCCACGAAGAGCGAGCGAAAGCGGCCGCTCCGGGAGAGATCCTGCTCGACGATGTCGGTGATGCCCTGCGGGAGGACCGACTCCCCTACGAAGGGGAGCACCGCGATCGGGATCTGGTTGAGCGCCGCCGCCCGTGATTTCGATGGTGAGCTGGGCGCGAGCGGGAGATGCAAGGACGAGGAGTGCGGCAAGAAGTATCGCGAATCTCTGCATGCTTTCTCGAGGACCTCGAGAGCGACGATGCCGCAGGGGCGTCGGCTTTCGTGCCGGGGCTGATCGGTCTCTTCTCAATGCGAACTGGGGAACAAGTATACCTTCATCGTCCCCCCTTTACTCCTGCGGCCTGAATTTCAGCTGCAGCTCGCGCGTGAACTGATCGGGCCGCTCGGGCCTGGGCAAGGGCGAGCTCTTCAGGATCGCCCGCTCGACCGCCTGGTCGTAGGCCTCGTGGCCGCTCGATTTCCTCAGGCGCGCGGATGAGCACCTCTCCGGTGGGCAGCTGCACGACGTCGAAGATCGCCTCCGGGTTTCCCTTGATCTCGGGCGGCAGCACGATGTTCGCCTTGATCCTGGTGCGGATCTTGTCGACGTAACCCGCATCCGGCGACGGTAGCGCGGCTGGTGGCGCGAACTGCTTCTGGGCTTCCTGTTTCTCGCGCGTCTGCGTGAGCGCGCGCTGCTCCTGCGCAAGCTGCTCGCGGATGCGATCGGTCGTGTCGAACTTGAGCGGCGGTTCTTCCTTCTTCGGCTGCTTTTTCGGAGCCTTTTTCTCCCGTTCCACGACGATGTCGGGCTTCTGCGGCTTGGATTCGATCGGCTTCGGGGGCGGCTTGATCTCCGGTTTCGGCTCGACCTTGGGCTCGGCGTTGGGGCAGCGGCTCCTCGATCGCCGGAAGCTGGCTCCAGAGTTCCACGACCACCGCGTCCGGATGCTTCGTCTGCCAGTGCAGGCCGAAGACCAGCACCACGGCGAACACGGCGTGCACCAGCGCCGACAGCATTGCCGGCGTGGCGCCGCCGGGCTCGTCCGCTGGAACGGCGTAGCTCACAGTGCCGCCGGTTTCACCATGAGGCCGACTCGCCGGATGTTCTGGCGCTGCAGCTCGTCCATCACCTTGAGCACCGCTTCGTAGCGCACGTCCTTGTCGGCGGAGATGACCACCGGCTGATCGGGGTTCTTCTTCTGCCTTTCGCGCAGCGCCGCGACCAGCTGCGCGGTCGACACCGCGCGCTCGTCCGATCTGCCCTTGTCGCGCTCGCGCAGCATGAGCGACGGCATCGCGCCGCACGATCACCTCGAGCGGCGTTGCCGGCGCCTGCGAGGACTTGCCCACGCTCGGCAGTTCGACCACCCCCGGATTCACCAGAGGCGCGGTCACCATGAAGATCACGAGCAACACCAGCATCACGTCCACGTAGGGGACGATGTTGATCTGGTTCATCAGGCGCCGAGGACGCATGGGCGACTCAACTCATTTCGCCGGGGCGTGCCGCTGCAGAATGTTTGAAAACTCCTCCATGAAGCTCTCGAAGCGCACCGCGAGCCGGTCGACGTCGTGGGAGAAGCGGTTGTAGGCGACCACCGCCGGAATCGCGGCGAAGAGCCCGATCGCGGTCGCGACCAGCGCTTCGGCGATCCCCGGCGCCACGGCGGCGAGCGTCGCCTGCGCCACGTTGGCGAGGCCCCGGAACGCGTGCATGATGCCCCACACGGTGCCGAGCAATCCGACGTAAGGGCTCACCGATCCCACCGAGGCGAGGAAGGAGAGATGCGCTTCGAGCCGGTCCATCTCGCGCTGATAGGTCGCGCGCATCGCGCGGCGCGCCCCGTCCACCATCACGCTCGGATCGGCGGCGCCGCGCTGGCCCCTCAGCTTCGCGAACTCCCGGAAACCGGCCTCGAAAATCCGCTCCAGGCTCCCGGTCGAGTGCCGGTGGTTCACCGCGCTCTGGTATAGCGCGGCAAGGTCGGAGCCGCCCCAGAAGTCGCGCTCGAACTGCTCGGTCTTGCTCTCGGCGCGGCGGATGATGAAGATCTTGAGGAAGATGAAATACCAGGACATGAACGACACGACGAGGAGGAGCAGCATGACCACCTGAACGACCACGCTCGCTTGCGCGATCATCGAGATAATGGACAGGTCCTGCGTAAAGCTCATCGGAGGTTCCCCAGTCGCTTGTAGATCGCTTCAGGCACCGCAACGGGCCTGTGGCTCTTCGCGTTGACGCAGGCGAGGGTCAGCTTCGCGCTCGCCAGCAGCTCCTCCCCGCGCTTGACTTCCTGATCGAATTCGATGCTCGCCCGGCCCAGCCGCTTGACCTCCGCGGTGACCGTCAGGGAGTCGTTCAGTAGCGCCGGCTTATGGTAGGCGATTTGCGCGGAATGCACCACAAAGAGGACGTGGTCCTTGCGGGCGATTTCCCCCAGATCGAAGCCCAGAGACTGAAGGAGCTCGGTCCGGGCGCATTCCATGAACGAGAAATAGTTGGCATGGAAGACCACGCCGCCGGCGTCAGTGTCCCGGTAATAGACGCGAATCGGCCACGCAAAAGACGGAGAGCCGGCGCGGCTCATTCTCCGAAAAGCTCCCCGGCCGCCCCGGGCTTCGGGACCACGAGCCCGAGGTGGCGGTAGGCGGACACCGTCGCGATGCGCCCGCGCGGGGTGCGCTGCAGATAGCCCTGCTGAATGAGATAGGGCTCGAGCACGTCTTCGATCGTGTCGGCTTCCTCGCCGATCGCATGCGCGAGGTTGTCCAGGCCCACCGGGCCGCCCGAGAATCTCTCGATCACCGCGAGGAGGAGCTTGCGGTCCATCACGTCGAGACCCAGGACGTCCACGTCGAGCATCTTGAGCGCGGCGTCCGCGACTTCCCGAGTGACGACTCCCTTCGCGCGCACCTGCGCAAAATCGCGCACGCGGCGCAGGAGGCGATTGGCAACCCGCGGCGTGCCGCGGGAGCGCTTGGCGATTTCGAGCGCTCCCTCGACGGACACTTCGACCTTGAGCAGCCCTGCGGAGCGGTTGACGATCGTTTGCAGCTCGCCCTCGGTATAGAACTCCAGGCGCGCGACGATTCCGAAGCGGTCGCGCAGGGGATTGGTGAGCATTCCGGCGCGAGTGGTCGCGCCGACCAGCGTGAACGGCGGCAGATCGAGCTTTACCGAGCGCGCGCCCGGCCCTTCGCCGATCATGATATCGATCTGATAGTCCTCGAGTGCGGGATAGAGGATTTCCTCGACGACGGGCGCGAGGCGGTGGATCTCGTCGATGAAAAGGACGTCGTTCGGCTCGAGGTTGGTGAGGATCGCCGCGAGGTCGCCGGGGCGTTCGAGCACGGGTCCAGAGGTCTGGCGCAGGTTCACGCCCATCTCGCGCGCGACGATGTGCGCGAGTGTTGTCTTTCCGAGGCCCGGCGGCCCGAAAAGCAGCACGTGATCGAGCGCTTCCTTGCGGTTGCGCGCCGCCTCGACGAAGATCGACAACTGCCCGCGGATCTTTTCCTGACCCACGTATTCCGCGAGGGATTTCGGGCGCAACGCGCGCTCGAAAGCCTCTTCCTGGGGCGAAGTCGGCGCGGCGGAAATCAGGCGGTCGGTTTCAACGGCCATCCGCTATCTTACCCGCGGCGGTTTGGGCGCACGAGCACTGCTGCTCCCTGTGCCCGTTTGATACAGGTCAAAACGGCAACACGCTCTGGAGCGTAGCCTGTGCCGATGCTGTACATCACACCAACTTATTCACGACTCGCACGATTTGGCGAAACTGTGCTCACCATTGCAGAAGACTGTGATTATCGTTTTTTTCGATCATGCTGACCAAAATTATTCGTTGGATGACCGTGAGCATTGCGGCCGAGAATTCGATGCGCAGGAAGAGGTGAACGAGATCGCCAAAGACCACAGCCCGGCTGCCTTGAAAGGGTACCCGGCCTACCCAGAGATCGGAGAGAAGCATGGACACGAAGGTTACTGACAAGAGCGCGGGCCAGTGCCCGTTCAACCACATCGCCGGCGTCGGCAGGACGAACCGCGACTGGTGGCCGAACCAGCTGCGGCTGGAGCTGCTGCACCAGCATTCCTCGAAGTCCGACCCGATGGGCGGGGGCTTCGACTACGCGAAGGAATTCAAGAGCCTCGACTACAAGGCGCTGAAGAAGGACCTGGTCAAGCTGATGACCGACTCGCAGGACTGGTGGCCGGCGGACTTCGGCCATTACGGGCCGCAGTTCATCCGCATGGCCTGGCACGCCGCCGGAACCTACCGCATCCACGACGGCCGAGGCGGCGCCGGCCGCGGCCAGCAGCGCTTCGCCCCGCTCGACAGCTGGCCCGACAACGTCAACATCGACAAGTCGCGCCGCCTGCTGTGGCCGATCAAGCAGAAGTACGGCAAGAAGATCTCCTGGGCCGACCTGCTGATCCTCGCCGGCAACGTCGCGCTGGAGTCGATGGGCTTCAGGACCTTCGGCTTCGGCGGCGGCCGTGCCGACGTGTGGGAGCCCGACGAGGACGTGAACTGGGGCGGCGAGATCGCCTGGCTGGGCGTCGACATGCGCTTCGCCGGCGACCGCGAGTTGGTTGCGCCGTTTGGCGCCACCCACATGGGCCTGATCTACGTCAACCCGGAAGGCCCGAACGCGAGCGGCGACTACCTGGCGGCGGCCAAGGACATCCGTGCCACCTTCGGCCGCATGGCGATGAACGACGAGGAGACCGTCGCCCTGATCGCCGGCGGCCACACCTTCGGCAAGGCCCATGGCGCCGCCCCGGAATCGCACAAGGGTCCGGAACCCGAAGGCGCGCCGCTGGAAGCGCAGGGCCTGGGCTGGATCAGCAACTACGGCACGGGGCACGGCGCCGACACGATTTCGAGCGGCATCGAGGTGACCTGGACCAAGACCCCGGCGCTGTGGAGCAATAACTTCTTCGAGAACCTGTTCAAGTTCGAATGGGAGCTGACCAAGTCGCCGGCCGGCGCCAAACAATGGGTGGCCAAGAACGCGCCGGAGATCATTCCCGACGCGCACATCCCGGGCAAGTTCCACAAGCCGACCATGCTGACCACCGACCTGACGCTGCGCTTCGACCCGGAATTCGGCAAGATCTCGCGCCGCTTCCTCGACGACCCGCAGGCCTTCGCCGATGCCTTCGCGCGCGCCTGGTTCAAGCTGACGCACCGCGACATGGGCCCGCGCGCCCGCTACCTCGGGCCGGAGGTGCCGAAGGAAGAGCTGATCTGGCAAGACCCGCTCCCCAAGGTCGACCACAAGCCGATCGGCGACAAGGAGATCGCCGAGCTGAAGAAGAAGATCCTCGCCTCGAAGCTGCCGGTGGCGCAGCTCGTGTCCACCGCCTGGGCGTCGGCCGCCACGTTCCGCGGCTCCGACAAGCGCGGCGGCGCGAACGGCGCGCGCATCCGGCTCGCGCCGCAGAAGGACTGGGCCGTCAACCAGCCGGCGCAGCTCGCGAAAGTGTTGAAAACGCTCGAGGCCATCCAGAACGGGTTCAAGAAGAAGGTCTCGCTTGCCGATCTGATCGTTCTCGGCGGCTGCGCGGCGATCGAGCAGGCCGCAAGCAAGGCCGCCGTCGCCGTGAAGGTGCCGTTCGCGCCGGGCCGCATGGACGCCTCGCAGGCGCAGACGGACGTCGAGTCCTTCGCGGTGCTCGAGCCGCTCGCCGACGGCTTCCGCAACTACCTGAAAGGCAAGTTCGCGGTCTCCGCCGAGCAGCTGCTGCTCGACCGGGCGCAGCTCCTGACGCTCACGGCGCCCGAGATGACGGCGCTTGTGGGTGGCCTGCGCGTGCTGGGCGCAAACACCGGGCAGTCCAAGCACGGTGTCTTCACCCAGCGGCCGGAGACGCTGAGCAACGACTTCTTCACCAACCTGCTCGACATGCGCACGGAATGGAAAGCGGCGGGCGACGTGTTCGAGGGACGGGACCGCAAGACCGGCAAGGTCAAGTGGACGGGTACGCGCGTCGACCTCGTGTTCGGCTCGAACTCCCAGCTGCGCGCCCTCGCCGAGGTCTATGCGAGCGCGGACGCGAAGGAGAAGTTCGTGAAGGACTTCGTCGCGGCGTGGGCCAAGGTGATGAACCTGGACCGCTTCGAGCTCGCCTGATCTCTGCATGCAGCGCCGGCATTGCCAAGAAGCCGTTCCTGACCGACGTCAAAACGATTCGCGCGCGGTGCAGGGCTAGTGCATGCTAGCGAAGCGGGCAACGCAGTCGGGAAACAGTCGGGCTTCATTTGCTTTCGGCGCGAACGCGAGCGTTGACGCACCGCCAAGGCCGGGTGCAGACTGGGGAGGCAGTGTTGTCCCAACCGCACAACTAAGGAGGGAAACCATGAAGAACACAAATAGAGCTCTGGTCCTGCCCCTGCTGCTGCTTCTGGCGCCACAAGCCGAGGCAATCGACCTCAATCGAGTACTCCACGGCAACTACGCGGTGACATTGACTCGAGTCTGCGCGCAGGCCGCGGGCGGATTTAATGCGTTCTTGCAACCGATAGGTCCGGCACAGCAAGTCACATCGACGGTTGAGATGGTCCAGACCTACAACGGCGATGGCACGAGCAATGCCGTGGGTCGTGCGTTTAATACCATCAATAACGCAGCTCGTCAGAGCGAACACGAATTCACGTGCGCTGGCACCTATCAAGTCAACAATGACGGCAGCTTTTCGGAGGACATGACCTGTTCCGGTACGGTCCTCTCGGGCAACAACGCCAACCAGACCTTGACGCAAACCGGCATTCACCGTACGGGCCGCATGGGAATTCTTGCCCAGACGCTTGTCATCAGCGATACCGGTGCGAATGTGGAAGACCTCACTCTCTCTGGGCCCGGCTCGTTCCCGCAAATTTGCGGCCGCAGCGGCACGGCTGTGAAGATCCGCTAGGTCGGTTGCGGCCGGACGGAGGGCAGTTTCCGTTCCGGCCGCGCCTTCGCGGCCGCGGATCTGAGCCGGGCAGAGCGGCCGTCCGGTGAAGGGGCGCTTGCAGTCTGGTGATTGCTCAGCTCTTGGCGAGCGACTTCAGCGCCTGACGTATTCCGTCCGAAACGGAGAGTCCCTCGGGCAGCTGCTTTACCGCGAGCTGCGCTTCCTTGTCGCTGTAGCCCAGCGCAAGGAGCGCGTTCGTGACGTCGCTCGCCACCGCCTTGGGCCGGTTCACTGCAACACCGCTTACTACGTCGGCGCCGAGCTTGCCTTTCAACTCGAGGAGCAACCGCTCGGCAGTCTTCCTGCCGATGCCGGGGACCTTTACCAGCCGTCCCGATTCCTGCGCCGCGACGACTTCGATCAGCTCGGCGACGCTCAATCCCGAGAGCACCGCGAGCGCGGTGCGGGCGCCGACGCCCGAGATCTTCAGCAATTGCCGGAAGGCGCGCCGCTCGGCTTCACTGCCGAATCCGTAAAGAAGGTGCGCGTCCTCGCGCACGACGAGATGGGTGAGCAGCACCACGCGCTCGCCCGAGGCGGGCAGGTTGTAGAACGTGCTCATCGGGACTTCGATTTCGTAGCCGACGCCGCCCGCCTCCACCACGATCTGCGGCGGGTTTTTCTCCAGCAGCATCCCGGCGAGCCGTCCGATCATACGAGCCTGCCTCGTTTCACCCGGAATCCACGCGTGGGAATGGCACCCAGTCCCTGGCCGCCATGCGCGTGGCAGATCGCGCAGGCGAGCGCGTCGGCGGCGTCCGCGGAGGGCGCGCCCGCAAGCTCGAGCAGCCGCTTCACCATCTCCTGCACCTGTTCCTTTCCCGCATGGCCGTTACCGACGACGGCCTGCTTGACCTGGAGCGCGGTGTACTCGGCGACGGGCAGTCCCGCGTCCACCGCCGCGCAGATCGCGGTGCCGCGCGCCTGGCCGAGTGCGAGCGTGGAGGCGGGGTTGATGTTGACGAAGACCTTTTCGAGAGCGACCTGCTGGGGCCGATGCGCCGCGATCACTTCGCGCAAACCGCAAAGCAGCGTCTTCAGGCGATCGGCCAGCTCGGCGTTGCCGGATTTCACGCAGCCGCTGGCGATGTAGGTAAGGCTCGCGCCGTTCTTCTCGATGACGCCGAAGCCGGTCACTCGCAAACCCGGGTCGATGCCCAGGATTCGAACGGTCGGGGCCGGCATCTTGGGATTATTCAGGATCGAGGATCAAGGATCAAGGATGACGATTGATCAGGCCGCCGGGACGTGGGATGGGCGCCTGTAAGAGGTCAACTCAAACCACGGTCGCGACCGATCGTGCATCGCGGTAACCGACACTACTGCCCCCACCTCAAGACAAATGGGCTCATCAAAACCATAAATAATATGCTCCCAATTCGAAATGGAACGGCGTTGTGATGGGTGATTTTCGTAGTGGACATCCCTGTTCAATTCGATGCGAATCCACTGAATTACCCCGTAACAAAGCCCCTCTTTGCTTGCCGTTATCTCGATCACTTTTCTCTCGGCAGGAAACGTCGACTCTTTACAAAAGTCAAATCGGAAGGCTTCGATGCTATCGCTCAACAGAGCGAGCGCCAAGTCCGCTTGATAAAGCGGCCGCCTCTTGGGATGGATGATGTTGAAGTCACGAAGGTCGAATCCGAACGATTCGTCGACATGAAGGGTCTTTCCGAGTTCATCACCGCTCACGAGCGCGATCATGATGCTTGCCGCAGCGGGCAAGATTTCCCCGCCTGGCCTGAGCAGGCGATGCTTTGCATCCTCGATCATGGGAAGGACATGTTCCCCAAGCAATTCGCTGGAAAAAATTTCATGGACAAGAATGTCCGCCTTGGCAGGTAGATCCTTGTCGACCTGAACGGCATGAGAGGATTTTGCAAGAACTACAATCTGGTCCTGATACTTGTTGCGTTCGACGATTTTTCTCGCGGTTTCGGCGACCAGGCCGACGACCTCGCACGAAAATATTCTCTTTGCGCCAAGCCTGGCGGCCATCATCGCGACAAGGCCCGATCCGGTTCCAATTTCAAGAACGATCTTTTCTGGTGTAACCACCGATCCAAGCGCATCATAGTAGGCTTTGTTTCGCTCCTGTTCGTTCATCATCGGAACATGCCAGATTGGAACGAGCTTACTCAACACCCAATCCGCGCCAATTTTGGCCGTGATCATGTCTGGATGAACTCTGAGGATGTCTCGGCAGAGTTCGATTGCCTGACTGCCTTGGTCCAGTTGCAGTAGACAGAGGGCCGCCTTCTTCAAGGTCTCATCGTCGGCGGGCGCCAGCATCAGCGCCGCTTTGTAGTCGGCGACAGCCTCCTGCAGTTTCGCGAGACCCTGAAACGCGTCGCCTCGCGCGACTCTCAGTCCGGCCAGGTCCGGGGCAAGCTCGATTCCATGGGTGAAACAGTCTATCGCTTCCAGTGGCCTGCCGATTTCAAGAAAAACCAGACCTGAATTGAGCCAGCATTCAGCCGTCGGCTGCAATTGATTGGCTTTCTTGTAGCTTGCCAGCGCGTCGTCGAACTGTCCGATCGACTTTTGGCAATTTCCACGGGTGGTCCAGGCTGGACATGAGGAAGAATCAAGCTTGATTGCCTGATCTGCAGATCTTATGCCCTTGTCAAATTCCTTCAATTGAAACTGGCATTCGGCCAAGCCTGCCCAACCATCTGAATGATTCGGAAAACTGTCGGTGTAGACCTTGAAGGTCTGTTCCGCACTTCTGAAGTCCCTGAGCTCTCTTTGGCAAATGCCGATATTGAACAGGGCGTCGGCATCCTCTTTCTTGGCGTTACGTATTTCATGAAGCAGTTCTAGCGCCCGGCCGTAGTTTTTCACAAGCGCGAGCATCATCGCGCACAGCCTCTTGATCTCGTAGTTGTTCGGATCTTTTCGACACAGGGCTTCGCATTCCGCGATCGCTTCCGCGTGCTGACCGTCCCTAAATTTCTTCTTCAGCGCGTCGATGTTTCACCTCAGAGGGGGTAAAGAGCATGAGGAACGGAATGGCTCTCTCACCCATAAACCCATTTCGATCTGGCAATGAAGAACGGTAGCGGCCGGCATCCGGGGATTATTCAGGACCGAGGATGGAGGACCAAGGATTCTTTCAGTCGATCACCGCCGTCGTGTAGACGTCCTGCACGTCGTCGACGTTCTCCAGCGCATCTAGGAGCTTCTGCATCCGCGCGCCTTCCTCGCCTTTCAGCACGCTCTCGGCGGTGGGTTTCATCGTCAGCTCGGCGAACTCGGGCTTGAGCCCGGCTTTTGCGAGGCCGTCCTTCACCGCGACGAAGTCCTCCGGCGCGCAGATCACTTCCACCGAACCGTCGTCGTTCTTGAGCACGTCCTCGGCGCCCGCGTCGAGCGCCGCCTCCATCACTTTGTCCTCGCTCGTCCCGGGCGCGAAGACGAACTGGCCGCATTTCTTGAACAGGAAGGCCACGGACCCGTCGGTACCGAGGTTGCCGCCGTGCTTGGTGAAGGCGTGGCGCACTTCCGCCACGGTGCGGGTGCGGTTGTCGGTCATGCAATCCACCATCACCGCGGCGCCGCCCGTACCGTAGCCCTCGTAGCGGATCTCCTCGTAGGTGGCGCCCTCCAGGCCGCCCGCGCCGCGCTTCGCCGCGCGCTCGATCGTGTCCTTGGGCATGTTCGCGTCGTACGCCTTGTCGATCGCGAGGCGCAGCCGCGGGTTCATCGCCGGATCGGCCCCGCCCAGGCGCGCGGCCACCGTGACTTCCTTGATCAGCCGCGTGAAAATCTTGCCCTTCTTGGCATCGGCCGCCGCTTTCTTGTGCTTTACATTGGCCCATCTGGAATGTCCTGCCATGGCGGAGCGGCACGTCTTGAGTCCGGGAAAGCCTATAATTTTACATTCGGATATCGCACCGAGCCAAAAAGAAACTCACCGTGACCGCGCCCCTCCTCGTCGCCAAGTCGAAGACCGCAGACCTCTCGCTCTTGCCCGCGCTCGCCAATCGCCACGGCCTGATCGCCGGCGCCACCGGCACCGGCAAGACCGTCACGCTGCAGACCCTCGCCGAAGGGTTTTCGCGCATCGGCGTGCCGGTGTTCATGGCCGACGTCAAGGGCGACCTTGCCGGGATGGCGAAACCGGGTGGGGACAACGCCAAGGTCGCCGAGCGCGCCAAGAGCCTGAAGATCGAGCTCAGGCACGAGGCCTGCCCGGTCGTGTTCTGGGACCTGTTCGGCGCGGCCGGCCATCCGGTGCGGGCCACGGTCTCGGACATGGGGCCGCTGCTCCTGTCACGCATGCTCGGGCTCAACGACACGCAGGAAGGCGTGCTCAACCTCGTCTTCAAGATCGCGGACGACTCCGGCCTCTTGCTCCTCGACATGAGGGACCTGCGAGCGACGCTGCAGCACGTGGGCGACAACGCCGCGCAGTTCACGACCCAGTACGGCAACATCTCCACGGCCTCGATCGGCGCCATCCAGCGCGGCTTGCTCGCTCTCGAAAGCCAGGGCGCCGACCGCTTCTTCGGCGAGCCGATGCTCAACATCGCCGATCTCATGCAGGTCGAGGGCGGCAAGGGTGCCGTCAACATCCTGGCCGCCGACAAGCTGATGAATTCGCCCAAGCTCTATTCGACCTTCCTCTTGTGGATGCTCGCCGAGCTTTTCGAGAATCTGCCCGAAGTCGGCGACCCGGAGAAGCCGAAGCTCGTGTTCTTCTTCGACGAAGCCCACCTCCTCTTCAGCGAAGCGCCCAAGGCGCTCCTCGAGAAAATCGAGCAGGTCGTGCGCCTGATCCGCTCCAAGGGCGTGGGCGTGTATTTCGTGACGCAGAACCCGCTCGACATCCCCGAGTCGGTGCTGGGGCAGCTCGGCAACCGCGTGCAGCACGCGCTGCGCGCCTTCACCCCGCGCGACCAGAAGGCGGTGAAATCGGCCGCCGAGACCATGCGCCCCAACCCGAAGCTGAAAGTCGAGCAGGTGATCACCGAGCTCGGCGTCGGCGAGGCGCTGGTGTCGCTGCTCGACGAGAAGGGGCGGCCGAGTGTCACCGAGCGCGCCTTCGTCGTTCCGCCTGGGAGCCGGCTCGGCCCGGTCACCGAGGCCGAGCGCAAAGCGATCATCGCCGCCTCGCCCGTCACCGGGCATTACGAAAAGCTCATCGACCGCGAGTCCGCCTACGAGAAGTTGAAAGACCGCACCGCCGCGCGCGATGAAGCGCAGCCGAAAGGGGCGGGGCCGGACGAAGGCGGCATCATGGACAAGGTCGGCGGGATTCTCGTCGGCCGGACCGGCCCGCGGGGCGGTCGGCACGACGGCCTGCTCGACGCCATGGCAAAAGGCGCCGCGCGCACCATCGGCTCTCAGCTCGGCCGGGAGATCGTGCGCGGCGTCCTGGGCTCGATCCTGCGCAGCGGCAAGCGCCGCTAGTGAGCGAGGCGTCCTACCGCGCCGTCGGCGTCGCGATGGCGATCGCGGGCGTGGTGTGCTTCTCGCTACGTCCCATCTTCATCAAGCTCGCGTACGGCATCGTGGTCGATCCGATCACGCTGCTCGCCCTGCGGATGGTCTTCTCGCTGCCCTTCTTCCTCGCTGCCGCGACCTGGGTCGGGCGCGACCGCAAGCGCGCGCCGCTAGTCGGCAGAGACGCCTGGGCCATCGTGCTCCTCGGCTTCGTCGGCTACTACTTCGCGAGCTTCGCCGACTTTCTCGGCCTTCAGTATGTCTCCTCGGGCCTCGGGCGGCTGATCCTGTTCATCTATCCCACGTTGGTCGTGATCCTGTCGTTCGCGTTCCTGCACAAGCGCCCGAGCGCGCGCGAGGTGGTGGCGCTAGTCGTGACCTATTCGGGGATCGCGCTGGTGATGTCCAACGCCGTGGCGGGCGCGAACGCCAACCTCGCGCTCGGGGCGGCTCTGTGCTTCGCCAGCGCAGCCGGGTACGCGGTGTATCTCGTGGCCAGCAGCCGGGTCGTGCAGCGGGTCGGCTCGATTCGCTTCACCGCCTACGCGATGAGCGTCGCGAGCGCGTTCTGCATCATGCAGTTCCTGCTCCTGCGGCCCCTGTCCGCGCTCGACCTGCCGCGGGAAGTGTACGGCCTGGCCGTGGCGATGGCGCTCGTGAGCACGGTCCTGCCGGTCTTCATGACCTCGGAGGCCCTCAAGCGCATCGGCGCCAATCAGGTGGCCTTGTACGGCGCGCTCGGCCCCGTGACGACGATCTTTTTCGGCTGGGTGGGGCTGGACGAGATCATGACCCCGGTACAATTGGCGGGCGCGCTGCTCGTGCTGGGCGGAGTCCTGCTGGTGACGTTCAAGGCGGCGAGATAGTTTCATCTTTCGGAGCAGATCGTGGACCTGGGAATTCGCGGCAAGACAGCGCTTGTGTGCGGCGCGAGCAAGGGATTGGGACGTGGCTGCGCGACCTCGCTCGCGCGCGAGGGATGCCGCGTCACGCTGGTCGCGCGCGAGCGCAAGGCGCTGGAGAAGACCGCCGAGGAAATCCGCGCCGCGACCGGCGCGACCGTCGCGACGGTGGCGGCCGACATCACCAGCGAAGAAGGCCGCGCCGCGGCGCTCGCGGCCTGCCCGCAGCCGGACATCCTCGTCACCAACGCGGGCGGGCCTCCGCCCGGAGACTTCCGCAAGTTCGCGCGGGAAGACTGGCTGCGCGCGGTGAACGCCAACATGCTCACGCCGATCGAGCTGATCCGCGCAACGGTGGACGGAATGCTCTCGCGGCGCTTCGGGCGCATCGTCAACATCACCTCGAGCGCGGTCAAGGCCCCGATCGGCGAGTTGGCCCTGTCCAACGGAGCGCGCAGCGGCCTCACCGGCTTCGTCGCGGGCCTGGCGCGCGAAACGGTCGCGCACAACGTGACCATCAACAACATGCTTCCCGGACGTTTCTGGACCGACCGGCTGATCAGCAACACCGAGTTTCTCGCGAAGGAGCAGGGCAAGACGCCCGAGGAGGTGAAGCGCGAGCGGGAAAAGGCGATTCCCGCGCGCCGCTTCGGCACGCCGGAGGAGTTCGGCGATCTGTGCGCCTATCTGTGCAGCGTCCAGGCCGGCTACATCACCGGGCAGAACTTCCTCATCGACGGCGGCATCTATCCCGGCACGTTCTGACTCCGCAAGCAGGCGCGATTTTCCGGTCGCGCGTGCGCGGACTCCCTTTCTCGGTCTCCGACTCATGATCCTCTACGCGGCCACGATTTTCCTGAGCGCTTTCCTGCTGTTCCAGGTGCAGCCGCTCATCGCCAAGATCATCCTTCCCTGGTTCGGCGGCAGCGCCGCGGTTTGGACGGTCTGCATGCTGTTCTTTCAGGTGCTGCTGCTCGCCGGCTACCTCTACTCGCATGCTTACGCAAGGACGCGGATCGTGGCTTTGCGCTACATCCACATTGCGCTGCTCGCCGCCGCGGCGGCGACGCTGCCGCTCGCAGCGAGCGCGGCGTGGAAGCCCTCGGGCGGGGAGGACCCGACGTGGCGGATACTGGCCTTGCTCGCGACCAGCGTCGGCCTGCCCTATTTCATGCTCTCCACCACGGGACCGCTGGTGCAGGTCTGGTACGCGCGCGCGCATCCGGGCGCCTCTCCCTACCGCCTTTTCGCGCTTTCCAACCTCGGCTCGATGATCGCGCTCGTCTCCTATCCCCTCGCGTTCGAGCCGTTGCTCGCGCTGGGCGCTCAGACGGCGATCTGGTCGGTCGGCTTCGTTCTGTTTGCACTCGCCTGCGCGGCGCTCGCCTGGCGCAGCAGCCAGGGAGAAGCAGCGCTCACCCACGACGCGCCCTCGGACAAGCCGGGGGTGGGCCTCCTCGCGCTGTGGGCGGGGCTCGCGGGCTGCGCTTCGGTCCTGCTGCTCGCCTTCACGAGCCATATGACGCTCAACGTCGCGGCGATTCCGTTCCTGTGGGTTCTCCCTCTCGCGCTCTATCTCCTCTCCTTCGTCCTCTGTTTCGAGGCTTCCGGCTGGTACCGGCGCTGGCTCTTCCTGCCTCTTACGGGCGCAGGACTCGCTGCAGTATGCTGGACGCTCACCAAGTCCAACCCGAGCATCTGGGCCCTGATCCCGCTCTACTCGGCGACGCTTTTCGCCGCGTGCATGGTGTGCCACGGGGAGCTCGCGCGATCCAAGCCCGATCCGCGCCATCTCACGGGCTTCTATCTGATGATCGCCCTGGGCGGCGCCCTGGGCGGCGTGCTGGTCGGGCTGGTCGCGCCACAGGTGTTCGACGATCTCTACGAATTGCCGATCGGCATGTGCGCGCTCTCCCTCCTCTCGCTTATCGCGCTGCTCCGCGACCGGACCAGCGTTCTCCACGGGCGTTGGGCAATGGCCGTCCGCCTGGTTTTCTTCTCGCTCATCATCGCCCTCGCAGTCGCTCTTGGACGGACTTATCGGGACAATGCCGCGGATTCGCGCTCAAGCTCGCGCAATTTCTACGGCGTCCTCAGCGTGCGCGATTCGGGCGAAGGGCCGGATGCCATGCGCGTGCTCTCGCACGGCACCATCATTCACGGCAAGCAGTTCCTGGAGGAGGACCGGCGCGACTGGCCGACGAGCTACTACGGCATGACCTCAGGCGTAGCGCTCGCCATTCTCGATGCCCGCTCGCGCGGACCCTTGCGCGTGGGGGTGGTAGGCCTGGGCGCTGGAACGCTCGCGGCCTATGGCAGGGCGGGCGACGTCTTCCGTTTCTACGACATCAACCCCAAAGTGGTCGAGCTCGCCCGTTCGGAGTTCAGCTTCCTCGAGGACAGCCCGGCTCGGGTCGAGGTGGTCCTCGGCGACGCGCGCCTGTCGCTCGAGCGCGAGACGGACCAGAAATTCGACATTCTCGCGCTCGATGCCTTTTCGAGCGACGCCATCCCGGTGCATCTGCTCACGGTCGAGGCCTTCCGCGCCTACCTGAGGCACTTGAAGCCCGGTGGAGTTCTGGCCGTGCACATTTCCAATCGCTACCTCGACCTCGTGCCCGTGGTGCAGCAGGCCGCCCGGAGCCTTGGGCTCGAGATTCGTCAGGTGGAGAACGATGACGATGACGACGCGGGCGTGTACCGCTCCGACTGGATGCTGCTCTCCGCTTCGGCGGCGGCCTTCGAGGGGAATTTCCTGAGGGAAGCGGCCGAGCGCATCGATTCGGAGCCACACGTGAAGCTCTGGACCGACGACTACAGCGACCTGTATCGCATTCTGAAGTAAGATTGCCCTGTTCCGGCCGACTCGGCCGTACTATCCCCACGGAGTCCCCATGAACGACCCCAAGATCTCCGGCATCGCCGCGCTCAATCTCAAGGACCCTTCCCTCTTTCGCCAGCAGTGCTACATCGACGGCAAATGGGCCGACGCCGACAGCGGAAAGTCCATTCCCGTCAACAACCCCGCCACCGGCGAGATCCTCGGCACCGTGCCCAACATGGGCGCAGCAGAGACGCGCCGGGCGATCGAGGCGGCCAACGCCGCGATGCCCGCCTGGCGCGCTAGGACGGCGAAGGAGCGTGCGAACATTCTGCGCAAGTGGTTCGACCTGATGATGGCGAACCAGGAGGACCTCGCCAGAATACTCACCGCCGAGCAGGGCAAGCCTCTCGCGGAAGCACGCACCGAGATCTCCTACGGCGCCTCCTTCATCGAGTGGTTCGCCGAGGAAGCGAAACGCATCTACGGCGACACCATTCCAGGACACCAGGCCGACAAGCGCATCGTCGTCCTGAAGGAGCCGATCGGCGTGTGCGCGGCGATCACGCCCTGGAATTTCCCCAACGCCATGATCACGCGCAAATCCGGGCCGGCGCTCGCGGCCGGCTGCACCATGGTGCTCAAGCCCGCCACGATGACGCCCTATTCGGCGCTGGCGATGGCCGAGCTGGGCGAGCGCGCCGGCATCCCCAAGGGCGTGTTCAGCGTCGTCACCGGCAGCTCCTCCGCCATCGGCGGCGAGATCACCTCCAATCCGATCGTGCGCAAGGTCACCTTCACCGGCTCGACCGCGGTCGGCAAGATCCTTCTCGAGCAGTGCTCGAAGACGGTGAAGAAGACTTCGATGGAGCTCGGCGGCAACGCTCCCTTCATCGTATTCGACGACGCCGACCTGGACGCCGCGGTCGAAGGCGCGCTCGCCTCCAAGTACCGCAACACCGGCCAGACCTGCGTGTGCGCGAACCGCCTGCTGGTGCAGGACAAGGTCTACGACGCCTTCGCCGCCAAGCTCACCGAGAAAGTGAAGGCGATGAAAGTCGGCAACGGCATGGAGCCCGGCGTCGTGCAGGGTCCCCTCATCGAAAAGGCCGCGGTAGAAAAAGTCGAAGAGCACATCGCGGACGCGATTGCGAAAGGCGCCAAGGTGCTGACCGGCGGCAAGCGCCACGCGCTCGGCGGAACCTTCTTCGAGCCGACCGTGCTCGCCAACGTCAACACCACGATGAAAGTCACCAAGGAAGAGACCTTCGGCCCGGTGGCGCCGCTCTTCCGCTTCAAGGACGAGAAAGAAGCGATCAAACTCGCCAACGACACCGAATTCGGGCTCGCGTCGTACTTCTACGGCCGCGACGTCAACCGCGTCTGGCGCGTCGCCGAGGCGCTCGAGTACGGCATCGTCGGCATCAACACCGGCATCATCTCCACCGAGGTCGCTCCCTTCGGGGGGGTGAAGGAATCAGGGATGGGCCGCGAGGGCTCGAAGTACGGGATCGAGGACTATCTCGTAGTGAAGTACCTGTGCATGGGCGGGGTGGATCGCTGAGGGTCGACCGTCACACGGCGAACCTGAAGTAGATCACGTCGCCGTCGCGCACGACGTAATCCTTCCCCTCGAGCCGCATCTTCCCTGCTTCTTTCGCCCCCTGCTCGCCCCCGCAGGCGACGTAATCGGCGAAAGCGATGACCTCGGCGCGGATGAATCCGCGCTCGAAATCGGTGTGGATCACGCCCGCGGCCTGCGGCGCGGTCGCGCCGACCGGCACGGTCCAGGCGTGCACTTCCTTCGGTCCCGCGGTGAAGAACGTCTGAAGGCCGAGCAGCGCGTAGCCGGCGCGGATCAGTCGGTTCAGGCCCGGCTCCTTCATTCCCATGTCGTCGAGGAAAACCTGCTTGTCCTCGTCGGAAAGATCGGCGATCTGAGCTTCCAGCGCCGCGCAGATCGGCACCACCGGAGAATCGACGCCTTTCGCGTAGCCTTTGACCTGTTCGAGCAGCGGATTGCTCTCGAACCCGTGCTCGGCGACGTTGGCGACGAACATCTCGGGCTTCGACGTCATGAGGAAGAGCGGCCTGATCACCGCCTGCTCCTCTTTGGACAAGGGCACGTTGCGCGCCGGGCGCGCAGCGTCAAGCGCCGGCCGCACTTTGTCGAGCACGGCGATGATGCGCTGCGCTTCCTTGTCGCCGCCCGCCTTCGCCACCTTCTCGTAACGCGCGTAGGTCTTCTCGACGGTCGCAAGATCCGCCAGCGCAAGCTCGGTGTGGATGATTTCGATGTCCGAGACCGGATTCACGCTTCCGGCGACGTGCACGACGTTCGGATCCTCGAAGCAGCGCACCACGTGCGCGATGGCCTCGCACTCGCGGATGTTGGCGAGGAACTGGTTGCCCAGTCCCTCGCCTTTCGACGCCCCGGCCACGAGTCCCGCGATATCCACGAATTCAACCGCCGCACCGACGACTTTCTTGGGCTTGGCGATCGCCGCGATCTGCGCAAGACGCGGATCGGGCACTTCGACGATGCCGACGTTCGGCTCGATCGTGCAGAACGGGTAGTTTTCCGCCGCGATCCCCGCCTTGGTCAGAGCATTGAAGAGCGTGGATTTGCCGACGTTGGGCAGACCGACGATGCCGCAATTCAGAGGCATCAGCTTTGCGTATGCAGTCTGAGCATCGCCGCCTGCATGTCGCTATCGAGCAGCAGCCCGGCGACGTCAAGCGCGCGCACGAGCGCTGCTTCGATCAGTTCGCGCTCGGCCGCCCGCGGTGAGTCAAGAACGTAGTCGGCGACCAGGTTCTTGTCCCCCGGGTGGCCGATGCCGATCCGCAACCTCCAGAAACCCTGGCTGCCGAGCTGCGCGGCGATGTCCTTCAGCCCGTTGTGGCCGGCGACGCCACCGCCGAGCTTCAATTTCGCCACCCCAGGCGGAAAATCGAGCTCGTCGTGCACCACCAGCACTTCGGCCGGCTGGACCTTGTAGAAGCGTGCCAGCGCTCCCACCGATTTGCCCGAGAGGTTCATGTAAGTCTGCGGCAACAATAGCCACAGGTCTCCGGCAGGCCTCGCGAGCTTGCCGAGCAGACCGTGATACTTGGCGACCGCCTTCAGCTCTACGCGCTCCCCGGCAGCGAGGCGCGAAACGAACCAGAAGCCAACGTTGTGCCGGTCCTTTTCGTGTTTCCTTCCGGGATTTCCGAGGCCGGCAATCAGTCTTAGAGAATGCATGGATAAAAAAGGGCGCGGGGTTCGCCGCGCCCTTTGTCGAGGCGGTCCGAAGCGCTATCTCTTGTCGCCTTTGTCGGACTTCTCCCCTTTGCCGCCCTTGCCTCCTTTTTCCTCTGCGGCTGGAGCAGCTTCCGGCGCCTTTTGCTTGACGGTCGGCACATCGGCGGCGGCGGGAACGGCCTCGGCCGCGGGCGCAACAGCGCCCTCGACCCCGGCAGCCGCAGCGGCGGCAGCGGCTTCCTCTTCCTCGGCGATTGCCGCCTTCGGGATCTGCGCCGAGGCAACCGTCGGATTCTCGGTGCCCTTCACGGCCAGCTCCACGCCCTTGGGCAGTACCAGCTCGCGCACGTGTATCGAGTGCCCGACCGCGAGCCCCGACAGGTCCACCTCGACGAACTCGGGAAGGTCACCGGGGAGGCAGCGGATGTCGATCTCGTTGAGCACGTGAGTGATCAGCCCACCCTGCTCCTTGATCGCAGGAGAATCTTCCGCTTTGACGAAGTGCAGCGGCACTTTCATGTGGACCTTCTCGTCCGCCGAAACCCGCTGAAAGTCGATGTGCTGCACCTCCGTCTTGAAGGGATGCATGTTCACCGAGCGCAGCAGCACCTGCTCCTTCGCGCCGTCCAGCGCGAGCGTCAGGATCGAGGCGTGAAACTTCTCGTTCCGAAGGTGGTGGTACAGCGGGTTGTGCTCGAGCTCGATGGTGACCGCCGGCTTCTTGCCCCCGTACAGGATCCCGGGGACCTTGCCGGTGCGGCGCAGGCGGCGGCTCGCACCCGTTCCCTGCAGCTTGCGCGTTTGCGCGACGACTTCGATTGCCATTGTTTCACTCCTAAAGTAAGGCGACATCCGCGACCCGATGACGCCGAAAACGACTACTCCATAAACAGCGAACTGACCGAATCCTCGTTGCTGATGCGCAGGATCGTCTCCGCAAGCAGGCCTGCCACCGACAGCACGCGAATCTTCTTGCACGCCTGCCCGGCTTTGGAGAGCGGGATCGAATCGGTCACCACCAGCTCGTCCAGTTCCGACTCGGCGATGCGCTCCACCGCGCCGCCCGAGAGGACCGCGTGGGTGCAATAGGCCACCACGCGGATCGCGCCTTCCTCCTTCAGCGCCTGCGCCGCCTTGCACAGCGTGTTGGCCGTATCCACCATGTCGTCCATGATGACGCAGTTGCGGCCCTTCACATCGCCGATCACGTTCATCACTTCCGACACGTTCGGCTGCGGCCTGCGCTTGTCGATGATCGCCAGGTCCGACTCCAGACGCTTCGCCAGCGCCCGCGCCCGCACGACGCCACCCACGTCGGGCGACACCACCAGCAAATTCTCGTATTGGTGCTTCCACACGTCACCGAGCAGCACCGGCGTCGCGTAGATGTTGTCCACCGGCACGTCGAAAAAACCCTGGATCTGGTCCGCATGCAGATCCATCGTCATCACGCGGTCAACGCCCACGGCCTGCAGCATATTCGCAGCCACCTTCGCGCTGATCGCCACTCGAGCCGAGCGCGGGCGCCGGTCCTGGCGCGCGTAACCCATGTACGGCAGCGCCGCGGTAACCCGGGCCGCAGAGGCACGTTTCAGCGCATCGACGATCAGCAGCACCTCCATCAAGCTGTCGTTTGCGGGTGCACATGTGGACTGCAGCACGAAACAGTCCTTTCCGCGGACGTTCTCCAGCAACTCCACCATGATCTCGCCGTCGGAGAACTTGCCTACGGTAGCGTGACCGAGCGGGATGTTGAGCCGCCGCACCACCGCGTGCGCGAGCAGCGGGTTGGCGTTCCCGGTGAAAACCATCAGGCTTTCGTAGGCCATGCGCGTCGACCAAGGTGGGGGTTAGGGGCTGGGGGCTCCAGCTCGCTTCAAAACCCGCTTGCCTAACCCCTAGTCCCTAGCCTCCAGTCCCTGTTCGTTGGCTGGGGAGGAAGGATTCGAACCCTCGCATGGCGGAATCAAAATCCGCTGCCTTAACCAGCTTGGCGACTCCCCAGGCGCTAACCTTGCTCCAGCAGCGCCGCTAGGGGATGGCTCTCCAGCCCCTTCACGACGAAGCCGCGCATCTGCGCGGGCATCCTGGACAGGACCGAGCGCGCTTCGCGCTCGGTCACGAATTCGGCGAATACGCAGGCGCCCGAACCGCTCATGCGCGCATCTCCGAACTGCCTGAGCCATTCGAGATGCGCCGCCACTTCAGCATGACGCCGGCACACGACCGGCTCCAGATCGTTTCTCCCGAAACCGGCCGAAAAGCTTGATATTTTGATGGTTTGCGAATTTCGTGTCAATTCAGAAGCAGCGAAGATTTCCCGCGTCGATACGGATACCGGAGGGACCAGCACCACGTACCATGCACTCGGGAGTTCGAGCGGCGTAAGGCGCTCGCCTACGCCCTCGGCGAACGCATTGCCCCCAAGAAGAAAGAACGGAACGTCTGCGCCGAGCGACAGCGCCATCTCCGCGAGGCTCTCGCCCGGCAAGTCGATCTTCCACAGCCGGTTCAGGACGGCGAGCGTGGTCGCACAATCGGAACTGCCCCCGCCCAGTCCCCCGCCGATGGGAATGTTCTTTTCGATTTCGATGTCGACGCCTTGCTTCGAGCCGGCCTCTTTCTTGAGCAGACGCGCGGCACGCACCGCGAGCTCGTCGGTTTCGGCGATGCCGGGCAGCGGCTTCGCCAGCTTCACCTCGTCATCCCTGCGCGGCGAAAAGCGCAGCCAGTCGCAGCGTTCGATCAGCCGAAACGCAGTCTGCAGCAGGTGGTAGCCGTCCGGGCGCCGCCCGACGACGTGCAGGAACAGGTTCAGCTTCGCCGGCGCCGGGTAGCGACGTTCCCAGGGATCTAGTCCGTCCATCGATCCACGATCAGGCGGATTTCCAGATCATCGCGCGACAGGCGCAGCCGAAACGGCCTGCCTTCCCGGAATTCCTCGTACGCGATGCGCCAGCCGTCCTGCAGTACTTCCAGGGTTCCACTCGCGTTCCGGCGCGTCTCGGCCGGACGCCCGGGACTGGCCTGTCCCCGCACCCAATCCGGCAGGCCCGCAAGCGGCAGCCGCCAGCCGAGTGCCTGTTCGGTCAGGCTTTCGGCGTCGAAAGCCCGGTACAGCTTGTTGTCACCGGTAACCAGGCGGTATTCGTCGCGTTCCCGGTTGATGCGCGCGATCCCCTGGCCGAGGGACGACGTGATCAGCAGCTCGTCGGCGTCATCCGAATGCCGCCAGAAGATCTGGCCGGACGCCGCGTCCTTTGGATGACGGATCGCAACGCGACCGGAGAGCTCGAAGCCCCCCGGCGGAGGAGGCGACGATTCTGGTAGGGCCGCGCACGCTGCAAGCAAGGCCGCAACTGCAAGACCGGGCGCAAGGCGCACCACGAAGAATCAGCGCTTCAGGCGCTTGATGGTGTTGACGAGCGTTTCGTTGTCCGGGCTCGCCCGGTTCGCGTCATTCCAGACGCGCTCGGCCTCGTCGCGCTCGCCGAGCACCCAAAGCACTTCGCCGAGGTGGGCCGCGATTTCCGGATCGGGCCGGCCGGCGAACGCCCGCCGCAGGTAGCCGAGCGCATCCCGGTTGTTTCCCATCCGGTATAGCACCCACCCCATGCTGTCCATGATGAAGAAATCGTCGGGGGCGAGTTGCAGCGCTTTTTCGATCAGCTGGCGCGCTTCGGGCAGGCGCATGTTGCGGTCGGCAAGCGAGTAACCGAGCGCGTTGTACGCGTGGGCGTGCTCGGGACGTATCTCGATCAGCTTGCGAAGCGACACCTCCAGAATGTCCACCCGCTCGACCTTCTCGGCCAGCATGGCGTAGTCGTAGAGCAACTCGGGGTTGTTCGGCATGCGCTCCAGCGCCTGTCCCACGAGGTCGAATGCCTCTTTGGGCCGGTTGGCCTCGCGCAGAATCTGTGCTTCGGCGAGAATCAGTACGACGCGCTGCTGGCCGTTCTTGGCAGCCGCCTCCTGCAGGTGCGCCCGGGCCGCTTCGAGCTTGCCTTGCCCTGCGAGCACTTGCGCGTAGCGGATCTGCGCTTGCACGTAATGCTCTCCCTCACCCACCTCGCCATACCAGCGCAGGGCCTCGGGAGGATTCTTCCGTTCCTCGGCGATCTGGCCGAGGTACATGCGTACGCCGTCCTTGTCGCGGTGCGGGCTTGCGAGCAAGCCGGTCAATACGTTTTCCGCCGCATCGTAGTCCTTGAGCTGAAGGGAAAGCAGCGCCACGGCAAACCTCATATCGGTATTGTCCGGAGCGCCGGTGGTGAGCCTCTCGAATTCGGCGCGCGCCTCGGTAAAGCGCTTTTGCGTCACGAGCGTGCGCGCGTAGGCGAGTCGCGTTTCGCGCGCGGCGGGATACCTCTGGAGAAAATCGGCCAGCACGGCCGCGGCCTGATCGACCGAAACCTTCTGCAGCAGCTGCGATTCGAGCAGCACTGCCGCTTCCCAGTCGGGCTTGAGCTGCCGCGCCTTGCGGACCTCTTCGAGCGCAACCCGGTCCTCGCCCGCGCCGGCGGCGGCCTGCGCAACCGCATAGTGCGCCTCCGGCAACGAAGGATAGTCGGCGGCGAGAGTGACGAGGAGCTTCAGCGCGGCCTGCTTGTCGTGGGCGTTCGCCAGGGTGCGAGTAAGCTGCGTGAATCCGTTTGCCGGGTCCGTCGCCGAGTTCGCCAGGAGTTTCCTGAGGTTCGGCAGCGCTTCGTCGTAACGACCCACGGCGACCAGCAGCCCGGAGAGCGCTTGAAGCGCACGCGTCGAGCCCGGTTCGGTTTCGTGCCAGATGCTCGCGGCTTCGATCGCGGCGCTGTTCATTCGCGCGTAGAGCGCGATCTCGGTGGCGCGCCTGGCGATCCGGGGATCGCGCGTGCGCCTTGCGAGGTCGACGTAGGCTTGCGCGGAGAGCGCCGCATTGCCGCGCTGGCCCGCAATTTCAGCGAGCAGAAACTCGTACAGAACGTTTTCTGTGAGCTCCTGTTTGGGAAGCACCGAGCGATCCACCGATTCGGCCGACTCCGCGTCCGCTGCGTCCGGCGCTTCTTCTCCAGCGTCGGTCGCATGCTCCAGAGTCACGGCGCATCCGGCAACGAGGATAAGCCCCAGCAACGCCAGCAGCGACGCGCCGCGCGTCAGCAGCATAGCCAAGCGATTTGATGCGTCCACCACGGATATTGCTGTCATGACGGATTAGTTTAGGTATATTTGCGAGGCCCGACAAGGACAACGGGGCCCGCCGTGCCAGAGCTTCCCGAAGTTGAGATCACTCGCCGCGGCATCGAGCCTTTCGTTCTCGGCAAGACCATCACGGGCGTCATCGTACGCAATCCCAACCTGCGCCGACGCGTGCAGCGAAATATCGCGCGCCTCATCATCGGCCGGCGCGTGGATCGAGTTGCGCGGCGCGGGAAGTATATGCTGCTTGAGTGCGCAGGCGGTTCGCTCATCGTGCACTTGGGCATGTCCGGGAGCCTGCGTGTCGTCGAGCCGGATATGGCCCCGGGCGCGCACGATCACGTGGACCTCGTCTTCGGCAGCACGGCCTTGCGCCTGCGCGATCCGCGCCGTTTCGGGATGGTCCTTTGGAGCCCCGGCGACCCTTCCCGGCATCCACTGCTCGCGCATCTCGGCATCGAGCCGCTCGGCGGGCAATTCTCCGCGGAGTTTCTCCATCGAGTCACGCGTGGCCGTAAGGTGGGTATCAAGCAGCTGCTGATGAACGCCGGCGTCGTCGTAGGAATCGGGAACATCTATGCCAACGAGAGTCTCTTCAGGGCGGGGATTCTTCCGCGCACACGAGCCGGGCGGCTGTCTAGTGAACGCTGCGGGCGGCTGGCCGCGTCGGTGAGGGACACGCTTCTCGATGCGCTCGCTGCCGGCGGGTCAAGTCTGCGGGATTTCGTGCATTCCGACGGGGCTTCAGGCTACTTTCAGCAGCGCTACTACGTATACGACCGCGCCGCGCTGCCTTGTCGAGTCTGCGGCACTACGATCCGCGCAGCGCGCCTGGGCCAGCGCTCCAGCTTCTACTGCACGACCTGCCAGAAGTAGCGCCGACGACCTACTTGCCTCGCTTCCCCACCTTCGCTGCCAGAGCCTTCGCCACCCGCGGATGCACGAACTTGTCCACCTCGCCTCCCAGAGAGGCGATCTCCCGCACGATGGTGGCCGAGACGAACATGTACTGATCACCCGGGGTCAGAAACAGAGTCTCGACGTCCGGATAGAGATTGCGGTTCATGCCCGCCATCTGAAATTCGAACTCGAAATCCGAGACCGCCCTGAGGCCCCTCAGAATCACGCGCGCCTTCTTCTCGCGAATGAAATCGATGAGCAGGCCGCTGAAGCTCTCGACTTTCACGTTGCGAAGGGGCTCGAGCACTTCGCGCGCGAGGCGCAGGCGCTCCTCCACGGTGAAGAAGGGACTCTTCCCGCGGCTGTCCGCGACGCCGACGACCACTTCCTCGAAGAGCATCGCGGCGCGCCGCACCAGATCCTCGTGCCCGCGCGTGATCGGATCAAACGTGCCCGGATACACCGCTTTGACCATCGGGCTCTCTCCCCAGAAGATGAAAATGCACTCTGCCGGCGCGAGCGTGCTTCACGCTCGTCCAGCCGCGCGGTGGCTCGATCGCCACGTCGCTTTCCACATAGACGCGTCCGCCCTCGGCCAGCAGCCCGGCCACAACGCCGAGGGCTTCAGCCTGCAATCCGAGTCGATACGGCGGATCGACGAATACCACATCGAAGCGTGAGTGCGCACCGCGGGCGAATTCTAGCGCATCGCCGCGCACGATAGTCGCGTTCTCTGCTCCGAGCCGAGTCGCGTTCTCGCGCAACGCGCGTAGCGCCGCAGCGTTCTGTTCGACCAGGACGACCGAGATTGCGCCACGCGAAAGCGCCTCGAAGCCGAGCGCACCGCTGCCTGCGAAAAGATCCAGGCAAGCCGACCCTGCGAGGTGCGGCCCAAGCCAGTTGAAGACCGTTTCGCGCACACGGTCCGGAGTCGGTCTGAGGTCCGGCTCATCGGGAAACCTCAGGATACGGCTGCGCCAGACACCGCCGATGATCCGGACTGTATTGGCTCTAGTCCGGCGCACCGACGACGACGATCGAGAGCTTCGCAGGAACGACGCGCCGCGCAAACGCGTCGCGCACTTGTGCCAGAGTGACGCCCTGCACCTTGGCGGGATATGCGTCCAGCCAGTCGAGCGGCAAGCGGTAGAAACCGATTGCGGAGACCTGATCGAGAACTTTCCGGTTGGTGTCGTAGCGTAGCGGGAAGCCGCCTATCATGCTTTTCTTCGCCGCGGCGAGCTCGGCGGCCGTGGGGCCGCGCGCAACAAACTCGGCAACCAGCTCCTGGGTTCGCTCAAGCGCGTCCTTGGCCTGATCACGCCGCGTCTGCAATCCAACCAGAAACGGACCTTCGCGAACTGCAGGGCGGAAATAGCTGTAGACGCTGTAGGCGTAACCCTGGCGGCTGCGCACTTCCTTGGTCAGGCGCGAAACGAAGCCGCCGCCGCCGAGGACATGGTTGCCGACGAGGAGCGGGAAGTAATCCGGGTCGCCGTACGAAAGGGCCGCGAGACCAAGCACGACGTGGCTTTGGGCAGAGGGATGCGCGATGCGGGCCACCTCGCCTCCCGGTGCAGGCGTGACCGGAGCGAGAACGGAGTCTGCGCCCCGCGCGAGACGCGAAGTGAGGCTTTCGGCGAGCGCTTGAGCGGCAGCGCGGCCCATATCGCCTACGATGGTCACCACCGCGCGGGTGGAGCCGTAGTGGGACCGGTAGTGGCGTTCCACGTCCTCCCGGTTGATGGACGCGAGGGTCTCCGGGCTTGCACTGAAACCATAGGGATGGGCGGGATACATAAGCGCGTACAGGCGCTTCTCGGCGATGCGATCGGGCTGAGTCTCGCCTTCCCGGGCGTTCGCCACGGCGCGCGCTTTCTCGCGCTCGAACGCCTCGATCGGGAAGAGCGGTGCTTGCAGCATTTCGGCGAGCGTCTCGATGGCCTTGGTGCGCTCGGCCTCGGAAGACAGGACTCTCAGCGAGAACCCGGCCCGATCGACATCGAAGCTGCTGCGCAGGTCACCCCCCGAGTCGGCGATGCGGCGGCCCGTCTCGATTTCGGAGTAGCGCGCTGAGCCTGCCTTGAGCATCGCCAGAGTGAGCCGCCCAAGCCCGGCCCGGTCGCGGGGATCGTAAGCGCTGCCCGCCGAGAACTCGACCGCAACGTCGACTATGGGCAGCGCGCGTGTCTCGACAAAATACACGCGCGCCCCGGACTGAGCGACCCAGCGTTCGATTTCTACTCGTGCCTCCGCCGGCAGAGAGAGCGCCAGGAAGAGACACAGCCCAAGGATACGTGGGGAGATCCGCCGAAAGGATTCCCGGCGGTTCCCGCGCGCCTGTTGCAGATGGGTATCCCGAAAATGCACGCTCAGTGCCTTGCCGCCGCGGTGCCCGGCGCACGCGGCAGGGGCTGCGGCTCGAGGAGGGCCGAGGTCAATCCGTCATCGACGAGGTACTTGGAGGCCACGGTCCGAACCTGCTCGGCACTTATCGCCCTGAGCCGCTGCGGAATGCGCTCCGCGTCGCGAAACGAAAGGCCGCTGGTCTCGAGCATCCCAATTTCGAGCGCCTGAGCGAAGAACGAATCGCGCTTGTAGACGGTCTGCGCAATCTGCTGCACCTTGGCGCGCTCAAGCTCCTCGGCGGATACGCCCTCTGTCGCGACGCGCGCGACGATCTCGCGCAAGCTTGCCTCGAGTTCGAGGCCGCTCTTTCCGTGCGCGGCGGCGGCATACAGGAACACCATCCCGGGTCCGCGCGAGATCATGTCGTACTCGGCACCGACGGATGTCGCCAGGCGCTTTTCGCGCACGAGGATCTCGTGGAGACGGGCGGCGTCGCCCCCGCCGAGCAGCTCGGCAAGAAGCGAAAGCGCGAACGGCTCCCACTCGTTCTCCGGATCGCGCAAGGCCGGCGCCTTGTAGGCGAGGCGTACGTAAGGCAGTTCCGCCGGTGCCTTGACGATGACCCGCTTCATGCCGCGCTGGGCCGGCTCGGCGATGACCTTGCGCGACGGCATGGTCTTGCGCGCGAGCGCGCCGTAGTAGCGTCGGGCCAGGCCGACCACCTTCTCCGGCTCGACATCGCCGACGACCACGACGATGGCGTTGTTGGGTGCGTACCATTGCCTGTACCAGGACCGCGCGTCCTTCCAGTTCATGTTCTGGAGGTCCTCCATCCAGCCGATCACGGGCCATTTGTAAGGATGCGCGCTAAACGCGGTGGCGAGGAGGGTCTCGTGAAGCAGCCAACGCGGCTGGTCTTCATAGCGCCAGCGCCGCTCTTCCATGACAACCTTGATCTCCCGCGCGAACTCTTCGGGGCGGATGGCGAGATTGACCATGCGATCGGCCTCCAAGCGCATCATCAATGGCAGGCGGTCGCGTTGGACCTGCTGGTGATACGCCGTGTAATCGGTGGAGGTGAAGGCATTCTCGCGTCCTCCCGCCTCGGCGACGACGCGCGAGAATTCCTCCGGGCCGAGACTCCGGGTTCCCTTGAACATCATGTGTTCGAGCACGTGCGCCACTCCGGTCGTCCCAGGGGCTTCATCCATGCTTCCTGCGCGATACCAAACCTGATGAACGACCGTGGGCGCGCGATGGTCTTCCTTGACGATCAGGCGCAGGCCGTTTGGGAGATCGAATTGCCGGGGGTTTCCCTGCGCGGGCGCGGCGAGTGCGAGCACGGCTCCGAAAAAGGCGCTGCGTATGGAAACCATTGCACGGCGGGTGTTAAGATTGCGCGCTATTCTATATTGGTTCTGTGCAGATTCGTTTTTCTTCGCTGGACTGAGGGAGGGCTTGAGAAGACCCGCTCTCGGCTCCCGCCCCAGCCCATGCTCAAACCGTCGTCCAAGAATGCTGGCGCTCAGGACTCTTGGGTCTCCGGACTGAGGGAAGGGCTGAGGAAGACTCGCTCTCGGCTCTCGAGCCTTTTCGGCGGCCGATCGCTTGACCCGGCGTGGTTCCTGGATCTCGAATCCGCATTGCTCACAAGCGATGTCGGCGTTGATGCAACCGAGTTTCTCCTCGCCCGCCTGCGCGAGCGCGCGCACCACATCGAGACTGGGGAGATGCTGAAGTCCGAGTTACGAGCGATCCTCGTCGAAATGCTTGCGCCGCTCGAGCAAGCCCTCGTTCTAGGGGGCAAGAAACCATACGTCATCATGGTCGCCGGGGTCAACGGCGCAGGGAAGACGACTTCGATCGGCAAGCTCTGCAGGTACTTTCAGAATCAAGGTCTCACGGTGCTGCTCGCGGCGGGAGACACCTTCCGCGCCGCAGCGCGCGAGCAGCTTGCCGTCTGGGGCGAGAGAAACAGCGTAGCCGTGGTCGCGCAATCGGGCGGCGACCCTGGGGCCGTGGCGTTCGACGCCGTGGTCGCGGCGCGCGCGCGCGGGATCGATGTGGTCATCGCCGACACGGCCGGGCGCCTGCCGACACAGTTGCATCTCATGGAGGAAGCAAAAAAGATCAAGCGCGTTATCGCCAAGGCCGAAGCCGGCGCGCCCCACGAAGTGTGGCTCGTGCTAGACGCGAACGTCGGGCAGAATGCACTCAACCAAGTGAAGGCCTTCGACGAGGCGCTCGGTCTGACAGGCCTTGTTCTGACCAAGCTTGACGGCACCGCGAGAGGCGGCGTGATATGCGCAATCGCGCACGCCGGGAGGTCCCGGACTTCGCCCCTGCCGCTTCGGTTTCTGGGCGTCGGCGAGGGGATAGACGATCTGCGTCCCTTCGCCGCGCGCGAGTTCGTTTCGGCCGTCCTCGACTAAGCCTTCAGCGTGGCCATCATTTCCTTCAGCCAGGTAAGCAAGCGCTACCCGGGCGGATTCGAGGCGCTCAAGGTAGTGAGCTTCGCTGTCGATCCAGGCGAGATGCTGTTCCTCACCGGGCATTCCGGTGCAGGCAAGACGACGCTGCTCAAACTCATCGCCGCAATCGAGCGCGCCAACGGCGGCACGGTGCTCGTCAACGGCCAGAACGTGTCTGCGATGCGCCCTGCCGCAATCCCCTACTTGCGGCGCAATTTGGGGCTGGTATTTCAGGGGCAGAAGCTGCTCTACGACAGGAGCGTATTCGACAATGTCATGCTGCCTCTCATCGTCACTGGGCAACCCTACCGCGAAGCCGCGCGGCGCGCGCGCGCTGCACTCGACAAGGTCGGCCTGCTTCGCTTCGAAAGGGCGAATCCGGTCACTCTCTCGGGAGGCGAGCAGCAGCGTTTGTGCGTCGCCCGCGCAGTGGTGAATCGGCCGGCCATTGTGCTCGCCGACGAGCCCACGGCGAGCCTGGATGCCGCCTACGCGGACGAAATAATGGAAATGTTCAGCGCCTTCAATCAGGTCGGTGTTACCGTGCTGATCGCTACCCATGATCGACAGATGATCGAGAAGTGGCGCAAGCGCGTCCTGACCCTCGACCACGGGCGGCTTCAATGATGGCCTGGCTGCAGCACCATCGGGTGAGCTTCGCGCAGACACTCTCGCGCCTGGCTCGCTCGCCCCTGGCCACCGCCCTCAACGTCGCGACGATCGGAGTCGTGCTCGCGCTCCCGCTCGGCCTGTATTGCGTGCTGGGCACTCTGGAACGAATCTCCGGAAGGACTTCGGTGGACCCTCAGATCTCGATTTTTCTCGCCAGGGACGCTGCGAAAGCCGATGTCACGGCCATCGAGGCGCAGCTGAAAGGCGCCAAAGGCGTGCGCCTTGTGCGATTCGTCTCGCGGGACGCAGCGCTCGCGCAGTTGAGCCACAACGCAGGGATCGGTGAAGCGGTTGCCGGTCTGCGCCACAATCCGCTGCCGGATGCCTTCGTGGTGACGCTTTCTTCGACCGATACCGCGCTCGCAGAACGGCTCGAGCTCGAGTTCCGGTCGCTCCCGAAAGTCGAGCGGGTCCTAGTGGATGCCGCCTGGGTGAAGCGCCTCGATGCACTGCTGCGCCTCTCGCGAACGGCGGTCGTGGTGCTTTCCGTACTCCTCGGTCTGTCGCTCGTCGCAGTGACCTTCAACACGATCCGCCTGCAAATCCTCACCCAGCGCGACGAGATCGAGCTGTGCCGCCTGATCGGAGCAACACACGCCTACATCCGCCGGCCGTTCTTCTGGCTTGGGTCGCTGCTGGGTCTGCTCGGGGGACTCGCCGCTCTCGGGATCGTTCTGGTAGCGCTCGCGCTGCTCGATCGCGGCTGGGCGGAGCTCGCCCTGCTCTACGGCTCCACCCTCAGGCTGCGTTTCCCCGACGCCGCGGAGATGCTCACGGTCCTCGTGTTCTCGCTTATCCTAGGGTGGCTCGGTGCCTATCTATCTGTGAGCAGGCACTTACTGTCGCTCCATGAAAACAGACTCTGAACTGCCCGTGAGCGGGACCCGGAAGCCGGAACTACGGGCCCCGTTAGCACTCTAACGCGTGGAGTGCTAAACTTTCTCTAGCTCGAACATGGGAGACACAGGAATGAGCACCATCAATGCGATGGCATTGCCCGTACCCGTAGGAAGCCTGGAAAACTACATCCAGGCAGTCAATCGCTTCCCCATCCTGTCCCTCGAAGAGGAGCAGAAACTCGCGCGCAAGTTCCGGTCCGAGGATGACGTCGAGGCAGCGCGCCAACTCGTGCTCTCGCACCTGCGCGTCGTCGTGGCCATCGCCCGCGGCTACATGGGTTACGGCCTGCCACAGGGAGATCTGATCCAGGAAGGCAACATCGGCCTGATGAAGGCGGTGAGGCGCTTCGACCCCGAGCGCGGAGTTCGGCTCGTCTCGTTTGCGATCCACTGGATTCGCGCCGAAATTCACGAGTTTGTCCTGCGCAACTGGCGCATGGTGAAAATCGCCACCACCAAGGCGCAGCGAAAGCTCTTCTTCAACCTGCGCAGCATGAAGCCCTCGCTGAATCCCCTGACGCGAACCGAGATCCGTTCGATCGCCAAGGAACTTCGCGTCAAGCCTGAGGAGGTTTCCGCGATGGAAATCGCGGCTCGCGGGCCAAGAAGTCGCCCTCGAACCCGCCGGCGACGAGGATGACACGTATGCGCCGATCGCCTATCTCGCGGACCGTTCCCCGGAGCCTCCGGAGATCCTCGAGGCCAAACAGGATGAGATCCTGAAGGCGCGCGGTCTGGAAAGCGCTCTGGCGAGCCTGGATGCGCGCAGCCGCCGCATCATCGAAGCGCGCTGGCTCCGCGAAAAGGATTCCGCGACGCTGCACGAACTCGCCGGCGAGTTCAAGGTTTCGGCCGAGCGCATTCGCCAGATCGAGGAGAAAGCGCTCGCGAAGATGAAGGGGGCCTTGGCGTCGGCCTGAGTCCAGCCCGGGACGTTGCCGGCAAAGCCGCGGTGAACCCGCGGCTTTTTCGTTTCACCCCGAGGTACGCAGTAAGGTCCGGATATCGGCGTCGAGATTCTCGGCATTGCCGTAGCGCGCGAAAAGCCGCAGCCGCCCCTGCGGGTCGAAGACGTAGCTGCCAGCCGTATGATCCACGGTGTAGCTGTCCGGCGTCTTCCCAGGCGCCTTCTGGTAGAACACCCTGAATTCCTTCGCCACCTTGGCAGTCGCCGCCAAATCCCCATACAGTCCGAGGAAACTCGGGTCGAATGCCGGGACATAGTCTGCAAGGAGCTTCTGCGTGTCGCGCTCGGGATCGACGGTAACGAAGAGAACCTGAAAGCGATTTCCGTCGTCACCCAACCGCTCTTTCACGGCCTTGAGTTCGGCGAGGGTGATGGGGCAGACGTCGGGGCAGCGCGTGAAGCCGAAGAACATCACCACCACCTTGCCGCGGAAATCGGCGAGCGTGCGCGTCTTGCCGGTGTGATCGGTGAGAACGAAGTCCTTGCCGTAGTCAGCGCCCGTAATGTCCGTGTTCTTGAACGCGGGACCGGAACCGTCGCAGCCGGCGAACGCGAGCGTCAGTGCAGCAAGGGCGAGACCGGGCAGGATTCGCACGAAACATTCTCAAGAATAGTGGTCGACCAGGAGCGCGGCGAAAAGCAACGCGAGATACGCAGATCGAATAGCGGAAAGTACGCCTCGCCAGCGCGTCGCTGTAGCTTGCGTATAAGCGCACCGCATAGGTGACAAACACGCCGTTGAGGATGAGCGCCGCGGTGAGATAGATCCACCCGCTCATGCCGTAGGCAAAAGGCAAAAGCGCGCACGCGAGAAGTATCAAGGTATAGAGCAGAACGTACAGCCGCGTAAAGCGATGGCCGTGGGTGACAGGCAGCATGGGCAGGCCCGGCTCTGGCAAAATCCTCGGTGCGATATAGCGCCAGCGCCCAGAAGTGTGGCGGCGTCCAGGCGAAGATGATGAGGAACAGCAGCAGCGCTTCGGGCGTGACCTCGCCCGTGACAGCAGCCCAGCCGAGCACCGGCGGCATGGCGCCCGAGGCGCCGCCGATCACGATGTTCTGCGGCGTCACCGGCTTGAGCAGCACCGTATAGACAACGGCGTAGCCGATGAAGGTGCCGAAGGTGAGCCACATCGTTAGCGGATTGACAAACGTGTAGAGGATCGAGAGCCCCATGCCGCCGACGACGCCGGCGAACGCGAGAGTCTGCAAAGAATTCAGCTCGCCGCGCGGCAAGGGTCTCCGGCTCGTGCGCGTCATCACTGCGTCGATCTTCTGCTCGACCAGGCAGTTCACCGCGGCCGCGGCGCCCGCGACCAGCCAGATGCCGAGGGTCGCCGCCAGCAGCAAACCCGGGGGGACCATGCCCGGCGTCGCGAGGAACATGCCGATCACCGCGCAAAACACGATCAGCGACACGACCCGCGGCTTGGTGAGGCTCAGGAAATGGCGCAGACGGAGACTAGGGGAAGTTGACGCGAGTTGCATATCAAAATTTTATCACGCCTCTCGCGTGGCCCTATCCGATTCGCGATGCTCTCAGCAGGCGCGCGATGTCCTTCACGATACGTCGCGGGTCCGGATCGGCCGGAAAGCGAAGTATCAGGTTGCCCAGGGGATCGATCACGTAGATGTGATCGGTCCGGCTGCGCTCCGCCGGAAGGTCAGAGAGGATGGAGCTGCCTTCGGCGCGGGCGATCTGTGTGCCCTCGAACTCGCGCGCGAGCGCGTCCTCGGGCGCGACCGGGTCGGTGAGAAGCCATACGCGCTCGACTCGGGTCATCGCTTTGCCTTGAGCGAGACGCGCCTGGCGCATGTACAGAAGCTTCTTCCGGCACCCCTCCGTGCAGGCCCCCGAATCGACATGCAGCATCACCCATTTGCCGCGCAGCTGCGAAAGTCGGAACGGCCTACCGTCCACAAAGCGCAACTCGGCATCGCGAAGCTGGCGCGGTTCTATCAATTCACCGTAGTTCGCGCGCGACTGTGGCTGCCAAACGAAGTACGCGAGCCAGGCCGCCACCGTGGGCGCGGCGCACAGCGCGAGAATCAGAAGGGCGACGCGCCTGCCTCGGCGGCGCTGCGCCTCATTCGCCTCAGGAAGGCTCTCGCCTGAAATTGAGGACGACATAGAGAATGGCTGCGAGCGCAGCGAACGAATACCACTGAAGCGCGTAACTCCGGTGCCGTTCGACGCCCGCGTCGGGGCGTTCCCTCGCGCGCTCAAGGCCGTCCTTGGCGTCGCTCGTCTGCTCGATCACGAAGGGTTGGAGCTTGAGTGCCGAGACGTTCCTGCTCGCGCTCGATGACGAGGTTCTGCCGCAGTGCGCCGGTCGATTCCTCGGGAGCCAGTTCAAGGAAACGGCGGCTGGGAATCACGGCCAGGCCCTCGATGGTCAGCACGCCCTCGGGCGTTGTGACGGTGGGGAGCCTGGAACGATCGCCCGCCGCGATCCAGCCGCGGTCCACCAGGACGTGCATGTCGCCTCCCTCGATGGCTAGCGGCGTGAACACGCGATAGCCGGCGACTCCGCGCAACACCTTGTTGTCGAGAAAGAACGTGGCACGCGCCACGAATCGTCCCCGCGCGCTGACCCGCCGCCGCTCAAGAGATCTGGCGTCCACGGCGGATGAGGGAACTGACAGCACCACTCCCTGCATCCCTTCACCGAATTTGCGGGCAGCTTCGGTTTTTTCCTCGGCGCGCCGCGTCTGCCAGTTTCCAAGCGAAAGCGTAAGGACTATGAACCCGGCCGCTGCAATGCTGGGGACAAGCCCCGGGCGAAAACGCCAACCGCCGATTCTCACCCCGCCAGGCACGGCGCTTGACCGGATTGGAGTACACTCGATTCGGGTTCCTCCGAGGCGCCGCGTGTGAAAATCGTCGTCATTCTGATGTTCGTCGCGATTCTGGCGAGCCTCGCCTCCGCGCTTTTTTTCCTGGTGACCGACCGCGGCCAGTCGAAGCGCACCGTCAAGGCTCTGCGCATGGCGAGTCGGCCTGTCGCTCACCCTGTTCCTGCTGCTCATGGCCAGCTACTACCTGGGCCTGATCCCCGGCAAGATTGCGTAGCAGAGTAATTCCTCGCCGCTTCCAGGCGCGCCGGGAAGCGACAGCTGCGCTGTCAGTGTCGTCCTAGAGCCAGTACACGAAGATAAAGAGCCCGAGCCACACGACATCGACGAAGTGCCAGTACCACGCGACCGCCTCGAAAGCGAAATGGTGCTCGGGCTTGAAGTGCCCGGCGAGGCAGCGGAAAAGGATCACCGTAAGCATGATGGCGCCGAGCGTCACGTGAAACCCGTGGAAGCCGGTGAGCATGAAAAACGTCGAGCCGTAGATCCCGGTGGTGAGCTTCAGGTTGAGATCGGAGTAGGCATGAGCGTATTCGTAGATCTGGAAGCCGAGGAAGGTGACGCCCAACGCAATCGTGAAGAACATGAACAGGGCGAGTTGCCCCCGTTTGTTCTCTTTTAGCGCCCAATGGGCGATCGTCACCGTCACGCCCGACGAGAGCAGCAGCAGCGTGTTGATCGCCGGGATCCCCCACGCCGCCATGGGCGTAAAGGGATCCTTGAAGTCCGGTCCGGCAGAAGGCCATTGGGGGGCGAAGTCCGGCCACAGCATCTTGCTCTCGATGCTGCCCAGATCGGGTACCGACAGCTGCCGGGCATAGTAGAGCGCGCCGAAAAAAGCGGCAAAGAACATCACCTCGGAGAAGATGAACCAGCTCATGCCCCAGCGGAACGACACGTCCTCCCAGCGCCCGTACTTGTTGCCTTCGGACTCGCGAATCACGTCACCGAACCAGCGCACCATCATGAAGACCAGGATGGCGAAGCCGAGAAGGACGATGTAGCCCCCGAAGCCCCACCCGTTGAACCAGCTCGCCGCGCCGCTCGCCATGCAAAGGAGCGCCGCGGATCCGAAGATCATCCAATGGGACGGTTGTGGAACGTAGTAATGCTGAGCGCGATCGCTCATCTTGCTCTCCTCTCCTTACGCCGCTGTGCCAACGATGAATCTAACCAGAAGCACCAGGGTCAATACGAATATTGCGGCGCCGATGATCCCGGCGACGACGACATGCGCCAGCTTCAATTGCGCGGCATCCGACTCGTGCTCGGTGCGCCTCCTGATGCCGAGAAACGACCAGAACACCGCTCTGGCCACCTGCAGCGGGGATGCCGTCTTCGGCGCTTGGCCGCTCCCCATCGCGTTCAACTCGCCCCGCCGCGCGCGCCTTCGACCTCAAAGAAGGTGTAGGACAGCGTGATCGTGTTCAACTCGGGCGGCAATCTGGAATCGATCACGAACACCACCGGCATTCTGCGCACTTCTCCCGGGGCCAGCGTCTGCTGCTGGAAACAGAAGCATTCCATCTTTCGCAGGTAGAGAGCGGCCTGCTGCGGCCCGAAGCTCGGAACAGCCTGCCCGGTCACCGGACGGTCGAGCGTGTTCCTGACCTCGTACACGACCTGTGTGAGTTCCCCGGGATGCACGGACACGCTCGATTGCAGGGGCTTGAAGGTCCAAGGGAGGCGCCGCGTGTTGGAGTCGAACTCGACGGACACGCGACGCGAGTAATCGACCTGCGTGTTCATCGCGATTTCGTCCGGCTGGAATACATTGCGGATGCCGGTCACCTCGCAGATCTTTTCGTAGAACGGCACCAGGGCGAAGCCGAAACCGAACATCATGACGGCGATCACCAGCAGCTTCTTCAGGAGCCGCCGGTTGGCAAGCGCGAGGTTTGCGGCAATCTGCGTCATTTGATCAGGACATACTTGAGCACGATCCCGACGAAGAACACGAGCGCGACCGAGGCGAGCACCAGTGCCGTCACCCGGTTGTTGGATCGTTGCCCGCGGTCAGTCACTTGACTACCGGCTGCTCGGTGAAGCTGTGGTACGGCGGAGGGCTCGGCAGGTGGGTCCACTCGAGAGTGTCAGCGCCTTCCCAGGGCCGCTGCCCTGCCTTTTCGCCCCGACCAAGCACGGTCACCTTCAGAACGATCCACAGGAACAGGAGCTGCGAAAGCCCGAAGCCGAATGCGCCGATCGAGGCAATCTCGTTGAATTCGGCGAACTGCAACGCGTAGTCAGGAATCCGGCGCGGCATCCCGGCGAGGCCGAGGAAGTGCATCGGGAAGAACGTAATGTTGAAGAAGATCATCGACAGCCAGAAGTGCCACTTGCCGAGGGCCTCGTCGTACATCCTTCCGGTCCACTTGGGCACCCAGAAGTAGACGCCAGCGAAAAGCGAGAACAGCGACCCCGCGACGAGCACGTAATGGAAGTGCGCCACGATGTAATAGGTGTCCTGGATCTGAATGTCGATGGGGGCGATCGCACAGATAAGCCCCGTGAAACCGCCCATGGTGAACACGAAGATGAAGCCCACCGCGAAGAGCATCGGGGTCTCGAAAGTCATCGAGCCGCGCCACATGGTGGCGAGCCAGTTGAAGACCTTCACTCCGGTGGGCACGGCGATCAGAACCGTCGCGTACATGAAGAACAGCAGCCCGGCCACGGGCATGCCCACTGTAAACATGTGGTGCGCCCAGACGATGAACGACAGGATCGCGATCGAAGCGGTCGCGTACACCATCGAGGAGTAGCCGAAGAGCGGCTTCCTCGAGAAAGCGGGGATCACCTGGCTGATGATCCCGAACCCCGGGAGAATCATGATGTAGACCTCGGGGTGGCCGAAGAACCAGAAGATGTGCTGGAACATCACCGGATCGCCGCCACCCGCCGCGTTGAAGAACGAGGTGCCGAAGTGCCGGTCCGTGAGAAGCATGGTGATCGCCCCTGCGAGCACCGGCATCACGGCGATGAGGAGATAGGCGGTGATGAGCCAGGTCCACACGAAAAGCGGCATCCTCATCAGCGTCATTCCCGGGGCGCGCATGTTGAGGATGGTGGTGACGATGTTGATCGAGCCCATGATCGAGGACGCGCCCATGATGTGCAGGGCGAAGATCGCGAGGTCCATTCCCGGCCCCATCTGGGTCGAGAGCGGAGCATAGATCGTCCATCCGGCGGCGGTAGCGCCTCCCGGCACGAAGAACGATGCGACGAGCAAAGTCCCGCCAACGGGGAGCAGCCAGAAGCTCCAGTTGTTCAGGCGCGCAAAGGCCATGTCGGGCGCGCCGATCATCATCGGCACCTGCCAGTTGGCGAAGCCGACGAAGGCCGGCATGATCGCGCCGAACACCATGATGAGGCCGTGCATCGTGGTGAGCTGGTTGAAGAACTCCGGATGCCACAGCTGCAAGCCGGGCTTGAAGAGCTCCGCCCGAATGCCGAGCGCGAGGATGCCGCCGACCATGAACATCGTAAAGCTGAACCACAGATACAGCGTCCCGATGTCCTTGTGGTTGGTCGTGGTGATCCAGCGCATGATCCCCGAGGGATGGTGCTCGTCGTGGGCGTGGCCGTGGCCATGGTCGATGACTGCGCTCATCAGATACTCCTAGTACTCGGTACTCGATCGTTGACTGTCATGTCTCGCGGTCGTTCAAGATGAGGCGCGCTCACTTGCGCGCCGACCTGATCTCGCTCGGTTGAATGACATCGCCGGCCCTGTTCCCCCAGTTATTGCGGACGAAGGTGATCACCGCCGCGATGTCGGTATCCGAAAGCTGCTTTCCGAAAGCCACCATCGCAGTGCCCTGCCTGCCGTTCAGCACGGTTTCAATCGGTTTCCCCTTTGGGCCGTTGACGATCTGCGAACCGTCGAGTGCCGGAAAAGCGCCCTTCACACCTTGGCCGCTCGCCTGGTGGCAGGCCACGCAGTTCGCCGCGTAGACCTTCTCGCCGCGCGCCTTCAAACCGGCGAGGTCCCACTTCCTGCCCGGGTCCTCGGCCGTGGCGGCCATCTTCTTCTTCTGGTCAGCCACCCAGGCAGAGTATTTCTCCTCCGATACGACCTCGACCACGATGGGCATGAAGCCGTGGTCCTTTCCGCAGAGTTCCGCGCACTGGCCGCGGTACACGCCTTCTTTTTCCGCCCTGAACCAAGTGTCCCGGACAAAGCCCGGGATCGCGTCCTGTTTCACTCCGAAAGCCGGGATCATCCATGCGTGAATGACGTCGTTGGCGGTGAGGAGCACACGCACCTTCCTGTTGACCGGCACGACCATCGGGTTGTCAACCTCGAGGAGGTAATGCTCGCCTTTGGGCGAGCTGCCGGTGATCTGGTCCTGGGGAGTCACAAGATTGGAAAGGAAGGATATTCCCTCGCCCTCTCCCTTCAGGTAGTCGTAGCCCCATTTCCACTGGTAACCGGTGACCTTGATGGAAAGATCGGGGCTCGATGTGTCCTTCAAACCCAGGAGGGTCTTGGTCGCCGGCCAGGCCATCAGGATCAGAATCAGCAGCGGGATGACCGTCCAGACGATTTCGACCGTGGTGTTCTCGTGGAAGTGCTCTGCCTTGTGACCCACCGACTTGCGGTGAGCGAAAATCGAATAGAACATCACGCCGAATACCCCGACGAAGATCGCCAGAATGATCCACATCATGATGGTGTGCAGATCGTAGATCTCGCTGGCGACGCGCGTCACCGGCGTTGGCAGGTTCCATTGGTACGCCGCGTGGGCTGTCCCCGAAAGCGCAAGACACGCGGCGACTGCCGTCCTGACCGTCCTCTTAAGCATTAGATCCTCGTTACGTTATCCTGATCGTGTCGGGCTCGATAAGCAGCGTCGGCGCGCGCGGCGAGATCGTCCGCGGAACGCTGGTGGAAGAAGGCGGAGAATTCGCGTCGAAAAACCGCGGTAAATTATCACACTCTCCCCACGCGGGGCAAGCCACGAATCGAGAGTGAGAGCGCTTCTCAGCGCCGTCTTCTTGTTTCCAACTTCACGATCTGCCTGCCGTCGGCAGCGACGCGCGGCTCGCCCTTCCAGGCGTGCCCGTATACCACCTCGACCGTGGCGGGTAGGCTCCCGCTCTCCCTTTCGCGCTCGTATGCATCGAGCATCGTCCGCCAGGCCGCCCGCCCCATGAGGCCGCGCCCGCGATCGGCCGCGGCGCAGGTCTGGCCCGAAGCCTTCAGATCGCGCGCGAGCGCCGGCACGTCGGGATAGGTGAGCGTGATTCGCTCCATGTCCATGACCGGTTCGGCGAAACCGCCCGCGACGAGCATGTCGCCCACGTCGTGCATGTCGGCGAACGAATGCACGTGACGCCCGGGAGAGGCGGCGCCAAAAGCGGCCCTGAGTTCTTTCAGCGTGTCGGGTCCGTAGCTCGAGAGCATCAGGAGGCCACCTCTCGCAATGACCCGGTGGAGCTCACGCAATGCCGCGAGCGGGTCGGCGGCCCACGCGAGGGCGAGATTGGACCACACCATGTCGACGCACCCTGCGCGGAGCGGCAGGCGAGAAAAATCCGCGCATAAATGAAAGCGCGCCGGCCCCCCGAGCATGCCCCACGCACGGCGGATGAGAGACTCGCCGCGCCTGGCCGCGTGGACCGCGTCTCGGGCGAAATCCACCCCGAGCAGTTCCGCCCGGGGATAGCGCCGGTGGAGCAGCCCGAGGCCCCGTCCTGTGCCGCAACCTGCGTCGAGGATGCGCCTAGGCTGCATACGGATGAAGTCGAGGCGTTCCAACATGCGCCGCTCGACTTCCGCCTGCAATACCGCGGCGTCGGCGCCCGCCCGGGCGGCGCGCTCGAACGCCCGCCGCGCCTCCCTCGGGTCGAGGCGAAATTCGCTCATCCGGACGGTGCAGGGGGCGCGCGGCGCCGTCGTCGTTACAGGGCGTGCATGCCCAGTTTTTCCAGCAGGGCGCGGTCGCGCGCGGCTTCGGGATTGCCGGTCGTGAGCAGCTTGTCGCCGTAGAAGATCGAGTTCGCACCGGCGAGGAAACACAGCGCCTGTACCGATTCGGGCATGTCGGTGCGCCCCGCGGAGAGCCTCACCATGCTCGTGGGCATGGTAATGCGGGCACAGGCGATGGTGCGCACGAATTCGCTCCAGTCTAGCTTGGGCGCACCCTCGAGCGGCGTTCCCTCGACCTGGACCAGGTCGTTGATGGGCACCGACTCGGGATGCGGGTCGAGGTTCGCGAGAGCGGCGATCAGGCCTGCACGCTGCGCCCGGGTCTCGCCCATCCCGACAATTCCGCCGCAGCACACCTTGATCCCGGCGCGGCGCACGCGCGAAAGCGTGTCGAGCCGGTCGCCATAGGTGCGCGTGGTGATGATCTCGCCGTAGAACTCGGGAGCCGTGTCGAGGTTGTGGTTGTAGTAGTCGAGGCCCGCGTCCTTCAACTGCTCGGCTTGGCCTTCGCGCAGGAGACCAAGAGTGGCGCAGGTTTCCAGTCCCAGCTGCTTCACCGCTCGCACCCGCTCGACCACCTGATCGAGGTCCCGGTCCTTCGGCCCGCGCCAGGCGGCGCCCATGCAGAAGCGCGTCGCACCGTTCTGTTTGGCCGCGCGCGCCGCCGCGACCACACCTTCGAGTGGGATGAGCGGCTCGTTCTCGACTCCGGTGCGGTAGCGCGCCGATTGCGGGCAATAGGCGCAGTCCTCGGGGCAACCGCCTGTCTTGATAGAGAGCAGCGTCGAGAGCTGCACCGCGTTCGCGTCGAAGTGCGCTCGATGCACGCTCTGGGCGCGATGCAGGAGATCGTTGAAAGGCAAATCGAAGAGCGCCTCGACGGCGGCTCGGGTCCAGGACGGGCCCGCACCGGCCGCGTGCACCGCGGGGGTGCGATCTTCGTTAAGCGAGTTCATGCGCACGTGGCGATCATCGGAGCTAGCGGAAAGCTTGTCAAATGCGCTCCTTCGTTCTGTCCTGGCTTGGGCCGGAGGAGACTGCCTGCTCTGCGGGGCGGAAAGCGGCGCGGGGCTGCTGTGCGCGCCCTGCGCCGCCGAGCTGCCGGTGCTGCCCGAGCCTTGCCCGCGTTGCGCGCTGCCGAGTACCGCAGGAGCGGTCTGCGGCAGCTGCCTCAATCATCCCCCACACTTCGACGGCACGCTGGCGCTGTGGCGCTACGAATTTCCGTGCGACAGGCTCATCCAGGCGCTCAAGTATCGGGCCCGGCTCGCACTCGCCGCATACTTCGCGCGCAGCCTCGCGTCGCGGCCGCTGCCGAAAGTCGATTTCATCGTTCCCATGCCTCTGCATTCGAGGCGCCTTACCGAGCGCGGATTCAACCAAGCCCTTGAAATCGCGCGGGGCGTTGCGCGGCACCTCGGCGTGAAGATCGAGCCCCGCGGCGTGCTGCGCGTGAAGGACACGCTGCCGCAGACAAAGCTTCCTTACGAAGAGCGGGCGAAGAACATGCGCGGGGCATTCCTGTGCAAGCTCGATCTCTCTGGAGCGAGCGTTGGGGTGGTCGACGATGTCATGACCACCGGAGCAACCCTGAACGAGCTCGCACAGGCGCTCAAGCGCGCAGGCGCGACGAGAGTCGAGAACTTCGTGATCGCGCGCACCGTCCAGCGCTGATCAGGCAATCGCCGTGTGGACGTGAGCACCCTCCCGGCCGGCGTCCATATATGTAAGATGTTCGAACATGTATTCGCGGGCCGGCTTGATGGATCAGAACCTTGGGGGTAGCCTGCCCAGATTAGCAGGCAGTCGATAGACCTTTCAGCGATTAGGTCGGCCAGTTTTCTTGATAACACGCAAGTGCTGAGTCGGCGCTTGTTGATCGGCAATACATATGGCGGGGCGATGACCACTCGCGATACCGACCTTCCCACGCAGATGGGGGCAAAACGACTGGGATTTGACCGTTATGTTCTGGATTTGGATCGCGGCTGTCTCATACTTGACGGCAAGGAAATTGCACTACGGCCTAAGACTTTCGCGGTCCTGCGTTACCTCATCGAAAATGCCGGCCGACTCGTCTCGAAGGACGAGCTGTTCGCCGCGGTCTGGCCGAATCTCGTCATCACGGACGATGCGTTGGTGCAGAGCGTAGGCGAGCTGCGGCGGGCCCTTGGAGACGACGGCTCGCGCCTTATCAGGACGATTCCGCGCCGCGGCTATCGATTTGAATCCGAGGTGTCGGTTGTTCCCTTAGTTGGTCAGTCCTTAGCCAACGCTATGTCGGTCTCGGCTGCGCCCAGCTATGGTGTTCCATCGCCGGAGCCAGTCGTCACCACGCGCACGCCGCCCACCTTTTCCACGATGGCGCCCGCCGGTTGGCGCATCGGGTTGTTCGTCTCGTTCGCTCTCGCTGTTCTGCTTACTGCAGGAGTGCTGTGGAGCGGCGTTGGGAGCGAGTGGAAACTTCTGAACGTTCTGGGATACGGCAACCGATCCGCAACCAAGAGCCTCGTGATCGCGAAACCTGCGATCGCCGTTCTCCCGCTTGTTAACCAGAGCGATGATTCGGGTCGCGAGTATTTCGCAGATGGATTGACGCAGGATATTATCAACGCACTGGGTCGGTTCTCCGCGCTGACGGTCATCTCGTGGAACGGTGTCTTCCCCTACAGGGGAAAGCCTGCAAGCCCGGAAGTGATCGGCCGCGATCTCGCCGTCACCTATCTCGTCGAAGGGAGCGTGCGCCAGATCGGCGACCGCGTGCGGGTGAGCGCGCAACTCGTCGACACGCGGCAGGGACGGGTGCTGTGGTCTGCCCGTTTCGACGAGGCGCTGGCGGATGTGTTTGCATTGCAAGACAACATTACCAAGCAGATCGTCAGTGCCCTGGCGATTCGCGTGGCGCAAATCGAACAACGCCGGGTGTTCGCAAAGCCGACCGAAAATCTCGAAGCCTATGACTACGTGCTGCGTGCGCGGCCCGCCTTGCAGCGCCCGACGCGCGCAAACAATGTGGAGGCGCGCGTCCTGCTTAGACGCGCCATCGAGCTCGACCCGAACTATGCTGCTGCCTATGCGGGACTCGCCGAAACCTATCACATTGGCGTGTCGATGGGCTGGGCCGAATCGCCGACCGCAAACTTGAGCCGCGCCGAGGAATTGGCAATCAAGGCGCTGAGCCTCGATCACTCCGAAGTGCGCGCCCGCGTCATTCTCGCCCGCATCCATATTTTTCATCAGAGGTACAAGCAGGCAGAGGCGGAGATCGAGCGCGCCATTGCGATAAATCCAAACGATGCCCAGAGCCTCGCCGGCCGCGGCAATGTCTTGATGTGGCTGGGACAGACCGATGCGGCGATCGAGGCACTGGAGCAGGCGCAGCGCATCGATCCCGATCTCAATGCGATAGACCGCTTTGCGCTCGGTCTGGCCTACTATCTGAAACGGCGTTACGACGCGGCGATCGAACAGACGGAACTCAATCTTCGCGAAACCGCAGGCGCGAACTCCAGCCGCATCCTGCTGGCGGCCGCCTATGCACAGCAAAACCGAACCGAGGACGCCGCGCGTATCGTGACGGAGATACGCCGCATCGATCCGACCTTCGACGCACAGGAGTTCGGGACCAAGTTTCTAAACGCTGTCGATCTCGAACGTTTGCGCGACGGTCTCCGCAAGGCCGGCCTCTCACAGGCGCACGAATAACCGCTATCGCTTCGGAATGAGTACCCGGTTTTCGTTCGCCTTGGCGATGTTTCGCGCAAGGTCCTGCTGGAAGTGTTTCGGTCCCGCCGGTCCTCCGAAGATATAAAGCTTGTCCTCGCTGATCAGCCAATACTCCGGGTTGGCCTCGACGATAGCACCCCGGCTGAGGGAAATGGCACAGAGACCTGCGAACTGCGGCGCGTAGCGCACGGGGTCGGCCTTGAAAAGCTCGCGATGCTCCGGGCGCGAAAAGCGGTAGCGGTGCTCATCCCATTCATATTCGATCTTCGGCAGCCCGCGCACCGGGCGTCCGACGGTGAAATAGGCGACCGGGTCATAACCCTTGATCGCCAGTGGGACGCCTTCCGCGGCAGCAGACGGTATCGCGTTGCAAACCAGGAGGCGGCGACCAGGAGAACTAGGCGAACCGCGTTTCGGCGAGACAGATTGTGCATGGCGAATTCCCTCTGTGATTTGTCTTGCGCGTCGTGCCCACAGTCCGTTCGCACGAGACGCCGGACCACCAGCCTCGTTCCAGTCAGCGCAAGCAACTGCAACCCCCTTACCCCGGCCCGCCCTCTTCAAATTTCGGAGTTTTTTCGGGTTTTCCTTCGGTTTCTCTCGTTACTGCGAACGTCCACTGCAGCTAGCTTAGCGGTGTCAATTAGGCAGTGCAACGAGTTCGGCACCAGCGGTCCCAGGATCGTGCGGTCCAACTCAAGTTAGGCGCCACGGCACCGCCTTCTGTGCCGTAATCGCAAGGAGAACGAAACATGAGAACAAACAGTGTGCGGCTCGCGTTCTGTATCGCGGTCACCGTCCCAACCGTATTGGGGGCAGCGACCACGTTGGTCAATGCGGCTCCTGTAAAGATCGAGGCAGTCGTATCGCCGAAAGACACAATACGCCTGGACTTCGCGGATGGCAGCAAGCACTTCGTAGCGATGACGCAGCGCGAAGGGAAGGCAACGGGGCAAGGCGTCCTTTCGGGGGCAGCAGTGACTGAATACGGAATACACGACATACAGCCGGGAATTGGCGCTGATCCCCACGGCTATCTTGTCTTCACCCTTCCGCAAGGCGACATTGCTTACGTGAAATGGGTCGTTCGCGGTGTATTCGTGCGCGGCGCCGACGGCAAACCGATGCTTCTCGACAATGGCGCCTGGGAGGTCGTCGGCAGCACCGGAAAGCTCAAGGGATTGCAGGGTGCGGGCACTCTTCACATCAAACCCGCGTCATCACCGCTAGACCGAAACTTCATCCTTGAAGGTGAACTCATCTCTGCGACGGAAGAGCCTAAGAAATAGCAATTCGCGGAACATGGCGCCTACCCGTTCGCTCACGCGGGGCAGTCACGGGCAAACCAGTGACTGCCCCTCACCTCAAATGCTAGTGGCTCAGGCTTCCTCTCTCGGATCGCGCGCAAGCAGTTGCTGCACGGCCTCGCGCGGCGACGCACCGCGAAACAGCACCGCGCAAACCGCCCGGGTGATCGGCATCTCCACGCGCTTTTCGGCCGCGAGCGCCTCGACCGCCCTTGCGGAATGCACGCCTTCCGCAACGTGCCCGAGCTGTTTGAGGATCGCAGTGAGCGGCTCGCCCTTTGCGAGCAGCAATCCCACGCGCCGGTTGCGCGACAGATTGCCGGTGCAGGTGAGGATGAGGTCCCCCGCTCCCGCCAAACCCATGAAGGTCTCGGTCCGGCCGCCCAGCGCCACGCCGAGCCGCGTCAGCTCGGCCAGGCCCCGGGTGATCAGCGCCGCCCGTGCGTTCAACCCGAGCTCCAGCCCGTCGCCGATCCCGGCGGCGATCGCCATCACGTTTTTCACGGCCCCGGCGAGTTCGACCCCCATGACGTCGTTGCTGAAATAGACCCGGAGCGCGGGCTGGTGCAGCTCGCGCGCCATGCGCTTCGCGAACTCCGCGTCGGCCGCCGCGAGGGTGAGCGCCGTGGGACGCCCTTGCGCCACTTCCAGCGCAAAGCTCGGCCCGGACAAGGCGCCGAGGTTCGCGCCTTTTGACAGGACCTCCGCCGCAACCTGGTGCGGCAGCTTGTTGCTCTCCTTCTCGAAGCCTTTGCAGGCCCAGACAAGCGGTTGCTCTGACTTCGACGCGCGCACGAGCTCGAGCATTTCGCGCAGCGCCGAAGTCGGCGTGGCAATCAGGACCGCCTCGCTCTGAGCGAGCGGAAACTCCCCGGTCACGGTCACCGAATCGGGAAGCGGAACTTCGGGGAGATAGCGTGCATTGCGCCGGCTCGACTTGATGGCGGAAACCAGCGACGGGTCCCGGGCCCAAAGCGTGATTCGATGCCGGCCGGCGAGCGCAACCGCGAGCGCCGTGCCCCAGGCCCCTGCGCCGAGGATTGCAATCTTCATGGGGAATCCGAGGCTAGATGCCCCAGACTTGATTCACGCGAACGTAGCCTGTTGCGCCGTCGGCGTGGCGCACCCTGATCCAGCCGCCTGACGGCGGCTCGGCGACGTCGAGGGCTACGCCCTGCTGCGCCTGGAAAACCAGCGCAGCCTGGTCGCTCGCGGTCTGCCTCGCTTCGGCGACGGCCGCAGTGACGATTACGGTGCGCTTTTCCGAAAGGGCCTTCTTTTCCACCCAGGCAAGTTCGCCCGAAGGATCCCGCACTTTGGCCCAAGTGTCGATATTGATCACGATTTCCACCGGGTAGAGACGGCTCGCAACGAAGAGTTTCTTGGACCGAACCGAGGGCGCGTCGTACATCAGTGTGCCGTTCTCGGCGATCGAGCGGAACTCGGCCGCCACCGCCGGCCATGTGAGCGCAAGCAAGACCGGAACCGCGAGGGCACGCATCAGTGGGTGATCTCGATGCGTGAGCCGTCGGCCGGTGCGGCGGACTGGGCCATGCGCTGCTGAAACAGCGCCTCGAAGTTGACGTGCGCGAGCAGAACGGGAGGAAAACCCGCACGGCCGATCAAGTCGGAAACCGTTTCGCGCGCATACGGGAACAGCACGTTCGGGCAGGCGATCCCCAGGATGGGCGCGAGATCCGCCTCCACGACGTTGCGGATCTGGAACACACCGGCTTGCGATACTTCGATCAAGAATGCGGTTTTATCGCTCAACTTTGCCGTAACCGTGACGACAAGCGTGGCCTCGAACAACACTTCATTCACGCGCTCCGCCTGATGTGTGATCTGGATTTCAAGCTGTGGCTGCTCCGACTGCATGAACGTCTGCGGCCCACCCGGGACCTCGATCGAGAGATCCTTAACGTAGATCTTTTCAATGCTAAAAACCGGTTGCTGCACTTCGCTCATTGGGGCTCCGGTGGGGAGAAAGGCCGCTAGCATGCCAGCAACGAATCGAGCTTGCCCGCATGCTCGAGTGCTGCAAGGTCGTCAAAACCGCCCACGTGCGCATCGTCGATATAGATCTGCGGCACGGTGCGGCGTCCGGTCTTGTGCATCATTTCCACGCGCTGGCTCGGATCGAGATCGACCCTGATCTTCTCGATCTCTGTGACGCCCTTCGCCTTCAGTAGCATCTCCGCGCGCACGCAATACGGGCAGACCGCGGTCGAGTACATTCGAACTTTGGCCATCTACTTCTCCAGCGGGAGACCCGCCTGGCGCCATGCCCCTATCCCGCCGCTCAGCGAGAACACTTCCTTGATGCCCAGCTTGCGCAGCACCGGTGCCGCCTTGCCCGAACGGTTGCCGGTGTCGCACACGACGATCACGGGTTTCGCCTTGTGTTTCTCCAGTTCGGCCGCGCGCGCGTCAAGCTCACCGAGCGGGATGTTGCGGGAGTTGATGACGTGCCCTGATGCGTACTCGCTTGCATCACGCACATCCAGCACGACGGCGTTCTGCTGGTTGATCAGCAAGGTCGCCTGCAACGTCGAAATAGAAGGCCCCGCCGTGCTGCGACGCACCGCCGGCCAGATCAGCATGCCGCCGCTTACGAATGCCACCGCGATGAGAAGAATGTTTTCGCTGACGAATTTGAACAGGTTGACTTCCTGCATGTCACGACCTCGAGGAATTCACGCATTGCGGCCTGCTCATTATAAAATGCTTTCCCTGCGGCGCGAAACGCTTCTTCTCAACGCTCATGCACAAGATCGTACTCCTTCGTCACGGCGAATCGGTGTGGAACAAGGAAAACCGGTTCACCGGCTGGACCGACGTCGACCTCAGCCCGCGCGGCGAAGTGGAAGCCAAGCGCGCGGGGGAGATGCTCAAGGCAGCGGGTTTCGAGTTCGATTGCGCGTACACATCGGTGCTCAAGCGCGCCATCAAGACGCTCTGGCTCGCGCTCGAGACGATGGACCTGATGTGGATTCCGGTGCACCACTCCTGGCGCCTGAACGAGCGCCACTACGGCGCGCTCCAGGGTCTGAACAAGGCCGAGACGGCGGCGAAGTTCGGCGAGGAGCAGGTGCTCCTGTGGCGCCGAAGCTATGACGTCCCGCCGCCCGCCCTGGAGCGTCGCGATCCCCGGTATCCGGGAGGCGACCCTCGCTACGCCGGCCTCGCGGAATCGGAGGTACCGCTGACCGAGTGCCTGAAGGACACGGTCTCGCGGTTCCTGCCGTACTGGAGCGACATCATCGCGCCGGAGGTGCGCCGCGGCAAGCGGGTCATCCTCGCCGCGCACGGCAACAGCCTGCGCGCGCTCGTCAAGTATCTCGACGGTATCGGCGACAGGGAAATCATCGACCTGAACATTCCCACGGGAATTCCGCTGGTCTACGAGCTGGATTCCCAATTGAAGCCGTTGCGGCACTACTATCTTGGTGATGCGGCGGAGGCGGAATCCCGCGCGCGGGCCGTCGCCGAACAGGCCAAGGCACGGACTTGAATCCGCCTCGACGGCGGCATCGGTTTTGGGCTGCGCTGCTGCTTGCCCCGGTCCTGGCGGTCGCGCAATCGGGGAAGGAGAAACAGCAGCTCGAGGCGCTGCGTTCGCGCATCGAGGCATTGCGCACGAAGATCGCCGAAGGCGAAGGCAACCGCACCGAGGCGCGCGACCAGCTGCGCGACTCCGAGCGCGCCATTTCCGAGGCCAACCGCGCGCTGCGGGCGCTGGGAGGCAGACGCTCGGCCGCGCAAAGCGAGCTCAAGACGCTCGCTCGGCGGAGCCGCTCCCTCGAGGCCGAGATCGCCTCGCGCCAGGAAAGTCTCGGAAAGCTGCTCGGCCTGCGCCATCTCGAAGGCGAGATCGGCCAGGTGAAACTCCTTTTGTCGGGCGAGGACCCAGGAAGCATCGCACGCGAGCTGCACTACTACGCCTACATCTCGCGTGCACAGGCGCAAATGATCGGCGAGCTGCGCGCCAGCCTCGCCAGCCTGAAGGAACTCGAGGTGCTCGCCCGGGAAAAGAACGCCGAGCTCGCGGCGATCGAGTCGGCGCAGCGAAAAGAGCGAAGCGCGCTCATCGCCCAACAGGCGGAGAGGCGCCGGGTCTTCGAGCGCGTGTCGAAGGAGCTGAAGGCGCAGCGCCTGCAGGTCACGCAGCTCCAGCGCGACGAATCCCGGATGGCGCACCTAGTCGAGGAACTGGGCCGAGTGATCGCCTCGACCCCGCTCGTTCGAAACGACACAGTCCCTGAACCCGGCGGCGCCGAAGACAAGCCTGCGGGGCTCAAGCGCGGCCTCCGGCTGCCCATCAAAGGGGAACTCGCCGAGCGTTTCGGTGCCAAACGGTCCGGCGGGGGACCTCCGTCGAAGGGTCTGTTCATCCGTTCACCTTCGGGGCAGGAAGTACGTGCCGTCGCGCCGGGCCGGGTCGTCTTTTCCGACTGGTTGCGCGGCTTCGGCAACCTGCTCATCGTCGACCACGGCAGGTCCTATCTCACGATCTACGGCAACAACGAGGCGCTGCTCAAACAGGTGGGGGATGTAGTACGCGCCGGGGACGCAGTCGCGATCGTCGGAGCGAGCGGCGGCAGCAGGGAATCGGGTTTATACTTTGAAATCCGTCACGAAGGGAAAGCTTTCGATCCGATGGGCTGGGTGTCGCTCAGGTAGCATGGTGAGTTCGCCATCGCGCCATCGTCTAGGAAAGACATGATGAAAACGAAGATAAGACAGGCCGGCCTGGTGCTGGTCGGTGTGCTGGCGGGAATCCTGCTCAGCCTCAACTTCTCCGCCGTAGCCCAGCGCGAGGCGGCGCGCTTTCCGCTGCCGGTGGACGAGCTGCGCGCCTTTGCCGAGGTGTTCGGGGCGATCAAGTCGAGCTACGTCGAGCCGGTCGAGGACAAGAAGCTCATCACCGAAGCGATTAGCGGAATGCTCACCGGGCTCGACCCGCACTCGGCCTATCTGGACCAGGACGCTTTCCGCGAGCTGCAGGTCGGGACGCAAGGTGAATTCGGCGGCCTGGGCATAGAGGTCGGAATGGAGGACGGTTTTGTCAAGGTGGTGTCTCCCATCGAGGATACGCCGGCCTTCCGCGCGGGACTGAAACCCGGGGACTTCATCATCAAGATCGACGATGCCTCGGTGAAGGGGATGACTCTGAACGACGCAGTCAAGCGCATGCGCGGCAAGCCGAAAACGACTATCCGCCTTACGATCATGCGCAAGGGCGAGACGAAGCCCTTCGAGGTCACGCTCACTCGCGACATCATCCGCGTGCAGAGCGTGAAATCCAAGCTGATCGAGCCCGGCTACGGCTGGGTTCGCGTCTCCCAGTTCCAGGAGCACACGGGCGAAAATCTGGTGAAGCATCTCGAGGGGCTATACAAGAGCGGGCCGCTGAAAGGCCTCATCCTCGATCTGCGGAACGACCCGGGCGGGCTCCTCAACGGCGCGGTGGGCATCGCTTCCGCGTTCCTTCCGCCGCGGGCGGCGGTCGTGTCGACCGACGGACGCACCGAGGACGCCAAGCGCAAGTTCATCGCCGCACCCGAGGACTACCTGCGGGGCAGCCGCAGTGATTACCTCAGGAACCTGCCCGCGGGGGTGAAGACCGTGCCGATGGTGGTGCTCGTCAACGCCGGCTCGGCCTCGGCTTCCGAGATCGTGGCGGGTGCGTTGCAGGACCACAAGCGCGCCACGCTGATGGGCACGGCCACTTTCGGCAAGGGCTCGGTGCAGACGATCCTGCCGCTCGGAAACAACACGGCGATCAAGCTCACCACCGCGCGCTATTACACGCCAAGCGGGCGCTCGATTCAGGCAAAGGGCATCACGCCCGACATCGTGGTGGAGGATCCCACCTCGCCGACCACCGGACGGCTGCGCGAGGCCGATCTGGAGAAGCACCTCACGAACGAGCAGGAGAAGGCGAGCAAGGCCGAGAAGGCGCAGCGAACCACCGTCAAACCCGCCGCCCCTGAGACCGGCGAAGACAAGCCGCCGGCGCCGCTCGAATTCGCCTCCGAGAAGGACTTCCAGTTCCAGGAGGCGCTGAAACTGCTGAAAGGCCTGCCGCTCGCTACGGCACAGAGTCCTGCTGTGCCCGCTCCGAAGAACTGATATAGCAATAAAGCGGACGCGGAAAACGCGTCGCTTTTATCTCCGCAGAATAGAACTGACGCGAAGCGCAGTTCATTCTGCGGCCGGCGGCACTCTTCTATGAATGACGAGCAGCTCCTAAGGTATTCGCGGCATATCCTCTTGCCCGAGATCGGCGTCGAAGGGCAGGAGAAGTTGTTGGCCGCTTCCGCATTGATCATCGGCGCGGGAGGGCTCGGTTCCCCGGCGGCAATTTACCTTGCGGCGGCAGGGGTCGGGACGATAGTCCTCGCCGACGGGGACGCGGTGGATCTGACGAATCTGCAGCGCCAGATCCTGCACTCGACGCAATCGATAGGGAAGCCCAAGGCCGCGTCCGGTCGCGAGGCGCTCGCGAGAATCAATCCGGAGGTTCGAGTCGTACCCCGACAGAGCCGGCTCGAAGGCGAGGAGCTGGACCGGCTCGTCGCCGGGGCGAGCATCGTGCTCGACTGCTCCGACAACTTCGCCACGCGCCACGCGGTGAATCGCGCCTGCGTGCGTCACAGGAAGCCGCTCGTCTCCGGGGCCGCGGTGCGCTTCGACGGTCAGGTGAGCGTGTTCGACCTGAGGGACGATCTCGAGCGCCTGCTATCACTGCCTCTTTCCGGAGAATGCCGAGCTCGAGGAAACGCGGTGCGCGGTGATGGGCGTGTTCGCTCCGATCACCGGGATCATCGGCACCGTCCAGGCCGCCGAGGCGCTGAAGCTGCTCGCCGGTGCCGGGGATACATTGAAGGGCCGCCTGCTTATTCTGGATGCGCTCGCGATGCAGTGGCGCACGGTCAACTTCGCAAAGGACCCGGCCTGTGAAGTGTGCGCCAAAGTAGCGGCGTAAGCCGGACAGATTCAGACCTCTTCGGCGTCGTCCGCGCATTCGCACCCGGGACCAGACCGACACCGGCATAGGCCGTGCGTTTTCTTAAATCACCTCATCTGCTGCTGGCCCTGGCGATGTTTTGCTGGGCGGGCAACTGGGTGGTCGGACGGGCAATCCACGAGCAGATTCCGCCCCTCACGCTCAACTTCTGGCGCTGGACCGGGTCATTGCTGCTGATCCTGCCCGTGTCATGGCTGTCGCTGCGCGAGCAATGGCCCCTCCTCCTCCGGCACTGGAAGTGGGTGCTTCCCATGGCCGCCATCGCGGGCGCGATATTCCAGAGCATGGTCTACCTCGGGCTGCAATCGACCACCGCCCTCAACGGGGCGCTCATCGTCGCGCTCGTGCCCGTCGTCGTCGTGATGATCGCGGCGGTCCTTCTCGGTGATCGCATCGGCACGCGCCAGGGACTCGGCATCCTCCTCTCGCTCGCGGGCGCAGTCACCATCATCGTGCGCGGCGAACTCTCGGTATTGCGCACGCTCGCATTCAACCCCGGGGACCTATGGATACTGGCGGCGGTTCCGGTCTGGAGCCTGTATACAGTGCTGCTGAAGCGCTGGCCGGCAGGGCTCGACCGGATGAGTTTTCTCGCGGCGATCGCCCTGATCGGCGTCGTGCTGCAGTTTCCGTTCTACGCGTGGGAGTGGACGGCGGGCCGGCACATGCTGGTCACGACCGAGTCGATCGCGGCGATCGCCTATACCGCCCTGTTCGCCTCGTTCCTCGCTTTCGTGTTCTACAACAAGGCGCTGGAACGGACGACTCCAGCGGTGGCCGGGTTATTCCATCACCTGCATCCTGCCTTCACCGCCTTGTTGGGAATGGTGTTTCTGGGCGAGCGCATGGGCTGGTACCACGCGCTCGGCGTCGCTTTCATAGTCCTAGGCCTTTACCTCACGACCGCAGCGAAGTCCGCCGCGCGCACGGCGACCCATTGACCTCTGCGCTACACCCGCATTATCGGGCGAGCAGCAGCCATTGCCTGTCCCAGTACTCCGTGGGGGCACGCTTGAAGCCGCTCTTGGCAAACTGCTGCCAGCGTCCCATGACGTAGCAAAGCAGGAGATTGGCGCGTGGCGCGGGGTCGGACGCGGTGTCGGATCCCGCTCCCCCTCCGCCCGCCTGGCTCGCGGCCACACGCAGACACTGCTTGAGAGTCGCCTCCAGCCGATCGTGCAGCTGGTTGATGCGCGCCTGCAGCCGTTCGTCCTCGTTGACCAGAGCGTCGCCCACGAGCACCCGCGTCATGCCGGGATTCTTTTCGGCAAACCCAAGCAGCGACGAGAGGATCGCCTGGACCTGCTTCTTCCCGTCTTCTTCCTCCGCAGTGATCTTGTTGATCAATCCGAAGACGCTCTCCTCGATGAACTCGATCAGGCCCTCGTACATCTGGGCTTTGCTCGCAAAGTGCCGGTAAAGCGCGGCTTCGGAGACATCGAGCTTCTTCGCGAGCGCCGCGGTCGTGACCTTCTCGCCCTTGGGATCCTCGAGCATCCGCGCGAGCACCTGCAGGATCTGCAGACGCCGCGCACCGGGTTTGGCAGAAGGCATATCGTCCTCCCAGAAGATCTGCGGGAGGAATCATTGTATGACTCCGGGTGAGTACTTGCTACCGGGGATCAACCCGCCCTGCGGGATTGGTCGGGACTGTGGCAGAAAACCTGGATCCTGCTTTGCGCGGGGATGACTGCGCGGCAGCGCTCGCGCAGCTACTTGGAGCGGATCAGCGTTCCCACGCCTTCGTCAGTGAGGATCTCGAGGAGCAGCGCGTGCTCGACCCTGCCGTCGATGATGTGCACGCTTTTCACGCCGTTTTTCGCGGCGTCCAGGGCCGAGCTGATCTTGGGCAGCATGCCACCGGAGAGCGTCCCGTCTGCCACCAAGGCGTCGATTTTCTTTGGCGTCAGACCGGTAAGCAGCTTGTTGTTCCGGTCGAGTACGCCCGGGGTGTTGGTGAGCACGGCCAGCTTCTCCGCTTTCAGCACTTCGGCGAGCTTGCCCGCGACGAGGTCGGCATTGATGTTGTAGGACTGTCCGTCCTCGCCAACGCCTATGGGCGCGACGACCGGGATAAACCCGCTTTCCTCGAGCGCCCAGATCACCTTCGGATCGATGGAGGCAATCTCGCCGACCTGGCCGATGTCGACCTTCTCGCCGCCGCTCTCCTTTCCGGGGAGGAGCATCTTCCTTGCGCGGATAAAGGCACCGTCTTGTCCGGTCAAACCCACGGCTTTTCCGCCAGCCTGGTTTATGAGCGTCACTACTTCCTTGTTGACCTGTCCGCCGAGGACCATTTCGACTACGTCCATGGTCTCCGCGTCGGTCACCCGCATGCCCTGGACGAACTCGCCCTTCTTCCCTAGCCGCGCCAGCTGCTCGTCGATTTGCGGCCCGCCGCCGTGCACGATCACCGGGTTCATGCCCACGAGCTTCAGCAGCACCACATCGTGAGCGAAGCTGCGCTTGAGCCTGTCGTCGGTCATCGCGTTCCCGCCGTACTTCACGACGATGGTCTTGCCATGAAAGCGCTTGATATACGGCAAGGCCTCGGCGAGAACCTTGGCCTTGTTGACTGGCGTGAGGGCGGGATCGCTCATCGGCGCACGCATGGCTGAGCGCCGATTGTACCCGGCGACTCCCGAAAAACAAGAAGCGGCCCGCTGGGCCGCTTCCACATTCCTCCCGCGGGATGAACGGCGCGAAGCGTCCGTTCCTACCCGCGGAGTTAAACCGGCGGCCGGAGGCCGTCCGGCTTTAACACTTACTGGACGGTGATTTGCCTTGCGGCCGCCGTCGCCTTCTTCGGAAGCGTCAGCTCCAGCACGCCGTCGGTGTACTTCGCGCTTGCGCGGGCCTCGTCGATCTCCTGACTCAGCCTGAACGCGCGCGCCACCTTGCCGACATAACGCTCGCTGTGGAGCACGCGCCCTGCTTCCTTCTCTTCGCGCTCGGCACGCGACTCAGCGACGATCGACACCTGGTCGCCGTCGATGTTGACCTTGATGTCTTCCTTCTTGACTCCGGGGAGCTCGGCGAGCACCTTGTATTCGCCGTTCTGCTCTGCAACATCGAGCTTGATGCCGCGCAGGGGGTTTCGCGTCTCAAGTCCGACCGGCCCGACGAGGAAGCCCTTGAAAACGTCGTCGAAGAGATCGTCAAACGGTGTGTAACGAATGAGGCTTGTCATGGTGTCTCCTTGGATTCTGTTCGGGCAAGACGCCCGCATGCCGATGAAGTGGGGGAGCCACCGCCGATTTCAAGAGCGCTTGCGGCAATCGGGGCAAGAAGCTAGATTCGAGCGGCTGCCTCGCGCTTCGATGGCTACCCCACCTTCCGCTTCAAGCTCACTTGAACTCGAGGGCCACCGCCCCTATTTGATCCGGTTCGCCCTCCTTCAGCTGCGCGACCGCAGTGCGGCTGAGGACGCGGTGCAGGAGACGCTGCTCGCCGCCCTCCAGGGCGCGGAGCGGTTCGCCGGACAGTCCTCGGTCCGGACCTGGCTCGTCGGAATCCTCAAGCACAAGATCGTCGACAGCATCCGAAAGAGCGCCCGCGAGCGGCCGGCCGGCCTCGGCGCCGGAGAGAGCGGCACTGAGGACCTCGACGCCTACTTCGAGAGCGACGGTCATTTCATCGAGCCGCCCGGCGAATGGCGCAGCCCCGAGAGCGCGCTGGAGGAGCGGCGTTTTTTCGATGCGCTCGAGCGCTGCCTTGAGACCCTGCCCGGGAACACGGCGCGTGCGTTCATGATGCGCGAGCTGCTGGGACTGGAGACCGGCGAAATCTGTAAGGAATTGCGGATTACCCCGTCCAATTGCTGGGTCATGCTGTATCGTGCGCGGATGAACCTTCGCGCCTGCCTGGAACGGACCTGGTTCCTGTCGGACGCGACTAAAGCCGGTTAGGGGAGCAGCTCGATTGAGACTCAGTCTCACCTGCAGGGAAGCGAGCCGGATGATCTCGCAGGGGATGGATCGGCGTTTGACGTTCACCGAGAGAATCGCGCTGCGGTTGCACCTCTTCGCCTGCGATGCCTGCACGCGCCTGACCGGCCACGTGCGGTTCCTGCGGCGCGCCCTGAGAAGCTATCCGGGCCCGGATGACCAGCAGGCCTAGTCCCCCTCAGCGGGACACCCCGCAGTCGAGCCGGTGCTCACGCTGTGGCGACGCCTTCGAGTGCGGAATGCAGGCGGGCCGCGATCGCTGCTGGTGCGCGGCGCTTCCCGCGCTCCGCGCGCCCGAGCCGAATACGGGCTGCTTCTGTCGCCGATGCCTCGAGGCGCTGCTCGAGTCGAACCCCTAGTGACCCCGATGTTCGCTCGCAGCACTCTCGCGGACCTCGGCCCTGACTTCAAGCGTTCTGACGGACTTGTCGGCCATTTCGACCTTGAGCCGTATGGGGACGACTTCTCCCTTTTTCAGCGGCCGCGGAAGCGAGATGAGCATGATGTGATAGCCGCCTGGCTTCAACTCGACGGTCTTCCCGGGCGGAAGCTCTAGCCTCGACATCGCGCGCATGCGCATCACGTTGTTTTCCATCTTCGTCTCATGGATTTCGACGCTGCCTGCCGCGGGGCTCTCCGCTCCGACCAGGCTTGCCCGCTCGCTGCTCTTCAACTGCATGTAGGCCCCGGCCGTGGTCTGGCCCTGCACCGTGGCGCGCACCCAGGCGGCCCGCGCCTCGACCTGACCCTGCGCCGCCGCCGCACCGACCAGCAGCATCCCGCCAAGAATTGCTCTCATCGTTCTCCTTCTCAAAGTCATCACAACACGTAGCGCGCCAAGTCCTCGCTCTGCGAGAGATCCTTGAGCTTCGCATCCACGAACGCCGCGTCGACCCTGAAGCTCTCCTTGCCGCGTTTACCCGCGTCGAAGGAGATTTCTTCGAGCAGCTTTTCCATCACTGTATACAAGCGGCGCGCGCCGATGTTCTCCGTTTTCTCGTTGACCGACCAGGCGATCTCGGCGAGCCGCCGGATGCCCTCGGGCAGGAACGCGACTTCGACTTCCTCGGTCGCGAGCAGCGCCTGGTACTGGCGCGTGAGGCAGGCGTCGGTTGCCGTGAGAATCCTCTCGAAATCGTCCACAGAAAGCGAATCGAGCTCGACGCGTATGGGAAAGCGCCCCTGGAGCTCGGGGATGAGATCCGAGGGCTTGGAAAAATGGAAGGCTCCGCTGGCAATGAACAGGACATGATCCGTCTTCACGACCCCGTACTTGGTCGAGACAGTGGTGCCTTCCACAAGGGGCAGCAGGTCCCGCTGCACGCCCTGGCGGGAGACGTCGGCGCCGACCGTCTCTCCGCGGCTGGTGATCTTGTCGATCTCGTCGAGAAACACGATGCCGTTCTGCTCGACGTTGGCGAGCGCTTTCGCGCGCAGGTCCTCATCGTTCACCAGGCGCGCCGCCTCTTCGTCGGTGAGCATCCTCATCGCATCGCGCACCTTCATCCGCCGCAGCTTTCTCCTGCTCCCGCCCAGGTTCTGGAACACGCCCTGGATCTGCTGCGTCAGTTCTTCCATCCCCGGTGGTGCGAAGATTTCCATGTGCGCCTGCGCAACCGGCACTTCGAGTTCGATCTCCTTTTCATCGAGCTCACCCTCGCGCAGTTTCTTGCGGAACTTCTGCCGGGTGCCCGACTCCTCGCCGCCGCCCGCTCTTTCGCTGGAATCCGCGCCTCCCGTTTCCATCGCTGCGACGCCCCGCGCCTGCGGCAACAGGACATCGAGCACGCGCTCCTCGGCAGCGTCCTCTGCGCGGCGGCGCACCTTCCTCATAGCCGCTTCGCGCGTATCCTTGATTGCGATTTCAACGAGATCCCGGATGATGGTATCGACATCGCGCCCCACGTAACCGACCTCGGTAAACTTGGTCGCTTCGACCTTGATGAAAGGCGCATCGGCGAGGCGTGCCAGTCGCCTTGAAATCTCGGTCTTCCCCACCCCTGTGGGGCCGATCATCAGGATGTTCTTGGGGGTGATTTCCTGGCGCAGGGGCTCGCTCACCTGCTGCCGGCGCCAGCGGTTTCTGAGGGCAATCGCGACGGCGCGCTTCGCACGTGACTGGCCGATGATGTGCTTGTCCAATTCGTGGACGATTTCCTGGGGAGTCATGGAAGACATGGATGCCGGGGTCCCAGTCCTGCTCTACTCCAGCGTTTCGACCACGATCTGCTGGTTGGTGTAGATGCAAAGCTCGCCAGCGATCGCAAGCGACTTGCGGACGATGCTCTCCGCGTCGAGCTTGGTATTGTCGAGGAGGGCGCGCGCCGCCGCCTGCGCGTAGGGGCCGCCCGAGCCGATCGCCACCAATCCGAGCTCCGGCTCGATGACGTCGCCCACTCCGGTGATGATGAGGGAAGTCTCGCGGTCTGCGACGGCAAGCATCGCTTCCAGGCGCCGAAGCACGCGGTCCGTTCGCCAGTCTTTGGCCAGCTCCACCGCCGAGCGCAGCAGGTTCCCCTGGTGCTTGTCGAGTTTCGCCTCGAAGCGCTCGAAGAGCGTGAAGGCGTCCGCTGTCCCTCCGGCAAAGCCGGCGAGGATCCGGTCGTGATACAGGCGCCGGACCTTCCGGGCGCTTGCCTTGACGACGACGTTCCCGAGCGTGACCTGGCCGTCGCCGCCCAGGGAAACTTTGCCGTCGCGGCGCGCCGATACGATAGTAGTTCCGCGGAACTGCTCCATGCTGCGTGAAGACTCCTTGCCGACTACCTGAGCGGAATGATGCGAGCGACCTTGTCGATCCCCATGATCCGAAACAGCGCGTGGATCAACTCGCTCGCGCCGCGAATCCGGATCGTCGTGCCGTCCTTGCTCAACCTGGACAGCACCTGGAATATGAGGCCTGCAGTCACGAAATCAACGCGTCTCACCCGGGAGATGTCCAGGACCAAGACCTCGTTCGCCGCCGCCCAGTCCCGCAGCAGCCGGGCGAGATCATCGCTCGCTCCCGTCAGCTCCCCGGCGAGGACGAGGGCCGGCTCGGCCCCTTCGGAGGCGCTTGCCGGCGCCGTCCGTCTTGCATCCGCCGCTCGCGACTCCCACGAAGGCGGCGAGACTTCGTAGGTGACCGCGTAGCTAACCGCGGCTTCCTCGAACTTGTACTTGAGATCGAGAATCCGATAGATCTCGAAAAGCAGCTCCCAGACCGCCCGGCCGGTATCCGTCTTCTTCGGCTGGCAGACGCCCTCGAGCAACTCCACGAGCCGCGTCTGTCGAGACAGGAGCACTTGGGTGTTTCTGCTCCGAAGGAAAATGAGCGCATCGCAAAGCAGGGCGCAGCCCGTCGCATCGAGGCTTTCCACTTCCCCGCATTCAAGCCACACCGTGCGCCCCGTACGAGCGAGGCGTCTCAGGTACTCCATTTCCGTGGCGTCTCCCGCCGACAGCTCCTTCCCAAGCGCGAAGATCGCTGTTTCCGTCGGGGCCGCTGCGCCGTGCCGATGCTCTCGGGATTCCACCCAAGCGGGCGGAGAACGCTCGAACCTGACGGCAAATTTCATGGCGTGCACCTCGAACTCGGCAGCCATGCCCAGGTGCTGGTAGAGATCGAACAGCATCAGCCAGCCCTGCAGGGCGAAACCTCCGAGTTCTTCATTGTGAACCGCCCGCGAGAGCGTCGCGAGCGCCTGCTCGACCTGCCCGTTGGCGAACAGGATCACCGTGTCCTCGAGGATGGAGGCGGCCTTCTCGGAGGCGGCAGTTTCCGGCGCTGCCGCAGCACTGGCCGTGGCGGGCTTGAGTTCAGGGGCCCGTGCGGCGGATGCTCCCGGCACCTTCGAAGCAGGCGATGGGCCGAGCAGGCTGAAATCGAGGTCACCCTTCGGAGCCACGGGCGGGGCAACGGCCGGCTTCCCTTTCGTGACCGCCTTGCTCTCGGTCTTCCGGGAGAAGCCGATGGACTTGCCAAATATCGAGAAGGCCACGGAAAATTATCCGGTTTTCGTGACGGACCGGGCGAATGCGGGTCCGCTTCCTTGTATCACTTTGCATGATGCAAGGCAATGATTGATCTTCGAACTCACGACCGCCACCAGCGAAAAAGGGTTTTGTATGACCGCAGGCTGCCGGCGACCTCGACCATTTGCACCGTCGAGTCTGTGGCCTCCTCTGGTGTTTATCTAGCTGGAGATGCTCCCACTTCATCCTCGTCCGAGTGCCCGCAGGTGATTTTGTCGGGCCATATTAACTCCTCGCCTGCACCGACAACTGCCCGAAGCGTAGACACAACAAACCAGAACGCGACGAGCAGGGCCACCAAGGGGTCGAAAAAGGAGCTACCTAGGATCGTGACTAGAAGGCCGGCCACTACCGGCGCAAGTGATACAAAAATATCGCCGATGTTGTGGAGGTAGGCGAGGCGTATCGCTGCGTTGTCCCGGCTCGGGCGACGGAGCAAGCTTACGATGCCCCAGTTAGCGCCTGCGGCCGCAAGGCCCATCAAGATTGGAACGAGTCCCAAGACCGGAGCAGGATGAAGAAGCCGGTCAACGGCCTGCCAGATCAGCAAGCCGCTCACAGCAATCAGACCGACGGAGCTGAAGAAGTTCGCCGAACGCACGAGGTTCCGCGATAGACCCTGCGACAGGACAAACGCCAAGTATAGAAACACGAGCGCCAACTCGTCGGAAAAGTTGTGAACACCGTCCATGATGAGGCTTAGGCTTCCGGCTTCTAAGCCGCCTATGACCTCGGGAAGGAAGATAGCCGTGTTGAGTGCGACTGCGGCGGCGAGAGGTTTGCGGTAATGAGCCACGCTCGCATTTATTCGTAGGTGCTTCCGGGTCTCTCTTGCACTGTCAGCGATCCTTGCGCGGTGCTTAGGTCTTACTGCCTTGTGGACGAAGCGTTTCGCGCGCGGTGCCACGACGTCCGAGCAAAGCCATACCCGCGGCAACGACGACCATGGCGCACACGATCATCGCCCCGGAAGGGAGGTCCAACCACAGCGACGCGAGCAAGCCCGAGGCGTAGCCAAGCACGCCGATGGAGTAGGCCTTGAGATAACGGCGATCCCTTTGATAAAAGGTCGCAAGGGCCGGTACGACCAGTGTAATGAAGACCAGAAAGAGGCCGACCAACTGCACCGAGACGGTCACCGCGCATGCAAACAAGACATAAAACCCGATCCGTCCGAGCCGCTCGCGCAGCCCGAACCATAGAGCAAGTATCGCAGCGTAGATCACGGCTTCGAGCGGAAGTCGCGAGGGGTTCACCCAAAGGATCTGGCCGACCAGCAGTTCCTTGAGGTGCTCGCTTCCGCGTGGATTCTTGGCGAGTATCAGGATGGCGGCGCTCGACGCGAGCACGAACACCACGCCGATGATGGCTTCCTGCACCTCGGGCCAGCGCCGTTCGGTCCAGGTCAGCAGCATGGCGCCGCAAAGCGCCGCAGACAGCGCGGCGATCTGCACCGCGGCGCCGCTCGGATGCCAGCCGAGGTAGTCGGCGAGGATGACGCCGACCCCGGCGATCTGCGCGACCGCGAGGTCGATGAAAACGATGCCCCGCTCGAGCACCTGCATGCCGAGCGGGACGTGGGTCGCGGTGACCAGCAGACCCGCGATGAACGCGGGCCACAGGATGCCGAAGCTCGCCGCGTCGAGCGTCATTTCACGGTGGCAAGCAGGCGGTCGATGGTGTCGTCGAACAGCCCGAACAGATCCTTCGCCTTGTCCGTCCCACCCACGGTGAAGGGCATCATCACCGTCGGAATGTTGGCCCGGGTCGAGAGAAACTCCGCGGCCTGAGGGCTGTTGTAGGGCGAATAGACGATCACCTTTGCCGGAGCGCGCTTCATCTGGTCCAATAACTCTGCGAGATGCGAGGGCGTAGGCGGAATGCCCGGCTTCGGCTCGAGACTCCCCGCCTCGCGCATTCCCACCCAGTTGATGAAATACGAGAAGTCCTTATGGTACACGACGATCGGCACGCCCTTGAGCGGCGCCGCCTGCTGCTCCCAGCGCCCGATCGCCGCCTGCCAGCGCTCGCGGAACGACTTGCCCCGTGAACGGTAGCCGTCGGCGTTCGCACCATCCAGCTGCACCAGGCGCTCCTCGAGCGCCTGCGCGATCTTGGCGATATTGCGCGGATCGGTGTGGACATGCGGATTGCCCCCGGGATGGATGTCGCCGAGCGCGCGATCGATCACCTTCGGGATTTCAATCTTGACGACGTACTGCGAGGCTTCGAAGTAACCCGGGCTGCCGAGCCGGACTTTGCTGTTCCCGCTCTGGGTGAGCAGCAGCGGCAGCCAGCCGATCTCCAGCTCAGAGCCGGAGCAGACCAGCAGATCGGCCGAGCGGATGCGCGCGATCAGGCTGGGGCGCGCCTCGATCCGGTGCGGGTCCTGCAGCGCCGTCGTCGCCGAATACACCGACACTTTGTCCCCGCCCAGCTCCTGCGCCAGGGCGCCCCATTCGGGCTCGCAGGCAAAGACGTTCAGCGCCGCTGCCGCCGGCAGCGCGGCAATCGCCAAAGCCGAATGCAGCGAGAAATTTCAGACTCGATTTCATGATTCTCACCTCAGAATTTGTGGGCGCCGTGCGCGCCCAGACTCACGATGTACTGGAGGAATACCTGGTTGTCGGTCGCATCCGAGCGCGACTTGTCCTGTGCGTACTGGAGCCGGACGCGGCTGAACTCGCTCGGGCTCCAGTCGACCATCACCGTCTGCCGTGTCGGGTTGTACGTGGCGAGGATCGGAAAATCCGCCGCCGTGAGCGCACCCGAGTCGACCAAGCCGATGCTCGTCGTTCCCGCGTCCAGCCGGTCGTAGCGATAGCCGACCCGCCACATCGGCATGAACTGATACGACGCCCTGCAGGTACCAGCCCGACTGCGCCGAGCTGTATCCTCCGGTCTGCGTCCCTCCGGCCGAAGCCGCCTGCGGTGTCGAACGTCAGATCGCCGTTCTCCTTGCGCCGGAAGTATTCGCCCTGCAGCTTGAAGTTCGTGTAGGTCGGATTGAAGTTCGGCGCCCATTTCAGGATCCCGTCGAGCACCCACAACTTGGCTCTTGCCGGTGAAGCTGTTGGTGACGGCCGTGCCGGTCGAATCGATGTCGTCGTAGACCCGATCCTGCGGCGAGGTCGTGAGATACGAGGCGCCGACCTGCCAGGCGGTGCCGGTTCCGAAATCCCCGCCGACGTGGGTGAAGAAGTTGCCCGAGCTGAAGCCGTTCTTGTTGCGCCCGCCGTCGGGTCCGGCCGGAAAGCTCTTGCCGCGCCCCGCCTCCGCGCCGAGGTCGAAATAGAACGGGGTCGGCGCCACCCATTTCAGCTGGATGCCGTCATCGCTCAGCTGGTTCGCCCAGGAACGCCTTCATCGCGAGCGGCGCGTCGGTGAAGTCCCAGGCGTGCGCGTGGATCTGGTTCTGGTACCCGACGGCGGAGAAAAACCGCCCTGCCTTGATCGTGAAGCCGTAGGAGAGCGCGAGAGTCTGTATGTACGCTTCCTCGACTCCGATCGTCGTCTTCGGGCGATATGGAGAAGATCCCGGTGCCGCGGAACATGTGGTCGATGTTGGCCATGATCGCGAGCTCCGATTCGCCCAGGCTCAGGCCGCGCAGGAGGCGGCGCGACTTCGCCGTTCGTCGGAACGAAACCGTTGATCTTGTAAGTGTTGGGGTCCTGCGAAAGATTCGAATAGATGCCGTTCAGGATCAGCGAAACGGCGGGGTTCAGCGCGTTTTCCCCGGTCGGGCGGCTGGAAGCCTGGACCGCCGCCTGCTGCGCCGTGGCTTCGGCATCCTGCACGCGCTTATCGAGCTGCCTGACCTGCTCGCGCAAGGCTTTCAGCTCGTCTTGCGACTGCGCCTTCGCGGCGTGGGGCAGACCCAGCGCCGCCGCGACGGCGAGCGCCATGGTTCCTTTTCTGTACATGTGTCTCTCCAAGTTCATGCGATCGCGATACGGCCGACAGGCGTTCTCGCGAACACGGCCGCCCCGCGCGTGCGAGGCGGAGCCTAACTGGCAGAACTAGGAGAGAAGCGGTGGGGCGCGCGAATCGAACTCGATCCGCGGCGCGAACGGCAGGGGAAGAGCGGCCAGCGCGAGGGCCGGTAATGCGACCCGAGCAGGGTCGATCGCCAGAGCGAGGAATTCGCTAGCGCGCTGTCGACCGCGTGAAAAGCAAGGCACTGGGCCGCCGGGTGGCCGAGTCGGCGGCGCGCATTTCGCCGTCGCACCCGGCCACATCTTGCTTGAGGTGCGACAGCGCGTGCAGCTGCGCCGCATGCTGCCCAAACACAAGCGCGACGGCGACAAGGAGGTGACGCAGCGTGCGTTTCATCGACATCTCGCCGGAACAGTCTACTCCAACCCAACCGCACGAGGAAACCGGGTAGCACCCCGGCTCGATGCAGACGGCGCTTGCGCGCCCCTATTCCCCGTAGAGCTTCTGCTTCTGCTCGCGTCTCGCCTGCGCCTCGATGGTGAGCGTGGCCGTCGGCCGCGCGAGCAGCCGCGGAATGCCGATCGCCTCGCCCGTCTCCTCGCAATAGCCGTAGCTGCCTTCGTCGATGCGGCGCAGGGCCTCGTCGATCTTCTTGAGGAGCTTTCGCTCCCGCTCGCGCGCGCGCAGCTCCAGGGCGTATTCCTCCTCGATCGTCGCCTGGTCGGTCGGATCGGGCTCCAGCTCGTGCGCGCGCAGGTGCTCCGACGTGAGGTTGGCCTTCTCCAGCAACTCCCTCTGCGTCTCGAGCAGGCGCTCGCGGAAAAATGCGAGCTGCTCGGCGTTCATGTAATGCGACGCCGGCGCGCGCAACAGCTCGGCTTCGCTCATACCGCTCTTTTTCGCCGGTTTTTCCTGGGCTGTCTTGGCCGGCTTGGCCGCGAGTTTCTTTACTGCTTTTCCAAACATTGTTCCAACCCCTTGATGAAAAGGTCCTGTGGAAGATTCCTTCCGATGAAAACCATGGTGCTCGAGCGCTTTTCGTTCTTCCCCCAGGGACGGCCGAGGTCTCCGCCCATCAGCATGTGCACGCCCTGAAACACCACGCGATGAGTGTTGCCTTTCATGTACAGCACCCCCTTGTAGCGCAGCATGTCCGGCCCGTAGATTTGCGCCACGCCGGACAGGAACTCCTCGAGCTTGACGGAATCGAACGGCCTCGCCGACCGAAACACGAACGAGCTGACATACTCGTCGTGCTCGTGCTCCCCGCTTTCGAGAAAATCGGGATCGAGCTCGAGGGTCGCGTTCAGGTTGAAACCGCGAATATCGAGAATCTCCTCGATCGGCGTGTTGCCGAAATGCGCTTTCCGGATCGGTGCGCGCGGATTCATTTTCGCCAGGCGCCTTTTCAGCGTCTCCTGGTCGTCCTCGGAGACGAGATCGGTCTTCGACAGGAGAATCCGGTCGGCGAAACCGACCTGCTCCTGAGCTTCGCGGAACTCGTCGAGCTGCCTTGCGGCGTGCTTCGCATCCACCATCGTGATGACGCTGTCCAGCAGATAGTAGTTGCCGATCTTCTCGTCGATGAAGAAGCTCTGCGCAACCGGCCCCGGGTCCGCCATTCCGGTCGTTTCGATGATAACTCGTTCGAACTCGAGCTTGCCCGAGTCGCGGCGCTCCTTGAGCTCGCCGAGGATGCGGATAAGATCGCCGCGCACGGTGCAGCACACGCAACCGTTGTTCATCTCGATGATCTGCTCGCCGGTTTCGGTCAGCAGGATATCGTTGTCCACGCCTGCCTCGCCGAACTCGTTCTCGATCACGGCGATTCGGTGGCCGTGGTGTTCCTTGAGGACGCGGTTGATCAAGGTCGTCTTCCCGCTCCCCAGGAAGCCCGTGAGTATGGTCACCGGGACCATGTTTTCCTGCGCTGTTTTCATTACGGGAACCTGGCGCGAAGCATGCGCGGGATATCGGCCTCAAAAAAGAGGGCGAATTACAGCACGGCCGGCACTACAACGCAACCGTTGGGTAGGGTGAAGTAGGCGTAATTCTCCAGCGCTCAGCGCCGCTGGAGCAGCAGGCCCTTCAGATACTCGCCTTCCGGGAACTCAACCCGCACCGGATGGTCTGGCGCGGCGCCGAAGCGCTTTAGGAGAAGCAGCGGGGAAGGCGCGTCCGCCGCCGCCCCAGCCACGATCTTCTGAAACAAGTCGGGCGATATTCCGCCCGAGCAGGAGAAGGTCGCCAACAGCCCTCCAGGGCGCAGCAGCCTGAGCGCGTTCAAGTTTACGTCCTTGTAGCCGCGCGCGGCGCGCGCCGCATCCTTTGGAGTCGGCGCGAACTTGGGCGGGTCGAGCACGATCAAGTCGAATTGCCGGTTTTCGCGCTGCAGCCCGCGCAAGGCCCCGAACACGTCGGCTTCGAGCCACTCTGCTCTGTTCGAGTCGAACCCGTTTCGGGCGAGGTTGCGCTTTGCCAAGGCGAGAGCGGGCGCCGAACTGTCGATCGAAACTACAGAGCGCGCGCCTCCGGCAAGAGCTGAAAGCGAGAAACCGCCCGTGTAGCAGAAACCATTGAGGACTTCGCGCCCTACCGCTAGAGCGCCGATCGTCCGGCGGTTGTCGCGCTGGTCAAGGTAGAACCCTGTCTTCTGTCCCGCGACAAAGTCCACCTCGTACTGGATACCATGCTCGACGATCCGCACAGGGCCGTCCGGCGGCGGCCCGGAGACGGTTCCGGTGCGCGGGGACAGGCCTTCGAGCTCGCGTGCGTCGGTATCGGAGCGCTCATAGATTCTCGCGCAGCCGCTCGTCTCGGTCAGGATTTCCGTCAGGGTGTTCCGCCATCGCTCGCACCCGGCCGAGAGAATCTGCACGACCAGGGTATTCGCGTACCGGTCCGCGATGAGCCCCGGCAGCCCGTCTGCTTCCCCGTGGACGAGCCTCATCGCGTCGCTGGTCTCCAGAGGGATCGAGGCGCGGCGCAGCGCGAGCGCTGCTTCGACCTTCCCTCGGAAAAGCTCCGGGCCCGGAATCTCGTCTTCCTCGAAGCTCCACACGCGGGCCCGGATCTGCGAGGCGGGACTGTACGCGGCCCAGGCGAGGAATCGGCCGTCCGCCGTGCGCAGCTCCACCGTTTCGCCGCTCTGCGGCGAGCCGTGCACCGTGCCGACCGCGCCGGAGAAGACCCAGGGGTGGCGCCGCAGAAGAGATCGCTCGCGGCCGGGCTTCAGAATGAGTTTGAATGCAGCGCTCACGCGCGAAGAGCACGTTTCTTCAAACCCAGCCAGCAAGCCCGAGCAATCCGGCCGCAGCGAAGAGCCATAGCGGATAGATCCTCGTCGTCAACACGATGGCTGCGGTGGCTCCAGTGATCACGAAGCCCATGAGCGAGTCGTCGGCAGAAAGAGTAATGAGGTAGCCGCCGGCGAGCATCAATCCGACCGTCACTGGAACGAGGCCGTCCTCGAGGGCGAGCCGCCAGCGCGCGTCGCGGAAGCGCTGCCAGACCTTAGAAACTGCGAAGGCGAGCACGCTCGATGGCACGCAGACCGCAACGGTAGCCACTGCTGCACCGGCAAGGCCCGCGACCTTCCAGCCGATGAGGCTCACAACCAGGATGTTGGGGCCGGGCGAAACCTGCGCCAGTGCATACAGGTCGGCAAACTCCGAGCCGCTCATCCAGCCGCGAACTTCGACGACGCTGCGGTGCATCTCGGGGAGCACGGTAATGACTCCACCGATCGCGAACAGCGACAACAGCGAAAAATCGAGCGCGAGGTCCGCGAGCGCCGAGTCGCTCACTTTCTTCTCCAGTACGCCGCCGCAACACTCAGCGGCGCGACGACGATGAGAAGAAGGCCCAGCGGAACACGAACCAGGGCCATGCTGATGAAGGTGACCACCGCGAACAGTGCCATCGCCGAGCGCAGCCTCTTGCTCGCAGCCATCTTCACTCCCATGGCGACGATGAAGCCCGCGGCCGCCGCCGAGATGCCGCGAAACGCCGAAGAAACAGCCGGGAGATCGCCATACTGCGTATAGAGCACGCCCAGACCCAGCACGATCACGAACGGCGCGAGCATCAGACCCGCGAACGCCGCCAGGGCTCCGCGGGCACCGTGAAAACGCGCGCCGACGCAGACTGCGATATTGACGATATTGGGACCGGGCAGAAACTGGCACAAGCTCATCAGGTCGGTGAACTCCTCGGCGCTGAGCCAGCGGCGCTCTTCGACCAACATCCTTTGCGCCCAGGGCCCGACGCCGCCGAATCCCGAAACCGCGACCTGCATGAACCGAAGGAAGAGCTCGGCTGTCCCCGGAGATGTCGATGTGCTCGTCACGGCTTCTTCGCCGCGGCCAGAGTTCTTCTTTTCGCCCTCGGATGAGCGGCGTCGTAGGCTTTCGCGAGGTGCTGGAAATCCAGATGCGTGTACACCTGCGTGGTCGAGATGCTCGAGTGCCCGAGCATCTCCTGAACCGCCCGCAGGTCCCCCGAGGACTGCAAGAGATGCGTGGCGAAGGAGTGCCGCAGCATGTGAGGATGCACGTGCTGCGCCAAGCCGGCGCGCCGCGCGCGCTGCGAAAGCGCGTGGCGCACCGAGCTGGGGGCTATGCGCCTGCCGCGCGCCCCCACGAAGAGGGCGGCTTCCTCGGGCCTCGCGATTCCGGCGCGCACGGCGAGCCAGGCGGCCACGGCTTCGCAGGCCTTGCTTCCCACGGGTACGGTACGCGTCTTCGCCCCCTTCCCCGTGACCGTAACCTCCGACTGCCGCAGCAGGCGATCACCGTCTGGAGCATCGAGGCTCACCAGCTCTGCGAGCCTCAGACCCGAGGAGTAGAACAGCTCGAACATCGCCCTGTCCCGCAGTTGGGCGGGCCCGCCCTTCGGACTCTCCAGAAGCTGCACCATGAGATCAGGCGAAAGAGCCTTCGGGAGCGTCTTCGCGCTCTTGGGCGCCCGCAGGCCGACGCAGGGGTTGTGCGGAAAGCCCCGATGCTTGACGAGCCAGTGAAAGAAGCCGCGCCAGCCCGAGAGCAGATACGCGATGGTCCGTCCCGACATGCCTCGCGCGTGCAGCTGCGACACGGTATGCCGGATGTGCTGGGAATCGAGCTTTTCCGGGGCCACATCCTTGTTCAGCGCAAAAAGCAGCTCGACCGCCCGTCGGTAATTGCGCCTAGTCCCGGGACTGAGCCTGCGCTGGTGCGCGAGTTGATCGAGGAATCCGTCGAGGAGTCCGAGGCGAGGGTCCGGTTGCATCATTTCCGCCGGCCGCGGCAGGTGGCTCACGACGCTAGAGCGATCTCAGCAGGGCCGCACCCGCCACATCACCCAGGCGCTGCAGATAGAGCGTACCCATTTCCGGGTAGAAGCGGAGCCCGTCCTCGCTCCCCAGGGCAAGCATGCCGAAGCATCCCTTGTCGCGCAGCGCCACGTGGGCCGCCGAGCGCACGTGCGAGGCGCCGTCTCCAAACCACGCCGCGGCCTCGGCGAGGCCGCTCGGCCCGCAGTACGGTTGGGCCAGCGACTCCGCGTAGTGCTTCAAGCTGTCGCTCACCGGACCGAACTCCGGCGCATTGCCGTGTCCGCGCCAGACGCGAAGCGCGGTGTGGGGGACGGCGAAGTCGTCGTGCAGATGCAGATAAAGGGCGGCTAGCACGCCCTGTAAATCCTGTGCAGCGAGCAGCGCGAGGCATAGGCGGTGCAGCTTCTCCCCGATCGCGTCGTTCTCCTCGCCGATCTGAAGGAGTTCCGCGAGCCGCGCCTCGAGCGCCTTGTTCTTCTCCCGAAGCCCCAGCATCTGCCGGTCCGAAAGCGGGATCGCGCGGCCGCCGTGCGGATGCGGAACCTGGATCGTAGCGAGCATGTCGGCGTGAGTCTCGAAAAAGGCCGGGTTCTCCTTCAGGTAGCGCGCGACATCGTCGGCTTTCACTCGAACTCCCCTTCAAATACGGCCACGGCCGGACCGGTCATCCACACCGCGCAGTTTAGATTATTTTCCGCGCCGGTCCAGCGTATCGTCAGTTGCCCGCCGCGTGTTTCCACGCGAACCGTCCGGTCGAGCACTCCGTCCCTGATCCCGGCGACGACCGCTGCGCAGGCTCCCGTGCCACAGGCAAGCGTTTCGCCCGCGCCCCGCTCCCAGACGCGCAGGCGGATTCGCGAGCGGGAGAGAATTTGCATATAGCCGGCATTCACGCGCCGTGGAAATCGAGGGTGGCGCTCGATCAGCGGCCCCTCGGCGGTCACCGGGGCGGAGTCCACGTCGGCAACGGTCCGGACCGCGTGTGGGTTTCCCATCGAAAGCACGGCAACTTGCACCGTACGGTCCGAGACGTCCAGCGGCCAGATCAAAAGGGATTTTCCGATCGGCGCGATTCCCGTGTCATCGAAAGGCACCCGCTTGGGCTCGAATATCGGAGCGCCCATATCGACACTGACCTGTCCATCCTTCTCCAGCCGCGGAACGATCACCCCGGAGAGGGTCTCGACCCGTATCTCCTTCTTCTTCGTCAACCGCTTGTCGTGCACGAAACGCACGAAGCACCTCGCGCCGTTGCCGCACTGCTCGACTTCGCCGCCGTCGGCGTTCCAGATGCGGTAGCGGAAGTCGGCGTCCTTGCGCCGCGGCCTTTCCACAAGCAGCACCTGATCGCAGCCGACGCCGAGGTGCCTGTCGGCGATGCGTCTTGCGAGCTTGTGCGGTGATGCGCACCTTCCGCGTGACTCCGTCGATGACGACGAAGTCGTTCCCCGCGCCCTGCATCTTGGTGAATTTCAGCTTCATTCGTCTAATACCATTTGGCTTCTCCGGGAGGCCGCGTCTTGAAGCGCTTGTGCGTCCAGAAGTACTGCTCCGGCATTTCGCGCACGCGCTCCTCGATGAAGGCGTTCAGACGGCGGGCGTCGGCGGCATCGTCGCCGCTCGGAAAATCCTCCCAGACCGGATGGCATACGAGCTCGTATCCCTCTCCGGGCAGCATCCGTGTCACGCAGGGCAGCACGCGCGCCCCGGTGAGCCGAGCCAGGCGCGACAAGCCGGTGATCGTCGCCGCGGATGCGGCGAAAAACGGCACGAAGATCGCGTTCCGGGCCCCGTAATCCTGGTCCGGCAGATAGTAGAACGGGATCCCCTCCTTGATCGCCGCAAACGCAGCGCGCGCGCCTTCCTGCCGCGATATCGCGCGTTGCCGGCCGAAGCGCGTTCGTCCGGACAGGAGCAATGCGTCGAAGACGCGATTCTTCTGTCTTGCGTACATCCCCGCCATGTCGATCTCGCAGGTCAAGCGCGTGCAACCCGCGTCCAGTCCCACGAAGTGCGGCGCGAGCAGAATGAGCGACCGCCCCAAGTGCGGCCGGATTCGTTCCAGACCCTCGGCTCGCACCATCCGGATCACGCGCTCCCGCGGCGCCCACCAGAGAATCGAGCGATCGACAACGCTCCGTCCGAACGCCCGGAAGTGCGCCTTCGCGAGCGCGGTCCGCTCCGCCTCGGGCATTTCCGGAAAGCAGCGCGCGAGGTTGACGAGGCAGACGTTCCGGCGTTCGCGTCCGAGAACATAGAGTGCCGCGCCCGCCCCCTCACCGATTCGCGCGAGCCACCGAAGCGGCAGGAAATGCAGGATCCACGCGAGGCCGACGGCGATGCGCGTCAGCAGGACCCGCACGGGTGCGTCAAAGGGCGGCCGGAGGCTGCACCCCGGCCGGCACTTTGTAGCGGTTGTAGCCCCACAGGTACTGCTCGGGGCGGCGGCGGATCATTTGCTCGATCGCGCGGTTGAGGACGCGCAGCGGCGACTCCGAGGCCTGAGCCGCTGGCAGGAGTTCCGCGTAAAAGCGGTAGCCGCGCCCCCTCGGCAGGCGCTCCGCGCAGCACAGCACGACCGGCGCGCTGGTCTTCTGCGAGATTCGTGCGACAAGCGTCATGGTATAAGCGGGCCGGCCGAAAAATTCCACCCATTCTCCTTCGCCGACACCGGGCACTTGGTCGGGCAGCACGCCGATCGCCTGCCGCGTTCTTGAGCGCCCTCAGCATTGCGCGCACGCCCGCCACGTCGGCGGGAACACTCGTCATCGCACCGCCGCGGCTCCGCCCGACCCGCATGACCGCCTCGAGCGCGCGAATCTTAGGCGGCCTGTACATCACCGTGATCGGAATGCGGCTGGCGACATACTGTCCGGCGATCTCCCAGGAGCCGAAGTGCGGGGTGAGGATGATGACGCCTTTGCCGCCCTTCGCTCCGTCTTCGATGCATTCCCAGCCGCTCACCTCGACCACGAGTTCGGCGACTCGTTCGACGGGGCGCAGCCAGACGGCCGCTGCTTCCATCACGGCCTTTCCGGCCTCCGCAGCAGCGGCCCACCGCAGACGAGGATCGTGCAGGCCCGCCGTATCCAGATTGAGCGTGACGCACTTCCGGTAGCGCGGAGAGCAAGCATGAACGATCCGGCCGAGGACCGCGCCGAGGGCGTGGAGCAGCGGCAGAGGTAAACGAGCCACCAGCCGCAGCAGGAATAGCATGTTACGTGGGACCGAGGTGGGATCGGTGTGGGTTGGGTGGGCCGAACGGCCGTGCTAGACTTGCAGTCCTTTTTTTCGCAGGGAATTCCAAGAGCATGAGCAGCTATCTCTTTACGTCCGAATCGGTGTCGGAAGGACATCCGGACAAAGTCGCCGACCAGATTTCCGACGCGGTACTCGACGCCATTCTAGCGCAGGACAAACGCTCCCGAGTCGCGGCGGAGACGCTGGTCAAGGACAACCTCGTGGTGCTCGCCGGCGAAATCACCACCGGAGCGCGGGTCAAGTTCGACGAGGTCGCGCGCAAGACCATCAAGCGCATCGGCTACAACGATCCGGCGATCGGCTTCGATGCTTCCACCTGCACCGTGATGGTGGCCTACGGCGAGCAGTCGCAGGATATCGCCCGGGGCGTGGACGAGGGCAAGGGAATCGACCTCGAGCAGGGCGCGGGCGACCAGGGCCTGATGTTTGGCTACGCCTGCGACGAGACTCCGCAGCTCATGCCGCTCGCGATCTACCTCTCGCACCGGCTGGTCGAGCGCCAATCGGAGCTGCGCCGCGACGGGCGCCTGCCCTGGCTGCGCCCGGATGCCAAGTCGCAGGTTACGATCAAGTACGTCGACGGCAAGCCCGATGCGATCGAGACCGTCGTGCTCTCGACCCAGCATGCTCCCGGGATCGCCCACAAGCAGATCGAAGAGGCGGTCATCGAGCAAGTGATCAAGCCGGTCCTCCCCAAGAACTTCGTCAAGGGGAAGATCAACTACTTCGTCAATCCGACCGGCAGCTTCGAGATCGGCGGCCCCAAGGGCGATTGCGGCGTCACCGGCCGCAAGATCATCGTCGACACCTACGGCGGATCGGCCCCGCACGGCGGCGGCGCGTTTTCAGGGAAGGACCCGTCCAAGGTCGACCGCTCGGCCGCGTACGCGGCGCGCTACGTCGCCAAGAACATCGTCGCCGCCGGCCTCGCGAGCAAGTGCCTGATCCAGGTGTCCTACGCGATCGGCGTGGCGCGGCCCACCAGCGTGATGGTCACGACCCACGGCACCGGCAAGATCTCCGACGACAGGTTGTCGGAGCTCGTGCAGAAGCACTTCGACTTGAGGCCGAAAGGCATCATCCAGATGCTCGACCTGCTGCGGCCGATCTACGAGAAAACTGCCGCCTATGGCCATTTCGGCCGGGAGGAGCCGGAGTTCACGTGGGAGGCGACCGACAAAGCCCAAGCGCTCGCCGCCGACGCGGGCGTAAAGCGGGGAGCGGCGGTTACCGCCTGAACGGCCATACCGTCAGCTCAGGGGGCCGGCTTCGCACCGGCCTTTTTGTTTGCCTCAGTCTGTCCCGGCGCGGACCGCGCGTTCGCGCTCGATGAGCGCTCGCTTGCGGTGCAGCCCCCACCGGTAGCCGCCGAGGCCGCCGTCCCCCCGAATGACGCGATGGCAGGGAATCACGAGCGCGACTTCGTTGCTTGCGCAGGCGCTCCCCACGGCGCGAACCGCCCGCGGGCGGCCGATCGCCTTAGCCACTTCCGAATAGGACTGCACCTCCCCGTACGGAATGCGTTGCAGGTAGTTCCAGACCTTCATTTGGAACGCAGTGCCGCGCACGTCGAGCGGAAGATCGAGCGCGGTCGCCGATCCCTCGAGGTAGCGCGACAAAGCCCCGATCCACGCGTCGAACTGGCTCTTGCGCTTGAGCGGCATGGGCGAGATTTTTGCGGCCGGATACTCGCTCGCCAACTGCGCTAGCAGCCTCGCCTCGCTCTCTCCAAACTGCAGAGAGCAAAGCCCCCGGTCAGTCGCGGCTATCATCATCGTGCCAAGCGGCGTCGGCGACGCGGCGTAGGAAATCTCGACGCCTTCGCCGCCCCTGCGATACTGCCGAGGCGTCATGCCAAGCCGCGTGTCCACTCGCTCGTACACCCGGCTCCCGGAGCCGAAGCCCGCATCGTATACAGCCTCGGTCACCGTCCGGCCGCCCCGCAGCTTCTGCTTCAGGGATTTCATCCGGCAGGCTTCGGCGTATTGCTTTGGCGTCACGCCGACCACCGATTTGAAACTTCGCTGAAGGTGAAACGGGCTCAAGTGCGCCAGCCGGCCCAAAGCGCCCAAGGTCAGGGGCTCGTGCGCATGAGCCTCGATGTAGCGGCAGAGCTTCTGCATCCTGACAGGAGTCGTCATCGGAGACCTCCTTCGAGTTTTCACGCGCCAAGTCTCCGCGCTCCTGCCCAACGCCGCCATCCGCTTCTTGCGGTCCTCTCTTCCGCTGAGCATTGTACCGTCAGGGCCCTGCAGTCTTCCCTCCCCCAAGCCTGTTAAGGTACAATTTCGCCCCTCTCTGAGGAGCGTTGCAACAGGCCGTCAGGCTTGCCAGGCTCGGAGACTCAACCCTTGCAACGGCGCTCGCGAACTTCTTGAGAAAGGAGCGCGTGATGAGCGCAGTGCCGCAAACCAAAGCTTTTGTTGATTGTCGGGTCGCCGATCCTTCGCTCGCCGACTGGGGGCGGAAAGAGATCGCCATCGCGGAGACCGAAATGCCCGGTCTGATGGCGATCCGCGAGGAGTACGCCGCAAGCCAGCCCCTGCGTGGGGCACGCATCGCGGGGTCGCTCCACATGACGATCCAGACCGCCGTCCTGATCGAGACGCTGCGAGCGCTCGGCGCGGAGGTGCGCTGGGCCTCCTGCAACATCTATTCGACGCAGGACCATGCCGCCGTCGCGATCGCCGCGGGAGGTACCCCCGTTTTCGCCTACAAGGGCGAGACGCTCGACGAGTACTGGGAATTCACCCACCGGATCTTCGAGTGGCCGGAAGGCAAGTTCGCCAACATGATTCTCGACGACGGCGGCGACGCGACACTGCTCCTGCATCTGGGGACGCGAGCGGAGTCGGACCCCGGGGTCATCGCCAATCCGACTAGCGAGGAAGAAACCTCGCTTTTCGCCGCGATCAAGAAGCGCCTCGCCTCTCAGCCGGGCTGGTATTCGAAGCGGATCGCGCAGATCAAGGGCGTGACCGAGGAAACGACGACCGGCGTCAAGCGCCTGTACCAGATGGCCAAGGAAGGCCGGCTGAAGTTCCCGGCGATCAACGTCAACGATTCCGTGACCAAGTCGAAATTCGACAACCTTTACGGTTGCCGCGAATCGCTCGTCGACGGCATCAAGCGCGCCACCGATGTAATGATCGCGGGCAAGGTCGCCGTGGTCGCGGGCTATGGTGATGTCGGCAAAGGCAGCGCGCAGGCGCTGCGCGCGCTCTCCGCGCAGGTGTGGGTCACGGAAATCGATCCGATTTGCGCGCTGCAGGCGTCGATGGAAGGCTACCGCGTAGTGACCATGGACTACGCCAGCGACAAGGCCGACATCTTTGTCACGGCGACGGGGAACTTCCACGTGATCACGCAGGAGCACATGAAGAAGATGAAGAACCAGGCTATCGTCTGCAACATCGGCCACTTCGACAACGAGATCGACGTGGCGAGCCTCAAAGCGTACAAGTGGGAAAACATCAAGCCGCAGGTCGATCACGTCATCTTCCCCGACGGGAAACGCATCATCCTCCTCGCCGAAGGGCGCCTCGTGAACCTCGGCTGCGGCACCGGCCACCCGAGCTACGTGATGAGCTCGTCTTTCGCCAATCAGACGATCGCGCAGATCGAGATCTGGACCGAGGCGCAGAAAGGCTCCAACAAGTACCCGATCGGCGTCTACATCCTGCCCAAGCATCTCGACGAGAAGGTCGCGCGGCTCCAGCTCAAGAAACTCGGCGCGATGCTGACCGAACTCACCGACGCGCAAGCGCGGTATATAGGTGTGTCCAAGCAGGGTCCGTACAAGGCGGATACCTACCGCTATTGACCGGCAGCGTCTTCGGCGCTCTCTGACCTTAGGAGTTGGGAACCGCCATGCTCGTTGATCCAAGCGGCATCAACGGGTGGGCGGTGCTCGCCGCGGCGAAGAGCACAACTCTCGGAGCATGGCGATGAGCGCGGTCTGGACGAGCGAATACTTCGAGATGGCGCTGCATCTGGTCGTTGCGCTCGCGGCGGGTGGGATCATCGGCATTGAGCGCAGCTACCACGGCCGGCCCGCGGGTTTTCGCACGCACGCGATTGTATGTCTCGCTTCCAGCATGTTGATGATCCTTACCGTCTATCACGCCAGGTGGTTCGAAGCATCATTCCTTGAACGCGTCGCAATCGACCCGACCCGGATGGCTCAAGGAATCATGACCGGCATCGGTTTTCTCGGCGCGGGCGTCATCATGAGAGAAGGTCTGACCGTGCGCGGCCTGACTACTGCCGCGTCGATCTGGATCACCGCCGCGATCGGCATCCTGATCGGCGTAGGGTTCTATTTCCCCGCGGGCATCGGTACAGCGCTGACACTCGTCGCTTTGTCGGCATTCCGCTGGATCGAGCGCAGGATGCCGATCGAGTTCTACGCGAATCTCACGGTGGCGTTTCTCCGCAATGCAGCCTTGCCCGAGGCCGAATTGCGCTCGATGGTCGAGCGGCAGGGATTCGCCATCGCAAATATGAATTACAGCGTGACTGGCGAGGGCCGGTACTTCGAGTACCAGATGGTGGTGCACTCGCCCAACCGCGAAAACACCCGCCACCTTTCCGAAGCCTTGAACGCCTTGTCTTCGGTCATCGCTTTCCGGATCGCACCGACGGGAGATTAGTCGGTCTATCCGCGCGCCGACCCTGCCGCATCGAGCGTGCGCCGCGGCTAGAGCTCGTAGGTTTCGGCCTTCCCGGTAAGCGCGGTGTCGACGAGTTTCCTCGTCAGCTGGGGCGAGAACAGCTCGATGAAGACGTAAGCGTAGCCGCGCAGCGCAGCGCCGCGGCGCACGGCCACGCGCGCGGTCATCGTGCCGAACAAATGCCCGGCGGAGAGCGCGCGTAGGTGGCGGTCGCGCTTCTCGTCGAAGGCCACCGCGGCGATGATGCCGATCCCGAGGCCCAGCTCCACGTAGGTCTTGATCACGTCGGAGTCCACTGCCGAAAGCACGATGTCGTGCACGAGGCCCTGCGCCCGGAACGCCTCGTCGATATGGGTGCGACCGGCAAATGCGGGATCGTAAGTAACGATCGGGTAGCTGGCGAGCATTTCCAGAGTGACGCGCTTCTCCGCGAGAAGCGGATGGCCCTCGGGCACGACCACGCAGTGCTGCCATTGATATCCGGGCAGAGCGAGCAGTTTGGGGTACTGATCGAGCGCCTCGGTCGCGATCGCGATATCGGCCTCTCCGGACAGCACCATCGCCGCGAGCTGCGGGGGGCTGCCCTGCTTGATAGTCAGGTGCACCTTGGGGTAGCGGCGCTTGAATGCACTCACCGCTTTGGGCAGCGAGTAGCGCGCCTGAGTATGCGTGGTGGCGATGGTGAGCGTGCCTGCGGCCTGGTCGCGGAACTCGCGCCCGACCTGCCTCAGATTCTCGGCCTCCTGCAACAGTTGCTCGATGACCGGGACCACCGCCTTGCCGGGCTCGGTCAGGGCGACGATGCGCTTGCCGTGTCGCACGAAAATATCCACGCCGAGCTCGTTCTCGAGCTCCCTGATCTGCCTGGATACCCCAGGCTGCGAGGTGTGGAGTCTCCTGGCCGCTTCGGTGAGGTTCAGGCCCTGCCTTACGGTCTCCCGGACATAGCGTAACTGCTGAAAATTCATATAGTTATATAATGTTAGTAGGTTATTAAAGTCTAACACAAAAGTCTTTTGAGGTATTAGGACCGGACGCTAGGATGACCTCCCTTAGAAGACGGCCACGGTCTAGACAGCCATGTACCTCTACGACGAAATCGACCAGACGCTCGTTGACGAGCGTGTCGCGCAGTTCCGCGACCAGACTCGGCGCTTTCTCGCCGGGAAGCTGTCGGACGACGAGTTCCGGGCGCTGCGGCTCCGCAACGGCCTCTACATCCAGCGCTACGCGCCCATGCTGCGGATCGCGATCCCCTACGGCCTGCTCTCGACGAAGCAGTTGAGAAAGCTTGCGCATATCGCCCGCACCTACGATCGCGGCTACGGCCACTTCAGCACGCGACAGAACCTGCAGCTCAACTGGCCCAAACTCGAGGAGGTGCCCGACATCCTCGCCGAGCTCGCCACCGTGCAGATGCACGCGATCCAGACCTCGGGCAACTCGTTCCGCAACATCACCACCGACCATTTCGCCGGCGTTGCGCAGGACGAGATCGTGGATTCCTTTGTCTGGTGCGAGATCATCCGCCAGTGGTCGACGTTTCACCCTGAGTTTTCCTACCTGCCCCGCAAGTTCAAGATCGCGGTGAACGGCGCCAAGTCGGACCGCGCTGCGGTCGCGGTGCACGACATCGGCCTGCACGCGATGCGCGACGCGAACGGCAAGATCGGCTTCAAGGTGCTCGTGGGCGGCGGGCTCGGCCGCACGCCGATAGTCGGCTTCGTCATTCGCGAGTTTCTCCCCTGGCCGCACCTGCTCACCTACCTCGAGGCGATCCTGCGCGTCTATAACCGCCATGGGCGGCGCGACAACATCCATAAGGCGCGCATCAAGATCCTAGTGAAGGAACGCGGTGCGGACAAGTTCCACGAGGAAGTCGAAAGCGAGTGGGCGCATCTGAAGTACGGACCCTCGACGCTCGTCGCCGAGGAGATCGCCCGCATCGAGAGCCGGTTCACGCGCCCGAGCTACGCCGAACTCCCACCGGGTGACTCGGGGCTCAAAGCCGTGCTCGCCTCCGACCGCGCCTTTGCCGCCTGGCACTCGCGCAACGTCTTCCCGCACAAGAAGCCGGGCTATGCCGCGGTGACCCTATCACTGAAGAAGACGGGCGTGCCGCCGGGCGACGTCACTGCGGATCAGATGGACCGGATCGCCGATCTCGCCGACCGCTATTCGTTCGGCGAGCTGCGCGTCTCGCACGAGCAAAATCTCATTTTCGCCGATGTCCGGCAGAGCGATCTGCATGCGCTGTGGCGGGAGATCAGGGCGCTCGGCTTCGCAACGCCCAACCTCGGTCTTCTCACAAACATCATCTGCTGCCCCGGCGGGGATTTTTGCTCGCTCGCGAACGCCAAGTCGATCCCTGTGGCGCAGGCGATCCAGGAGCGGTTCGACGACCTCGACTACCTGCACGATATCGGTGAGTTGGATCTCAATATCTCCGGCTGCATGAACGCCTGCGGCCATCATCACGTCGGCCACATCGGCATCCTTGGCGTCGACAAGAACGGCGAGGAGTGGTATCAGATCCAGATCGGCGGCAACCAGGGTGAGATCCGGCCCGGTGTCGCCGCTTCCTTGGGCAAGGTCATCGGGCCGTCCTTCGCCCGCGCCGAAGTGCCCGAGGTCATCGAACGGCTGATCGGCTGCTATCTCGAGCGTCGCGACGGCGACGCCGAACGCTTCATCGACGTGGTGCAACGCGTCGGAATCGAACCCTTCAAGGAGTCCGTATATGGCGAAGCTGATCAAAGAGCGCCGTATCGTCGCCGACAGCTGGCAGCTGCTTGAGCGTGGGGTTTCGGGAGAGCTGCCCGAAATCCCGCGCGAGGGGCAGCCGATCGTGCCGCTCGCGCTGTGGCTTGCGCATCGCGAGCACTTTCTTGCCCACCCGGGGGCCTTGGGCGTGTGGCTGGATGCGAACGAGGGGCCCGAGGCCATTGCAGGCGACCTCGCGCGCCTCTCGGTCATCGCGGTGAACTTCCCCAAGTTCGGAGACGGCCGTGGCTATTCGATCGCGCGCCTGTTGCGCGAGCGCTATGGCTACAAGGGCGAGCTGCGCGCCATCGGCGACGTCCTCCACGATCACCTCCATTTCATGGAGCAATGCGGATTCGACGCGTTTGCGCTGCGCGAGGACCAGGATGTCGAGGACGCTCTGCGCGCTTTCCATGACTTCAGCGACGGCTACCAGACTTCCGCCCGGCGGCTGGTGCCTCTCTTTCGCCGGCGGCTCGCCGGGGCAAGCCGTGAGTGAAGCGTTGAAACGCAGGACCGCCGAGCTCGAGCGCCTGCTCGCGCGCGTCGCGCTCGAACATTCGCCCGCGGCGCTCGCCTCCAGCCTCTCCGCCGAGGACATGGTGCTCACCGATGCGATCCTGCGCTGGAGGCTCGACATTGAGATCTTCACGCTGGACACGGGAAGACTGCACGCCGACACGCTCAACGTGATCGAGGCCATCCGCAAACGCTACGGTTACGCAGTGCGCGTCTATAGCCCCGATCCGAAGGCGGTCGGCGAGTACGTCGTCGAATTCGGCCGAGATGCCTTTTACGGGAACGTCGAACTGCGCAAGCGCTGCTGCCACATCCGCAAGGTCGAGCCGCTCGAACGTGCGCTCAAAGGCAAGGAGGCCTGGATCACAGGTCAGCGCCGCGAGCAGGTCGCCACCCGGGCCGGGCTCAATCTGCAGGAATACGACGCAACGCACGGCATGGTGAAGTTCAACCCGCTTGCCGACTGGACCGAGGATGAGGTCTGGGCGGTGATCCGGACGAACGACATTCCCTACAATGGTCTCCACGATCAGGGGTACCGTTCCATCGGCTGCGCGCCCTGCACCCGTCCCACGGTCGCGGGCGAGGACGCGCGCGCGGGACGCTGGTGGTGGGAGCAACCGCAATCCCGAGAATGCGGGTTGCACCTGGCCCCGACGGCCGCCTCGTGCGTGTCCGTCGGAAACGGCGGAAGCATGAGCGCGGTTTTCGAAAAGCGGCGAGTAGAGCGCCAGGCGCTCCTTCGCGAACCCACCTCGATTGGCTCGAATCCGAGGCGATCTATATCCTGCGCGAGGTTGCCAGCGAGTGCGCGAATCCGGTGCTGTTCTTCTCCGGCGGGAAGGATTCGATCGTGCTGCTGCGTCTCGCGGAAAAGGCCTTTCGCCCCGCGCGATTCCGTTTCCGCTCCTGCACATCGACACAGGCCACAACTTTCCCGAGGTGATCGCGTTCCGCGACGCCCGTACGGCCGAGCTGGGCGAGCGGCTTCTGTGCGCTCGGTCGAGGAGTCGATCCGCCGCGGCACCGTGCGGTTGCGCGCGCGGACGAGAGCCGCAACGCCGCGCAATCGGTGACACTGCTGGAAGCTATCGCCGAGTTCGGCTTCGACGCCGCCATCGGCGGGGCGCGCCGCGACGAAGAGAAGGCGCGGGCCAAGGAGCGGGTCTTTTCGTTCCGCGACGAGTTCGGCCAGTGGGACCCGAAGAACCAGCGCCCGGAGCTGTGGAACCTCTACAACACGCGCGTCCACAAAGGCGAGCATATGCGGGTGTTTCCGATCAGCAACTGGACCGAACTCGACGTCTGGCAGTACATCCAGCGCGAGCGTCTCGCCGTTCCCCCGATCTACTACGCCCACCGCCGGCCGGTGGTGCGAAGGAACGGACTGCTCGTACCCGTCACCGATATCACCCCGCCGCGCGGCGGGGAAATCGTCGAGCAGGTTTCAGTGCGGTTCCGCACTGTCGGCGACATCACCTGCACCTGTCCGGTGGAATCGATGGCGGAGACGGCTGCCGAGATCATCGCCGAGACCGCTCTGACCACGGTCACCGAGCGCGGTGCGACCCGCATGGACGATCAGACCTCGGAGGCCTCGATGGAGCGCCGCAAGAAGGAAGGATATTTCTGAACCTGGTCGAACAAGGTGGCCAGGCCCCCTCGGGTATTCTCCAAGTCAGCCAGAGACCACTTATATGACTTTGCTCGGCGAAATCGAGCGCAACTCGCAGGCCGCCGAAGACCGCGGGTCGGGATTTTCGAACACGCGCAGCGTGTTGCGCTTCATCACCGCGGGCAGCGTCGATGACGGAAAGAGCACGCTGATCGGACGGCTGCTTTTCGACACGAGCGCAATTTTCGAGGACCAGCTCGCCGCGGTCGCGCGGGCCTCGAGCCGGCGCGGCCAGAAGGACCTCGACCTGTCCTTGCTCACCGACGGCCTGGAAGCCGAGCGGGAGCAGGGCATCACGATAGACGTCGCTTATCGTTATTTCGCCACGCCGAGGCGCAAATTCATCATCGCCGACACGCCCGGCCACGAGCAGTACACGCGCAACATGGTTACGGGCGCCTCCACCGCCGACGCCGCGGTCATCCTCGTCGACGCGCGCAAGGGCGTGCTCCCGCAGACGCGGCGCCACGCCTACATCGCGTACTTGCTCGGCGTGCGCCACATCATCGTTGCGGTGAACAAGATGGATCTCGTCGCCTACGACAAGGCCGTTTTCGATCGCATCCGTCAGGATTTCCTCGCCTTCGCTGGCGCTCTGGGAATCGCCGACTTGCGTTTCATGCCGATCTCGGCGCTGCGCGGCGACTTCGTCGTCGAGCGAGGCGCGCATATCGGCTGGTACGACGGCCCGACGCTCCTCGCCGCGCTCGAAGAGATCGACGTTGCCGACGAGAGCGACGCCCTTCCGTTCCGCTTCCCGGTACAGCTCGTAGTGCGCACCGGTGCGGGAGGAGATTTTCGAGGCTACGCCGGCAGGCTTGAGTCGGGGGTGCTCGTCCGCGGCGCCGAGATCCTCGCCCTGCCGTCGGGTAGACGAAGCGTCGTCAAGGACATCGTTTCCCTCGACAGGTCGCTCCCTGTCGCGGTTGCCGGAGACTCGGTGACCCTGGTTCTTGCCGACGACATCGACATTTCGCGCGGCGACCTGCTCGCCGATCCCGGCTTGGCGCCGCGCTCGACGAAAGCGATTGCGGCGCGCATCTGCTGGCTGTCGGATGCTCCTCTGGACGCAAGAGAGGCGGCTGATTCGCGCTTTGTGCTCAAGCACACCACCCGCAGCGTGAAGGCGAGGCTCGCTTCGCTCGACTACCGGGTCGAAATCAACACGCTCGAGAGAGAGGCGGCACCCGCGAAACTTGCGATGAACGACATCGCGCACGTGTCTCTCGCGCTCGCCCAGCCCCTGTTCGTCGATCCCTACAGGTTGAACCGCGCCACCGGTTCCTTTATCCTGATCGACGAAGCGACCCATCACACGGTCGCCGCTGGAATGATCGATGGGTAGGTTCTAGATTGCAGCAGCTGGAGAACCCCTACCGCGACAAGCCATCGGAGTGACCGCGGCTCACGGCCGCCTTGCGATCCACACCGCCCAAGCGACAAACGCCACGAAGGCGGCAAGCGTCCACTCTGGAATGCTGAAGGAGAGCAGCGTCCAGTCCACGTTTCCGCACTCCCCTGACCCGCGCAAGACGCGCCCCAGCCCCTCTATCGGACCGAAGGTCGAGAGCAGAAAATCGAGCGCCGGACCGCAGGGCGGGCGCTCCTCCGCGGGAACGTGCTGGAGCCACACGTGGCGCCCTGCGACGGCGGTGCCAAGGGCCGCGAAGAGGGCGATCACCCCGGCGTAGAGGCCCGCGCCGATCCGGCCCGCCGGATGATGAAGGGCCGCGACAAGGAACGCGACGCCGACCGCAAGGAGCAGCAGGCGCTGGAAGATGCAAAGGGGGCAGGGCTCGAGCCCCACGACGAACTGGAGGTAGTAGCCGAAGGCGAGCATCCCCGCACAGGCAAGGAACCCGAGGAGATTGCCTAAGCGGCGCGATAACCAGGTCACGGCGCGGAGCCTAACATCAGCCGGTATTTTGAGGGCGCCCGGCTGGCCGGGAATAAAATGGCGCCTGGCACCGGCAGCATGCACCGGCCGCTTCCAAAGGACTGCGATTCATGAATAGGAGGTTGAAAAGCCGCTTTGCCCGACGCGAAGACCTGGGCCTCGCGCGAGCGGAGTTCGCCGTCCTGAGGCGGCTTTCCACGCCGGAGAAAATCCAGGATTTTCTCAACGCACTGCCCGCCAATTTTGAAATCGGCGGCCAGACCTGCACGTCGGTGCGCGAAACGCTGCGCCGGCGCCGGGCGCATTGCATCGAGGGCGCGATGCTCGCCGCCTGCGCGTTGTGGGTTCACGGCGAGCCCCCGCTGTTGCTCGATCTCCGCGCCGTGCGCGACTATGACCACGTCGTAGCCCTGTTTCGCCGCGGCGGCTGCTGGGGTGCGATCTCCAAGACCAATCCGCCCGTGCTGCGCTGGCGCGACCCGGTGTACCGCAGCCTGCGCGAGCTTTCCATGTCGTACCTCCACGAGTACGCGAACAAGCGCGGGCAGAAGACCCTGAGAAGCTACGCCGGACCCTTCGACATGCGCAGATTCGACCCCAAGCTCTGGGTGACCAACGGGAAGAACTGCTGGGACGTGGGCGAGATGCTCGATGACATGCGGCACATCCCGCTCGTGACGAAAAGGCAGGCGCGATTCCTGCGCCTGCGCGACGCGATGGAGCGCAAGGCAGGCACTCTGGGCGAACACCGGCACCCGCGCCGATAACCCGCCCGTCCGGATTACCGGATGGCCCGCGCCTTTCGCACGCTTTCGAGCAGCGAGGTACGCATGAGGAACCCTTTGTGCAGCGCTGGATCGGAGGCAATATGGCGAAGCTCTTCGAAGTAGGCCTCCCGTGCCTTCGGGTCGCGCTCTTCCAGCCGCTTCTTGTTGGCTACGGTCTGCTGCTGAACGTACTCGATGTTGATAGGACGTCGGCGCCGCTCGTAGCGGTCGAGCACGCTCTCGTCCGCCTGCCCTGAAGTCGCAAGGTGGAGCGTCTCGGCGAGTTCCATCGCGTCGTGAATCCCGCAGTTCAGGCCCAGCCCTCCGACGGGATTGTTGATGTGGGCTGCGTCGCCCGCGAGGAATACCCGGCCCTTCCGAAAGGATGTCGCGACGCGTTGGTGCACGCGGTAAATGTTCCGATGGACGACGAGTTCCATCGGGTGACCTTCATGGAGTTTTCGCAACCGCCGGCGCACCGCCTCGTCCGAGAAGGCTTCATCGTCGCTTTCGCCCTCACGTGCGGGAAACACCGCGCGCCAGCGCCCCTTGAGATCGTCGCCCATCACTTTGAACAGGTTGGTCCACTCCTCCGGGTCGGAGATGTAGCTGCGCGGGGAGCAGCCGAGCGCCGCCTCGAAGTCGAACAGCGTCGTCAGCACGAGGAAGCGCTCGGGCCAGGTATAGCCCTCGAAGTCGATTTCCATGCTCTTGCGAACGGTGCTGCGTCCGCCATCGCAGCCGATGACGTAGTCGAAGCCATGCTGCTCCGCACTGACCGTCGTTGCACGCACGCCCTTTGCGTCCTGCGCGACGTCGGCGATGCCCGTGCCGAGCCCTAGCTCGACGTTGGGCATCGCGGAAAGCCGGCGCAGGCCGATGCTGACGAGCTTGTGCTGCTCCGTCTGTACGACATAGGGGTAAGGCGTCTCGTCGCGCAGCAGCTCGTGATCGAACTCAGCGACGAGAGTCTTCGTCGCCCCGTCCCAGAACTGAAAGTGCCGGGCGACCAAGCCCACCGACCGGAATTCTTCGAGGAGTTCGAGCTCCGCGAGCATTTCGAGCGTGGAGGGGTGAGTGGTCGCAGCGCGCGGGCTGCGGTCGATTTCGCGCTCGGCCTCGAAGAGCGTGACCTGCATGCCCTTCCGCGCGCAGGCAAGCGCGGCGACGACGCCGACCGGGCCTGCGCCTACGATGCAGACCCGCGCCGCCACTGCAGCTGGAATCCCCTCAGTGCGACCCGGCTGACCCGTCGGTCGCCGGGACGGTTTCGTCTGCGGCGCGTTTGGAGTGGTCCGCGGCCAGCAGCAGATACATTGCCGGAACGACGAAGAGCGTGAATAGCGTCCCGATCGCGATCCCGGTCGAGATCACCAGCCCCATGTGAGAGCGGCTCACCGCGCCTGCGCCGCTCGCGATGAGGAGCGGGACGACGCCGAGCACCATCGCGCCCGTGGTCATCAGAATCGGGCGCAGCCGGATGCCCGCCGCGTGCTCGACCGCCTCGCGCTTGGAGTAGCCCTGCTTCTGGAGGTTGTTGGCGAACTCGACGATCAGGATCCCGTGCTTGCTGATGAGCCCGATCAGCGTCACTAGGCCCACCTGCGTGTAAATGTTGAGGCTTGCGCCTCCCACACCCGAGGCTCACGAAAATGAGGGCGCCGCAGATCGACATGGGAACGGAAACGAGGATGATGATCGGATCGCGGAAGCTCTCGAACTGAGCCGCGAGCGCGAGGAAAATAATGATAAGCGCAAAAAAGAACGTGACGAGCAGCCCGGCGGATTCCTGGATGTACTGACGGGACGGCCCGGCGTAGTCCACCGAGTAGCCCTGCGGCAGCGTCCGCTTGGCGAGGTCCTGCAGGTAGGCGATGGTCGTCCCCCTGGGTGAGGCCCGGGAACGGGCACGCCAGCGATCGTCGCAGCGTTTTGCTGCTGGAAGCGATTGAGCGCCTGCGGGATGGTTTTCGTCGTGATGTGAACGACAGTGGAGAGCGGGATCGCTTCGCCGTTCGCCGCGCGAATGTAGGTGCTTCTCAACTGGTCGGCGTTGAGCCGGTCGGCCTGCTGCACCTGCGGGATGACCTTGTAGGCTCGGTCATGGAAACTGAAGTAGTTGACATAGCCGCCGCCGAAGAGCGAAGACAGGGCACCACCCACGTCCTTCATGGTCAGGCCAAGCTGCGCCGTCAGTTCCCGGTCGATGACGATCGTCGACTGCGGCAGGTCGAATCTGAGGTCGTTGTTGATGAAGATGAACATGCCGCTCTTCTGCGCTTCCTGGAGGAAGGCGGATGCCACTTCGTTCAGGCGCTCGAAAGGCTCGGTCGTCTGTATTACGAACTGCACCGGCAGGCCGAAGGCTCCGGGAAGCGGGGGCGGCGGGAATGCGGCGGTCTGCAGGCCGGCGATTTGCTCGAGCTCGCGCTGAACGACCGGCAAAAGCTGCGCAGCCGTAGCTTTGCGCTCGTTCCAGGGCTTCAGCACCATGCCGGCGATCATCTGCCCCGGGACGTCTATCTGAAACACGTGATCGGTTTCCGGGTGCTTCGCGAAAGTCTCGTAGACCGCGCGCGTGTACAGCTGGCGCTGCTGCAGCGTCGAGTTGGGCGCGCCCTGCGACGCGCTGATGATCACGCCCTGGTCCTCGGGCGGCGCGAGCTCGGACTTCGCCGTCGCGTACAGGAAGTAGATGCTGCCCAGGACGAGACCAGGGAGAACACCGTGGTCACGGGTACCCAGTTGAGCGTGCCGTGCAGCAGGTGCTCGTAGCGGCGGTGCAAGCGCGTCGAAGGTCCGGTCGAGCAGCAGCACGAGTTTCGTGTCCCAGCCCTTCTGGTTTGGGTCATGCGGCTTCAGCATCCGGGCGCACATCATGGGCGAGAGCGTCAGTGCGACGACCGCCGAAACGGTGACCGCTCCGACCAGCGTAAAGGCGAATTCGGTGAAGAGCGCTCCGGTAAGCCCGCCGAGAAACCCGATCGGCACGTATACGGCGACGAGCACGATGGTCATGGCGATGATCGGATTGGCGAGCTCGCGCGCGGCGAGGATCGCCGCCTGCGTCGGCTTCATGCCCTCTTCCAGGTGGCGGTTGACGTTCTCCACCACGATGATGGCGTCGTCCACCACGAGGCCGATGGCGAGCACCAGGGCGAGCAGCGTCAGCAGATTGATCGAGTAGCCGAGGGCGAACATCAGGGTGAACGTTCCGACCAGCGACAGGGGAATCGCTACGGTGGGGATCACGACCGAGCGGATCGAGCCGAGAAAGGCGAACACAACGAGGGTCACGATGACGAGCGCCTCGGCGAGCGTCCATATGACTTCGTTGATCGCGCTATTTACGAACTTGGTCGAATCGTAAACGATCTCGCCTTGCAGCCCTTGAGGCAGCTGCGCCTTGATCGGCGGGAAGACGTCGCGCACCCGCGCGATGACCTCGAGCAGGTTCGCCGCGGGCGCGACATTGATACCGATGTAGACCGCCTTCTTGCCGTCGAAGCCGACTTCAGTTTCGTACTCTTCGGAGCCGAGCGTCACGTTGGCCACGTCACTCAGCCTAACGACGCGCCGATCCCTGCTGCTTGATGATCGAGGTTCTTGAATTCCTCGACGGAGCGCAGGTTGGTGGAAGCGGTGAGGTTGACCTGCACCATCTGGCCCTTGGTCGCGCCCACCGCAGACAGGAAGTTGTTGGCGGCAAGCGCCGCGCTCACGTCGGCCGCGGTAAGGTTATAGGCGGCGAGTCTGTCCGGATCGAGCCAAGCGCGCATCGCAAACAGTTTTCCGCCGAGGATCTCGGCCGTCTGCACGCCCTCAACCGCCTGCAGCTTCGGCTGGACCACACGGATCAGGTAGTCGGTGATCTGGTTGGGCGGAAGCACGTCGCTCGCGAAGCCGATGTACATGGCGGCGACCGTCTGCCCGACCTTGACCGTGAGCACCGGCTGCTGCGAGCCGGGCGGCAGCTGATTGAGGACGGCGTTGACCTTGGTGTTGATTTCCGTGAGCGCCTTGTCGGCGTCGTAGTTCAGCCGCAGCGCCGCCGTGATGGTGCTCACGCTCTGGCGGCTCACCGAGCTCATGTAGTCGATGCCGTTCGCCTGCGCGATGGAATTTTCGAGCGGCGTGGTGATGAACCCGGCGACCAGCGCCGGGTCGGCGCCGACGTAGGTGGTCGTCACGGTCACCACCGCATTCTCCGTGCGCGGGTACTGCAGCACGGGCAGGAGGCCGATCGAGCGCAAGCCGAGAACGAGGAGCGTCAGGCTCACGACCGTCGCGAGGACCGGCCGCTCGATGAAGATGTCGGTGTACTTTCTCATCGGGACCTCCGGTTCACTGGTCCTTGGGTTGCGGGGCCTGCTCGTTCGTCGGCTGGATCGAATTGTTGACGATCACGGGCACGCCTCCCGAGCGGAGCTTGAGCTGCCCCGCGGTAACCACAGTGTCGCCTTCCTTGATCCCGGAAAGTATCGCGACCTGGTCGCCGCGAGTGTCGCCCGTCTTCACGAACTTCTGCTGTGCGACGAGCGACGCTTTCCCGTCCTGGCCGCTCTGCTCCTCCACGACGAACACGGTGTCGCCGTACGGGTTGTAGGTCACGGCGGTCTGCGGTAGCGTGATGAAGCGCTGCGGGCCACCCGCAGCGATCGATACCGTGACGAACATACCGGGAAGGAGGCTGCGCTTCGGGTTGCGGACCGAAGCGCGCACCAGTACATTGCGGGTCGCCGGATCGACCTTGGGGTCGATCGAGCTGATCTCCCCGGTGAACTGCGCTCCGGAGAAGGCGTCGGCCTGCAAGATGATTCTTTGCTTCAGCGCGAGCTTCCCGAGCGACTTCTGCGGCGCGTAGAAATCGACGTACACTGGATCGAGCGCCTGCAGCGTCACGAGCTTCGTTCCGGCAGTGACGTACTGCCCGACGTCGACGGCCCGAATCCCGAGGCGGCCGGCGAACGGCGCGCGCACGAGCTTCTTGTTAACGAGGGCCCGCTGCTCTGCAACCTGCGCCCTGGCGCTCTTGAGGTTGGCGGCGTCCGTGTCCACCACGGCCTGACTGACCGCCTGGAATTCCAGCTGCTTCTTGTTGCGCTCGAAATTTGCTTCCGCGAGGTCGGCGGCGGCGGCGAGGGATTGCAGCCTCGCCAGGTCCGATTCGTTATTGAGCTGCACCAGAGGAGCGCCTTCCTGGACCTCTTGCCCGGACTGGAAGTGAATTGCAGTAACGACTCCCGCGACCTCGGGCGCGATGTCCGCGCCGCTTGCCGCGCGCACCGTGCCCACCGCCTGAAAACCGTCTTGCCAATCGGAGAATGCGGCCTTGGCCGTGGATACGGTCTGAGGCGGAATGACGCCGATCGGGATGAATTTCCGCATCATCGCCGGCTTGACGATGAGTTGCCATGCGAGTATCCCGCCGAACACAATCCCGGCCGCCAACAGCATGATGATCATTCGTTTAGCCATCGAACGCGACTCCGTTGAATTCTTGCCGACTCAGTTCGCTACGGTGGCCGGTGCTTCGCGAACCGCCTCGCCGCGCCGCCACCACCCGCCGCCGAGCGCCTGGAAGAGGGCGGCGGTGTCCGCGTAGCGCGCGGCCTGCGCCTGCACCAAACCGATCCTCGCCTGCTCGTACTGGCGCTGCGCGAGAAGCAGCGCGAGATAGCTCGTCGAGCCGAATTCGAACTGCTTCTGGGTGACTTCGAGGCTTTCGCGGGCGGCGGCCTCCGCCTCCGCCTGCGCCTTGAGCGTGGCCGCGTCGAACTCGAGCGCATTCAGCGCGTCGGCGACGTTCTGGAACGCACCCAGCACGGTCTGCCGGTACTGTGCGAAAGCCTGCTCGTAGGCCGCGATCGCGCCGCGCTTTCTCGCCTGTAGCTCTCCGGCGTGGAAAATCGGCTGCAGCAGGTTCGCGCCGATGTTCCATATCTGCGTGCCGGGGTCGAAGAGGTTCCCGGCGCCGAGCGCGGCCCTACCGTAGCTTCCGCTCAGCGTGAGTTGCGGGAACATGAGAGCCTGGGCGACACCGATTCGGGCGTTGGTTTGATGCAGATTCGCTTCGGCAGCGCGGATATCCGGTCGCTGCCGAACGAGATCCCCGGGCAGGCTCACCGGAAGGGTCTGCGGCAGCCTGAATGCGGCCAAGTCGAGTTCCGGCAGCTCCGCCTCTCCGGGAAACTTGCCGACGAGCACGGCAAGCTGGTTGCGGGTCTGTGCGAGCGCCTTTTCGAGCGGCGGCACGCTCGCGCGCGTTGCCGAAAGCGGCGCCATTTGCGCGAGAACGTCCGCGCGCGAAACTGCGCCGATGGCAAACTGCTTCTCCACGAGCTGAACCCCGCGTTCCTGCAAGTCGAGAATCTCGCGCGTCGCACGGATCTGCTCGCGCAGCGCCGCTTCGCGAAAGGCGGTCGTCGCGATGTTTGCCGTGAGCGAAAGATAGGCGGCCTCGAGCTGGAATCGCTGGAAATCGATGCCTGATTCGAGCGCCTCGAGCTCGCGCCGCGCGCCTCCCGCGACGTCGATCGCGTAGGAGACGTTCACCGAGGCGTTGTAGAGATTGAAGACGTTGGGAGGGATCGACGGATTTCCGAACGTCGCCCCGCTGATTCGCTGGCGCCTCGCCGAAAGGCCCGCATCGACGCTCGGATAGAGCACCGAGTACTGCGCGTTGAGATTCTCCTCTGCTTGGCGCAGCGCCGCCTGAGCGGCATCCAGCGTCGGATGGCCGGCAAGCGCGGTCTGCATGAGCTTGTCCAAAGCCGGCGAGCCGAAGAGCTTCCACCATTCGGCCGAAATCTCCGCCCCAGGCTCGAAGCTCTGGGCCTCCCCGCCGCGTACTGGCGCCGCCTCGGTCTGACCGGGTTGGGGCTTTTCGGTATAAGTAGACGCCGCAGGAGCTTCTGGCGCCCGGTAGTCGGGCCCGACCGCGCAGGCCGCCAGCAGGGCCCCCGGCACCGCGACAGCGCCCAGGTACCAGGATCGAAGAGAACCGGGCTTCATTTCGTTTCCCTCGCGCGCTTTTCCCCGTCCTCGGGGCTGAGTCCGGCGAGCAGCGCGCGGACCGAGTCCCGCAAATGGCGGCGCGCCTGTGCCTCGCCGGACACGCCGTAGAAATGGTCGTACACGGCCTTGTTGAAGCTCGCCGCCAGCAGAAGTTGCGCTGCAGCCTCGGGCACTGCACGCGCGGCCACTCGTCCGAGCCGCTGCTCGGCGCTCAGATATGCGGCGAGCACCGACGCCGTGCGGCCCGGCCCGATGCAGCGCTCGTTCATCGTGCCGCGCACGCGTGCCAGCAACTCCCGGTCGGCGAAAAGCGAGCACACCAGCGAGGCGATGCGATGGTGAAAGTGAAACGCGCTCTCGAGCACCCGTTCGAGGTTTTTCTGCACGGTGTTCTGCCCGACCTGCAGCGGAAGGCTGTCCAGCACCTCGCGGAACTCGCCCACGCCGTGCAGCACTACCTCGAGGATCAGCTCGGCCTTGTCGCCGAAATGATTGTACAGGGCGCCTTCGGCCACCCTTGCAGCGTGGGCGATATCGCGCGTCGTGACGCAGGCGAGACCGCGCGAGCACAGCAACCGCTCGGTCGCGGCGAGAAGCCGCTCCTTCTGGTCGGTCGCGGGAGCGCGGGAATGGGCGCGGGCGGCGGCAGGTCGGGCCATACGGGATCGTCGCGGGGAAAGTCGGTCCTGAGCAAGTGCTCAGATATTATGAGCGCTTGCTCAAGAAAGCAAGCACTTCAGATGGCGGGCTATCGAAAGACCCCGCCCGCCCTAGGGTCTCCCCCGATCGACGTCAGGCCGCGGCGCGGCTTTTCTGCTTCTGCTGCGCGGCCTTGGCGTGCATCGAGGCGTAGGCCCCGTGGGCCGCGGCCTCCGCATCGCCGACATGGACCGGCAAGCCCATGTCGGAGAGCACCGAGCCGAGGGCCGAAAGGCACAACATGACGTTGTCCGGCCGGCAGGAGTAACCCATGATGCCGATGCGCCAGATCTTGCCCGCGAGGGGGCCGAGGCCCGCTCCGATCTCGATGCTGAATTCGTTGAGGAGCGTCTTTCGCACCTCGGCCTCGTTCACGCCTTCCGGGCAGCGCACCGCGTTCATCTGCGGCAACTGGTACTGCTCCTTGACGAGGAAACGAAGCCCCATTGCTTCGAGTCCCGCCTTCAGCGCATTGTGATGCCGCTGGTGGCGCGCCCAGGCGTTCTCCAGCCCTTCCTCGCGGATCAGCAGCAGCGCTTCGTGCAAGCCGAAGAGCGAATTCGTCGGCGCGGTATGGTGGTAGGTGCGCGTCGTCGCGCCCCAGTATCCGAGCAGGAGGTTCATGTCCATGAACCAGGAATGGATCTTGTCCTTGCGCTTCTTCACGTGTTCGACCACGCGCTCGGAGAAGGACACCGGCGACAGTCCGGGCGTGCAGGAGAGGCACTTCTGGCTCGCCGAGTAGACTGCGTCGATCTCCCATTCGTCCACGAGCACGGGCGAGCCGCCCAGCGTCGTCACCGCGTCCACGATCGCAAGCGCGTCGTACTTGTGAGCGATCGAAACGAGGGTCTTCGCGTCCGACTGCACCCCCGTCGAGGTCTCGCCGTGCACGAACGCCACGAGTCGCGCGTCGCGGTTCTTCTTCAGTGCGTCCTCGAGCTTGTTCGGATCGATGGGAGCACCCCAGTCGTCCTCGACGACGACCGCCTTGCCTCCCATGCGCTCGACGTTCTCGATCATGCGTCCGCCGAAGACGCCGTTCCGGCACACGATCACCTTGTCGCCGGGGGACACGAGATTGACGAAGCAGTACTCCATCCCAACCGAGCCGGGGCCGGAGAGCGGGAAGGTGAGCGGGTTCTTCGTCTGGTAGACGTAGCGCAGCAGGCCTTTCAGCTCCTCCATCATCTCGACGAACACCGGATCGAGATAGCCGATCGCCGGCTGGCTCATGGTGGTGAGCACGCGCGGATGGATCTCCGTCGGACCCGGACCCATGAGCGTCCTTTGCGGCGGATGGAACGAGCTGATGCGTTTGGCAGGCGCGAAATTGTTCATGGCTTCCTTTCCCGAAAGAGGCGACCCGAAGAGGTGACCGTCGGGACGCGATTTGACCTTCACCGGCTTCTTCGCGGAAGCCTCGTTCAGCACTTCCACGGCGTGAATCCCGCCGTTGGTGACGCGCTCGACTTCCGTCGCCCAGCGCGCCGGCACGTAACCTGACTTGACCCAGTTGTTGACCACCGCGCGATCGAGCCGGAACGCGCGGGCGACTTCCGCTTGGCTGCCGAAAATTGAAACGAGGCGTTCTGCGCAGTTCATATGACCGCGCAAAGTTAGCATGTCAAAATGACTTTGACAAGATGCCTATGCTTGGTGCTAGAGAGCGGGCTTTTCGGCCAGGGGGCCGGCTCTTCGCTTCGTTCAGCTTCGCTTCGGGCACTTTCGTGTCGAATGTACGCGACGGACCGACGCGGCCTATCAGCGGCAGCTTGAGCGCCGGATCGAAAGGATTCACCCCAAAGGTGAGTCCCGAGAAGGTTGAACTCGAGACCTTCGACCGAGCTCCCGGTCAGGCCAAGCAGGCCAAAGAGCGAGAGCTGGAAGCCCTTGCCGCTCGGCGCGGATCCGACGAGCTTCGCACCTGAATAGTCCTTGCCGATCGCAGTCGGGGGCAGATCGGCCTCGAGCTCGGGCACCGCGCGCAGCACCCAGGCGGTGAAGGTGTTGGAGTTCGGACCGGGCCACATCGTGTATTCGCCGGCCCAGGGGTAGGCGTGCGCAGCCTTGTCGATGCGCGCGATCAGCTCTTCGACCCCCGCGCCGCGTTTCTCGGCGACGAGCTCGGGCTCCGACCCGAACCAGCGTGCATCGGGCGCGCGATGCCGCACGACCAGGGCCGTGTCCTGCCAGCGCAGACGCCAGCCGATGATCTCGTAGACCGTGTACTCGGCCGCAGCGGTTGGCTTGACGGCGATCCAGGTGTGAACGCCGAACACGCCGCGAAAACCCCGGACGCGAGCTGCATAGACCTGGACAATCGGGTCGGGCGTCGTCGCCGCAGCGGGCGCGAGGCCGACCGGCTCCTGGCTTGTGCTGCGCCAGTCCTGCGCAGTCACGCGTCCCACCATCGCAAACACGAGCGCGACGAGCCCTGCGACGGCGAAGTAGCCTGCGATCCCCAGGCGGCGCTTCATTGCGTATCCCCGGATGTGCGCACTGCGGAAAAATCGAACAGCTTCCGGTCCATCATGTGCGAAGGCACGATGTCGGAGAGCGCGCGGAACATCGAATCGATCCGCCCGGGATGCCGTTTCTCCCACTCGGCGATCATGGCCTTCACCTGCTTTCTCTGCAGGGTCGGCTGCGAGCCGCACAGGTCGCAGGGAATGATAGGGAAGCGCTTCGCTTCGGCGTAGGCTTCGAGATCGCTCTCCGCCACGTACGCGAGCGGGCGGATGACGACGTGTTCACCATCGTCGGACTGGAGCTTCGGCGACATCGCCTTCATCTTCCCGCCGAAGAAGAGGTTCAGGAAAAACGTCTCCAGGATATCGTCGCGATGATGGCCGAGCGCGATCTTGGTCGCGCCGATCTCTCGCGCGACTCGGTAGAGAACGCCGCGGCGCAGCCGCGAACACAGGCCGCACATGGTCTCGCCTTCGGGGACGACGCGCTTGACCACCGAATACGTATCCTGCGTCTCGATCCGGAACGGAATGCCCAGCGACCTCAGGTAGTCCGGCAGCACGTGCTCGGGGTACCCGGGGTGGCGCTGATCGAGGTTGACCGCGACGATCTCGAAGGCGACCGGTGAGCGCTCGCACAGCTTCGTCAGGATGTCGAGCAGCCCGTAGCTGTCCTTGCCGCCAGACAGGCACACCATGACGCGGTCTCCCGCTTCGATCATCCCGTAGTCGCCGATCGCCTCCCCGACCAGCCGGCACAGGCGCTTCTCGAGCTTCCCTGACTCGAAGCGCTGCTTGCGGGTGAAGTGGATTTTTTCCGGTGCGTTCATGATGGGAAGCCGGGCAGGAAGCGCCGATTATCCCGGAATTGAGCCCAAGGCACGAGTGCTGCCTAGCTCAGACTCAGCACGATATCCCAAACCGCGGCGAGAGCCTTCTCTTCCATGTCGGCGGCGCGCTCGGCCCAGCGACCCGTCGCTGAGTCGCGGTCCTCCCGGCTCAGCCAGCGGTACAGCCCGTCGCGCTCGTTCAGGCGCTCGCCTTCGAAGAACATCTGCGTGGTGAGCTTCGCACGCCCGCCCTCGACGTTGAAATGCAGGTGTGCGGTGCGGCCGCTGTAGGGCGCGGGCTTCACGGTCTTGATGCGGTACCGTCCTTGGTCGTCGGTGCGCAGCAAAGCATAGCCCTGGAAGTAAGGGTCGAGCGGACCGGAAGCGTCGCTATCGGCGCTGTGGATGTAGCGCCCGTGCGCATTCGCCTGCCACAGCTCCAGGCGCGCGCCCGGAATCGGACGCCCGCGCACATCGAGCACGCGCCCGCTCAAGTACAGAATCTGGCCTGCGGCCCGGCCCTGCCGCCCGGCGACCGCGGTCAGGTCGGCGTCCTGGTCCGCGGGCAGGCGATCGGGATAGAAGGGTCCGAGCGCCACCGCGGGCGTCGCGCGCAGCGTCCTTTCCTGCGCAAGCAGCTGCGCCGGACCGAGCAGCGCACCGGCGCCGGCAGCAAGAGCCGCCCGGACGATACGGCGTCGGTGGAGATCGGGGAGATGTGGAGTGGGGTTCATCGGAGGGCTTCTCTTCTTGTTGCCGGAACCACGTCAGACACTGTCCGGCACGTCCGGTTCCTTGCACCCGGGACCTGTTACAGATTGATGCTCCTGCCGCCGTCCACCGCGATGATCTGCCCCGTCACGTAGGGCGCTTCCGCGATCAGGTAGTAAACCGCGCGGGCGACGTCGTCGGGATCGCCGGTGCGCTTCAGTACCGTGTTCGAGATCACGCGCTGGCGCGCGACCTCGTCGAACGATCCGTCCTCGGGCCAGGCGATGGGTCCCGGCGCGACGCCGTTGACGCGCACCTCGGGCCCGAGCTCGCGAGCGAGCGAGCGCGTCAACCCCGCGAGCCCGGCCTTCGCGATCGAATAGATCACGTAGTTCTTCAGCGGCCGCTCGGCGTGGATGTCGGTGATGTTGACGATCGTGCCATTGGTCTTTTTCAGATGCGGAGCAGCGGCCTGCGAAAGGAAAAGCGGCGCACGCAGGTTCGCGCCGATGAGGCTGTCCCAGGTCGCCTGAGTCATCTCGCCGACCGGAGTCGGGAAGAAGGCGGAAGCGTTGTTGACGAGCGCATCGATGCCGCTCGAAGCGGTTGACGGCGTTTCTCACGATCTCGGCGAGGCCCGCGAGGTCGAGCAGATCGGCCTGGACCAGCGCCACGGAGTTCTGCCGCGCCGCGTTCAGCTCGGAACGCAATGCGTTCGCCTCGCGTTCCGATCCCCTGTAGTGCAGCATCACGCTCGCGCCCTCGCGGTGCAGCCGCCGGACGATGGCGGCCCCGACGCGCTTTGCGCCCCCGGTGACGAGCACAACTTTCCCTGAAAGCGACTCGGGCATGGCCTAGAATGATACCGGAATAGTCCCGCCTTCCTTTCCATGGCGCTACCCGAACCCACGCCCGACGCGCGCGAGCACAGCGAGCGCGTCGCTGCACATATTCGCGAGGAAATCGCGGCAAGCGGCGGCTGGATCGGCTTCGCGCGCTACATGGAGCTCGCGCTCTACGCGCCGGGCCTCGGCTACTACAGTGCCGGTGCACGGAAACTCGGCAAGGCCGGAGATTTCGTCACGGCGCCTGAAATTTCGCAGCTCTACGGCCAGACCCTCGCGCGACAAATGAAGCAGGTGCTGGACTCAGGATTCGACGAGGTGCTCGAGGTGGGCGCAGGTAGCGGCGCGCTCGCCGCGACGCTGCTCGAGGAGCTGGAGCGCTCCGGAAAAGCGCCGCGCAACTATCTCATCCTCGAGCTCTCTTCCGACCTGCGCGAGCGCAGCCGCGACACGCTTGCCGCGAGAGTCCCTCATCTGCTCGAGCGCGTGGCGTGGCTGAATCGCCTGCCGCCTTCGTTTTCCGGAGTCGTGATCGGAAACGAGGTGCTCGATGCGATGCCGGTCCACGTCGTCCGGGTCCAGGGCGGGAAAATCGAGGAAGGCGGAGTCGGCGTTCGAACCGACCGCCTCGACTGGTCCTGGCGAATGGCTTCGGGCGACCTGCTGGATGCGGCGCGCGCGCTCAAACTCCCCGAAGGCTTTCGCACCGAGATTCATCTGGTTGCGCGCGGCTTTCATGCGCTCGCTTGCGGAGGTCCTTGAAAAAGGTCTGGCGCTCTTCGTCGATTACGGCTTTCCGGCGAAGGAGTACTACCACCCGCAGCGCAAGGACGGAACGCTGATGTGCCACTACCGCCACCGCGCTCACGCCGATCCATTTTTTTTCCCGGGACTCCAGGACATCACCAGCCACGTCGATTTCAGTGCCATTGCCGCGGCCGCGCGCGATAGCGGGCTCGACCTCGCCGGTTACACGAGCCAGGCGCAGTTCCTCGTCAATTGCGGCATCACCGAGGTCATGGCGCGCACGCCCTCCGAGGACGGAGCACGCTACCTTCCGCTCGCGAACCAGGCAAACCGGCTGACGAGCCCCGCCGAAATGGGCGAGCTCTTCAAGGTCATCGCGTTCAGTCGCGGTTTTTCGGCGCCGCTGCTGGGTTTCCGCGAAGGCGACAGAAGGCTGGCGCTGTAAGGCCTAGCCTGCCTGTCGCGACTCAAGGAGGTCGCGCAGCGAGGAGATCTCGATGGAAGTGATACAACAGGACCGGGCGGAGTGGGTGAAGGTCCATCCGCTCGTCGTGCGCGTCACGCACTGGATCAACGCGTTCGCGATTCTCGTAATGGTCGCAAGCGGCTGGCGCATCTACAATGCCTCGCCGCTCTTCGGTTTCAGGTTTCCCAACGAGGTCACCCTTGGCGGCTGGCTTGCAGGGGCGCTGCAGTGGCACTTCGCCGCGATGTGGCTGCTGGTATTGAACGGCATCGTCTACGTGACCTACGGCATCGTTTCCGGCCACTTCCGGAGGAAACTCCTCCCGCTTACGCCCCGCGCTGTGCTGCGCGACGTCCTGGCCGCGCTGCGCGGCAAGCTCGCGCACGACGACCTCGCCGTGTACAACGCGGCGCAGCGCGCTGCTTACCTCGCGATCATCCTGTGCCTCGTGGTGCTCGTGTTCTCGGGCCTCGCGATCTGGAAGCCGGTGCAGCTGCAGGAAATCGCGGCGCTCATGGGCGGCTACGAAGGCGCGCGCTTTCTGCATTTCTTCGCAATGGCGCTGATGGTGTTCATCGTGCTGCGTGCACATCGTCATGGTGATTGTGGTGCCGCGCAGCTTTCCGACGATGATCACCGGCCGAGCAAGGAGAGCATCATGAAGAAGCGCACCATGGAAACGAGCCTGGCCGACCAGTCTCCGAAGCTCATCCGCTCGATCGAGCGGCGGCTGTTCCTCAAGCAGGGCCTGTCGCTCGGCGCGCTCGCGCTGCTGTCGGGCTGCGATCTGACCGACGACGAAAACGTGCAGAAGCTGCTCCTCGGGATGTCGCGCTGGAACGACGGCGTCCAAGCCTGGCTGTTCGACCCCGAGCAAGCTCGCGCCGGAGTATCCGGAGAGCGCGATCACCAGGCCCTTTCCCTTCAACGCCTACTACCGCGAGGACGAGGTGCGCGTCGTGGACGGGGCGAGCTACGAGCTCGAACTGTCGGGCCTCATCCGCGACCAGAAGCCCTGGACGCTGCCCGAGCTCTACGCCCTGCCGCAGACTTCGCAGATCACGCGTCACATCTGCGTCGAGGGCTGGAGCGCGATCGGCAAGTGGAGCGGCGTGCGCTTTTCCGATTTCCTCGCGCGCATCGGCGCCGACACCACGGCGAAATACATCGGCTTCGAGTGCGCCGACGACTACACCACGAGCATCGACATGGCGACCGCGCTGCACCCGCAGACGCTGCTCACCTTCCGCTTCGCCGACCAGACTCCTTCCGCCCAAGTACGGCTTCCCGATGAAGCTGCGCATCCCGACCAAGCTCGGCTTCAAGAATCCGAAGCACATCACCGCGATGTACGTCACGAACGACTATCCCGGCGGCTACTGGGAGGACCAGGGATACAACTGGTTCAGCGGCAGCTGAGCGGTTCCACCAATCGAGCGGAAGAATTCGTCCCAGTATAATCGCGGCATGCACCTCGCCGCCGCGTTGCCCGCCGTCCTGGTCTTCTTCGCGACAAGCGCTTCAGCCCAGGACCTCACCCAGCTCGTCGAGCAGGCGAAGAAACGCTGGGCCGAAAGCCCGCACGGGCCAATGCTCGAGCGCATTCTCCCGCCCACGTTCGATCTGGCGCACCTCCCCGCGCCGAGATCCCGCGGCGCGCGGCTCGTCGTACAGTACTGCGTGCAATGCCACAACCTGCCCAACCCGGCGATGCATCACGCGGCGAAATGGCCGATGATCTTCGAGCGCATGGTGGTGCGCATGAAAGGCAAAGGCAACATGGGCGAATTGATGCACGAGATGATGGCCGGCGTCGAGGCGCCGACTGCGGAGGAAGCGGAACTCCTCCTCGCCTACCTGCAGAAATACAGCCAGCGTCCGCTCGACCCTAGGAGATATCCGGCCATCAATCTCCCGGAGGGCCAGTCCTTCAAGCTCGCCTGCCAGCAGTGCCACGTGCTCCCCGACCCGCAGCGCCACAAGGCGTCCGAATGGCCGGCGGTCGTGGCGCGGATGGAGAAGAACATGGAGTGGATGAACCGCGTGGTCGGCAACCAGCCCGATCCGCGCGAAATTCAGCTCAAGGTCGAGGAAATCAACGCGTTTCTCGTCAAGTACGCGAGGAAGGGCTAAAGCGGTCTCCTAACGACCCGATATCGGTCTCTCACTTGTAGGGATGGTGCCAGTGTCAGTAGGCGTATCCCATCTTCAGATAGACGCCGTAGTTACCAGCCTTGCCTTGGGCGTATTCTAGGTTCATGACGATGCCCTCCTTCGGTTTGAGTATGTACTGGATGCCGGCGCCCGCAGCGGGGTAGATGTTCGCGCTGTCCGAGCAGTCCTTTCCCCCTCCATATGTGCAGGCAACTCCAGCGAAAATCGTGGCCGTCCATTTTTCTCCGAGTCGTAGCCTCTCCTCGCCTTCAATCGCGGACATATACTCACCGTTGTATTGTCCGAGCTTGTAACCACGAAGCTGAACGGGCGCTTTTACCTGGGTTGGTGCGTTGTCGGTGAAGTGGTTGAGCTGGCGCATGGCAAATACGTTGCCCTTGCCATGTTCGATGAAGTACCTGATGTCGAGCCGGTAGACGTCGAAGTTGGCCTCGCCGCCGAGCGACTCGCGGTAGGCAATGTTGTTGAGGTTGAGCAGCCAGCCCCGGGTTGGCATCGTGTCGCTGTCGCGTGAATCGCGATAGACGACGAGACCCAGTCCGCCTGACTTGTACGGCCTGACCCCCAGGATATCGAGCACTTGGTCGTCGAACGACGTCTCGCCGCCGATCGCGAAGTTCTGATAGATGCCCTGCACGCCAGCGAACCAGTCACCCTGGACGCGGTAGAGGTAGCGCGCAATGAACGAGCGCAGCTCGGCGTTGGATTGCAGCGGGACGCCGGTTCCGAGGTAATCGCTGTAATCGTTCTTGACGTTGCCGTACATGAGCCCGGCGTTCAGTCGTTGACGGTCCTCGTCGAAGGAGGTCTTGGCAAACCCTCCGGCCACGATCGACTCAGTGTTGGTGTACTGGGCTGTAACTGCGAAAATCGAGGGCCGCGACTTCTCATCGTAGTAATGCAGGTAGCCACCGAGCGCGCCAAGCGACGTGCCGAGCTTCGGACTGACGTTGAACACGGGGGCAAGCAGCCACGGAGAGCGCTCCTCGAAAGGGGCAGCCGGGGTTTCCGTCTGTGCAATAGCAGATACCGAAGCGGCTGCCAGTCCAACGATCGCCAGCATCCGCAAAAGGGGCGTCGAGGTCTTCTGGAAGATCAGACAGATCTCCTCGCCGACGTCGAGCGCCGGCGTATAAGGCCTTAAGCTGCGAAGGGAGGACGAAATCCCCGAAGAATCAGACAAGACGTTCTTTCCTCACGAAGGCACGGCCATCCCGCGCTTGACCGCAGGCCTCGCGCCGATCGCGTCGAACCAGCGCTTCACGTTGGGGAAGGCATTCAAATCGGTCTTGTGCCACTCGTAGCGCGCCACCCAGGGATAGGTCGCGATGTCGGCGATCGAGTACTCGCCCGCCAGGTACTCGGCTTCGCCCAAGCGCCGGTCGAGCACGCCGTAGAGACGGTCCTTTTCCTTGGTGTAGCGCTCGATCGCGTAGGGCACCTGCTCCTTTGCGTAGCGCAGGAAATGGTGCACCTGCCCGAACATCGGCCCGACGTGCCCCATCTGGAACATCAGCCACTGCAGCGCCAGGTACTTGCCGCGGTCGCTTTTCGGCAGGAATTTGCCGGTCTTCGCCGAGAGGTAGATGAGGATCGCACCCGATTCCATCATCCGGATGGGTTTCCCGTCGGGCCCTTCCGGATCGACGATGGAAGGAATCTTCCCGTTCGGATTGATCGCAAGGTAATCGGGGGCGAACTGCTCGCCTGCGCCGATATTGATCTTGTGAACGTTGTAGGCCAGGCCGCACTCCTCCAGCATGATGGAAACCTTGCGGCCGTTGGGCGTGCTCCAGGTGTAAAGCTCGATCATCGTATTCCTCGGGGAGTTCGGGAGCCGCGCAGTTTATCGCGAAGCCCGGTAGAGTGAAGCTATGCTGAAGTGGGTGTTGACACTGATCGTCGCGCTCATCGTGCTCACGGTGCTCGCGCCGTGGCTGGCGAAATACGGCCTCGGCCGGCTGCCCGGGGACCTCACGGTTCGCTACAAGGGGAAGCTCTACTACCTGCCCTTCACGAGCACCATCCTGCTCTCGCTCGCCCTGACGCTGCTCACGCGATTCCTGTGACGCTCTCAGACGAGCGCTTCGATCGCGGCGATCCGCGCGCGCCGCAGTCTGGCGGCGATCTCCTGTTTCGGGCTTCGTGCGGCGATCTTTCCTGCGTCGACGCCCGCAGCGGCGCCCAGCGAGCGCCGCAGTAACACGCGCGGCATGTAAGGCGTGTCCCCCCACCCTCGTTCGCCGCGCTGAAGGCATTCGCGTGAGCGCAAGCAGCTCGTCGAAGCGATCGGGCCGGCGGAAAGCGTCGCAGCGCTCGAGCAGCTCGAGCAATTCGGAGGCGGAAAGCGCGGCGGCCCGCTTGATCGTCCCGGCGTATCGCTCGGCGAGTAGCGCCAGATCGCGGCAATCCCCGGGTGCCTTGAGGCGCTCACTCACGTTTGCAGCGGAGCCTGTCCGCGAAGCGACCAGCGCGAAGCGCGGGGCGAGACCGAGCCGCTCTCCCGCGGCGCATTGAAGCGAGCGGACCAGAACGCGCGCTGCGTCGTTCGCCGGCCGGCCGTGCTCGAATTCGAGCTTCAACTCGGGGAGGAGCTTGGCGAGGAGCCCGCTCTGCGCGAGCACCGGGAACATCAAGCCGGGGTCGCCTTCCATCAGGCCCCGGGAGAATTCCTGCCACGTGCGCTCGGGCACCAGGGCGTCGGCTTCGCCGTTTGCGACCATGGAGCGCATCAGCGCCATGGTTTCGGGCGCGACCTCGAATCCGAAGCGCGCGGCGAAGCGCGCGACGCGCAGGATCCTCACCGGATCCTCGACAAAAGCGGGGCTTACGTGCCGCAACAGCCTGCGCTCGAGGTCGGCTGCGCCGCCGAAAGGATCGACGAGGCGCCCGGCCTCGTCGCGCGCCATGGCGTTGATGGTCAGATCCCGCCGCTCGAGATCCTGCTCGAGCGTGACTTCGGGTGAGGCGTGGATCTTGAACCCCTTGTAGCCGCGCGCGACCTTGCGCTCGGTGCGCGCGAGCGCGTACTCCTCGCGGGTCTGAGGATGGAGGAACACCGGGAAATCCTTGCCCACCGGCTTGTAACCCAGGCGCACCATTTCCTCGGGGGTGCTGCCGACCACGACATGGTCGCGGTCTGCGACGGGAATGCCCAAGAGCTCGTCGCGGACCGATCCTCCTACCCGATAGACCTTCATGGCCGACTATCGGCCGGCCCTATATCGGAACTCGCTGTACCGCGAACGGGGGCGCACTTTGCCCAGATAGGTCGGAACGACGGCCTCGAGAGCGGTGGGCTCGATGCCGAAGGGAAACGGGCTCTTGGAGACGCTGTCCACCTGCATCGAATTGTAGTTGTCGCGCGACATGAGCTCGCCGGGCACCCACTCCATCGCCCAGGCCTGAAGGTAGGACAAGCGGTCGGAGAGGCCGATGATGGGCCGCGGGTGGCCGCTTACCACTCCGGCGTACCTCACCAACTCGGCGAGTGTGTAGATGTGCGGCCCGCACAGGTCGTAGGCCTTGCCGACGCTGTCGCGGTCTGAGAGGCTTGTCCTGAAACAGCGCGCCACGTCTTCCACGTACACGGGCTGGAAGCGCGCCTGCGGGCAAGCGAGGAGGACCACAGGCAGCCAGCGCTGCAGCCTTGCGAACAAGTTCAGGAAGCGGTCCTCGGGCCCGAACACGACCGATGGCCGAAACACCGTGACCGCCAGCTCCTGCTGCGCCGCAAGCACCCAGGACTCGCCTTCGCCCTTGGAACGCAGGTATTGGCTGAGACCTTCGGCGTGCGCGTGCAAGGCGCTCATGTGGAGCAGGCGGCGCACGTGGTTCTTCTTGCACGCTTCGACGATGCTCTTGGGAAGCTCGACGTGTGTACGCGCGAAGGCCGGGCCGTAGGGCTGTCCCCGCCCCCCCTGAAGAATACCCACGAGATTGATGACTGCGTCGCACCCGGCGGTGAGGCGCGCGAGCGTCTCGGGGTCGTGAATGTCGGCCTCGACCACGTCCACGGTCGGCAGGAGGATGAGGTGTTTGGCGCGCTCGCGCCGGCGAGTGGGCACCGTAACGTCGTGCCCGTCTTCGCCAAGCTGGCGTACAAGGTGCCGGCCGATAAAACCGCTGCCGCCGATGACCAGAATGCGACTCATGGGGAAACCCGCTCCACAGGGAGAGAGAATTATCTCACTCCGAGGCGCCGCCCTGTGGCGGCGCACCCGCGCGGGTCAGAGTGCCGGCTTGTCGTGCATCGCCATGGCCGACTGCCCGCTCTTCGGAGTCACGGTGCCGAGGCGAGCCTTGAGCGGCGTCTGCTGCGAGCCGAGCACGGCGGCGTAATAGACGGTGTTCGTCATCACCTTCTTGACGTAGTCGCGAGTCTCGCCGAACGGAATGGTCTCGGCGAAGATTGCGCCCTCGACCGGGACACCCCCGCGCCACAAGCGCGCGCGCGTGGGTCCCGCGTTATAGGCCGCGGCGGCGAGAACGGGGATTCCGTCGAACTGATCGAGCACATGCCGCAAATAGTACGTCCCAAGAGCGGCGTTCATTTCGGGGTGATGCAGCCGCCCGGGGGCGAAGTCCCTCATGCGCATCCGCTCCGCCACCCACTTCGCGGTCGGGCGCATCACCTGCATCAGGCCCGTCGCTCCCGCCGAAGACTTCGCGCCGGTGACGAAGCGGCTTTCCTGGCGGACTACGCCCAAGACCCAGGGTTCTTCCAGGTCGCGCTTGCGCGCATGCTGGGCGAGCACCTCGCGGTACGGCGCGAGGTAGCGAACGGAAAAGTCGTGAGCCAGCACGGTCCGGTCGGCGGTGCTGATCGCACGGTCCCAGGCCTGGTTACGGCGAGCCAGCTCCGCCGCCGCCAGCAGGCGCCGGTCGCCCATGCCGCGGATGGTCCAGAGCCATTCGCGCGTAGCTTCGCTGCGCATATCGAAGCGATAGAGCGCGAGCGCCCGCTGCAGCCCCGGGGTCGCTGCGACCTCGGCGATCTCTTCCTCGGAAGGAAGCGGGGCCCGGGGAGGAATCCTGAGTGCGATACCGAGCTCCTCGGCAGCGAGGCGCCCGTAGAAGTGATGCTCTCCGGCGATGCGGGCGAAGTAACCTTCGGCTTCGAGCGGACTGCCGAGCCCGCGCTCGGCCCGGCCGTACCAATAGATCCAGGTGGGGCTGTTCCTCGAAGCCGCAGACATGCGTGCGATCGCGTTCCTGACCTCGGCCCAGTTCTCGGTCCGAAGAGCGATTCGCGCGCGCCAGGCGAGCTGCTCGTCGGTGAGCACGGTATCCCCCGCTTCGCGGAACCACTCGAGGGCCTCGGGCACGTGGCGGCGCGCTCCAGTCACGGCGAGCATCAACCAGACATATTTCTGATCTTCGGTGGAGTACGCCTCGTGCGCGCTCCCGCTCCAGAATCCCGCGGCGGCGCGCGGATCATCATCGGCGGCGAGCGTGACGGCGGCGATCAGTAACTCCCGGTCGGCTGCCTTGACCGGCCTGGCCTGAGGGCCCTTCAGAAACCTCATCGGCGCGCGGATCACGGCGTTCAACCGCTGCGTTTCGATCGCCTCGCCGCGCGGCACGAATTCCATCGAGCGTCTGGCCGCGCCCAGAAGCACGGCATCGATGAGAACTCGAAAACGGCTCCAGGCCTCTCGCGCGTCGAGCTGGCCTGCCTTGAGCATCGCGCGCGCCAGCGTCGTGCAGCCTTCGGAAAGCTCGCGCGGCGCATTCCAGTGGAACTTGAAATCCGCGCGAACCGACTCGTCCCCGCGATTCCATCGCGAAAGAAGCCCGTAGCACGCCACGTCGGGATCGTCGCCGGAATACGCCGGGTGCTCGGCCTGAAACAACTCCCATCTGCCGCTCCTGGCGAGTACCTTGAGCCAGTCGGCCCGCATCTGCTCGGCCAGAGCGCTGCCCGAATGCCTGGAGAGAAAGTCGCGCACATCCTCGGCCGGAGCAGCCGGGAGCCGAAGGAAGAGCTGCCAGTACTCGACGTAGGGCTCGAGCACATGGCCCTTCAGCTTCGGGGCGAGCGCGGCGAGCCGGGTCCGGCTGCCCGCGTCGAACGCGCTTCGGGCCGACAGTAAAGCGGCATCCTGCGGGTCCGGCGCCGCGTAAGCCGACCCGGCCGCGCCGAGGACCGCCGCCGCCGACATCATCCGGAGCAGTGCTGCTCGCATTGGGATCACACCCTCTCCCTCCCCCAAATAGAATAACATGGCTGCATTCGACGCCAGCGTGCGCTTTTCCGGTCGGAACGATGACTCCCGCAGACCTTCCCGGCTGGCGCAAGGCCGAGCGCGCGAGGCTTCTTGTGCAGCGCGATGCGCTTCCCGAGGAGACGCTCGCCGCCATGCGCCGGCGCATCGATCATCACCTTGAGCGCGCGTTTCCGGATCTGGTGCACGGCATCCTGGCGTTCTGCTGGCCGCACAGGAACGAATACGATTTTCGCCATCTGGCGGCGGAGCTGCGCAGGCACGGGGCCCGCACGGCGCTGCCCCTGGTCGTGGCGCCGAAGCGCCCGCTCATTTTTCGCGAATGGCATCCCGGGGTGAAGATGGCAAAGGGGCCGCTCGGCATCCCGTATCCTGCCGATTCGTCCGAAGCGATCCCCGATCACGCGCTTGTGCCCATGGTCGGATGGGATGGAGACGGATACCGCCTGGGCTACGGCGGCGGTTTTTTCGACCGCACGCTCGCCGCGCTCGCGAAGCGACCGCAAGTCATCGGCGTGGCCTACGAGCAGGCATACCTCCGCACCATCTACCCGCAGCCGCACGACATTCCCATGGATTTCGTTGTCACTGAGCGCGGGGTCTACCGCCGCGAGCCGGACGGGCTCAAGTTCCTCGACAACCCGCAGGCTTACTCTTCTCCGGCATGCTATGCGGGCGAAATTGCCCCGGGCTACTTCGGCGAGGAACCGAAACCCTGACCGCGCGCTACCCGAGGAACAACCGATACGCCGGGTTGCGGCTTTCGTCCACGTACGGATAGCCGAGGGTTTCGAGGAACCGGCGAAACTGGCGCATGTCTCCGGCCGGAACCTGCATTCCCACCAGCACGCGGCCGTAGTCGCTGCCCTGGTTGCGGTAGTGGAACAGGCTGATGTTCCAGTCGGTGCGCATGGCGGACAGAAAGCGCATCAGCGCGCCGGGTCTCTCGGGGAACTCGAAGCGGTATAGCAGCTCGTCGGGCGCGCCGCGCGCGCCCTTGCGGATTCCTTCGGGCGCGTGTCCTCCGACCATGTGGCGCACGTGCAGCTTCGCCATCTCGTCGTCCGAAAGGTCGAGCGTCTTCAGTCCCTCGCGCGCGAGGACCTTGACGATGCGGGCGGTTTCGTCGCGGTTGTGCACCTCGACCCCGACGAACACGTGCGCCTCTGCCGAGTCGGCGATGCGGTAGTTGAACTCGGTGATGTTGCGCGCGCCGAGCGTCGCGCAGAACTTCTTGAAACTCCCCGGACGCTCCGGAATCGTGACCGCGAGGATCGCTTCGCGATGCTCGCCGACCTCGGCGCGCTCGGCGACGAAGCGCAAGCGGTCGAAATTGGTATTCGCGCCCGAGGCGACGGTGACGAGCTTCTTGCCGCGCACACCGGTGCGCTCGACGTAGGCCTTCGCTCCGGCGATCGCGAGCGCCCCGGCGGGCTCGAGTATCGTGCGCGTGTCTTCGAACACATCCTTGATCGCAGCGCAGATCTGGTCGGTATCCACCAGGATCATCCCGTCGAGCAGTTCCCTGCAGATCCGGAACGTTTCTTCGCCCACGTGCTTCACCGCGACGCCGTCGGCGAACAAGCCAACGTGATCGAGCGCCACGCGCCGGCCCGCCTTCAGCGAGCGCGCCATGGCGTCGGCGTCGCGAGGCTCGACGCCGATCACCTTGACCGCCGGGCGAAGCCGCTTGATGTACGACGCGATTCCCGAAATGAGCCCGCCTCCGCCGACGGGGACGAACACCGCGTGTAGAGGCTGCGTGGTCTGGCGCAGAATTTCCATCCCTATCGTGCCTTGGCCCGCGATCACGTCCGGATCGTCGTAGGGATGGACGAACGCGAGCTTCCGCCTCCGCTCGAGGCGCTTCGCCTCCGCGTAAGCCTCGTCGTAGGTGTCGCCGTGGAGATGCACTTCCGCCCCGCGCGCCTTGACCGCGTCCACCTTGATCTTGGGCGTGGTCACCGGCATCACGATCACCGCACGGCAGCCCAACTTCTGCGCCGCAAGCGCCACCCCTTGCGCGTGGTTGCCGGCGGAGGAAGCGATCACGCCGCGGGCGAGCGCCGCCGGCGGCAGGTTCGCCATCTTGTTGTAGGCACCGCGGCACTTGAAGGAGAACACCGGCTGCATGTCCTCGCGCTTGAGAAGGACGCGATTGCCCATGCGCGCCGAGAGGTTCGGCGCCACTTCGAGCGGCGTCTCCGCCGCGACGTCGTAGACGCGCGCCCTGAGAATCCGCTCGAGATAATCGTTTTTCACGCCGTTCTTGCATACCCCCTAAAGGGGGGTCCTTCGCTGACCCCCTTTCGGGGGGAGGCGCTACTCTACACGAGGCGGAGATTTCCCTCTATGCTGGCGGGATGGAGGGCTTCCTCTCGCCCGACGCGAGCCTCGCCTCGCTGTTCGCGGCGGCATTCGTCGCGGCGACGCTCGTTCCCGTCAGCTCCGAGGCAGCGCTCTTCGCGGTGCTGAAAATGCACGGCGATCTGCTCTGGCCCGCGCTGGCGGTGGCGACGCTCGGCAACACGCTCGGGGGGATGTCGTCCTACCTGATCGGCCGCTTCATCGGCTCGACGAAGCCGCTGGCCCAGCTCGAACGCGTGCGGCGCTACGGAGCGCCGGCGCTCGTCTTCGCCTGGCTGCCGATCGTCGGCGACGCGCTGTGCGTCGCATCGGGCTGGCTCAAGCTCAACTGGATCGCGGTCGCCGTTTTCCAGGCCGCGGGCAGGTTCGCGCGCTACCTCGCCGTTTCAGCGCTCGCCTGACTCTCGCCGACGACGAGCCAGGTCGCGCCGATCACGAGCGCCGCGCCCGCGAGCATGTTCGGGCTCAGGGCCTCGCCGAGCAGGACCACGCCAAACAGTACGCCGAATACGGGGATGAGAAGGGTGACCGTGAGCGCCCGCGCCGCCCCGACGTTGGCGATCAGGCGAAAATAGATGAGATACGCGAGCGCCGTGCATACCACCGCCAAGGCCAGCACGCTCGCGACGATACCGGGACCGAACGACTCTGCCCCCGGCCACGCAACCAGTCCGGGAGCGAGAATAAACGCAGCACCGACCTGGCTTCCGGCCGCGAGAGCGAAGGGCTCGATTCCGGCCGCCTTCCGGCGCGTATACACGGCTGCAAGTGCGTAGCAGCAGGCCCCTCCGATCGCGGCCAGTGCCGCCAGGACGGCATTCGCGTTCGCGACGACCGGACCGAACCCGACGAGCAGCGCGACTCCGACGATGCCGGCGAGCGCGCCGCCTACCCTGCGAAGCGTGAGACGCTCGTTCAGCCATAGCGCGGCGAACACGGCGCCGAACACGGGACTAGTGGCGTTGAGCACGGCCGAGTAGGAAGCCGGCAGGTGTACTGCGGAATAGGCGAACAGCGCAAACGGCGCCGCGGAGTTGATCGCGCCGATCACGAGGTACGGCTTCCACCGGCCGGCGAAGCGGACCCGCCCGCCCGTCATCCACGCCCAGGCGAGCAGCGCCGCCGCGGCGAGCGCAAGGCGCAGCTCGGTGAGAAACATCGGTCCGAGAACCGGCGCGGCGATACGCAGGAACAGGAACGATCCGCCCCAGAGGGCAGCGAGCGTGGCGAGCCTGAGGGCATCGGCGGAGCGCATTCCGGCGACTCTAACCGGCTTCTCCTCTTCCGGCCATCCGGAAGTTGCGGCCTCTCAGGTCATGGGTAGAATGCCGGTTCGAGAGGAGAGAATGCCGAAGCGCTCGAGAAAGCAGGCGTTCTGGGAACGCGGCTACCTTTCCCACGGCTATTGGCGGGGCAAGGAGAGAGTCGGGGTAGTGAAGCTCGGCCCCAAAAAGGAATGGGACGGCGTGTACCGCTGGGAGGCGGGCAATCGCGCGGGCGAGGCTTCTACCCTCGAGGAAGCCAAGCGCGGCGTCGAGCAGGCGGTGCTCTTCGGCACGAGCCAGATGGCGCTTTTTCCGGAGGCCGAGGCGCGCAAGTAGCAGCAGCGTGTCGAAGTGCGCGCGCCTTGTGGTAACGTATCGCAGGGGGCGGGTTCCGTGCGGACGCGCTGGTGGCAGCATTTCAATCCAGAACTACATCAAGGGGGCATTCCAATGTCAGGCAAATTCCGTGGCATTCTTGTTTCAGCGGCCGTAGGGCTCGCAGCCGCATCCGCGGCGGTGGCACAGCAGCCGACGTCGATCAGGATCGGCTGGGCGATCTCCAAGACCGGACCCAACGTGGGCGGCGCGAGCATCACCACGCTGCCGGCTTACCAGCTGTGGGTAAAGGAAGTCAACGCCGGCGGCGGTATCATGCTGAAAAGCGCCGGCAAGAAGCTGCCGGTCGAGGTGATCGAATACGACGACCGCAGTAATTCCGACGAAATGATCAAGGCGGTCGAGCGCCTCGCGACCCAGGACAAGGTCGACTTCATCCTGCCCCCGTGGGGCACCGGGTTCAACCTGGCGGTCGGCCCCATCCTCAACCGCTACGGCTACCCGCATCTGGCGGTCACCGCGACCACGGACAAGGCGCCCGAACTCGCCAGGCGCTGGCCAAACAGTTTCTGGTTCTTGGGAACCTCGAGCCAGGGTGCCCTTGCACTGGTCGATGTCCTCACCAAGCTGCGGGCTGAAAAGAAGATCGGCAACGACATCGCCATGATCAGCGTCGCCGAGCAGTTCGGTATCGAACTCTCGACCTCGGCCCGCGAGGCTTTCAAGAAAGCCAAGTTCAATCTTGTATACGACAAGTCCTACCCGATCGGGACGCAGGACATGCAGCCGATCCTCTCCGAAGCGATGCGCAGCAACGCCGATGCGTTCATCGCCTTCAGCTATCCCCCGGACACGTTCGCGATCACCGCGCAGGCGCAGCTGCTCAAGTACAACCCCAAGGTGTTCTATACCGCGGTGGGAACTGCGTTCCAGGTGTTCAAGCAGAAGTTCGGAGCAGGCATCGAAGGCCAGATGGGAATCGGCGGCATCAACCCCAACTCGCCGGAGTTCAAGGACTACCTCAAGCGCCATTCGGACGCAAACGGAGGTAAGGAACCGGACCGCTGGGCCAATCCCGTGACCTACGCGAGCCTGCAGATCCTGCAGCAGGCGATCGAACGCGTCGGCAAGATAGACCGCTCCGCGGTCATCAAGGAGATCCAGACCGGCAGTTTCGACACCGTCGTCGGCAAGGTGAAGCTCCAGAACAACCTGCGCGTGGACGGCTGGCAGGTGGGACAGTGGCAGAAAGGCGAGTACCACGGGATCGCTCCTGCCAATCTCCCGGGCGCGACACCGCTCTTGTTCCCGAAGCCCGCCCCCAAGCAGTAGTTGTCCCGCCCGATCGGCCGGACCGCCAGCGGCCGCCGGGCAGTTGGACCATTTTGCTGAGCGACTTGCGCGGCGACACGCGTTACGGGTGGCCGCGCGCCGACCGCTTTAATGGAGGCGCAAGCGGCCGGGTACCCGTAGCGTGTCGCTTGCCGCGCCAGGAGCGAATGCAAAATGGTCCACTGCCACGAGCAAACTCCCGGAGGCACCCATCCTCGCCGTTGACATCCTGATCGCCGGGCTCGTCCTCGGCGGCATGTACGCGCTCGTCGCCATGGGGCTCACGCTCCAGTACGGCGTCGCGCGCATCATGAACCTGTCCTACGGCGAGTTCCTCGTCGCCGCGGCGTTCGTCGCATACGGAATGTTCACCGGCCTTTCGGTGACCCCACTCATCGGACTCTTGCTCGCGGTTCCGGCCGCGTTCGCCCTCAACTGGATCATCTACCGGACGCTGCTCGCGCCGCTCGCGCGCCGCGCGAGGAGCCGCGACGCGCTGGAAGTGGACAGCATCCTCGCGACCTTCGGGCTGCTGTTCGTCGTGCAGGGCATCGCCTACGTCGTGTTCGGCGGGCAGTACTACAGCTACTCTTATCTTTCGATTCCGCTCGACATCTTCGGCAGCATCGTTGCGCTGAATCGCCTGATAGCGTTCGCGTTCGCCGCGGGCATCGGGTTCGCGCTCTATCTGGCGCTTACCCGCACGCGCGCCGGCACCGCGTTGCGCGCGGTCGCGGTCGATCCTGTCGCAGCCGGGCTGGTGGCCATCGACGTGGGCCGCGCCTGCGCCTTCGCGTTCGCGCTCGGCGGCGCGCTGGTCGCGGCTGGCGGCGTCCTGGTCAGCATGTTTCTCACTTTCAACGCTTCCATGGGCGTCGTATTCACCATGAAGGCGCTGATCGTCGTCATCATGGGTGGCGTCGGCAACTTGCTCGGCGCGCTCGCCGCGGGGCTGCTGCTCGGACTTGCCGAAACCGCGGTCGCGCGGCTCATCGATCCGGGCCTGACGCTCGCCGCAAACTACCTACTGTTCCTCGCCGTCTTGCTTTGGCGCCCGACGGGCTTGTTCGGGAGCCCGGCGCGTTGAAACTGCCGGTCGCTGTTGGCGCCGCGCTCGCCGTCCTCGCGGTTGCCGCGCTGGCGCTGTTCCCGCTGGTCGCGAGCGGCTACACCCTCGCGCTCGGCATAAGCGTTCTCTCCTTCACGGTGTTGGCGACTGCGTGGGCGCTGTTCTCGGGGCCGACCCGCTACATTTCGCTCGCAACCGCCGCGTTTTTCGGCATCGGCGCGTACACAGTGGCCGTGCTCGGCGAAAAGCTGCCCTGGCCGCTGGTCCTGGTTGTGGCGACGCTGGTCGGAATTGCCGTCGCGCTGGTGGTCGGGCTCTCGACACTACGGCTTGCCGGGATTTATTTCGTCATCTTTTCGTTCGGGCTCACGGAACTCGTGCGTCAGGTGGTCACCTGGTACGAGGCCAACATCCACCGATCCGTCGGCCGCTACGTTTTCGTCGAAGTTACGCAGAGCATGATCTTCTGGCAGCTGCTCACGCTTGGCGTGCTGGTGTTCCTGGCGGGCTGGCTGCTCGGGCGCTCGCGTCTGGGGCTCGCGCTGCGCGTCATCGGAGAGGACGAGAGCGTCGCGCACCATTGCGGAATCGACACGGCACGCGCCAAGGTCACGGTGTTCGCGCTCTCCGCAGCATTCATGACGCTCACTGGCGCGATCATCGCTCCGCGCTGGACTTACATCGATCCGGTGATTTCCTTCAATGCGGTCACATCGTTCGAGACGGTGATCATGGCGCTGTTCGGCGGCGCGGCGCGACTGTTCGGGCCCCTGCTCGGCGCGGTTCCCCTGGTACTCCTGTTCGAACTGCTGAGCGCAAGCTTCCCGAACACCTTCAGCATTCTGCTCGGCATCGTCTTCATGCTCATCGTCTATGCGTTGCCGAACGGCGTGGTGGGTCTCATCGGCCCCGGCCTGCCATCCGTTCGCACCACGGGCCTGGCCGCGTCCCTGGCTGAGCTCTGCGGCGGCTTTCTCAAGAGACCGGCGCCGCGCCCTGCCGCAGGAGCGCAAGCACAGCCGGTGCTCGTCACGAAGGGGCTGCGCAAGGCGTTTGGCGGCCTGATCGCGGTCGATCGACTGGACATCACGGTTGGCAAGGGCGAGATCCTCGGTCTGATCGGACCGAATGGCTCAGGCAAGACCACGGTGCTCAACCTGATTTCCGGCGCGCTGCGACCCGACTCCGGCGAGATCCTCGTCGGCGGTCTGCCTACCGAGGCGCTCGCCGCCCATCGCATCGCGCAACTGGGGGTAGCGCGCACCTTTCAGCTCGTGCGCGTCCTCGGCACCATGAGCTGCGCCGAAAATGTGATCGTGGGCCTTGCCTTCCGGTCCCCGGCGCTCTGGGGCGGGCCCGCGGAGCGCTCGGCTCAGGCCCTGCTCGAGCGAGTGGGGCTGGGCGGAAAACGCGACCTGCTCGCGGTACAGTTGACCTACATCGATCAGAAGCGCCTCGAACTCGCGCGCGCGCTCGCGTCCGGCCCCGAGCTGCTGCTTCTCGACGAATGGCTCGCGGGCCTCAACCCGACCGAGCTTGCCGCGGGGATCACCCTGGTGCGCTCCTTGCGCGACGAGGGCCTCGCGATCGTCGTCGTCGAGCACGTGATGGACGCGATCCGCTCGCTGTGCGACCGCTGCGTCGTCATGAGCGCCGGCAGGAAGATCGCCGAGGGGCCCCCCGCCGCCGTGCTCGCCGACCGCGAGGTGGTGCGCGCCTATCTCGGGGATGCTGATGCTTGAGCTCGCCGGACTGTCGGTACTCTACGGAAAGCACAGGGCGCTCGACGCGGTCGAGTTCTCCGTCGCCCGCGGCGAGATCGTCGTCCTGCTCGGCGCGAACGGCGCCGGGAAGACCACGCTGCTCAAGGCGATCGCAGGCCTGGTCGCACCGCGCCCGGGTGCGCATGTCGCCCTCGACACTCGAAAACTCGCCGGCCTGCCCCCGCACGCCATCGTGGAAGCGGGCATCGCGCTCGTTCCAGAGGGCCGCGGCATCTTCGGCGAGCTGACGGTCGGCGAGAACCTGCTGCTCGGGGCGCACGCCAAGCGCGCGCGCGCCGGCATGGCCGCGAACCTCGACCTCGTCCATCGGCTGTTCCCCCAACTGCGGGAGCGGTCGCGCCAGGCCGTACGCACGATGAGCGGCGGGGAACAGCAGATGGTCGCCATCGGCCGCGCGCTCATGTCCGCCCCCGTCATTCTGATGCTCGACGAACCTTCGCTCGGGCTTTCGCCCCTGCTCTGCGGGGAATTGTTTCGGACCCTCGCCGACATCCGCAAGAGAGGGATAGGGATTCTCCTCGTGGAACAGAACGCGAGGCAAAGCCTGAAGGTCGCCGACCGGGGTCTCCTGATCGAGACCGGCCGCATCGTGGGACGCGGCACGGCCGCGGCCCTGGCAAGCGATCCGGCGGTGCAACGGGCGTATCTCGGAGCAGCCTAGGCTCGCCGCTGCGCTAGAATAATCTGCGCCTCGATCGGCTGCTTGCCCGGCCCTTCGGCGGCAAGCGCGGCCTGTCTGATCGGCCGGCGTCGGAAAGCAGGACAGGAACTGTTCCATTCGCACTCACACATGGAGATCCAAATGGCAATTCGCATAGGCGACGAAGCACCCGATTTCACGGCCGAAACCACCGAGGGGAAGATTCGGTTTCACGAGTGGATCGGCGACAAATGGGCGATCTTGTTTTCGCACCCCAAGGACTTCACGCCGGTCTGCACCACCGAGCTCGGCTACATGGCCAAGCTCAAGCCCGAGTTCGACAAGAGAAACACCAAGATCATCGGGCTTTCGGTCGATCCCGTGAGCGATCACAACAAATGGGTCGGCGACATCAAGGAGACGCAGGGAACTGCGGTCAACTATCCGATGATCGGCGACGCGGATCTGAATGTAGCGAAGCTCTACGACATGATCCATCCCAACGCAACCGGCGGCAAGCGCACCGCCGCGGACAACGCGACGATTCGCTCGGTATTCCTGATCGGACCCGACAAGAAAGTGAAGGCGATGCTCGTCTACCCGATGAGCGCCGGTCGCAATTTCGACGAGGTTCTGCGCCTGCTCGATTCGCTGCAGTTGAACGCGAAGCACAACGTCGCGACGCCGGTGAACTGGAAGCCGGGTCAGGACGTCATCATTCCCACGTCGGTTTCCGACGACGACGCGAAGAAAAAGTATCCGCAAGGCTTCAAGACCCTCAAGCCGTACTTGCGGACTGTGGCGCAACCCAAGTAGTTTCCGCCGGCAAGGCGCGTGCCCGCGCCAGTCGCGCGCCACCGGCTCAGGGTTGAAATTCACGGAGGCTTCATGAGATTCGCGCTGTTGCTGGTATCGGCACTCTTTTTCTCCGGCGCGAACGCGCAGACCTATCCATCCCGCCCGGTCAAGCTGGTCGTGCCATTCCCCGCCGGCAGCGCGACCGACCAGATCGCGCGCGTGATCGGCCACGAGCTGCAATCGGCGCTCGGCCAGCCTTTCGTGGTGGAGAACAAGGCCGGTGCGCAGGGCGGGATCGCGGCAGCCGAGGTGGCGAAGGCCGCCCCCGACGGCTACACGCTGATGGTCACGACCAACACGCCGCAGGCGGCGAATGTCAGCCTCTTCAAGAAGCTCAGCTACGATCCGGTCAAGGACTTTGCGCCCATCGCGCGCCTCGGAACGATCTCTTTCATGCTGATGGTGCGGCCGGATTTTCCGGCGAAGAACCTGAAGGAGTTTCTCGCTCACGCGCGTGCAAACCCCGGAAAGCTCTCCGCGGGCTACGGTTCGGCCGGCTCGCAGGTATCGCAGGCGATGCTGCGCTCGATGGGCGGGATCGATTTCGTCGATGTCCCCTACAAGGGCCTGCCACAGGCGATCACCGACGTGCTCGGCGGCACGCTCCACTTCACCTTCGCTGATCTCGCCAACGGCCTCGCCCAGGCGAAGGGAGGCAAGCTGCGCGGCATCGCGGTCACCTCCGCCAGGCGAACGACGCTGGCGCCCGACGTGCCCGCGATCGCCGAGGAACTGCCGGGCTACGAGCTGATCGCATGGTTCGCTCTCGTCGCCCCGGCGGGCACTCCGGCCGCGATCGTCAACCAACTGCACGGCCGGGTCGAGGCCGCGCTCGCCAAACCCGACGTGGCCTCGCGCTTTGCCGCGCTCGGCACCGACGTCGCGCCTATGAACCCGCGCGAGCTTGGCGGCTTCATCCAGTCCGAGATCGCCAAGTGGGCGCGCATGGTCAAGGCGGCGGGAATCGAGCCGCAGTAGCTCTTGCCCGGGATCGGATCATGAGCGGGCCCCTCCACGGAGTGCGGGTGCTCGATCTGACTACGGTCGTCATGGGCCCGTACGCGACGCAGATCCTCGGCGACTTCGGCGCCGACGTGATCAAGGTCGAGCCGCCCGGGGGCGACGTGATGCGCTACGCCTGGCCGTTCCGCAACCCGGGCATGGGCTCGATCTTCCTCAACACCAACCGCAACAAGCGCTCGATAGTGCTCGACCTGAAGCAGCCGGCGGCGCACGCGGCGTGCCTGATCCTCGCCAGAAAATCCGACGTGCTGGTCTACAACACCCGGCCGCAGTCGATGGCGCGGCTTCATCTCTCGTACGAAGACGTCCGGGCCGTGAATGAAAGGATCATCTACGCGGGATGCTTCGGCTACAGCCAGCGCGGGCCCTACGCCGCCAAGGCCGCGTACGACGAAATCATCCAGGGCGCGGCCGGCATCCCGTGGCTCCTGAAGCGCCAGGGAGCCTCGGAGCCGCGCTACGCGCCGATGATCATCGCCGACCGCTCGGTCGGGCAGCAGGTGGCGAGCGCGGTGAGCGCGGCGCTGTACCACCGCGAGAAGACCGGCAAGGGGCAGCGCATCGACGTGCCGATGTTCGAGCACCTCCTGCAGATGATCCTCGGCGATCACCTCGGCGGCCACACCTTCGAGCCGCAGCACGGCGAGGCCGGCTACCACCGCATCCTCGCGCCCGACCGCCGGCCCTACGAGACGAAGGACGGATACGTCTGCGCGCTGATCTACAACGACCGGCACTGGAAGGCCTTCTTCGAGATCATCGGCAAGCCGGAAATGATGCAGTCGGAGAAATTCGCCGACCACGAAACACGCAGCAAACACTACGCCGAGGTCTATGCCTTCGTCGCCGCAGCGCTGAAGAAGCGCCCGACGGCCGAGTGGATCGAAGCTCTTCGAGCGCGCCGACATCCCGGTGCAGCGCATGAACAGCATCGACGACATCGTCGCCGACCCGCACCTCGCGGCGATCGATTACCTCCACGCGGTCGAGCACCCGAGCGAGGGGCGCCTGAAGTCGCTCGCAGTGCCTTCGGAGTGGTCGGCGTCTCCGCCCGAGTACCGGCGCCACGCGCCGCGGCTCGGCGAGCACACGCGCGAAGTCCTGCGCGAAGCGGGACTTGCGCCCGACGAGATCAACGCGCTGATCGAGAGCGGCGCCGCGCGCGCCGTAGACTAAACGCGGTAGCGTGCGCCACGCGCGAACCGCCTACGCCGCGGTCAGCTTCGCATACTCCAGCGCCAGCCACTTCATGCCCTGCCTGCCGAAGTTGATCTGCAAGCGCGCGTCGGTACCCGAGCCTTCGGCGCTGACGATCACGCCCTGGCCGAACTTCGGGTGCAGCACAGACTGGCCGATGCGAAAGCCGTGGCCCGGCACCGTGGACTTGAAGGATTTCTCGGGCGAGGGAGCCCATGCCACGTCGTCGAACCTGCTATGCCCCATGCGCGGCGTCAGGTGCTTCACGACCTCCGCGGGGATCTCGTCGAGAAAGCGCGAGGCCACGTTGTAGCGCGTCTGGCCGTGCAGCATGCGCGTCTGAGCGTGGCAAAGGTAGAGCTTGGTCCTCGCGCGCGTGATCGCGACGTACATGAGCCGCCGCTCTTCCTCCAGGCCGTCGTCCTCGATCGCACTCTGCTCGTGCGGGAAAAGCCCCTCTTCGAGACCGGTGATGAACACCGCGTGAAACTCCAGTCCCTTCGCCGAGTGCACGGTCATGAGCTGCAGCGCATCCGCGCCTTCGGCCGCCTGGTTCTCTCCCGATTCCAGCGCCGCGTGCGCGAGGAACGCGGGAAGATCGTGTTCCTCCGCCTCGCTCACGTACGCGGCCGCCGCATTCAACAGCTCCTCCAGGTTCTCGACGCGGTCGGCGCCGTCGCGCTCGGCCTTGTAGTGCGCGACGAGCCCGCTCTTCCCAAGCATCACCTCCACCGCTTCGGGCAACGGCAGCCCCTGGGTCTCCGCCTTGAGCGATTCGATGAGGCGCAGGAAAACGCCGAGCGCCGCGCCGGCCTTGCCGGACAGGCCCGACGCCGCCTTGGTGAGGCTCACGCCGCTCGCCTTGGCGGCATCCTGCAACTGCTCGAGCGTCCTCGCGCCGATACCGCGCGCCGGAAAATTCGCCACCCGGAGGAACGCACCGTCGTCGTCGGAGTTGGCGGCGAGGCGCAGGTAGGCGAGCGCATGCTTGATCTCCATGCGCTCGAAAAAGCGCAGGCCCCCATAGACGCGATACGGAAGTCCCGCCGAGAAAAGCGAATGCTCGATCACGCGCGACTGGGCGTTCGAGCGGTACAGCACCGCGATGTCGGCAAGACGCAGCCCCTCCCGCTTGAGCGCCTGCACTTCCTCGGCGAGCCAGCCCGCCTCGTAGGCGTCGCTCTGCGCCTCGTAGACGCGAATCGGCTCCCCCTGTCCCGCGGAAGTCCAGAGATTCTTCCCGAGGCGCTTGCGGTTGTGGGTGATGAGCGCGTTGGCCGCGGCGAGAATGTGCCCGTGCGAGCGGTAGTTCTGCTCCAGGCGGATGACGTTCTCGACGCGGAAATCACGCTCGAACTCGGCCATGTTGCCGACGTTCGCCCCGCGGAAAGCGATAGATGGACTGATCGTCGTCGCCGACGGCGAACACGACGTTCTTCGGCCCGGCGAGGAGCTTCAGCCAGCGGTATTGGAGGCGGTTGGTGTCCTGGAACTCGTCCACGAGGATGTACTTGAAGCGGCTGCGGTAGTGCTCGCGCAGGACCTCGTTCTTCGACAGCAGCTCGTAGGTCCGAAGCAGGAGCTCGGCGAAATCCACCACGCCCTCGCGCTGGCACTGCTCGTCGTAGGCCGAATAGATATCGGCGAAGCGGCGCGTGATCTCGTCGGTGATCTCGACGTCTTTCGCGCGCCTGCCCTCCTCCTTGGCCGCGTTGATGAAATACTGCACCTCGCGCGCGGGAAACCTCTCCTCGTCGGCGTTAAGCGCCTTCAGCACGCGCTTGATAGCGGCATGCTGGTCCTGCGAGTCGAGGATCTGGAAGAGCTGCGGCAGTCCGGCGTCGCGGTGGTGCGCGCGCAGGAACCGGTTGCACAATCCGTGAAAGGTGCCGACCCACATGCCGCGGATGTTGATCGGCAGCATCGCCGAGATGCGCGCGAGCATCTCCTTCGCAGCCTTGTTCGTGAAGGTGACCCCAAGGAGACCGCCGGGGCTCGCCCTGCCCGTCTGGATCAGCCAGGCGATGCGCGTCGTCAGCACGCGCGTCTTTCCCGAGCCTGCCCCCGCGAGGATCAGCGCCGACTGGTCGGGAAGCGTGACTGCGGCGAGCTGCTCGGGGTTGAGGTTGTCTAGGAGAGGCATCGGACGCGGGCGAAAGACGTCATTTTACTCGACGCTCTCTCGCGGCCGACCGGACGATCCTCGGGCTAGTGCCTAGCTCCCAACGCGGTACTCGTGCCGCCCGAAGCTCGCGTCCTGCTTCAGCTTGGCTGCAACGAACTCCGCATCCTTCTGCGTCTCGAAATTCGAGAGCCGCACGTTGTAGACGCGCTTGTCCTTGAGCCTCGCCGGGATGATCTCCGCTGGATATCCGGCGCCGCGCAAGTCGTCGTAAAGCTCGAGGGCCAGATTGTGGCCCAACCCGGCGGCGGTGACCTTCCACCTGCCGCCGCGCTTTGTGACGCCTTCCCCCGGCTTGAGGCTCGGTCTCCGCCGCCCACGCCTTCAACTGCTCGAGCGGCACCGGCACGACCGGCTGCGATTGTCCCTTATCGCGAACGTAGAAGGATAGGGGCTGATCCATGCCGATCGGGCTCTCGCCTGGAGGAGTGACCTCGATTCTCCCCTCGATGAGGCAGACGATCTGCCGGTCCGGGTCAGACTTGCCCCACAGGTCGGTGCCGCGTATGCCCGCGGTCACCGTCGCGACGGTGATGTTGACCTCGCGCTTGCCGCGGAACTTGGCGGCCGCCTCGGTCGTGAAGCGGAACGCTCCCTGGGCGACTCTCATCGCCGCCTCGAACACGCTGCCGCCCGAGATGCGCATCGCGTCGAGACCGAGCGAGCCCTTTTCACCCAGCTTGACCGCACTCCCGTCCCCCATCCTGAGGAGGAGGCGCGAGTTCGCGCCGGTCTTGAGCTCGTCGCGGTCCCTGAGCTCCATGCCCGGCGTAAGCGGCGTCCTCGCGCCGCCGCGCTCGACCCAGGCGGGCATCTGCACGACCTCGACCACCGCGAGCGGTGCGGGCCGCGCCGCCTTTGCTTTCGATTCGGACTGCGCTTGTGCGATACCGGGCACGGCGAGCACGAGCGACACGAGCGCCGCCGTGATAGAGATTCTCTTTGTCATTGTTGCCTCCCTGATGTGTTTCCGATCCGCATTCTTACGGAGCGAAGGCAGGGCTGGATGCGACCCGCGGCGTAAGCGCGCGGTTATAATTCACGCTTTCCGCGAATCCTTCATGCACCCCCAGTATCGCCCCGAGGTCGTCGAGCGCGAAGCGCAGGAGCACTGGGAGAGGACCCGCGCGTTTCCGCGCGGAAGAGCCGTCCGGAAAGGGCGGCCGGGCAAAGTTCTATTGCCTGTCGATGTTCCCCTACCCTTCGGGGAAGCTGCACATGGGGCACGTGCGCAACTATACCATCGGCGACGTGATGAGCCGCTTCCACCGCATGCGCGGGTGCAACGTGCTCCAGCCCATGGGATGGGACGCCTTCGGGCTGCCCGCGGAGAACGCCGCGATGGCGAACGGCGTGCCGCCGGCGAAATGGACCTACGACAACATCGCCTACATGAAGAAGCAGCTCCGCTCGCTCGGCTTCGCCATCGACTGGGAGCGCGAGCTGGCGACCTGCTCGCCCGAGTACTACCGCTGGAACCAGTGGATGTTCCTGCGCATGCTCGAGCGCGGGCTGGTCTACAAGAAGACCGGCGTCGTCAACTGGGACCCGGTGGATCAGACCGTCCTCGCCAACGAGCAGGTGATCGACGGCCGCGGCTGGCGCACGGGGGCGCTCGTCGAGAAGCGCGAGATCCCGATGTACTACATGGCGATCACGAAGTACGCGGAAGAGCTTCTCGGCGACCTCGACAAGCTGCCGGGCTGGCCCGAGCGCGTCAAGACCATGCAGGCGAACTGGATCGGCAAGAGCCACGGCGTCAATATCGCCTTTCCCTACGAGCTCTCCGGCGAGAAGAAGCTCCTGCGCGTGTTCACCACGCGCGCCGACACGCTGATGGGCGTCACGTTCTGCGCCGTGGCCGCCGAGCACCCGCTCGCCGCGCACGCGGCGAGATCCGACGCGAAGCTCGCCGCTTTCGTCGAGGAGTGCCGGCGCGGCCCGGTGATGGAGGCCGATCTCGCCCAACTCGAGAAGAAGGGCATGCCCACCGGACTCTTCGTCTCGCATCCGCTTACGGGCGAAAAGGTCGAGGTCTGGGTGGGCAACTACGTGCTCATGGCCTACGGCGAAGGCGCGGTGATGGGCGTGCCCGGGCACGACGAGCGCGATTTCGCCTTCGCGAAGAAGTATGGCCTCGCGATAAAGCCGGTGATCGCCGTCGAGGGCAACGTGTACAGCACCGACGCCTGGCAGGCCTGGTACGCGGATTACGGCCGCTGCGTCAACTCGGGCAAATACGACGACCTCGACTTCCAGGGCGCGACCGACGCGATCGCCGCCGACCTGAAAGCCAAGCTCGTCGGAGACAAACAGACCACCTGGAGGCTGCGCGACTGGGGCATCTCGCGCCAGCGCTACTGGGGAACTCCCATCCCGATCGTCCACTGCGAGGCTTGCGGCGACGTGCCCGTGCCCGACAAAGACCTCCCGGTGGTGCTGCCCGAGGATCTCGTCCCGGACGGCACCGGCAACCCGCTCGCAAAAACGGCCTCGTTCGTGAACTGCAAATGCCCCAAGTGCGGCAAGAGCGCGAAGCGCGAGACCGACACCCTGGACACTTTTGTGGACTCGTCCTGGTATTTCATGCGCTACGCCTGCCCAGACCAGAAGAAAAGCATGGTCGACGAGCGGGTGAAATACTGGATGCCGGTCGACCAGTACATCGGCGGGATCGAGCACGCGATCCTGCACCTGCTCTACTCGCGCTTCTGGACTAAGGTAATGCGAGACTTGGGGCTCGTCTCCGGTGTGGACGAGCCGTTTTCGCGGCTCCTCACGCAGGGGATGGTGCTGAACGAGATCTTCTACCGTAAGGAAGCGGGCGGCCGCATCAGCTACCACAATCCGGCCGACGTAGAGCTGCCGCACGACGACAAGGGCCAGCGCAGCGGCGCCATACTCAAGTCCGACGGCAAGCCGGTCGAGTCGGACGGCATGGGCACGATGTCGAAATCGAAGAACAACGGCGTCGATCCGCAGGACCTGATCGAGAAGTACGGCGCGGACACCGCGCGCCAGTTCATGATGTTCGCCTCCCCACCCGAGGACACGCTTGTCTGGTCCGACGCCGGGATCGAGGGCGCGTCGCGGTTTCTGCGCCGGCTGTGGCGCACCGTGTACGAGCACGTCTCCGAGGGGCGCGTGCCCGCGTATTCAGGCGCCACGCTCTCGCCCGAACTCCGCGCGCTGCGCTTCGATCTGCACAGCACCATCGCCAAGGTGACCGACGACTACGGCAGGCGCCAGCAATACAACACCGCGATCGCCGCGGTGATGGAGTTCATGAATGCCCTCGCCAAGGTCACCGACTCGAGCGCGACGGCGCGCGGCGTGCGCCAGGAAGCGCTCGAAGGGGTAGTGCTGCTCCTCTCGCCCATCGTGCCGCATATCTGCCAGACGCTGTGGAGCGAGTTGAAGCCGGGCGGCGACGCGATGCGCGAGGTCTGGCCGAAACTGGACGAGGCGGCGCTCGAGCAGGACGAAATCGAACTCGTCCTCCAGGTCAACGGCAAGCTGCGCGGCCACATGCGCGCGCCGAAATCGGCGGGCCGGAGAGAGCTCGAGCGGCTCGCGCTCGCCCACGACGCGGTGACGCGCTTCACCGACGGCCAGAAGGTCAAGAAGGTCGTCGTCGTCCCGGGGAGGCTGGTCAATGTGGTTATCTGACCGCCGCGTGCGCCTCTGCGGAATCCTCGTCATCGCGCTCCTCGCCGGCTGCGGCTTCCAGCTCCGCGGCCAGGCTCAGCTGCCCTTCGAGACGCTCTTCATCCCGGGGAGCACTCCGCTCGCGATAGAACTCAAGCGCAATGTCACTGCGGCGAGCAAGACGCGCCTCGTCGCGAGCCCCGGCGAGGCCCAGGCGGTGTTCGGCCTCACCCTGGAGCAGCGCGACAAGATCATCCTGTCGTTCAACACCGCCGGCCGCGTGAGCGAATACCAGCTGCGCTACCGCGTCGGCTTCCGCGTCACCGACGCCAAGGGCGGCCAGGTGTACCTACCGACGAGCGAAATCCAGCTGACCCGCGACGTGTCCTACAGCGACGCGCAGGTGCTCGCCAAGGAAGCCGAGGAACAGCAGCTCTACCGGGACATGCAACGGGACATGGTTCAGCTGATCCTGCGGCGGCTCGTTACGGCGAAGCCGGTGCAGCCTCAGATCGAGTAAGGCCGGCATGGCCGCGCTCAGGGCAGAGCAGCTCGAATCCCACCTCGCGCGCGAGCTGCGGCCTCTGTATACGATCCACGGCGACGAGCCCCTGCTCGCGCTGGAGGCGGGTGACGCGATCCGCAAAAGGGCGCGGGCAGACGGATTCTCCGAGCGCACCGTGCTCTTCGCCGAGCGCGGCTTCGACTTTCGCGAGCTGACCGCGAGCGCGGCGAACCTCTCGCTCTTCGGCGAGAAGAAACTGATCGAGCTGCGACTACCCTCGGGCAAGCCCGGCACCGAAGGCGGCAAGGCGATCGAGGCCTTCTGCGAGAAACTCCCGCCCGACATTCTCGCTCTCGTCACGCTCCCGCGACTGGACAAGGCAGGGCAGAGCTCCGCGTGGTTCCAGGCGCTCGAGGCGAAGGGCGTGGTCGTCAACGTCTATCCGGTCGAGCGCGCGCGCCTGCCCGAGTGGATCGCCGCGCGGCTTTGGCGGCAGAAGCAGAGCGCGGCCGCGGAGACCCTGCAGTTCCTCGCCGACTGCGTCGAAGGGAACCTCCTCGCCGCACACCAGGAAATCCAGAAACTCGCCCTGTTCCTGCCCTCCGGAAAACTGGATTTCGAGACGGTGCGCGAGGCGGTGATGAACGTCGCGCGCTACGACGTGGGTAAACTCACCGAGGCCATGCTCGCGGGCGACCGCACGCGCCTTGCGCGCATGCTTCAGGGCCTGGAGGGCGAAGGCGAAGCGGCGCCGCGCGTGCTTTGGATCCTTGCCGAGGAAATCCGCGCCGTGTGCCGGGTGCAGGATGCGATTTCCAGAGGCCGGTCGGTCCCGGACGCCTGCCGCGACGCACGCGTGTGGGGAGATGCGAGACAGAAACTCGTCGGACAGGCTGCGAAAAAAGTTGCGAGAAAGACGCTCCTTGCGGCGCTCGAGCACGCGGCGAGCGTGGACCGCGTGATCAAGGGCGTGGTCAAGGGCGATGCCTGGGATGAACTGCTGCAACTGGGCCTGAGATTCGCTGGCTGATTTTCCCCTCCTCCCTTGAGGAGGGGTGGCGCGAAGCGCCGGGGTGGTCTTAGTCGCGGAAGGCAGGGGTAGGCCGGTGCGGCGGGTATGATGCTTCGCATCGAGGCAACGAACGGAGAATTTTCCTCGCTGAGGGACAACCCATGAAAACGCCGATCCCCTTCGTCGCACTCATCGCCGCTCTCGCAACCCCGAGCGCGTCCGCGCAAATCTACCCCACGCGCCCGATCACCCTGGTCGTCCCCTTCGCCGCCGGCGGGCCGGTCGACACGGTGGCGCGCATTCTCGCCGTTCCGATGGGAAAGTCCCTCGGGCAGACGGTGGTGGTGGACAACACGGTCGGCGCCGGCGGCAGCCTCGGGGTCGGCCGGGTGGCGCGCGCGGCGCCCGACGGCTACACGGTGAGCATCGGCCACTGGAGCACGCACGTCGTCAACGGCGCCGTCTATGCGCTCAACTACGATCTCCTGAAGGACCTCGAACCGGTGGCGATGATCGGCGGCAATGCGATGCTGGTCGTCAGCAAGGCGGCGGTGCCGGCGAAGAACCTCGGCGAGCTCATCGCCTGGGTGAAGGCGAACGAGGCGAAGGTCAACGTGGGGACCGCCGGTCCCGGCTCCGGAACTCACGTGAGCGGCGTCTATTTCCAGAACGCGATAGGCGCGAAGCTCCAGTTCATCCCCTACAAGGGAACCGGCCCCGCGATGCAGGACCTGATCGGCGGCCAGATCGACCTGATCGTGGACCAGATGTCGAACTCCATGCCGCAGGTGCGCGGCGGAAAGATCCGGGCTTACGCGATCACCGCGAAAACGCGCTCGCCCGCGGCGCCGGACATTCCCACCGTGGACGAAGCGGGCCTTCCCGGATTTCACATGAGCATCTGGTATGGCACCTGGGTGCCGCGGGGCACGCCGAAGACGGCCGTCGCCAGCCTGAACGGCGCGATCGTCGAGTCTCTCGCCGACGCGAACGCCCGCAAGCGCCTCGCGGACCTTGGCGTCGAGATCGTGCCGCGCGAACAGCAGACCCCGGAAGCGCTCGGCGCCCACCACAAGGCCGAGATCGAGAAGTGGTGGCCGATGATCAAGGCGGCCGGGATACGGGTCGAGTGATGCCGGAACCGGATGCCGCGATTGCGCATCCACCACCGCCTCGCTACTGATGACACCGATCAAGTACTACTGGGAAGACTTCACTCCCGGCTGGCAATACGAGTCGCAGCCGAGAATGCTCACGTCGCGCGAGATCATCGCGTTCGCGCGCGAGTACGATCCGCAGTCTTACCACACCGACGAAGAGGCGGCGAAGTCCTCGCCCTTCGGCGGGCTGATCGCCAGCGGCTGGCACACTTGCAGCGTGGCGATGCGCCTCATGTGCGACGGTTACCTGCTCCAGACCTCGTGCATCGGATCGCCAGGGCTCGAAGGGTTGCGCTGGTTCAAGCCGGTGCGACCCGGCGACGCACTGCGGCTGCATTCGACAGTGCTCGATCAGACCCCATCGCAGAAGGACCCGACGCGCGGCACCGTGAGATTCCGCTGGGACGTGCTCAACCAGAAGAATGAGATCGTTTGCTCCATGACGGGCAGGCAGCATTACCGTCGCCGCACGCCGGCTGTGGAGACGTTATAGCCACCGGGGTGCCGCCTCCCATGGGTTCCCATTCATGAATACGAATGCAGACCTCGATTTGGTTATCGTGGGCGGGGGCATCGGCGGCGTCATCTGTCTGAAGTATGCCAAAGACGCTGGGTTGAATGCGCTGTTGCTGGAGCGCCGCGAGCGCATCGGCGGCCTATGGCGCGACCTCCCGCCCTGGCAGGACATTCAATTCCGCAAGGAGGACTGGACACTCGGCAACCTTCCATTGTCCGGGGAGGACCAGCCGAACATCCTGCGCAATATCGAGGCCTGGGTCGAGCGATTCGGTCTCTCGCCGCATATTCGCCTGAATGCGCCGGTCACGCGCGCGCGGCCGACGGAAAGCGGTTGGCACGTGACGACTGACTCGGGAGCGTACGAAGCGAAAGTGGCTCATTGCCGCCACCGGTGCACACAATCGTCCCGTCGTTCCGGGGGTCGAGCGAACGATTCGTCGATCATTGAATATCACTCCTCCGCCTTGCGGGATCCGGAGCATCTGAGAGACAAGCGCGTCGCCGTCGTAGGAGGCGGTGCATCCGCGTACGATCTTCTGGACCTTTGCTTTGCATACGGCGCGCGCAGTGTCGCGTGGATCTATCGTTCCGCCAAGTGGATGCGGCCGACGCGCCAACTCAAGTACTTTGGAACAGACATGCGGCTCCTGGCAAAGTACCAGATGCTCGGCCTGTCCACGAGCGTGGTGAACCGGCTGATCAACAGGGATCTACGGGCGAGATACGCGAAGGCGGGAATCGAAGAAATCATGCCCGAAGGCGAATTCGACTTGCGTCGCCACCAGTTCATTCCGGGCCGGTCGCGCATGATCGCGAATTTCCGCCACATTGAGCGCCATCGCGGCGAAGTGCGTTCCCTGCGCGGCAAGACGATCGGCCTGTCAAGCGGCGAACAGATCGAATCGGATCTGCTGCTGTGGGGAACCGGATACGACGTCGAGCTCGGCTACCTCGACCTGGACGTCGCTTGCCAAGGCAAGAGCGCGTGAACGACATCAGCGGGCGCTGCTACTCGGTGTTCCGCTCCGCCGACGCTCCCAAGCTCTTCCTGCTGGCGCCGGGCGTGCTCGAGACCAGCACTTCGACGCCCTGGGCGTATGCCCATGTAGCGAAGTCCATCATGTCCCATATCGCCGGCCGGCCGGTCTTCGCCAGCCCGCCGCGCCAGGCCCTCACCAATCATTTTGACCTCGTTAAATTGCTGGCGCGGCGGGATCGCGAGAACTACCCGTTCGGTACCTGGTACTTGAAGTATCTCTGGCTCGCAATGTGCCATCCAAGGAAACGACCGATGCCCATCCCTTGAATATGCTGTATGTGGCACTCTGGTCATCTGCGGTCTGACCGGAGGCAGAGATCGGCGGCCGTGAGTTCTAATAGAGAATCCTGTCGCTGAATTTCGGCTTGCGCCGGAATGACGGAGGCAAGACCACCCCGCCGGCTTCGCCGGCACCCCTCCTCATCGAGGAGGGGATAACTGCGCTCGTTTTCGCCGGGCGGTAGAATCTCTCCGTGAACGCTCCTTCGGACATCAAGTCCTACATGCTCGCGGTCGGCCGGCGCGCGCGCGCGGCGTCGCGCGAGGTCGCGCGTGCCGACACGGCAACCAAGAACCGCGCGCTGCTCGCCGCCGCCACCGCGATCATGCGCGACGCGGAGAGGCTCATTGCCGCGAACGCGGACGACGTGAAAGGCGCCCGCGCCGCCGGCAAGGACGCGGCCTTCATCGACCGGCTCACCCTCACACCGAAGAGCATCGAAGCGATGGCCGAGGGCTTGGAGCAGGTCGCGAAGCTCCCGGACCCCGTCGGCGAAATCAGCGAACTGAAGGAGCAGCCCTCGGGCATCAAGGTCGGCAAGATGCGCGTCCCCCTGGGCGTGATCGGCATCATTTACGAGTCGCGCCCCAACGTCACCGCCGACGCCGCGGCGCTGTGCCTCAAGGCCGGGAACGCCTGCATCCTGAGAGGAGGTTCCGAATCGGTGCGCTCCAACCAGGCGATCGCCGCCTGCGTGCACGAGGGCCTGCGCTTAAGGGGCCTCCCCGAGGACGCGGTGCAGGTCATCGAGACCGCCGACCGCGCCGCCGTCGGACAGCTCCTTTCGATGAACGAATACGTGGACATCATCGTGCCGCGCGGCGGCAAGGACCTGATCGAGCGGGTGATGCGCGAATCGCGTATCCCGATGATCAAGCACCTCGACGGCGTGTGCCACGTCTACATCGACGACCGCGCCGACGTCGACAAGGCGATCCGTATCGCCGACAACGCCAAGACGCAGCGCTACGGCGTGTGCAACGCCATGGAGACGCTGCTCGTCGCCGAGAGCATCGCCGCCGAAGGTGCTGCCCGCGCTCGGGAAGATCTACAAGGACAAGGGCGTCGAGCTCCGCGGCGACGAAAAATCCCGCGCCCTCGTGCCGGGCATGAAGCCTGCGAGCGAGGAGGACTGGTACACCGAATTCCTCGCGCCCATCCTCGCCGTGCGTGTGGTCAAGGACCTGGATGCCGCGATCGAGCACATCGCCAAGTACGGATCGCAGCACACCGACGCCATCGTCACCGAGGACGAGGCGCGCGCGAAACGTTTCCTGCGCGAAGTCGATTCGGCCTCGGTGATGGTGAACGCCTCGACCCGCTTCGCAGACGGTTTCGAATACGGCCTGGGCGCCGAGATCGGCATCTCCACCGACAAGTTGCACGCGCGCGGTCCCGTGGGACTCGAGGGCCTCACCTCGCAGAAGTACGTCGTGTTCGGCAGCGGCCAGATCCGCACTTGAGGCAAGGCCTGAAGAACTCCCCCGCCGCCGCCCGATGAGCGCCCCGATCGGCATCATGGGCGGCACCTTCGACCCGGTGCACTTCGGGCACCTGCGGCTTGCGCAGGAGGCCTCCGAGATCCTCGGCCTCGATCAGCGTGCGCTGGGTCCCGGCCGGCCAGCCCTGGCACCGCGGCTCGCCGCTCGCCCCCGCGCATCACCGCCTGGAAATGGTGCGGCTCGCGATCGAGAACAACAATCTGTTCGAGCTGGACGACGCGGAGATCCGCCAGACCGCGCCCGGCTACACCGTGGAGACGCTGGAACGCCTGCGAGTCGAGTTCGGAGCGGAACGCCCGCTGGTGCTCCTGCTCGGCACCGACGCCTTCCGCGGCCTCACCTCCTGGCAGCGCTGGCGCGACCTGTTCACCCTCGCGCACATCTTCGTCGCGCAGCGGCCCGGCCATTCGCTTACCCCGGGCGGAATGCCCGCAGCGCTCGCCGCCGAGTGGCGCAAGCGCGCCGGCACCCCCGACGCTTTGCGCGAGCGGCCAGGAGGCGCGGTGATCACCTACGGCACCACCGCGCTCGACATCTCCGCGAGCGCCATTCGCGCCCACTTCGCCCAGAAGCGCAGCCCGCGCTACCTGCTCCCTTCGCCCGTCCTCGACTACATCGAGGCGCACGGGCTGTACGCCAAGGAGAACGGCGCCCCCGGATGATCGACCTCAAGAAGCTCCAGAAGGCCGCGGTCGCGGCGCTCGAGGACATCAAGGCGCGCGACATCGATGTCTTCGACGTGACCCATCTCACCACCCTATTCGACCGCGTGATCATCGCGAGCGCCGACTCCGCGCGGCAGTTGAAGGCGCTGGCGAGCAGCCTGCAGGAAAAGGCCAAGGCGGCCGGCGGCCGCGTCTACGGCGTCGAAGGCGAGGAGGGCGGCGACTGGGTGCTCATCGACCTTGGCGACATCGTCGTGCACATCATGCAGCCGGCGGTGCGCTCGCACTACAATCTGGAGGAGCTCTGGGGACAGCCCAAGCCCCGCAAGCCGCGCGCGAGGCGTCCCAAGGCCAAGGCACGAAAACGCGGCAAATGAAACTGTGGGTGGTCGCCGTGGGGGTGCGGATGCCGCGCTGGGTTGACGAGGCTTTCGACGAATACGCGAAGCGCATGCCGCGAGACCTGAGAATGGAACTCGTCGAAATCCGGCCCGAGCCGCGGTCGCAGGGCAAGCCGACAGCGAAGCTCCTCGATGCGGAAGCCGCGCGCATCGAGCGGGCGCTCCCCCGTGGCTGCTCGCGCGTGGCGCTTGACGAGCGCGGGCGCGAGTTTGACACGGCCGAGTTCGCACGCTGGCTGGACGTGCGGCGCCAGGAAGGGGGCGATATCGCCTTCCTCATCGGCGGCGCCGACGGCCTCGGCCCAGAGCTCAAAGGCGGCGCGCAGCTCCTGCGCCTCTCGGCGATGACCTTGCCTCACGGCCTCGCGCGCGTGCTCCTCGCCGAGCAGCTCTACCGCGCGAGCTCCATCCTGCACAACCATCCCTACCATCGCGACTGAATGGCAACCCCTCCTCCCCCGCCGAAGATCAAGATCTACCTCGCCTCGCGCAGCCCGAGGCGGCGCGAGCTCTTGAAGCAGATCGACGTGTCGTTCGAGGTATTGGTGCTGCGCGAACACCCGGCGCGCGGCCTGGACGTGGACGAGTCGGTGCACCCTGGGGAATCGCCCGACGATTACGTTCGCCGCGTCTCGCGCGCCAAGGTCGAGGTCGGCTGGCGCAGGATCGAGCAACGGCGGCTGAGGAGATTTCCCGTGCTCGGCGCAGATACAGCGGTGTGCATCGGCGAGGAGATTCTCGGCAAACCGGCGGACCGCGCCGACGCCGCGCGGATGCTGCGCCTGCTTTCCGGGCGCGAGCACCGCGTCCTCACCGCGGTAGCGCTCAAGTTCGAGGATCGAGTCGAGGAGGTCGCCAGCGAATCGCGCGTGCGCTTCTGCGAACTGGACGAAGCCGATCTCGAGGCCTATATCAAGAGCGGAGAACCGACCGACAAAGCGGGCGCCTATGCGATCCAGGGCCGCGCGGCGGCGTTCGTCACCGAGATCCACGGCAGCTACACCGGGATCATGGGATTGCCGCTGCACGAGACTGCGCTACTCATCCGGAAGTTCCGAACGTGACCGAGGACGTCCTGATCAACTGCACGCCACAGGAAACCCGGGTCGCAGTGATGCAGGCGGGAGTGCCGCAGGAGCTGCACATCGAGCGCGCGGCACACCGCGGCCTCGTGGGGAATATCTACGTGGGGAAGGTCGCGCGGGTGCTGCCGGGAATGCAGTCGGCCTTCATCGAGGTCGGCCTCGAGCGCGCCGCGTTCCTGCACGTCGCCGACATCTGGGAAGAACGGCCAGGCACGCCCGGCTCGGTCGGCAAGCCGATAGAAAAGATCCTCTCCGAAGGCCAGCCGCTGCTCGTTCAGGTGATCAAGGACCCGATCGGAACCAAGGGTGCGCGGCTTTCGACGCAGATTTCCATCGCCGGGCGCTGCCTCGTCTATCTACCGCAGGACCCGCATATCGGCATTTCGCAGCGGATCGAGGACGAAACCGAGCGGCAGGTGCTGCGCGACAAGCTCCAGCACCTTTTGCCCGCCAACGAGACCGGCGGGTTCATCATCCGCACCGTCGCCGAGAACGCGAGCGACGAGGACCTGCGAGCAGACATCGAGTACCTGAGCAAGCTCTGGCGCGGAATCCGCGGCCGCGCTTTCACCTCGCCCGCTCCCACGCTTCTCCATCAGGACCTGTCGCTCGTGCAAAGGGCGCTGCGCGACATTGCGGGGGAGAACACGGGCCGCATCGTCATAGACTCGCGCGAGAATTTCCAGCAGCTCCAGGCGTTCGCCGCCGAATACACGCCCAAGGTGCTCGCGAAGCTCGAGCACTACACGGGCGAGCGGCCGCTCTTCGACCTGTTCAACGTCGAGGACGAGATCGAGCGGGCGCTCTCGCGCCGCGTCGATCTGAAGAGCGGCGGCTACCTCGTCCTCGACCAGACCGAGGCGATGACCACCATCGACGTCAACACCGGCGGCTTCGTCGGCACGCGCAACTTCGACGACACGATATTCAAGACCAATCTCGAAGCGGCGCAGGTCATCGCGCGGCAGCTGCGCCTGCGGAATCTCGGCGGGATCATCATCATCGACTTCATCGACATGGAGAACCCGGATCATCGCGCGGCCGTACTCGCCGAGCTCGACAAGGCGCTCGCGCGCGACCGGACGCGGGTCACGGTAAACGGATTCTCGGGACTGGGCCTGGTGGAAATGACGCGCAAGCGCACCCGCGAGTCCCTCGAGCGCGTCCTGTGCGAACCTTGCCCGATCTGCGGGGGCCGCGGCGTCGTCAAGACCGCGCAGACCGTGTGCTACCAGATTCTGCGCGAGATCCTGCGCGAGGCGCGCCAGTTCAGCGCGCGCGAGTTCCGCATCATCGCTTCGCAGTCGGTGATCGACCTGTTCCTCGAGGAGGAATCGCAGTCCCTGGCGATGCTCGGCGACTTCATCGGCAAGCCCGTGTCGATGCAGGTCGAGACGAGTCTACGGGCAGGAGCAGTTCGATATCATCCTGATGTAGAACTCCCCGGGCTGGAAGTCACCGGCAGAAGTTCGCAAGCGCCCATAGCTCCAAAAAAAGGGCGCCTTTCCGCGCCCTTTTCTTGCCCGGTTTCGCTGAGAATTTCAGCAGCCAGACACGCACTTCCCGCTGCCGCTGAACTCCATCGTCTTGCCGCTCAAGGGGACGTGCACCGGGACGCTCACCGCCTTCATGAAAGCCGCGGTCTTGGTGCTTGGGATCAGCGTGCCGCCCTTGGTCGCCACTTCGTTCGCGTGGGACGGGATCACGGAGTTGGGCTGGACCAGATCGTTGATAACGTAGGCCGCCTCGGTCGGACCAGTGGTGAACACGTCGCCGATGTTGATCACGGCGAGGTTCGCTTTGTAGTGGCGCCGCACGACAACATCCTGTTCCGCCGTGATCCCGGTATCGCCCGACAGATAGACGACGAGCCCGTTGCTGAAGCGCCAGAACATAGCCGATCGGCGGGCCGACCTGCGCCGACAGCCCGTTCGCCCTCAGCATGTCGGCGAGAGGTCTTTCTCGAGAAACTCAGGACCCACGCGCGTTGGTGTGAACCGCGGGGACGGTCGCGACACTTACGCCGCCGACCTTGGCCATAGCGCCGAAGCGCACCAGTTGGACCTGCTTGGGGTCGCCCCCGGCGGCCTTGACCTTTCGGGCGAAGAACGTGTGCATGTCGCTGCCGATCAGGAACCTGCGCCTTCTTGGCGACGACGATATTCACGGTATTGGAGTTGGGCGTCGCGTTGACCGAAAAGTCAGGATTGCCGCAGGCGCCCGCGTTGGCGGCCGGCTGGTGAGCGGGTCCCAGATGGTCACCGTGTACGTGGCTGAGCAGCACCGCGTCGATCTTGCCCAGCCGCGGGTCGTTCGCCCCGCGCACCGTGAACCCGGCGTCGTAGAGCATCCGCGTGCCGTCGGGATCCTCGAATACCAGGGCCCGGTCCCTCGCGCAGAATTCTCCGTCATGGCTGCCCAAGGGGGTGATCTTCACGACGCCCGGGCCGGAGGGCTGCGTCATCGTGCCGGCGCACCCGGCGCACAGCGCCGCCAGAACAACAGTTGCTTCCCTTCATCGTTTTCTCCTCCATTGAGAGCGGAACCACCGCGGTACGCATTCTAACGCGGCGGGCTGAACCCGGCACCGCCTGAGATGCCGCTCACGCCGATCGGCGTCGCCGACAAGGTGAACGCGCCGGTACTGGGCCTCTACGGCGGCGCCGACACCGACATTCCGCCGAAAGGCGCCCGTTTGCTCTTCCAGCAGCCGAGATGCCCTGACGTTGCGGTCGAACTCAACTCCATCGTTTCGGCGATCGAACTTCTGTAATAAAGACCTGACAGGGTAAACCCTGACTGAGAGACAGACGCCTGATTCGTCCCAGCGGTCAACGGTCAACGAACGGTTGTCGATTTGCTCCATCGACCCGCTTGCGCTATCGAAAAATCTGCTGGCACAATGTCAGTGCGGTCTTTCAGCGCGGCCTTTGCGCACCGGCAACCCGCGCAAGGATCAAATAAGCCAATAACTGTTTCTCTTAAGGAGGGTTCACCATGATCGGAAGCATGCGACGACTTTTAGCAGTCTCCGTTGCGGGCTTGGCGGTGCTTTGCACCAGTCCCCCGGCTTCGGCACATCAGGACTCGGGCGACATCGTCCGCACCTGGAACGAAGTGGCGCCGAAGACGGTCCGCGTGAAGAACCAGAGCGACGCGCAGGCCGCGCGCGCGTACGCGATGGTCAATGTCGCCATCTACGACGCCGTCAACGGCATCGACTCGAAGACTGGCTTCATCGACCGCAAGCACGCGCTGGTGCCGCCGTCGGGCGCTCCGGTGAACGGCCATCCGGTCGCCGCCGCGGCCGCCGCGGCGCACGCGGTGCTCACGGGGCTGTTCCCCGATCAGGCGGCGGTATACAACGCTCAGCTCGCCGCCGACCTCGCGCGCTCAGCCCCCCGAGCAACGTCCTGGCGGGACAGGCATGGGGTGCAGGCGTCGGCGCCGACGTGCTGGTCGCTCGGGCGGCCGACGGGTCGAGCCCCACCGAAACCCAGCCCGCCGGCAGCGGGCCCGGAGTGTTCCGTGCGGCCTGGTCGGGCGTGCAGTTCCGCAACCTGGCGCCTTTCGCGATCGCGAACTCCAGCGTCTATAACGGCTCCGGGCCTCCGCTACTGACCAGCCTGGACTATGCGGCAGAGTTCGCCGAAGTGGCTTTGCTCGGTAACGCCGCGATCCCCGATGCAGACAAGCTGGCGACGTTTCAATACTGGAGTTTGGCCGCATTTACAAACCAGCCTCCGGGGGCGTGGCTCCAAGTGACGCACGAGGTCTCGATCAGCAAGAACCTGAGCCTGGAAAAGACGGCGCGGCTGTTTGCGCTGGTGAGCATGGGCCTGTCGGACAGCGTGGCCCCCACCTATTGGACCAAGTGGAAATTCCAGTTTTGGCGGCCGACCACCGCGATCCAGGAAGCCAGTACCGACGGCAACGATTACACGGCCCAGGATACCGGTTGGAAGGCGCGAGCGGGCAGCGTCGGTGGATCGCCCGAGTATTGGTCGGGCCACAGCTCCTTCAGCGCGGTCGCGGCCACTATCCTCGCGGGATTCTTCTGCAACGACCGGATTTCGTTCACCCTGCGCACGGATACGGCGCCCCTCGGCACGCCGCGCACCTATCCGAGCTTCTCCGCCGCGGCGGCGGAGGCCGGACGCTCGCGCGTCTTCGGCGGATTCCACTTCGAACTCGACGGCAATCAGGACGGGTTGAAGGCCGGCCGGGGGATCGGAGACGAGGTGCTGAAGAACGCGTTGTTGCTCAAGCTCCCGATCACGCACTTCGGAGCCTGTCCGCTCTGAGTTAGGCTGGATCGTCTTCGGCGCGGGTCCATTGGGATCCGCGCCGTTTCTCTTTTTTGCGTCCTGGATTTCCCTGACTCCGGGAGCGGAAAGTCCGCTACTCAATGACCCCCAGCCTTCCGTTGTGCGAGCCCATGTACCAGTAACGCCCCTGCGCATCCACGATCGCCTTGCGGATGCCGACGTTCTTGGACGGGAGCTTGTAGACGCGGAACTCCTCCGCCTTCGGCTCGAGCACCGCGACCGTGTCGGTCTCGATTTCGTTCGCGAACACCCGCCCGTTGCCGTCGACGGTCACTGCGTACGGCCCGCCGTTCTCGCCCGGCCGGCATCTCGTATTCCTTGATGACCTTCATCGCCGCCGGGTCGATATGCGCGAGCTTGCCGTTGCCGTAAAGCGTGACCCATAGCGTGCCGTCGGGCGCCGCCGCGACGCGCCGCGGCTGCGACCCCCGCCCCGTGTCGAGATCCGAGATCTTCCCCGTTCGGGGATCGATGATCCCCATCCGGTCGGCACCCATGCGGCACACCCCGAGAACGGGTGCGCCGAATACGTC
>CAVOUJ010000012.1:0-107760 GCA_963699535.1 uncultured beta proteobacterium | reverse complement strand
GGGCCAGCCCCAGTCGGGAGGAGAGAACATATTTATCCTCCTGTTTTCCGCTGTGCTCGGTGTAATCATATTTCTTCGCTACGTGTTCAGGCCGGCGATGAGTGGGCGCGGAGGCCGCCGGCGCCGAACTGGTTGGTCCTCAGGCGATTGGTTCTCCGGCGGCTGGTCGAGTGGCGGCTCGTCGAGCGGCGGCTGGTCTGGCGGAGGGGGAGACTCCGGCGGCTTTAGCGGGGGCGGGGGGGATTTCGGCGGCGGCGGGGCTTCGGGAAGCTGGTGACGACCTCATGAACTGGAAACGGCTGGTCAGACATCTGTTCACCGACACCTGGGCGGTGAAGCGCGCCTTTCCTCCGGCTGCGATGCGGGCTATCGAAAAGGCGATCGCTGAGGAGGAACGGCGCCACGAAGGCGAGCTGCGCTTTGCCGTCGAAGCATCCCTTCCGGTCACGGACATCGTTCGCGGCGTGCAGTCGCGGGCGCGCGCCATCGGCTGGTTCGGCCGACTCGGCGTGTGGGACACCGAGCAGAACTGCGGCGTGCTCATCTACCTGCTGCTCGCCGACCGCCGCGTGGAAATCGTCGCCGACCGCGGCATCCACTCCAAGGTCGGGACGGCCGCATGGGAGGCGATCTGCGGCGAAATGCAGCAGGAGTTTGCGCGCGGGGAGTTCGAGCGCGGCGTGGTGATCGGCCTGCGCGCGGTGAGCGACTTGCTCGCCGCGCACTATCCGGCAGGCGGGGACGTGAATCCCAACGAGCTGCCGGACAAGCCGGCAGTGCTGTAGGACGGGACCGCTCGCTACGGCCGCGCCGGCAGCTCGGCCGCGCGGATCGGCAGCTCGAGTTTCTGCGTGCGGCGCAGGACCGTGACCGAGGTGGACTTGCCGATGCGCGCCGCGTTCAGCACGCGGTGCAGCTCATCGACGCCGGCGACCGTCTCTCCATCGTAGCCGATGATGATGTCTCCGCTCTCGATTCCGCGCTGCCCGCGCCGCGCCGCCCGCTTCGACCGATTCGGCGCGCACTCCGGACTCGGCGGCGAGCCCGTGAAAGCGCACGGTGCGGCGCGAAAGCGGGACGGTCGCCCCGGCGACGCCGATGTAGCCGCGGCGCACGTGGCCGAAGCGCAGTAATTGCTCGACCACCCATTTGGCGGTATCGACGGCGGTGGCGAAGCAGATCCCTTGCGCGAACGGGATGATCGCCGTGTTGACTCCGATCACCTCGCCCCTGGAGTCCACCAGCGGACCGCCCGAGTTCCCCGGATTGAGCGAGGCGTCGGTCTGGATGACGTCGTCGATCAGCCGGCCGGTCGTCGCGCGGAGGCTCCGGCCGAGCGCGCTCACGACGCCCGCCGTGACCGTGTGCTGGAAGCCGTAGGGATTGCCGATGGCGATGGCGAGCTGGCCGACACGCAGAGCGCGCGAGCTGCCGAGCACCGCGGCGGGAAGTTGGTGTCCGCCGATGCGGATCACCGCGACATCGGTATCCGGGTCGTCGCCGACGAGGTCGGCGTCGTAGCCGGTGCCGTCCGCGAAGCTGACGTGGATCGTGCGCGCTCCGTGCACCACATGGCTGTTGGTGAGGATGAAGCCGTCCGGCGTGAAGACGAACCCGGATCCGCTGCCGCGTCGCTGGGTATCACCGCTTCCAGGGCGGACCGGCTGGCCGACTTCGACGTGCGCCACCGCCGGTCCGACGCGCTCGGCCGCGGCAACCACTGCGGCGGAATAGGCATCGAGCAAGGCAGCGTCGCTTTCGCTGCGAGAAACCGGGGGACCCTCGTCGAAGATGTCGCGTGCGCCCATGATCCGCGGGACATGAGGGCGAGGACCGGGGAAATCAAGGAAACCCGCGCTTGACGCTCGTTTTCATTCCGATGAGATGCAGCGAGTCGCCCTGCCTCTGGTTGTACCGGTGCCGGAACATGACTGCGAGCATGGTCAGCATGACGAACACGCCGAACATCACGATGATGACGTTGATGTGAAGATCGGCCTTGATCATCGCTGCGTAGATCGCGAGCATGACGAGGATCGACACGTTCTCGTTGAAATTCTGCACGGCGATCGAGTGTCCAGCCGAAAGAAGCACGTAGCCCCGGTGCTGCAGCAGCGCGTTCATCGGCACGACGAAGAAACCGGCCATCGCCCCCATGAAGATCAGCAGAGCATAGACGAGCGGCATGCTGGTTACGAAGATCATGAACGGAACGACCGCTCCCATGATGATGCCTGCCGGAAGCGTATCGAGCGAGCGCTTGAGCGGAACGAAGCGCCCGGCCAGGATGGCCCCGATCGCGATCCCGACGGCCGTGACACCCTGGAGGATTGCGCCCTTGTCGAGCGGAAGGCCCAGATGAGATTCGGCCCACTTGAGCACGATGAACTGCAGGGTCGCGCCGGCTCCCCAGAAGAGCGTCGTGACCGCAAGGGAGATCTGCCCGAGCTTGTCCTTCCACAGCGTGACGAAGCAGACGTAGAAATCGCGCACCAGAAGAAAGGGGTTGTGCTGCTGTCTCGCGTAGCGCGCCCCGGTGTCGGGAATGAAAAGATTGAATATCGCCGCGATCACATAGATCCCGACGATGACCAGGATCGCCGACTCCGCCGGGGTCTCGATCCCGGTGTCGATGTGCGGGATGTCGATGGCGATCAGCATCGAGGCGACCCTAGGGCTGATGAGCGCTCCGCCGAGCACCGTGCCGAGGATGATCGATATGACCGTGAGCCCTTCGATCCAGCCGTTGGCGATCACGAGTTTTTGCGCAGGCAGCAGCTCGGTAAGGACGCCGTACTTCGCCGGGGAATACGCCGCCGCCCCGAATCCGACCACCGCATAGGCGGCGAGCACCATCAGGTACTCGGGGATGCCGACGAACTGCACGTAGCCGACGAAGAAGAGCATGATGCAGCCGACGATCTTGATGGCGTTCGTCATGAACATCACATTGCCTTTGGGAAAGGCATCGGCGAACGCCCCGACGAAGGCGGCGAGCACGACGTAGGACACGGTGAAGAAGAACTTCAGGAGCGGGATCATCCACGCCGGGCCGTCCAGCTCCAGGAGCTGGGCGATCGCGGCGATGAGGAGCGCGTTGTCGGCGAGCGAGCTGAAGAACTGCGCCCCCATGATGGTGTAGAAACCGCGCTTCATATGCGCCCGCTTTATACCATGAGTCATTTGCACGGCGCGACTTCAGCGTCGCGCTGGCCGCGAACCCCGGTTTATGGTCGAATTGCGTCCGTGCGCCCGATCCGAGTCCGCATCGATTCCGCAGCACTGCGCCACAATCTCGGCGTCGCGAGGCGCCGCGCGCCCCGCTCGCGTACCTGGGCGGTGGTCAAGGCGAATGCCTACGGCCACGGCCTCGCGCGGGCGGCCCGCGCTCTCGCCGCGTCCGACGGCCTCGCGCTGATCGAGCTGGAAAGCGCGCTCGAGTTGCGCGCGGACGGGCGAGCGGCGTCCCATTCTCCTGCTCCAGGGCTTCTTTTCGCCCGAGGAGCTGGAGCCGATCGCCGCGCACGACCTCGCCGTGGTGGTGCATGACGGCAGAACAAGTCGAGATGCTGGAGAAGGCGCGACTTCCCAGGAAGCTCGCGGTGTACGCGAAACTCAACACCGGTATGAACCGCCTGGGTTTCAGCGAAAAGGACCTCGGCGCCACGCTTGAACGCCTGAAGCGCTGCGCGGGTGAGATCACGCTGATGACTCATTTTGCTGACGCCGACGGAAAGCGGGGGGTGCGCTGGCAGCTCGAGCGTTTTGAGGCCATGACCAGGGGTGCACAGCTTCCTCGCAGCCTCGCCAATTCGGCGGCGATCCTTCGCTTTCCCGAGACCCACGCCGACTGGGTGACGGCCGGGGATCATGCTCTACGGCTGCTCGCCTTTTCCCGAGGAAAGCGCGGAAAAATTGGGCCTGAAGCCCGCGATGACGTTTTCGAGCGAAGCTGATCGCGGTGCGAGAGCTTACGCCGGGCGAGAGCGTCGGCTATGGGTGCACTTTTACGGCAGATGCGCCGATGCGCGTCGGCATCGTCGCCTGCGGTTATGCCGACGGCTACCCGCGCCATGCGCCGACCGGGACGCCCGTCCTCGTCTGCGGCAAGCGCACGCGCACCCTGGGACGCGTGGCGATGGACATGCTCTTCGCCGACCTCACTCGGATTCCGGAAGCGGATGTCGGTTCGCCCGTCGACGCTGTGGGGCGAGGGCCTGTCGGCGGACGAAGTCGCGGCGAGCGCCGGCACCGTGAGCTACGAGCTGCTGTGCGCGCTTTCGCCGCGCGTGCCGGTCACCGAGGTCGGCTGATGGCTAAAGCGAGATCCGTCTACGCCTGCACCGAATGCGGCGGCGAATCGCCCAAGTGGCAGGGACAGTGCCCGCATTGCGGCGCGTGGAACACGCTCGTCGAAGGGCGTCGCCGAATCGGCGCCCAAGCACCGCTTCTCCGGCGTGGCCAAGAGCTTCCGCGCTCCGGCGGCTTTCGGAAGTCGAGCGCGCGCGAGGCGCCGGCGCATCGCGACCGGAATCGGCGAGCTCGACCGCGTGCTCGGCGGCGGCTTCGTCGCCGGGCAGGTGGTGCTGATCGGCGGCGACCCCGGGGTCGGCAAGTCCACGCTGCTCCTGCAGGCGCTCGCGCAGATGAGCGCCTCGCACAAGGCGGTATACGTGAGCGGCGAGGAATCGGCCGAGCAGGTCGCGCTGCGCGCGCAGCGGCTTGCGCTCGATTCGGGCAGGCTCGAGCTGCTCGCCGAGATCCAGCTCGAGCGCATCCTCGCCACGCTCGAAAAGGCGAAGCCGGAGATCGCCGTCATCGACTCGATCCAGACGCTCTACTCGGAGCAGCTCACCTCGGCGCCGGGCTCGGTCGCGCAGGTGCGCGAGTGCGTCGCGCAGCTCGCGCGCTACGCCAAGGCAGCGGCACGATCGTCGTGCTGGTCGGCCACGTCACCAAGGAAGGCGCGCTCGCCGGCCCGCGCGTGGTCGAGCACATCGTCGACTCGGTGCTCTACTTCGAAGGCGACACGCATCAGAGCTTCCGCCTGATCCGCGCGTTCAAGAACCGCTTCGGCGCGGTGAACGAGCTCGGCGTGTTCGCGATGACCGACAAGGGCCTGCGCGGGCGTGTCCAATCCGTCGGCGATCTTCCTGTCGCAGCACAGCGGGCAGGTGCCGGGCTCCTGCGTGCTCGTGACGCAGGAAGGCACGCGGCCGCTGCTCGTCGAGATCCAGGCGCTGGTCGACGCGGCGCACGCGCCCAACCCGCGGCGCCTGTCGGTGGGCCTGGAGCAGAACCGCCTGGCGATGCTGCTCGCGGTGCTGCACCGCCACGCCGGCATCGCCTGCTTCGACCAGGACGTGTTCGTGAACGCGGTGGGCGGCGTGCGCATCAGCGAGCCGGCGGCGGACCTCGCCGTGCTGCTCGCGATCGTCTCGTCGCTCGCCGACAAGCCGCTGCCCGAGAAGCTCGCGGTGTTCGGCGAAGTCGGCCTGGCGGGCGAAGTGCGCCCGGCGCCGCGCGGCCAGGAGCGGCTGAAGGAAGCGGCGAAGCTCGGCTTCACCCGGGCGATCATTCCCAAGGCCAACCAGCCGAAGCAGAAGATCGACGGGATCGAGATCATCGCGGTCGAGCGGGTCGCCGATGCGATCGCGCAGTTTCGCCGATAGAGTTGTCAACTCGGAAGACGGAAGACGTGAAGAACGCACAACCAGGAATCCTCGCACCCATACCGCGCCACGCCCGCTACCTCACGTTTTCGCTGAAGCAGGGCGCGCAGCCGCGGGAGGCGGTGAAGGCCCTGGCGACAGGCGGCCGACGGCGAGACCTGCGTCGTCGGCCTGGGAGCGCTGCTGCTCTTCGCGCTGCAAAAGGAGATCGAGGGACTGCGCCCGTTTCCGCACCACAGGGGCGAGGGCTTCGAAGTCCCTTCGACGCCGGCCGCGCTGTGGTGCTGGCTGCGCGGCGAGGATCGCGGCGAGATCGTGCTTCGCGGGCGCGCGATCGAGAAAATGCTCGCGCCCGCGTTCGAGACGGCGGGCGTGATCGACGCGTTTCGTCACGGCCGCGGACTGGACCTCACCGGCTACGAGGACGGCACCGAGAACCCGAAGGGGAAGAAAGCCGTCGAGGCCGCGATCGTGAACGACGAGAGGCCGGGGTTCGGCGGCGCGAGCTTCGTCGCCGTCCAGCAGTGGGTGCACGATCTGGACAAGTTCGCCGCGATGCCGCGAAAAGCACAGGACCACACCATCGGCCGGCGCAGGAGCGACAACGAGGAGATCGGCAATGCGCCGGCCTCGGCGCACGTGAAGCGGACCGCGCAGGAGAGCTTTACACCCGAAGCCTTCGTCGTGCGCCGCTCGATGCCCTGGGTGGATGCGGGGCGCGAAGGGCTCGTGTTCACCGCGTTCGGACGATCGGTCGACGCCTTCGAGGCGCTGCTCAAGCGCATGGTCGGGGCGGAGGACGGGATCGTGGATGCGCTGTTCACGTTTACCCGCCCGGTGACGGGGGCGTATTTCTGGTGCCCGCCGGTGCGGAACGGGCGGCTCGATCTGCGGGCGATGGGTTTCTAGCGGACGCACGCAGCGGCTGCGGCCACACCGCTGCGCACCGCGGCTTCCAGGGTTCCCGGGTAGTCGCTCACGACGTAGTCGCCCGCGAGCATCAGTCCGGGAACGGGGGTTGCGGCGCCCGGCCTTTCGAGCGCCGGCGTGCAGGAGAAACGTGGCGCGCTTTTCGGTGATGACCTGGGTCCAACTTGGAGGAGGGCAGCTCCCCGAGCGCCGCTTTCAGTTCGATCGCCGATCCGCGACGTCAGCTCCTCCTTCGCCGAGTTCCCCGTGCGCGCCCGAGCCGCTGATCACCGCCGCGATCAGTCCCTGCGGCCCGCCGAGCCGGCCGCGGTCGAACGCCCACTGCACGATGCCGCCGTTGAAGCCGAGCATGGGCGAAGGCAGCGACACCGATTCCGGATACTGCAGGTAGCAGGTGACGATGGGTTCGTAGCCGAATGCGCCGATGCGCGACAGCGCGTCGGCGAGCTCGGGGAGCTGCACCAGCAACTGCCCGGCCTGCTGCGGGCCGCAGGCGATCACCACGCGGGAAAACTCGTGCGCGTCGTTGACGCGGAAACCGCCGTGGACGCGCGCGATCCGGCGCACCGGCTCCCCGAGTCTGATCGCGCCGCCGCGTGCGTCGACGTATCGCGCCGCGGGCTCGGGGAACAGGCGGCCCAGGTCGGTGCGGGCGATGAGCAGATCGCTCGCGTCGCGCGTGCCCGTGAGTCCGTCGCGCAGCACGTTGGCGAAGACCTGCGCCGAGGCGCGATTGCGACCGGCGTGTTGAGCGCCGACACGCACAACGGTTCCCACAGGTGGGTGCGCAGCGCGCCCGCCTGTCGGTGCTCGTCGAGCAGTTGCGCGACGCTGCGGTCGGGCTCGATGCGGAAATCGCGCACTCGTAGCGCCGCCATGAAACGCAGGGCGCTCGATGGCCTCCGCGAACGCCAGTCCCTTCGCGCCGAAAGCAGCGCGGCGACGAGATTGATCGGGTAGGGCAGCCGCGGCGCGCGCAGGTGGAAGCCGTCGGCAAAGCGCAGCTCCAGCGGCAGGCGCAGCAGAAGCCGCGTCGGGATCGGCGCCGACCTGGCGCATCAGGCGCAGGCGTCTCGCGGTACGCGCCGATCAGGACGTGCTGGCCGTTGTCGAGATCGACGCCGTCGATGCTCACGCGCCGCGCGCGACCGCCGAGGCTGCGCGAGGCCTCGAAGACCGTGACCGGGACGCCGCGCTCGGCCAGCGTCACCGCCGCGGCCAGGCCCGCCCAGCCGGCGCCGACGACGGCGACGCGCGGTCAGGCCGTGACCCAGGTCCGCCACGCGATCCAGAGCTTGCGCACCGGCGTGAGCGCGACGCGCTGCTTGAGCACCTGGTAGCCGTCGCGGGCGATCTCGTCGAGCAGCGTGCGGTAGATCGCGGCCATGATCAGGCCCGGGCGTTGCGCGCGGCGGTCCTCCGGCAGGCAGCAGCGCGAGCGCCTCGTCGTAGCAGCGCATGGCGCGCTCGGTCTGGAAGTGCATCAGCCGCGTGAAGTTCTCGGTATGGCGGGCGTTGAGAATGTCGGCCGCGCGTGACCCCGAAGCGCTTCAGCTCGTCCATCGGCAGGTAGATGCGGTCCTTGCGCGCGTCCTCGCCGACGTCGCGGATGATGTTGGTGAGCTGGAACGCGAGGCCGAGCCGCTCGGCGTAGTCGATCGTCTTCGGATTGCGGTAGCCGAAGATCGCCGCCGCGAGCACGCCGACGACCCCGGCCACGCGATGGCAGTAGAGCTGCAGGCCGGTGAAATCCAGGTAGCGGTTCTGGGTCAGGTCCATCTCCATGCCGTCCATGATCTCGCTCAGCCGCGCCTGGGTGATTCCGAACGGCCCGGTCGCGGGCGCCAGCGCGCGCGTCACCGGATGCTGCGGGTTGCCGGCGAAGAGCTGCGCGACTTCGGCGCGCCACCACGCGAGCGTCGCGCGCGCGACCGAGGGGTCGCTCGGCTCGTCCACCGCGTCGTCGACCTCGCGGCAGAATGCGTAGAGCGCGGTGATCGCGCGCCGGCGCTCGGGCGGCAGAAACAGGAACGAGTAGTAGAAGCTCGAGCCGCTCTGCGCGGCCTTGTTCTGGCAATATTCGTCCGGACTCATCGACATCACCAGTGCACGCGCGAGCACGAGCGGCCAGTCCCGGGCGAAAGCACGGGCGGCGGCGGAACACGTCTCCGCGGACGCTTTCGATCTTCTCCAGGATCCGCAGACCTCCCTGCACGACGGTGCGGATTTCAAGGCCGATGCGGCCGGGCAGGCGCTTGGCGAGCGGCGATCCCTTGAGCATCATCGCGCGTGCCCGCTCGACCTGGAAGCGCATCAGCTCCCACCAGCCGCCCGAAGCGTCGCGCGCCGCGATCTGGCGCCTCGGTGACCCCGAAGCGCGCCATGTCTTCCTGTGGCAGATAGATGCGATCCTTGCGGAAGTCGATGTCCACGTCCTGCCAGAAATTGACGAGCTGCAGCGCCGTGCAGATCGCGTTCGAGCAGGCGAGGTTGTCGGCGTCGACTCTGCGATACAGATGCAGCATCAGCCGCCCGACCGGATCCGCCGAGCGGCGGCAATAGTCCATGAGCTCGGCGAAGTTTGCGTAGCGCGACTTGGTCACGTCCTGGGAGAAGGCGTCGAGGAGATCGTAGAAAGGCTCAAGCGGAAGGCGGTGGGCGGCGATGACTTCCCGGAGCTCGCGGAAAAGCGCGGTGGCGGGCGATTTGCCCGCCTCGATGCAGTCGCAATTCCGCCCGATAGGCCTCGAGACGGGCGAGGCGCTCGGCGTCCGGGGCGCTTCGCCTTCGTCGGCGAAGTCATCCGCGCTGCGCGCGAATCGGTAGATGACCGACACGGGCCGACGAAGCGGCGCCGGAAGGAGCCATGAAGCAACCGGAAAGTTTTCGTAGTGGCCAACCGACATTGCCCTATTTTTCAAAGGGTTTCAGGCTGTTAGGCTGACAGTATAGGGGGCTTGCGGTAGAATGGCACGCACGTTGCGAGCACCGGTTGCGGGGCGAGAAAACCGGATGCGGGCGCTGCGCCGCGAAGGTGGCGGAATGGGTAGACGCACTGGATTTAGGTTCCAGCGCCGCAAGGCATGGGGGTTCGAGTCCCTTCCTTCGCACCAGGAGCCGGGTTTTAGGGAATGCAGACGAGCATAGAAACGTTGAGCAAGCTGGAACGGAAACTGAACATGGCGGTTCCGGCGGAGCAGATCGAACGCGAAGTGGAGCAGCGGCTGCGCAAGCTCTCGCGCACCGTACGCATGGACGGCTTTCGCCCGGGCAAGGTGCCGCTGAAGATCGTGGCGCAGCACTACGGGCCGCAGGTGCGCTCGGAAGTCATCGGCGACGCCGTGCAAAAGGCGTTCTCCGAGGTCGTCAAGGAGCAGCGGCTGAAAGTCGCCGGCTATCCGCGCATCGAGCGCAGGGAGGGCGGCGACGAAAAGGAGCTTGCGTTCAGCGCCACCTTCGAAATCTACCCGGAGATCAAGCTGGGTGACCTGTCAGCCGCAAAGATCAAGCGTCCGGTACACGCCGTCGATGAAGCCGATGTGGATCACACGATCGCGATCCTGCGCAAGCAGCGCGCGACCTGGGAAACCGTGGCGCGTGCTTCGCAGCCGGGCGACCGCGTCACCGTGGATTACACGGGGCGCATCGACGGGAACGAGTTTCCCGGTGGGAAGGGGATCGCGATGCCCGTCGTGATCGGCGAAGGCCGCGTTCTTCCGGAATTCGAAGCCGGGATTGCCGGCGTCAAGGCCGGGGAGCAGAGGACCTTTCCGCTGACCTTTCCCGCCGACTATGCCGGGAAGGAAGTGGCCGGCAAGTCGGCGACCTTCGAGGTCGGCGTGAAGGAGGTCGCTCAGCCGAAGCTTCCGGAGATCGATGCGGAATTCGCCAAGTCGCTCGGCGTCGCGGACGGCGACATCGCGAAGATGCGCGAGGAAGTCAAGGCGAACGTCGAGCGCGAAGTGAAGAAGCGGGTCGAAGGCGAGCTCAAGCAGGCGGTCATGCAGGCGCTCATCGATTCCACTGCGCTCGAGTTGCCGAAGTCGCTGGTCGAAATGGAGCTGCAACGCATGGTGCAGCAGGCGCGGGCGGACTTCGAGGCCCGCGGACTGAAGCTCGAGAAGCTGCCCGTGAGTCCGGAGGTGCTCGAGGAGCAGGCGCGCCGGCGCGTTACACTGGGGCTCATCCTCGGCGAAGTCGTCAAGACGCACGATCTTGGCGCCCGGCCCGAGCAGGTGCGCGCGCTCGTGACCGAGCACGCGCAGACCTATGAGCAGCCTTTCGAGGTGGTAAAATGGATTTATTCTGAGCCGCAGCGGTTGACCGAGTTCGAGGGCCTTGTGGTCGAGGCGAATGTGGTTAAATGGGTCCTCGATCGCGCCAAGGTGGGGGATGAGGCGGTCGGCTTCGACAAACTGATGGGAGGATCCAAATGAGCGGCACGACCTGGCAGGCAGGCCCGTCGGGCGGCCAGTCATCCGGTCAGGATCCGCAGGGCCTGGGCCTGATTCCCATGGTGATCGAGCAGAGCGGCCGCGGCGAGCGCGCGTACGACATCTACTCGCGGCTGCTCAAGGAGCGGGTGGTGTTCCTCGTCGGTCCGGTCAACGAGATCTCGGCCAACCTGATCGTCGCGCAGCTCCTATTCCTCGAGTCGGAAAACCCCGACAAGGACATCTTCTTCTACATCAACTCTCCGGGCGGATCGGTGTCGGCGGGGCTCGCGATCTACGACACCATGCAGTTCGTCAAGCCCGACGTCTCGACGCTGTGCGTCGGCCAGGCGGCGAGCATGGGGGCGCTCCTCCTCGCCGCAGGCGAAAAGGACAAGCGCTACTGTCTGCCGAATTCGCGCGTCCTGATCCATCAGCCCATGGGTGGGTTCTCGGGGCAGGCGTCCGACATCGAGATCCACGCCAAGGAAATCCTCTATCTGCGCAAGCAGCTGAACGAGATCATGGCGAAGCACACCGGCCAAAGCGTCGAGCGCATCTCGCGCGATACCGATCGCGACAACTTCCTCTCTGCGGAGGAGTCGGTCAAGTATGGACTCGTCGATCGCGTGCTGACTTCGCGGGCCGAAGTGGCCGCGGCGGTGGCCTAAGCGCGGAGACGATATGAGCGAAAAGACGGGCGGCGAGAAGCTTCTCTACTGCTCCTTCTGCGGCAAGAGCCAGCACGAGGTGAGGAAGCTCATCGCGGGTCCGTCGGTGTTCATCTGCGATGAGTGCATCGAGCTGTGCAACGACATCATTCGCGAGGAGAGCGCGGCCGACAAGGGCAAGCCCGCCAAGTCCGACCTGCCGACGCCGCGCGAGATCTGCGGGATCCTGGACGAGTACGTGATCGGACAGGAGCTCGCGAAGAAAATCCTCTCCGTCGCGGTGTACAACCACTACAAGCGGTTGAAGCACCTGTCGAAGAACGACGAGGTCGAGCTCGCCAAGTCCAACATCCTGCTCGTCGGCCCGACGGGATCGGGCAAGACACTGCTCGCACAGACGATGGCGCGCCTCCTGAACGTCCCGTTCGTGATCGCCGACGCGACCACGCTCACCGAGGCGGGCTACGTCGGCGAGGACGTGGAGAACATCATCCAGAAGCTGCTGCAGAACTGCGACTACGACGTGGACAAGGCTAAGCGCGGCATCGTCTATATCGACGAAATCGACAAGATCTCGCGCAAGTCCGACAATCCTTCGATCACCCGAGACGTCTCCGGCGAAGGCGTGCAGCAGGCGCTCCTCAAGCTGGTCGAGGGGACCATCGCGTCGGTCCCCCCGCAGGGCGGGCGCAAGCACCCGAATCAGGATTTCGTTCAGGTCGATACCACCAACATCCTTTTCATCTGCGGCGGAGCATTCGACGGCCTGGAGAAGATCATCCGCGGCCGTTCCGAGAAGAGCGGCATCGGCTTCGGCGCGGACGTGAGAAGCCTGAAGAACGCCAAGGACATCAGCGAAGTGCTGCGCACGGTCGAGCCGGAGGACCTGATCAAGTACGGGCTCATCCCCGAGTTTGTCGGGCGGCTACCGGTGATCGCGACACTCGAGGAACTCGACGAGAAAGCCCTGATCCAAATACTCACCGAGCCGAAAAACGCTCTCATCAAGCAGTACCAGAAGCTCTTCGGCATGGAGGGCGTGGACCTGGAAGTGCGGCCGCAGGCGCTTCACGCGATCGCGAAGAAGGCCCTGGCGCGGAAGACCGGCGCGCGGGGGCTGCGCTCGATTCTGGAACAGGTGCTGCTCGACCTCATGTTCGATCTTCCGACGATGGAGAACGTGAGCAAGGTCGTGGTGGACGAGAACACCATCGTCGGCGAAGGCAAGCCTCTGCTCATCTACACCGAGCCCCCGAAGGTGGCGGGCACCGCTTGAGCGACGGCCGCCGTCCTCTATCGGGGCGTGGCTTGAACCGGGGCACACCGCCCCAAAGTAACGACTGATCCTTCCTTCCGGGAATACCATGGCCAACGAGATCGCAACCGCAACCACCGAGTATCCGCTGCTGCCGCTGCGGGACGTGGTCGTATTCCCGCACATGGTCATCCCCCTTTTCGTGGGGCGGCCGAAATCGATCAAGGCGATGGAAATCGCGATGGAAGCGGGCAAGAACATCCTGCTGGTCGCGCAGAAGTCCGCCGCCAAGGACGAGCCGGCGGCGGAGGATCTGTACCGGATCGGCTGCATTTCCAGCATTCTGCAGATGCTCAAGCTGCCCGATGGCACGGTGAAGGTCCTCGTCGAGGGCGGGCAGCGCGCGCGCATCCAGAGAATCGAAGACGTCCGCAGCCATTACGTTGCCGAGGCCACAGCCGTGCCCGCCGAGGCCAAGGACGTCACCGAGGTCGAGGCGATGCGCAGGGCACTCGTCGCGCAGTTCGACCAGTATGTGAAGCTCAACAAGAAAATTCCGCCAGAGATCCTCACCTCGCTCGCCGGAATCGAAGAAGCGGGGCGCCTTGCCGACACCATCGCGGCCCACCTGCCGCTCAAGCTCGAGCAAAAGCAGCAGGTCCTGGAGATGTTCGAGGTGAAGGCGCGCCTGGAACACCTGCTTTCCCAGCTCGAGGCCGAGATCGACATCCTCCAGGTCGAGAAGCGCATACGCGGCCGCGTCAAGCGGCAGATGGAGAAGAGCCAGCGCGAGTACTACCTCAACGAGCAGGTCAAGGCCATCCAGAAGGAGCTCGGCGAAGGCGAGGACGGAGCCGATCTCGAGGAGATGGAGAAGCGCATCAAGGCCGCGCACATGCCGAAGGAGGCGCGCAAGAAGGCCGAAGCCGAGCTGAAGAAGCTGCGCCTCATGTCGCCCATGTCCGCCGAGGCGACGGTCGTGCGCAACTATATCGAGACGCTCGTCAACCTGCCCTGGAGGAAGCGCAGCAAGATCTCGCGCGACATCGCGGCGGCCGAGAAGAGTCCTGGACGCCGACCACTACGGACTGGAGAAGGTGAAGGAACGCATCGTCGAGTACCTCGCGGTGCAGAGCCGCGTGGACAAGGTCAAGGCGCCGATCCTGTGCCTGGTGGGCGCGCCCGGCGTCGGGAAGACCTCGCTCGGGCAGTCGACTTGCCCGCGCGACCAACCGCAAGTTCGTGCGCATGTCGCTCGGCGGAGTGCGCGACGAGGCCGAGATCCGCGGCCACCGGCGCACCTACATCGGTTCGATGCCCGGGAAGATCCTGCAGAACATGAGCAAGGTGGGCGTGAGAAATCCGCTCTTCCTGCTCGACGAAGTGGACAAGATGGGCATGGACTTCCGCGGCGACCCGTCCTCGGCGCTGCTCGAAGTGCTCGATCCGGAGCAGAACCACACCTTCACCGACCACTATATCGAAGTCGAGTACGACCTGTCGGAGGTGATGTTCGTCGCGACCGCCAACACGCTCAACATCCCGCCGGCGCTGCTCGACCGGATGGAGGTGATCCGCATTTCCGGTTACACCGAGGACGAGAAAGTCAACATCGCCACGCGCTACCTGCTTCCCAAGCAGCTCAAGAACAACGGACTGAAGAAGGACGAGGTTTCGGTGTCCGACAGCGCGATCCGCGACATCATCCGCTACTACACGCGAGAGGCCGGCGTGCGCAACCTGGAGCGCGATATCTCGAAGATCTGCCGCAAGGTCGTCAAGCTCCTCGTCACCAAGGACAAGAAGAAGCGGATCCTGGTCACGCCGAAGAATCTCGACAAGTTCGTGGGCGTGCGGCGCTTCAGCTACGGTATCGCCGAGAAGAAGAACCAGGTCGGACAGGTGACGGGACTGGCGTGGACCGAAGTCGGGGGCGAGCTGCTCACGATCGAGGCCGTCACGATGCCGGGCAAGGGCAAGACGATCACCACGGGCAAGCTCGGCGAGGTGATGCAGGAGTCGATCCAGGCGGCGCTGTCCGTCGTGCGCAACCGCTCCTCCAGGCTCGGCGTCCCCGAGGACTTCTATCAGAAGAACGACATCCACGTGCACCTTCCCGAAGGCGCGACCCCGAAAGACGGTCCGAGCGCCGGTATCGGGATCTGCACGGCGATGGTGTCGGTCTTGACCGGGATCCCGGTCCGGGCGGACGTCGCCATGACCGGCGAGATCACCTTGCGCGGAGAGGTGCTGGTGATCGGCGGCCTCAAGGAAAAGCTCCTCGCGGCGCACCGGGGCGGCATAAAGACCGTGCTCATCCCGGACGAGAACGTGAAGGATCTCGCGGAAATTCCCGACAACATCAAGAATCGACTGGAGATTGTTCCGGTCAAATGGGTCGATCAAGTCCTCGAGCTCGCGCTCGAGCGGCAGCCGGAGCCGCGCAAGCCCGCGTCTGACACGCCGCCGATTCCTCCCGTCGCTGACGACAAGACTTCCACGACGGTGCTCACTCACTAGATTTGCTGCAACGCGGAGCGCAATGCTCCGCGTTCTTCTCCAGGTTTTCTCCCGAGGCGTCGAATCCGGCGCCAGAGTTGGCGCGCCTCTTGCAGTGTTCTGCCGGGAAGACCGGCAAACCTCGCGCAGAAAAAATCACAAAAAGCCGCGAATGCTTGACACGATGCTTTTGCGATTGATATAAAATCACAGCGCGCAGTCGCGCCTGTTTTCAAAAATCCCGTTCAACCGCGGAATAAGCAAAGCCCGGTTTTCTTTTTGGCGCGGCGCCCTTTGGGCCGCGCGAAAGACCGGTCTTTGCTGAGTCCACGGACATGGCCCGGCCGGGAGGCGAGACAGGTCCTGCTCATTTCACTTACGTATATCCCGCCATCAACCGAATCCAGGGGGCCCAATGAACAAGCTGGAAATCATCGATCACATCGCCAAATCCGCCGATATCTCCAAGGCCGCCGCCGGACGTTCGCTCGACGCCGCAGTCACCGCGATCAAGACGGCGATGAAAAGGGGCAGCATGGTCACCCTCGTCGGGTTCGGCACCTTCTACGTCGGCAAGCGCGAGGCGCGCACCGGGCGCAACCCGCGCACCGGCGACGCGATCAACATCAAGGCCGCTAGAGTGCCCAAGTTTCGCGCTGGCAAGGCGCTGAAGGATGCAGTAAACTAGCAGCCCTTCCGAGACTGGCGGAGCCAGGCTTCATGGTGCCCGCGCCGATCTCCAGAAGGGGTGCTTAGCTCAGCTGGTAGAGCGTCGCCCTTACAAGGCGAATGTCGGCGGTTCGATCCCGTCAGCACCCACCAAATCGTAAAGCCGGACGCCTCCGGCGCCGGTTTACGTCCGCGCGTTGGAACGGACGCGGAGCGCCGTTCAACGCGCGGGAACGTTTTGCATGGAGCGGTAGTTCAGTTGGTTAGAATACCGGCCTGTCACGCCGGGGGTCGCGGGTTCGAGTCCCGTCCGCTCCGCCAACTCGACAAAGGCGAACGGCGGTTCGCCTTTTTTTCATGAAGAGACGCCATGTTTGATTTTGTCACCCAGCACAAACGTCTTCTGCAGTTCGTGCTCGTGCTGGTGATTGTGCCGCCGTTCGCGCTCTGGGGCATCGACTCCTACCTGCGAGGCGGGGTGCGCGCGGGCGAAGTGGCGGATGTCGACGGGCAGAAGATACTCGAGCAGGAGTTCGCGGAGGCGATCAGACAGCAGCAGGACCGGATGCGCGAAATGCTCGGAAGAAACTACGATCCGGCGATGTTCGATTCCCCTTCGATACGCGCAGAGGTCCTCGAAGGGATGATCTCGCAACGGCTGCTGATGCAGCATGCGGTGCGAAACCGCCTCAACGTATCCGACGAGTTGCTCGTCGAGACGATAACGGGTATTCCCGCCTTCCAGGTGGAAGGAAAGTTCTCCCGGGAGCGCTACGACACCGCGCTTCGAAACGAGCGAATGAGTTCGGAAACATTCGATGCGGCGTTACGCCGCGATCTCCTGGTGCAGCAGTTGAGCGGTGCGCTTTCGGACTCGGGTTTCGCATCGAGGGTGGCGGCACACGAGGTCGCGCGGCTGCGGGCGCAACAGCGGGAAGTCGCGGAGTATCGGATCCAGGCCGATTCGACTCGGGCCAAGATCACTCCGGAAGCGGCGCGCGCGTTTTATGACGCCAATCCCGCGCGCTTCATGGTGCCCGAAGAGGTGCAGGTCGAATATGTCGCGCTGAGCACCGAAGCGCTGCTCGCGGCAGAGAAGATCGGAGCGGACGAGATCAAAGCCTATTACGACTCGAACATATCGAAGTACGGCGAGCCCGAGCAGCGCCGCGCAAGCCATATCCTGATTTCAATCAAGAGCGGTGCGGGCGACACCGGGAAAGCCAGGGCGCGCGAGCGTGCGGCGCAGCTGCTCGCGCAGCTGCGCAAATCGCCGGAGGCCTTTGCCGACCTTGCGAAGAAGAATTCGGAAGATCCGGGGTCGGCAGCTCAGGGGGGGGATCTGGGTTTCTTCGCCCGCGGAATGATGGTGCGTCCTTTTGAGGACGCGGCGTTCCGACTCAAGCTCAATCAGATCAGCGATCTCGTGGAGTCGGATTTCGGATTCCACATTATCAAGCTGACGGGTATCAGGGCGGGGAAGATGAGAAGCATGGAGCAAGCTCGTTCCGAAATCGAGCTCGAGCTGAAAAAGCAACGCGCCGGCAGGCGCTTCGCGGAAGCGGCCGACGCGTTCAGCAACCTGGTTTACGAGCAGGCCGATTCACTGGCGCCAGCCGCCGAGCGGTTCAAGCTTTCAATCCAGCGCGCGCAAGGCGTAACCCGGCAGTCGGTGGGCGTCCCGGTTCTGAGCCATCCCAAGCTCCTCGCTGCGCTCTTTGCAGACGATTCGATAAAGAACCGGCGCAATACCGAGGCCATCGAAACGGCCCCTGGCACCCTGGTTTCCGCGCGCGTGGTCGATCACAAGGCCGCGACGCGGCGACCGTTCGACGAAGTGAGAGCCGAAATCGGCAAGCAGCTCGCTCAGCAGGAAGCTCTGGCGGCCGCCAGAAAGCAGGGTATGGAGCGTCTGGAAGAACTCAAGGGAGGCAAGGGCTCGGCTGCGCGCTTCTCGGCGCCCAAGCTCGTGAGCCGCGACCAGCCGAAGGATATCGGAGCAGAGGCCTTGTCGCAGATATTCCGCCTGGATGCATCGAAATTACCGGTGTACGCGGGATCGGAGTCGAGGGACGGCTATACGATCTATCGCGTGAGCCGCGTGATCGACGTCAATCCGGACGAGGCGCGCGAGCGAGGTGTCCAGAGCGAACTGGGGCGAGCGAGCGGACAGCAGGAATTCAAGGCGTTTCTCGATGGCCTGCGCGCCAAGGCGAGCGTGCAAATCAACCGGGCGGCACTCGAAAAGAAGAACTAGGATCAAAGCCGGACCGCTGGCGCGGCCGGTTTAATTCTGCCGATTGGAACGGACGCAAAGCGCCGTTCAACCGGCGATCGGACCGCTGGCGCGGCCGGTTGATTCTGCCGGGTGGAACGGACGCAAGGCGCCGCTCAACCGGCGAGCCGAGTGACCGACTATCTACGGTGCCGGCTCTCCCGACGCCGGTAGTCCTCCCACTACTGTATTGAACCCCGCGTCGGCGTATACGATTTCTCCGGTCACCGCCGCGGCGAGATCAGACAGCAGGAACGCTGCGACATTGCCGACTTCCTCGATGGAGACATTGCGCTGAAGCGGTGCGCTCTCTGCGACATACTTGAGAATCTTACCGAAACCGGATATGCCGGCTGCGGCCAGCGTCTTGATCGGGCCGGCTGAAACCGCGTTGACCCGAATTCCTTTCGGGCCGAGGCTGGCGGCAAGGTAGCGCACGCTCGCCTCGAGGCTCGCCTTGGCGAGTCCCATGGTGTTGTAGTTCGGTACGACGCGCTCGGCTCCGAGATAGGTGAGGGTGACCAGCGCCGCCCTTCGCCCCTGCATCAAAGGCAGGGCTGCCTTGGCAAGCGCTGCAAAGCTGTAGCTGCTGACATCATGAGCGGTGCGGAACGCTTCACGCGACAAGCCTTCGAGAAAATCCCCCGCGATCGCCTCGCGCGGGGCAAATGCGATCGCGTGCACCAGGCCGTCGAGTGCGTCCCATTTCTTTCCGAGTTCGGAGAAAAGCGCGGCGATCTCTCCGTCGCTCGCGACGTCGCACGGAAAAGTCAGTTTGCTTCCGAACCTGTCGGCCATTTCGGTGACGCGGTCCTTGAACCGCTCGTTCTGATAGGTGAACGCGAGCTCCGCGCCCTCGCGCCGCGCGGATTCGGCGACTCCATAGGCGATCGATCGGTTGGAGAGGAGACCCGTGATCAGTATCTTCTTGCCCTGGAGAAAACCCATCGGAAGGTCCCGAGTAAGGAGGTTCGATTATACTTTCCAAAATGAGCAGCGGATCACGATTTCGGCTGTTGGCCGCCGCGTCATGGTTTGTCCTGCTCGCCGTGCCGGCGGCTTCGGATGGCGCGGACCCTGCCAAGGTTCTGCGCGTGACGTTTCAAGCCGCGGAAACCGGATTCGATCCCGCCCGGGTATCGGACTATTATTCGGGCACCGTGATCGAGGCCCTCTTCGATCCGCTCCTGACCTACGACTATCTGGCTCGCCCGGCGAAGCTCGTGCCCAACACTGCCGAGTCGCTCCCGCAAGTGTCCGATCGCGGCAAGACCTACTCGTTTCGGATCGGGAAGGGAATCTACTTTACTCCCGATCCGAGCTTCAAGGGGAAGAAGCGCGAGCTCATGGCGGCCGATTACGCGTATTCGATCAAGCGCTTCCTCGATCCGAGGATCCGGTCGCCGTACGCGTTTCTCTTCGAAGGAAAGATCCTCGGCCTGGACGAGCTCGCCTCGCAGGCGAAGAAGACCGGCCGCTTCGACTACGACGCGAGGGTAGCCGGCCTGGAGACACCGGACCGGTACACGCTGCGCATCCGTTTGAACAAGCCGGATCTCAATTTTCCGTACGTGCTTGCCTTGAGCCTTACCGGCGCCGTTGCGCGCGAGACGATCGAAGCCCACGGCGACGACACCGGCTCCCACCCGGTTGGAACTGGCCCGTATCTTCTGAAGAACTACGTGCGTTCTTCGAAAATAGTCTTGGAAGCGAACCCCGGCTACCGGGGCAAGGTCTGGGACTTCTCGCCGGGCGAGGACGCGCGCGACAGGGAAATCGCTGCTCGAATGAGAGGCAAGAAGCTTCCGCTCATCGGGAGGGTGGAAATCAGCATCATGGAGGAGACGCAGAGCCGCTGGCTGGCTTTCCAGGAGGGAGCGACCGATATCGAATATCAGCTCTGGGATGTCGCCCCGACTTTCATGACCGAAGACGGAAACCTCCGACCCGAATTCGTCGCACGTGGCATTAAGCTCGATCGCAGTGTCGATCCGGAGATCATCTATCTGTACTTCAACACACAAGACCGGATCGGCGACCAGCCGAATCCTTTGGGAGGCTTCGGCAAGGAAAGGATCGCATTGCGCCGCGCGATCGCGATGGCCTACAAGGTGGACGATCAGATCCGCATCATCCGCAAGGGGCAGGCGATCCGGGCGCAATATCCGATTCCGCCTGGCGTCGCCGGCCACGATCCGAAATACCGCAGCAGCATTCCTTACGACCCACGAGCGGCGAACGCGCTGCTCGACAGGTTCGGCTACAGAAAAGGTCCCGACGGTTATCGAGCCCAGCCGGACGGGAAGCCCTTGGTCGTCCGCTATTCATCGCTGCCCACCGAGCGCGATCGCCAGTTCGACGAGCTGATGAAGCGCTCGCTTGATTCAATCGGCATCCGCCTGGAGATACACAAGGACCGCTTTCCGGAGTTGAACAAGCTTGAAAACCAGTGCCGGCTCATGATGCGTACCTCGGCCTGGATTGCCGATTACCCGGACGGCGACAATTTCATGCAACTCCTCTATGGGCCGAACTCCGGGCAGAGCAACAACGCCTGCTATCGTTCCGCCGAGTACGACGAGCGCTACGAGAGATCAAGACTCCTTCCCGACGGCCCCGAACGCAACAGGCTCTACCGGGAAATGACGCGGCTGATGGAAACGCACACGGTCTGGCTCCTGACCGACAGCCGCTACCGGAATGCCCTGCTTCAGCCCCATGTCGTCGGGTACAGGAAACATCCCGTGCTCAACTCGGAATGGCTCTACATAGATCTCGACTCCCGATCGGCTAGGTGAGCGATGCTTGCCTACGTCGTCCGCCGCTCCTGGCAATTCGTGCCGACGCTGCTCGGGGTCGTGCTGCTCGTTTTCATCCTGTTCAACTGGATCGGCGGCGATCCCGCCTACCTGCTCGCCGGGAAAATACCCGATCCGGAGCGAATCGAGAACATTCGGAAACAACTGGGCGTGGACCAGCCCTACGCCGTGCAGCTCTGGATCTTCATCAAGCAGGTCGCAACCGCTGATTTCGGCGTCAGCTGGTCGACCAACGAAAGCGTTTCCGCGATCTTCGCCACCCGGCTTGGGACCGTCCCTGATGGTGCTCGTTCCCATGCTCGTGATCAGCACCTTGATGGCGATGGCGGCGGCGATGCTGGTTGCCTACCTGCGTGGGTCGCTGACCGACCGTGCGATCATGATCGGCTGCACCGTCGGGCAGTCGATCAGCATCCTCGTCTATATCCTCGTGTTCCAGTACGTGTTCGCCTACCGCTTCGGCTGGTTTCCGGTACAGGGCTGGGGTGGCAGCCTCGCCGAGAACCTCTTCGTATACAGCGCTCTGCCGGTCATCGTCGGGGTGATCGTATCCCTCGCGCCCGACACTCGGCTCTACCGCAGTTTCTTTCTCGAGGAGATCAACCAGGATTACGTGCGCACAGCGAGGGCGAAGGGCATGAGCGAATCGCGCGTGATGTGGGTGCACGTGCTGCGCAACGCGGCGATCCCGATAGTCACGAACGTCATGATCCAGGTGCCGGGCCTGCTCGCGGGCGCGTTCCTGATCGAGCGGTTCTTTTCCATCCCGGGAATCGGGCGCGAGGTCATCCTGGCCGTGGAGCGCAGCGACTTTCCTGTGATCAAGGCGGTGACGATCTACGTCGCGATCGCCACCATGGTCCTGAATCTCGCGGCCGATCTGCTCTACAAGGCGGTCGATCCCCGCGTGCAGTTGAAATGAGCTCAGCAAGCCTCGCAGCTGCCTCCGGCTCCGCGTCCCCGGGCCTGTGGGCGCTGGCATGGCGGCGGCTGCGGCGCGATCGCGTGGGCTCTTTCTCGCTCGTGCTCGTCATTTTCTTTTTCGCGATCATGGCCGCGTCCGGCCTCGGCCTGATCGCGCAAGACTGGTCGCGCGAGGTCGGGGTGAGCTATGCGCCCCCCGGTTTCATGGGGCCGGACGCGGGCACGCCTTCGGCGGAGCCTTCGCCCGCGCCGGATGCGTCGCAGGTCGCAGCATCCGAGGAATCCGCCATCGCCGACCCGCTCGCCGAGACGCTCGCGGAGATCAGGAAGGAACTGGCCGGTACCTCGCAGACGGAATCGAGAGCGCCGACCCTTGCGTTCGGCGGCGACAAGTGGGGCCGGGATGTGCTCAAGAAAGCGATCAAGGGCACGGAGACTTCCCTGCTCGTCGGCCTCGTGGCGGCGGCACTCGCCGTGCTTATCGGCACCGTGCTGGGCGCCCAGGCCGGCTACTATGGCGGGCGGGCCGACGATTTCTTCAACTGGCTCTACAGCGTCTTCACTTCCATTCCCTATCTGCTGCTCGTGCTGGCCATCGCCGCGGTGCTCAACCAGAAAGGCACGTTCACGGTGATCCTGATTCTCGGGCTTACCGGCTGGACCGGGACCTTCAGGCTGGTCCGCGCAGAGTACATGAAGCACAAGGCGCGCGAATACGTGCTCGCGGCGGACGCAATCGGCGCATCCCATGCGCGGCGCATGTTCGCGCATATCCTGCCCAACGTGAGCCACGTGATCCTGGTGCAGCTTTCCCTGCATGTCGTGCTGTTCATCAAATCGGAGGTGATCCTGAGCTTCCTCGGCTTCGGCGTGGGGGTCGATACCGTATCCTGGGGGAGCATGCTGAACGAATCGGCGAGCGAGCTGCTCCTTGGAAAATGGTGGCAGCTTGCCGCGGCGACCGCCGCCATGGCGGTGCTGGTCACTGCGTTCAGCTTGTTTACGGACGCGCTGCGCGACGCGCTCGATCCGAGGCTCAGATGACCGATTCCATTGAACCCGGCATGCTGCTCAGCGTGCGCGATCTGAAAGTGGAGTTCCGAAGCGACGAAGCGGCGTCCCATCGCGCGCTCAAAGGCATAGGTTTCGACATCCCCTCCCACGGCACAGTGGCGCTCGTGGGCGAGTCCGGGAGCGGAAAGTCGGTGACCGCGCTGGCGATTCTCGGCCTTCTGCCGGACGCGAATGCCTCGGTGCTGCCGGGGAGCCGGATCGAATACCGTGGCCGCAACCTCGTGAATCTGACTCCGCGGGAGATGCGGGCTCTGCGCGGTGCCGACATCTCCATGGTGTTCCAGGAACCGATGAGCTCGCTCAATCCCGTTTTCACGATCGGATTTCAGATCGGCGAGGTCCTGCAGGAAGCACCTCGAGCCTGACAAGCAATCAGGCGCGCGCGCGGGCGATCGAGTTGCTGCACGAGGTCGGCATTCCCGAGCCGAAGCTGCGAGTCGATGCCTATCCGTTCCAGCTCTCCGGAGGCCAGCAGCAACGCGTGATGATCGCGATGGCGATCGCCTGCGAGCCGAAGCTGCTGATCGCCGACGAGCCGACCACCGCGCTCGACGTGACGGTGGAGAAGCAGATCCTGAAACTCGTCGCCGCGCCTGCAGAAGGAGCGGCGCATGGCGATGCTCTTCATCACCCACGATCTCGCCCTGGTCGCAGAAGATCGCCGACTCACGTCGTGGTGATGCGCGACGGCGAGAGTGACGCGAGCAGGGCAGCGTGCGGAAGATTTTCGAAGCGCCCGAAGACGCCTATACGCGCGCGCTTCTCGCCTGCCGGCCGCCGCTCGCGCGGCGTGCCCGTCGCCTTCCGGTGATCGAGGATTTCCTCGGCGGGCCGCCGCCGCAGCGGCCCGAGCGACCCGCGCGGCTTGACGCGGCGACGAGGAGATCGTCCTCGAAGTGCGGCGGCCTTGCCAAGAGCTTCTATTTCCGCGAGGGCTTGTTCGGCAGGAAGGAGTTCAAGGCCGTCAAGGACGCCTCGTTCAGGCTCGCCAGGGGCAAGACGCTGGGCGTGGTGGGCGAATCGGGCTCGGGCAAGACCACGCTCGCCCTGACCCTCATGCGCCTGCATCCGGCGTCGGGCGGCGAGGTCCTGTTCAACGGACGAGGATCTGCTGTCGATGCCGCCGCAGGCGGCGATGCCGTACAAGCGCAGGATGCAGATCGTCTTCCAGAATCCCTACGCTTCGCTCAATCCGCGCTTTACCGTCGGCCAGATCCTGATCGAGCCGATGCGGATCCACGGCATAGGAGCGGGACGAGGCGGAGCGCGGCGCGCTCGCGCGCGAGCTGCTGGAGAAGGTGGGCCTGCCGCAGTCCTCGTTCTTCAAGTATCCTCACGAATTTTCCGGAGGGCAGCGGCAGAGCATCGCGATCGCCCGCTGCCTGACGATGAAACCCGACGTCCTGATCTGCGATGAAGCGGTATCCGCGCTCGACGTGTCGGTCCAGGCGCAGCTTCTGAACCTGCTTCAGGATCTTCAGGACGAATATCGAATGAGCTACGTCTTCATATCCCACGACCTCGCCGTCGTGAAGTACATGGCCGACGAAGTCATCGTCATGAACGACGGCGAAATCGTCGAGACGGCGGGGTCAGACGAGCTCTACTCCAATCCGCGGCATCCCTATACGAGGCAGCTGCTTTCGGCGATTCCCTCGGGCGGCGCGGCGTGGAGGTGCATTCCTCGTGAGGGCGCGAGCGCTGATCGCGGGCCTCGCCGCGCTGCTGGAGCGCTTCCAGATGCGTGGGCGGCGCATGCCTATGCGCAATTCGGCGACATCAAGTACCCGCCGGGTTCTCGCACTTCGAATGGGTCGAATCCGAACGCGCCCAAGGGCGGCGACATCGACGCTCGTGCCGCCCCTGCGCATCACCAACTTCGACAAGTACAATCCGTTCACCCTCAAGGGCACCGCGCCGCCGGGCTGACGGCGCTGGTGTTCGAGTCGCTGCTGACCGGCACCCTCGACGAGCCGACCACCGCCTACGGCCTGCTCGCCGAGGACGTCGAGGTCGCGGCGGACAGGCTGTCGGTGACCTTTCGCCTGAACCCGCGCGGCGCGCTTCCACGACGGCACGCCGGTGATGGCGGCCGACGTCAAGCACAGCTTCGACACGCTGATGAGCAAGCAGGCGGCGCCGCAGTACCGCGTGGTCTTCAGCGACGTCAAGCGGCGGTGGTGACGGGTCCGCGCAGCGTGCGCTTCGAGTTCAAGACGCGCGAGCGCCGAGCTGCCGCTGATCGTCGGCGGGCTGCCGGTGTTCAGCCGCGACTGGGGCGCCGGCAAGCCCTTCGATCAGGTGGTCATGGACATGCCGATCGCGAGCGGCCCCTACCGCGTCGGGCGCGTGAACTTCGGCCGCGACATCACCTACGACCGCGACCCCGAACTACTGGGCGCGCGACCTGAACGTGCGCCGCGGCTTGTACAACTTCGACCGCATCACCTACAAGATCTACAAGGACAACACCGCGCAGACCGAGGCCTTCAAGGCGGGCGAGTTCGACTACCTGAGGACTTTCTCGCGCGCGCGAATGGGCGCGCACCTACGTCGGGAAGAAATTCGACTCCGGCGAACTGATCAAGGCGGAGATCGGGTTCAAGAACGCGGGGGACTTCCAGGGCTACCTGATCAATACGCGGCGCGAGAAGTTCAAGGACGTGCGCGTGCGCGAGGCCCTCGGACTCGCCTTCGACTTCGAGTGGATGAACCGGCAGCTGATGTACAACGCCTACACGCGGGTCAGGGGCTTTTTCAACTGAGAGCGACTTCGAGGCGAAGGGCCTGCCGGGTGCCGGACGAGCTCAAGCTGCTCGAGCCGCTGCGCGCGAAGCTCTCGCCCAAGGTCTTCGACGAGGAGGTGCCGCTGCCGCCTTCGACCGATCCGGCCGAACGAGCCTGCGCGAACAATCTGCGCAAGGCCCGGGAGCTGCTCGCCGAGGCCGGATGGACCTATCGCGACGGCGCGCTGCGCAACGCCAAGGGCGAGGCGTTCACGCTCGAATACCTGGACAGCGGCGGCGGGGAGTCGCATCACGACGCCTTATGCCCAGGCGCTCGGCAGGCTCGGGCATCCAGCTGCAATACCGCAGGGCGGACTTCGCGCTCATCCAGAAGCGCCTCGACGTGTTCGACTTCGATCTGTTCACCGTGCGCATCCCGGGCAGCGAGACGCCGGGCAACGAGCTCGTGGACCGCTTCGGCTCGAAGTCGGCCGACACGGAAGGCTCGAGCAATCTGATGGGCGTGCGCGACCCGGCGGTCGACGCCTTGCTCGCTCACGCAGTGTCGGCCACGACGCGGCCCCGAGCTGATCGCCAGCCTGCGCGCGCTCGACCGCGTGCTGCGCCACGGCTACTACGTGGTACCGCAGTATTACTCCAGCACCTACCGCATCGCGTATCGTTCGGGAAAGTTCGAGCAGCCGGCGGTCGCAGCCGCAGTACTACGTCGCCCGAAGACTGGGTGATCTCGACCTGGTGGAGAAAGAAGTAGGAGGCATTCCATGTGGTCCTACATCCTGAAGCGGCTGCTCCTGATGATCCCGACGCTTGCTCGGGATCCTGACTATCACCTTCGTGATCATCCAGTTCGTGCCGGGCGGCCCGGTCGAGCAGATGGTGGCGCAGCTTCAGGGCCGCGAGGCGGGGGGCGAGGGCGGCCGCGCGACGAGCGGACAGCGGATACCGCGGGCGCCAGGGCGTCGATGCCGTCGCGCGTCGAGGAGATCAAGAAGCTCTACGGCTTCGACAAGCCGGCGCACGAGCGTTTCCTGCAGATGCTCGGCCAGTTCGCGCGCTTCGACCTGGGGAAGAGCTTCTTCCACAACAAGGACGTCGGGCAGCTCATCAAGGAGAAGCTGCCGGTCTCGATCAGCCTCGGGATCTGGACCTTTCTCCTCGTCTACCGATCTCGCTGCCGCTCGGCATCGCCAAGGCGGTGCGGTCCGGGACGCGCTTCGACGCGGTCACGACCTTCATCGTGCTCCTGGGTTACGCGATCCCGAGTTTCGTCATGGGCGTGGCGCTGCTCGTGTTCTTCGCCGGCGGCATCGTTCGTTCAGTGGTTTCCGCTGCGCGGGCTCACTTCGACGAACTGGGGGGAGCTTGAGCCTGCTCGGCAAGATCACCGACTACTTCTGGCACATCGCGCTTGCCGGTCGGCGCGATGGTGCTGGGCGGCTTCGCCGTCATCACGATACTCACCAAGAACTCGGTGCTGGAGGAGATCCGCAAGCAGTACGTGCTGACCGCGCGCGCGAAGGGCCTGGCCGAGCGCGATGTGCTGTGGCGGCACGTGTTCCGCAACGCGCATGATTCCGATCATGACCGGATTCCCGGCGGCGTTCGTCGGGGCGTTCTTCAGCGGCTCGCTGCTGATCGAGACGCTGTTCTCGCTCGACGGGCTGGGCTTGCTCTCCTACGAGTCGGTCATCCGGCGCGACTACCCGGTGGTCCTGGGAAGCCTTTTCCTTTTCACCATCATCGGCCTCGCTCACGACGCTGCTGCGCGACCTGAGCTATCTCTGGGTCGATCCGCGCGTGAAGTACTTCGACTGATGGCCGCATCGAGCGCAGCCGTTTCGGACACCGCGGTGCGGCCCCCGCGGCGGGAAGCCCCCCGGCAGGCTCCGGCGCTGCGCGCGTGGCGGCGCTTCCGCAGCAACCGGCTCGGGACCGTCGAGCCTTGTCCTCTTCGCGATCCTGTTCGGCGTCAGCCTGCTCGCCGAAGTCGTGTCCAACGACAAGCCGCTCGTCGCGCGCTACGAGGGGCAATGGTACCTGCCGATCTTTCAGACGCTGCCGGAGACCGTTTTCGGCGGCGACTTTCCCGACCCCGACCGACTATCTGGATCCGCTGATCCGCGAGAACCTCGCGAAGCCGGGCAATTTCGCACTCTATCCGCCCAACCCCTATCACCACAGCACGATCAACTACTTCTCCAGGGAGCCGAATCCCGCTCCGCCGAACGCCGAGAACCTCCTCGGCACCGACGACCGTGGCCGGGACCTCGCGGCGCGCCTCTTGTACGGCTTTCGGGTCTCGGTCGTGTTCGCGCTGGTCGTCACCGCGGTCTGCGCGGCCTTCGGCATCCTCTACGGCGCGATCCAGGGCTACTTCGCCGGCTGGACCGACATCGGCATGGAGCGCTTCAACGAGATCTGGGGCGCGATGCCGACGCTGTACATGCTGATCATCCTTTCGTCGCTGTTCGCGCCGAGCTTCTGGCTGCTGGTGATTCTGCTGTCGATGTTCGGCTGGCTGGGCATCGCAGCCTACGTGCGCGCGGAGTTCCTCAAGAACAGGACGCTCGATTACGTGCGCGCGGCCAAGGCGCTCGGGCAGAGCAACTGGAAGATCATGCGCCGCCACATCCTGCCCAACAGCCTCACCCCGGTCGTGACGCTCGTTCCGTTCGAATTGGCTGCGGCCATTGGCGCTTTGACGAGCCTCGATTTCCTCGGCCTGGGTGTGCCTCCGGATACACCCAGCCTGGGCGAGCTCCTCAATCAGGGAAAGGAGAACCTCGACGCTTGGTGGATATCGCTCTCCACCTTCGCCGTTCTGGTGGTCACGCTGCTCCTTCTGATCCTGATCGGCGATGCGCTGCGAGACGCGCTCGATCCGCGCAAGGTGCTCGCGGAGGACGAGCCGTGAGCCTGCTCGAGGTGCGCGACCTCTGCGTCGAGTTCGGCTCGCGCCGCGTCGTGGATCGCGTGTCGTTTTCGCTGGACGCCGGCGAGAAGCTCGCGCTGGTCGGCGAATCGGGATCGGGGAAGACCGTCACCGCGCTTTCGCTGCTGCGCCTCATCGAGACGGCGCGTCTCTCCGGGGAGATCCTGTTCGGCGGCAAGGACGTGCTGAAGATGCCGGACCCGGCCTTGCGCGAGCTGCGCGGCCGCGACATCGCGGTGATCTTCCAGGAGCCGATGACGGCGCTCAACCCGATCTTTACGGTGGGCGACCAGATCGCGGAGTCGCTTCAGCTGCATACCGCCTTGCGCGGCGAGGCTGCGCGGGCCGAGGCGGTCGCCGCGCTGCGCCGCGTGGGTCTCGATGACCCGGAAACGCCGCGCCCGCAGCTACCCGCACCAGCTCTCGGGCGGTCAGCGCCAGCGCGCGATGATCGCGATGGCGCTCGCCTGCAACCCGAAGGTGCTCGTCGCCGACGAGCCGACCACGGCCCTGGACGTCATCCATCCGAAACCAGATCCTCGAGCTGATCGACCGTCTGCGGGCCGAGGCGGGAATGGCGCTGCTCCTGATCACGCACGACCTCAACCTCGTGCGCCGCTTCGCCGACCGCGTCGCGGTGATGGAGCAGGGCGTGCTGGTCGAGCAGGGGCCCACCGCGCAGGTGACGCGGCAGCCGCGGCATCCGTATACGCAGAAACTCGTCGCGAGCCGCCCGGAACGCCACGTCGCGCCTCCCGACCCCGGACGCACCGTCGAGGCCCGCGGCGTCGAGGTGAGCTATCCAACACCGCTGCCGGGAATCCGGGGCTGGTTCAAGAAGGGGAGCTTCACCGCGGTCAGCGGGGTCGATTTCGAGCTGGCGCCCGGCGAGACCCTGGGATTCATCGGTGAATCCGGCTCGGGCAAGACGACGCTGGTGCTCGCCATACTGGATCTCGTCGCCGCGAGCGGCGATATCCGCATAGACGGCAGGCAATGGCTGGGTGCGGCGCCCGCGGAGAAGCGCGCGCTGCGCCGGAAAATCCAGGTCGTGTTCCAGGACCCGATCTCGTCCCTGTCGCCGCGGCTCACGGTCGAGGCGATCGTCGGCGAAGGACTGGAGATACACGAGCCAGCGCTGAACGCAGGACAGCGCCGGGAGCGCGTCCTCCAGGCGCTGCTCGACGTGGGCCTGGGAGACAACGGCGCGGCAGACGAGCTGCTTCCCCGCTATCCGCACGAATTCTCCGGAGGCCAGCGCCAGCGCATCGCGATCGCGCGCGCGCTGATCGTCAAGCCGGAAGTTCTGGTGCTGGACGAGCCCACCAGCGCGCTCGACGTGACCATCCAGAAGCAGGTCCTGGAGCTGCTCGCCGGGCTGCAGCGCAAGTACCGCCTGAGCTACATCCTCGTCACCCACGACATCGACGTGGTGCGCGCGATGGCGCATCGCGTGATGGTGATGAAAGAAAGCCGCATCGTCGACAGCGGGTCGCTCGACGACATCCTGACCCGGCCCAAGTCCGAATACACCCGCGCGCTGGTCGCGGCGGGTCTCGCTTGATCCCGCAAGAGGTACTGCTTAGGGCCGAAAACCTGAGGACGGTGCTGCACGGCGCCCGGGAACCGGTGCGCGCGGTGGACGGTGTCGATCTGGAGATCCGGCGCGGCGAGACCTTCGCCATTGTCGGAGAATCGGGTTGCGGGAAGACGATGACGGCGCTCTCGCTCATGCGCCTGCTGCCGGAGAGCGGCGTCGTTTCGGGGGCAGGTCGAGCTTTCAAGGAGTCGACCTCCTCGCTCTTGCGGAAGGCGCGATGCGCGAGGTGCGCGGGCGGCGGATCGCGATGATCTTCCAGGAGCCGGCGACGAGCCTGAATCCTGTCCTCGCGCATCGGCACCCAGATCCGCGAGGTGCTCGAGCGCCACACGAGCTTGCGCGGCGCTGCGCTCGAGCGGCGCATCCTCGAGTTGCTCGATTCGGTGGGCATTCCCGACGCGGCGCGCCGCGCGGAAGAATATCCCTTCCAGCTCTCCGGGGGTCTCAAGCAGCGCGCCATGATCGCGATGGCGCTCGCCGCCGGCCCGGATCTCCTCATCGCGGACGAGCCGACCACCGCGGTCGACGTGACCATCCAGTCGCAGGTGCTGGAGCTGCTCTCCGAGCTGCAGAAGAAGAACGGCATGGCGATCCTGCTCATCACGCACGACCTGGGTGTGGTCGCGCGGATGGCGCACCGGGTCGCGGTGATGTACGCGGGCCAGATCGTCGAGGTCGCGCGAGCGCGAGCGTTTTTTCGCCGCGCCCCAGCACCCGTATTCGCGCAAGCTCTTCGAAGCGCTGCCGACCGGAAAGCGCGGCGCGGCGCTCGCGGTGATCAAGGGCCAGGTGCCGCCGCTCACCGGAGAATTCCGCCGCTGCCGATTCACCGAGCGCTGCGATTTTGCCTTCGAGCGCTGCTCGACCGAGGCGCCCGGCTGGACGCGCATCGGGGAAGATCACGAGGTGCGCTGTTTCCTGAGGGAGAAGGAGCGGGCGGGCGCGCTCGAAGCCGACGGAGGCGGGCGCCGCACCCGCCGCACCGCCGGAGTCCGCGCCGCTTCTTTCAGTGCGCAATCTCAAAGTGCACTTTCCGATCCGCCGGGGTCTTTTCAAGCGCGCCGGCGGCTAGGTCAAGGCGGTGGACGGAACGTCGCTGGAGATCCGCGCCGGGCGCACGCTGGGACTGGTGGGTGAATCGGGCTGCGGCAAGACCACCGTCGGGAAAGCGATCCTGCAGCTCGTCCGTCCGACGGCGGGCGAAGTAGCAGTTCGACGGCGTGGAGCTGACGCAGCTTCGCGGAGCGGAGCTGCGCCGCGCGCCGGCGCGACTTCCAGATCATCTTCCAGGACCCGTACGCCTCGCTCAACCCGCGCATGCGCGTCGGGGAGATCCTTTCCGAAGGCATGGCGGCGCTCGGGCATCGAGGCGAACGCCGCCGCCCGCGCGCGGCGGGTCGCCGAAATCCTCGACCAGGTGGGGCTCGCGCGCGACTCGGTCGAGCGATTATCCGCACGAGTTTTCTGGCGGCCAGCGTCAGCGCGATCGCGATCGCTCGCGCTCTGGCCGTGCGCCCGCGACTCATCGTCTGCGACGAGCCGACCAGCGCGCTCGACGTTTCGGTGCAGGCGCAGATACTTGAATCTGCTCAAGACCCTGCAGCGGGAGCTTTCGCTGTCGTACCTCTTCATCACCCACAACCTCGCCGTCGTCGAGTACCTCGCGCACGAAGTCGCGGTCATGTACCTGGGGCGGATCGTCGAGCGTGGGACGGCGGACGAAGTGCTGCGCTCGCCGAAACATCCGTATACCCAGGCACTCCTCGCTGCCGTTCCGAAAATCGAAGCCGGCGGGCACGCGCGAAATCATCCGGTTGGAAGGCGAGCTGCCGTCGCCCGTCAACCCGCCGTCCGGGTGCCACTTCCACCCGCGCTGCCCGAAGGCGATGGCGGAATGCCGCGAGCGCTATCCGGAGAATTTCGAGTCTGTCGGCGACGCGCAGCGTGGCGTGCTGGTTGCATAAGCCCGGCGTATGATCGGCGTATGTTTTTCCCCTCCTCACCGAGGAGGGGTGTCGCCGAAGGCGACGGGGTGGTCGGGAGCAGCAACATGACGCGCCCCATCCTGGCGTCTGCGCCTCCATAGCGCTAAGCTTTCGAAAAGCCGTCAACGAGTTGCACGATTTCCGCCGATTGATCGGGGAAGCGACCCAGATGCAGCCCGCGAGTCGATTGATTTCAGCAGGGATTCTGAACTTCGTTCCGCACCGTGCCCGTGCTCAAGGGGCTGGAATGCACACCATTACACGTTGGGCCTGCACAAAGGTCACCCTTGCGGTAGATCGAGTCTGGAGGCACCCATGAGAGTCCTCACGGTGTTCGCTAATCCCGACCGAAAATCATTTTGCCGAGCGGTCCTTGATCAGTTTGCGCGCGGGCTCGCAGACGCGGGGCACGAGCATGATGTGATCGATCTCTACGCTGAGCGATTCGATCCAGTCCTGAGACTCCAGGACCTGCCCAACTGGCTGCCGGACGAAAATGCACCTGACGTGGCAGAGAAGATCGTCACGGAGCGTGTGATGAGTGGCGGTAACGCCCTCCAACGGCTTGTGGCGCGCTTCATGTTCCGCAACAAGACTCCGCTGGAGGTGATCGCTCAGCTCAGACGTGGGGGGCCGCGGGACGTACGCAGGCACCAGGAGCGGGTGGCCTGGGCGGAGGCGCTGGCGTTCATATCGCCGATCTGGTTCGTCGGCTTTCCCGCCATCATGAAGGGATGGATCGAGAGGGTATTTACGGTCAAGTTCGCGTTCTCGCTCTCGTCCGCGGGTTGGCGCGGCGACATCGCGGGACGGATTCCGCTCCTGCGGCACGAGAAAGCGTTGATCATCAGCACCACGATCTTCAACAAGGAGGCGTACGACGCCGGGCTGCGCGAGGCGATGAGGACGCTGATCGACGAGTTCGCCCTGCACTATCCGGGAATCCGGTCTGTCGAGCACGAATATTTTTATGCCGTGAACCTGGCCGACCGGAAGATCCTGGAAGGGTACTTGGAGCGGGCGTATCGGCTGGGAAAGGAATTCAGCGCGCCGGCGCGACCGGTAGCATAGGAAGGACCGGCCTCTCGCGACATTGTGCGGTCCGCCGGTGAATTTGGGGGCAGTAGTGGTGTATTCCTGCGCGTGCAAACCCAACAAGCGGTTCCAGCGGACGCGCCTTCGGCGCGCCGCTGAACCGCGGCGTTCAGCATCAAGGGCGGCGGCGTGAATGACTTGGTAGAAGCTCTGAAGTCTGAGCTCGAGCGTTTCGGCGAAGCGAACGATGAGGCGACGACCGAGCGCTCTAGGCGCATGCTGAACATCACCCGCGACACCGGAGAGTTCCTGTCGGTGCTCATTCGTGCCACCGGGGCACGCGAGGTGCTCGAGATCGGCACGTCGAACGGCTACTCCACCCTCTGGCTTGCTGAGGCCGCAAGGGCGACCGGTGGCAGCGTTACCACCGTGGAGTTCTCCGAGTACAAGATCAGCATGGCCTCGGCTACGTTCGCACGCTCTGGCCTGGGTTCGGTCATTTCGCTTGTGCACGACGACGCAGGACGTGTTCTTCAGCGATCCGAGGCGGAAGCCTTCGACTTCATCTTCCTCGACTCCGAGCGCTCCGAGTATCCACGTTGGTGGCCGCAGCTGCGTCGCGTTCTGCGCCCTGGCGGGTTGATGGTCGTCGACAACGCCATCTCCCACATCGAGCAGATGGCTGCTTTCACCGCCCTTGTGAAGGCTGATTTCCTCTTTACGACCAGCCTTGTTCCCGTCGGTAACGGTGAGTTTCTTGCGGTCAAGGCCTCCTCGTGAACCTGCTGCCGAGCCAGCCCTAAGGCCGCCCACAAGCGCGGGCGTCCCCCAGGAGGAGAAGAGCTCCATGAGACACACGCGCATCATCGTCACTCACTACGGCGGACCCGATGCACTTCGGGTGGTTGACGAAGAGTGCCCCGAGCCGAAGGATGGTGAAGTGCGGGTGAGGGTGCTGGCCGCAGGCGTCGCCTTGCCCGATGTAATGGCGCGGGAAGGGGTGCATCCCGAAACGCCTCCGGTGCCCTTCACGCCGGGGTGGGATTTGGTCGGCGTGGTGGATCGGCTCGGCAATGGTGTCTCCGGAATCGATCCAGGCCGGATAGTTGCGGCGATGCCAATCCACGGTGCTTACGCGGAGTTCGTCTGCCTGCCGCAACATGAGCTGGTTCCGGTGCCATCCGGATTGGACGCTGCCGAGGCTGTCAGTCTCGTGCTGAACTACATCACGGCATACCAGATGCTGCATCGTTCCGCCAAGGTCAGATCAGGGCAGCGCGTGTTGATTCACGGCGCGGCAGGCGGGGTCGGCACGGCACTCCTGCAGCTTGGGCGCCTCGCCGGACTGGAGATGTACGGAACCTGTTCATCGCGAAGTGCGCCGGCCGTTTCCGACCTGGGTGCTATCCCCATTGACTATCAGCATCAGGACTTCGTGAAAGAAATTCACCGCCTCACAAACGAAGGCGTGGACGTCGTCTTTGACCCCATCGGCGGTGCCCACCTCTGGCAGTCCCGCAAGGCTCTTCGTCCGGGCGGGAGGGTCGTGGGCTATGGCCTCATCTCCTCGATACGTGGGGAGGGATTGGCTTCAGGTCGTCCAGGTCGCCGTCAACGCTTTCGTGGAACCGCCCTCTTCGGGTTGTACATCGTCGGGGGCTGGCTACTCCCTGGCCGCAAACGGGTGATCCCCTACAGCATCCAGACTCTCAAACGGCTGAAACCGGAATTCTTTCGACAGGATTTGATCGCCCTTCTTGATCTCCTTCAACAGAAGAAGATCAAGCCGCTCATTGCGCAGCGATTCCGTCTCGCCGAGGCAAGACGCGCGCAGGAGTTGCTCGCAAAGGGAGGCGTGATAGGCAAGATCGTGCTCGTGCGCAACGGGTCATCGCTTGAATCAGGAGCGGCCTGACTCTTCGTTGCACGCGACGCGCCGCAGCTGGCTGCGCCACACCTGGAACCCCGACTTCCTTTGATCCGGATCAAAGGGCGGCGGCGGCGGCGCTTGACAATCCCAGGCAGTGCCCGCGAAGGGCCTATGCAGCAATAGCCAAGAACCGAACCACGCCGCACCCGACCCGCCGGAGACTCGCTCATGGCCCTGACAGAGGAAGGCAAGCGCTACTCGGTCCTCACGATGAATACGTTGGCCTTCACGGTCAACTTTGCCATCTGGACCATGTTCTCCATCATCGGTATCAGGATCAAGGCGGAGCTCGGGCTGAACGAGACCGAGTTCGGCCTGCTGGTGGCTACGCCGATCCTGACCGGCTCGTTGATTCGATTGCCGTTAGGCATGCTTACCGATCGCTACGGCGGCCGCATCGTCTATTTCATCCACATGCTGCTGGTGGCCATACCGACCTATGGCTTGGCGTTCGCCACCCAGTACTGGCAGTACCTCGTCGTCGGTTTGTTCGTCGGCCTGGCCGGGGGGAGTTTTGCGATCGGCATCGCCTACACCTCGGCATGGTTCCCGAAGGAGAAGCAGGGGACGGCGATGGGGATCTTCGGCGTCGGCAATGCCGGCTCGGCCGTCACCAACCTTGCCGCGCCCCTCATTGTCGTGGCCTTCGGCTGGCGGATGGTGCCCCAGGTCTACTCGATCGCCCTGGTGGTGATGGCCGTGATCTTCTGGTTCCTGACTTTCCCCGACCCGAAGCACGAGGAACGCAAGCTGAAAAAAGAATACCCGACCATGGGGGAGCAGTTGGCCCCATTGACCGAAGCGCGGGTCTGGCGGCTCGGCCTCGCCTACTACTTCGTTTTCGGGGGATTCGTCGCGCTCGCCTTGTGGCTGCCCAAGTACTACATAGGGGAATACGGGCTGGACCTGAAGGCCGCGGCCTTCATCACCCTGTTCTTCACGCTGCCTTCCGGCGTGATACGCGCCCTGGGCGGCTGGGTCTCCGATCGCTGGGGCGGGGACACGGTGACCTGGTGGGTGTTCTGGATCTGCATCGTATGTCTCTTCTTTCTTGCCTATCCGTCCACGACGCTGACGGTCCACGGCATCAAAGGTGACGTCAGCGTCAAGATCGCCGTAGGGGTCGTGCTCTTCACGATCCTCGTGTTCATCGTCGGCGTGGCGCAGGGCATCGGCAAGGCAAGCGTCTACCGCAGCCTGGCCGATTACTACCCCAACAACATGGGCTCGGTCGGCGGCCTGGTGGGGGTCATCGGCGGCCTGGGCGGTTTCACGCTGCCCATCGTTTTCGGCATCGCGGCCGATGCCACGAACGTGCGCAGCAGCACCTTCATGATCATGTACGTCATGCTCGCCGGCGTGATGATCTGGACCTGGGCTGCGGCGCGAAACGAGCGCGAAGCGATCCTCGAGAAAGAAGCCACGCTTCGCGATCAGATGGTCAAGGAACATCTGCTCGATGCCAAGGCTGCCGTCGGAACCTGGCTGGTCGGCTGGCGGCCCGACGACGAGAATTTCTGGCGGACGACCGGAAGGCGCATCGCCGTGCGCAACCTGATCTTCTCCATGCCCTCCTTGTTCCTGGCGTTTGCCGTGTGGCTGGTGTGGAGCGTGGTCGTCGTCGAGCTGCCCAAGATCGGGTTCAAGTTCACGACGACGGAGCTCTTCTGGTTGGCCGCCTTGCCGGGGCTCTCGGGTGCCGCGCTGCGTCTGGCGTACTCCTTCATGGTGCCGGTATTCGGCGGAAGAAACTTCACGGTATTCAGCACCGCCACGCTCCTCCTGCCGGCTCTGTGGATCGCGCTGGCGGTGCAGGATCCGAATACGAACTACGCAGTGTTCGTGGTGATCGCACTGCTGTGCGGTCTCGGCGGCGGGCACTTCTCCGCGAGCATGGCCAACATCAGCTTCTTCTTCCCGAAGAGGATGCAGGGCACGGCGCTCGGCTGGAATGCCGGCGCCGGCAACCTGGGCGTCGGCGTCATGCAGGCTGTGGTGCCGGTCAGCATCTACGGCGGCGCACTCGCGATCCTAGGCGGCGGTCCCCAGTCGTACAACGACCCTGCGATAAGCCAGGTCTGGCTGCAGAACGCAGGTTTTATCTGGGTGCCGTTCATCCTGATCGCGACCCTTGCCGCGTGGTTCGGAATGAACAACATCCGCGGCGTCCAGGCCACTTTCCGCGAGCAGGCCGTGATATTCCGGCGCAAGGACTCGTGGATGCTCGGCTGGCTTTATGGCGGCACCTTCGGGTCCTTCATCGGATTTGCGGCGGCTTTCCCGACGCTGCTGGCGACCCAGTATGCGGCCTCGGGCCTGCTGAAGTTCGCCTTCGTCGGTCCGCTGCTCGGCGCCCTGATCCGGCCGCTGGGCGGCTGGCTCGCTGACCGCGTCGATGGGACCCGGGTCACTTTCTGGAATTTCATCGTCATGTTCGCCGCGTCGCTGGCGGTTTTCATGTTCCTGCCCTCCGGCGGCAAGCCGGGAGACGCAACCCTGTTCTTCGCGGCGTTCGTGCTGCTCTTCCTGACGACCGGCATCGGCAATGGCTCGGTGTTCCGGATGGTTCCGAGCGTCTTCATGGCCATGCATCAGCGCCTGGCCGAGGGCAAGGGCGCGGAGGCCGCGGAGAAAGCAAAGCGCGAGGGCGAGATCGAGGCCTCGGTCGCCCTGGGCTTCACGGCGGCCATCGCGGCTCTCGGATTGTTCTTCATCCCTGTGGCGGTGGGCGTGTCCGTGCAGACGACGGGCAGCCCGCGCGCAGCCTGGTACGTCTTCATCGCGTTTTACCTGAGCTGCGTCCTCGGTACCTGGTGGTGGTATGGACGGCGCAAGGAGTAGAACATCCGCTCTCATTGCCGCCTGGCTCCTTTCCCATGATCCTCCGTTCCGTGACAGTACGGTCCGCCTGAAGAGCAGCGAGCGCACCCATGCCCTATCAGATCATGTATTCGTCTCAGGCAACAAAGCCCATGACGGTCACCGACCTCGAGGTAATTCTCGAGGATGCGCGAACCGGCAATGCAGCGCGCAACGTCACCGGTGCGCTGGTCTATACCGACGGGGTGTTCTTCCAGATCATCGAGGGCGACAAAGACGTCGTGCACAAACTGATGGCCAGCATTGCCAGAGACTCCAGGCATCACTCCGTCAAAGTCTTCTACGAGGCTGAAGTCGACGTGCGGACTTTCGAGTCCTGGAGCATGGCTTACGTAAGGACGACTACCCAGCAGATGTCAAAGTGGGCGGGACTCCCGGGCACCTCTACGGTCGAGGAACTGTTGACAAACATCAATCGCGAGCCGCATCGCGCACCCCGGATTCTCGTAAGCATCCTGAATGCGTTGACGCAGTGTTAGGCACCTCTATCTGACCGCCGGCTGCTTCAAGTACGCTTCATAAAACGCCGCGATCGCGCGGGCCGCGTCGCTGGCTGACTTGTCCAGCACGGGCTTCTGTCGGTATCGGGTGCCGAACTCGAATTGCACGGCATCGATGCCGTTGCGGTTGTGGCTGCCGTAACTTGCCACCGTGTAGCCGCCGTTGAAGCCTCCGTCTTCGCTGCGCCCGCGCGGCGGCACGTCGTTGCTGGGAAGGATCTTGAACCCCTTGGTTTCGAGCTGTCCGTAGAGGCCGTTCTGACCGGTCACGGCCTCCACGCCGGCACGTCGCAGCAGCCGCTCGACCGCACGGCCGTTGAGTGTGCCCCGGAAGAGCACCTCGGGGTCCTTGTTCTGACCGTGTACGTCGATCAGCAGGCCGGCCGGATGGTTGGCAAGGATCTCCTCGATGAAGAAGCGAACAGACTGGTGATAGAGGTCGTAATACGGCTGCGCCTCGGCACTGTCCAGCGCGAGCTCCGGCGGACGATTCGCGTCGACGTAGGTGCGCGAGAACCTCGCCATCACCAGATAAGGTCTTTTGCCGGTGAGCTTCGCGATCTCCGCGGCGATACGCTGGGCCAAGACGTCGGTGTTCGTATCCGTCCCGCGCTGGAAACCACCCCATTTGCGGTAGGCCTCGTCCTTCGCTCGGTCCTGGCGAGGCGCGATCCCCGGGATGGCCTCGCGTCCGCCGTGCGGAGCGGTGAGGACGATCGGCAGCTCGCCTTGCTGGACCAGGACGAGATCGGCCGGGGTCTTGTCGGCGGCATGAGCAGGCGGACCGGTCAGGACAGCGAGCCATAGCGGCGCGAACGCAATGGAATGGCGAGGAACCATTCAAAATACTCTGGTGAGCGCGGCAGAGTAGCATAGTCGCCGATCTGAAAAATCTCGATGCGACCATGAAGAGAATCCTGCTTCTGGCAGCGACGCATGCCGTGGCCGTCGCCGTCGGCTTCGCGCTCGGCATCTACTTCCTCCCCATTCTTATCGCCCCCAAAGCCCCGTCGCTCGCCGAGGTGAAGGCGCTCTCCGGCGCCACGGAGTTCACGGGCGAGTTCCGCAGGGACCTGAAGGGCAGCGATTTCCTGCACTGGGGCGAGGGCAGGGTGTCGGTCGGACGCACTGCGGTTACTCTGGTGGGCAAAGTCTCACCAGGACCGGACTACAAACTGTACTTGTCTCCGGCGTTCGTGGATACGAAGGAAGGGTTTCTGAAGTTGAAGGAACACTCGGTGCGCGTCGGAGACGTGAAGACCTTCGAGAACTTTATCGTCCGGGTCCCCGAATCGGTGGACCCCTCGCGCTACAGCACCGTGGTAGTCTGGTGCGAGACCTTCTCGATGTTCATCAGCGCGGCGAAGTACCGCTAGCTCGCCCTGTGGCGAGGACGTTGGATCACAGGAGGAAATCGTGGATTGGAATGCCGTGTCGGCCGTCGCAAACGTGCTGGGTGCAGTCTCGGTGATCCTTACCGTCGTCTATCTCGCGATTCAGGTCAAGAGGAATACGCTCGCCACGCATTCCCAGACGTAGCAGCTGGCGACCTCGGCGCTGGCCGAGATGGCCGCAATCATCGGGAGCGACAAGGAGCTGTCACGGATTTTCCGCATCGGGATGACCAAGCCTGACGAGCTTTCGGAGGATGAACTCGTTCAGTTCGGCTACCTCGGGATCAGCCTCTTCCGGCGTTTCGAGAACGTGTTTTTCCAGCATCGATCCGGCATGATCGGCGATGACTTCTGGAACGGCCACAGGGACAATATCCTGTGGTTCTTTCACCGGCCCGGCATGCAGTTTTGGTGGAAGGACAGGAAGTCGGCGTTCAGCAAGAGCTTTCGGGAGTTCCTGGATGATTCCAAGCCGGGAGAAATCGCCTCCCCGGAGAGCCGTCGCTTGTGAGTTCCAGGTCTAGCGCGAGACCTTCTCGATGTTCGTCAGCGCGGCGAAGTACCGCTAGCCCTTAACCGACGTCGCCGGCTTGCGGGCCTTCCCCGAATTGCGGTAGATGACGATCTTCTGTCCGGTGGTCAGCACGCCGATGTGGTTCCAGCGGAGGAGGCTGTCGGTGCTGACTCCGAAGCGCCTGGAAATGCCGTAGAGGGTGTCGCCCTTCTTGACGACGTAGACGCTTCCGCCCGGGCGCCGCTTCGGGATAACCGGCTGCTGGAACACCGCGGGCAGCGGCTCGGCGGCGGCGTCGCTTCCCTTGATGGGCAGGAGCATCTGGAATCCCGGTCCGACTTTCGTTCTCGGCGTGATGCCGTTCGCAAGCTTGAGCTTCTCTAGCGCAATGCCGTGCTTCGCCGCGAGCTTCTGCAGGCTGTCGCCGTTCTTCAATGTATACGGCTGCCAGGAAGTGAGCGGCCGATCGTGGGCAGCGAGGTTTCTCTGGAACGCGTCAACGCGGTCGGCGGGAAGCACCAGCACCTGGGTATGAGGGCCCGAGATCATGGGCCGGTTGATCGCGGGGTTGAGCGCGATCAGCTCTTCAGTGGACATCTCGGCGAACTCCGCCGCGAGCCGGATGTCGATCGCGGCGGGCGCGGGGACGGTCGTGAAGTACGGCTCGTTTGGAATCGGCTCGAGTGTGATGCCGAACGCTTCCGGGTTTGAGATGATGTTCTTCATCGCCTGGAGCTTGGGGATGTAGCCGCGCGTCTCGGCCGGCATTTTCAGGCTCTGGTAGTCGGTCGGCAGGCCCTTCGCCCGGTTTCTCTCGATCGCCCGGGCCACTCCGTTCTCGCCCCAGTTGTAGGAGGCGAGCGCGAGGTGCCAGTCGCCGTGCATCCCGTAGAGCATCTGCAGGTAGTCGAGGGCGGCATTGGTCGAGGCGATCACGTCGCGGCGCGAGTCGGTCCACCAGTTCTGGCTCAGCTTGTAGTTCTTTCCTGTCGAGGGAATGAACTGCCACAGGCCTGAGGCGTGCGAGCGCGAGTACGCCATGGGATTGAATGCGCTCTCGACCATCGGCAGGAGCGCGATCTCGGTGGGCATGCCGCGCCTCTCTATTTCCTCGACAATGTAGTAGAGGTAGAGCTTGCTGCGCTGGACCATGCGCTCCAGGTACTCGCCCTGGCTCGCGTACCAGCGCTCGCGAACGCCGACGAGCGGGTTGTCGAGATCGGTGATGGCGAAGCCCGCGCGAATGCGATCCCACAGATCGTCGGCGGGACGCGCGAGATCGATCTCGTGGGGAAGGTCGAAGTCCTCTTTGTTTCTCGCTTCCGAAGCCGGTAGCGTGCCGTCGGGCGCGACTTTGGTCGGAGGTGGGGCAATCAGGACAGTAGGAGCGGCCGGCGGCGCGGGTGCGACGGGCAGGTTCCTCGCGGGCTCCGGGAGGACGAGGCCCGCGAGCGGCGAGGCCGCGGAGGTTTCCTCGCTGGCCGGAGGTGGCACCTCGGAATTCAGAAAAGGGATGGACGAGCAGGCCGAAGCCAGCGCGCACAACGCAATCGAACCAGCCAAGCTGGGTAGCCTACACGTCAACGCGTGATCCCCTTTCTTTCCTGCGCAAAAGCCGCGATGTTACCCATGTCGCCCCGGCCGGTCAAGCAAGTGGCCGATTCAGAAGGACTTTTTCGGCGACCCCGTTTCGACCGTCGTGTAACAACGCAAACGCACAGCGACCCGAAAAGTGTCAGGTACTTCGAGAGCAAGCAGGGTTCATGCCGGTGCGCTCCCGGGGTCAGAACTGGTTCTTCCATTGCCGCAGCGCGGCGAACACTCCGGCCGGATCGCTCACGCGCCTTCCCAGGTACTTGTTCGCCGACTCGATGACCGCGGGTCGCGTGACGCGCAGGAAAGGATTGGTCGCCTTCTCGCGGGCGATCGTCGAGGGCAGCGTCGGCCGGCTCTCGCGCCGGGCGCGAGCATCGACTGCCTCGCGCTCGGCGAGCGCCGCGTTGTCCGGCTCTACGGCCTTGGCGAAGCCGATGTTCGCCAGCGTGTACTCGTGCCCGCAATAGACGAGCGTTTCGTCGGGAAGCGCCGCGAGCTTTTCGAGCGACGCGTGCAGTTGCTGCGGGGTGCCTTCGAACACGCGCCCGCAGCCGCAGGCGAACAGCGTATCGCCACAGAAGAGCATGTTTGCCCCATAATAGGCGACGTGTGCGCGCGTATGGCCGGGAATGTCGAGCACCTCGAACGACATGCTCAGTTCATCGATGGCGACCCGGTCTCCGCCTCCGACCGGATGCGTGAGCGTCGCGATCGGCTCGCCCCGCGGCCCGTACACCGGCACCGCGTATTTCCGGCGAAGCTCGGCGATTCCTCCGACATGGTCCTGATGGTGATGCGTCGCAAGAATCGCGACCAGCTGCAGAGTTTTCGGCGGCGAGATAATCCAGCACCGGCTGCGCCTCGCCCGGATCGACCACCGCCGCGCATCGCGCATTGCGCAGCGTCCAGACGTAGTTGTCCTTGAATGCATGCAGCGGAATGACTTCGACCTTGTGGCTCATCGGGTTCATTGTGCAATGAAGTCGCAGGCGGCGCAAAAGTCGATGCTGGCCGAGTGGCTCGAAACGCCCCGGGGGAGCTACGTGCTCGCCTGGGAGCGGGGACAGTTCGATTCGGCGGTGGAGGACGTGTTCGGCTTCAACGCGGTTCAGATCGGGCTCCCGGGCATCGATTTTCTCCGCGAGTCGCGCATCCCGTTCAAATTCGGTGCCGGGCTCGAAGCGGGCTGCCGGTTGCGGTCCGAGCCCGTGCAGCTGCCGCTCGCCTCGCAGAGCATGGACCTCGTCGCCCTGCCGCACGTGCTGGAGTTCAGTTCGCAGCCGCACGCGATCCTGCGCGAGGCCGAGCGCGTGCTGATGCCCGAGGGCTCGATCGTCATCTCCGGATTCAATCCGCTGTCCCTCTGGGGCGCGACGCGCGCTTTCGCTCTGGAACGCAAGCGGCGCTATCCCTGGTGCGGGAGGTTCATCGGCCTGCTGCGCCTGAAGGACTGGCTCGCGTTGCTCGGCTTCGAGCTGAACGGAGGGCGCTTCGGCTGCTACGCACCGCCATTCTCCCAGGGGCGGTGGCTCGAGCGCTTCGGTTTCATGGAGAAGGCGGGCGAGCGCTGGTGGCCGATCTGCGGCGGCGTCTACGTGGTCCGAGCGATCAAGCGCAACCTCGGCATGCGGCTTGTGAGGCCCGAGTGGCGAGACAAGCGCGCGGCGAAGAAGGCATTGGCTCCGGTGACTCAGCGGGAAAACGGTCTGCAGGCCGAGAAGCGCGAGCGGCGCTGAAATGGTCCGCATCTACACCGACGGTGCGTGCAAAGGCAACCCCGGGCCCGGCGGCTGGGGCCTTCGTGCTCAAGGAGGCCGGGCGAGAGGTGGTCGAACGGTCCGGGAGCGAGCCGCACACCACCAACAACCGCATGGAGCTGACGGCGGTGATCCGCGCGCTGGAAACCCTGCGACCGGGCTCAAGGGCGGAGGTCCATACCGACTCGCAGTACGTGCAGAAGGGCATGAGCGAATGGCTGCGGGACTGGAAGCGCCGCGGCTGGCGTACCGCCGACAAGAAGCCGGTGAAGAACGTCGATCTGTGGCAGGAGCTGGATCGAATCGCCGGCGCGCACGGCGTCACGTGGCACTGGGTCAAGGGGCACGCGGGACACCCGGAAAACGAGCGCGCCGACGCCCTCGCCAACCGTGCCGCGGGGCTGCAAGAGTGATCGAACGACCTTTCCTCTGACTTGGGGGATATAAAAGGGGGTGTGCGCCCTTTTTCGACTGGAACATGCGGATCGTCGTGCTCGATACGGAGACCACCGGCCTGAACGCCGGTCTTGGCGATCGCATCGTCGAGCTGGGGTGCATCGAGGTCCTGAACCGGCGCGTCACGGGAAACCACTTCCACCGCTACGTCAATCCCGAGCGCGAGAGCGAAGTGGGCGCGCTCAAGGTGCACGGGATCACCAACGAATTCCTGCAGGACAAGCCCAAGTTCCGCGAGATCGCGGCTGAATTCCTCGACTACATCCAGGGCACGGAGCTCGTCATCCACAACGCGGCTTTCGACCTCGAGTTCCTGAACCTGGAGCTATCGAGGCTCGGCCTGCCGCCGATCGAGGGGCACTGCGCTGCGGTCGTCGACAGCCTGGCGCTCGCGCGCGAGCTGCATCCGGGCAAGAAGAACTCGCTCGACGCCCTGTGCGAGCGCTACCAGATCGATCATGCCCACCGCACGCTGCACGGAGCGCTGCTCGATGCCTCGCTCCTCGCCGAGGTCTATCTCGCCATGACCCGGGGCCAGGACAGCCTGGCGATCGAGCTCGACCGGCCGCGCCCGGCCGCGGAGGCGGCAGCGGCGCGGGGTGAGCGCCCGCGGCTTATGGTCCTTTCGCCGAGCCGAGGACGAGCTCGCCGAGCACGAGCGGCTGCTCGCCGGCATCGAAGCCGAGAACAAGACGCAGTGCGTGTGGCGCCGCGTCGAGGCCGTCGTGGAAATGCGCTGATCCGTTATCGAACAAGGGGGCACACCCCCTTGTATATCCCCCAATTCAGTGGCCGTTGAAGGAAGGCAGCCTGGCTTTTCAGCATCTGCAAGGCGGGTATGCGAGAATGGACCGCGGAACGCAATCACGACGGGCGATCATGGCGGGCGCGGGCAAGTCCAATCCCTACGAGACAGATCTCGACCGGAATGCCGCGAACCACGCGCCGTTGACCCCGCTCGGATTCATCGAGCGCGCGGCTTATGTCTACCCGGGGCGCATCGCCGTCATCCACGGAAAGCGCCGCTACACCTGGGCCGAAACGTATGCGCGTTGCCGCAGGCTGGCCTCCGCCCTGGCGCGTGCGGGGATAGGCGCGGGCGACACCGTGGCCGTGATGCTCGCGAATACCCCGGAGATGGTCGAATGCCACTTCGGTGTACCGATGACGGGGGCCGTGCTCAATGCCCTCAACACGCGGCTGGACGCCGAGGCGATCGCGTTCATGCTCGAGCACGGGGGCGCCAAGGTCCTGATCTGCGATCGCGAGTTCTCTGCGACCGTCAAGCAGGCGCTCGCGACGCTCAAGACCAAGCCGTCGGTGATCGGCGTGGACGATCCGGAATACGCGGGGCCGGGCGAGCGCGTCGGATCGGAGGAGTACGAGCGCTTCATTGCCGGAGGCGATCCGGAATTTCAATGGGAGCCGCCCGCCGACGAGTGGGACGCCATTTCGCTCAACTACACCTCGGGCACGACAGGCAACCCCAAGGGCGTCGTCTACCACCACCGCGGGGCCTATCTCAACGCGATCTGCAACATCGTCACCTGGGGCATGCCGCACCACGCGGTGTACCTCTGGACGCTGCCGATGTTCCACTGCAACGGCTGGTGCTTTCCGTGGACGATCGCCGCCAATGCCGGCACCAACGTCTGCCTGCGCAAGGTGGACGCGAAGGCCGTGTTCGACGCCGTCCGCGAATCCGGCGTGACCCACTACTGCGGCGCGCCCATCGTGCATTCCACGCTCATCAACGCGGATCCCGGGTTGCGCGAGGGCATCCGGCACAAGGTGCACGCCATGGTGGCCGCGGCGGCGCCTCCGGCGGCGATGATCGAGGGTATGGAACGCATGGGCTGGGAACTGACCCATGTATACGGCCTGACCGAGGTCTACGGTCCGGCGACCGTGTGCGCCAAGCAAGAGGACTGGAGCAAGCTCGACATCGGCAAGCGCACCGAGAGAAACGGGCGCCAGGGCGTGCGCTATCTGATGGAGGAAGGGTTGACGGTGATGGACCCGGAGACCATGAAGCCGGTCCCCGCGGATGGGGAGACCATGGGCGAGATCATGTTTCGCGGCAACATCACCATGAAAGGCTATCTCAAGAACCGCACGGCGACCGAGGAGGCTTTTGCAGGGGGCTGGTTCCATTCGGGCGATCTCGCGGTGATGCAGCCCGACGGCTACATCAAGATCAAGGACCGCGCCAAGGACATCATCATTTCAGGTGGCGAGAACATCTCGTCGCTCGAAGTCGAGGACGTGCTCTACCGGCACCCTGCGGTGCTGGCAGCGGCGGTCGTAGCCAGGCCCGACCCGAAATGGGGCGAAGCGCCTTGCGCTTTCGTCGAGCTCAAGCCGGGGGCGAAAGTCACCGAAAAGGAGATCGTCGATCATTGCCGGGCGAACCTCGCGCATTTCAAGGTGCCGCGCCACGTGGTGTTCGGCGCGCTGCCCAAGACCTCGACCGGGAAGATCCAGAAATTCCTGCTGCGGCAGCAGGCGAAGTCGGCGGAAGCCATCGAGTAGGAGACCCGTTCATGAATGCGCCGAACAAAACCGAAATCGAGGCGCCCTACGTCCTGCGCGAGGACAAGGACGGCGTTGCGACCCTCACGCTCAACCGCGGCGATCGCATGAACCCCCTGTCCACCGCGATGCTCGCCGCGCTGCAGGCGGAGCTCGATCGCCTCGCGGACGACAGGACGGTTCGCGTGGTGGTTCTAGCCGGCGCGGGCAAGCACTTCTGCGCCGGGCACGACCTGCGCGAGATGCGCGCGCATCCGGACAAGGCATGGCAGAAATCGCTTTTCGATCAGTGCAGCGAAATGATGCTGTCCCTGGTGCGGCTGCCGCAGCCGGTGATCGCCCGGGTTCAGGGCGTGGCGGTGGCCGCCGGCTGCCAGCTCGTGTCGATGTGCGATCTCGCCGTGGCGAGCGAAGAATCCAAGTTCGCCTTGCCTGGAATCAAGAGCGGCATCTTCTGCACCACCCCGGGCGTGGGCGTCGCTCGCAATCTTTCCCGCAAGCACGCGCTGGAAATGCTTTTCACCGGAGACCTGATCGACGCAAGAACCGCGCTTTCCTGGGGACTCGTCAACCGCGTCGCTCCGCCCGCAGAGCTGGATGCGGAAGTCGCCAGGCTCGCCGCGAAGATCCTCGCCCACAGCGCAGCCGTGGTGGGCATGGGCAAGAAGTTCTTCTACGAGCAGGTGGAGAAAGACCTGCGTGCAGCCTACGCGCTCGCTTCCGAAGGAATGGCGTGCAACATGATGCTCGAGGACGCCGCGGAGGGGATCGACGCCTTCATCGGCAAACGCAAGCCGGATTGGCGAAGGAAGTGAAAGCGCAGTCGGCCCTGAGGCTGGCCCGGAAGCGCCAGCGACGCACCGTCTCTAATCGGGCTTCTCGTTGCAGCGGGTCACGTTGCCCTTGGGCGTCTTGACTGTGAAGCAGCGCCGCTCCGGATTGGCGGGTTCCTCGGTAGCGGCTGGCGTCTCGGTAGCGGCCGGCGTTTCAGTGGCCGGAGCCCTGGCCGCGGGCGGCGGCCGCGATTCGACTGCGCGGGGTGGCGGCCGGTAGGCCGGGCTCACGTTGAGCTGGTCTTTGACCTCGCCGGCGTCTTTCAGCCCAAGATCGCTGCACTTCGTGCCGGAGTAGGTGATCTTTCCGTCCAGATTCGTGCATTTGAAGGTCTGAGCCGCAGGCTCACCGGAAAGCAGCAATACCAAGGCCGCTAGGATCAATCTTGGTATCTCGTTCATGGGGCTTGGCCATCGCCTGAGAGAACGCCCAGTATATGCCAGGTCGCCCGGTAGTCGCCGACCTGACCCGGCAAGATCAGATCGCTTCGCCGCCGCAAGCCTGTCGAGTTCGTCATCGGGGTCCGCGTGTCCTTCCAGGAATTCTCCAAGGCATGGCTATAATGCCGGCACATCCTGCGGTGTGCCGCTCTTTTTCTCGCTGACCTACCGGACAGGCTCCTCGCCGCACTCATGGCGGAAGACATCATTCTCGAAACGCGAGATCTCACCAAGGAGTTCAAGGGCTTCGTTGCCGTGAACGGAGTGAGTCTCAAGGTCCGCCGCGGCATGGTCCACGCGCTAATCGGGCCGAACGGCGCGGGCAAGACCACGTGCTTCAATTTGCTCACGCACTTTCTGTCGCCGACCCGCGGGCAGATTCTCTACAACGGGCGGGAGATCACGGACTTCAGCCCCGCTGCGATCGCGCGCCTGGGGTTGGTGCGGTCCTTCCAGATTTCGGCCGTGTTTCCTCACCTCACGGTTCTGGAGAACGTGCGCATCGCGCTGCAGAGAAAACGCGGCGCCTCCTTCGACTTCTGGCGTTCCGAGCGCGTGCTCGACGAATTGAACGTGCGCGCTGGCGAGCTGATCGAGGCGGTTGGTCTCACGGAGCATGCCTCCACCGCCGCCGTCGAGCTGCCCTACGGCCGGAAGCGCGCGCTCGAGATCGCGACCACGCTCGCGCTCGATCCCGAGATGATGCTGCTCGACGAGCCGACTGCCGGGATGACTCACGAAGACGTCGATCGCATCTCGGCTCTGATAAAGCGCGTAGCGGCGAACCGTACGGTGCTGATGGTCGAGCACAATCTTTCCGTGGTCCAGCATCTGTCAGACACCATCACGGTTCTGCAACGTGGTGAGATCCTCGCCGAGGGCGACTATGCCGCCGTGTCGAGGAACCCGCAGGTCGTCGGGGCCTACATGGGGTCCGGGCATGCCTGAGACCCTGTTGCAGGTGATAGGGCTCAACGCCTGGTACGGCGAATCGCATATCCTGCACGGCGTGGACTTCGATGTGCGCAAGGGGGAGGTGGTGACGCTCTTGGGGCGCAACGGCGCGGGCAAGACCACCACGCTGAAATCGGTCATGGGCATGGTCGGGCGCCGCGAGGGATCCATCGCCTTCGAAGGCACGCCTATCGGCACCTTGCCGTCGAACGAGGTTGCGCGAATGGGAATCGCCTTTTGCCCGGAGGAACGTGGCATCTTCGCGAGTCTGAACGTGCACGAGAACCTGCTGCTGCCACCCAGAGTGCGCGAGGGCGGCCTCGGCGTGGAGCAGATCTTCGAGCTGTTCCCGAATTTGAAGGAGCGCCTCGCCAGCCAGGGCACCAAGCTCTCGGGCGGCGAGCAGCAAATGCTCGCGATCGGCAGGATCCTGCGCACGGGCGCGCGCCTGCTGCTGCTCGACGAGCCCACCGAGGGCCTCGCGCCGGTAATCGTGCAGCAGATCGGGCGCACGCTGGCGCGCCTCAAGCAGGAAGGCTTCACGATACTGCTGGTCGAGCAGAACTTTCGCTTTGCACAAACGGTCGCCGACCGCCATTACGTCATGGAGAACGGCCGCGTGGTGGACATGATTCCCAACTCCGGTCTCGAGGCGGCGATGCCCAAGCTGCACGAGTATCTCGGTGTGTGAACGCTAGGCTTTTTCAACAGGAGGCAACATGAAGTTCAAGCGCAGTCTCATCGCAGCGGCGATCGCCACGCTGGCCGGCGCCGCCCACGCCCAGGTTTCCGACGGCGTGGTCAAGATCGGCGTCATGAACGACCAGTCCGGTACCTACGCCGACCTGGCGGGGCCGGGTTCGGTCGTCGCAGCACGCATGGCCGTGGAGGACTTCGGTGCTGCGAAGAAGGGCATGAAAGTCGAGATCCTGGTCGCTGACCACCAGAACAAGCCCGACGTCGGTTCCACCATCGCGCGCCAATGGTACGACGTGGACAAGGTGGACGTGATCATGGACGTGCCGACCTCGTCCGTGGTGCTCGCGGTCAACCAGATCACCAAGGAGAAGAACAAGGCCCTCATCGTCTCCACGGGCGCCACCTCCGACCTCTCCGGGAAGGCGTGCACGCCGAACTCGGTGCACTGGACCTATGACACCTGGTCGCTCGCCAACGGCACGGCCAACGCGGTCGTGAAGACCGGCGGCGACACCTGGTTCTTCCTCACCGCCGACTACGCGTTCGGCCATGCGCTCGAGCGCGACACCGAGGCCGTGGTGCTGAAGAACGGCGGCAAGGTGCTCGGCAAGGTGCGCCACCCGTTCCCCAGCGCCGACTTCTCCTCGTTCCTGCTGCAGGCGCAATCCTCCAAGGCGAAGATCATCGGCCTGGCCAACGCCGGCGCCGACACCACCAACGCCATCAAGCAGGGCGCGGAGTTCGGCATTGTCAAGGGCGGCCAGCAGTTCGCGGGCCTGCTCGTGTTCCTGACCGACGTGCACGCGCTCGGCCTGCAGAACGCGCAGGGGCTGCTGCTCACGGAAGCGTTCTACTGGGACCTCAATCCGCAGACACGCACCTGGTCGCAGCGCTTCGCCAAGCTGCACAAGGGCGCGATGCCCACCATGGCGCAGGCCGGGGTGTACTCCGCTACGCTGCACTACCTGAAGGCGGTCGAAGCGGCAAAGACGGACGACGGCCCGAAGGTGATCGCGCAGATGAAGAAGATGCCGAGCGACGACCCGGTGTTCGGCAAGGGCCGCGTGCGCCAGGATGGCCGCCACGTGCACGACATGTATCTGTTCGAGGTGAAGAAGCCCGCTGAGTCCAAGGGCCCCTGGGACTACTACAAGGTGCGCGCCACGATTCCCGCGGAGCAGGCGTTTCGCCCGGAGAAGGAAGGCGGCTGCCCGCTGGTGCAGTGACCTGAAGCGGTGAGGGGAGCATGACCGAGATCTTCGGCGTCCCGACGCAGGCGCTGTTCGGGCAGCTGCTGATAGGACTCATCAACGGGTCCTTCTACGCGCTGCTCTCCCTCGGGCTCGCCGTGATCTTCGGTCTGCTCAACATCATCAACTTCACCCATGGCGCCCAGTACATGATGGGCGCCTTCGCTGCCTGGTTCCTGCTCAACAAGCTGGGACTGGGCTACTGGTGGGCCCTGGTGCTCGCGCCGGTGATCGTGGGGATCACCGGTGTGATCATCGAGAGGCTCATGCTCGCCAGGCTGTACAAGCTGGACCACCTCTACGGGCTGCTGCTCACGTTTGGACTGGCGCTCATCATCCAGGGCTTGTTCCGCCACGAATTCGGCTCTTCCGGCCAGCCGTACCCGATCCCACAGGCGCTGCAGGGCGGCACCAACCTCGGCTTCATGTACCTGCCCAACTACCGCGCGTGGGTGATCGTCTTCTCGCTCGCTGTGTGCCTCGCCACCTGGTTCGTGATCGAGCAGACCAAGCTCGGCTCGTATCTGCGCGCCGCTACCGAGAACCCGGAGCTGGTGCGCGCCTTCGGCATCAACGTGCCGCGCATGATTACGCTCACCTACGGCTTCGGCGTCGGACTGGCCGCGCTCGCGGGCGTGATGGCGGCGCCGATCTACACAGTGGGCCCGCTGATGGGCGCAGATCTCATCATCGTGGTGTTCGCGGTGGTGGTGATCGGCGGCATGGGCTCGATCCTGGGCTCGATAGTCACCGGCTTCGCACTTGGCCTCATCGAGGGCCTCACCAAGGTCTTCTACCCCGAAGCTTCCAACACAGTGATCTTCATCATCATGGCGATCGTGCTGATGATACGGCCAGCCGGACTGTTCGGGACCGCCAAGTGAACCACCAGCGCGTCGCGTTGGCAGTGATGGTGGCGTTCTTCGCGCTCGCGCCGGCGCTGATCTATCCCCTGTTTCTGATGAAGGTGATGTGCTTCGCCCTGTTCGCCTGCGCTTTCAACCTGCTGATCGGCTATGGCGGGTTGCTGTCCTTCGGCCACGCCATGTTCTTCGGCTCCGCGGGCTACGTCGCGGCGCACTCCGCGAAAGTCTGGGGATTCAATCCCGAGTTCGCGATTCTCGCCGCGGTCGTGCCCGCGGCACTGCTCGGCCTGGGTGCAGGGCTGATCGCCATCCGGCGCCAGGGCATCTACTTCGCGATGATCACTCTCGCTCTGGCGCAGATGGTGTATTTCTTCTGCGTGCAGGCGCCGTTCACCGGCGGCGAGGATGGCATCCAGGCGGTGCCGCGCGGCATGTTGTTCGGCTTGATCGACCTGCGCCAAGTGTTCAACATGTACGTTCTGGTGTTCGTGATTTTTCTCGGCGGCTTCATGCTCATCCACCGCGTGATCCATTCGCCTTTCGGCCAAGTGCTGAAAGCGATCCGCGAGAACGAGCCGCGCGCCGTATCACTGGGCTACGATATCGACCGATACAAGCTTCTCGCGTTCGTGCTGTCGGCGGCGCTCGCCGGCCTCGCCGGCGGCACCAAGGCGCTGGTGTTCCAACTCGCCTCGCTCACCGACGTGCATTGGACGATGTCCGGCGAGGTCGTGCTGATGACGCTGGTCGGGGGGCTAGGCACCGTGTTCGGGCCCGTGGTGGGCGCGCTGGTGATCGTCTCGATGGCCAACTACCTCGCCCAGCTTGGCGCCTGGGTGACAGTGGTGCAGGGTGCGATCTTCGTGGTCTGTGTGCTCACCTTCCGCCGGGGCGTTGTCGGCGAGTTGTCGCACTGGCTGAAGAAGCCCCTTTAGCGAAGCGTGCGGCTAAATCACGCCTTCCGCACGAAGGCGATCGATGTCCTCCTCGGTCAATCCCAGCAAGCCGGAGAGCACTTCACGCGTGTGCTGCCCGAGCAGCGGCGGTGGCAGGTCGTACTCCACAGGGGTCTTCGAGAACCGCATGGGGCTCGCGATTCCCGGGATGCTTTTCGACAGCGGATGCGGAGTCTCTATCCTCAGTCCCCGATGCCGCACCTGGGGGTCGTCGAACACTTCCTCGTAATTATTGATCGGGCCGCAGGGGACGCCGGCGGCATCCAGCCGCGCTATCCAGTCCTTGCGCGTGCGTTCTTTCATGATGTCCCGAACGAGCGGAATCAGCGCTTTCCGGTTCCGGATGCGGTCCGGGTTCGTCCGAAAGCGGGGGTCTGTGGCGAGCTCTGACCTGCCGGCCGCCCTGCAGAAACTCTCCCACTGGCTGTCGTTTCCTGCGGCGAGAATGATGTGGCCGTCGGCCGCAGAGAAAACCTCGTAGGGGACGAGGTTCGCGTGCGCGTTGCCGTAGCGCGGAGGCACTTTGCCCGAGACGAAGTAGTTGAAGATCTGGTTGGCGCCGAAAGCGACGATGGTGTCGAGCAGCGCCAGATCGATGTACTGCCCTTCGCCGGTGCGCCCTCGGTGCGCCAGCGCCGCCGTGATAGCGAGGGCGGCGTACATGCCGGTGAGCACGTCGGTGATCGCGATGCCGACTTTCTGCGGTCCTCCGCCAGGAGAATCGTCGCGCTCGCCGGTGATGCTCATCAATCCGCCCATGCCCTGGAAGATGAAGTCGTAGCCCGGGCGGTGCGCGTGCGGCCCGGTCTGGCCGAATCCGGTGATGGAACAATATACGATGCGCGGGTTGAGCTTGCGAACCTCGTCGTAGCCGAGCCCGTACTTCGCGAGCCCGCCGACCTTGTAGTTTTCCAGCAGCACGTCGCTGCGCGCGGCCAGCTCGCGCGCGATGCGCTGGCCTTCGGGTCTGGAAATGTCGAGCGTTACCGATTTCTTGCCGCGGTTGACCGAAAGATAGTAGGCGGAATTGTTCGTCTCCCTGCCGTCCGCGTCCTTGAGGAAAGGCGGGCCCCAGGCACGCGTGTCGTCGCCCAGGCCCGGACGCTCGACCTTGATGACTTCCGCACCCAGGTCGGCGAGATTCTGCGAGGCCCACGGCCCGGCGAGGACGCGCGAGAGATCGAGGACCCGGATGTGAGAGAGCGGACGCGACATGAGGGACGATTCGGGGCAGGGCGATTATAATCCGCGTGTCCTTCCCAAGAGTCTTTCCAAGACGAAATCAATGAAGATCCTGGTAGCAGTCAAGCGAGTCGTCGATTTCAACGTCAAGGTGCGCGTCAAAGCCGACGGCTCGGGCGTCGAGACGGCAAACGTGAAGATGTCGATGAACCCGTTCGACGAGATCGCCATCGAGGAAGCACTCCGCCTCAGGGAGGCCGGGATTGCGACCGAGATCGTCGCAGTGTCCTGCGGCGTGCAGTCCTGCCAGGAGACGCTGCGCACGGCGCTCGCCCTGGGCGCCGACCGCGCGATCCTTGTCGAGACCGATGCCGAGCTTGAGCCGCTCGCGGTGGCGAAGCTGTTGCGCGCCGTAGGACAGAAGGAGAATCCCGGGCTCATGATCCTCGGCAAGCAGGCGATCGACGACGACTGCAACCAGACCGGTCAGATGCTGGCGGCGCTACTCGGCTGGCCGCAGGCGACTTTCGCTTCGAAGCTCAAAATCGCTGACGGCAAGGCGGCGGTCACCCGCGAAGTCGATGGCGGCCTGGAGACCCTCTCGATCAGACTTCCCGCAGTGGTGACCGCGGACCTGCGGCTGAACGAGCCGCGCTACGTCACGCTCCCCAATATCATGAAGGCGAAGAAGAAGCCCCTCGAAACGCTCAAGCCCGAAGCACTCGGCGTCGACGTCGCGCCGCGCCTCAAGACGCTGAAGGTCGAGGAACCGCCCAAGCGCAAGGCGGGTGTGAAGGTCCCCGACGCGAAAGCGCTGGTGCAAAAGCTGAAAAGCGAAGCGAAGGTGATCGCATGAGCGTCCTGGTCATCGCGGAGCACGACAACCAGTCGGTCAAGTCGGCCACGCTCAACACGGTCGCAGCCGCGGCGAAGATCGGCGGCGATATCGCCGTTCTTGTCGCCGGCTCGGCCTGCGGCGGGGCTGCGAAAGCCGCCGCCGCCATTTCGGGAGTCAAGAAAGTCCTGGTCGCCGATGCCCCGCACTACAAGGACCAGCTCGCGGAGAACCTGTCGGCTCTCATAGTCGTCCTTGCCGGACGCCATACGCACATCCTCGCGCCGGCGAATTCCTTCGGGAAGAACCTCGCGCCGCGCGTCGCAGCATTGTTGGATGTCGCCCAGATCTCCGACATCATTTCGGTCGTGAGCGCTGATACCTTCGTGCGGCCGATCTACGCCGGGAACGCGCTCGCGACCGTGCAGTCGACGGACAAGGTCAAGGTGATCACGGTGCGCACGACCGGCTTCGATGCGGTCTCCGCAAGCGGCGGCTCGGCCGCAGTCGAAGCGCTCCAGGCGGGGGAGGATCCGGGCCTGTCCGCGCTCGTGGGCCGGGAGCTCAGCAAGTCGGAGCGCCCCGAGCTGACATCGGCGCGCGTGGTGGTTTCAGGAGGACGCGGCATGGGCTCGGGGGAGAACTTCAAGGTCTTGGAGCCGCTCGCCGACAAGCTGGGCGGGGCGATGGGCGCGTCGCGCGCCGCGGTGGACGCGGGTTTCGTGCCGAATGACTGGCAGGTGGGGCAGACGGGCAAGATCGTCGCCCCGGAGCTTTATATCGCGGTCGGCATCTCGGGCGCGATCCAGCACCTTGCAGGGATGAAGGACAGCCGCGTCATCGTGGCCATCAACAAGGACGAGGAGGCGCCGATCTTCCAGGTCGCTGACTACGGAATCGTCGGCGACCTGTTCCAGATCGTGCCGGAACTGGTGAAGGAGCTCGGCTGATCCGAGACCGGGAGTGAGCCATGAGTGAATACAGGGCACCGTTGCGCGACATGCAGTTCGTCCTGAAGGAACTCGCCGGTCTGGACGAGATTGCCAAGCTTCCGGGGTTCGAGGATGTCAGTTCCGATCTGGTATCACAGATCCTGGAGGAAGCCGCCAAATTCTCAGCCGAGGTCCTCTCGCCGCTGAACAAGCCGGCCGACGCGGAGGGTTCCACTTGGGAAAACGGATCCGTGAGGACGCCCAAGGGCTTCAAGGAGGCGTACAGGCAGTTCGTCGAAGGCGGCTGGAACTCGATGCAGGCCCCGCCCGAATACGGCGGCCAGGGATTGCCGAAGACCGTCACGACCCCGGTCATCGAGATGCTGAAATCGGCCAACCTCTCTTTCTCCCTTTGCCCGATGCTCACCTCGGGGGCGGTGGAGGCCTTGCTCCTGCGCGGTTCCGAGCAGCTCAAGAGCGCTTACGTGAGAAAGCTGGTGGAAGGCGCCTGGACCGGAACCATGAATCTCACCGAACCCCAGGCGGGTTCGGATCTCTCCCTGGTGAAGACCAGGGCGACGCGATCCCATGACGAAAAAAGCGGCGACCACTACCGCATCCGCGGGCAGAAGATTTTCATCACCTACGGCGAGCACGATCTCGCAGAGAACATCATCCACCTCGTGCTCGCGCGCACGCCGGACGCGCCGGAGGGTGTGCGGGGGATTTCGATGTTCGTGGTGCCCAAGTTCCTCGTCGGGAAGGACGGGGCGCCGGGCGCACGCAACGACGTGAAGTGCGCCTCGATCGAACACAAGCTGGGAATACACGCCAGCCCCACTGCGGTGATGGTCTACGGCGAGAAGGAAGGCGCGGTCGGGTATCTCGTCGGCGAGGAAAACCGCGGCCTCGAGTACATGTTCATCATGATGAACGCGGCGCGTTTCGCGGTGGGCCTGGAAGGGGTTTCGATTTCCGAGCGCGCCTATCAGCAGGCGCTTTCATACGCGAAGGAGCGCATCCAGAGCCGGGATGTTGCGAGCGGCGGGGGAGCCGCGGTGCCGATCATCCGCCATCCGGACGTTCGCCGGATGCTGATGAGCATGAAAGCCCAGACGGAGGCGATGCGCGCGCTGGCCTACGTTGTGGCCGCGGCGATGGACAAGGGGAGTCGCCATCCGGACAAGGAGGAACGCGCACGCAATCTGGCCTTCGCGGACTTGCTGATCCCCATCGTCAAAGGATGGAGCACCGAGACGGGGATCGAGGTTGCCTCGACCGGCATCCAGGTGCACGGGGGGATGGGCTTCATCGAGGAAACGGGGGCCGCGCAGTACCTCCGCGACGCGCGCATCACGACGATCTACGAAGGCACGACGGGAATCCAGGCCAACGACCTCGTCGGCCGCAAGATCGCGCGCGAGGGCGGCGCGACGGCGAAGGAGGTCATCAAGGCGATGCGCAAGGTCGAAGCGGCGCTCGGCGGCGTGGCCGGAGAGGACGCTTCGAGCAGTTCCGCGCAGGACATGGCCACGATACGGGAAGCGTTCTCGGCCGCTCTCACCGCGGCCGAGGAATGCATTTCCTGGGTCGTGATCACCTACGGCAGCGACATCAAGGCGGCGCACGCCGGCGCCGTGCCCTTCCTGAAGCTCATGGGGATCGTCTGCGGCGGCTGGCAGATGGCGCGTGCTGCCCTGGTCGCAAGGCAGCGGCTGGTGGAAAGGAAGGGGGAGAAGTCCTTCTACGAAGCGAAGATCAAGACGGCGCGCTTCTACGCGGATCACTTGCTCACGCAGGCGCCGGCCTTGCGCAACGCGATCGTGCGGGGCTCGGGCGGCGTGATGGCCCTCGAAGAGGAGCAGTTCTAAGCCAGTTTCGGCGCAGTGCGATGCGCTGCAATCAGGCGCGTGAACGCGGCTCGCGCGCGATCGAGGGCGCGCAAATCGCCGAGCAAGCGCAGGTCGTGGTGCGCGGCGAGTACGATCCCGAACAAGTCGAAGGTGAGCTGCCAGGGATCGGTGTCGGGTTTGAGATGCCCCTCGTCGATGGCGAGGTGGATCGCCTTGGCGAGCGCGCCGCGCAACTCGCGCTGGCCGGCCACCACAGCATCGCGCACAATGCCGGGACGGTCGTCGTATTCGATTGACGCGGCGAGCAGCAGGCAACTCCCCGAAAGGCGGTCGTTGCCCTCGACCGACGCAATCCAATTCAAGACCAGAGCCTCCAGGCGCGGCAGGCCGGAGGGCTCTTTCAGGGCAGGGGACAAGACCTGCTCGAGAAAGAGCGTCTGCGCCTGCTTGAGAACCTGGAGCTGCAGGTCTTCCTTGGACCCGAAGTGCGCGAAGAGCCCGCTCTTGGATAGACGGAGCCGTTCGGCCAGGGTACCGATGCTCAATCCCTCAAGGCCGACCTGGCCTGCCAGGGCGAGCGCCTCGTTGAGGATCAAGGTCCGGGTCTGCTCCCCCTTGCGCATGCCATGACGATAGTACGATCGTTCGTCATGAACAAGTAGCTGGGAGGCTTACATATTCGGGTAATTCGGACCGCCACCCCCCTGCGGCGCGACCCAGATGATGTTCTGCATGGGGTCCTTGATATCGCAGGTCTTGCAGTGGACGCAGTTCTGCGCGTTGATCTGCAGTCGCTTGCCGGTTGCGCCGGTCGCCGCGGGATCGTCCACGAACTCGTAAACTCCCGCCGGGCAGTAACGCTGCTCGGGCCCGGCGTATTTTGCGAGGTTCACGTTGAGCGGAATGGCGGCGTCCTTAAGAGTGAGATGGCAAGGCTGGTCTTCCTCGTGATTCGTATTGGAGATGAACACGGAGGAAAGGCGGTCGAAGGTCAGCTTGCCATCGGGCTTCGGGTACTCGATCGGTCTGCACTCCGTGGCGGGCTTCAAGGTTTCGTGATCGGCGTGCCGATGGCGCAGAGTCCAGGGAAACTTTCCGCGGAGGAGGTATTGCTCGACCCCGACCATCGTCGATCCGGGATATAGCCCCTTGGCCATCCACTGCTTGAAATTGCGCGCGCGGTGGAGCTCGTCGTAAAGCCATGATTCGCGGAATCCAGCCGGGTAGGCCTCGAGCTCGTCCCCGGACCGCCCCGAGCGCAGCGAGGCAAAGGCGGCCTCGGCGGCGAGCATCCCGGACTTGATCGCGGCGTGGCTGCCCTTGATGCGCGAGGCGTTGAGAAACCCGGCGTCGTCGCCGATCAGCGCGCCGCCGGGGAAGATCAGCCTGGGGAGCGACAGGAGGCCGCCCGCCGCGATGGCCCGCGCGCCGTAGGCCAGGCGCTTGCCGCCTTCGAGGGTGGCGCGGATTCCCGGGTGGGTCTTGTAACGCTGGAATTCCTCGTAGGGATTCAGATAGGGATTGGCATAGGCGAGGCCGACGACGAACCCCACCGAAACGAGGTTCGCCTCCATGTGATAGAGGAAGGAGCCGCCGTAGGTGTCGGCGTCGAGCGGCCAGCCGGCCGAGTGAAGGACGAGCCCGGCCTGGTGTTTCTCCGGATCGACCTCCCAGAGCTCCTTCAGGCCGATTCCGTATACCTGCGGGTCGCAGTTCTCGCGCAGGCGAAACCGCTCCATGAGCTGCTTCGCGAGATGGCCCCGGCAGCCTTCCGCGAAAAACGTGTACTTGCCGTGCAACTCCATGCCGGGCTGGTACTGGCCGGTCGGCTTGCCATCGCGGCCGACACCCATATCACCGGTCGCCACACCTTTTACTGTGCTCTTTTCGTCGTAGAGGACTTCGGCTGCGGCGAATCCCGGGTAGATCTCCACTCCCAGGCTCTCCGCCTGCGTGCCCAGCCAGCGGCACAGGTTGGCGAGGCTGATGACATAGTTGCCGTGATTGCGGAAGCACGCAGGGAGGAGGAAATTCGGCACCCTGAAGGCGCGAGTCGCGGTGAGAAAGAGGAAACGGTCTTCCGTCACCTGCGTCTTGAGCGGGGCGCCGAGCCCCCTCCAGTCGGGGAAGAGTTCCTCGATTGCGCGCGGGTCCATGACTGCGCCGGAGAGAATGTGGGCGCCGATCTCCGAGCCCTTTTCGATCACGCACACGCTGAGCTCGGATGCCTTTTCCGCCGCGAGCTGCTTCAGGCGGATTGCCGCAGAAAGCCCCGCCGGCCCGCCGCCCACGATCACCACGTCGTACTGCATCGCTTCGCGCGCCATGGATTCTCCGGTCTGGGTTGACGCCATCGCATCGCGAACTAAGTGGCGCGTCCAAACGCGTCCGCTTGAATTCGCTGCGACGCCGCTATTGGGTACTCGTCGAGTCGCCCAATAATTATAATGGGGGAAGGAGGAGAGCAAGATGGCCGACAGGCCGCTCTGGCAGCCGGATCCTGAACGAATCGAGGAAGCGAACCTCACGCGCTTCGCGCGCCAGGCGATCCGCGACTGGAAGCTCGGCCTCAACAATTACCCGGCATTCTACCGCTGGACGATCGACCACCCCGAGCAGTTCTGGGAGTCGCTATGGAAGTTTGCCGCGGTGCGCGCAAGCGCCAAGGGCGGCCGCGTCCTTGTGAATGAAGACAAGATGCCCGGCGCGCGGTGGTATCCCGACGCGCGGATGAATTTCGCAGAGAATCTCCTCCGACGGCGCGACGCTTCGACGGCGATCGTGTTCTGGGGCGAGGACACGGTGAAACGCCGCGTCACACATCGCGAGCTCTACGAGCAGGTATCGCGCATGGCGCGGGCCTTGCGGGAGCTGGGGGTGAAGCCCGGAGATCGCGTTGCAGCCTATCTTCCCAACATGCCCGAGGCCGTCGCGGCCATGCTGGCCGCGGCAAGCATCGGAGCGACCTTTTCGACGTGCTCTCCCGATTTCGGGGTGCAAGGCGTGCTCGACCGCTTCGGGCAGATCGGGCCGTCGGTTCTCTTCGCCGCAGACGGCTACTACTACAACGGGAAGGAAATCGATTCGCTGGAAAAAGTCAGAGAGATCGCGGCCCGATTGCCGAGCTTGAAGCGCGTCGTCATCGTGCCCTACGTCGGCGGCCGGCCCGAGGTCTCGGGCATAGCGAACGCGCAGCGCCTTGATGAGTTCGTCGCGGGCCCGGCTGCCGGGGACATTCGTTTCGAGCAGTTGCCCTTCGACCACCCGCTTTACATCCTTTTTTCGTCCGGAACGACCGGCGTGCCCAAATGTATCGTGCACGGCGCCGGCGGGACGTTGCTCAAGCACCTCTGCGAGCAGCAGCTGCACACCGATATCAAGCCGGGCGATCGTCTGTTCTACTTCACCACGCTCGGGTGGATGATGTGGAACTGGCTGATATCGGCGCTCGGCTCGGGAGCAACGCTCCTGCTCTACGACGGCTCACCTTTCGTGAGGAGCGGCAGAATTCTCTTCGACTACGCTGACGCCGAGGGCATGACCCATCTTGGCACTTCTGCGAAGTTCATCGACGCGAGCGCCAAGGCGGGAGTAGAACCCGTGAAGACCCACAAGCTCGAGCACTTGCGCACAGTGCTCTCGACCGGCTCGCCTCTCGCGCCCGAGGGCTTCGACTACGTGTACCGTGCAATCAAGCGCGACGTTTGCCTGTCCTCGATCTCGGGCGGCACCGATATCTGCGGTTGCTTCGTGCTCGGCAATCCGATCCTCCCGGTATGGCGCGGTGAGATCCAGTGCAAGGCGCTCGGTCTGAAAGTCGAGGTCTACGACGAGGAGGGCCGATCGGTTGAGGGGCAGAAAGGTGAGCTGGTCTGCACGAAGCCGTTTCCGTCTCTGCCGGTAGGCTTTTGGAACGACTCCGACGGAAGCAGGTACCGCGCCGCCTATTTCGAAAAGTATGCCGGAGTGTGGACCCACGGTGACTGGTGCGAGATCACGCAGCACGATGGCGTGATCATCTACGGCAGATCGGATGCGGTGCTGAATCCAGGCGGGGTGCGCATCGGAACGGCCGAGATCTACCGCCAGGTCGAGCAGCTGGAGGAGGTGGTCGAGTCACTCGTGATCGGCCAGAGCTGGCCGCCCGGCGAGATCAGCGACGTGCGCGTCGTTCTTTTCGTCAAGCTTCGCGACGGGCTCATGCTCGACGACGCGCTCATCGCGAAGATCAGGAATTGGATCCGCGTGAATACTACGCCGCGGCACGTACCGGCGAAAGTCGTGCAGGTGCCCGACATCCCGCGCACCAAGTCGAACAAGATCGTCGAGCTCGCGGTGCGCAACGTGGTGCACGGCCGCGCGGTGAAGAACGTCGAAGCGCTCGCGAATCCCGAGGCGCTGGAGTACTTCAGGAACCGGCCGGAGCTTGCATCCTGAGCGGTAGCGGGCTTTTGCGAGCGCGCGAATTCATGTATCATCGTCCATCCCATCCCCCTGGTTTTAGATGGCCAAGTACGTGTTCGTGTCGGGCGGTGTGGTTTCCTCGTTGGGGAAGGGGATAGCCGCCGCCTCCCTCGCAGCAATCCTGGAATCTCGCGGCATCAAGGTCACGCTTCTAAAGCTCGACCCGTACATCAACGTCGACCCCGGCACGATGAGCCCTTTCCAGCACGGAGAGGTGTTCGTGACCGAGGACGGTGCCGAGACCGACCTCGATCTGGGCCATTACGAGCGCTTCCAGTCGGCCCGGATGCATAAATCGAATAATTTCACCACCGGCCAGATCTACGAGTCGGTCATCAGGAAGGAGCGCCGCGGGGACTACCTCGGTCGCACGGTGCAGGTCATACCGCACGTTACCGACGAGATCAAGTCGTTCATCACGCGCGGCGCAGGCGATGCCGAAGTAGCGATCGTCGAGATCGGCGGCACGGTGGGCGACATCGAATCGCTGCCATTCCTTGAAGCGGTGCGCCAGATGGGGCTCGAGCTCGGGCCGCACAACAGCTGCTATGTGCACTTGACGCTCGTGCCTTTCATTAAGGGCGCAGGCGAGATCAAGACCAAGCCCACGCAACACTCGGTGAAGGAGCTGCGCGGGATCGGAATCCAGCCGGATGTGCTCCTGTGCCGCGCCGACCGGCCGATTCCGGATGAGGAGAAGAAGAAGATCGCGCTCTTCACCAACGTTCAGGCGAGCGCGGTGATCTCGGCGTGGGACGTGGATTCGATCTACAGGATCCCGTGGATGCTGCACCAGCAGATGCTCGATGAGATCGTTTGCCACAAGCTCAACATCATCGCCAAGCCAGCGGATCTCAAGGCGTGGAAGAAGCTGATCGACGCGCTGGAGCACCCGCAGCACGAGATCAGCATCGCGATGGTCGGCAAGTACGTCGATCTCACGGATTCGTACAAGTCGCTGAACGAAGCCCTGGTCCACGCGGGAATTCACACGCGGAGCAAGGTCAACATCCGCTATGTCGATTCGGAGGCCGTCGAAAAGGAAGGGATCGGCCCCCTGAAAGGCGTCGACGCAATCCTGGTTCCGGGCGGGTTCGGCAAGCGCGGGATAGAAGGCAAGATCAGGGCGATCCAGCATGCGCGCGAGAACAGGATTCCCTATCTGGGCATCTGCCTGGGCATGCAGCTTGCGGTCATCGAGTTCGCGCGCAACGTGGTCGGCCTGGCCGGGGCCAACAGCACCGAGTTCGATCCCGATACTCCGCATCCCGTGATCGCTCTCGTCACCGAGTGGCAGGACCGTGACGGCCGCATCGAGCGCCGCGACGACAAATCCGATCTCGGCGGAACGATGCGCCTGGGCGCCCAGACCGCGGCGCTCGAAGCCGGGAGCCTCGCGCGCAAGATCTACGGCACCGACACGATCAACGAGCGTCACCGCCATCGCTATGAGGTCAACAACCAGTACGTGCAGCGGCTCAGGGACAGGGGCCTGCGCGTATCCGGACTCACCCAGCGCGAGCAGCTGTGCGAAATGATCGAGCTGCCGTCTCACCCGTGGCTGATCGGCTGCCAGTTTCACCCCGAGTTCACTTCGACACCGCGCGCCGGCCACCCTTTGTTCACTGCGTTTGTTGAAGCGGCGCTTCAGTATCAGACGAGCAGGACCAAGACTGCGATCGCGGCATGAGACTTTGTGGGTTTGAAGCCGGCCTGGATAAGCCGTTGTTCCTGATCGCCGGCCCCTGCGTCGTCGAATCGCGCCAGCTGGCTCTGGATACGGCCGGCACGCTCAGGGAGATTTGCCGGCACGTGGGAATCCCCTTCATCTTCAAGTCGTCCTACGACAAAGCCAACCGCAGCTCGGGCAAGTCCTATCGCGGCATGGGCATGGACGCGGGGCTCGAGATCCTGGGCGAAGTGAGGAACAAGATCGGCGTGCCGGTGCTGACCGACGTGCACGAAAAGGAGGATGTCGCCAGGGTCGCAGCAGTGGTTGACGTCCTTCAGACGCCAGCGTTCCTCTGCCGGCAGACCGATTTCATCCACACCGTGGCTGCTGCAGGCAGACCGGTCAACATCAAGAAGGGCCAGTTTCTCTCCCCTGGAGAAATGAAAAACGTCGTTGAGAAAGCGCGCGAAGCGAGCGGTGCGGACAACATCATGGTGTGCGAGCGCGGCGCTTCGTTCGGCTACAACAACCTCGTCTCCGACATGCGTTCGCTCGTGATCATGCGCGAGACGGGCTGTCCGGTCGTCTTCGACGCGACGCACTCGGTGCAGCTGCCCGGCGGGCAAGGAACATCTTCCGGAGGTCAGCGGGAATTCATTCCTGTCCTTGCGCGCGCCGCGGTCGCCAGCGGAATCTCGGGCCTGTTCATGGAGACGCATCCCGACCCGGACAGGGCTCTCTCGGATGGTCCGAACGCGTGGCCGCTCGATCGGATGGAGGACCTGCTGCTGACGCTCAAGGCACTTGACGCTCTGGTGAAGCAGCGGGGATTTGCGGAACAGAAGCTGAACGCGAACAAAGGCAAATAGATGAGTTCGATCGTCGATGTGGTTGCAAGGGAGATTCTCGACTCGCGCGGCAACCCGACTGTTGAAGCGGACGTGCTGATCGAATCGGGTGTAATGGGCCGCGCTGCGGTGCCTTCGGGCGCATCCACCGGGAGCCGCGAAGCGCTGGAGCTCCGCGACAAGGACAAAGGGCGCTACGGCGGGAAGGGCGTGCTGAAGGCGGTCGAGCACGTGAACACCGAGATCTCCGAGGCGATCATGGGCCTCGACGCGCAGGAACAGAGTTTCATCGACAAGACCCTGATCGAGCTGGACGGCACGGAAAACAAGTCGCGCCTCGGCGCCAATGCGCTGCTTGCCGTGTCGATGGCCGTGGCCAAGGCGGCAGCCGAAGAATCCGGACTGCCGCTGTACCGCTACTTCGGCGGGTCGGGAGGCATGCAGATGCCGGTGCCGATGATGAACGTGATCAACGGCGGAGCGCATGCCAACAACAATCTCGATATTCAGGAGTTCATGATCGTTCCTGTCGGCGCGTCGAGCTTCCGCGAAGCCTTGCGCTGCGGCGCCGAAGTATTCCATGCGCTGAGAGGCATCCTCGATAGCAGACGCCTCTCCACAACGGTCGGAGACGAGGGCGGGTTTGCGCCGAACTTGCCCAACAACGAAGCGGCCGTGCAGCTGGTACTGGAGGCGATCGAGCGCGCCGGGTACCATGCGGGGACTCACGTTGCGATCGCGCTCGATTGCGCCAGTTCCGAGTTCTACAAGGACGGCGTGTACCTGCTCGATTCGAAAAAGCACAAGCTCGGCTCGGCGGAATTCGGCGATTTCCTGGCGAACTGGGCGAGCAAGTACCCGATCATCAGCATCGAGGACGGCATGGCGGAGTCGGACTGGGACGGCTGGCGGGTGCTGACCGAGCGGCTGGGCCGGAAGGTGCAGCTGGTCGGCGACGATGTTTTCGTCACCAATACCAAGATCCTCCGCGAGGGAATCCAGCTCGGCATCGCCAACTCGATTCTCATCAAGGTCAACCAGATCGGTACGCTCACCGAGACTTTTGCGGCGATCGAGCTCGCGAAGCGGTCGGGCTATACCGCGGTAATCTCCCACCGATCCGGCGAAACCGAGGACACCACCATTGCCGACATCGCTGTCGGCACGAATGCGCTCCAGATCAAGACCGGGTCGTTGTCGCGCTCGGATCGTGTAGCGAAGTACAACCAACTGCTGCGCATCGAAGAGGATCTTGGCGAGGCGGTCGGCTATCCGGGACGCGATGCCTTCTATCAATTGAGATGAAAGCGCTGGGCCTCGTCCTCGCTGCCCTGATACTGCTCATGCAGTACCCGCTGTGGCTGGGGAAGGGCGGGTGGCTTCGGGTGGCAAACCTCGAGCAGCAGCTGCGAGGGCAGAAGGAGACAAACGCTGCGCTCGAAGAGCGCAATAGGGCTCTTCATGCCGAAGTGCGCGATTTGAAGGAGGGGACCGAGGCGATCGAGGAACGCGCCCGCTACGAGTTCGGCATGATCAAGCAGGACGAAATCTTCTTTCAGATCATTCCCGCAGCCCGATCTGCGGACACGAGCCTGCGCTAGGCCGCTCGCCTATTCCCTGGAGGTCGCGCTGTCGGCTCTCGAGACGCGCGCCGATGCACACCTCGGGGCCTGCGTCTGAAGTCTGTTTTTCGTGAGTTTTCACGCGAGGAGTGGGGTCCTATCTCTCTGAATAGGCCGGGATTGCGATCCCGGAATTCCCTGGAGTCGTGATTCCTCCATCGTTATGCTGATGGCATAACTTTTGCTTTTCAACACACTAACTCACCCGATTCCCGAGATTCGACAGGCATTGGGAAGGAGGAGTGGCTAGTATCTGTCGTTGATGACGATCGTCCAACACCCATGAAAACGCTAACCTCCAAACCATTGACCCTGGTCCACGATTCCAACGAATCAAAGCTCGCCCCGCTCAAGGTCCTCATCGTCGACGACCAATCGACGGGGAGGATCGTGCTGAGCGAAATCATGCGGAGCCTCGACCCCAGCCTGGAAGTCGTCACGTTCGCCGATCCGCTCAGGGCGATAGAATTTGCCCGCACTCACCCGGTCGACATGGTGCTCACCGACTACAAGATGCCGGGCATGGATGGGATCGAAGCGATTAGAAGGCTTCGCAGGATCTTCGGCTACGAGGACATTCCGATCGTCTGCATCACGGTCGTGAGCGACCGCGAGGTCCGATACAGAGCACTGGACGCCGGCGCAACGGACTTCCTCATTCGCCCCATCGACCGGCTCGAATGCGGAGCGCGCTGCAAGAACCTCCTCAGCTTGCGCCGGCATGAAATCCTGAAGAAGAACCGGACTAGGATTCTCGAGCAGAAGATCGACGAGGCGACGCGCGAGCTGCGGCGGCGGGAAGTGGACACGCTGTTCCGCCTGGCAAAGGCCGCAGAGCAGCGGGACAAGGTCACCGGAATGCACTTGGTGCGCATGGCCAAGTATTCCGCGCTGATCGCAAGAGGTGCGGGTCTGTCCTCGGCGGAGCAGGATGCGATAGAGCTCGCGGCGCCGATGCATGATATCGGAAAGATCGGCATTCCGGACCGGATTCTCCAGAATCCGGGGAAACTCGAGGGCGAGGACCTTCTGGTCATGCAGTCGCACGCGCGCATCGGCTACGACATGCTCAAAGACAGCTCATCCGGTTACCTCCAGATGGCCGCCGTGATCGCCCTGGGCCATCACGAAAAGTACGACGGCAGCGGCTATCCGACGGGTCTCAGAGGCGAGCATATCCCGCTCGAGGCGCGCATCGTTGCGATCGCGGACGTGTACGACGCGCTGACCTCGGTGCGCCCGTACAAGCCCGCATGGTCCGCGAAGGAGGCGCTGGCCTATATGGAGAGCCACGCCGCCCGGCACTTCGATCCGCGGCTCGTGGAGGTTCTGGCAAGGAACTGCGACGAAGTGATCTCTATCGGCGACCGATTCGCCGATCAGTTGGTGTCATAGGGTGCCCTAACCGCATCCAGGGGTTTCATGGCGCGGGAATCGATGCTGTCGAAGTTTCGGGCCTACCTCGGGGCACGCCCCGACACGGAGCACGAGCAGGCGCTTGTTCGATTGCTGGTTGGCGCCGTGCTGGTCCTCTATCTTCCGCTGTTGGCTTTCAAAGGCAGCGAGGGTGCCGGTGGAGAGAACCTGGTGTTCTTTGCAGCCATGGGCCTGCTTTGCTTCATTGGCCTGGCTGGCGTACTTTTCGGTTGGGTATCCTTCTCGCCCAAGGTTTCGACTGCCCGACGCGTGGTCGGGTCAATACTCGATACCGGCGGGACCACATTCTTCATGTACTACCTGGGGGAGTATGGAACCCCCTTGTACATCGTCTATCTATGGACGATTCTCGGTAACGGTTTTCGCTACGGCAAACCTTACCTGTACAGTTCCCTTGCGTTGAGCGTCGCAGGTTTTGCCCTTGTCGTGGCAGCGAGCGATTTCTGGGTGCAGAACCGCTTCCTGGGCGTCGGTTTGCTGATCGGCATGATCATCCTGTCGCTGTACGCTGGAAGACTAGTGACCCAGTTGTTCGATTCTCTGCGCCGCGAAAAAGACGCCAATCAGGCGAAGCGCAGATTTCTGTCGACGGTAAGCCACGAAATGCGCACCCCGCTCAACGCCATCATAGGCATGAACGACCTGCTGCGCGATACGGCCCTGAGCCCTGATCAGTCGGAGATGGTCAAGGCGATGCACGAAGCTTCGCGATCCATGCTCAAGCTGATCGAGAACGTGCTCGATATCTCGAAGATTGAGGCTGGCAAAGTCAGCATCGAAGAAACCGATTTCGACCTGCACAGCCTGATCAACGGGACCGGAGGGGTGCTTTCGCCGCAGGCCGAGATTCGCGGGCTTCAGCTGAGGATTCACGTGATGCCGGAGGTGCCTCACGCGCTGCGCGGTGACCCGTACCACCTGCGTCAGGTCCTCTACAACCTGATCGGAAACGGCGTCAAGTTTACTCAGCGCGGAAGTATTACGCTCACCGTATCAAGCGTAGGCGAAAACGATCGTACGGTGCGTCTGCGTTTTGCGATCCAGGATACTGGAATCGGCATTGCGCCCGAGGCGCAGGAGCGGATCTTCGAGAGCTTCGTCCAAGCCGATGATTCCACCACGAGGCGCTACGGAGGCACCGGGCTCGGGACCACGATCTCCAGGCAGCTCGTCGAGATGATGGGCGGGCAGATCGGGCTGGAAAGCACGCTCGGGAAGGGGAGCACATTCTGGTTCGAGTTGCCTTTCAGGAAGCAGATGGCAGAGCGGCTCGCAGAAGCTTCGTTCCGGTTGAACGACATCCGGGTCATGTTGCTGGGTTTCTCTGAACCGGAGCTCCGCGCGCTGGAGCATGACCTCGCGACCTGGGGAGCGCACACCGGACGTGCAGCCGGCGTGGAAGGGGCCGCGGCGAGGCTGGCGGAAGCGCAGTCTCTGGGACATCCCTACCACTTGGTCCTCGTTCGCGAAGACGCCGAGGCCGAAGCGGCCCGTATTCTCGCGCGCCTTCGCAGCAACCGCGCCCCAAAGGCTCCTCCTGCCGTGCTGTGTACCCCGGGCGTATCGGGAGTCGGCCGGGCGGAGGCGCTTGCGAGCGGTTTTGCGGCGGTTCTGGAGATGCCGTTCGAGAAGCGACTGCTGTTCAATGCTGTTCACTCGGCAAGCGCAGTGCAGGCGGGGCAGGAAGGCGTCATCTCGTTGAGCGACTATTACGCCGCGCGCGACGCTGGTCGGCACCGCTATCAGATCCTGGTTGCCGAGGACAACGCAGTCAACCAGCGAGTCATCGTCGGGATACTCGAACGTGCCGGGCATAAGGTACGTGTCGTCGGCGACGGCGAGCAGGCCCTCGATATGCTGGAAAACGAACGATTCGACCTGATCATCATGGACCTGAACATGCCCGAGCTCGGCGGGCTGGACGCGGCGCGGGCCTACCGTTTCATAGACCCGGAGTCCATGCAGGTGCCAATCATCATGCTTTCGGCTGACGTGACTGCGGAAGCAATGAAGGAATGCGAAGACGCAGGGATCGACGCCTTCCTGCCCAAACCCGTGGAAGCGCGGCGCCTGCTGGATACGATCGCGACGCTGATCGCCAAGCGCGCGAGTTCTTCTGCCGCGGCTTTTGAAAGCGCACAAGAGAGTCTGGCGATCATCAACCCCGCGGCGCTCACGGAGTTGGAGCTCATTGGCTCGGACAAGGCCTTCATGCCGGAGCTCATCAACGGATTTATTGAGGATGGCGAGGCGTTGCTGAAGCAGATGGACGCGGCGCTTGACGAGGGGGAATTCGAGAAAGTGAGGGATTTGGTGCACGCATTGAAGGGGTCGGCCGTCACCTTCGGCGCAGACCAGCTGTGCAGAACTTGCGCTGGGATCACCGGGCAGACCGCCTCGGAGCTTGAATCGAGCGGAGTGCGCCTACTCAAGCTGGTGGGGGAGCAGTTCCAGCAGGTGCGCGCCTCGCTTCTTGACTATCTCAAGAAGAATCAAAGCGCGGCGCGCTAGTGTCGTCCTGGCGATGATTGACTCAGGACTTCGCGCTCAGATAGTCCAGCGTCTTCTAGCGGCATCCGATACGAAACTTACCGTTGCGGATATCAATGATGCGACGTCGTTTCAAGACCTGGACTTGAGTTCGCTGATACTGGTCATGCTGGCCTCGGAGCTCGAGGACGAGCTCGGGATCGATATCGACGATGACGAACTCATCCGGATGCAGACCATCGGTGATCTCTTCAGGGCGATCGAAGGAAGCCAACGGCGGAATCGACCGGCGTGACACCCTCTTACCCAGGGTCTCCTCGACGCGTGGCGATCACGGGAGTGGGGCTCGTTTCGTGTCTCGGGCACGACTATGCGGAGGTCGTAAGCGCCCTCCAACGCGGCGCAAGCGGAGTTCGCGGTATGCCGGAGTGGGAAACCCTGGGCCTGACCAGTCGGGTGGCGGGCGCGATTGTCAATTTCCAGGCCAAGCTCGAGCAGTCACGGATTCCGAAGAAGCTGCTTTTCGCGACGTCGGAAGCGTCGCAGTACTGTTGCGTCGCCGCGCAGGACGCGGTAAGGGATTCGGGGCTCGATGAGATCGACGTGCAATCCGATGGAACCGCGTGCATCGTCGGCACGGGAATTAGCGGCGTGGAATCAATCTACAAGGGCGGGCAACAGGTACATTCCGGGCAAATTGCCAAGCTCAACACATTCACCGCGCTTAAGGGCATGGCCAGCTCGTCGAGCGCCGCGGTGGCGAACTTGCTCAAGATTCACGGACGCAGTTATTCAATCAGTTCCGCCTGCGCCACCTCCGCTCACAGCATTGGCACGGCATACGAGCTCGTCCGTTACGGGATTGTCGAGCGCGCAATCGCTGGAGGCGGAGAGGAGGTGCATCCCCTGATCACCGCGGGCTTTCAAGCCCTTCGATTTGCGCTGGCCTCGAAGTACAACGACCGCCCGGAACAAGCGTCGCGTCCTTATGACGCCGCACGCGATGGGTTCGTGGTCGGTGGCGGAGCGGGAATCGTCGTTCTCGAAGCCCTCGATCACGCCTTAGAGCGGGGGGCGCGTGTACGCGCCGAGATTGTCGGGTTTGGCGCGAGCTCGGACGGGTTCGACATGGTACTGCCGGAACCCACCGGAGCCCAGGCGGCCAAGTGCATGCTCGGCGCCATTCACGGCAGCGGCATCGGTCCTGGCGAAGTCGGTGCCGTGAACACTCATGGGACAGCAACGCTCAAAGGCGACTTGGCTGAAGTCCTGGCGATGAAACAGGTCTTCGGCGGAAAACTGCCACCGTTTTCATCGTCAAAGTCGATGACCGGTCACGCGTTAGGCGCGGCAGGGGCGCTTGAGGCGATCTTCTGCGTGGGCATGCTTGAGCACAACTTCATCGCCCCTTCGATCAACATCGACACACTCGATTCGGACTTTGTGGGCCTGCCGGTTGTCACCGTCGCCAGGTTCACGGAACTTGACTTCGTCCTTTCCAACAGTTTTGGATTTGGCGGAACGAATGCGAGCCTGCTATTGAAGGCGTTTCGAGACTAGCTCCGTCAGGAGGCTGCGGAGGGTTACCGCGAAGATGACCGCCTAGTTTGCCTGCTTGGAGCCATCGGCCTTCCGAACGCCTAGGTCCGGCTCGCCGCACAGACTGAGGATCTCAGCGCGGACGCGATCGCGGAGAGCAACCGCGGCGTTCAAGCCAGTGCCCGTGGGCTCGATGGGCTCGCTGAACGTTACGCGAATCTCGTCGCGGCGGAACCGCCACTCGCCGTCTCGCAGCACCGAGCGCGTGCCGCGCAGTGTCACAGGTACGACTGGCATGCTGGTGAGAGCCCCGATCACGAAGGCCCCCATCTGGAAGGGCAGAAGACCGGGGGTACGACTGAATGTGCCCTCAGGGAAGAAGATGAGCGGACTACCGGAGCTGACCGTGGAAATGAAGCGCAGCGTGTCCCGAACGCCGCGCTGCCGGTCGAAACGGTCGATGAATTCAGTCCCGATGCGAGTGAGATAGATACGGGTTACGAAGTGGTCCAGCAGCTCACGCTTCGCGACGAAACGCGTGGGCTCCGGAAGCGCGGCAGCAATTACCAAGCCGTCGAGGAAGCTCGCATGGTTGACGGCGAGCACGCACGCACGGTCTCGCGAAACATGCTCAACGCCCTGTACCGAGAGCGGTATTCGCGCCAGGCGCAGAAACAGCCGCACCGTCCGATGGGTGAAACGCCAGCACCATCGGGTGTTCGGGACAAGAGCGCAGATGATCCAGGTCGTCATCCCGATGACCCCGAGCAGGGTCATCGTGTAGATCTCGTATAGGCTGTCCCGCGTCCCGCGCAGGCTGCGGCGGGCCCACCGGAGGATTACCGACAGTGCTTGCCGCACGATCTCTCCGCCAGAGGAGGCGCGGGCGGGCTTTGTCGCCCCGTCGTGAAGAGATGCGTTCGGAGGCAGGGCTGATCCTGCGTGTTGCACCCGGCTCACTCCTCGCTGCCCCGCTCAGGCTGTCGCATGCTGTGCTTCCTGAGGCCTTCTCGAACCCAGCGAAACCGCTGCAGCGCCCCCCGGGATTCGCCTGGATTGCGAGCGAGCCAGGCGACTCATGAGCTTGAGGTCCTTCTCTTCAAGGCGAAGGGCGGCGTCGACCCAAGTGTTGGAGATGTTGAGCAATTCGTCGTAACTGACCGGGTGAAAATGCTGACGGCAGCTGAATACGGCTTGCATGCCGTTGTGGCGCCGCTCGCTTCGGCGGATGAAATCGCGCACCCCCGCCTCCCCGCCTCCGTCCTCGACCAAGACGTCGACTATGCCCATCTCATGGAGCTCCTGGGCCGTGTAGATGCGCCCGGAAAGTATCATGTCCTCGGCGCGTTTCATTCCGATGCGCCGGCCGAGGAGACTGTAAGCTCCCATGCCGGGAAAAAGGTTGAACAGGATTTCCGGCATTCCCATGCGCGAGCGGCGTTCCGCGACGATAACGTTCGAGGAAAGGACTGATTCGAACCCTCCACCAAGAGCTTCACCCTGCACCAATGAAATCGTAGTCAGGGGACTGTTGTAGTTGCGGATCCGGGGGTAGACGCTGTCGATGCACAGCTTCGCGTAGCGGGTCAGAGCACCGCGATCCTGGGAAGCGATGAGTCCCAGGAAGAGGGCCAGATCTCCACCGAGGTTGAAAACGTTTTCGATCCGCGAGGCGCCGACGTAGTAGCGAATCTGCCGCAGCTCGCCCTCGTGCAGGATGCGCCCGCCGTTAGCCTCGATGGTGCTGTCGTGGGTGCGCAACTCCTCGAGAAGGCCAAGGTTGAAGCAAGGCACTCCGGTCGGTTTCAAATACGTCCACGCAGCCGCCTGCTCGGGGTCGAACCTGACCTCGATTTGCTGATACTTCCGCTGGAACATGCCTTCCATCGCCTTGAAATCGACCGGTGCGTTCATGGGATTCCTTCCTTTCGCGGGCTGGTTTTGGAAAAAGGGGGTTCTTATAAACTCTTCGCAAAGACTATACTCTGAAATTCGCGCTGCCAGAGAAGCGCATTATTCCAATGTCCTATTCCATTGTCCTATGCCATTGTCGTATGCCATTGTCATTGCCCCCCGCGCGTGGGTCCATAGGTAATTCTTCCTGGACGCGCTCAGGAAATTCCTGATAGGCAGCGCAGAGATCGTGAAAACCATTCCGTGTCCTTGCTGACCCGAATCTCGGCCAGGGTCCGACAGGGGGGGCGAGGGGTCCCCAGGATGGCCGACCTTAATGCCCGCACCCGGATTTTCATCCTGGTGATACTGGCGGCGCTCCCGGCGCTCCTCCTCACCCTCTACAGCGCGCTCGAGCGGCGTGCATCGGCCGAGACCCAGACGCGCGAGGAGCTCAGGCGGCTGGTCAGGCTTGCCGCCATGCAGCAATGGCAGGTCGTCGAGGGCGCAAGGCAGATGATGGTCGCCTCCTCGCAGATTCTTTCGACCCTGATCGAGGACAAGCGGCGGTGCACGCAGTATTTTGCGAACCTGCTCGCACACAACAGCGAAACCTATCACGCGATGGGACTCTTTCGCGCGAACGGCGAGCTCTTCTGCAACGCCGTCGGTTCGAAGGAACGGGTCTACAGCGGCGACCGGCTGTACTTCAGGCTTGCCAAGGAGACGGGCAAGTTCTCGGTCGGCGACTACCAGATCGGGCGCGTCACCGGACGCCCTGGAATCAACTTCGGATACCCCGTGAAGGGGCCGGATGACAAGGTGCTCGCGGTCGCGTTTGCGGGACTCGACCTGGGCAACCTCGGACGGATGGCCGAGGCGACGCCGCTGCCGAGGGCGGGCATCCTGAGCGTGGTGGACGTCAAGGGAACGATTCTCGCGCGCAAGCCGGCGATGCCGGAGGCCGTCGGCGGCAAGCTCTGGAACCAGCAGGTCATCGCGGAGATCCTGTCGAACAGCGAGGGCGTGTTCGAGGCGAAGGGACCCGACGGCGTCTCCTGGCTGCTTGCCCACGAGGTCGTGATCCAAAATCCGGATGGCGCCTTCCCGCTTCGCGTCCTGGTCAGCGTTCCCCTGGATCAGGTTCATGCCGAGGCGAACACGGCACTCGTGCGGGACTTGTTGGGTATCGTCATTGCCACATTGTTCCTATTGGTCGGGGGCTGGTACGGCGCGGAGTGGTTCATGCTGCGCAACGTGAGGGCGCTGCTTCGCGCAGCGGGGCGGATGCGCGGCGGCGACCTCAAGGCCCGCACCGGCATTCGCTACGGAGGAGAGGAGCTCTCCCAACTCGCGCGCGCATTCGATGAGATGGCGGGCGCGCTTCAGCAGCGGGAGCAGGAGCTGCACGAGCAAGCCATCTCCGATCCGCTCACCGTACTGTACAACCGGCGGTATCTGAGCGAATTCCTTTCGCGCGAGCTGGTGCGCGCCAGGCGCAGCGCGACGCCGGTGGCCGTGATCCTGCTCGACCTCGATCGCTTCAAGCGGATCAACGACACTTTCGGGCACGAGGCCGGGGATAGGGTCCTTACGGCGGTGGGCGCCCTGCTCAGGAGCAAGGTGCGCGGCAGCGACATCGCCTGCCGCTACGGCGGGGAGGAGTTCGCGCTCATCATGCCCCAGGCCGGGGTCGATGCGGCCGGCAGACGGGCCGAAGAGGTCCGTACCGGAATCGCAGCCCTTGACCTGACCCATGACGGAAAGTCGCTGGGAAGACTGACGGCTTCGTTTGGAATCGCACTCTTTCCAGATCACGCTCAGGACATCGATTCGCTCTTGCGCGCCGCCGATGTGGCCCTGTACGCGGCCAAAGGCGCCGGACGCAATCGGATCATCATCAGTTCCGCGGAGGGTGCCGGCTCCGCTATCCCCGCAAAGGCACCGCAGCGGGAACGCCGGACGCCCTAGGCGCGGGGCTTCTGTCGTCACGAAGAGCCGGCTTCCCCGCCAAGGCTCGGCCCCGGGACCAACGGATTGACAGTCCGTTCTGGCCGAGGGCCGGACCGCCGTTCATCTTCCAGTCGATCGCTACGGGCTTGACGTGCATGCCCCCAGCCATCCGAACGACTGAATCCACGGGCTAGCGAGCGCTTGACAGACGTCAATACGCGCCGCTCCAGCCGCGCTAAGGTGTGCTGACATCGATATGGACGAGGATTCGGGTATGTACTTCAAGAATCGCGTGGACGCAGGCAGGCGGCTGGCGGCGCTGCTGCGCAAGTTCCGCGGCCGGGACGGCGTGGTGTACGCGTTGCCGCGCGGTGGCGTGCCGCTCGGCGTCGAGGTTGCGCGCGAGCTGGGCCTGCCGCTCGACATCGTCACCGCGCGCAAGGTCGGCCACCCGGACAGTCCCGAGTATGCGATCGGCGCCGTCACCGAAGGCGGCGAGCTGGCGGTCAATCCGCACGAAGTCGAGCACCTCGACAAGCGCTGGTTCGACCGCGCCGTCGCCGCGCAACGTGAGGAAGCGCAGCACCGGCGCAGGGCCTATTACGGCAAGCGGACGCGGCCGGACGTAGCCGGCAAACTCGCGATCGTGGTCGACGACGGCATCGCCACCGGCCTGACCATGGAGGCGGCGATCCTCGAGGTGCGCCAGTATCGGCCCGGCCACCTGGTCATGGCCGTGCCCGTGGCGCCGGCCGACACCGCTGCGAAGCTGGCGCGTCTGGTGGATGAGTTCATCGCCGTCGAAACGCCGGTTGATTATCTCGGCGCGGTCGGCGCGTACTATGCCGACTTCGAACAGGTGAGCGACGCCGAGGTGATCGCCTTGCTCGATGAGGCCAATCGGGCTCGCAACGTGCCAAAGGACCGTGAGTAAGATGAAGACGACGGTCCCCACGCAGGTGCAGATCCCGCTCGATAACCACGCGCATGCCGGCGAACTGCTGGTGCCGCCCGCGGCGCAGGGCATCGTGCTGTTCGCGCATGGCAGCGGCAGCAGCCGGCTGTCGCCGCGCAACACCTTCGTCGCGCAGAGCCTGCATGGGCGCCGGCTCGCGACCCTGCTGTTCGATCTGCTCACCGAAGCCGAGGACCGGGACTACGCCCGCCGTTTCGACATCGCGCTGCTCACCCGGCGTCTGATGGCGGTGACGGACTGGGTGACGCAGCAGGGAGCGCTGCGCGCACTCGCTGTAGGTTGCTTCGGCGCGAGCACCGGCGCCGCGGCGGCATTGCAGGCGGCCGCGCTGCGGCCGCAGCAGGTGGGCGCCGTCGTGTCGCGCGGCGGCCGGCCGGATCTCGCGGACGCGCTGCTGCCGCAGGTACGAGCGCCGACGCTGCTGATCGTCGGCGGGGAGGACCACGAAGTGATCCTGCTGAACCGGCAAGCGCATACCCGGCTGAACTGCGTCAAGGCTCTGGAGATCGTGCCGGGCGCAACCCACCTGTTCGAAGAACCCGGGACGCTCGAGCAGGTGGCGGAACTGGCAGGCGACTGGTTCGCGCGCCATCTCGCGGCGAATGCCGCATGAACCAGGTTTCGCCGAAGGATCAGGGTCTCGCAGGCAAGGTCGCCGCTCTGAAAGAGGCGCGAGCCTATCCGGAGCCGGCGGGTGAGATCACGGCGGTGCAGACCCACATGTCCTGGGTCTTTCTGACGGCGCACAATGCATACAAGCTGAAGAAGCCGGTGCGGCAGGATTACCTGGACTTCAGCACGCTGTCGGCGCGCGAGCATTACTGCCGGGAGGAATTGCGGCTAAATCAGCCTCTGGCGCCCGGCATCTACCTGGACGTGGTGCCCCTTCGCCAGGACGCGCGGGGCGAGTTGCGCGTGGCGGGCCCCGGCGAGACCGTCGAATGGCTCGTGAAGATGCGGCGTCTGGATGCGGAGCGCATGCTCGATCGCATGATCCGGTCCGGGGCCGTGCGGGACGCCCAGATCACCGAGTTGGGCGGGATCCTGGCGGCCTTCTATCGCGATGCGCCGCGCGCGGCGCTGAGCGGCGCAGAGTATCTGGCGAATTGCCGGGCGGCCGTGGCGCTGAATCTGCGCCTGCTCGGCGATCCGCTGTTCGAACTGGACGCCGGCGCGCCCCAACGCGTGCATGCGGTGCTCCTTGCATTGATCGAGCGCGAGGCGGCTTCGTTCGGCGCGCGTGCCGCACGCATCGTCGAGGCGCACGGCGATCTCCGGCCCGAACATATCTGCCTGAACTCGCCGCCGGTGATCTACGACCGGCTGGAATTCAACCGCGGCTTCCGTCTGCTCGACCCGGCCGAGGAATTGTCGTACCTGGCGATGGAGTGCGAGCTGCTCGGCGCCCCTGCGGTGGGCGCGCGGGTGTTCGAGGTATACGTCGCGCGCAGCGGCGATGATCCTCCGGCATCGGTGCGCCACGGGTATATGGCGTATCGCGCCTGCCTTCGTGCCCGCCTGGCCGCGCGGCACATCCTCGATCGACCCCGCGAGGATTGGGGGCCGTGGCTGCGGGAAGCGCGCCGCTACCTAGACGCGGCCGAACGTCACTGCAGCGCGGTCAATGCTCCAGCAGCTCGGTGATCGATCCTCCCGCGTGCATGCGCCGGATCGCTTCGGCGACGAGACCCGTGGCGGACACCACCGTCAGTTTTTCCGAGACTGGCCCCGGCGGCAGACGAAAAGGGGGCACGGTGTCGGTGACGACGATACGATCGAGGGCTTCGCTGGCGAGGGTCGTGGCCGCGTTGCCGACGAACAGGCCATGAGCGGCGGCGGCGATCACGCGGGTGGCGCCCTGGGCGCGGCAAGTCTGCGCGGCGTGTACCAGCGTGCCGCCGGTGCTGATCAGATCGTCGAGCACGATGGCGCAGCGGCCCGCCACCTCTCCGACCAGGCGACCGGGGGTCAGCACCCCGTGGGCGCGCGCCTTCTCGAGGACGGCCATCGGCACGTCCTTGGTAGTTGCGCCGGTGAGTTGCCGGCGCAGGCGCTCCGCGCGCTTGATGCCGCCTGGATCCGGTGACACCACGACCAGCGTCTCGGTGGCCGGCAGCGACGTGGTGAAGTGACGGGCAAACAGCGAAGCCGTATCCAGATGCTCGGTCCGGCAGCGGAATGCGTTCTGAAAGGCGGCCAGGTTGTGCACGTCGATCGTCACCACGCGATCGGTGCCGACCGCCTCGAACAACGCGGCGACGTAGCGCGTGGTCACCGGATCCCGGGGCTGGCTGCGCTGATCCTTGCGCGAGTAGCCGAGGTAGGGAACGATCGCGGTCACCTGCGCGGCGGCGGCATCGCGCAGCGCGCCGATGAAGAACAGCAGCCGGCACAGCTTGTCATTCACTGATTGCCGGTCGTCGCCGTGCAGGGACTGGATGACGTAAGCATCGCGGCCGCGTACGCTCGCGAGCGGCCGCGCCTTGTGCTCGCCGTCGTCGAATTCGCGCTCCTCGTGAGCGCTCAACGCCACGCCCAGATGCTGCGCGACCTGCGCGCCGAATTCCTGCGTCGCGTGCAGCGCAAAGACCGCCGGCTCGTTCGTCATCGACTACCTCGTGTTCGCGGGCGCAGGTGCCCGATAGGCCACAGTCTGCCAGAGAGAGGCTCAGGTCGGCTCGCTTCATGCGCACGTGAGGCCGCGGCGCGCGCGCCTAGAGGCGGTAGAGGCGCGCGGCGTTTGCGGCAAAGAGCGGCTCGCGCACCGCGTCGCCCGGCAGCCAGCTCTCCAGCAGGTCGAGCAGATCCGCGTCGTTCGGCATGAATTTCGTGAGCCCCGGGTGCGGCCAGTTGGTGCCCCACACGCAGCGGTCGGGCCGGTCTGCGAGCACGGCCTGCACGAAGGGCCGCATGTCCGCGTAGTGCGGCGGACCGGAATCCGAGAGCCGGTAGAAGCTCGAGATCTTGGTCCAGCAGTCGTCGCGCTCCGCGAGCAGCCGCCGGGTGACGCGGAAGCCCGGCTGGTCCACGCCTTCGCCGCCGTGCGGGCGGCCGAGGTGGTCGAAGACGAGCGGTACCGGGCAGCGCCGCAGGCGCGGCTCGAGGGCCACCCAGTCGGAGCACTGGGCGATGTTGATCTCGATGTGCCAGCCGAGCGGCGCGACGCGCCGCGCGATCGCCTCGAGCATGGCGGTGGTGGCACCGCTCGGGAACTGGTCCATCAGGCGCGCGGCGCGAAAGCCCCCCGCGTCGAGCCTCTTGAGTTCGGCTTCCGGTATGTCGGGGCGGATCGCGGCGACGCCGACGAAGCGGCCGCGATGCCCGGCGAGAAAGTCGAGGGTGATCGAATTGTCGAAGCCGTAGGGCGTGCCGTGCACCTGCACGCCGCGCTCCACGCCGAGCGAGGCGTGCAGCGCGAGCCAGGCCTCGCGTGGGCAAAGGGGCGGCGAGTACTTGCGCCCGCCGGCGAGCGGATAACGCTCGAAGCGGTCGAAGATGTGCGCATGGCAATCCACCGTGCCGCGCGGCAGCGCGCGCTTGGCCGCACGCAGCTTCGCGTCCGGCGGCAGGACGTCGGGGGTGATCACTCGATGACGATGTTGCCCTCGCGCGCGATCTGGCGCCACTTCTGCAGGTCCGCGAGCACGTAGGCGGAGAACTCCGCCTGGCTCATGTCCATCATCTCCACGCCCATCGAGCGGAAGCGCTCGCGCACGGTGTCGTTCGCGAGCGCCTTGCGCAGCGCGCCGTGCAGCTTCTCCACCACCGCGGGCGGCGTGCCGGCCGGCGCGAAGACGCCGGTGAAGGTGCTCGCCTCGTAGCCTTTCACGCCCGCCTCGTCGAGCGTGGGCACGTTAGGCAGCAGCGGCGAGCGCGTGCGCGAGGAAACGGCGAGCGCCTTGATGCGCCCTTCACGGATGTGCCCGATCGACGCGGTGAGCTGGTCCATCATGCTCTCCACCTGGCTGCCGAGCAGATCCGTGATCGCCGGACCGCTGCCCTTGTAGGGCACGTGCAGCAGCTTGAGATTGGCCTGGCGCATGAGGAGCTCGATCGCCAGGTGGTTCGAAGAGCCGCTCCCCGCCGAGGCGATGCTCACCTGCCCGGGTCGCGCGCGGGCCATCGCGGCGTATTCCTGGAAGCTCGTCACCGGGGTCTTCGGCGCCGCGGTGAGCACGATCGGCACCGACTGGATCGGGCCCACGGGCACGAAATCCTTCTGCGGGTCGTAGGGGAGATTCTTGAATACCGCGGGGCCGGAGGTGATGGTGCCGCTCGAGCCCAGCAGCAGCGTGTAGCCGTCCGCAGGCGATTTCGCCACCGCGGCCGAGCCGATGGTGCCGCCCGCCCCGCCGCGGTTCTCTACGATCACCTGCTGGCCGAGGGCTTCGGACAACGCCGGCGCGACGGTGCGCGCGGTGATGTCCACGTTGCCGCTCGGCGGCCAGGGCACGACGATGCGCACGGGGCGGCTGGGAAACTCCTGCGCCAGGGCGCCGGCGGACAGGCACAGGGCGACCAGGACTGCGGCAAGCTTGGTTCTCATGCGCTCCTCCTCTCGTTGAATCTCGGATACACGCGGCGGCCGCTGATCGCTGCGCCGCATGGATGGGGTTGTCGCGGATGACCTCGGCCCAGCGCGCGCTCTCGCCCTTCAGGCGACGCCCTGAAATCCTTGGGCATCATCTCGATAATACTGCGACGTAAGTGCTTAAAGGAGTGGCTCCCCGACCAGGGCTCGAACCTGGGACCTGCGGATTAACAGTCCGTCGCTCTACCAGCTGAGCTATCGGGGATCTGAGACTCCGGCATGGGCGTGCCGGAGCAAGCGAAGGCGCGTATTCTAAGTCTCGCCGGAAGGCCGGTCAACGCGACGAAAGCGTCGTCTCTCGGCATAATGACTTCCAGCATGGAAAAACTGATCGAAGATCTCGTCGCGGCCTATCGCATCCTCGCCGAGCACGGCGTCATCGACGCGTACGGGCATGTGAGCGCGCGTTCGGACCGGGACCCGAGCCGGTATCTTCTGGCGCGCTCGATCGCGCCGGAGCTGGTCGTGCCCGAAGACATCATGGAGTACGACCTCGACAGCAGGCCGCTCGACCCCCGGGGGCGGGAGTCGGTGCGCGAGCGTTTCATCCACGGGGAAATCTACAAGGTACGTCCCGACGTGAAAGCGGTCGTCCACAACCATTCCCCATCGGTCGTGCCCTTCAGTGTCACGGATGTCCCGATGCGACCTCTGTTTCACATGGCGGCGTTCGTGGGCAAGGGCGTTCCGAATTTCGAAATCCGCGATGCCGAGAAGGGTACCGATCTTCTCGTGAAGACGCCCTACCTGGGACAGGCCCTTGCCAAGACCTTGGGGAGCTGCCCGGCGGCGCTCATGCGCGGACACGGCTCGGTCACGGTGGGCGAGACTCTTCCGCGCGCGGTGGGACGCAGCATTTACCTCGAGATGAGCGCCCGCATGCAGCTTCAGGCCATGACCATCGCCGGGCCCGGAGGCAAGCTCGTCTACCTGGACGAGCGCGAGGTCGAGGTTTCGGTCGCCGCGCAGGACTACAACCGCGCCTGGCCGATGTGGCGCGCGAAGGCGCTGGCACGGCTCAAGTCGTAGGCTCCGCCACTGCCTCGGCAGTCACCGAATGACCCGGGCAATACCGTCGGCGCAGTAGTCGATATTCTTCGTGTTGAGAGCGGCGACGCAGATGCGTCCGCTCTCGATCGCATAGACCGCGAATTCCTCGCGCAGGCGTACGACCTGCTCGCGGGACAAGCCGGAATAGGAGAACATGCCTCGCTGGCGCTCGATGAAGGAAAAATCGAGCCTGGGCACCCGCTCGCGCAGCTTCCTCACGAGCTCGCGCCGCATTTCGCGGATGCGCTCGCGCATGCGTCCCAGCTCCTGCTCCCACAGGGAGCGCAGCTCGGGCGTGGTCAGCACCGCCGCGGCCACGCGGCCGCCGTGAGTAGGCGGGTTGGAGTAGTTGGTGCGCACCAGACGCTTGAGCTGCGACAGCACCCGCTCGGCCTCGTCGCTGCTTTGGGCGACCACGGAAAGCGAACCGATGCGCTCCCCGTAGAGCGAAAGAGATTTCGAGAACGAGCTCGAGACTAGCAGCGGAATTCCGGCTCGAGCGAAACTGCGCACTGCCGCGCCGTCCGCTTCGATCCCTTCGGCAAAGCCTTGATAGGCGAAATCGAGAAAGGGAGTGAGGCCGCGCGACACGACTTCGTCCAGGACGCTCTTCCATTGTTCGGCGGAAAGGTCCACCCCGGTCGGATTGTGGCAGCAGGCATGAAGGAGGACGATCGAACCAGCGGGCAAGGCGCGCAAGCTCGCGAGCATGCCCTCGAACTTCAGCCCATGGGTCTTGTCGTCGTAGTACGGGTAGGTGCCGACCGTGAATCCGGCATTTTCGAACAGGCCGCGATGGTTCTCCCAGGTGGGATCGCTGATCCAGACTCCTGCCTGGGGCGCAATCCGCCGCAGGAGATCCGCGCCGACCTTGAGACCGCCGGTTCCGCCGAGCGTCTGGACCGTGACAATGCGTCCTTCCCTGAGGGCGGGGCAATCCGCTCCGAATACGAGCTCCCGCACCGCGCGGTCGTAGGCCGGCAGGCCATCGATCGGCAGGTAGGCGCGGGGTGCGGATTGGGCGAGCAGCATGCTCTCGGCGCGGCGCACGCATTCCAGGACTGGCACCTTGCCCTCGTCGTCGTAATAGACGCCGACGCCGAGGTTGACTCTCCTGGGGTTCCGGTCCGCGTTGAAGGCTTCCGTGAGTCCGAGGATCGGGTCGCGGGGCGCCATTGGGACTCCGGCGAGCGGGGAAGGCGAGTGTGGAGCGTTCATCGTGCTAGACTTGAAAGTTTTTCTACGCAAGAGATTGTACCTGTGAATCACGCGTTTCCCAACAGTCCTTTCCGTCTCGCGCAGGACTTTTCTCCCTCCGGAGACCAGCCCGAAGCGATCGAGAAACTCGTTGAAGGCCTCCGCGACGGGCTTGCCTACCAGACGCTCCTCGGCGTCACCGGCTCCGGAAAGACCTTCACCATGGCGAACGTGATCGCCCGGCTCGGAAGACCGGCACTCATTCTCGCCCCGAACAAGACGCTCGCCGCCCAGCTCTACGGGGAAATGCGCGAGTTCTTTCCGGAGAACGCGATCGAGTATTTTGTCTCCTACTACGACTATTACCAGCCCGAGGCCTACGTTCCCTCGCGCGACCTCTATATCGAGAAGGACTCGAGCATCAACGAGCACATCGAGCAGATGCGCCTGTCCGCGACCAAATCGCTGCTGGAGCGCGAGGACTCGGTGATCGTCGCGACCGTATCGTGCATCTACGGCATCGGCGATCCAGTCGATTACCACGGCATGATCCTGCACGTGCGCGAAGGCGAGCGGATCTCCCAGCGCGACGTAATCGCGCGCCTTGCGGCGATGCAGTACCAGAGAAACGAGCTCGAGTTCAAGCGCGGCAGCTTTCGCGTTCGCGGTGACGTGCTCGACGTGTTCCCCGCGGAGAATTCCGAAACCGCCCTGCGCATCGCGCTCACGGACGATGAGATCGGGGGCCTCACCCTGTTCGACCCGCTCACCGGTCATGCCAGCCGGCAGGTGCCGCGCTTCACCGTCTATCCCTCCAGTCACTACGTCACCCCGCGCGCGACGACGCTGCGCGCGATCGAGGCGATCAAGATCGAGCTTGCCGAGAGGATCGAGTACTTCCAGAAAGCGGGAAAGCTGCTGGAGGCGCAGCGCATCGAGCAGCGCACGCGCTTCGACCTGGAAATGCTGAACGAGCTGGGATTCTGCAAGGGCATCGAGAACTATTCGCGGCACCTGTCCGGAAGAAAGGAAGGGGAGCCACCCCCGACGCTGATCGACTATCTGCCGAAGAACGCTCTCATGTTCATCGACGAGTCGCATGTCACGATCGGGCAGTTGGGCGGCATGTACCGCGGCGACCGCTCGCGCAAGGAGAACCTGGTCGACTACGGATTCCGCCTCCCTTCGGCGCTGGACAACCGGCCGCTCAAGTTCGAGGAATTCGAGAAGATCGCGCGGCAGACGATCTTCGTCTCGGCGACCCCGGCCGAGTACGAACGCGAGAGGTCAGCGCAGATCGTGGAGCAGGTGGTGCGGCCGACGGGCCTGGTGGATCCGGAAATCGAGGTGCGGCCGGCCTCGACACAGGTGGACGATTTGCTCACCGAGATCGGTCTGCGCGTGGCGCGTTCCGAGCGGGTACTGGTGACTACGCTCACCAAGCGCATGGCCGAGGAGCTGACCGACTACCTGTCCGAGCACGGTGTGAAAGTTCGCTACCTGCACTCCGAAGTGGAAACAGTCGAGCGGGTCGAGATCATTCGCGATCTGCGCCTGGGCGAATTCGACGTGCTGGTCGGGATCAATCTGCTGCGCGAGGGCCTGGACCTGCCCGAAGTGTCGCTGGTGGCGATCCTCGACGCCGACAAGGAGGGGTTCCTCCGCTCGGAGCGCTCGCTCATTCAGACCATAGGCCGCGCGGCGCGCCACATCAACGGCAGGGCGATCCTGTACGCGGACAAGGTCACCGACTCGATGAAGCGCGCCATTGGAGAGACCGAGCGCAGGCGCAGCAAGCAGGTCGAGTACAACCTGAAGCGAGGCATCACGCCTATCGGCATCTCCAAGCTGGTGAAGGACATGATCGAAGGCGCTCGCGACTTCGGCGACGCGCGGCTCGAGTTGAAAGCCGCGCAGGAGCAGGCGCGCTACGAAGCGATGTCGGAAAAGCAGCTCGCCCGGGAGATCCAGCGGCTGGAAAAGCAGATGCTCGAACACGCGCGCAATCTCGAGTTCGAGAAGGCGGCTGAAGCGCGTGACCGGCTTACTCGAACTCAGGCGCAGCGTCTTCGGCGCTTCGCCCGAGGAATCGGTCCGGGCGGTGGGGTAAATCAAGAGACGGCCCGGCCCGGTGCTCCGACGCGTGCGTTTCATGTTGAGATGACGATTCCCGGTAGAAGAACAGGCGTCCTGTTCGTCTGCACGGGAAACATCTGCCGCTCGCCCACCGCGGAAGCGGTCTTCCGCAAGCTGGCCGGGGATGCGGGAGCGGGCGAGACGATCATCGCCGACTCGGCGGGAACGCACGGCTATCACATCGGAGAACCGCCCGATCCCAGGTCACAGGCCGCTGCGGCGGGCCGCGGCTACGATCTCAGCGGGCTGCGCGCCCGCAGGTTCGAGCGCGCCGACTTCCATCGCTTCGATCTGATCCTCGCCATGGACAGCGACCACTACTCGATTCTCTCGCGGATGGCGGAGCCTCCCGCCCACCGCAAGCTCAAGCTGATGATGTCCTATGCGCGGCAGTTCGAGGGCCCGGACGTGCCGGACCCCTACTACGGCGGGCCGCAGGGGTTCGAGCGCGTGCTCGACATGCTCGAGGACGCGGCGCGGGGACTACTGGACGCCATCCTGAAGGAATCCGCGTCCCGCTGAACCGCGGGTCCCCGAAACGGTGCTCAGTCTTTCGGCGCTGCGGACTCGCGCCCGGTCTCGACCTGAACGAGGGGTTCGGCAAGATCGGGGGGAGGCGCGCGGCGCTCCCGCTTGGCGGGAACAAATGCTGGCTCGGGTGACGGCGCGGCTTGGCTGTCCGCCCGGGTCTGGACCAGCTCCAGGCCGCTTTCCCTGAGGGCGCGGTCGATTTCAGCCGGATCGGGTGTGGGTGGCGGAGCCGGACGCTGCTGCGGGGCCGCATGGGCTTGGACTTGAACCTGTGGCTCGACCACTGAAGGGCTGCTCATCGGTTCGGCGGCCTGCGGCGCAGCATCGACAGACGAGAACGCGGCAAGCGGGGCGGCGGCAGCGGCCGGCGTCTCGGCCCGTGGGGCCGGCGGCTGGTCGGGCCGTTGCTCCTCGCTGCGAGCCGGCGCCGGTGCATTGGCGCGATCCTGGTCGCGGCCCTGCCCGCGATCCCGGCCGCGCTGGCGCCGCCGGCGCTGTTCGCTTTCGCGCTGTTCGCCTCCACGCTGGTCGCCTCCGCCCGCCTGTTGTGCAATGGCCGCTTCTGGCGGCCTGTTTTGCTCGGAAGGTCTGCGGTCCTGGCGCTCGCCTCGCCGCGGCTCGCCCTGCGGACGGTCGGGGCGCTGCTGGTCCGGGCGTTGCTGCCGGTCGCCGCGCTCGTGGCGCGGCCGTTGGTCACCCCGCTTTTCACCGCGCTCCTCGCGGCGCCCGTCGCGGCCGAAGCGCTGATTCTGGCGACCTTCGGGACGCCCGCGGAAACGATCGCGATCGCCCCGGTCGCGGCCTTGGGGCCGTTCCGAAGAGGTTTCGGAGCGCTGGGGACGCTCAGTGGCAGGCTGCACCGATGCCGGAACCACGGTCGCATCGCCCCTGAGCCAGCCGAAGAGTCGGCCGAGCATCCCTGAGCTGGATTCAACGGGACGCGAGGCTTCCGGTCTTGAGGGCTGCACCGGCACCGGCGCGGGGCGCTCGGGCGTGACACCCTGCACGGCCGCCTGGGGTTTCGGCGGGCGGGTTTCCTGAGCGACCGGCATCTTCGCCTCCTCTTCGGCAGGCGCCGTGACGAGGTTGTAGCTCGCCGGCAATGCTTCGGCCTGATTGAGATCGTCGTGGCGCAGGCGCTCCACTTTGTAGTTGGGCGTCTCGAGATTCGTATTCGGGATCAGGACCACGTTCACCTTCAAGCGAGCCTCGATCGAGTGGATGTCGGCGCGCTTCTCGTTCAGCAGGAACGTGGCGACGTCCACGGGCACCTGAGCGTGCACCGCGGCGCTGTTCTCCTTCATCGCCTCTTCCTGGATGATCCGGAGGATATGCAGCGCGGTCGATTCGGTGCCGCGGATGTGGCCGGTGCCGTTGCAGCGCGGGCAGGTGATGTTGCTGCCTTCGCCGAGCGAAGGACGCAGGCGCTGGCGCGAAAGCTCCATCAGTCCGAACCGGGAGATCTTGCCCATCTGCACCCGCGCGCGGTCGAAGCGCAGCGCATCGCGCAGCCGATTCTCCACGTCGCGCTGGTTGCGCGGGTTCTCCATGTCGATGAAGTCGATGACGATGAGCCCGCCGAGGTCGCGCAGGCGCAACTGGCGCGCGATCTCTTCGGCCGCCTCGAGGTTGGTGTTGAAGGCGGTTTGCTCGATGTCGTGGCCCTTCGTGGCTCGCGCCGAATTGACGTCGACCGAGACGAGCGCCTCGGTGTGGTCGATCACGACCGCGCCGCCGGAAGGCAGCGACACCTGGCGGGAGTACGCGGTTTCGATCTGGTGCTCGATCTGGAAGCGTGAAAACAGGGGCACGTCGTCCCGGTAGCGCTTCACCCGCCCGACGTTGTCCGGCATGACGTTGCTCATGAACGCCATGGTCTGCTCGTAGATCGGATCGGTGTCGATCAGGATCTCGCCGATGTCGGGCTGGAAGTAATCCCGGATGGCGCGGATCACGAGGCTGCCTTCCTGGTAGATCAGGAAAGGCGCGGGGTTGAGGAGCTTGCCGTCGGAATCGCGAATCGGCTCGGTGGCCTCGATGATCTTGCCCCACAGCTTGAGCAGATAGCTCAAGTCCCATTGCAGCTCTTCGTACGTGCGCGAGATGCCGGCAGTGCGGCCGATGATGCTCATCCCGGCCGGGACCTCGAGCCTGTCCATGATGTCGCGCAGCTCGTCGCGATCCTCGCCTTCGACGCGGCGCGATACGCCGCCCCCGCGGGGATTGTTCGGCATCAATACGAGATAGCGCCCGGCGAGGCTGATGAAGGTCGTGAGCGCCGCGCCCTTCGTGCCGCGCTCGTCCTTTTCGACCTGGACGATGAGCTCCTGGCCTTCGTGGATGGCGTCCTGGATTCGAGCGCGACCGACGTCCACGCCAGGCTTGAAGTACTGGCGCGCGACTTCCTTGAAGGGAAGAAACCCGTGACGCTCGGTGCCGTAGTCGACGAACGCCGCTTCGAGGCTAGGCTCGACGCGGGTGACTACAGCCTTGTAGATATTGCTTTTTCTCTGTTCCTTGGCGGCCGACTCGATGTCGAGGTCTATGAGTTTCTGGCCTTCGACGATCGCGACACGAAGTTCCTCGGCCTGTGTCGCATTGAAGAGCATGCGCTTCATTGCTTTGTTCTCCCGCGCGCGCGGGCAGGACAAACCATGAGCCTGTTTTCAAGAGGCTACTTTCGCATCAGTGAGTGATCCTGGGATCATGTGATGATCTGGCTTGTCGGATTGGGGCGCTGCTTTGCAGGCCTTCGTCTATTCTGCCGATATGCTGTGGGCGCGCTGTTCAACTACTATCACTGGTTGGATAACCAACCGCCTTTGCGGCTTCGGGTTCGTTTGCTCGTGCGATAAGATCCGAGCAGTGGGGAACCGGGGACAGAGTAGGCGGCTTTTGTCTGGGGGCGAAAATCGCACCGTCTCATTCACGAGCCGCCGTCCCGCATCGGAAGCAGCGCAGAGATCATAAACAAAATGAAGGCTTTAAGCAACGTTTCTGCGGTCGAAGTCGACAGCGGAAGCGAGGGCCAGCGCGTCGATAACTTCCTCCTGCGCGTCTGCAAGGGGGTCCCGCGCAGCCACATCTACCGGATTCTTCGCACCGGGGAGGTGAGAATCAACAGCCGGCGCGTCGACGCGACCTATCGACTGCGGTCTGGCGACCGCGTGCGCATCCCGCCGATGCGCACGGCGGAGCGCCCGCTGAAGGCTGCACCGGCGCCCACGCAACGGCTGCCGGTGGTCTTCGAGGACGACGCGCTCCTGGTCATAGACAAACCTTCCGGAATCGCAGTCCACGGCGGAAGCGGGGTGAGCTTCGGGATCATCGAGCAGCTTCGCGCTGCACGTCCCGAAACGAAATTTCTTGAACTCGTGCATCGGCTCGATCGCGAGACCTCGGGCCTGCTGATCCTCGCCAAGAAGCGTTCGGCGCTGACGGCGCTGCATGCGGCGCTGCGCGAAGGCCGGATCCGCAAACGCTACCTCGCGCTGGTGAAAGGGCGGTGGACGGACGGCACGCGCCACATCAGCCTGCCGCTCAGGAAAACCGTGACCCGAACCGGCGAGCGCCGGGTCAGTGTGCACCGCGAGGGCAGCGAATCGCAGACCGTGTTCGGCAAGGAGCGGGGATTTCGCGAATATTCGCTGCTTTCGGCGGAACTCCTGACGGGCCGGACCCATCAGATTCGCGTGCAGCTCGCCCATCTCGGCTTCCCTGTCGCCGGAGACGACAAGTACGGCGACTTCGAACTCAATCGGTCCTTGTCGAAGGTCGGTCTTAAGCGCATGTTCCTGCATGCCTCCGAGCTGGAATTCACCCATCCCCTGTCGGGTCACAAGACAAAACTCCTCGCGCCCTTGCCTGAGCCGCTCGCGCGCTTCCTGGATTCCCTCCCGGCCTGATGCGTTACGAGCTGCTGGTTTTCGACTGGGACGGAACGCTGATCGACTCTGCCGGGACGATCGTGGCCTGCATCCAGGCCGCCTGCCGCGACCTCGGGCTTCCGGTACCGGACGAAGCGCGCGCGAGCCACGTCATAGGCCTCGGCTTGCGGGATGCGCTGTCCTACGCGATTCCCGGCTTGCCTCCGGCGGAATACGGCCGGGTGGCCGAATGCTACCGCAAGCATTTCCTGGCCCGGGACCCGGACATCGCGCTTTTCCCGGGCGCCGAGGCGATGCTCGGCGCTCTCAGGGAACGCGGCCATATCCTCGCCATCGCGACCGGGAAGAGCCGGGCAGGCCTCGGTCGTGCCCTGGAAAACACCGGTCTCTCGCCCTTGTTCGCCTCCTCGCGCTGCGCCGACGAATGCGCGCCCAAGCCGGCGCCTGATATGCTTTGCGAACTCATGGAAGAGTTCGGCGTGGAAGAGCGCAGAACGCTCATGATCGGGGACACCGTGCACGACCTCAAGATGGCGGCAAGCGCAGGAGTGGCGGCGGTCGGCGTGAGCTACGGCGCTCATCCCCGGCACGACCTGGCGGCTCTGGATCCGCTTGCGTGCGTGGATGACATCGCCGAATTGACACGATGGCTGGCGCAGAACGCGTGATTTGCTCGAGCGGGGATCTGGTCGATTCGGGCGACGCGGTGCGCTTCGAGGTCCTGGTGGAGGGCCGGCCCGAGCCGGCGTTCGCGGTGCGCTACCGCGGCCGGGTCTACGCCTACCTCAACCGCTGCGCGCACATGCCCATGGAACTCGACTGGAAACCCGGGAAGTTCTTTGATTCATGGGGCTTGCATTTGATATGCTCGACGCACGGCGCGACTTATGCGCCCGACACGGGAAAGTGTCTCCGCGGCCCCTGCTTCAAGGAGGGGCTCGTTTCAATCCCGGTCGATGAGCGAGACGGCAGCATTATCGTGAAGGGTGATCGGCATGGCCGAAGGTAACTGGGAACGCGAAGCGATCGAAGAACTGGCGGCGGCCGCGCTCAAGGAGCGGCGCCGCTCGCGGCGCTGGGGAATATTCTTCAAGTTCCTCGGTTTCGCCTACCTCACCCTGCTCCTGTTGATCGCGCTCGACTGGAAGGGCGGCGACGGTCTGACCGCGAGCAGGCATACCGCGCTCGTCGACGTCGTGGGCGTCATCGATCCCAAGAGCGATGCCAGCGCCGACCGCGTCACGGAGGCGCTCCAGAACGCATTCAAGAACAAGAACACGCAGGGCGTGATCCTGCGCATCAACTCCCCGGGCGGGAGCCCGGTGCAGGCCGGGATCATCTACGACGAGATCCGGCGGCTGCGAGGCCTCTACCCGAACATCCCCATGTACGCGGTGGTCGAGGACATCTGCGCCTCGGGCGGTTACTACATCGCCGCCGCCGCAGACAAGATCTACGTCGACAAGGCGAGCATCGTCGGCTCGATCGGCGTGATCATGGACGGGTGGGGTTTCACCGGCACCATGGAGAAGCTCGGCGTGGAGCGGCGCGCGCTCTCTGCGGGCGAGAACAAGGCGTTTCTCGATCCGTTTTCTCCCGTTGACGAAGGGCAGAAGAAGCATGCCCAGTCGATGCTCGACGATATCCACAAGCAGTTCATCGACGTCGTGAGGAAAGGGCGCGGCAAGCGTCTCAAGGAGAGTCCGGAGATTTTCTCCGGCCTTTTGTGGACGGGGGCGAGAAGCGTCGAGCTGGGGCTCTCGGACGGCTTTGGCAGCATCGATTTCGTCGCGCGCGAAGTGATCAAGGCCGAGGACATTTTCGACTACACGAAGAAGCAGGACTTCACCGAGCGTATCGCCAAGCGCTTCGGCGCCGCGATGGCCGGCACGCTCGCCAGCGTGCTCACGCAGGGTCAGTTCAACGTTCGTTAAGAGAAAACGTCAGAGGAGGTTTGCCCGATGGTCGCTGCGACAAAGAAAACCAAAGCGAAAGAAAACACCGAGTTCAGCGAAGCGCAGATCGCGGTGCATTGGAAGGAAGAAGAGTATTTCCGGCCGCCGAAGGCGTTCGCCAGGCAGGCGAACATGAAGGACAAGGATATTCGCAAGCGATTCGGTCTGAGCCGCTTTCCCAACTGCTTCAAGGAATACGCGGACATGCTGACCTGGTCCGAGCCGTATCGCACGGTCCTCGACACGAGCAACCCGCCCTTCTGGAAGTGGTTCACGGGCGGCAAGATCAACGCGAGCTACAACTGCGTGGACCGCCACCTCGCGCAGTATCGCAACAAGGCGGCGCTCATCTTCGTCCCCGAGCCCGAAGATGAACCGACGATCGCGCTGACGTATCAGGAGCTCCACGTGCGGGTGAACGAGATGGCGGCGCTGCTGCGCGACTTTTGCGGACTGAAGGCGGGCGACCGCGTCACCCTGCACCTGCCGATGACGCTCGAGCTGCCCATCACGATGCTCGCCTGCGCGCGGCTGGGCGTGATCCACTCGCAGGTATTCGGCGGCTTCTCCGGCCAGGCGTGCGGCGCGCGCATCCAGGACTCGGGCAGCCACATCCTCATCTCGATGGACGCCTACTGGCGCGCCGGAAAGCTCGGTGATCATAAGGTGAACGCCGATATCGCGGTGCAGACGGCGAAAGAGTTAGGGCAGGACGTGGACAAGGTCCTCATCTGGCAGCGTTACCCCGGCAAGACCAGCTCGCCGACGCCGATGGTCAAGGGACGCGATTTCTTCGTCAACGAAGTCCTGAAAAAATACCAACGCAAGCGCGTCGATCCGGTGCCGATGGACTCCGAAGCGCCGCTGTTCCTGATGTACACGAGCGGCAGCACCGGCAAACCGAAAGGATGCCAGCACCGCACCGGCGGCTATCTCGCCTACGTCGCCGGCACCTCGAAGTACATTCAGGACATCCACCCGACCGACACCTATTGGTGCCTGGCCGATATCGGCTGGATCACCGGGCATTCCTATATCGTCTACGGTCCACTCGCCGTCGCGGCGACGAGCGTCGTCTACGAAGGCGTTCCCACTCATCCCGACGCGGGGCGCCCGTGGAGAATCGCCGAGCAGCTGGGCGTGAATATCTTCCACACCGCCCCGACCTCGATCCGCATGCTGCGCAAGCAGGGACCCGAAGAGCCGAGGAAGTACAACTACCACTTCAAGCACATGACGACGGTCGGCGAACCGATCGAGCCCGAGGCGTGGCGCTGGTACTACCACGAAGTCGGCAAGGGGGAAGCCGTCATCGTGGACACATGGTGGCAGACCGAGAACGGCGGCTTTCTCTGCAGCACGGTGCCCGGCATCGATCCGATGAAGCCTGGCAGCGCGGGGCCGGGAGTGCCGGGCATCCACCCGGTCATCTACGACGAAAACAGCAAGGAGGTCCCCGCCGGCTCGGGCCGCGCGGGCAACATCTGCATCCGCAACCCGTGGCCCGGAATCATGCAGACCATCTGGGGCGATCCCGACCGGTTCGTGAGTCAGTACTACGCGCGCTACTGCAAGAACCGCAAGAGCAAGGACTGGCGCGATTGGCCCTATCTGGCTGGCGACGGCGCGATGCAGGCTGCGGACGGCTACTTCCGCATCCTGGGTCGCATCGACGACGTGATCAATGTCGCCGGCCATCGCCTGGGCACGAAGGAGATCGAGTCCGCCTGCATGACGGTGGCCGAGGTCGCCGAGGCCGCGGCGATACCGGTCGCGGACGAACTGAAAGGGCGCGTGCCCGAGATCTACATCGCGCTCAAGCCGGGGCTTCAGGCCAGCGAGGAGATCATCAGGGGCGTGATCAAGGCGAATGAAGACCTGATCGGCAAGATCGCGCGACCGAGAAACGTGTATATCGTGCCCGACATGCCCAAGACGCGCTCCGGCAAGATCATGCGCCGCGTGCTGGCTTCGATATCGAACCGGAAGGACGTGGGTGATGTCACCACGCTTGCGAATCCCGACGTGGTCGAGCAGATTCGCGTGATGGTGCAGGGCAAGGAGAAGGTCGCGTCGAGGGATGCCTTGCCCGAGGACATCGCCAAATTCGGGCAGAACGACTGACCCGGCTCCCGATCACGAATCGGCCGAACGCTCGGCCGGGGTATCGGCCCGGTCGTGGTGCAGCGAGATCCAGGCGAGCGCCAGGACGAGCATCAACGTCAACGCGATCGCCGGGATCTGCAGGTTGAAGTCCACCGCGCTGTGGATCATCAGGGCGATGATCCCCATCAACGAGCCGAAGGATATTCCCCGCATCAGCGGATCGGTCCGGACCTGTTGCGCGCGCAGCGCGGCGAGGAGCGACGCGAGCAGCATCGCGCCGAGTAGCGCCACGCCTATCACGCCCACCTCGCCGGCGAATTGCAGATAGTCGTTGTGCGCATGGGTGTAGGGCGCGCCGGGGATTTCGCCCCAGTAGCGGGGGATGACCGCGTGGAACGATCCCAGCCCGGCGCCGAAGACGGGATAGTCCCGCCACAGGTTCAGCGCGGAGTGGGCGATTTCATCGCGATCCTCCGTCTCCAGGCGCGTCTGCTCGATCCTCTCGACCACCCGCTCCACGCCGAAGTAGGTCCCGACGATGAAGATGTCGATGACGATGAGGCTCACGATCAGCACCACCATCGAGCGGGTCGCCCGCTTCGAAAGCGCGAGACCGATCGCGCCGGCGGCGAGCAGGCTCGCAAAGAACGACATGTTGCCCATGCGCGACCGGGTGAGCACCAGCGCTATGACCATCACGACCAGGGCGAGCCGCAGGAGCATTCTGGGGCTGAGGATCAAGGCGACGATGTTTCGGAGAAACTGCTTCCATGTCCTCGACACCGCGCCGGTGAGACTGGCGATCAGGACGCCGATTCCGACCGAGAGGCACATGACGAGATACGCCGCGTAGTGATTGCGGTTCACGAAGGTGCCGTGCGCGGACTCGCCGAGCGAGCCCGTGAGCGCGGAAAGCCCTCCGAACATCGCCTGGGCGAAGCCCGACACGACCAGCGCAAAGGCTGCGGCCGCGACGCGTTCGCGCCGGTCGAGGAGCAGCAGGCTCAAGCCGAAGAACGCGAGGTACGCGGTGCTCTTGAGCGCGCCGTGCAGCGTGCCGTGCCGATCGAGCGTGAGCGGGGCGGCGTCGAGGCCGGCCGGGCCGGCGGCGAGCGCATGCCAGTGCGCCGCCTGCGGGGAAAGCCGGCTCAGCACCTCGAGCGGCAGCGGAACGAGCTGAAACCAGACATAGCCGACCCAGACGGCACCGCAGGCGAGCATCGGCCAGGACTTGATGAACACGGTGTTGCCCTGATGCTTCCCGCGCAAATACCCGAACAGCCAGGCTATCGCCAGGATGAATACCCAAAGCTCGAGGAGCGCCCAGGCCCAGGGGCGGTTGCTGCCCAGGGGAATCGGGGCGAGGACGAGCAGCGCCAGGTAGGCTGCGAAGAGGTACCGGGTCGGGCTCGCGCCCGGGTGATTCGCGTCCAAAAAAAACCCGGCAGCTCGATTTGCCGGGCCCTATTCGCTTTCTCGGTTCAGCAGGGGCTGCCGGTACAACCCAGGCGGGGGACTGTCGGCCCCGGGAGCGTCGGCGCGGCAGCTTGCTGCGTCGGTGACGAAAATGCAGGCGGCGTCGGCGGAATGTACCCGGCCAGGATCGCTGTCTGATAGGCGGCTGCGGCCTGGCGCGTTGCGGCCCTTTCAGCCTGGGCTGCCGCCGCCTGTGCGGCTTCGGCCGCGGCGCGCAGCTCCGTATCGGCCGGACTGGAATCCGCGGCGGCGGTTGCAAGCCTGGCCTGTGCTGCGGCGGCGGCTGCGCGCGCGGACGAGGCGACCACGACGGGCGTGTTGTTCGGCAATGAAATCGCGGCCAGGGCATTTATCGTGGCCTGCACTGCGGCGGGCGCGATGCTGATCGGTCCGGGCTGGCTCGGAACCCGGCCCGACGTCATGCTCGCGAATTGGGCGGTACCGACACGGATCGAGCCGAGCCCCGTCTGCACCAATACGGCCCCGAGGTTGACCGCAGCCGTCTGGGTGCCCTTGTCCGCCGGATTTGCAAGCAGGGTGACGTCGGTACCGCGCATATGCACCGTGAAAACGCCGGCGGCAAGGCGAAGGGCCTCCTGATTGGTCGATCCGATGACGCCGGTCACAAAACGCAACGCCCCTCTGTCCAGCGACATGTTGCTGCTGCTTACCCGGGGGTTGCGCGGATCGTAGGTGTACTGGTCGATGCGAAGGGTGCTGTTGGGCAGGAGCGCGGCGAGCTGGCCATCCTCGAACTTGATGACCGCGCGGCCGTTACCCGAGGTTTCGAAGGACGTGCCCTGAACGAAGGTGTCGCCGGCCTTTACCGCGACGGCGCCGTTTCCATTTCGCACCAGCACATTCCCGCTGATCTCGTGGACATAGCCCGCCTGTCCGAGGACAGGGCCCGGGATCAGCACCAGGGCAGCGAGCGACAGCGAAATCACACGTTCGATCGCGTTCATAATCGTCCTCCTCGGCTTTCCGTCGTGGCTTCCCGTCATTTCAGTCAGCCTTGCGAGCCTGTTCGCAGGCATTTCCCGCCAGCGTTTTCAAGGCATTTATATCACACATGAGGTCGAACCGGCCGTAGCTTTTCCCGATTGCGAACGCGGCCGCTGCGTCGCGCGAAGCGCTCGAGTCCAGCGCCCGAATGACTTCCGCCTTGAGGTCGGGGTCGATTTCGGGCCAGAGAGCCAGGCCCAGGTGCAGCACGAGCTCCGGTACTCCAGGATCGCGCGGTCCCAATGCGACAGATCGTCGCAGTGCCGAAAGCAACTCTTCGTCCCGCTCGGCCAGATAGAGCTTCGCCAGGGCAAGGCGCGCCCAGCCCAGCGCCGCCGTCGGGCGCTCGACAAGGGCGAGGCGGAAATTCAGGTACGCTCCGCGAGCAAGGTCCACCGCGAGCTGCGGGTCGGTGGCGATGTGCATCTGCCGAAGCTGCAGTCCCCCCAGGTCTTCGAGCGCTGAAGGGTGATGCGGCGCGTAGCGCAGGCTCTGGGTCACCCAGCCGGTCACGCGCGCCAGGTTCTGCTGATCCACCGGACGGCTTCCCCAGCGCTCGATTTCGAGGCTTGCCGTCCGCTCATAAGCATCGGCGATGCCGAGTCGGGCGGCGTGAAATGCGGCGGCGGCGAAAAGAACCATCAACGCGATCGAGGAGACGCGTCGCCCGGTGCCATGGCCGAAAAGTCCGCTCGCCGCGTTCATTTGACCGTCATGCATTCGCGAGCGCCTCGGCCCGCAGGGGACCGGAGGCGAAGACCGGGATTGTTCGCAGCGATTTGCGCCGGAGTGTCGCGAACCAGCAACCACGATGCGCGCTCGCCGACGATTTTCTCTGCCGCCCTGCGGCCCGGCTCGAGCTCCGGCTCGCGCGCGACCATGTTGTGGGCGTCCGAGGCGAGCACCGTGACCCAGCCGCGCTGCAGCAGCTGGCGCGAAACCTCCCGGCACCGGGAGCCGAAGACGCCGGTCACCGATCCGGCGGTGAGCTGAAGCCAGCAGCCGCCTTGCACGAATGGCGCGATCTTTTCCACATCGCGCATGACGTCCTTGTTGCGCTCGGGATGCGCGATCAGCGGCCGCAACTTTCTTTCGAGCATGGCCGCCACCAGCCTGGCGCTGCCCGGGAGAATGTGGCTGTCGGGAAATTCGAGCAGCACGATCCCGTATCCGTCCACGGTGCCGAGGGTCGGCAGCTCTCCACGATCGGCCAGCGTCAGGACATCCGGACCGATGCGGACCTCCGCCGCGTAGCCGATCTCCAGCGGAATCCGCCGCTCGTTCAGCTCGGCGCGAAAGCTCTCTGCCGCCTGGCGGATGCCCGCCATCGTGTTGTCGTACTGGCCGGCGAGGATATGCGGTGTGACCACGGCCTTGGTGATCCCGGCGGCGACGGCGTGATCGACCAGGGCCAGGGCCTGATCCAGGGTCCCGGGCCCGTCGTCGATGCCGGGAAGAAGGTGGCAGTGGAGATCCACCATGGCGCGTTACTGGCCGGCGTCGCTGCGGGAATAGCCGTAGCTCTTGTAGGACTTGTATTTCCCGCCGTAGCTGTGTCTCCCGTAGCCGTAGTAGCGCTCGGCCTTGTCCCAGTCGAGCTGATTGAGCACCACCCCCAGGAGCTGGGCTTTGCCCTTTCTCAGCAGTTCGATCGCGCCCTTCGCCACCTGATGGGGCGTGGTATCCGCACGCACGACGAACACTATGGAATCCGCGATTCCTGCGAGAACGACCGCATCGCTCACCAGTTGAACCGGAGGCGAATCGAGGACGACGAAATCGAAGGATTCCTCGAGCTTCGCCAGGATCTCGCCGAAGCGCCGGGAGGAAAGGAGCTCGAGGGGGTTGGACGGCGCCGGTCCGGAAGGGATGAAGTGCAGGCCGGAGTCCCTGAACTGGTGAATGCACTTCGGCGCCAATTCGGTGCCCGCCGTGAGCTGCGAGAGCCCCGGAGCGTCCGGATCGATTTCCATGATCCTGGCGAGTCTGCGGCCGGCGCATGTCGGCCTCGACGAGGCAGGTGCGCTTGAGCTGCGCCAGGGCGAGCGCGAGATTGGTGGCCACCGAAGTCTTGCCTTCCTCGGGCACCGAGGACGTGACGAGGATGGTCTTGTTCGCACTGTCCGGCGCGGACATCAGCACGCCGGTCCGCAGGGTGCGCACCGCTTCCACGAATGTGGGCGCGGTGTTTTCCAGGAAGGCCCGCTGCAGCTCGTGATTCGCGTGCCGGGCCTCGACCCAGGGCAGGATTCCCAGCAGCGGGGCCGCGAGCTTGGACTCGACTTCGTTGCTGGTGCGCACCGTGTTGTCCAGGTGCTCGAGCAGGAACGCGAGCACGATGCCCAGCAGTAGGCCGAACACGAGCGAGGTCAGCACGATCCGGGTCTTCTGCGGCCTGACCGGCGCCGAGGGCGCGATCGCCGGATCGATCACGCGGGCGATGGTGGATTGCAGATCGCCGGCCGCGCTGGTTTCCTTGAAGCGGCTGAAGAACATGTCGTGGAGCTGCCGGTTGGTCTGCACTTCGCGCTCCAACGACGCGAGCTGGAATTCCTTGCGGTTGATGTCGAGGATCTCGGCCTTGGACTTGTTCAGCGCTTCGGTCAGCGCGCGCTCGTTCGCTTTCGCGACCTCGTACTCGCGCGTGATGCCCGCGACCACGTTGTCCACCGCCCTTCTCGTGTTCTCGCGGGCGGTTTCGAGATCCGACGCGGCGGCGATGATCCGCGGATGCTCCGCCCCGTAGCGCCCGGAGAGCTCGGTCATCCGGCGCGAGGCCTCGTTCTCCTGTTCCTTGGCCTTGGCGACCGACGCGTTGCGCAGCACCGCCGGAATCGAATCGAGCGGGGTGCGGGACCGGCCCTTCAACACCGCCTGGACCTGGTTGTAGGCATTCTCCAGCTCCGCGACCTTCTGCCGCGCCGCGACCTGCGAGCTCGTCAGGTCCTCGAGCTGGCGGCTCGCCCCCAGCGCCACGCCCTTCGAGTCGACGATTTTCTCCCGGTCGCGGAATTCCTGGAGCTTGCGCTCCGAAGCTTCCAGGCTTTCCCGCAGGCTCTTCAGGCGGCCGGTCAGCCAAGTCGCCGCTTTCTGAGTCATCTGCATGCGGCCTTCGAGATCGTTTTCGATGTACAGGTCCGCGTGAGCGTTCGCCACCGCCGCGGCGAACGCCCGGTCCGGAGATTCGAAGGAGAGGCGTATGAGCTGGCTGTTGCGGACCAGCTGCACGTCCAGGCCGTCGGCGACGGCTGCGATCGCGGCGTTGGCCGCCGCTTCCTCGGAGATCGGAGGCTCCTCGGGAAGCCAGCTCGCGGGAAGGTAGGCCTTCCAGCTGGATCCGGCGCCCGGGTTTTGGCGCGGGTCCAGCGCCGGATGGCTCGCGAGCTTCATGCGCGCGACGAGCTTGGCGATCAGCTCGCGCGATTTCATGATCTCGGCCTGCGTCTGGATGTGCTCCCGGTTCGCGCTGATGCCGCTGTACACCTCCTCGATGGACACGATCTTCGACTTGTTGGGCTCGATGAACAGGGTCGCCGTCGCGCGGTAGACGGGAGTGAGCGAAGACACGATGAGGACCGCCAGGGCGCCGACCAGCGCGGTCAGCAGGACGATCACGAGCTTGTGCTTGACGATGCTCCTGCGCCAGAAGCGGAGCTGCTCGGAAAACGCATCCTGCCGCGCTGCGGCGCCGCCTGCATCCTCCCTCGGGATCTGCTCGAACTTCATGGGAGACTAGAAGAAGCTTTCTTCGATCGTGATGATGTCGCCGGGGTAGATCATCGAATTGAGATCGACCCGCTCACGCTTCTGGGCCGGGTCGCCGTCCCGTATCACCCACATCTTGCTCTTCGACGCGCGGTCCTTGAAACCGCCGGCGATCGTGATCGCTTTCAGCAGGGTCAGGCCCGGGACGTAGGGATAGCCGCCGGGCTTTCCGACCTCTCCGTTGATGAAGAACGGACGGTACTCCTCGATGTTGACCACGACCTTCGGGTTGACGAGGTAGCGTCCTTTCAGCCCCGACGTGATGCGCTGCTCCAGCTCGCCGATGGTCAGGCCCAGGATCCGGATCTCGCCGAGCACCGGGTACTGTATCGTCGCCGCATCGTTCAAGCGCACCCTTTCCCTTTTCAGATCGTCCTCGCCGACGACGTAGATCGAGATGACGTCTCCGGACCCCAGGCGATAGGTCGAGAGGGTGTCGCGCGCGCCGGCCGCGGCCATGACCGGGGAGATCGCCAGGGCCGGGGAGATCGCAAGAACGAGCAGCGCCGGAAGGAAGCGAATCATAGGCACAAATTATGCGCTTGCGCCGACTTTCGCTCAATCGCACAGACCCCTGAAATGGCTAGCCTTTGTTGCAAAGTTCGCGCGAGCGGCTCGGCGCGCGGGACGGACCGCGGGTTTTCGTTGCGGCTAGATCGTGAACTTCGCCAGGAGCATGAACCGATTGCGCAGGTAATCGAAATTGTCGTCGTTCGATTCGCGCATGCTGCCGGCATAATCGGCGCCCAATTCCAGCCAGCGCTTGACGGAGTAGAGGAGGCGCGCTCCGCCGAGCCAGATCGTGTCGTCCCGGTTGATTCCGGAATACTTGTCCGTCGAATAGGCCGCCGTGACGACGGTCGTGATGCGGCTGCCCCAGACGTGCGTCCAGGCGAGCTGAGTGGTCGAATTCACCACGAAGTCGCCGGCGCCCGTCGCTTCCTCGGTGTGCTTCTGCGTGGCAAGCTCGAAGGTGGAATAGAAGAGCGGTTTCCAGTTGAGGCCGCCTTCCCACGCTCCCCCTTTGTACTCGATGGCGCCGGCGCCGCCGGCGGTCGGTTCGAACTTCTTCGTCTGGTAGCCGAAACTCGATTCTTCCGGAAGTCACCGCAGAGATGTCCCAGCGCAGGCCGGCAAAGAGATAGTTCTTCCTTGCTGTCCCGGGCGTTGAAATTTTCGGTGTAGTCGTAGACGTACTGCCTCGCGGTCAAGGTCGCGTAGGTCTTCGGCTGGACTCGCACGAGCAAGGTCCCGGCGAGCTCGGTCCTGGAGTGATCGAGGGCCTCGGTCAGCGGCTGATTCAAGGCGTCCTGCCGGTTGTTGTCGTAGGTCTTCGTGTAACTGCCTGCCTGCAATTCCAGTCTGCCCGCCGCGTCCTGGGCGCCGTAGGCGTAGAAGCCGGCGAATATCGGCTGGCGGTAGTGGTTCGGCGTGGGAGTGAGAGGCAGCGCCTGGCTTCCGGGCGGATCGATCTTGTCCAGGTACCGAGCCGTGAGCTTGAAATTGTGCCGCAAGCCCAGGGTCCAGTCGCCGGCGGCGTAGACGTCGTGGTCGTCGTAGTCGTAGTCGGTCACCGTGTTGTAATGCGCGAATTCTCCCCGATAGCCGAGGTCGTAGTTCTGGACGCCGCTCCTCGCCTCGAACCGGATCGCCGGACGCACGTAGCTGATCGTGTCGCTCCGCCGCAGCGTGTCGGGCTGCATGTCGATGTTGGTATCGCGCTTGATGGCGAGCTCGATCTCGGGATAGACGGCCCCGGGGCCGAGCATGAACGCTCCCGGGGGCGACTGCGCCATCGCCGATGGGACTGGCGGCCGCCAGCGCTGCCGCCACCGTCAGGCTCAAACCTCTTGGCCATCGAACCCCCCCTACTGCGGCAATATACTGCTTTCTCTTGCCGGGTTTCAGTGTATCAAGACTTCGCGCTCCAGTGTGGTGCGACGGCTTCGCGAGGGGCGACCTCATTGGGTGCACGGCAGAGGCCAGCGGCGCCCCCCGCGCAGAATGCGATGCCCACTTGTCTGGGTCGGGGTTAGGGGTAGATCATGAACCGGTGTCGCAGCGAGGTGGGTGACGTGCGAGGTCAACAGGAATGGTTCTTGCAGCAATCAAAGAAGAGGTAAGCCTATGAACATCAAGCGAGTAGCCGAGGCACTCATTCTTGCCGCGACGATATTGCTCAACTCCTGCGGCGGGGGCGGATTTGGCGATCCTCCTCCTCCGGTACCACCGAACAACTGGGACTCCATGGTCTGGGACCAGGGAATCTGGGGCTGAGAATCCAACTATCAAACCCTCCATAGGGAAGCGTATTCATGAATGCAAACCTTAAGACTTTAGCGGCAGCAGCGTTGCTGGCGGCGTATTTTGGAACGCAAGAGGGGCATGCGGGCCCGGTAGGGCCGCTGACGACCTTCACGACAGGCACGACGGTGAAGGCCTCCGAGATGAACGGAAATTTCAGCACGGTGAAGACCGCGGTGGATGACAACGCGAGCCGCATCGCGACGCTCGAAGGCGTCAACGCCGCGAGCCGCCTCACGACGCTGGAAGGTGTCAACGCCGCGAGCCGCCTCACGACGCTGGAAGGCGTCAACGCCGCGAGCCGCCTCACGACGCTTGAGACGACGGTCACGCCCGCCGGGAACGTCGTGCTCGTTCCATCGACCGCGACCGCGGGGAATATCCTCAAGGGAACGCAGCCGTTCATTCACAACTTCGGCTCGCAGAACACCTTCATCGGAGTGAACGCAGGCAACTTCACGATGACCGGCGGCAGCAACACCGCCAGCGGCGTGGATGCGCTCCAAGCAATACGACCGGCAACAGCAACACCGCCAGCGGCGCGGGCGCGCTCCAGAACAACACGACCGGCTTCCAGAACACCGCCAGCGGCGCGGCTGCGCTCCAGAGCAACACGGCCGGCAGCAACAACACCGCCAGCGGCACGTTCGCGCTCCTGAGCAACACGACCGGCGTCAGCAACACCGCCAGCGGCGCGGGCGCGCTCCAGAACAACACGACCGGCGGCCAGCAACACCGCCAGCGGCGTGAGTGCGCTCCAGAGCAACACGACCGGCGCTCAGCAACACCGCCAGCGGCGCGGGCGCGCTCCTGAACAACACGACCGGCAACAACAACACCGCCAGCGGCGTGGGTGCGCTCCTCAGCAACACGACCGGCAGCCACAACACCGCCATCGGCGTGGGTGCGCTTCAGAGCAACACGACCGGCGTGCAGCAACACCGCCAGCGGCGTGGATGCGCTCCAGAACAACACGACCGGCGCTCAGAACACCGCCAGCGGCGTGAATGCGCTCCTGAGCAACACGACCGGCAGCAACAACACCGCCAGTCGGCACGGAACGCGCTCGGCAGCAACACGACCGGCAACAACAACATCGCTATTGGGTTAGCTGCCGGATCTAACTTGACGACCGGCAGCAACAACATCGCCATCGGCAACTCGGGGGTTGCCGCCGAATCGGCCACCATCCGGATCGGCAGCAGGTCCAGACCCGCACCTTCATCGCCGGCATCCGCGGTGTGACGACCGGCATCGCCGACGCGATCGCCGTGGTGGTGGACAGCGCCGGCCAGCTCGGTACCGTCAGTTCCTCGCGGCGCGTCAAGGACGACATCGCCGACATGGGCGAGGCGAGCAGCACGCTGATGAAGCTGCGGCCGGTGACCTTTCACTACAAGTCGGACAAGAACCCCAAGGGGCGCACGCTGCAATACGGCCTGGTTGCCGAAGAGGTCGCCAAGGTCGCACCGGGGCTGGTGGCGCATTCGGCCGACGGCAAGGTCGAGACGGTGTACTACCAGTTCCTCGCGCCGATGCTGCTCAACGAATACCAGAAGCAGCAGCGAACGATCCAGGCGCAGGCGGCGGAGCTTGCGAAGCAGACTGCGAAGCTGGAGAAGCAGGCGATGGAGATCGCCGAACTGCGGCAGCAGGCGGCCCGCATCGCCGAACTTGAGAAGCAGGCGGCACGCATGACCGCAGTGCTCGGGCGGCTGGAACGGGCAGGAATGATCGCCAGCGCGGGCCGTTAGATCGCTTCAGCTCGGTGCCGGTGTCGCGCGCCCTCGGCGTAACCGGCCCGCCATTCGGATCGAGGAACGACTCGGACGCCATCGAGTTTTCGACGGGAAGCGATAGCGCCGCCGCGGCTCATGTGCGGCATCGCCGGCATCTTCGCCTACCGTGACACCGCCCCGCCGGTAGATCGAGAGGAACTGCTTCGCATCCGCGAGGCGATGCGCGTGCGCGGGCCGGACGGCGCCGGCCTGTGGGTGTCGGACGATGGGCGCGTGGGACTTGCGCACCGGCGGCTCGCGATCATCGACCTTTCTGCGGACGGCGCTCAGCCGATGGCGACGCCCGACGGCCGGCTGTGCATCACGTTCAACGGCGAGATCTACAACTACCGCGAGCTGCGCCGCGAGCTGGAAGCCAAGGGCTACCGCTTCCGGTCCCAAAGCGATACCGAGGTGCTGCTGCATCTGTACGCGGATCGGGGCCCGGAAATGGTGCACGCCCTGCGCGGCATGTACGCCTTCGGAATCTGGGACGCCCGCGAGCAGTCGCTTTTTCTGGCTCGCGATCCCTTCGGCATCAAGCCGCTTTACTACGCCGACGACGGCCAGACACTCCGCTTCGCTTCCCAGGTCAAAGCGCTGCTCAAGGGCGGGGCGGTGGACACCGCGCCGGAGCCGGCCGGGTCGGTGGGTTTCCTGATTCTCGGAGCGGTACCCGAGCCCTTCACTCTCTACCGGGGCGTGCGCGCGCTGCCTGCGGGCGCGCATCTCACCGTGCGCCGGGATGGCGAGCCGGCGCTGGGCACGCATTTCAGCATTCGCGACGAGTTGGCTCGCGCGCAGGAGTGTCCGCCGCCCGCGCGCGCCCGGCACGAAGTTCTTGCCGAAGCGCTGCGCGACACGGTGCGGCATCACCTGGTGTCCGATGTCCCGGTCGGTGTATTCCTGTCATCCGGCCTCGATTCGGCGCTCGTGACGGCGTTGGCTTCCGAGGAAACCGTTGGACCGTTGCAGGCGATTACCCTTGGTTTTGACGAGTATCGCGGCACGGCGAACGACGAGGTGCCGCTCGCGCAGACGGTCGCGGCCCGGTACGGGGCGCGGCACGAGGCGTCGTTCGTTTCGCGCGAGGACTTCGAATCGGAGCTCGAGAACATCCTCGCCAACATGGATCAACCCTCGATCGACGGCGTCAACACCTATTTCGTCAGCAGAGCCGCCGCGCGCTCGGGCCTGAAGGTGGCGCTCTCGGGATTGGGGGGCGACGAACTATTCGGCGGCTATCCAAGCTTTCGGCACGTTCCTCGCCTCGCCGAATGGTTGCGATTCGTGAGGCTGCTGCCGATGCTGGGTCGCGCCGCGCGGTTCCTGAGCGCACCGCTGCTGCGGTCGGTGACCTCGCCCAAGTTATGCCGGGCTCCTCGAGTATGGAGGCAGCTACGGCGGCGCGTATCTTCTGCGGCGCGCGCTATTCATGCCTTGGGAGCTCGACGAGATTCTCGACCCGGCCACGGTCGCGAGCCGGTCTGGCGAAACTGGACTTGCAGACTCGCCTTGAGGAGACGATTCAGGGCCTGCGCAAGCCGCGGCCGCGAGTCGCGGCACTCGAGCTTTCCTGGTACATGCGCAATCAACTGCTGCGCGACGCGGACTGGGCCGGCATGGCGCATTCGCTGGAGATCCGCGTGCCGTTCGTGGATGTCGGTCTGTTCAAGGCGTTGGCGCCGTTCCTGGTGGGCGCAGAGCCGCCGGGCAAGCTCGATGCTGTCGCCACATTGAAGAAGACTTTGCCTGAAGCAGTGATGCGCCGGCGCAAGACGGGGTTCGGCACCCCGGTTCGCGACTGGATCGCCGCGCGAGAGCCATCGAACGCGAAGCAAAGGGGACTCAGGGGATGGGCGCTGCGGGTGTTGCCGCCGCAACCGAGACTGTTCCGCGCGCTTGTTCTGGTCACCGACGCCTTCGGCGGCGTGGGAGGTATCGCGAAGTTCAATCGCGACCTGCTGACCTCGATAGCCAGCATGCCGACTGCGCCGAGGTGGTCGCGCTGCCTCGCCTCGTTCAGGCGGAGATGGAGCAACTCCCTCCGCGGCTGAGTGTTTCTGACCAACGCCGCACGCGGCAAGCTCGCCTACGTGCGGATTGCGCTCGGCCAAGTTCTTGGGAATCATTTTGACCTCGTCGTCTCTGGGCATATCAACCTGGCGGCACTGGGTGTCGTGCTGGCAAAGCTCGCGAGAGCGAAATCGATCTTGATCGTGCACGGCATAGACGCATGGACACCGCACAGCAGCGCGTTGGTGCGCATGAGTCTGCCCAAATATGAGCGGGTGGTCGGAGTCAGTCGAATCACCCTGGACCGGCTATGCGGCTGGTCCGGAATCGATCCGGCTCGAACGCGCGTCCTTCCGAACTGCGTGGACCTCGGCAAGTACGGCCCCGGCCCCAAGTCCGCCGCATTGGCTCGGAAGCTCGGAATCGAGGGCCGAACGGTGCTCATGACGCTGGGCCGCTTGGCCACTGAGGAGCGATACAAGGGAATTGACGAAGTTCTCGAGGTGCTGCCGGCGCTTGCCAAGAAGATTCCCGACGTCGTGTATGTAATCTGTGGCGAAGGTTCCGATCGCCCAGCGCCTGGAGGGAAAAGCTGCAACGCTGGGTGTGCGCGAGCGTGTCGTATTTGCCGGGTTCATCCCGGAGGCGCAAAAGGCAGACTACTATCGCCTCGCGGACGCCTACGTCATGCCGAGCCGGGCGGAAGGTTTCGGAATCGTTTTTCTGGAGGCAATGGCCTGCGGAATTCCGGTGATGGGGAGCCGCCTGGACGGCAGCCGCGAGGCGCTGCTTGAAGGGGAATTGGGCGTTCTGGTCAACCCCGATGACCCTGCCGAAGTGATTGCCGGTATCTTTAGTACGCTGTCTCGCGCAAGGGGGGTTCCGCGACAGCTCGACAATTCTCGTTCGCGTCGGTACCAGGAAAGAGTCGCTGCCATCGTGAGGGAGGCGGTAGGTGCAAAGTCGGAGTCCGTTGAACATGGGTAAGCGCTATCGCCTCGCAGTCCTGAACAGCCACCCCATTCAGTACTTTGCGCCCCTGTATCGTCGCATCGCGGAGTCTGCCAGACATTGAGATCATGGTCTACTACTGCAGCAGGCAGGGCCTGGAGAAGGGATTCATCGATCCAGGGTTCGGAAAAGAGGTCGTATGGGACTTCCCGCTGCTGGAGGGATACCCGTATAGGTT
>CAVOUJ010000011.1:0-381471 GCA_963699535.1 uncultured beta proteobacterium | reverse complement strand
GGTAGTGCCTGGCCGCGCCCAACAGCGCGAGGTAGGCCTGCTCGGCGCGCATCAGCGGTTCCGGACCGGCCATCGTCGTCCCGGCCAGCGGTCCGATGCTCACCGCGTCGCCCGGACCGGCCCGATACGGACCGCTGTAGCTGTTCACGCCGCTGTGCCCCGACACGGACCCGGCGTCGAAGCGCGCCGTGATGTTGGCGGCGCGCATGTCGACCGAGCTCACGCTCGACCCGACCACGTCCCAGTCGACGCCTTCCAGAGGACTGCCGCTCCACGGCATCGCCGGCAGCAGCAAGCACCCGGCGAGCGCGCCGGCAAGCGACGCGGACGCCATCAGCACCGCGACCGCGGACGCCCATCGCCGGATGGGCGGCACCGGCGGCCATGGTAGTCCCCGCACGCGCGGCCGGCGCACGTCAACGCCCCTTCCCGCCGAGGACGCGGACCGCGTCGACCCACAGCTCCGGTCCGGCCATACGGACGGAGGTGCCCGACTGCAGCGTGCCCTCGGCGGCGACGAACGAACCCGCGTACGAGGCGATCCCCGCCTCGTCCACCGCGCCCGGCAAGAGGACCGCGACGACCTCGGTAGTCGTGCCGGACAAGGGCGGTTCCGCCACGACGGCCCAGAAGCCGCCTTCCAGGTTGACGTGCGCCACCCACCCGTACGCCAGCGCGCGACCCCCCGGAAGCTGCTCCAGGCGCGGTCTGGTCGGCATCGCCCCCTCGGGAGCGGGAGCAGGCTCGGGCACGAGCGGCACCGGCGCGGACGTCGCCACAAGGGGCGTCTGGGACTGCCCCGCCGGAGGTCCGCATGCGACCAGCGCCAGCGTACAGAACGCGCAGGCGGCCAACGCCGCGATCGGGACGATCCGAGGCACCGCTGACTCCCTTCCGCGTGACGGTCACCCGGTCCGACGCCACAGCATCGTCGCGGGTTCGGGGCGAACCGGCGACTATCCTCGTTGTTCCCCGAGAAGGCGGGTCAGCACCTCGACGAACCGCTCGCGGTCCTCGTCCTCGAACGCCGAGGGCCCGCGCGTCCGTCCGCCCGCTCGGCGCAGCTTCTGCTCGGCGTGGCGCACAGCGAGTTCCGCGTCGATCGTGGCCGCCTGGAACACCCTGCCGCGGGGGCTGAGCGCTGCGTGCTCCCCGTCCGAGGACCATCGCCGCGACGCCGATGTCCTGGGTCACCACGATGTCGCCGGGGCTCCAGGCGCTCGACGATCGCGAAGTCCGCGGCGTCCCTGCCGCCCGCCACCTGGACGGCGTCGACGCCGGGCCGCCCCGCGTAGCGTGCGAGGTTCTGCGTCGCGTTGGCGACCAGCACGACCGGCACGCCGCGCGAGCGCGCGGCGGCGATGGCGTCACGGGTGACGGGGCAGGCGTCGGCGTCGATGAAGAGCGTCGTCATGGCGTGGCGCCCGGCAGTCCACGATGACCCGTTCCACCGCGGCGCACCACGCTGCAACAGGGCCGCCCGAAGGGCGGCCCTGCGCCGTGTTCCCGTGGCGGGATGTACGGGACTCGAACCCGCGACCTCTGGCTTGACAGGCCAGCGCTCTAACCAACTGAGCTAACACCCCGTTCGCGCTGTCGCCGGCGCAGCGAAAGCGATTCTATCGGCCGCGCCTCTGGCTGTCCAGCATGCGAGACTCCCGGCGAGTAGAGGCTGGGCGGCGGTCTAGTGCGACGAGGTCTCGGTGCTCGAGGTCGCTGTCGTGCTCGCCGTATGCCGGAAGTAGCTCCACCCGCTCTTGTCGCTCGTGTTGCCGTCGTCGTCGATCGCCCACACACGCCACCGGCGGCGATTCGCCAGCACGCGGACGCTGTAGCTCCTCGTCTTCAGACCGCCGATCGTCTGCGTGCCGCCCCACTCACCGCCGCTGTAGGTCTGGATCTGGAACGCGTAGGTGATCGTGCCGCCGCTCGGATCGGTGACCTTCGACCAGCGGATGGTCACGCGGGACGCGTCGATCGCTCGCTCCGTCGTCCGGGTCGAGCTGCGTGGGCGTCTTGGGCGGCTCGTTGTTCTTCGGCGGCGGCGTCGGCGTCGTTTCCGGCGTCGGCGTCGCCTCGACGACCACGGTCGGCTCGGTGGACGCCGTCGCTTCGGCGGGGGCGGTGGACTCGACGGTCAGCGTCGCCACCTCCGCAGGGGCCGGCGGCGTCGGGGCCGTCGCGCGTCCGAGCGCGAAGCCCAGACCGACGCCGAGCACCAGCATGAGCGCCGACACGACCGCCAGTGTGTTGATGAACCGCTGCTGACGGCTCAGACCGGTGCTCTGCACGGTCGGCGGCGCCGCCCGTCGCGGCAATCGCGGCTCGTCGTCGATGTCGCCCCAGTCGTCGTCCACGATGCACCTCCCCGGGCAGTGGGTCGCGCCGGGACCATAGTACCGCTACGTGCCGCCGCCGCCGCCGAGTCCGCGCGCGACCGTGACCCCGACGCTCCCGAAGCGTCGAGGCGCACGCGCACCGTCTGCCGGATAGAGCGGAGGCGCGACCACACGATGGCAAGAAGAATGAATCGCTCAGGAAAACTCAGCCATTTCGACCGTTCCGGGCAGGCCCACATGGTGGGCGTGGCAGACAAGCCCGAAACGCACCGCGTCGCGATCGCGAGTGGCGCGATACGCATGGCGCCCTCAACCCTGAAACTCATACTTCGCGGAAGCGCGCGCAAGGGCGACGTCCTCGGCGTGGCTCGGGTCGCCGCGATTCAGGCTGCCAAGCGCACAGCCGAGTTGATCCCCCTGTGCCACTCCCTGGGCTTGACGCGGGTCTCCGCGGGATTCACGGCAGACAGGCGCCGGTCGGCAATGCGCCTCGAAGTCACCGTCGAAACCGTCGGCCGTACGGGGGTAGAGATGGAAGCGCTCACCGCGGTGAGCGTCGGACTGCTCACGATCTACGACATGTGCAAGGCCGTTGACCGCGCCATGACCATCGATGATGTCAAGCTGCAGGAAAAATACGGCGGCCGTTCAGGCCGGTTTCGGAGGACTTAAGGAGACGGGCGTCGGGCGAGGCGCGTTGTTCGGACCACGAATGCCATCTTTCTTCAGTTCGAGGAGACCGCAGTTCCCCGAACCGAAACGCCTTCGCCTGAGGGTTCCAGGCGTTTGATCTCGAAGTCGGCTCCCTTGAAACCTAACTCGGACGCACGGCTGTACTCCTCCTTCGCCTCGGAGATTCTCCCCAGGCGTTCCAGTACCAAACCAAGGCGGTGATGCGCAATCCCGCTATCCGGCCGCAGGTCGACCGCGCGCGAAAGATACGGTAGGGCAAGGGCATACTCACCCGCAAGGTAGTGAAGAATTCCTCGGGCGTAGTAGCAGTGGACCGTGTCCGGGTACTGACCCATGCACCTTTCCGCAATTCCGATCGCCTTTTCGGGCTGCCCGCCATACGCGTACTCCCTGGCAAGCATATAGAGAGTGCGCGAGCCCCAAGGGACGGGTTTTCCGGGAAGCTTTTCGACCGCGTCTTCCCAGAGAAGAAAGGAGCTTGAAAAGGTCACCAGGCGGTAGTGTGCCTGGTATATCAACAGCGGAACCGCTAGCGCGAACGCCGCCAATCCCGCTCGAAGCGGAACCGCACTGGCAAGCGCGACGAATGCCATCGCGAATCCTGGGGCCCACAGATAGCTGCGGTAGAGAACGAAAGGTTCCTGAAACCGAGTGGCGCTGTATTCAACCATGAATAGCACCCAGGCGAAGAGCATGCCGAATCCGGCGAGTCCCGGCCTGCCCCCTTTCCGAAGGAGCGAAAGGCCAAGCGCACCAAACGCAAGAAAAGCGGAAACTTTCAGAACGATCCAGCCGGGGGACCATGTGTCCAGGAAATCGACGCGCAGATCGATCGACATGGACCCCGTGTCGGGCCAGAGCCACAATGCAAGGTATTTGAAGAAAAGGCCCGCCTGCGTCACTGCGCTCATCGACCACGAAAAATCTCCTGCAGCGCCTCCGAAGACGCCTTCCATCTGCGTGGAGAGGACCCCGTAGTCCGGCTCGTAGGCCTGGCCGATCAGCCAGGTCCTCAGGGCTATGGCGAAGATCGCTGCGGGCGCGCAGGCTGCAAGATAGATTGCCACGTAACGAATCGCAAAGCGCCGCTCCGGTCTAACGAGGAAGACGGCGAGCACAGCCGCGGCCGGCAGCAGGATACTGTGTTCCTTGGAAAGTACCGCGACGGAGTACATGAGCGCCGCGGAGGCAGCATCGGCGTGTCGGCCCCGTACCAGCCCGCGCACGAGGAGCATGATCGAGAGCAGAGAGAAGAGCGTGGCAAACACGATGGTCCGTTGGACCAGATACCCTGCTCCGTAAACAGCCACCGGGTGGACCGCAAACGCTGCAGCGCCTATGAAGGCCCACGCGGCGGCGCGATTGCGCGACATGGGTTCCTGGGCACTTGATCGGGTAACCGCCCGCAACAACTCGTAGATCAGCCCGTACAGGGCGAGCGCACATGCGAGATGGAGCGCGAGGCTCACAATCCGATGCGCCAACATTCCACCTACAAGGACTTCGGTGATGGCGAGCGAGAAATATGGAGGTAGCCTCAGATCCAGGCCGAAAGGATGTGTGGCGTAATAGGAAAAGAGATAGCCCGAGAAGAAGACCCAGTCATCGAAGACCAACGGACTTCGCAGAAAAGGCCAGTACAGGCCGCACGCGAGTCCGGCAATCAGGGCTACTCCCGCCCACAGCGGGAACCGCTTGGCTGCGTTCACGATCAGCAGGCAAAAAAAAGGTACCCCGAAGGGTACCTTTTTGAGTTGCTTACGTCTGCGCTGACTAGCCGCGGCAGGAACCCGGCAGGTATCTCGGATTCAAGTCGGTCCCGTCGGTCGCCGAACCACAGCGCCAGCCGAAGAGGGTCGTCCCGCCGACGTCCGTATCGGCCGCAGCGGCTATCGCACCCGCAGTGTTCTTCAGCGGAACCAGGGTGACCACCTTGCCGTTGATGCCGGTAGTGGCGCCAAAGCCCTGGATTGACACAGTGACCTTGCCATTGACATCCGTCACGATGGTGTTTACGTACTTGGAGGCCCCACCGGGCATGCTGGTCACTTCGCAGCCCCAGTTGTTGGCGCCCGGCGCGCTGGTACCGCTCTGGAACACTTCGGTGATCGAGGTGCGGCACGCGCTCGCGCCGAGAATCACTTCGGAGATCTTCGCCCGGTTGCTGTAGTCCTGGTACGCGGGGAGCGCTACCGCGGCCAGAATGCCGATGATCGCAACGACGATCATCAACTCGATGAGCGTAAAGCCCTTCTGCATTGCCTTCATGGATTACTCCTTCGAATCACGCCCCAGTGGCGTATGCGGGGTAGGAGAGCAAAGGCTATGCCTATCCCACCATTGACCGCTAGCTCATTGTTATACATAGTGTTTTTATCAAGAATGGCCCTTCCATAACCGGCCTGGCATACCGGGACCACTCATACCACGGCAGGATATGACGCTGCGCGTCACCAGCGAGTCCTGCTCGGCCTTCCGGAACAAGGTCTAAAACGCGCGTCGATCGGGTAATGTTCATGCTCCTGGACGCAGGTCGAGCAAGTTTGAAACTCACCGCATTTTCTCCTGGTAAGGTCACTATCCTGGCTGAGAGCCTGGCGCAGCGGATTGCGACAAGGTATCCGCCGGTCATCGCGAACACGCCCGAACCCATGGTTTCTCAGGAGCGCGTCGAGGAGATACTCGACTCCGTCCTGTCCGGCGAACTGAAAGGCAGGAACCGCCCCGGGATAGTGGCGAGGGCAACCCTCGCTTACGCGTTCAGGCGCAGGCTGCGGGAGAGCGGATACGACGACGAATTCGTCGAGTTCGCCGCGAAGAAGCTTGGGCAACGGCTGAACCGGCCGGACGCATAGCGTCTTGTTTACCTCAATACCCGGGAATCAACGTACATACCCTGGTATTGCGCCTTCATCCACTTCGTCGATCTGCTCGCGATCGAGAAATTGTTCGGCGTAACGAAGGTACACCTTCTTGCGCACGAACACGTCGAACAAGTCCGGGTCGATGTGTCCGTTGAGCTTCATGCGCCCGAGGATATTCAGTGATTCGGTCAGCGTCTTGCCGGGTTTGTAGGGCCTGTCCTTCGCAGTCAGTGCCTCGAAAATATCCGCGATCCCCATGACCCTCGCCTGTACCGACATTTGCTCGCGCGTCAGGTGTTTGGGGTAGCCCTTTCCGTCCATGCGCTCGTGGTGACCTCCGGCGTATTCCGGCACGTTTTTCAGGTGTTTGGGCCACGGCAGCGCTTCCAACATCTCTATCGTGGCTTTGATGTGATAGTTGATAATTTCACGCTCCTCGTCAGTGAGCGTGCCACGAGAAATCGTGAGATTCTTGATTTCGTCCTGGGTGAGAAAATCCGCCATCCCGCCCAAGGCGTCGACCCATTTGTTCCCGGTGCCAATCTGCTTGACACGTTCCTGCTCCTCCGGCGGCATTGATTCCCTGCCAGCGTTGCAGCGGCGGAGAAACTCCCGATCGCTTTCTAGCTGACGCAAAGTATCCTGCAATGTCTGATCGATTGCGCCGAACCGGTCCCGCACATCCGCATCTTGCGACGAGGTTTGACGAACAATGTCGACCTTCTGCTCTAACGCTGCAATTTTCGAATCGCGCTTCAGTACCTCGAAGCGCGTGTCCACGAGATTGATGCGGTCGAAAATCGTCTGCAACTTGGTCGCTTTGTCCACGACATGCACGGGCGTCGTGACTTTTCCACAGTCATGCAGCAGGCCCGCGATCTCGAGCTCGTATCGATCTGCATCGGTCATGCTGAAATCTCGAAGCGGCCCCTCAGTGGTCTCGTTGACCGCCTCGGCAAGCATCATGGTGAGCTTCGGAACTCGTTCGCAGTGCTTGCCTGTGTACTCCGACTTCTCGTCGATCGCCTTGTTGATGAGCGCGATGAAGGACTTGAACAGCGCCGCCAGTTGATCGATCAGTTGCCGGTTGGTGAGGGCGATAGCGGCTTGTGATGCGAGCGATTCCGCCAATCGCTGGTCCGAGTGCGAGAAAGGGCCGAACTCACCCGTCGCGGGATCCTTGCTATTGATGAGCTGAAGGACCCCTATGATTTCGCTCAGGTGGTTCCTCATCGGGACCGTGAGAAAGGCCTTCGACCGGTATCCGGTCTTCTTGTCGAAATTGCGTGTGCCGGAAAAATCGAAGCCCGCTTCGGAGTACGCGTCGGCGATGTTTACGGTCTTGCCCGTCAGAGCAGCGTACGCCGCGACCATCTGGTTGTTGGGCTTGCCGTCCTTTCCGCGGAGATGCACCGGATAGAAGGGTGGACGGTTGCCGGTGGTACCCCCCATCGCGATACCCAACGAATCGGTACGCATGATTGCGAACCTGAGGCGCGGACCCTCGTCCGAGGGTTCCAGCACGTACAAGGTGCCGCCGTCTGCACGCGTAATCGCCTTGGCTGCGATGAGAATCTTTTCGAGGAGGTGGTCAATGTCCTTTTCCTGGGACAGCGCCGCACCTATCTCGTTGAGTTGCTCGAGGCGACCAAACAGATCTTCGACGGTCTCCAAGGACACCTCCCCGATTAACGCTGGTCGGCGTGGAGCCTGCTGCTACTTGATACAGACCGCACGCACTTGCGGCATGTCTGTGATGCCTTGCAGCACTTTCTCGATTCCGTCCATCTTCAAGGTACGCATACCCTCCTCGAGGCACACGGCCAGGGTCTCCGCGACGCGAGCGTGCTCCTGGATGAGTTTCTTGATCGTATCGGTAGCGATCAGCAGTTCATGCAGGCCGACGCGGCCCTTGTAGCCGGTATTGCCACAGGCTTCGCAGCCCTTGGCTTTGTACAGCGTGAACTGCCCCTTGTCGTTACCGTAGCTTTTGGCCAGATCCCGGTAGACGTTCTCGTACGCGGACTTAGTATCTTTCTTGAACGGGGCGGTGTTCAGAAGCTCGGAGCAGTACTCCTGAAGAATCTGCCTCACTTCCTCCCCCGCGGGCGTGTAGGCCTGTTTGCACTTGCTGCACAGACGCTTGGCCAGCCGCTGCGCGAGGATCCCGAGCAGCGCATCGGCGAAGTTGAACGGGTCCATACCCATATCGAGCAGCCGGATGATCGATTCCGGCGCGCTGTTCGTATGCAAGGTGGCGAATACGAGGTGGCCCGTCAACGAGGCTTCGATGCCGGTGGCGGTGGTTTCCTTGTCGCGCATTTCACCGACCATGATGATGTCCGGATCGGCGCGCAGAAACGACTTCATCACCGCCGCGAAATCGAGTCCCGCTTTCTTGTTGATTTGTACCTGACGGAGGCCCTTTTGCGTGATTTCGACTGGGTCCTCCGCAGTCCAGATCTTGGTGTCGGGCGTGTTGAGAAAACCGAGGACCGAGTGCAGCGTCGTCGTTTTCCCCGAGCCCGTCGGACCGCAACAAAAGAACAGCCCGTAAGGCTTGCTCACCGTGTCCTTGAGCTTGGGAAGGTTTGACGGTGAAAGCCCGAGCTTGTCGAGCGGTATCGGCTCCCCCGCCGCGAGGATACGCATGACCACATCCTCGACTCCCCCTTGCGATGGAATCGTCGCAACACGCAGCTCGATATCGAGCGGTCCATATTTCTTGAACTTGATCTTTCCGTCCTGCGGTTTGCGCTTTTCGGAAATATCGAGATCGCACATGATCTTGATCCGCGCGACGATGGCGTTTCTGTAGGCCCCCGGAACCTCGATGTAGGGCACGAGCGACCCGTCCTTTCTCAGACGGACCTCCGTTCTGGCCTTGCCCGGATAGGGCTCGATGTGGATATCCGAGGCCCCCTGGTGGTAGGCATCGATGATGATCTTGTTGACGAGCTTCACCAGCTCGTTGTCCGCAGCGGCGGAAACGTCATCGCTGTCCCCGCCTGCCTCGAGCCCTTGCTCGTCCTCGAGCCCAGAAAGCATGTCGCCGATATCGCCCGTATCGACCGCCTCCGCGCCGTAGAAATGATTTAGCGTGTCCTTGAACTCCTTGAGCGTCGTGACGCGATAGACGAGTTTCGACTTGGGAAACACGTTCTGGACGATTCTGGAGCTCTTCACCCTCTCCGGGTCCAGACACATGATGACCAGACCCTCCCTGGTATCCTCGATCGGCACCCACTGGTTCGATTCAACGTACTCGCGCTTCAGGTTTTTCAGCAGATCCACTGACTTGATGCGATCGGCCTTGAAAGGCTCGTACGGAACCCCGAAGAACTTCGCGAGAGCCGCCCCTATGGCCGGGATCTTGACCTGGAACTCGTCGGTGAGGACTGTTTCCACGTCGACCGCCTTCTTGCGCGCTGAGCGGGCAGCCAGATCGAATTCCGCGGCCGAGATCACGGCATCGCCGACCAGGAAATCGTATTTCGTCTTGAGAACCTGCGGCTTCTGTCGCTGCTTGAACGCGATGGCCAGCGTCTGGCAAAGCTCAGCGACCCCCTCCTCCGCAAGCTGGCCGAACGGCATCCCCGCCTTGTTGTTGATCAGCTGAACGACGCCGATCAGATCGCCGCCCTGTTCCACGACGGGTGCCACCAACATCTGTTTGGTCCGATACCCGGTGCGCTTATCGACCTCCTGGAGGAAACGCAGGTTTGGGTTGTGGGACCTGAGCTCGGCTTCGTCGTAGACGTCCTTCAAGTTGAGCAACTTCTTCGACAGGCCGACATAACCCGCGATCGAGTGTTCGGCGATCGGCAGCTTCAGATCCTTGAATGAATTGAGGCCGGTTTTCACCTTGGAAACGATGGTCTGCTTGTCTTCGCCCACCGTATAAATGGTCAATCGGTCCGCGCTGAAGAGCGTGCAGACATCGGCGCTCACCTCCAGCATGATTTCGTCGACGTTGCTGGTCGAGTGGATCTTGTTGGTGACGATCTGGAGGTTCTTTTGAAACGTCAGCCGGCTGTTGACGTCACCCGCCACACCCGGATGAGCTTGAAGTACCGCGCTCATAGGCCATTCACCTTAGGGTTTGCGACTTTAAAATACCCCGGAAATCAATAACTTTACCACTGTTCTCAGTCGCCGGTGGTGCCGCCGGCGACGCGACCGTGAAGCGGTAACGCCAAGACGCAACTCCAGTGCGGAGAGGTACCGCGACTGCCAGGTTCCCGCTGTCAAGCAAGCGAAAACCGCGCCTGAACCTGGCGGAACTCCGGGCGCGATATAGGGCGTTCGCCTTTGTTTCTCTCACGGCCTCGGTCCTCCCCAAAGGCCCTCTGCAAGCAGAAATGCGCGGAAGCCGCGCTGCGCCAGAAGGAAGGTTGCCGCGGCACTGCGCCGCGCGCTCTGGCAATAAAGCACGTACTCCCGCCCCTTGTCCAGCACGCTAAACGCATTGCGAATCTCGGACAGCGGGATGTTGATGGCGCCGGGAAGCTTGTCGTACTGATACTCCGACGGGTACCTCACATCGATCCACTGTCCGCCGTTGGCGATCTTCTCGCGAGCTTCCTCGAGGGAGATGCGTCGCAGCAGAGGTTCGCGGAGCAGGTCGATAAAGTCTTCCTTGGCAAGCTGAAGGAGCACCCCGTCGCTCTTCATCGTAATCGTGGCGTTGCGCTTGGCTTCAGACACCAGCGCTTCCTCGCCGAACGCGTCGCCGCTCTTCAGTTCAGCAAGCAGCATCGACACCCCGCCGATCATCCGTTCGACCCTGCACCTGCCGGTCTCGATAACGTAGTAGCAGTCTCCCTGGGCTCCTTCGCGAATCACTGCATCGCCCTTCTTGACTTCGATGCGTTGGAAACGACCCAATAGCTCTTCGATGTGCGCCGGGGGCAACTGCGAAAATGCTCCGTATCTGAGACTGTTTACGCTGAACGTTCCGGACAGGAGGCTCCAGTTGGCGAGCGACTTCTCGCCATCCTCCGTAGAGCCCAGCTTAGTCGAAGGTCCAGCGACTGCAATCTGATCCCAGGTCGCCATGATGTCGAGCACGTCATTCTCGATTCGTATCAGCTCGATATCCGTGATCGCCCTGGCGCTCGTGAAGGCTTGGCCGCTCCGGCCCAGAGGGTGGCGGGCTTGGTCCGTGCCTCCGACCAGCACCCTAGAAGATCCGTCGGCGTATACAAGAGCCAGGTCTCCTTGAATCAGATACACGGTCTGGCCGGCGGTGCCGCGCACACCAAACGGATCCGCCCCCTTTCTCACGCTCTCCAGACTGCATAACCCCACCAACTCGTTGAGCCTCGCCTCGGAGAGCGAAGCAATCGGCTCGAGCGCCCCTAGCGTTTCGGTGCGTACTCTGGTTGCACACATCGTCCGTTCGCCGAATCCATCAGCCTCGGGAAAAACCCTCTTGCTTCACCAAGCTCGCACTGGCTCCTGGCATACCTCGAGCCTGGACCGTCTTCTGCACCACTCAGAACTCGAAAACCTGGTTGTTTTGCAGCATCCGCGGCCGGTACTGGCCGGCATCCTCCTCGATCTCCTGCATGGTGAGCTCGATCTCACCCGGTTTGAGATGCGTGATATAGATCTCGGCGCTGCGCTCCAGCTTTGCGAGTTCCTCGGCGAGCATGCTCGGACAAAGGTGTTTCGAGATGACCGCCAAGTCCCTTTCGCGATTGCAGAAAGCCGTTTCTATTATCAGGTACTTCAGGTTCGAGATTCTGTTGACCACGGCCCACAGGGGATCGTTGGTCGTCGTATCGCCGGTGAATACCAGACTCCCCTTTCCGGAATCGAGTTGGTAACCGACCGCCGGTACAACGTGATTGGCTGGCAGCGCCGTAAGCCTGCGCTTCTGCAGCTCGATCGTGTCGCCGACCTGAATCTCCCGGTACCGGAGGAACGGTTTCTCCGGACTCGGGATCTGCGCGAAATCTGGCCAGATACTCCAATTGAAGATGTGATTGCGCAGGATCTCCAACGTTCCCGGAACAGCCCAGATCGTGAGCGGCCTGTCGCGCATCCCTCCGACCGTGTCGACCATGAACGGAATGCTCGATATGTGGTCGAGATGAGAATGGGTGAGGAAGATGTGATCGACGAGCGAGAGTTCGGTGAGTGACAAATCACCGACACCGGTCCCCGCGTCCACCAGAATGTCATTGTCGAGCAGCATGGATGTTGTGCGCAGGTGCCGCCCGCCTATTCCGCCGCTGCACCCCAGGATACGAAGCTTCATCGAGCGGCGCCCGCGGCTACTTTTCGTCGAACACGGTTACGCCATCCCAGTCCTTCGGCGGGGGAACTCGGCGGTGCTGGGTCACTCTCTCCACATAGAGCTCATAAAGCCCGCATCCCGGGTTGGCGCGGAGCAGATTGAGGAGGTTGACTTCAGCCTGGTCCCACTGCTGCGAGCGGTACAGCCTGAGCGTCTGCTGCCAGAGCCTGATCTCGTCCACAGCATTCTTGTCGACTTCGGATTCGAGAGCGACTGGCTCGTAGATGCTGAGCGCCTCATCCTTGCCTTTGACCTTGATCTTGTCGATCTCCTTGAATACGACATCCTTGACCAGATTCCGCGTGGCTTCACCAACCAGGCACGCGACCCCATAGTACTTGGTCCTGCCTTCAAGGCGCGAAGCGACGTTCACCGGGTCTCCCATCACCGTATAGGCGCGCCGGATGTTGGAGCCCATGTCCCCGACGCGCACGCTCCCGGAGTTGACCCCGACGCCGATCTTGAGGGGGGGCCAGCCGCGGCTCGAGAATTTGCCGTTCAGTGCGTCGCATTCGCGCTGCATGTCGAGCGCTGCAAGGACGCCGTTGCGAGCGTGACTCGGGTCGTCTACCGGTGCCCCCCAGAACGCCATGATGGCGTCGCCGATGTACTTGTCGAGCGTACCCTTATGCCCGCCGCGGATTATGGCGCTCATGTCAGTCAGGTAAGTATTGATGTACTCGCGCAGATGCTCGGGGCTGAGCGCCTCGGATATGCTGGTGAAGCCGCGCACGTCCGAAAACAGGATAGTCAACTCGGCGTTGCGCGGCTCCATGGTGTACTTTTCCGGGTCTTCGGCCATCCTGTCCACGAGCTCAGGCGGCACGTACTGTCCAAAGAGTCCGGATAGTTGGCGCTTGGAGCGCGCCTCGACGAAGTATCCGTACACCATGTTGACCGAATACAGGGTCGCCGTCATCAGCACCGACGCGGCGAGAGGCAGGACCAATTCCGCGTACGACCAGACCAACAAGTTGAAGAACGTCACGAGCGCCATGCCGATCACGGCGGCAACCGTGGCCCAAAGTGGCGCCAACATCGGGATGAGAAGCGACAGGACGACGCCGCCGATCACGAGCAGGATCACCTCGGCTCCGAGGACGTACGGCGGTTTGTGCTTCAGCTTATCGTCGAGCATCCCCGCAATAACGTTGGCGTGCGCCTCCACGCCGGGATAGACCTCGGCCACCGGCGTCGAACGCAGGTCGACCAAGCCGGGGGCCGATGTGCCGATGAGCGCGATTTTCCCTTTGAGCCTTCCCACGGCCACCTTGTCGAACCAGATGTCGGCAAGTGAAATGTAGGGGAAGCTTCCTTTGGGTCCACGGTAGGGCACCAGGACGCTGACGTTTTCGTCCACCGGGATCTTGAGGGGGCCGACCTCGAGCCATTCCAACCCGGGATAACCCTTGGTTAGGAACCGCTCCGGGGGCATGCCCGGGATCACTTTGGGAAGGACAATCGTATCGCTCTTGCTCCGAGCCGCCGCCTGCATGCCAACGTACAGCCGCACGACGGCGAGGGACAAGGCTTCGTAGTACTTGCCCTTGAACTCCGCCAGCATCGGCACCCGCCGCGATACGCCGTCGGAATCGACCAGAGGGTTGAAGTGTCCGGCAGTTGGCGGCGTTGGCTTGGAACTTCGGCAGATTGCCCCCATAGCCCCTTCCAAGTCGTGAAAGCGACCGGCCTGCCTGAGAAGGTGCCTGCGGGAAGCACTGGCTCGGGGATTGCCCCGCTCTCGCACCGCGTTCCTCCTCGCTGCTGAAGTAGTAGCCGAGAACCACCGGTCGGCCGCGGAGGAACTCGGCGAACATCGCGTCGTGGTCGAGCTGCGGCCGCAGTTCTTTCAGCGCCGACTGAAACGGACCGACGTCCTTGAGTCGGGTTTGGGCCAACCTCTCCAGCACCGGGAGACCGGAACTCTCGTCGGGTTCGGCGAACACCACGTCGAAACCGATCAGTCTCACGCCGTACTTGTCGAAGAGCTTCTGCAGCAGCGCGACGATCTTGTCGCGGCCCCACGGCCAGCGTCCGAGCGCGCGCGGATCGAGGCTGCGTTCGTCAATATCGAGGATGACGATGCGATCATCGACGCCTCCCGGCATGGTCAGGCGCAGCCGGTAGTCGTAGATGATGTTGTCCAGCCGGGAAATGAATCCGATCTCGTAGATCTTGGCGGTATGGCCCAGAAAGACCAGCACCACCAGCAAGCCGAGAACGATCCGGACGACGTGCTGTTTCAAGCGAACTCCGCCGGGCCGCCCCTTGGCAAAAGCAGATTCTCGGAGCGAGTCTGGATACCCGGAAACCCGTCAGGGAAAGGAAGGCTCCCTCCCCTCGTTGGGTCCCTCATGCTCCTCCGAAACCGGGGACTTTTGCGGTCATTCTCCAGCGGCGCCCTACGTCTTGAAGAAAAACTCCATCTTGACACCGGCCAAGTCGATGACGTCGTGATCGTTCAGTGAGTGCGCCTGGGCGTCGAGGGGTTTGCCATTCACGACCGGAAAGCTCGCCCCCTCCACGTGAGTGATGAAGAAGCCTTGCGGGCGGCGCGTGATGACCGCCACCTGGACGCCCGGCTTGCCCAGCGTCGTCAGCGGCTTGGTCAGATCGAGCTCCTTGCCGGCATTGGGCCCTGACAGGAGCTGGAGGGCGGCCGCTTTCTGTGGAGTGGCGGGGCCCGGCCTGGACGCCGGGCCTTGCGCCGCCGCCCCCGGTATCGCCGCCGTATCCCCGAAGGGTCTTCGCGCTCGAAGGCGGCGGGGGCTGCCGCCGCGGGACTCGCCTGAGCTGCGCCCATCGCCTTTGCCGCACCGGGGCGAAGGACCATGGTCTTTTCGAAGTCCGCAGCCTGAGCCTGCCCGGCCGAAGCCTCGGCTACGTACTTGAGCTTGTACTTGCCGAGCTCGATGACGTCGTTGTTCTGCAGGAAGTGCTTCTTGATCGGCTGACCGTTCACCACCGTGCCGTTGGTGCTGCCGAGGTCCTCGAGAAACGAATCCTCCAGAATCGTGACGATGACGGCGTGTTCACCGCTCACGGCCAGATTGTCGATCTGGACATCGTTGTGGGGTTTGCGGCCGATTGTAGTACGTTCCTTGGTCAAGTTGATTTCCTTGAGAACCAAGCCGTCCATACTGAGTATCAGCTTCGCCATAGCAGTATCCCTCTGCTCAAACTACCTGAACCAAGTCATCATCTTGCGTATCATGCCGCGTGGCGCCGCGTAGCCCCGCAGCACTCGAACAAGTATCACCGAAACGTTGTCCCGGCCTCCGTTGTCATTGGCTGTTTGCACCAGATGCTGGGCACACAGCTTCAAATTCGAGCTGAGCGTCTGCAGAGCCAGCCCAATTTCCTCGTCGCTCACCATATCACAAAGGCCGTCGGAACAGAGCAGGTAGATGTCTCCCTTCTCCGTGGTGTAGTCGTGAATCTCGGCCTCCACAACCGGATCGATACCGAGCGCGCGGGTGACCAGATTCTTGTTCTGCGACTGCCTGGCCTGCTGGGGGGTGATCACGCCGCTGTCGATCTGCTCCTGCAGGAGCGAATGGTCCCGCGTCACTTGCGCAAACTCATCGCCGCGCAGCCTGTAAAGACGCGAATCCCCGATGTGCGCGACGGTGATCTTGTTGTCGTAGAACAGCGCGACAACCAGGGTGGTCCCCATCCCGGCGTACTGGGGTTGGCTTTGCGCGGCCTGGTAAATCGAGGTATTCGCCTTCGCGATCTGCTCCCGCAGCAGCACGTGCGCGACTTCCTCACCGCTGGGCTCATCGATCGCGTACGGCGCCGCCTTCTCGAGAAGCTGCTGCAACTCGGTGATGATCACTGTCGTGGCCATACCGCTTGCCACTTCGCCCGCGTTATACCCGCCCATTCCGTCGGCCAGCACGACAAGGCCCTTGTCCGCGTCCGAAGCGATCGAGTCCTCGTTATGGGACCTGACCATTCCGGGATCGGTACAGCTCGCAATCTCCAGCGCTCCGGATAGATTCATAATGCTTGGCGCGCCTCAGAGGCTGATGTCGACGCCAGCACTGGTGGCGCCCGAAGCGGTTGTGCCGAAGATGGAGCGCAAGGTGGCGGCGAACTCTTCACCCGTTTGGTAGCGCCCTTCCGCCTCCTTCGACATCGCCTTATCCAGGAAAGCGACAAACGCCGGCGGCAACGAGGGGTTGTATTCCAGGATATCCGGCGCGTGTTCGTTGGCGATCTTGTACATGAGCTGCGCCATCGATTCGCCCTCGAACGGCAGCTTCCCACAGGCGAGCTGGTAGAGACTGACGGCCAGCGAAAAGAGGTCGCTGCGACCGTCGATTTTCTTGCCCTGGAGCTGCTCCGGCGACATGTACGAAGGCGTACCGAGCACCATTCCGGTCTTGGTCTTGGACGAGTCCGTGATGCGGGCAATCCCGAAATCCGTCACCTTGACCACGTCACTTTCCGGCTCGTACATGACGTTCGCGGGCTTGACGTCCCGATGCACGACGTTTTGTCGGTGCGCATAGCCCAGTGCGTCGGCCACGCGCGCGACGATCGACGCGACCTTCTCGATCGGCAGTGTGTTGCCCTGCTTGGTGAAGGGCACCAAATCCTTGCCCTTCAGGAGTTCCATCGCGATATAGCACAAGTCATGTTCTTCGCCTGCGTCGTATATCGTGACAATGTTAGTGTGGCTTAGACGACCCGCGGTCTCGGCCTCTCGAAAAAACCGCTCCTTGACCTCAGCAAGCTCGTCGGGCTCGAACTCCTGCGACAAAGCCATGGTCTTGATCGCGACAACTCGTCCGATTTTCGGGTCCTTGCCCAGGTACACCACCCCCATGGCGCCCTTGCCGAGCTCCTTTTCAACCTGATAGCGGCCGAGCATGGGCTTCTCGGCCCCCCCTCCGAGAACCAGAGTGCCGCCAGGGTGCCCCTGGCTGCCGCCCAGGATGACCGTCTCCGACATCTGCCTCGCGCGAGACAGCTTCGCCTCGAGGTCGCGGAACTTCGGGTTGTAGCCGGCCATGTAGCGGAATACCGCTTCGGCCTTGTTGAACTGGCGCTTGCGCTCGAAATCGAGGGCGAGGTTGTAGAGGTTGTCCATGACGGTGTCGTCGAGCGGCACCTTGCGGAAGTAGTCGAACGCCATGTCGAGCTGGCCCTGCCCCTGGAAGGCGAGTCCGAGCATGCGCGCGTTGCCGGCCGCCTGGGCATCGGACACTTCCTTACCGCGCTCGGTGACCACGAATCGTTTGGTGATGAGCAACACGTGGCCGACAACGAGAAGGGCGAGCGGCTGCATCAATTGCAGCCACATCCCCTGGCCGGTCATGAGCACGAAATGGGTGACCAGCAGGAGCGCCGCTACGCCGGCGGAAACCCCAGCTCCCACGCCCGCGGAAAGTCGGGGCAGCAGCGCGATCAGATAGGCCGCGATCGCGAGGTATGCCAGAGCCTCCACGATGCGGCCCCAGGTCGGCGCAACGAAAAAGTGCCCCTGCAGGATCGAAGAGACCGTGTGCGCCTGAAGCGCGACCGCCGGCATTGCCGGGTTCACCGGCGTGACGAAGACGCTGCCGACGCCGGCGGCGGTCGGGCCGATGAGGACGATCTTGTCGCGGTACTTGTCCGCGGGAATCTTGCCGCTCACCACGTCGTAGAAGGAGTCCTCCTGAATTGCCGGCCTGCCGTCGCGGTCCTTGTAGAAATACGTCAGCATCTGCATGTTCGAATCGGCGGCCACCCTGAAATTGCCGATCTGCAGCGCTTCGCCCGGGCGGACCTTGATGTCCTTCGCAGTCAGGTTGAGGCTCTTCGCGACGAGGATTGCAGCGAGCGACGGGTAGTATTCGTCGTAATACGTCACGGCCAGCGCTTCGGTTCTGATCGCGCCGTCGACATCCGGCACGGCGTTCAGGTGCCCCACTGCGGCGGCTGCCGCTCCCAGGCTCTCGACGATCGGAACCTCGACGGCGCTGGTGAAAAGCGGAAGGTCGCCGCTCTCGCTCTGGAGCGTCAGTGCGTTCTTGCGGATGAACTCGGGGAGGGGTTTGTCGGGCTTGCCGCGCGGCTCGCCGAAAGCGAAGAGCATCGGCAGCACGACGCGACCCGCTTTGGTGAAGCTCTCGGCGAGCTTCCTGTCGGTGTTGAGCGCGGCCTCGGCTTCTTCCAGCGTCGCGCCGATCTGCATCAGTTCGGGTGAGGTTCCACGAGGCGCCGCGTTGGAGTCGGGCACGAGCCTGCGATAGATTTCGAGGAGCTTGTTCACGTAGGACAGGCCCGGGTCGAGCTGCGGCTCGGAAAAAAACACCGTGTAGCCAATGACCTTGGCGTTTGCGTTCGCCAGGAGCTCCACCATGCGGGCGTGGATCTCGCGCGACCACGGCCACCTCCCAATATTGTCGATGCTCTGCTTGTCGATCGCGATGACGGAAATCTTGTCGGACGGGGACCGCGACGAGGCCCGGACGCCCCAGTCGTAGGCCGAACGCTCGAGGCCCTGAATGAGTTGAGATCCGCCGACGAACAGGAGCACGAGCGAAACCGCGAGACCGAGAAACCAGTCCTTTTTCCAGAAGTCCCCTTTGGTCATCGACTCTCCGGTCTGTTCTTATTGTTGTTTGGCGAGGTTTGTGCCCTTGAATCGGTCCCGCATTTTACCGCTAACCCCTCGAAAATCGGCCGCGTGGGACCCCGGCCGCGGTGGAGGCCGCACGCCGAAGTGCTTCGTTTCAGCCCTCTTGGCCCGCTCACTGCAAGTTGTTGAATAACAAAGGTCTAGGCGGCATTTTTACCGGGAATAATCGGGGCAGTCAAATTGTCCGGGACAGCGGCGAGTTCAAGCCGTGCCGCCGGATCGGTTCGTCCGACGCGCGCTCTGGTCGCGGACGGAGACTGGGCGCGGCCTTGCGCCGCGCGATGATGAAGTCCGCCGCCGGGTCTAGTTCCCGAGAACCGTGCCCAGTGCAATGTGGTTCTGACTCACGAAGTCCGGAGCCGACAGCTTCTTTCCGTCCTCGTGCTTCGCCCTGAGGACCTCCACCCTTCCTCCCTGCGCAGTCACAAAGAAACTCGAGGCGCCGATCTCCGAAATCTCGCCGATCTTGCCCTTTACGGCGCCAAAAGTGCGGAAGGAATGCTTGCGGGCGTCGAAAATCTGCAGTTTCTTCCCGTTCAAAGTCGTCCACGCGCCCGGGGCGGGATTGCAGCCGCGAATGAGGTTGTAGATGAAATCGACGTGAGTAGCCCAATTGATCTTCGCCTCGGCGGCACGGCACCAGCCCTCGTAGCTTGCGAGCGCTTCGTCCTGAACGGTCTCCCGGTGCTTGCCGGCGATCACCAGGTCGGCCGCCTCGAGCATCGCCGCGACTCCCATAGGAAAAAGGCGATCGAAATACACGCTGGCGAGCGTATCGTCGGGGCCGATCGGCGTCTCCTTCTGCAGGATCACGGGCCCTTCGTCCAGGCCGTCGGTCGGGCGAAAGATCGAAAGTCCGGTCCTCGTGTCGCCCCGGATGATCGGCCAGTTGATCGAGCTCGGGCCGCGGTACTTGGGCAGCAGCGAGGGGTGATACTGGATCGTGCCCTTCTTCGGAATCTTCACGAATTCCTGTGGCGCGAACTGCAGGACGAACGCCATGATGCCGAGGTCCGCGTTCAACGCGCGCATCGCATCCAGCGCTTCCGTGCTGCGCAGGGACTGAAACTGGAAGATCCTGAGGCCCTTCTCCTGCGCCGCGGCCTTCAGCGGATCGGCTTTCGCGCCTTCCTTCTCGGGCGCGCAGAAGACGCCCGCGACCTCGTCACCGCGCGCGAGAAAGGCCTCGAGAACCGCTTTACCGAAGTCCTGTTGCCCGACGATCGCGATCTTCATCACGCGGCTTTCTTCGGCGGCACCGAGAACGCCCCGGCGCTCCTGAGGGAGGTGATCCGCGCCTGGTCGTAGCCGAGGACCTCCTTCAGGATCTCGTCGGTGTGCTCGCCCAGGGTCGGACTGCGCTTGATCACTGCCGGAGATGCCGACAGCTTGATCGGCATGCCGACGTTCCACCACTTGCCGCGCTGCGGATGGTCGAGCTCGACCCACATGTCGCGCCCGCGCACGTGCTCGTCGGTAGCGAGGTCCTGCGTGCTCATGATCGGGCCACACGGAACGTCGAGCGGGTTCAGGATCGCCATCAGTTCGCGCTTGGTGAATTTCTCGGCGAACTTGTTGATCAGAGTCCACATGAGCTGCTGGTTCTTGCGCCGCTCGCCGATGGATGCGAAGCGCGCGTCGGCGGCGAGGTCCGGCATGCCAAGGTCAGGGCCGATGCGCTTCGCGAGCGCGTCCCACACCGCTTCCTGCACCACGATGTAGAGCCAATCGTTCGCCCCGTGCGGCTTGCAGTGGATCGCGTTACCCAGCTGTCCGCCGCCCGAGTCGTTGCCCGCGCGCGGCACGTCGCCCATGCCCTTGTAGGTCGGCACCGAGTACTCGGGCATGTCGCCGCGCGTCAGGCGTTGGTGGTCGCGGAACTTGACCCGGCACAGGTTCATCACACCGTCCATCATCGCCACCTCGACGTACTGGCCCTGGCCGGTCTTCTCCGCATGGCGCAACGCGGCGAGCAGGCCGATGCCGAGATGCAGGCCGGTGCCGCTAGTCGCCGATCTGCGCACCTGTGACGAAGGGCGGACCGTCGGGAACGCCGGTGGTGCTCATCGCCCCGCCCATCGCCTGGGCGACGTTCTCGTACGCCTTGAAGTCCGCGTAGGGGCCGGTTGACCCGAAGCCCTTGATCGAACCCATCACGATCTTGGGATTGAGCTCATGGATCTTCTCCCAGGTGAAGCCGAAGCGGTCGAGCACGCCCGGGCCGAAGTTTTCCATGATGATGTGGCACTTCTTCAGGAGATCGACGAACACCAGCTTGCCCTCCGCGCTCTTCATGTTCACGGTGATCGAGCGCTTGTTGCAGTTGAGCATCGTGAAATAGAGGCTGTCGGCGTTCGGCACGTCGCGCAGCTGCCCGCGGGTCGCGTCACCCTGCGGGTTCTCGAACTTGATGACATCCGCGCCCATCCACGCGAGGAGCTGCGAGCACGTCGGCCCCGCCTGCACGTGGGTCATGTCGAGGATGCGTACGCCTTTTAGAGCTTCCATTCTGATCTCCAATACTCCTACGCCTATTTCTTCTTTGCGCTCGGATTCAGGCTCGTGATGCGACCGCTTTCGGTGCCCGCGCCTTCATCGATGACGGCATTGATGAGCGTGGGCTTGCGCGAGCGGATGGCTTCTTCCATTGCCTTGCGCAACTCGGCCGAGGTCGTGGCTTGCACGCCGACGCCGCCAAAGGCCTCCATCAGCTTCTCATAGCGTGCACCCTTGACGAACACCAGGGGCGACGGATCGCGGCCACCGGTCGGATTGACTTCGTCGCCACGATAAACGCCGTTGTTGTTCATGATCACCACACAGACCGGCAGGTTGTAGCGGCAGATGGTCTCGACTTCCATGCCGGAGAAGCCGAAGGCGCTGTCGCCCTCGACCGCGATCACCGACTGACCGCTGACCACGGCGGCTGCAACGGAAAAGCCCATGCCGATGCCCATGATGCCCCAGGTGCCCACGTCCAGGCGCTTGCGCGGCTTGTACATGTCGACGATGCTGCGGGTGAAATCCAGCGCATTGGCGCCTTCGTTGACCAGGATGGCATCCGGGTTCGCCTTGATGATGTCGCGCACCACGTTCAGCGCGCTGTGGAAGTTCATCGGCGTGGGATTCTTCGCCAGCGTCTCGGCCATCTTGGCGATGTTCTTGTTCTTGCGCTCGGCGATGGCAGTGAGCCACTCGGCCGGCGGCTTGGCCCAGTTCGAACCGAAGCCCGCCAGCAGCGCAGACACGCAGGATCCGATGTCGCCGACTAGCGGGGCGTCGACCCGGACGTTGCTGTCCGCCTCCTGCGGCGAGATGTCGACCTGTATGAACTTCTGGCCGCCCCACGCCTTGTGGTCCTTGCCGCCCCAGGTCTTGCCCTTGCCGTGCGAGAGCAGCCAGTTTAGGCGAGCACCGATCAACATCACCACATCGGCCTCGGGCAACACATAGGAGCGGGCTGCGGAGGCGGACTGCTCGTGCGTGTCGGGGAGCAGGCCCTTGGCCATGGCCATGGGCAGGTAGGGGATCCCGGTCTTCTCGACGAGGGCCCGGATGTCGGCGTCGGCCTGGGCGTAGGCAGCGCCCTTGCCGAGAATGATGAGCGGGCGCTTGGCGTTCTTCAGCAGTGCGAGGGCGCGCTTCACCGCGTCCTGGGCCGGGATCTGGCGCGGCGACGGATCGACCACCTTGATCAGTGATTTCCTGCCGGCTTCCGCGTCGAGGGTCTGCGGGAAGAGCTTCGCCGGCAGGTCGAGGTAGACGCCACCTGGGCGGCCCGAGACGGCGGCGCGGATGGCGCGCGCGATGCCCACGCCGATGTCCTCGGCGTGCAGCACGCGGAAGGCGGCCTTGCACAGCGGCTTGGCGATGGCCAACTGGTCCATCTCCTCGTAGTCACCCTGCTGCAGATCGACGATCTCGCGCTCGCTCGACCCGCTGATGAGGATCATCGGGAAGCAGTTGGTGGTGGCGTTGGCCAGTGCCGTCAGGCCGTTGAGGAAGCCGGGGGCGGACACCGTCAGGCAGATGCCCGGCTTCTGAGTCATGAAGCCGGCGATAGAGGCGGCGTAGCCGGCGTTCTGCTCATGGCGGAACGAGATCACGCGCATGCCCGCCGCCTGGGCCTTGCGGGTGAGATCGGTGATCGGAATGCCGGGCAGGCCGAAAATCGTGTCAATGCCGTTGAGCTTGAGGGCATCGATGACCAGGTGAAATCCGTCGGTCACTTCAAGTGATTGCGCGACTTGCGGTTCAACCGTTCCCATACCGCCTCCTTACGCTATTGAGAGACTCCCGCATTTGCGAAGGGATGCGGGTCCCGCGAGACGTCGAAAAATCAGGTCTGAAAGTCTAGGAGTCTGGCCGTCAGTCAACCTTGACTGTAGTCAATAAATCCCGCTTAATTGCCGCGCCGCCTTGCTTCTCCAGCCACGTCGCCGTGTCGGCCATCAGCAACCACCCCCAGCACAACACGATTCGACTGCAGCTCAAGCAGAATCTGATTCTGCGCGAAATGCCCGCGTCCGCCTGGAACGATCTGGAGCCCCAGCTCGAGATCGCGGAGTGCCGCAAGGGCGAGCCGCTGGTGCGCCAGGGCGGGACCGGAATGGAGCAGTTCTTCATCCTCGAAGGGATTCTCAAGCGCGTGGTCAGCAATCCCCAGGGGAAGGAAATGATCCTGCGCTTCGCGGCCGAAACCGACATGGACACGTCCTACGCGGCGTGGCGGCTGAAGACCCCCATGCCCTACAGCATTGCCGCCGTGACCAAGGTTCGCGTGGCGCGCCTGTCCATGCCTCACTGGGTCGAATTCCTCGAACGGCACGCCGAAGTCAAGCTACGCTTCGAGTACGAAGTCATGCGCCTGATGTCGGAGGTGATGGCGCATACCATCACGCTTCACCTGCTCGATGCCCCCGGGCGCCTCGCACGCTTCATGCGCAAGCATCAGGACTTGATCGGCCGCATCCCCAAGAAAGAGCTGGCTTCCTACCTCAACCTCACCCCGGAAACGCTGTCCCGCCTCAGGCAGCGGGTCGAAAATCCGTCCGATGCGGACCGGCACTAGCGGTTTCGCGCGGCGCGCAAACCCGCGCTGATGAGCGGCCAGAAAAGCAGCACGAGCGCGAGGCCGGTCAGGCCGCCCACCAGGGGGTTCGAGAAGAACACGAGCAGGTCGCCCTGCGAGCCCTTGATGGCGTTTCGGAAATTCTCCTCTGCGCGGTCGCCGAGGACCAGAGCCAGCACCAGCGGCGCGAGCGGGTAGCGCAGCTTCTTGAAGGCGTAACCCATCACCCCGAACACAACCATCAGATAGACGTCGAACATGGAGTTGTGCACGGTGTAGGCGCCGATCGCACAGATCACGATGATGACGGGGGCGATGATCGAGAACGGAACGCGCAGGATCGCCGCGAACAGCGGCACGCAGGTCAGCACGACGATCAGCCCGACGATGTTGCCCAGGTACATGCTCGCGATCAGGCCCCATACGAATTCCGGCTTCTCGACGAAGAGCAGCGGCCCGGGCTGCAGACCCCAGATCAAGAGGCCGCCGAGCAGCACCGCGGCCGTGGGCGATCCCGGAACCCCGAGGGTGATCATGGGCAGGAGAGCCGAAGTGCCCGCAGCATGGGCGGCGGTTTCCGGCGCCACTACGCCCTCGATCTTGCCGTTGCCGAAGTCCCTGCCGTCCTTGGAGAAGCGCCGCGCCAACCCGTAGCTCATGAAGGAGGCGGGTGTCGCTCCGCCCGGCACGATCCCCATGAAGCATCCGACCGCGGCGCTGCGCAGAGAAGTTGCCCAAAAGCGCGGCAGCTCCTTCCAGGTTTCCAGCACCACCTTGGCGTTCATCCGGGCTTGTGCGCCCTTGAACGCCAGGCCCTCCTCCAGAGTTTCCAGGATTTCGCCGATCCCGAAAAGGCCTATCACAGCGATCAGGAAATCGAATCCCTTCAGAAGCACGGTCGTTCCGAACGTGAGCCGCAGAGTTCCGGTGACGCTGTCCAGGCCGACCGCGGCCAGCGCGAACCCGATCATCATGGAAGCGACGGTCTTCGCTGCGTTTCCACCGGCCATGCCGACAAAGGCACAGAAAGTGAGCATATACACCGAAAAGTACTCCGGCGGGCCGAACCGCAGGGCAAACCCCGCCACGACCGGGGAAAGGAATGTGATCATGATCACCGCGATCAGCGCGCCGACGAACGACGAGGTGAACGCGGCGGTGAGGGCGTTGCCCGCGCGCCCCTGCTGCGCCATGGGATGGCCGTCGAAGGTGGTCGCCACCGACCAGGGCTCGCCGGGGATATTGAACAGAATCGAAGTGATGGCCCCGCCGAATAGTGCGCCCCAGTAAATGCAGGACAGCAGGATGATCGCCGAGGTCGTGCCGCCGGGCTGCTGCGCCATCGCGAAGGTCAGCGGCAACAGGATGGCCACGCCGTTCGCGCCGCCCAGCCCGGGCAGTACGCCGATGATGATGCCGAGGACCACGCCCACGAACATCAGCATCAGGTTGAACGGCGACAGCGCAACCCCGAATCCTTGCAGCAGCGCGTTGATCTCTTCCACTGATCTCCCTTTTTCCCGGCGCAAGGACCGGTCGGATCTATCCGACCGGCAGCGTTTTCAATGCAACCCCAGCGCCGCTTCCAGAGGCCCTTTGGGTAAGGGCACCTGGAACCATGTCTCGAAGATGAGGAAGAATACGACGCTGACGCCGACCGCGACGGGCAGGATCTTGATCCAGGGATACTTGCCCAGCTGCCACATGAAATACGCGATGTAGACCGTGGACGCAACGTAGAACCCAAGATACTTGATCAGCGCGACATACACCACCGTCGGCACGAGGACGGTCAGAATCTTTCTTCAGCGACTCGCGCGATACGAACGACTTGGCTGCGAGCGAGGAGTCTCGCAGGGCTTGCACCAGAACCATCACGCCTGCGAAGCAGATCAACAGACCGACGTAGAACGGGAAATAGCCCGGCTGCGGCCCGTCCTCCCCCCATCGCGCGCCGAGGCGATAGCTGTCGAGCACGACCACGGTGCCGAAGAGAAATACCAAAGCGGCGACGCCGATTTCCACCGCCTTGACCGATGCAGCCGAACGCTCGCCCTCCACGTCCCTCCTCCTCTCAGCGCCGACTACGCCGCGCGGAGGGAATCCCCCGCGCGGCGCAAATCCTTACCGGGCCAGGAACCCCGCCTCCTTCATCAGCAGAATGTGGCGCGCTTCCTCGCGCGCCACCCAGTCTTCATACTCCTTGCCGCTCAGGGTCGTCTGGTTGAACGCGCCCTGCTCGAGGAACGCCTTCCACTCGGCAGTGTCGCGCACTTTCTTCAGCAGGTCCACGTAGAACTGGACCTGATCGGCGGTCACACCTCCCGGCATGAAGATGCCGCGCAGCATCATGTACTCGACGTCGAGCCCGGTTTCCTTGCAGGTCGGGATGTCGGACCAGGACATCGTCTTCGTGATCTTCGTCTTGTAAGGCATGCGTTTGGCTTCGAATACGCACAGCGGCCGCAAGCGCCCCGGCGCGCCATTGCGCCACCGCCTCGATCGGGTTGTTGACGGTCGAATCGACGTGCTTGCCCACCAGCTGCACCGCGACCTCGCCGCCGCCGCGGTAGGAAATGTAGGTGAACTTGGCGCCGGTCTGCTTCTCCAGGGCGACGGTGATGATCTGGTCTTCCTGCTTCGACCCCGTGCCGCCCATCTTGAACTTGCCGCCGGCGGCCTTGGCCGCGTCAAGGTATTCCTTGGGTGTCTTGTAGGGCGTCTCCGAGTTGACCCAAAGAACGAAGTTGTCGAGCGCCATCATCTGCACCGGCGTCAGGTCGCGCCAGTTGAACGGCGTGTGGGTGGCGAGCGGGGTCGTGAAGAGATTGGAAAGCGTGATGATGATCTTGTGGGGGTCCCCTTTCGATTCCTTGACGTCCAGGAAGCCCTCCGCGCCCGCGCCGCCCGCCTTGTTGATGACGACCATGGGCTGCTTCATGAGTTTGCTCTTGGCGACGATGCCCTGGATGAAGCGCGCCATCTGGTCGGCGCCGCCACCGGTGCCGGCCGGAATGATGAACTCGACCGTCTTAGTGGGCTCCCAGGCTGCCAGAACCTGTTGGGGCAACACACCCGTCGCTACAACCGCCAGCAGCGGAATGCTCCCGCGTAAAGCTCGATCAACGCTAATTCGCATGACAATCCTCCTTAGCTTAAGTCCTCAGAAAACCGGTGATCCTACCGCAGACGCGGACACCGTCAACGCCCTCGCGGATGCTCGGATTATTGCGAGGAAAGACCCCGGCGACCTTGACGGAAATCAAGTATCCGCGGCGGCTTTCCTCGCCACTCCCGATCACTTCACGAGCAGCACCGGCACGGGCGAGAGGTGGATCACCTTCGTCGCCACCGATCCCAGGACGAGATTGGATACCGATCCCATGCCGCGAGTGCCCATGATGATGTAGTCGCAGCCCTTTTCTGCTGCGTATTGGCAGATGACCTCCGCTTCCCCTCCTACGCCGATGTGGTGGTGATACTTGATCTTGGCGGCGTCGAGCTTTTGCATCGCGGTCTTGAGCGCCGCCATGCCTTCCTCGCGGTGGAACTGCGCGATCTTGTCGTGACCCACCACGGAACTGACCCGACCGCCGTAGGGAATCTGGTGCTGGATATTAAGAAGGTGGACTTCGGCCGGCTCCTTGAGCACGCCCACCTGCTTCATCAAGTGGTCTACCGCGCGGTTCGACGGTGCCGACCCGTCCACTGCCACCAGAAATTTGAGCATCAGTTTGCCCTCGATTACTCGTTGAATCCCCCTGGCCAGCCTTCGCCAGGGGGTCCTCGTCTCAGTGTGGCGCCTTGGACTCGTCGCCCTCGCCGAGGTCCACGATCTCTTTGCGCCCGGCCTCGGCGCGCGCGGCAAGCCACCTGCCAGCCGCGACGACAATGGCTGCGCCGATCAGCCCGGCAGCTGATAGTTCGAGCTTGGCGCCGAATATCGAAAAGACCTCGAAATCGATCATCCAATGAGCGTTGGCCGTGAACCACTCGATCACGACCGGGTCGGTCACGAGCATTTCACCCGCCACGTAGCCGATCAGTGCCGCGCCTATTGTGACGATCACCGGGTAGCGCCCCATCAAATTCATCAAGATGGTCGCACCGAAGATGACGAGCGGGATGCTGATCGCCAGACCGAGGATCAGGAGCAAGATGCTGCCTTTGGCCACCGCCGCCACGGCGACCACGTTGTCGAGGCTCATCACCAGGTCGGCAATGAGTATGGTCTTGATCGCGGCCAGCAGATTGTCGCTGGATTCGATGCCGTCGTCGCCGCCGTCTTCGGGCACCAGCAGCTTGACCGCAATCCAGAACAGCAGCGCGCCGCCGACCAGCTTCAGGTAGGGGAACTTGAGCAATGCCACCGCGAAGATCGTGAGGATGATCCGCAGCACGACCGCCGCGCCCGCGCCCCAAAACACGGCCTTGCCTTGCTGGTGCACGGGCAACGAGCGCGCCGCGAGCGCGATCACCACCGCGTTGTCCCCCGAGAGGATGATGTTGACCCAGATGATGGCCAGCAACCCGGTCCAGAAAGCGGTGGTCTGCAGCTCGCTCAGGAATTCCATAGTTCGCGGTCTTGGTTTGTTCTGCGGTTGTCGTTACGACATGGGGCGGCGCGCATTATACCGGGTCAGAACAGCCCCACCACTTTGCCGTCGTCGGTGAGGTCGATTTTCTCGGCGGAAGGCACCTTGGGCAGACCCGGCATGGTCATGACGTCGCCGCACACCATGACCACGAACTCGGCGCCGGCGGCGAGCCGCACTTCTCGGATGTTAATCACATGGCCGGAGGGCGCCGCCCGCAACTGCGGATCGGTCGAAAACGAGTACTGGGTCTTTGCCACGCACACCGGGTAGTGGCCGTAGCCTTCTTCCTGCAACTTCTTGATCTGGCCGCGCACCTTGGCATCCGCGGTGACTTCGCTCGCGCCGTAGATCTTGGTGGCAATGGTCCCGATCTTGTCCCACAACGGCAGCGAGTCCTCGTAGACGAATTTGAAGTTTGACGGCACCTTTTCGATCAGATCGACCACGGTGCGCGCGACCTGCTCCGCCCCCTTGCCGCCGTCCGCCCAGTGCGTCGCCAGGATCACCGGCGCTTCGTGATGCGCCATCTTCTTCTTGAGCAGCTCGATTTCCGCGGGAGTATCAAAATTGAAGCGGTTGATCGATACCACGCACGGCAGCCCGTAGTGGTTGCGCACGTTGTTCACGTGGCGCTCGAGGTTGGTGATGCCCTTCTCCAGCGCCGGCAGGTTCTCCTTGTTGACTTCCTTGAGGTCGACGCCACCGTGATACTTGAGGGCGCGCACGGTCGCCACGATCACCACCGCGCTCGGTCTCAGCCCCGACTTGCGGCACTTGATGTCGATGAACTTCTCCGCGCCGAGGTCCGCGCCAAACCCGGCCTCGGTCACGACGTAATCGGCGAGCTTCAGGGCGGTCTGTGTGGCAATGACGGAGTTGCAGCCGTGCGCGATGTTGGCGAACGGCCCGCCGTGGATGAACGCGGGGTTGTTCTCCAGCGTCTGTACGAGGTTCGGCGCGAGCGCGTCCTTCAGGAGCACGGTCATCGCGCCATGCACCTTGAGATCCTTGGCGCGCACCGGTTTCTGGTCGCGGGTATAGCCGATGACGATGTTCCCAAGGCGGGTCTTCAAGTCCTTCAGCGAAGTTGCCAGGCAGAAAATCGCCATGATCTCGGACGCCACCACGATGTCGAACCCGTCCTGGCGCGGGTAGCCGTTGCCCGGCCCGCCGAGCGAGACCACGATGTCGCGCAACGCCCGGTCGTTCATGTCCACCACGCGCTTCCAGGCGATACGCCGCACATCGATGCCGAGCTCGTTGCCGTGGTGGATGTGGTTGTCGATCGCCGCCGCCAGCAGGTTGTTGGCGAGGCCGATCGCGCTGAAGTCGCCGGTGAAGTGCAGGTTAATGTCCTCCATCGGCACCACCTGGGCATAGCCGCCGCCCGCCGCGCCGCCCTTCATGCCGAACACCGGCCCGAGCGAGGGCTCGCGCAGGCACAGGATCGCCTTTTTGCCGATGCGGTTGAGCGCGTCGCCCAGGCCGACCGTGGTCGTGGTCTTGCCCTCTCCTGCCGGCGTCGGCGTGATCGCGGTCACCAGGATCAGCTTGCCGTCCTTGCGGCTCTTCAGGCTGTCCACGTACTCGAGCGATACCTTGGCCTTGTAATGGCCGTAGGGAACCAGATGCTCCTCGGGGATGCCGAGTTTCTCGGCGATCTTGGCGACGCGCAGCATCTTCGCCTGCTGTGCGATTTCGATGTCTGACAATGACATGCCTCTCCTCTCCTGAAAGAATCTCAGCCGAAAAAACGGACGCCGGACCTGAAGTCCCGGCGCCCCATTCGACCTTCTACGCGGTTCCCAGCTCGGAAAACGCCTTGCCTCCGCCGAAACTCGAGTGCACCGGGACCGGGCCGCCTTTCGTGATTTTCACCGCGCAGTACTTGAACTCCGGGATCTTCCCGAACGGGTCGAGCACCGGGTTGGTGAGCAGGTTCGCCGCGGCCTCGTAGTAGCAGAACGGGATGAACACCGCGCCAGCCGGCGTGCCTTCGTCCGCGCGCGCGTAGAGCGCGATCCTGCCGCGGCGCGATTCGACGGTGACGATCTCGCCTGGCTTCACCCCGAACCGGTCGAGGTCGAGCGGATGGAACGAAGCGACCGGCTCGGGCTCGATGTGATCGAGCACCGTGGCGCGGCGCGTCATCGCGCCGGTGTGCCAGTGCTCGAGCTGTCGTCCGGTGATGAGCACCATCGGGTACTGGTCGTCCGGGCGCTCCGCCGCCGAGATCAGGTCCGCGGGAACGAACTTGCCGCGGCCGGTGGTCGTCGGGAAAGTGCGTCGTGAATACGACCGGCTCGCCCGGATCGCCTTCCTTCTCGCAGGGGTAGGTCACCGACGAATCGCGCTCGAGGCGCTCCCAGGTGATGCCCGCGATCGAGTCCATGCACTGGCGCATCTCGTCGAACACTTCGCGCGGGTGCGTGTAATTCCAGGAGAGACCCATGCGCTTGGCGAGCTCGTTGATCAGCCAGAGGTCTTCCTTGGCCTCGCCCGGCGGCTCGATCGCTTTGCGCCCGAGCTGCACCATGCGGTCGGTGTTGGTGACGGTGCCGACTTTCTCCGGCCAGGCCGTCGCCGGCAGCACCACGTCGGCAAGGTACGCGGTCTCGGTGAGAAAGATGTCCTGCACCACCATGTGATCGAGCGTGGCGAGCGCCTCGCGGGCGTGATCGACGTCGGGATCGGACATCGCCGGGTTCTCGCCCATGATGTACATGCCGCGGATCTCGCGCTTCTTCGCGGCATGGATGATCTCGACCACGGTGAGGCCGGGCTTGGGGTCGAGCTCCATGCCCCAGAGCTTCTCGAAGCGCGCTTTGGCCTCGGGCGTGGCGACGCGCTGGTAGTCCGGATAGAACATCGGGATCAGCCCGGAGTCGGAGGCGCCCTGCACGTTGTTCTGGCCGCGCAGGGGATGCAGGCCGGAGCCCGGCTTGCCGATCTGCCCGGTCGAAAGAGCCAGCGCGATCAGGCACCGCGCGTTGTCGGTGCCGTGCACGTGCTGCGAGATGCCCATGCCCCACATGATCATCGAGCCTTTCGAGGTCGCGTACAGGCGCGCGACCTCGCGGATCGTCTTCGCGTCGATGCCGCAGATGGGCGCCATCGCCTCCGGCGAGAACTTCTTCACGTTCTCGGCGAGCGCCTCGTAGCCCGAAGTGCGGTCGCGGATGAAGGCCTCGTTGACGAGGCCCTCCTCGACGATGACGTGCAGCATCGCGTTCAGCAGCGCGACGTCGGTGTCGGCCTTGAACTGCAGATAATAGGTCGCGTAGCGCGCGAGCTCGCCGCGCCGCGGGTCGGCGACGATCAGCTTCACGCCGGCCTTCGCGGCGTTCTTCATCCAGGTCGCGGCGACCGGATGGTTCACCGTCGGATTGGCGCCGATGAGGAAGATCACTTCCGCCTTCATCACGTCGCGCACCTGGTTCGAAACCGCGCCGGAGTTGATGCCTTCCATCAGCGCCGCGACGCTCGAGGCGTGGCACAGGCGCGTGCAGTGGTCGACGTTGTTCGAGCCGAAGCCGGTGCGCACCAGCTTCTGGAAGAGATAGGCCTCTTCGTTCGTGCCTTTCGCCGAGCCGAAGCCGGCGAGCGATTTCTTGCCGTACTTGTCGCGGATGTCGCGCAGGCCTTTCGCGGCGAAATCGAGCGCCTCTTCCCAGCTCGCCTCGCGGAACACCTGGGACCAGTTGTCCGGATCGACGACGAAGTCCTTGTGCTTCTTCACGCCGGGCTTGCGGATGAGCGGCTTCGTGAGGCGATGCGTGTGCTGCACGTAGTCGAAGCCGTAGCGTCCCTTCACGCACAGGCGGCTCGAGTTGGCGGGCCCGTCGCGGCCCTGCACCCAGAGGATCTTGTTGTCCTTGACGTTGTAAGTGAGCAGGCACCCTACGCCGCAATAGGGGCAGACCGAGTCCACGGTCTTGTCGGCCTGGATCTTGCCGACCTCGCGCGCCGGCATGAGCGCGCCGGTCGGGACAGGCCTGGACGCACTCGCCGCAGGCGACGCAGGTCGAATTGCCCATCGGATCGTCGAGGTCGAAGACGATCTTGGAGTGCTCGCCGCGGAACGCGTAGCCGATGACGTCGTTCACCTGCTCCTCGCGGCAGGCGCGCAGGCAACGCGTGCACTGGATGCAGGCGTCGAGGTTGACCGCGATCGCCGCGTGCGAGAGATCCGCTTTCGGCTGGTGCCGCGACGGGAAAGCGCGGCTTGCCGACCTTCAGCGCCTTCGCCCAGCGATCGAGCTCGGAGTCGAGCGTGTAGGACTTCTCGGGGATGTCGGAGAGCAGGAGCTCCAGCACCATCTTCTGGCTGGCCACCGCGCGCGCGTTGTCGGTCGTGACTTCCATCCCGTCCTTGGGGGTGCGGCAGCAGGAGGGCGCGAGCACGCGCTCGCCCTTGATCTCGACCACGCAGGCGCGGCAGTTGCCGTCGGGGCGCAAGCCCTCCTTGTAGCAGAGGTGCGGAATGTCGATGCCGTAGTGCTTGGCGGTCTCGATGAGGGTTTCGTCCGAGCGGCCGACGACGGTCCTGCCGTTCAGCTTGAACTCGACGGGCATCGTCGCCGCCTGCGCTGTGCTGATCCGGTCCATCGCTCACCTCGCCATCAGGCGACCTCGTGCGGGAAGTATTTCATCACGGAGAGCACGGGATTGGGCGCCGCCTGCCCCAAGCCGCAGATCGAGGCGTCCATCATCGCCTGCGACAATTCCTTCAGCAGCGGCTGATCCCACTTCGGCTTTTCCATGAGCTTCAAGGCCTTGGCCGTGCCCACGCGGCAGGGCGTGCACTGGCCGCAGGACTCGTCGGAGAAGAATTTCATCAGGTTGCGCGCCGCCGTCGTGGCGCGGTCGTTGTCGGAGAGAATCACGATCGCGGCCGAGCCGATGAAGCAGCCGTACTGGTTGAGCGTATCGAAGTCGAGCGGGATGTCCGCCATCGACGCGGGCAGTATCCCGCCGGAGGCGCCGCCCGGAAGATAGCCGTAGAACTTGTGGCCATCCTGCATCCCGCCGCAGTACTCGGCGATCAGTTCCTTCACCGTGATGCCGGCGGGCGCGAGATGCACGCCGGGCTTCTTCACGCGGCCGCTCACGGAGAACGAGCGCAGCCCCTTGCGGCCGTTGCCGCCCTGCGATGCGAACCAGTCCGCACCGTGCTCCAGGATGTCGCGCACCCAGTGCAGCGTCTCCATGTTGTGCTCGAGCGTGGGGCGGTTGAAAAGGCCCACCTGCGCGACGTAGGGCGGGCGCAGGCGCGGCATGCCGCGCTTGCCCTCGATCGACTCGATCATCGCCGATTCCTCGCCGCAGATGTAGGCGCCCGCGCCGCGACGAAGATGAATCGGCGGCAGCGGGCACGGCGGATCGGCTTGCAGCGCCGCGATCTCCTTTTCCAGGATCGCGCGGCAGCCGTGGTATTCGTCGCGCAGATAGATGTAGATCTCGGCGATGTCCGACCGCCCAGGCGGCGATGAGCGCGCCCTCGAGAAACCGGTGCGGGTCGCGCTCGAGGTACCAGCGGTCCTTGAACGTTCCGGGCTCGCCCTCGTCGATGTTGATCGCGAGGAGCCGCGGCGCTGGCTCGGCGAGCACCGCCTTCCACTTGCGTCCCGCGGGGAACCCCGCGCCGCCCAGACCGCGCAGGCCGGAGTTCTCCATCACGGCGATGACGTCCTCGCGCTTCTTCGCTCACCGCCGACGCAGGCCTTCGCGAGCGCGTAGCCGCCCTTCGCGCGGTACGCCGCATAGTCGATATAGGCGGGACTACGATCCGTGCGATGCTTCGCCGGCCGGATGCTTGACCGCCTTTGCCTTCACGAGCGAAGCGATCTTGTCCGCGCTCGCGTGCGGAACGGGATTCTGTCCGACGACCGCGGCAGGCGCGGTCTCGCAGCGGCCGATGCAGGGCGCGTGCAGCACGCGCACGTCCTGGCCGAGGATTCCGGGGAGCTTCGTCAGCAACTCGGCGGCGCCCGCCATCTCGCAGGCGATCGAGTCGCACACGCGCACGGTGATCGCGGGCGGCGCCGCCTCACCCTCCTTCACCACGTCGAAGTGATGATAGAAAGTCGCGACTTCGTAGACCTCGGTCATCGCGAGCTTCATCTCGTCGGCGAGCGCCACGAGATGCGCGGCCGAGAGATGACCGTAGCGGTCCTGGATGCGGTGCAGGTATTCGATCAGGAGGTCGCGCCGGCGGGGATCGTCAGCGAGCAGCGCGCGCACTTCGTCCCGCGCCTTGGGATCGACGCGGCGTCCCTTGGGCGTCGAGCGGACTCGCGCTCCCTTGCCCTGCGGTTTCGACGCGGCCCGATCGTTCATGTCACAATTCTACGTCCGCGCCAGCGGGCAAAGGCTTGACAGGCGTCAATAATCCCCGAGCCGCGGCCTCTACTTGAGCACCGATTTGAGGAGCTTTCCCATCTCCGCGGGATTCTTGGTCACCTTGATCCCGCACTCCTCCATCACCGCGAGCTTCTCCTGCGCCGTGCCCTTGCCGCCGGAGATGATCGCGCCGGCGTGGCCCATGCGTTTTCCCGGAGGCGCGGTGACGCCGGCGATGAAGCCGACGACCGGCTTCTTCATGTTGGCCTTGACCCAGTAGCGCGGCGTTCTCCTCGTCCGAGCCGCCGATCTCGCCCACCATGATGACGGCGTCGGTCTCCGGATCGTCGTTGAACATCTTGAGCACGTCGACGTGCTTCAAGCCGTTGACCGGGTCGCCGCCGATGCCGACGCAGGAGGACTGCCCGAGGCCCAGTTCCATCAGCTGCCCGACCGCTTCGTACGTCAAGGTTCCCGAGCGCGACACCACGCCGATGCGGCCCTTCTTGTGGATGTGGCCCGGCATGATGCCGATCTTGATCTCGTCGGGCGTGATGACGCCCGGGCAGTTCGGGCCGATGAGCTTGGTGCGCCTGCCCTGCATCTTGTACTTGGTCGTGATCATGTCGCGCACCGGGATGCCCTCGGTGATGCAGATGACGAGATCGAGGTCGGCCTCGACCGCCTCGTCGATCGCGGACGCCGCGAAGGGCGGCGGCACGTAGATCACGCTGACGTTGGCGCCGGTCTTCTCCTTCGCTTCCTTGACGGTCGCGAAGATCGGAATGCCCTCGTACGATTCTCCGGGCTTCTTCGGGTTGACGCCGGCGACGTAGCAGTTCCTGCCGTTCGCGTATTCCTTGCCCATCTTGGTGTGGAACTGGCCGGTCTTGCCGGTGATGCCCTGAGTCATCACCCGGGTGTTCTTGTTGATCAGGATCGACATTATTTTTCCCCGCGCCGCGAGCGGCGCTTTGTCCTTTGGCGGCGGCGACGACCTTTTGTCCCGCGTCGGCCATGTTGCTGCCGGAAATGATCGGCAGCCCGGACTCGGCGAGGATCTTCTTGCCGAGATCGACGTTGGTGCCCTTCGAGGCGCACGACCAGCGGCACCCTGAGGCTCACCTGCCTCGCCGCCGCGACCACGCCCGCCGCGATCACGTCGCATTTCATGATGCCGCCGAAGATGTTGACGAGGATCGCCTTCAGGTCCGGGTTCCTCAGCATGATCTTGAAGGCCTCGGTGACCTTCTCGGTGGTCGCGCCGCCGCCGACGTCGAGGAAGTTCGCCGGCGCCCCGCCGTAGAGCTTGATGATGTCCATGGTCGCCATCGCGAGGCCCGCGCCGTTGACGAGGCAGCCGATGTCGCCGTCCAGCTGGATGTAGTTGAGGTCGTGTCTTCGACGCCTCGACCTCGGCGGGATCCTCCTCGTCGAGGTCGCGCAGCGCCTGCGAGCTCGGGGTGGCGGAAGAGCGCGTTGTCGTCGAAGTTGATCTTGGCGTCGAGCGCGACCACGCGGCCGTCGCCGGTGAGGATCAGCGGATTGATCTCGGCGAGGCTCGAATCGGTTTCGTCGAAAGCCTTGTAGAGCCCCTTCAGGATCGCCCGCGCCTGCGGACACGGCCGCCTGCGGGATGCCGATCTTCCTCGCGATATCGTCCGCTTCCGCGTCCTTCAGCCCTGTTCCCGGATCGACGAACACCTTGTGGATCTTCTCGGGCGTCTTCGCCGCGACCTCCTCGATGTCCATGCCGCCTTCGCTGGAGGCCATCAGCGCCACGCGCTGCGTGCCGCGATCGACCACCATGCCGACGTAGAGCTCCTTCTTGATGTCGGCGCCCTCCTCGATGAGGAGGCGCCTGACCTTCTGCCCCTCGGGCCCGGTCTGGTGGGTCTTGAGCATCATGCCGAGGATCTTTCCGGCCCACTCGCGCACCTCGGCCTCGGATTTCGCGACCTTCACGCCGCCGCCCTTGCCGCGGCCGCCGGCGTGGATCTGCGCCTTCACCACCCAGACCTTGCCGCCGAGGTCCTTCGCCGCCTTGACCGCCTCGTCGACCGAGAAGCAGGGAACGCCGCGGGGCGTCGCGACGCCGTACTTCCTGCAGGATTTCCTTCGCCTGATATTCGTGGATTTTCATTCCTGTGCCCGCTGAACGTAGAAGTGGGATTGTCCCGAGGCCTGCGCGCCCCACACATTGATGCCGGTCAAGCGCGGCTGACAGATGACGAGATCTGCGGCGCCGGCTGGCCGCCGCTACTTCCCCTCCTCGATCCGTATCCCCGACTCCCGGATGACCTTGGACCAGGTCGCGATCTCGGAGCGGATGAACTCGCCGAACTCGCCGGGCGTGGTCGGCGAGGGCTCGTTGTAGGTGGCGAGGATCCTTTCGCGCATGTCGGCCTGCCGCAGGATGGCGGTGGTCTCGGCGTTCAGCCGCCCGACGATCGCCGGCGGCGTCGCCGCCGGCGCGACGAGCCCGAACCATCCGATCGCCTTCCACTCGGCCATGCCCGCCTCGGTGGCCGAAGGAACTTCGGGAGCGAGCTGCGTGCGCTCCGGGCTTGCCACCGCGAGAGCGCGCACGCGTCCGGATCTGAGCTGCGAGGACGCCGAGCCCAGATCGGCGAACGCGACCGGCACCTGCCCGCCGATCAGATCCACGATCGCCGGGGCGTTTCCCTTGTACGGCACATGCCTGATGTCCACCGCGGCGATCGACCTGAAGAGCTCGCCCGCGAGATGCATTCCCGAACCGGTGCCGCCGGAAGCGTAGGGCGTGCCGCGCCTCGTCTTCAGCAGAGCCACCAGATCCTGTGCGGAGCCCACGGGTGTGACTGCCGGATTCACCAGCACCGTGAAGGGGCTGGTGACGAGCAGCGTTATGGGCGCGAAGTCCTTCACTGGATCGTAGGGCAACGACGGGTAGAAGATCGTGTTGAGCGCGAGGCCGCCCTGCGCGCCCACGAGCAGCGTGTAGCCGTCGGGAGCCGATTTCGCCACGAGGTCGGCGCCGATGCCACCGCCCGCGCCAGGCCGGTTCTCCACCACGACAGTCTGGCCCAGCCGCTCGCCGAGCCTGGGCGCGACGATGCGAGTCACGGTGTCGGAGCTGCCCCCGGGCGGGAACGTGACCACGATCCGCACCGGCTTCACCGGCCAGGTCTGCGCGGATGCAGCGGCCGCGACGCACGCGAGGAACGCGAGGGCGAGGATGCGCACCCGGGCTGTTCTCATGTCAGGGAAAACAGCCGCTCGGCGTTCGACTGGAAAAACTTGCGCTTGTCCTCGTCGCTCATCGGCAGCGCATCCTGCGCCCGGACCTCCTCGGGAACGTACTGGTAGGGATAGTCCATCGCGTACAGCAGCCGGTCCGGACCCATCACCTTGTGGACGTACATGATCGGCGGCTCCCAGCCCATGCCGCTGGTGGTGTAGTGGAAGTTCTCGCGCAGGTAGGCGCTCAGGGGCTTCCGGAGCGGCGGCGCCTGAGCGTAGCGGCGCGTGCGCATGATGATGCCGTGCATGAAGTCGAAGCGCGACAGCCAGTAAGGCAGCGCCTCGCCGAGGTGGCCGAGAACGACCTGCAGCCGCGGGAACCGGTCGAAGACGCCGGCAACCACCAGACGCAGCGCGTGCAGCCCGGTCTCCACCGCGAAGCCGAACACCGCGCCATCCAGCCCTCTCGCGAGGAAGGGCTCGATCATCGCCTTGGAGGGCGTGTTCGGGTGCAGGTACACGGGCACGCCCAGCGACTCGGCGGCGGCGAAGATGTCCCAGAATTTCGGGTCGTCGAGGTATTCCCCCCGCGTGTGCGAGTTGACGATGGCGCCCTTGAGGCCGAGCTTGCGCACGCCGCGCTCGAGTTCCTGTGCCGCGCGCCGCGGATCCTGCGGCGCAACGGCTGCGAGACCGGCATAGCGGTCCGGTCGCCGGCGGATCGCTTCGGCGAGCTCGTCGTTGAAGCGCGCGGCGAGCGAACTGCCCGTTGCGGCGTCGAAGATCTGCACCCCCGGCGCGGTGAGCGAGACGACCTGCATGGCGATGCCGGTCGCGTCCATGTCCGCGAGACGCCGCTCGCCGAGATCCTGGATGCGCTCGACCAGCAGCGTCGCGCGCTCGCTCTTGCCCCCGAAGAATCCCCACAGGCTGTGGAAGCCCGGATCGTCCAGCGTTTTCGCCGCGATCTCGCGCCGGTAGAGGTCGATCAGTTCCTTCGGCGCCCACGCCTCCTCGGTGGCGATGCGACGGTAGCCGGGCAATGCGCTCATTCAAACCCTCATCCTTTGGGAATTGGCGGGTCTGGCGGTACTCGTCCTGTGCACGGCGCTCACGGCAACCTCAGCGTCAATGTTCCGGCACATTCCCATACCATCCGGACACGGGGAGTATGATAGCCCGGCATTCCCGGGGAAGGAACGCGTCCGCCTCGACAACCCATGGCACAGGCTCGCCGCGCACAGCACGATCAGGACCCCCCGAGCGCCGCCGCCTGGCTGTGCGATCCCGCGATGCAGACGCACTTCCCATGAAACACGACTTCCAGTACAGGTTCTGCGGGCCGCTGTCGGCGCCCGAAGAGCTGGGCGGGCAGCCGCCAGCGTACCGGCGTACGGTCGAGCAGGGCGTGATCATCGAGCGCGATGTCGCGGTGGCCATGCGCGACGGCGTGAAGATCTATGTCGATGTCTTTCGCCCCGCGGTTGAAAAGCCTGCTCCGCCGATCGTCGCCTGGGGGCCGTACGGCAAGCACAGTCCCACCCACATGGCGAAGCAGTTCCCCAGGGCGGGCATCACGGCGAAGCTGTCCGCGTACACGGCATTCGAGGCGCCCGACCCCATGCATTGGGCGGCCAACGGCTACGCGGTGCTGAACGTCGACCCGCGCGGCACGTGGTTTTCCGAAGGCACGGCCACTTATCTCTCGCCGGAAGAAGCGCAGGACGTGTACGACCTCGTCGAGTGGGCCGGCACGCAGCGGTGGAGCAACGGAAGAGTCGGCCTGCTGGGCGTTTCCTATCTCGCGTGCGTGCAATGGTCCGCGGCCGCGGCGCAGCCGCCGCACTTGGCGGCCATCATCCCGTGGGAGGGATGGAGCGACTTCTATCGCGAGGTGGTCACGCACGGCGGCATTCCGGAAACCTCGTTCTGGGCGTACCTGCCGAGCCGCTGGGGACGCAGCAAGACCCAGGTGGAAGACCTGAAGCGCGAGACCGGGGAGCATCCCCTGTACGACTCGTTCTGGAGATCCAAGGCCGCCGACCTGTCGAGGATCACGGTTCCGGCGTACGTCGTCGCCAGCTGGTCCGACCAGGGGCTGCACACGCGCGGCACGCTGGAGGGCTTCAAGCAGATGTCGTCGAAGCAGAAATGGCTCGAAGTGCACGGCCGCAAGAAATGGGCGTATTTCTACGAGCCCGAGAGCGTCAGGCGCCAGCAGGCGTTTTTCGACTGTTTCCTGAAGGGGATCGAGAACGATGTCCCCGCCTGGCCCAGGGTCAGGCTCGAGGTCCGCGAGCGATACGGCGCCGGCGCAGAGCGCCGCGAGAACGAATGGCCGATCGCCCGCACCGTGTACACGAGGCTCTACCTCGATGCCCGCAACGGCTCGCTGCAACGCGAGCCCGTCGGGGTCGAAGCTTCGTGCCGCTACGAGGCGGCCTACGACAGCAACGGCCGCGCACGATTCGACTTCAAGTTCGATCGGCGAACCGACCTCGTCGGCCACATGAAGCTGAAGGCGTGGATGAAGCCGGAAGGGTCCGACGACATGGACCTCTTCGTCGTCGTGCAAAAGCTCGATGCCGGAGGCGAAGTCGTTCCGTTCGCCTTCTACGCGCAGTTCGAAGACGGCCCGGTCGCGCTGGGATGGCTGCGCGCCTCGCACCGCGAGCTCGATCCGGCAAGGTCCACCGAGTATCAGCCGGTCCTGCGGCACCACCGCGAGCTGAAGCTCAAGGATGGCGAAGCGGTGCCGCTGGAGATCGAGATCTGGCCTTCAGGGACGCGTTTCGAGGCCGGCGAATCGCTGAGGCTCCTGGTGATGTCGTCCGACTTCAAGAAGCCGGATGCGGATCCTTCCCGGGCAGGCGGCGCCGCGGGGTTGCCGAAGACCGTGAGGCCGAGCCCGCTGGCGCTGCACACGGCCAGCGTGAATCGCGGCCATCACGTGATCCTGGCCGGCGGCAAGTACGATTCCTATCTGCTCGTGCCGGTGATTCCCGATTGAGTCGAGCGCAGGGAAACCCTAGGGAGCGTGGAGAGTAACAACGCATTCGGACAGGTCCTTTTCACTCGGCGGGTTTGCCCAGCTTGGCCAGCCGGCCAACACCTTCGCGTCGGGTCGGACCGTAATCTGCCCGGGCCTTATCTGTCCGAGAAAAAGGAAGTCCGAGTTACCGGGGTCCACGAGGGCGATCGCGGATTCGACGACGATGCCGGGCACCACGACGGAATGCGTCTTCCCTTCGAGCTGGACGGTGTGGACCAGTTCGACTTTGAAACCGTCCCTGGAAATGTTGAGCTCGCGCAGGGCCCCCTCGCGAATGCCGCCTGCCCAAAGGGATTGGATGCGGCGGCAGGAAGCGGTGGCCTCGGTTCGATAGGGGCCCGATATCTCTTGAAACCCCCGCCTCGAGATCGCGAGGGCGTAGACCCGCAGGCGGTCCTGGTAGCCGGCCAAATAGAGCGCAGCATTGGCCGCGGTGATGGAATGGGGCTCACCATCGAGCTTTGTCACGATCGTGGCACGGAAGCCTCCTGTCCGAGCCGGTTCGAGCATTCTTGCCGTAAAACTCACCGCAAGATAGCCGGCTGCAAGAGACTCGGCCGGCGACGCCATCGCTTGATCGGGGTGAACGAGAAGCGGGCCCTGTTCCGGCTTCAGGCCGAAGCGCTTCTGCAGGAGCTGCTGCGCTTCGCCATGTCTGTACATCCCCGCGCGACGAAGCCACATGATGGCGCTTATGTCGTCCGGGGCAACCTCTTTTCCCTCTGCGTAGAGGGCACCCAGAGTGTGCATGGCCTCGGGAGCTTCCTGATCTGCAGCGAGCCGAAGCCATTTCATTCCTTCCGCGACATCTTTCTTGACGCCCCAGCCCCTGAGATACAGCCAGCCCAGCCATGTCTGCCCGGCCGGGTCCTGTTGCGCCGCCGCCTTTCGAAACCATTGCTCAGCCGCCGGGTAGTCCTTGGGCGTACCCTGCCCCTCGGCGTGCATTAGACCCACCCGACTCTGCGCTACTGCGTCGCCTTGATCGGCGGCCTTTCGATACCACCGCATTGCCTCGCCCCAGTCTTGCGGGACTCCGTCTCCCCGCGCGTACATGGCACCTAGGAGCGTCTGGGCAGGCGGGTATCCTTGCTCCGCTGCCTTGCGATACCAGTTCGCAGCTTGAACAAAATCTCTGGCTACGCCGTCGCCGCTTTCGTAAACCCTTCCGATATTGAACTGGCCTCTCGCGTCTCCTTGGTCGGCGGCTCTCCTGAACCACGCCAGCGCTTCGGAGTGATCCTGGCGCACGCCCCAGCCGTTGCGATACAGGATGCCGACTGCATTCTGCGCAACGGCGTTTCCCTCCCTCGCCTTCGGCAACAAGAGTCTCATCGCTTTCTCATACTGCCTGGCGCCGATCGCCGCGCGGCCCTCCTCGACGTCGTCGGCGATGGCATTGCCACAGCCCGCAAAAAGACCCAGGAGGATGACCAGAAACATGCACGAGGTGCGGTTCATGCTGACCTCCAGGAAACAGGAGCCTGCGCGCCCGGCCGATGCGGCGGGAATAGCAGCGACACCGAATGCGCGGATCGGCAGCATGTCGGATCCTCCCCTGACAACGTCCTATCCTATGACTCTGGTAGGAATGCGTCCATTCGGGTTTACTGGACAGCGCGCGTCGGTAGTTTCCCTACACGGCCACGGGTGAGGCACGGTGCGGGTCGCGGCGTAGAATCGCTCCGCATGAGATACGTCCTCGCGCTCAACCAGGGCACGACCAGCTCCCGCGCCATCGTCTTCGACGAGCGCGGCATTCCGCACGCCTCAAGGTGGTCTCTTGACTTACCAGCCACGATGTAACTACCCCACCGCCTCCCCAAACCCCTCCCCCGCCGCCGCGCGGGTGACGTATTTCAGCTCCCCTTTGAGCTGTCCCTCGAACCGCCGCACGTTGGCGACGCCGACTGAGTTCTGGAAGTATTCGCGAACATGGGCGCGTCGTTGGGCGAGTCGCCGACGAAGACGCTCGGCGAGCGCCCTCACGCCTCCCCCATCACCGTGACGACGATCGAGCGCGAGTGCGGTGCGCTGCGGTGTTCGTACAGGTAGAGCCCCTGCCAGGTGCCGAGCGCCAGGCGCCCGCCGCTCACCGGAAGGGTGAGGCTGCTCGCGGTGAGGACGGTGCGCGCGTGGGCCGCCATGTCGTCCGGCCCTTCGGTGTCGTGGCGGTAGGCGCGATCGCCGTCGGGGACGAGGCGCGCGAGGATCGTCTCCAGGTCGCGGCGCACGTCGGGGTCCGCGTTCTCGCACAGCACCAGCGACGCGCTGGTGTGCTGCAGGAACACGGTGGCGACGCCGGTGCGGATGCCGCAGGCGGCGACGGCGCGCTGCAGCTCGGCGGTCACCTCCTGGGTGCCGCGGCCGCGCGTGCGGAATTCCAGTGTCTGCTGGTGGATCATCAGTCCAGCCAGTCCCGCTCCTTGAGCTTCCTCGGAAGATAGGTCTTGGTCAGGTAGCGGAAGTCCTTGTTGGCGAGCGCGTCGAGCTCGTACTTGAGACCGCTCGCGAGCATCCGCTTGATCTCCTCCTGCCACTCCTTCTTCTGAAACCAGCGGTAGTTGATCAGCTCCTTCGCCCGGGTCACGTCCTTGTCGTTGAGCTTGATGCCGACGTTGCGCGGCAGCCCGTAGGTCTCGGGGTCGGCGCTCGACAGGCCGATGAACTTGGCCTTGGGAATGGCCATCCGTTCGCTCTCGAACGCGAGATTGATCGAGCCCTGCTTGACGACCGAGTAGATGTAGTAGCCCCACGGGTCGTTGTCGACGAGGACGTAGACGGGGATCTCGTACTCCTCGTGCAGACGCCGGGCGAGCCGGCGCACGCCGCGCGGGGGCTGGCCGTTGCCGGTGAGGAGCACGCAGTTGTACCGGCGCCAGAACTTGTCTTCCGAAAGCCGGTTCCACTGGGTGCCCTTCTCGACGAGCAGGACGAAGTCCGCGGTGCATCGCCGGATCTGGATGAACTCGGGCTCCACGATGGAGGGCACCGAGTAGCCGCCCTTGCCCAGGCGCGCGCAGTCCACCCGGTCGCCGTCGTCGCTGAAGACGACCGGCCCCACGATGCTGCCGGCGTTCTCCGCGCGCACGTGCAGCTCCTCGCGCAGCGCGGCGAGCGTCACCTCGAGGTCCTCGATCAGCGGATCGGACTCGTTCTGGGCGTCGAAGGTGTTCTCGTGCGAGTCCTTCATCGTGTGCTTGGTGCGGTAGTAGATCTCCCGCAGCGACGTCGTGAGGTTCGCGCGCTGCAGCTCGGCCAGGGCGTCGGCCACCAGCACCGTCTGCATGAATTTCTTCGCCATGCCGACGTTGAAGAACGTGCGCTCCTGCCTGCGCCTGCCCATCTCGATGATGCCGCGCTTCTCGTTGAAGTGGACGTTGGCGAGGCTGCGCACCGGGATAGCCAGCGCCGGGTCGCGGCTGCGGTCGGCGGCCGCGATCACGGTGTCGGCCACGCCGACGAGCTTCTTCTCGACCGGGGTCGGTTTTCTTGCGCTTGCTTTCGCCATGGGGTTACCTCTTCTTGCGTTTGGCCGGCTTCGGCTTCTTCTTCGCCGCTTTCCTCGTCCCTTTCGCCGGCGCAGGCTCTTCCGGCGGCTCGTTGCTTCCCTCGGCGGCGATCTGGGCACCCGGCAGCACGGGCGCCTCGCCCTCCGTCCCCTCGGGGGTGACGACGATCGAATTCGGGAGACCTTCGGGGCCGCTCTCGTGGCCGAGGATCTCGTCGGTCCTGGCCCCGCCGGTCCGCTTCAGGGCGATTCTCTGCAGCTGGTTCTTGAGCTTCTCCTTCGCCAGCTTGCCGCCCTTCAAGCGCGCGCACGCCTCGACGACCTCTTCGATGTACAGCTCGAAGATATTGCGCCGGCGGAACTCGCTCTTGGCCTGCTCGCGCCGCCGCAGGAACACCCCGAGCCGGCGCCCGCACTCCTGGAGCGCGAGGCGGATCTCCTTCCGGATCTCGTCGTAGTCGGCGATCGCCTCCTTGGACTCGCTGGTGAACGGCACCCACACGGAAGCCATGTGGACGAACACCACCATGGGCCCGGCCGGAAGCGCCCCTTTGGACTGCGCCACGCCGTAATTCCGCCAGCCGGTCTCGAGCACCGACTTGTACGCGGCGCACGCCGACTGCTGATAGAGCAGGGGAACGCGGTTGGCGTAGCGGATGACGCGGGCGAGCTCGCTGTCGCCCTCCTGCCGCTCGCCCTCGGCCAGCGGCTCAGGCGGAGCTTCCGCCGCCTGCGCCGCCTGCCCGGGCCCCCTACCGTACGCCAGCCCCGCCTCGATGATGAAGGGATTCCCGCGATACACGGCGGGCGAGCGGGTCACCGCCGTGTAGAAGTCGCCCTTGATCTGCTGGTAGAGGCCGTGGAGGATCGCCTTCTCGCCGATCGGCGAGATGCAGTTGGACGGCGGCGCCATGATCCGGGTGGACTGGATCGCCTTGTAGAGCGCCTCGGCGCCGGCGCCGTGAATGTTGCGCGGCTTTGCATCCGGCGAAAGCCTGGCCGTCCTGCAGATCTCCTGGGCGACGGCCGAGGACACCCGGCTGAAATCGGCCGCCAGGAACCCCGAGAGCGAGCGGCTCTTGGTGTCGTGGAGCATGCGCAGGAGAATCCCGAACTCGATGCCGTAAGGATGCGGCTTGATCTCCTTCGGCTGAGGCGGCAGCTCCTCGATCGTTCGCGGATACTCCCGCGTCTCGCCCTCCGGCGCGCGGTAGACGAGCCGCACGTGCGGGTTGGCGATGGCCACCTGCTCGAGAAATTCGTCCACCGAGGCGCGACCCTTCTGGTAGCGCCCCTCGATCTCCAGCGCCACCTGCGTCCCGCGCGGGTGATCCCAGTCGATCTTCTTGTTCTCGAAGATCCTCGGCTCGTTCTTCTTGGTGTCGATCTGCAATTCGAAGTAGTGGGCGGGGCCCCTCGCGCCGGTGCGCGAGGTGATCCGCACCGGCTTGCCCGTGGTCAGCTGGGCGTACATGCCGGCCGCCGAGATGCCGATGCCCTGCTGGCCGCGACTCATGCGCAGCCGGTGGAACTTCGAGCCGTAGAGGAGCTTGGCGAAGATCGGCGGAATCTGCTGCCGGACGATGCCCGGGCCGTTGTCGATGACGGTGATGCGGAAGCGCGTCGCCTGGCTCGCCGGCGGCGGCGGAGCCCCGTTGCTCGCCGCGACCTCCACGTTCACGAGGACCTCGGGCAGGATCCCGGCTTCCTCCGCCGCGTCGAGCGCGTTGTCGACGGCTTCCTTGACGCAGGTGAGGAGCGCCTTGCGCGGATTGTCGAAGCCGAGCAGGTGGCGGTTCTTGGTGAAGAACTCGGAGACCGAGATCTCCCGCTGCCGGGCCCCCATCTCGACGGCGGAGAGGGTCGTAGGGGGCTTGGCTGGCTTTCCGCCGGCGGCTTTGGTTTCGGGGACCTTCGGTTCGGGAGCCCTGGTCGGTGGCCCTTGGCGAGGTCTTGGGGCGCCTGGCCGCCGAGGCCTTGGACCGGGCGTTGGGTTTGGACCTGGCGCGGGTTTTGAATTTGGCTTTAGGCATCGCCATCTTTGAGGGTACCAGCAATCACCCCCGAAGCAACTGCTCCACCACCTCCCCAAACCCCTCCCCCGCCGCCGCGCGGGTGACGTACTTCGGCTCCGCCTTGAGCCGCCCCTCGAACCGCCGCACGTTGGCGACGCCGACCGAGTTCTGGAAGTAGTCGAACATGGGGGCGTCGTTGGGGGAGTCGCCGACGAAGACGATTTCGCGGTTGGATCGGTCGATGTCGATGCCGAAGCGCTCGTCGAAGAGGATGCGGCTCGTGCTGAGTTTGTCGTACCCCCCGAACCAGCCGTTGACGTGGATGGAGCTGATCTTGGCGCTCAGGCCCGCTGCTTTCATGAGCGCAGCGATTTTTTCCGCGGCGTCCATCGGCAGCGACGGGACGTCCTCGCAGTAGTCGATCGCCAAATCCGTTTCCCGGTACGGCTGGTCGGCCGCGAGGGCGCAGCCCGGGACTTCGGCGAGGATGCGCTTGGCGATCGCTTCGAGTTTCTTTCGCTTTTGCTCCCGTGCCGCGTCGTCGTCCACGAAGCGCTTGCCGAGCTTCCCGTCCGCGTAGAAGAAGTAGAACGCGCCGTTCTCCCCCACCACCGCGTCCACCGGCCACATGCGCGCGATGTGGTCGCACCATCCGGCGGGCCGCCCGGTCACGGGGACGACGATCTTGTCTGCGGCGTGCAACCGCTCGAGCGCCGCATAGGCGTCGGCCGTCAGCTTGCCGCCCGTCGTCAGGGTCTCGTCGATGTCGAGAAGCACCGCGCGCACGCCCCGCGCGTCCAGCTCGGCGAGCGCTTTCACGCGGTCAGGCCCGCGACGGCGGCTTCGGCCGCCTTGCGAACAGGAAGAAGAGCGAACCCATCCCGGCGAGCAGCGCGAGGATGGTGAAGCCCAGACGGTAGTCCCCGGTCAGGTCGGCGAGTACGCCCGCGATCATCGGGCCGCCGACCTGCCCCACGACGATGATCATGTACGACAGGCCGAGGATCATGCCGATCGCCGCGCGCCCGAAATAGTCGGCCCGGATCGCCTGCATGAACGGGCCGCGCAACCCCCAGGCGAACCCGTGCAGAAGGGCGAAGCCGATCACCATCGGCGCGGCGACCGCGTAGGTGAGGAGCAGCAGCCCCGCCATGTGCATCAGCATGCAGACCGCGGCCACCAGGCGCTTCTTGAAGCGGTCGCCCACCACCCAGCCGATCGCGACCCCGCCGATCTGTCCGACCACCATCAGCGTGATCACGAACGCGGCGCGCTCGACCGAATAGCCGAGCCCCTCCTTCATGTGCGTGATGGCGTGCACGTTGACCGCGTGCACGACGAGCAGCGCGAACGCGTGGCCGAGCGAGATCAGCCAGAACGCACTCGTGCGCAGCGCCTCGCGCGCGGTGAAGTCGCGGCGAGTCCGGCGCGCTCGCCGCGCTTCCCGGGACATCCCGCGGCGAGGGTCCCCCGTCGACCGTCTCGCCGTGGTCCTCCGGCCGCCGGCGGATCGCCATCGCGAGCGGCAGGCCGATCGCGATATACGCGACGCCCGAGGCGAAAGCGGTGGCGCGCCAGCCGAAGGTCGAGAGCGACCAGGCCACGACCGGGACGAGCATCCCGCCGGCCGCGAGCCCGAGGGAGAGGCTCGACAGCGCGCGCGCCCGATAGCGCTCGAACCAGTGGATCAGGGCCACGTTGATCGGAAAGAAGCCGCAGAGGCTGGAGCCGATCGCCATCACGACGAACGCGCCGTAGAAGCCGAGCAGCGAGTCGATTCTCGACAGCAGCATGAAGCCGATGCCGAAGATCACCACCCCGACCCGGATCGGGCCCTGCGGCCCGAAGCGGTCGATGACCCAGCCGAGCAGCGGCCCCAGGATCGCCGACTCCATCTGCTGCAGCGCCGCCGCGCCCGAGAGCGCGGTCTTGCTCCAGCCGCGCTCGTCGCGCAGCACCGCGACGTAGGCGCCGAAGGACTGCATGAGCAGCGCCGATTGCAGGAACTGCAGTCCGCAGCCCGCTGCGACCATCCACCAGCCGTAGAAGATCTTTTTTCCTGTCGCTCGCATCGCCGCGGTCCGCCACGGAATCTAGCACGCTGCGACGCCCGCCGTTCGCGGGTGCCCTCACCCGAAGAGGCCGCCGACCTTGGTGCCGGCGACGCGGTTGACTACCCACAGGCTCGCGGCGCAGAGCACGATCAGGATCACGCCGAGCGCGGCAGCCTGGCCGTGGGAGCCGGCGATGTAGTAGGTGAAGATGCCGATGGGAATCATCTCCCAGCCGCCCAGCGCGAGGAACAGCGTGGCGGACGCCTCCTGGATTGACATGATGAAGGAGAACAGCGCGCCGACAAGGATGCCTTTCCACACGAGCGGCAAGGTGACGTCGCGGAACGTCCTCAACTTCGTGGCGCCGACGTTCTCGGCGGCTTCCTCCATCGATTTATGGACGAGCAGGAGCGACGAGTAGCTGCCGCGCACCGTGTACGGCAGCCGGCGGACGGCGAGCACCAGCGGAAAGACGATCCACAAACTGGTGAGAGCGAGGTCGATGCCCGGCAGCGGATAGTGGAAGGCGCGGATGTAGGCGATGCCGATCGCGGTACCGGGAATCGCGAGGATCAGCGTGGTCAGCGCATCCATCGCGCCGCGCCCCGGCGTCTTGGTCCGCGCCATGATCCACGCCATCGGCACCCCGACCGTGAGGCAGATCGCCACCGCCAATCCGGAAAACATGAGCGAGTTGATGATGAACTTGGGCGTCTCGATGCTGACCTGCCTGAAATAGTCGAGGGTGTAATGGACCGGGAAGGGCGTGAGCGCCCAGCCCTTGCCGACGGCGGCGAGCAGCACCCCGACCTGCGGGATGGCGGACACGGCGAGGAGCAGCACGAGAAAACCCACGGCGAGCCAGCGCTTGACCGGTCCCAGGCGCCGGCGCTCGACCTTCGAGTAGGCGAGCGAGCTGTAGTCCTTGATCGCCACGTAGTGGCGCGCCACCAGCACGAATACGACGGCGAGCAGCACGAGCAATGCCGAGATCACGATGCCCATGCGGAAGATGCGCCGGTCGACGAACTGGACGATGTTGAGATAGGCCTGCACCGCGAGGAGGTCCTGCACGCCGACGACGAGCGGCGTGACGAAGTCGGCGAAGGTCCAGATGAAGACGAGCAGCGCGCCGGATACGTAGCCGGGGGTGGTGAGCGGCAGCGTGACGTCCCAGAACCGCCGCCATCCCCCGGCGCCCATGCCCTGCGCGGCCTCTTCCAGCGAAGGGTCCACCTTGGACATCGAGTCGAGAATGGAGAGCGTCATCAGCGGAAAAAGGTGCACCGTCTCGACCAGCAGCACGCCGTGCATCCCGTACATGAAGTTCACGGGATGGACCAGGCCGAACCAGTCGTGGAGCCACACGTTCACCGTCCCCGCGCGCCCGAGGATGAAGACGAAGCCGAGCACGCCCACCAGCGGCGGCAGGATCATCGGCAGCATGGTGAGATACGCGAAGAGATTCCGGTAGGGAAAATCGTAGCGGATGATGAGGAATGCGACCGCGATCCCGATCACCGAGGTGGTCAGGACCGCGGCGACGCCCAGCACCAGCGAGTTCCACAACGAGCGCAGATAGAAATGGTCGGTGAAGAACTCCTGGAAGTTCGCGAGCGTGAACGCTCCGGCCTCGTTGGTGAACGCGTCGTAGAAGATTCGCGTGAGCGGGTACAGGACGAAGAGGATCAGGAACGTCCAGATCAGCGCGAAGCCGACCAGGGAAATCGCCGGGATGCGGGGCCCTCTGCCCGCGATCGCGACTGTGCGCGCTGTGGCCATGCGGATCAATCCGCCGGAATCGCCAGCGTGCTGCCGACCGGGCAGCTCAAGGTGACCGATTGGCCCATGGGAAACTGCTCGTGGTGCCAGGGGTCGCCGACGTCGGCCTTGAAAACGACGCCGTTGCCGAGATCGACGTCGTAGCGCAGCGTGTTGCCGAGATACGCGGCAAAGGAGATCTGTCCCCTGAGCTGATTGCGCTCGCCGCCCGAATCGCCATCGACTGCCGCATTCTCGGGGCGTATGCAGATCACGCACCGGTCGCCCACGCGCAGCCGCTCGTCGTGGACCGCGGAAATCTCGCCCACCGCGGTTTCGACGCGCACCGTCCGAAGGGGACCCTCGATCGCCCGCACCGTGCCGTCGACGAGATTGTTGATGCCGATGAAATCGGCGACGAAGCGGTTGGCGGGCCGCTCGTACAGCGCCTTGGGCGGCCCGATCTGGAACACCTTCCCCTGGTTGAAGACCGCGATGCGGTCCGACAGCGTCAGCGCCTCCTCCTGATCGTGGGTCACGTAGACCGTGGTGATGCCGAGCTCCTTCTGCAGCTTGCGGATCTCGGCCCGCACCTGGACGCGGATTTTGGCGTCGAGGTTGGAGAGCGGCTCGTCGAGCAGCAGGATCTGGGGATTCAGCACGAGCGCGCGGGCGAGCGCCACGCGCTGCTGCTGCCCTCCCGACAACTGTCCCGGGTAGCGGTCGCCGAGGCCGGCGAGCTTCACCTTCTCGAGCACCCCGTTCATCCGCTCGGCGATCTCGGCGGAGGAGACCTTGCGCAGCTTCAGCCCGTAGGAGACGTTCTCCGACACCTTCATGTGCGGCCACAGGGCATAGTTCTGGAACACCATGCCGATGCCGCGCTCGTGCGGAGGCACTTCGTTGACCAGACGTTCGTCGAAGTGGATCGTCCCCGCGTCGGGCGCGTAGAAGCCGGCGATGAGGCGCAGCAGCGTGGTCTTGCCGCACCCCGACGGACCGAGGAGGGTGAACATCTCGCCCTCCTCGATGGAGAGGCTCACATCGCTGACCGCCGCCAGCTGCCCGAAACGCTTGGTGAGGTTCGCGACCGAAATGCGCACGGGGCTTCAGTCCGGCACGCGATCGCTGCCTATTTCCTCTTCAGCTGTTCTGCGACGGACTCGATCTCCTTGCGGAATTGCGAGTTGACCGCCTCGTAACGCTTCTGGGCGATGTCGTCGTCGTAGATATTCACGACGTCGACGTCGAAGTAGGAGCGCATGCCGCCGGTGAACTCGACGGCCATCTCCGCCTGGGAGCCCGGCTTGCCCTGCACGCGGTACTTGGGCGTGATCGGAAAGACGCCGCGCTCCATCGCCATCCGCTGCCCGCGCTCCGAGAGGAGGTACTCGATGAATGCGCGCGCCGCACGGGGATGCCTGGAGCCTGCGATGACGGCGATCGGTTCCGGCGTGATCCAGGCGGTCTTCGGCGCCGCGAACTTGATCTCGTACCCGGCGAGACGGTCCTCGAACGCCATGTAGCTCGGCACCGCGAACCCCGCGGCGAATTCGCCTCTCGCCACGACCGAAGGAACGTCGCGGCTGCGCGCGGTGAAGATCCCCGTGTTCCCGGCGAGGCGCTTGAGCCACGTCCAGCCCTTGTCGTCGCCGTCGCGCTGGAGGATCACCTCGTAGGTCGCGTGGCTGCTCGAGGAGCGCGTCGGCGCGCACTGCGCGACGTTGCCCTTCAGCCCCGGATGCAGCAGGTCGTCCCAGTCCCTGGGCTCGGGCACCCCGAGCCGGGCCAGCAGCTTGGGGTGATAGACCAGGCCGTACGGCTCGAGAACGGTGCCCGTCCAAAAGCCCTTGGGGTCCTTCAAGGGGATGGGTTTCGGCTTGCCGATGCTCGCCGGAATCGAGTCCATCACGGCCTGGGGCAGATCGAGCCTGGCGAGCAGCTTCTGTTCCGCGAGCTTGTCGAAGAGCGCGCTCTCGCCCCCCCAGAAGATGTCGGCGTCGGGCCGGCCCTTCCACTCCACGATGCGGCCGTAGGCCACCGGCGTGCCGGCAGCTAGGGCGCTCGTTTTCACGTTGATGTTCCATCTTTCCTTGGCGTACTTGGCGAAGTCCGCCAGCGCCGGATCGGTCAGGGTCCTCGCGACCGGCGTGATCAGGACCAGCTCGTCTTCGATTTGCTGCGCGGCGGCCGGTCCCGAAGCAGCGACCGCCACGAAAAGGGCCGCGTGCAGCGGCCTGAAGGATCGAATCATCATTTGCCTCTCCTCTGTCGAAGAAATCGTTCCTGAACCTATGGTAACTCGGCCCGGCGGATTTTATCCATCTCAAGCGCTCATTCGCGCACGAGGGCGCGGGTCCTGCGATCGACTGCGCGCCACCATGCCTTGCCGGCCTCGCGCGCGAACACGACTGACGAGGCGACAGCGATGCAGCTCAGCCAGTCGGCCATGCCGAGCGGCGCAGTGCCGAACGCCCGCTGCAGCGACGGCAAGTGAATCACCCCGATCTGCAGTAAGAGCCCGCCTGCCACGGCAAGCCACAGCCAGTGATTGCGAAACAGCGCGCGCGCCGCACTCTCTTCGTCGGAATGCACGCAGAACGCGTCGAACAACTGGAACAGCACGAGCGTGTTGAACGCGAGGGTGCGCCCGTGTTCGACCGTGCCGGTGCCTTCGATGAGGCCGCCGGGCAGTCCGGCATCGAGCATGAACAGCGTGCCGGCCAACATGACCGTCGCCACCAACGCAGTGCTCCACCACATGCGGGCCGTAATGACGCCAGCGCGCGGATCGCGCGGCGCGCGGCGCATTAGCACATGGTCGGGCGGATCCATGCCGACTGCGAGTGCGGGCAGCGAGTCGGTGATGAGGTTGATCCACAGGATCTGCGTTGCGAGGAGCGGCAGCACCAGCGCCTCCCCCGCGCCGGCCACTAGGCCGATGGTGCCCGCCAGCACCACGCCGAAGAACATCACCAGGACTTCGCCGCCGTTGGTCGCCAGCAGAAAGCGCAGGAACTTCTGGATGTTGGCGTAGATCGAGCGCCCTTCCTCGATTGCCGCGACGATGGAGGCGAAGTTGTCGTCGGCGAGCACGATATCAGCAGCCTCCTTGGCGACATCGGTCCCAGTGACGCCCATGGCGATGCCGATGTCGGCCGCCTTGAGCGCGGGCGCGTCGTTCACGCCGTCGCCGGTCATCGCCACCACCTCGCCGCGCGCGTGCAGCGCGCGCACCAGCGCGAGCTTGTGTTCCGGGCTGACGCGTGCGAACACGGCGACCGAGCCGGCAGCGGCCGTCAGTTCGTCGGGCGGCAAGGCGGCGAGCTCCTCGCCCAGCACCACGCGCGCCCCGCGCGGCGCGATGCCCAGCTCGGCGGCGATGGCGCGCGCGGTCGCCGGGTGGTCGCCCGTCATCATCACCACGCGCACGCCCGCGGCCTGCGCCGTGCGCACGGCCGAGGCCGCTTCCGGGCGCGGCGGGTCGATCATGCCGACGGCGCCGAGCCATGTGAGCTCCCGTTCCAGCTGCGCATCCGCTTTGGCGTCCGCGGGCACCGCGCGCCGGGCGAGGCCCAGAGGCCGCAGCGCCTTGGCGGCCAGGCCCTCGATCGCAGCGAGAATCTCGGCGCGGCGCTGCTCCGTCAGCGGGGTGCTGCTCTCGCCCGCCGCTTCCTCGCTGCAGCGCCCGAGCAGGATGTCCGGCGCGCCCTTCGCCATCAGCACGCGGCGCGCGCCGTCGGCGTGAAGCGTGCTCATCAGCTTGCGCTCGGAGGAGAAGGGCACTTCGCCTATGCGCGGATAGCGTGCCTCGAGATGCGCCGCGTCCAGCCCCGCCTCCAGGGCGGCGATCTTCAGTGCGCCCTCGGTCGGGTCGCCGACGACCGCGTGGCGCCCATGCCGGGTGACCACGCTGGCGTTGTTGCACAGCGCGCCCGCCGTGAGCAGTCTCTCGGCGCCGCCGGAGGCGACGATCTCGCGCACCGCCATCTCGTTCTGCGTCAGCGTACCGGTCTTGTCGGTACAGATGACCGTCGCCGAGCCCAGCGTCTCCACGGCGGCCAGCGTGCGCACGATGGCGTTTCGCTTCGCCATGCGTTGCGTGCCGAGCGAGAGCACGACCGTGGTCACCGCGGCGAGTCCCTCGGGCACCGCTGCGACTGCGAGAGCGATTGCGAAGAGGAGCACTCCCATCAGCGCGGCGCCTGTGAACACCTGCCCCACGGCGAGCACGGTCGCGGCGACGATGACGGCAATGACGATCACTGCTGCGCCGAGCACCTTGCCCACGGCATCAAGCTGTCGCTGCAGCGGCGTAGGCGGGCTCTCCGTCGCTGCGAGCAGCGTTGCGATGCGGCCGATCTCGGCATTGCGTCCGGTCGCGGTGACTACCGCCAGCCCCCGGCCGTAGGTCGCCGTGGTCCCCGCATAGACCATGTTGCTGCGCTCCGGGAGGGAGGTCGCCGGGGCAAGAGGGTCAACCCGCTTCTCCACCGGCGCGCTCTCGCCCGTCAACGCCGCCTCCATCGCCTGAAGCGAGATGGACTGGAGCAGGCGCGCATCCGCGGCGATCTTCGCCCCCTCATCGATCGCGAGCAGGTCGCCCGGCACGACTTCGGCGGCGGCCACGCTGCGGCGCTCGCCGTCGCGCACCACGAGCGCGGACGCGGCGGTCATGCTCTTCAGCGCCGCCACGGCCCGCTCGGCGCGTTCCTCCTGCGCGAAACCGAGCACGGCGTTCGCGATGACGATCGCGAGGATGGTGAGCGCCTCGTAAGGCACATGCCGCATGCCTTCGTACCCCCACACGAGCAGCGCGACGCCCGCTGCCGCGACGAGCAGCAGCACCAGCGGGCTCTGCAGCTGCGCGACAAATCGCCTCCAGCGCGGCACCGGCGGCGCGGACGGCAGCTCGTTGCGGCCGTGGCGCTCGAGGCGCGCGCGTGCCGCGGCTCCCGACAGCCCCTGTCGCTCGTCGGTCGCGAGCCGCGACAGCACTTCGTCCGCGCTCAGAGCGTGCGGGTCTTCCAGGTACATGGAAACTATTGTTTCGGTTCGTCCCGGCGTCTGTTTGATCTTCGTCAAGCCCACTGGCAGCATGTGGGAATGGCGCGCGTCGGAATCATCGGAGGCGGGGCGTTCGGCACCGCGATGGCCTGCGTAATCCGCCGATCGGACCACGAAACGGTCATCTGGGCCCGCGAGCCCGAGGTCGCCGCGTCGATCAATCGGCAGGGAACGAATACGCTTTTCCTCGGCGGCGTGCGGCTCGTCCCGGGAATCGCCGCGACCAACGACCTCGCCGCGGCGGCGGAGCGTGCGGATTTCCTGCTGCTCGCGCCGCCGGCACAGCATATGCGCGCCGTGACCACGCAGCTTCGCCCAGCCCTCAAGCCGGGCACCCCGGTGGTGAGCTGCTCCAAGGGCATCGAGCGCGGCAGCTGCTTGCTCATGCCTGAGGTCCTCGCCGAGACGCTGCCGCGAGCGAAGCTCGCAGTCCTCTCGGGCCCCTCCTTTGCCCGCGAGATCGCGCACGACCTGCCCTGCGGAGTAACGCTCGCGTGCGCCGATGCGGCCGTCGGCGAAATGCTGGTTCGCGCTATCGGCACGCCGCGTTTTCGAACCTACCTTTCGGACGACCTGACCGGCGCGACGATCGGCGGAGTCATGAAGAACGTTCTTGCCATCGCCGCCGGGATCGTCCAGGGAAGGAGGCTGGGCGAAAACGCCCGGGCCACCCTCATCACGCGCGGCCTCGCCGAAGCGACGCGCCTGGGCCTCGCCAAGGGCGCGAGGGCCGAAACCTTCATGGGCCTCTCCGGCGTCGGCGACCTCGTGCTCACGTGCAACAGCATGCAGTCGCGCAACACTTCGCTCGGTGTGGCGATCGGCGAGGGCAGGAAAGCGGGGGATGTTCTTGCGGCGCGCAAGGAAGTCACCGAGGGCGCGCACTCGGCGGAGGCCGTCGCGGCACTGGCGAAGCGCCTGAGGATCGAGATGCCGATCGTCGAGGCGGTCGACGACGTGCTGAACCACGGGGCGGATCTGGACGCCACGATCGCGCGCCTGCTCGCGCACCCCTACCATCTCGATCGCCCCACCGGCTGATAGAATTTTCCATGCGCTACGTTCTGGCGCTCGACCAGGGAACGACGAGCTCCCGCGCCATCGTCTTCGACGAGAAAGGCAGGCCGGTCTCGGCCGCGCAGCGCGAGTTCCGGCAGTTCTTCCCCGAGCCCGGCTGGGTCGAGCACGACGCGCTGGAGATCTTCCGCTCGCAGCTCGCCTGCGCCAGGAGCGCGCTCGGGAAGGCGAAGCTCGGTCCCGACCGAATCTCCGCGATCGGCATCACCAATCAGCGCGAAACCGTGGTGGTCTGGGACCGGCGCACCGGAAGGCCCGTTCACCGCGCCATCGTCTGGCAGGACCGGCGCACCGCCGACCGCTGCGAGATGCTGGAGAAGGAAGGACTCGCCGGCGCGATACGCGCGAAGACGGGCCTGGTGATCGACCCGTATTTCTCGGCGACCAAGCTCGAGTGGCTGCTCGCCAACGTCCCGGGCTTGAAGGCGCGCGCGGAGAAAGGCGAGGTCCTCTTCGGCACGATCGACACCTGGCTCGCGTGGAAGCTCTCGGCCGGGAAGCTGCATCTCACCGATCCGTCGAACGCCTCGCGCACCCAGCTCTACGACATCCACAAGGGCGACTGGGACGGGGAGCTGCTCGAGATCTTCGGCGTGCCGCGCGCGATGCTGCCCGAGGTGCTGCCCTCCTCGCACGTCTACGGCACGACGGCGAAATCCATGCTCGGCGCGGAAGTGCCGATCGCGGGGATCGCCGGCGACCAGCAGGCGGCGCTCTTCGGCCAGGCCTGCCACGAGGCGGGGATGGCGAAGAACACCTACGGCACCGGGTGCTTTCTGCTGCTCAACACCGGGGCGGAGGCGATCAACCTCCAAGAGCGGCCTCGTCACCACCTGCGCGGCGCAGGCGCCGATGAAACAGTACGCGCTCGAAGGGAGCGTCTTCATCGGCGGCGCGGTGGTGCAGTGGCTGCGGGACGGCCTGAAGCTCATCAAGCGCTCGGTGGACGTCGAGAAACTCGCCGCGAGCGTCAGGGATACCGGGGGCGTGGTCTTCGTCCCGGGCTTCGCGGGCCTCGGCGCGCCCCACTGGGACCCGTACGCGCGCGGCACCATCGTCGGATTGACCCGCGGCTCCAACGCCGGCCACATCGCCCGCGCGGCCCTGGAGTCGATCGCCTTCCAGTCGGCCGAGCTCCTGCACGCCATGGAAAAGGACTCGGGACGTCAAATCGACCGAACTGCGCGTCGACGGCGGCGCCGCGGCGGACAACCTACTGATGCAATTCCAGGCCGACCTGCTCGGCATCCCCGTCGTGCGCCCGCGGGTGCTGGAGACCACCGCGCTCGGAGCGGCCTACCTCGCCGGCCTGGCAACCGGCGTGTGGGGAAGCCGCGAAGAAATCGCGCGACAATGGAAAGTCGCAAAGCGCTTCGAGCCGAAGATGAAGCGCGAGGAAGCCGAGCGGCGGATGGGGGAGTGGAAGCGCGCGCTGGACAGGGCCAGGGGTTGGGGAAAGGCGTAAGGCTGCATTTGCGTCATTCCTCACGCTTTCCTATCCGCCGGCGGGCGCGGGCCGATCAATACGAATAGAATGGCACCAACATCGCTTCGGGGGGAACGACGTGTGGAGCTATCGAGTAGTGGTCATCGCAGCCTTGCTTTTGGCAGGCTGCGGAGGAATGTCCAAGCAGTCCGGCGGAAACGACACGCTGCAAGGAGCGGTGCAGAATATCGATTCGGGCCTCGTAAGAATCGCCTATGTGAGCAGCTCGGACCTCGCGAGCGACGAAAAGGGGCAGCGGTACCTGGCCGCGACCCGGTTCGTGCGCGAGAAGCAATGCTCGTCAGGCACCGCCAATCCGCTGTTCCTGACCTCGCTTCCCATGAACGTGCGCCTGTCGGGAAACCTCGGGGCAGACGGGAAAGTCGATTTCTCTTCCGCCAAGTCCGAAGGCGCCGGGCAGGGCGTCGAAGTCCTCCTGCGCGCCTCCACCCTCGCCGATCTTCCGAACGAATACCTGAGGGAGATGTCCGCCCTGCTCCAGTCCAAGGGACTGCCGGACGAAGTAATGAACAGGCTGAAAAAGGAAATCCCGGGTACCTACCAGACGCTCACCGTCAGGATCAACAAGCTGGTGAACGAGTTCGATCCCAAGTCCTGCACCGTGTCCGCGCAGCCCGCCACTCCGCCGCGCGTGGCGGCGGCGCCCCGCGCGCCGGCACCCCGTCAGGAGAAACCGCGGCAGGAGCGGTCTGCGGGAGTATTCGTACCGACGTTCTGAGCGCGGAGTCCGCGCCGGGCGCCGCAAAGGCGGCGCCCGCATTCGCGTGTTCTAGAACTGGTAGGAAACCCGGGCTCCCAACGCCCTGGTGTTCTCGTTGACCGTGTAGTCCGGAAAGCCGCTCGGAGAGAAGGTGTAGGAATAGTTCTGGATCTTGATGTCCGCCGTAACGCCCAGGGCCGGAGTGACCCTGTAGGTGTAGCCTGCGCCGAGGCTCGCTCCGCCTGCGGACGAGGCCTTTGCTTCAAAACCCGTGTCGTCCGTCCACGTCCCCTTCAACGCGGCGAGCGCAAGGCTCACGCTGAACTGTCCCCCCAACCCGGGAAACCCCGCCCCCGCGCCGATGAAGATGCCGCTGCTCTTGAACACGTCCTCCCTCCAGGCCATGAACGGCGGTCCCGGCGCCTTCAGCGTCGACTTGGCCGCCGTATAGCCGCCGAAGCCCGAGATGCTGATTCCACTCTGGAGCACGTGGACATAACCGCCGGTCAGGTTGAAGGTCTGGCGCTCGAAATCCTGATCCGCCGGGGTGATGTCCTTCCACAGATCGTGGGTCGCGCTGAGGCTGGTCTGGTACTGGGCATCGACGTAGATTCTCTGCGGCGAGACCCAGGTGAAACCGACGATCGGCGCCAGATAGTCGGACTTGGCGGTCTTGTTCTGATAGCCGACAAAGGCGTTGCTGTCGAACTTGATGCTGTAGTCCGTCCACGCAAGGCCGGCATACGGACGGAAGACATGCTGGGCCTGAGCCGAAAGCGAGCTGAATCCCGCAGCGACGGCAAGAAACAGCATCCAGGACTTGAACGATCTCATGGCGAACCTCTCTTCTTATGAGTTGGCCCCGCGCCCGGAGCACGATCCCTGTGAGCGACGCGGGAATGTTACCCGCTTGCTTCTCGCCCGGTCAAACCCGCCTTTACGCGGTCCCGCCCACGGTGAGCCCGTCGATCCTGAGCGTCGGCTGGCCCACTCCGACCGGAACGCTCTGCCCTTCCTTTCCGCAGGTCCCCACTCCCGTGTCGAGCTCGAGGTCGTTGCCGATCATGCTGACGCGGGTGAGCACGTCCGGGCCGTTGCCGATCAGCGTCGCGCCCTTGACCGGATAGGTCACTTTGCCGTTTTCGATCGCGTAGGCCTCGGAGGCGGAAAACACGAACTTGCCGCTGGTGATATCCACCTGCCCGCCGCCGAAGTTGACCGCGTAGAGACCGCGCTTCGACCGACGCGAGGATTTCCTTGGGATCGCGCGTCCCGTTCAGCATGTAGGTATTGGTCATGCGCGGCATCACGACATGCGCGAAGGATTCGCGCCTGCCGTTGCCGGTGACCGGCACGCCCATCAGACGTGCGTTCAAGCTGTCCTGCATATAGCCGCGCAGGACGCCGTCCTCGATGAGCGTGTTGCAGCGGGTCGGATTGCCCTCGTCGTCGATGTTCAGGGACCCGCGCCGCCCGGGCAGCGTGCCGTCATCGACGACGGTGACGCCGCGCGAGGCCACCCTCTCGCCTATCCTTCCGCTGAAGGCCGACGAGCCCTTTCTGTTGAAGTCGCCTTCCAGGCCGTGGCCGATCGCCTCGTGCAGCAGCACGCCGGGCCAGCCGGGCCCGAGCACCACCGTCATGGTCCCCGCCGGCGCCGGGCGCGATTCGAGATTGACGAGCGCCTGGTCCACGGCGCGATCGGCGTATTCCCTGAGCCGCTCCTCCGTGAAGTGCGCGTAATCGCTGCGCGCGCCTCCGCCCGAGGATCCCTGCTCGCGCCGCCCGTTTGCTTCCGCGATGACCTGCACCGAAAGCCGCACCAGCGGCCGCACGTCCGCGGCCAGCAAGCCGTCCGCGCGCGCGACGAGCACGACCTCGTACTCGGCGGCGAGAGTCGCCATGACCTGCACGACGCGCGGGTCGCGGGCGCGGCACAGGCTCTCGATCCGCTCGAGCAGCTTGACCTTCTCAGTGTCCTGAAGCGAGCCGAGCGGATCGATCGGCTGATAGAGCTGCAGGCCAGTCCCTTTGTGCGCTTTCGCCGGATGCCTGTTGCCGCCCGAGCGAACGATCGCGCGCGTAGCCTTGGCAGCGTCCTCGAGCGCGGGCAGGCTGATCTCGTCGGAGTACGCGAACGCGGTCTTCTCCCCGGCGATCGCGCGCACGCCCACGCCCTGGTCGATGCTGAAGCTACCGGACTTGACGATGCCCTCCTCGAGGCTCCAGCTTTCGGCGCGCGAGTACTGGAAGTAGAGATCGGCGTAGTCGAGCCGGCGGGAAAGCAGCGACCCGAACACGCGCGAGAGCTTTCCCTCCTCCAGATCGTGCGGCGCGAGCAGGAACGACCGCGCCGTGGAAAAGAGCTGATCCGGAGCGTTCATGGATTCATTCTACTTGAAGGGCCCCGGACGGCTCCCGGCCCTATTTCCGGTCCCGCATCACGCGATGCTCCAGCGCCGGGCAGGCTCCTGCGCATCTTCGCCTGGAACCGGGGATCGATCTCGGCGAGGACCACGCCAGGTCCGAGAGCGCGCTCGGCGACGACCTTGGCCCCAGGGGTCGACGACCATGCTGTGGCCGTGGGTGTCGCGGCCGTTCGGGTGCCTGCCGCCTTGCGCCGGCGCGATCACCCAGGCGAGGTTTTCGATCGCGCGCGCGCGCAGCAGCGTCTCCCAGTGCGCGCGCCCGGTGGTCGCGGTAAAGGCCGAGGGCACGAGGATCAAGTCCATCGGCGCGAGCGCGCGATACAGCTCCGGAAAGCGCAGGTCGTAGCAGACCGACAAGGCGATCCGGCCGAACGGCGAGTCGATGGCGAGCGGCACGGTCCCGGGCTCGATCGTGGCCGACTCGTTGAAGCGCTCCTCGCCCAGCTCCAGACCGAAGAGGTGGATCTTGTCGTAGCGCGCGACGCGCTTTCCGGCCGCGTCGTAGACGAGGCAGCTGTTCCTCACTCTCGCGGGGTCGGCGCACTCGAGCGGCACCGAGCCTCCGACCAGCCATACGCCGTGCCGTGCCGCCGCTGCGGCGAGGAAATCCTGGATCGGGCCCATGCCGTCCCTTTCCCTCGCCGCCACCTTGTCGCGGTCGCGCATCCCGAAAATGCAGAAGTACTCCGGGAGCGCGACGAGCTTCGCCCCTTGAGCGGCCGCCTGCGCGACGAGCTTCTCCGCCTCGGCGAGGTTCTCCTCGACCTTCGGCGTCGAGACCATCTGGAGGGCCGCCACCTTGAATGCGGAGCGGAGGCTCATTGCGGCACGCTCGCCTCGGCGGACCGGATTTCGGCCTTGAGGCGCTTGGGTATGGGTTCGGTCCAGGTGCCGGTGACGCTGTATTCGAAGGCGAAGGCTTGCCCCAGCGGGTTCTTCAGGATCTTGTCGATGACAAAGGCGGTAAGGCCCCAGACGGGGTTCACGGCGACGACCAGGATCGATGCAAGGCTGGTGCCGATCGTAGGTTGAACCCGCGCCTGCAGGTCTTGAGTCTCGCTCACCAGATTCACCTGTCCGGACATTTGGACTTGCGCAGACGGTCCTTCCATGCGGAAATCCTTGGTGCTCAAAATGCCGTTCGCGATGTCCGCGCTGCACGACACGCTGTCGAAGGCGAACCCACGCCTGGCGAGATCCCGGAAGTCGAGCGTGATCCAGGACTGCATGCTGAGCACGCCGAGAAGCCTTGCCACGCCCGGCTCCGCCCTGAGAAATTGACCCTTCCTTGCGTCCAGAACCAGTTTGCCCGACAGACTCGCAAAGTCGATCGACTGCGGGCTTCCCGCCCAGCTCAGATTCCCCTCCAGAGTCGCCGTGCCCTGCCGCATGGTCCCGGGATAACCGACGCGCTCGAGATACTTGCCGATGTCTCGCACCTCGAGCTCGATCTTCGTGATCTTGACGCTGGGCCGGAGCGCCCAGCTCTCCCACCTGCCTTCCGCCTTCAAGGTGCTCTCGGGTGCGGTGAGCACGAGTTTCTCGATGCTCCAATCGAGCGCCTTGTTGACCGCAACGAGCTCGAGCCTGCCGAGGTCTTTGCCGCCGAGGACGAGCTTGTCGGCGACGATGTCGAGCGCCGGAAGATCGCGCGCGGGCGCCTTCTCTTCCCTTCCGGGCGTGGCCTCGGGCATGCTGAAGTGCGCAAGGCGCGCTTCGATGCGCCCGAGCCCTTCGGGAAACCACCTGATCTCGCCGGTGAGTTCCTTCGCGGCTACGCTCGCCTCGAGCACGCCGTCCTTCGTTCCGGCCCGCAAGCCGACGTCGTTCAGGCGCCGGCCGGCGAAGTCGAGCGCCGCGATCCTGAGGTCGAAGCGCGGCGAGAATGCCGCGCCGGTACCTTCCTTTGTCTCGACCACCGAGCTCCAGCGGTCCACATCCGCGTAGTCCAGGCTGCCGGACACGAGGAGTCCCCCGCGCTCGTCGAGCACGGGGGGTTCGTTCAGACCGACCGTGCCGCGCTCCAGGACATACTGCGTTCCGTCGCGCCGGCGCTGGAAGCGGGCATTGACGGCCGGACCGAGCGAAATATCGATCGTGTCGCCGCGAGCCGGGGCCGCCGCGATCACGCGTTCGATCGTGAGCGGCAGCGGGTCGAGCGCCTGTTTGGCAAACGGCGGCGGGAGCTGCGATGAGACGCCCATGAGCTGCGACTGCACGCGCAGGGTGACGGACTTCCCCCGAGCCAGAGTGAGCGTTCCCTGCCAGGCTGCGGCGCCCGATACTTGGCGGAGCAGCACTTCGCCCCAGGCGCGCGGGACTTGCGAAATGCTCGCGGTCCCTTGAGCGCTCGCTGCGATCGCACCGTCGGCACGGGTGGCGAGCGAAATCGTCGTCGGGCCGCCGAGAAACTGCGAAGTCACCGGGCGGGCGGAGATCGCCGACTCGGTAAACTCGAGCCGCCCGTTGACCTGCGAAAAGGGAGGGCCGTCGGCATCGACCCTGAGTTCATTGTTGACGATCTGGTATTCGCCGGCCACCTTGAAGCGCTCCGGATTGACGAGCGGGATTTCGATCCGCAGCGCGAGGCGTCCGGTACCGGTCGCCTGCATGCCTTCGGTCACCCCATCGAGCGCCCGGGTCACAGGGCTTTGCGCGATGAAGCGCAGGAAATCGGAGGTGCGGTCGTCGGCGCGGATCTCGAGTCCCAGCCGCGGTTCCCGATGAAACAGGTCCGGAATATTCGCGCGGACGCTGCTTGCCTGAACGCCGATGACGGCCGCCCTCGACGCCTCGACGCGCATGCCCTTGCCCTCGAAGATGAGATCCCCCGAGATACCGGTCGCGTTCGGCCAGCCTGGCGCGTAGTCCAGGTCCGCGTCGGTGACTTTCGCGACGATTTGAAAGAGTCCTGAGCTTGCGTCTTCGAACGGAAACTTCGAGAGCTCGCCCTTCAGGCGCAGCCTGACGTCTTTCGACCGCCCGTCGCGTATCGACGATTTGAGATACTGCACCACCTTCTCGGGGAGCTTTGGAACATAACGGTATACCGCGTTGCCCTCGACTCGGGAGAAGCGGCCGGTGAGATCGATGGAGTTTACGCCCTGCCTGAGGGCATAGCTGCCTGAGAATGTTCCGGCGATGTCGCGGTTGGCGACCGAAAGGCCGTTGAAGCCGAGATCGAATCGATCCGGGACGATTTTCCAGCTCATCTGGCCGGCGAGCGAGTCGAGGTGTACCGGACTCTCGGGAAAAATCCCGGGCAGCTCGAGCGCGACCTGCTCTGAGCCCAGAGCGACACTTCCGCCCGTGTCGCTCGCTTCGATCCGCCCGGTGAGCCCGGCGAACCCGGGGATCCCCTTGTTAGCACGGGCGGCGAGCCTGCTGAACCCCGCCCTCACGCTGTAGTGCTGGGGGTTTTCCACATCGCCGGTCCAGGCCACTTTCAGGTTGCGCACGCTGCCGCGCGGGTCGGTGGCGGCGAGGCGCTCGCGCGCAGCGCGCGGAAACGGGAAGAACTCCGTCAGCCGCGCGAGCCGGTCCAGGTCGAGGGCGTTCGCTTCCATTTCCCCCTTCTGCGGAGTCTGCCCGTCTTCGGGCTGCCACAAGACGCGAAAGTCGGTGGGCGAAAGCGTGACGCCCGCGCCTGTCCTGAACCTGACGTTGCGACCGGAGACTTCGAAGGTTTTTCCCTCGCTCTGCGTCGCCCCCAGGCGCCCCTGAAGGGTGTCGAGCTCGAGCAGTGGCAGGCCCTTGGCCACGCGCAGCACAACCTGGGAGAGCGCAACGTCGACGGTGGCTTCGCTGGAACTCTTCCCCTCCAGGTCCAGCCACAGGCGCACGCCTCCCTTGCCGGAGCGCAGGTCGAGCGGGTAATCGACCCACGGCCGCCACGCGACGAGATCGGTGTATTCGAGCTCGGCGAACAGCCGGCCCGTCCAGGATTCCCAGTCGGCGAGGTCTCCGCGGTTCAGGTCGCCGCGCACGTCGAGCGCCGAAGCAAGCTCGGCGGGCGGCCTCGCCCGGAGCGCGAAGCGGTGCCCGAGGAGGCCGCTGCGCAGAACGACATTGAGCACCGGTAGCGCGAGCTGCGGCGCGCCGCGCAGCCCGTCGTCCCAGGTGAGACTCGCATCGCGGATCACGATTTCACGCTGCGCCAGGACCCATTGGGCGATTCCCGCGTCGCCCGTCTCCGCGCGCAACTCGACGCCGGCTACGTAGAACTTGCCGGCCTTGTCGCGCCGGATCTCGAGCCGTGGCCGGTCGAAAACGAGGGAATAGAACCGCGGCGATCCGATGAGCACCGAGATCCAGGAAACCGTCGCTTCGACCGCGGGCAGCTTCAAGGCCGCGCGGCCGTCGCGATCGTAGAGGGTGACGTCGGCGAGAAGGAGCTCGGGCCGCAGGCCCTGCCAGCCCGCTTCGATCGCGCCGACCGTGATGCGCTGGCCCAAGGCCCTGGACGCGTACCGCTCGATGTCACCCTTGTACTCGCCGACCCTGGGGAGAGCGTAATAGCGCGTGACAAGAACGGCCAGGGCGAAAAGGAAATAGACGACCAGCAAGCCCCAGCCGACGAAGCGCACGAAAGCGCGCCCCTTGCTCCTCGGTGGGATCGCTTGCGCGATCGTTTCCTCGATCGCGTGCTCGAGTTTCTGAAGCGGCTGGTCCAAGATAAGTGCGCCTGTCGGCGTGGCAGATCCGGCCCCGACTTACATACAATAGGGCCGTGTTGGCAGCTAGTGGTCGAACGCGTCAGCGCCGCCTCGCGATGACACGCCAGCAAAGAATCACATTTTACCCGCTGGCCTCGATGGCCGCGCGAAAAGCACCAGAAGATCCATGAACCCCCTCAAGTTGTCGCGTTTCGCCGAACGCCTTGTCGCCGCCCGGCCCGAGCTGCAGGAGGAACTCGACCAGGCAGCGCATGTCCAGTGGACAGCAGCTTCGATGCGCTCGTTCCTGACGTCGCAGGAATCCGCGGGTGAACCCGCCTCGCTCTCGGCGCTGAGGCGCCTGCGCCAGCGCGTGATCCTGCGGGTGCTCGCCCGGGACCTCGGCGGGATCGCGGACCTCACCGAGGTTTGCGCGGCCATGAGCGACCTCGCGGAGGTGTCGATCGCAGCGGCGCTCGAAGGGCTACAGCCCGCGCTCGAGGCGGAGCTGGGCACGCCTTTCGCAGGCGGAGCCCGGCAGCAGCTGCTGGTCGTCGGGATGGGAAAGCTCGGCGGCGGAGAGCTGAACGTCTCCTCCGACGTCGACCTGGTATTCGTCTATCCCGAGGAGGGGGAAACCCGAGGGCGGCGATCGGTCAGCAACCACGAGTTCTTCGACCGGCTGGGTCGCAAGCTGATCAAGGCGCTCGACGAGACGACCGACGAAGGCCGCGTGTTCCGCGTGGACATGCGGCTGCGCCCCTGGGGCGACGCGGGGCCGCTCGCGACGAGCTTCGACGCGCTCGAGCATTACCTCGTCACGCAGGGCCGCGAATGGGAACGCTACGCCTGGATCAAGGCGCGGGCACTTTCCGGGGATCGGGCCGACACGCTCTCCGCGATCGTGCGGCCGTTCGTGTTCCGCAAGTATCTCGACTACGGCGCATTCGCCGCGATGCGCGAGCTGCACGCGCAGATCCGCGCCGAAGTCGCGCGCCGCGAAATGTCCGATCACATCAAGCTGGGACCCGGCGGAATCCGCGAGATCGAGTTCATCGCGCAGGCCTTCCAGCTGATCCGCGGCGGGCGCGATCCGTCGCTGCAGTTGCGCCCGACCCTGGGCGTGCTCGCTCTGCTCGCGCAGAAAGGGCTGTTGCCGCAAGAGACAGCGGCCGAGCTCACCGAAGCCTACGTCTTCCTGCAGGCGCCTCGAGCACCGACTGCAGTACATCGAGGACGCCCAGACGCACAAGCTGCCCGCAAGCGACGAAGACCGCGCGCTCGTCGCCGAGGCCATGGGATTTCCCTCGTGGCAATCGTTCGCCGCGGCGCTCGAGGCGCACCGCGAGCGCGTATCGCGGCATTTCGACGACGTGTTCTCGACCCGCGAGTCGCCGCGACACGCCCTCGCTCCTCTGTGGCGGGAAGAGGACCGAAGCGCGGTCGAAACCCAGCTGGGCGGGCTGGGCTTTCGCGACGCGGCGAGCAGCGCCGCGCGCCTGGAGGCGGTTCGTGCGGGCAGCCGCTACAATAACCTTCCCGAGGCAAGCCGCGAGCGCTTCGACGCGCTGGTGCCGCGCTGTCATCGAGGAGGCGGCGCGGTGCGGGAATCCGGACGCGACCCTCGCGCGCTGCATGGATCTCCTCGAGACCATCAGCCGGCGCGCCGCCTATCTCGCGCTCCTCGACGAGCATCCCGAAGCCCTCGAAGCAGCTGGCCGACCTGATGAGCGCGTCGAGCTGGTCGGCGGAGTACCTGAATCGGCATCCGATACGTGCTCGACGAGCTGCTCGACGCGCGCCTGCTGCATCGCGCCGCCCGACTGGAAGGAATTCGCCCATCGACTGAGGCGGCAGATGTCGGATCTCGCCGGGGATACCGAACGGCAGATGGACGCGCTGCGCGAGGCGCACCACGCGCAGGTGTTCCGGCTGCTCGCGCAGGACCTCTCCGGGGCACTGACGGTCGAACGGCTCGCCGATCATCTCTCGGATCTCGCGGATGCAATGCTGCAGGTCGTCGCTGGAATTGTGCTGGACGCAACTGCGCCGCCGGCACCGCGAAGAGCCGCGCTTCGCGATCATCGGCTACGGCAAGCTCGGCGGGAAGGAACTCGGCTACGCCTCGGACCTGGACATCATCTTCCTCTACGACGACCCGCACGAGCAGGCGCAGGAGAACTACGCCCGCCTCGCGCAGCGGATCAATCTCTGGCTCACCAGCCGCACCGCCGCCGGGGTTCTGTTCGAGACCGACCTGCGGCTGCGGCCCGACGGCGCGAGCGGCCTCATGGTGAGCTCGATCGAGGCGTTCCGCGCGCTACCAGCGCGAATCGGCGTGGACCTGGGAGCACCAGGCGCTGACGCGCGCGCGCTTCTGCGCCGGCGACGCGACCGTGGGCGCTGCGTTCGAATCGGAACGGCGCGCGATCCTGCAGATGCAGCGCGACGAATTGAAGCTGCGCGACGAAGTGCTGTCGATGCGGCAAAAGCTGCTCGAAGGCCACCCCAACCGGAGCGAGCTCTTCGATCTGAAGCACGACCGCGGCGGCATGATCGACATCGAGTTCATCGTGCAGTATCTGGTGCTCGCGCACGCGCACCGTCGTCCGGAGCTCGTCGCGAACAGCGGCAACATCGCGCTGCTGAAGCTCGCCGCGAAACTCGGATTGATCCCGGCCGATGCCGCCGAAGAGGTGGGCTCGGCCTACCGCGAGTTCAGGCGGCTGCAGCACGGCCTGCGGCTGAACGGCGCCAGGTACGCGCGCGTGCCGCACGAGGACGTGAAGGAGCAGATCGCTGCAACGCTCGCGCTATGGCAGGCCGTCTTTCCCTGAGGCGCAATGACTGGTTGGTTTCCGATAGAATAGCCGTTCAGAAGCCCTTCCGGAGATTTCTCATGTCGATGGCCGATCGCGACGGATTCATCTGGTACGACGGCAAGCTCGTGCCCTGGCGTTCCGCGACCACCCACGTCCTCACCCACTCGCTGCACTACGGCCTCGCCGTATTCGAGGGCGTGCGCGCCTACAAGACCGTCGAAGGCCCCGCGATCTTCCGGCTGAAGGACCACACCGAGCGCCTGTTCAACTCGGCGCACATCTACATGATGAAGATCCCCTACGGCCGGGAAACGCTCATCGAAGCGCAGAAGGAAGTGGTGCGCGCCAACGAGCACGAGTCCTGCTACATCCGGCCGATCGCGTTCTACGGTTCGGAGAAGATGGGCGTGTCGCCGATCGGCGCGACCGTGCACGTGGCGATCGCCGCCTGGCCCTGGGGCGCGTACCTCGGAGCAGGAGGCGATCGAGAAGGGCATCCGCGTGAAGACGTCGTCGTACGCGCGCCACCACATCAACGTCACCATGGCGCGCGCCAAGATGGCCGGGACCTATCCGAACTCGATCCTCGCGAACCTGGAAGCGACCCAGCACGGCTACGACGAGGGGCTGCTCCTCGACGTCGACGGATTCGTCGCCGAGGGCTCGGGCGAGAACCTCTTCCTCGTCAAGGACGGCAAGCTGCACGAGCCGGAGCTGACTTCGGCCTTGAGCGGCATCACGCGCGCCTCGGTGATCACGCTGGCGAACGAACTGGGCTACGAGGTCATCTCCCGGCGCATCACTCGCGACGACATCTACATCGCCGACGAGGCTTTCTTCACCGGCACCGCGGCCGAAGTCACGCCGATCCGGGAGCTCGACGGCCGCACGATCGGCTCGGGCGCGCGCGGACCGGTCACGGCCAAGATCCAGAAGCTCTTCTTCGACGTCGTCGCCGGCAAGGTCGCCAAGCACAAGGACTGGCTCTCGCCGGTGCACGAAAAGGCCGCGGCGAAATCCAAAGAAAAAGCCTGATGGGTGCGAACGAGCAGGCGAGCCGCCAGGTCGAGGTCACGCGAGTCCGATCTTCCCCTGCACTGCCCCACGCCGAAGTCGCCGGTGTGGTGCATGCATCCGCGGGTGTTCCTGGATGTCGCCAAGGCGGGCCAGATGCTCTGCCCCTACTGCGGCACGCGCTACGTCTACAAGGGCCAGCGTCCCAAGGGCCACTGAGCGCCCTGTGCCGAAGATCCTCATCGTCGCGCCGAACTGGATCGGCGACACGCTGCTCGCCCAGCCGCTCTTCGCGCGTCTGCGGCGAGAAACTCCCCGGCGTCGGGATCGACGCGCTCGCTCCGGCGTGGACCGCGCCGGTCCTGCGCCGCATGCCCGAGATCAACGAGGTCATCGAAGCGCCGTTCGGGCACGGCGAGCTGAAGCTCTCGGCGCGCTGGCGCCTCGGCCGCAGCCTGCGCGTCCCGCGGCTACGAGCGAAGCGATCGTGCTGCCGAACACCTTCAAGTCGGCGCTGATTCCGTTCTTCGCGGGCATTCCGCGTCGCGCCGGGTTTCGTCGGCGAGCTGCGCTACGGCCTGCTCAACGTCGTGCACAAGCTCGACGCAAAACGCCTGCCGCTGATGGCCGAGCGCTACGCGCAGCTTGCGGAGAAGCCGGGAGAGCCGGTCGTGCGGCCGCTGCCCGGGGTACGTCTCCGCGTCGACGACGCGAACCGTCTCGCGACGCTCGAGCGTCTGGGGCTCTCGCGCGAGAAACCCGTCGCCGCGTTCTGCCCGGGCGCCGAATACGGGCCGGCGAAGCGCTGGCCGGCGCGGCATTTCGCCGAGCTCGCGCGAAGGCTCGCGGCAAAGGGCCGGGCGGTGTGGCTGTTCGGGTCTGACAAGGACAAGGCCATCGGCGAGGATGTCGTTCGGCTTTCCGGCGGCGCCGCGATCAACCTGTGCGGGAAGACCGATCTCGCCGGCGCCATCGACCTCCTCTCGCTCGCCGAAGTGGTCGTGAGCAACGACTCCGGGCTGATGCACGTCGCGGCAGGCGTCGGACGCCCAGTGGTCGCGCTGTACGGCTCCTCCAGCCCCGAGCACACGCCGCCGCTCTCGGCGCGGGCGCGCCTCGTGCGAACCGGAATCGAATGCAGCCCCTGCTACGCGCGCGAGTGCCCTCTGGGGCACTTCAAGTGCATGAACGATTTGCTGCCCGAGCGCGTGATGCAGGAGATTGCCGCGATCGACCCTGCGGCCGGGGTCCGGCGTCAGTAGTACTCGACGAACTCGCAGCCGTTGCCGGTCGCAAACGAAGCCGTGACCGCGCCGGCCGCAAGGTCGAGCACGGACACCACGCCGTCGTCGTGATTGCACACCAGCGCCCGGTCCGCATCGGCCGGGAACCCGAAGCCCATCGGCGCCTTGCCGACCTTGACGAGCGCGGTCTGTTCGAGATCGGGCAGGCTGAAGACGGCGACATTGCCGTCGACGTGCGACGAAAACAGCAGCCAGCGCTCGTCCGGCGAGATACGCACGCGGCGCAGCTGCGCTCTATCCTCGCCGCCGCCTTCGATGTGGATGCTGCGGATCAGCCTTTCGCTGCGCGTGTCGATCTCGTTGAGCTCCGCCGCGGTGTGCGAAGCTACGTATAGCCGCTCGCCGTCCTTCGAGAGCGCAACCCCTTCGCAGCGGTTCGGGATGTCCACCTGACCGGCGACGCGGCGTTTCAGCAAATCGACGATGGCGAGGCAAGGCGTCTGCTTGTGGGCGACGTAGGCGAGAGCGCCGTCGGGCGAGACAGTCAGCCAGTGCGCCGCGCCGCCGGTGTCGATGGCGGCGACGACTTTGCGCCGCACGACGTCGATGCCGACAATGGCATTGTTCAATTCTGCAGTCACCCACAACAGGCCGTCGGCGCCGAACATGATCCCGTGCGGGGCGAGGTAGGTTCCGACGTCGATGAACCCGTCGACCTCCCGCGCGGCGAGGTCGACGACCACGACGCGATGATCCGGATCCTTGTTCTTGCCGAATATGCCGCCGCCGTACACCGTGCCGTAGGCTCGTTCGCGCGTGAGCGCGAGCTCGTGCACCGGCGCCGGCATGTCGAGCCCCGCGAGCCTTACGTGCGTTGCGCTGTCGTAGAACTCGACGCGCTTGTCGTTCTTGGCGGTGAGGATGATGTTCTTCATGATTGCAGCCAACACCATCGTACACTCGTCGCCCCGAGCAGCGTTCAGCAGCAATCGTGGCCTTCCCGCGTTCTTACCGCACACGTACGGCGCCGGCATATTGAGCCCCAGCTATGCCGCGGCGACCGATCGCCCCGCATGCGCAGGGCGCGGGCAGGCAGCGGCGCACACGGCCGCCGACTCCACTTCCTAGGAATCAGAACTGGAAGTAAACGCTCACCATCCCCACGTCGACGCTCTTGAGCTCCTTGATGTCGATGCGGTCGTACTCCGCACGCACGCCGAGGAGCCCGAACCGCAAACCCAAGCCCACGCCATAGACCCCCGCCGTGCCGCTGCTGCTGGTCGTGGCGCCGCTGAAGGTCTTGTCCAGGTCGTACTTCATCGCGCCAAAGCGGCCGTACAGGTCGAGGATCGTGATCGGAAAGATCACCAGGACGGACGCGTCCGCGCCTTTGGCCTGGTATTTCGTCGCCGTCCCGCCGATGGTACTTTCGGCCGAGCCCAGATCCGCGTAGCCGATCTCGCCGGCGAAATCGAGAATCGGGATCACCCCGAGACGGTAGCCGACGAACCCCCGGTAGGACGTGCTGCTCTCGTCGAACTTGCCGGTGAGTTGCGACGGGTCATCGGATATCTGAGCCTGTCCTGCCCCGGCGCCCAGGTAGAAACCGCTGTCCGCGGCCTGTGCCGAGCCCGTTAGCAGCACCAATGCGAATCCCAAGCCAGCCACCATTGGCATACGGGTGTTCATGTTCTTTCTCCTTCGATCAAAGGTTGAAATACGGCCCCCCTTGCGCCGAAGACGGCTCGCTTACGGTACCGAGGCGGGAGATTCGCTCGTTGATCCCCGTCAAGGAAATGAGAGTCTGCCCGACAAGGGGCAGGTAGGTCCACCTCCCCGGGTCCCCCTGTGGCCCGGCGGGCGACCGGCTTGGACTTGCGAGACAGTCCGAAAGTCAGGTCTTCAGGAAGATCTCTCCACTTTCGACGCGCACCGGGAAAACCGTTGTACAGCCTTCGTCCGGGGCGACCGCGCAGCCGTCTTCGAGCCGGATGTTCCAGCCGTGCAGGGGGCAGGCAACCTTGTTCCCGTGCACGATGCCCTGCGACAGCGGCCCGCCCTTGTGCGGGCAGCGGTCCAGCGAGCGCGAACACTTCGTCCCCGGCGTTCCGGAACACGGCCACATCGCCGTCCGCGCGCCGGACCACGCGCGCGCCGAGCGGCGGGATGTCCTCCAGGCGGCACACCCTGACCCAGCCCGTCACGCGCAGATCGCGCAGCGCCGCCGCCTTCATACCGCGAGTGCCTCGAACTCGCGGCGATCCTCGCCGGCCGCACGCTCCTTCCACGGATCTGGCACGCCCTCGAGGGCATGCTTGAGCCGTGCGTACAGCGCCTTGCGGTTGGCCGCGTCCTCGACGATCCGCTTCTTGATCTCGTCCAGGCCGACGCGCTTGACGTAGTGCACGGTGCGGTCGAGGTAGCGCGCCTCCTCCCGGTAGAGCTGCAGGAATGCGCCGGCGTATTCCAGCACCTCCTCGCGCGTCTTCACCTTGCACAGGAACTGCGCGACCTCGGTCTTGATGCCGCCGTTGCCGCCGACGTAGATCTCCCAGCCGGACTCGACGCCGATCACGCCGACGTCCTTGACGCCGGACTCGGCGCAGTTGCGCGGGCAGCCCGACACCGCCATCTTCACCTTGTGCGGCGCGTACATCCTCCACAGGTCCTTCTCCAGGTCTATGCCCATGTTGGTCGAGTCCTGCACGCCGAAGCGGCACCACTCCGAGCCGACGCAGGTCTTCACCGTGCGCAGGGCCTTGGCGTAGGCGTGCCCCGACGGCATGTCGAGGTCGCGCCACACCTTGGGCAGGTCGTCCTTCTTCACGCCGAGCAGGTCGATGCGCTGGCCGCCGGTCACCTTCACCGTCGGGATCTTGTATTTGTCCACCACGTCGGCGATGCGCCGCAGCTGATCCGAGCTGGTGATGCCGCCGAACATGCGCGGAACGACCGAGAAGGTGCCGTCCTTCTGGATATTGGCGTGCGCGCGCTCGTTGATGAAGCGCGACTGCGGGTCGTCCCTGTACTCGTGCGGCCAGGCGCACAGCAGGTAGTAGTTGAGCGCGGGACGGCAGCTCGCGCAGCCGTTCGGCTCGCGCCACTCGAGGAACTTCATCACCGCCGGGATCGACAGCAGCTTCTGCTCGCGGATCGTCCTGCGCACTTCCTCGTGGGTGTAGTCGGTGCAGCCGCACAGGGGCTTCACTTTCGCGGCTTCCGGCTGGTAGGCGCCACCGACCGTCGAGGCGAGGATCTGCTCGACGAGGCCGGTGCACGAGCCGCAGGAGCTCGAGGCCTTGGTGTGCTTCCTCACGTCGTCGAGCGTGAACAGGCCCTTCTCCTTGATCGCCTTGACGATGGCGCCTTTGCATACGCCGTTGCAGCCGCACACCTCCATCGTGTCGGCCATCGCCGCCGCGCGGCTCTGGCCCTGGTGCCCGGTGTTGCCCAGGTGATTCTGGCCGAACATCAGCTGATCGCGGATCCCGGCGACGTCCTGCTTGTCGCGCAGGAGCTGGAAATACCACGAGCCGTCGGCGGTATCGCCGTAGAGCACGGTCCCGACCACGCGGTTTTCGCGCAGCACGATCTTCTTGTACACGCCGCCCAGCGTGTCGTTGAGGACGATGTCCTCGGTGCCGGCGCCGCCCGTGAATTCCCCCGCCGAGAAGAGATCGATCCCGGTCACTTTCAGCTTGGTCGAGGTCACCGAGCCGGTGTAGCGGCCAATGCCGAAATGCGCGAGGTGGTTTGCGCACACCTTGGCCATCTCGAAGAGCGGCGCGACCAGCCCGTAGGCGACGCCGCGGTGCGCGGCGCACTCGCCCACCGCGTAGATCTTCGGATCGTAGGTCTGCATCGTGTCGTTCACCACGATTCCGCGGTTGCAGTACAGGCCGGCCGACTCGGCGAGCCCGGTGTTCGGCCGGATCCCGATCGCCATCACGACGAGGTCCGCCGCGATCTCGGAACCGTCCTTGAACCGCACGCCGCTCACGCGCCCGCCCGCGTTGCCGACGATCCCGGCAGTCTGCTTCTGTAGGAGGAAATGCAATCCCTTCGCCTCGAGCGACTGCTGCAGGAGCTGCGCCGCGGTACGGTCGAGCTGGCGCTCCATCAGCCATTCCATGAGGTGCACGACGGTGACGTTCATGCCGCGCAGCTTCAAGCCGTTCGCCGCCTCCAGGCCGAGCAGGCCCGCCGCCGATGACCACCGCGTGACGGTACTTCTTCGACGCCTCGATCATCGCGTTGGTGTCGCCGATGTCGCGGTAGGTCAGGACGCCTTCGAGATCCTTGCCGGGCACCGGCAGGATGAAGGGATTGGAGCCGGTGGCGAGCAGCAGGCGGTCGTAATCTTCGGCGGTGCCGTCCGCCGCGATCACGCGCCGTGCGACGCGGTCGATCCGCTCCACTTTCTTGCCGAGATGGAGCCGGATGTTGTTCCGGCCGTACCAGTCGACATCGTTCAGCATGATCTCCTTGAGCGTCATCTCCCCCGCGAGCACGGGCGAGAGCAGGATGCGGTTGTAGTTCGCGTGCGGCTCCGCGCCGAACACGGTGATCTCGTAGAGGTCCGGCGCGATCTTCAAGAGCTCCTCGAGCGTGCGCACGCCGGCCATGCCGTTGCCGACCATGACCAGCTTCATTTTCTTCATGTCGTTCGCCGCCTCCGCATGCCTCCGGGTCAACCGGCCCGGTGCCGGTCGCAGTCCTCGAGGAAGGTGATCAGGTTCTCGCGCAGCTCGTAGTACTGCGGGTGCGCGAGCAGCGCGCGGCGCGAGCGCGGCCGCGGGAGCGGCACGTCGAGCACGCGGCCGACCCGCGCGCGCGGGCCGTTGGTCATCATCAGCACGCGATCGGCGAGCAGGATCGCCTCGTCGACGTCGTGGGTGACGACGATCGCGGTGATCTGGTTCTTCGCCCACACCTCCATCAGCACTTCCTGAAGCTCCCAGCGCGTGAGCGAATCCAGCATGCCGAAGGGCTCGTCGAGGAGCAGCAGCTTCGGCGAGAGCGCAAACGCCCGCGCGATGCCGACGCGCTGCTTCATGCCGTTCGACAGCGCCGAGGCGCGCTTGCGCATGGCGTCGGCGAGGCCGACGCGGCCGAGGTAGTACTCGACCATGTCGCGCCGTTCCGCCGGGGTGGCGTGCGGGAAGACGCGCTCCACGCCGATGGCCACGTTCTCGTACGCGGTGAGCCACGGCACCAGGCTCGGCGCCTGGAACACGAGCCCCCTGTCCGGGCCCGCCGAGGCGATTTCGCGACCGTCGAGAATCACGCCGCCCTCGGTGATGTCCGTGAGACCTGCCGCCATCGAAAGCACGGTCGATTTACCACACCCCGAGTGTCCGATGATCGAGATGAACTCGCCCTTGGCGATTTTCGCCTCGAAGCCGTCGACGACCTTCTGCGGCCCGCCGGGCGTCGGATAGACCTTGCCGAGCTGCGTGAACTCGACGAAGCGCGCGTCGCGCGCCTTGGGCGCGCGCGGCGGCATCACCGGCGCGCCGGCCTCGCGCGCATCGAGCTCCGCGAGCCATCCCGAATGGCGCATGCGCAGGAACGCGGGCAGGCTGCGGCGCGTCTCTTCCTTCACCCGGGGTCTGAGGGGCGGAAGATGGATCACTTTGGCCGCGCCCTTCGAGGCGCGCCGGCCGCCCGCGTCGATCAGGTATTGGGTGACGGCGCCGCGCAGGTCCTTGAAGCGCGAGTCGTGGTTCAGCGCGCGCCGGTCGCGCGGCCGCGGCAGCTCGACCTGGAACGAGGGGCCGAGCGAGGCGCGCGGGCCGGGGTCGAGCGGGATGATCCGGTCGGCGAGGATCAGCGCCTCGTCGACGTCGTTGGTGATGAGGAGTACCGTCTTCTTCTCCTCGTTCCAGATGCGCGTGATCTCGTCCTGAAGGTTGGCGCGCGTGAGGGCGTCGAGCGCCGACAGCGGCTCGTCGAGCAGCAGCACGTCCGGGTTCGCCGCCAGCGCGCGGGCCACGGCGACGCGCTGGCGCATGCCCCCCGAGAGCTCGGCAGGCCGCTTGTACGCGGCGGCGGACAAGCCGACCATCTCCACGTAGTGCGCAGTCCGCGCGCGGCGTTCGGCCTTCGGCCGGCCGGCGAACACGCGGTCGACCGCGAGGGCCACGTTCTCGCTCACCGACAGCCAGGGCATGAGCGAATAGCTCTGGAACACCACGCCGCGGTCCGGCCCGGGTCCGAGCACCGGGTGCCCGCGCTTGAGCACTTCCCCGGCATCGGCCTGCGCGAGGCCTGCGAGCAGGCTGACCAAGGTCGTCTTGCCGCTGCCCGAGAAGCCGACGATCGCGACGAATTCGCCCTCGGCGATGGACAGATCGATGTCCTTCAGGACCTCGCTGCGCGCGCTGCCCGAGCCGTAGCCTTTCGCCACGCCGCGCAGCTCGAGTGCGTCGGGCACGGCGCTCGGCGCTGCCGTCGCCATGTCCTGCGCCGACGAGCCCGGCTGCGGGGCAAGCTTCGCGAGTGTCGCGGCGTGACTCATCGCAGCCTGGGTCAGCCGCGCGCCGAGAGCTGCTGCAGACCGAGCATGATCCGGTCGAGCAGAAAGCCGATCACGCCGATGGTCAGCACCGCCACCATGATCCGGCTGAGCGACTCCTGGCTGCCGTTCTGGAACTCGTCCCAGACGAATTTCCCCAGGCCCGGGTTCTGCGCCAGCATCTCGGCGGCGATCAGCACCATCCAGCCCACGCCCAGAGACAGGCGCATGCCGGTGAAGATGTAGGGGAGCGCCGAAGGCACGACGATCTTCGCGACCTTGGTGTTCCAGGGAAGCTGCAGCACGCGCGACACGTTGAGCAGGTCGCGATCGACCGAGGTCACTCCCACCGCGGTGTTGATCAGCGTCGGCCACAACGAGCACAGCGTCACGGTGATCGCGGACACGAGGAAGGATTTCTGAAACATTGCTCCGTCGGTGGTCACGTAGACCGCGCTCACGACAGCGTGACGATCGGCAGCCAGGCGAGCGGCGACACCGGACGGAACACCTGGATCATGGGGTTGAGCGCCGCCTGCACGATCTTGCTCAGGCCGCAGAGGATGCCGAGCGGCACCGCTATGAGCGTCGCGATCAGGAATCCGGTGAACACCGTCTTGAGGCTGGTGAGTATCTGGTCGACGAAGGTCGGCTTGCCGGTCCATTTGTGGACCGTCACCTCCGCCCTGGGATCCTCGGCGAGCCGCTGCCGGTTGCGCTCCTCCTGCCTCCGGGTGAACTCGGCCTGCTTGGCGCGCTCGGACAGATGATCTTCGAGCAGGCTCTTCGCCTGCGCGAGGACCTGCGCCGGGCCGGGCACCTGCCCTAGGCTCGTCTGCACGCGCGCCGCGCTCGCCGACCACAGCCACAGGAACGCCGCGATCGCCGCGACCGGCACTCCCAGCGCCAGCAGCGCCACGCGCGAGCGCTCGCGCGGATCGAAGCCCGTCCTTCCGATTCCCAGAACCCTCAGCACCCTGGTCATGATTGCGTCTCCTTCGTGCGCGGCCGGTTCAGGCCTTTTCGTTGTCCTTCAGTCCTATCCTGAATTTCCTCAGGTAGTCGTTCGGCTTCCTGGCGTCGAAAGTAACGCCGTCGATGAAGCCGCCCTTCTCGCTGCGGAAGCCGTCGGTCTTCAGCGGAAAATCGGCTTCGCTCGCCTTGCCCTCGGCGATCAGCGCCTTGGCCGCACGCAGGTACACGCCCGGCAGGTACACCTGCTTGGCGACGTCGAGGTACCAGGCGTCCGGCTTGCCGTCGGGGATCTGCCCCCAGCGGCGCATCTGCGTCAGATACCAGATCGCGTCGCTGTAGAACGGATAGGTGGCGTGATGGCGGAAGAACACGTTGAAGTCCGGCAGCGGGCGCTTGTCGCCCTTTTCGAACTCGTAGGTCCCCGTCATGCTGTTGGCGATCACCTCTTCGCTCGCGCCGACGTAGTTCGGCCGGCTGATGATCTTCACCGCCTCGACGCGGTTCGCCATGCTGGCATCGAGCCATTTGCCCGCGCGGATCAGCGCCTTCACCACGGCGACGTGCGTGTTCGGATACTTCTCCGCCCAGCCCTTCGTGACGCCGAACACCTTCTCGGGGTTGTTCTTCCAGATCTGGTAGTCGGTGATCACCGGAACGCCGATTCCCTTGGCGACGGCCTGCTGGTTCCAGGGCTCGCCGACGCAGTAGCCGTTGATCGTCCCGGCCTCGAGCGTCGCGGGCATCTGCGGCGGCGGCGTCACCGAGATCAGCACGTCGGCGCCGGTCTGCCCGTTGGAATCGTTCGCCGAGTAGTAGCCCGGGTGAATTCCGCCAGCGGCGAGCCAGTAGCGCAATTCGTAGTTGTGAGTCGAGAGCGTGAACACCATCCCCATCTTGAATTGCTTGCCTTCGGCCTTGAACTTGTCGACGACTTTCTTGAGCGCGTCGGCCTTGATCGGATGCACCGGTTTGCCGGCCGACGTCGGGACGTGCTTCTTCATCTCGTTCCAGACCTCGTTGGAAACGGTGATCCCGTTGCCGTTGAGGTCCATGCTGAACGCCGTGACCACCGGCGACTTGGTGCCGACGCCGACGGTTGCCCCGAGCGGCTGGCCGGCGAGCATGTGCGCGCCGTCGAGCTGGCCGTCGATGACCCGGTCGAGCAGCACCTTCCAGTTCGCCTGCGCCTCGAGCGTGACGAACAGGCCCTCGTCCTCGAAGTACTTCTTCTCGTAGGCGATCGCCAGCGGGACCATGTCGGTGAGCTTGATGAAGCCGAACTTCAGCGCCTCTTTTTCGGGACGCGCCTTCTGCGCGTATGCGGGCAGGCCGACGGCGCCCGCCGCCCAGGCGGCGCTGCGCACCGCGGCAGGGATGAGGCCGACGATGCCAGCTGCGCTCGCCCGCCTGATGAATTCGCGGCGCGCGACCGGTCTTTCTCGAGTTCTGCGTTCGTTCATTTCGCTCTCCAGTGCTGCATGCCTCCGTCGTGCATTACGCAATCGCTATGCCACAGAGCCGCACTCACCCTTATTCCAATTGGCACAGGAGCTTATGCCGGTTGGAGGACCGGACGCGCGGATCAGATCGTGCACTGTTGCGGTGCAGCAAATATCCGGCTCGCACCGTCATGGACCGTGATCCGCGAGGCAATTTCTTCTGCACGCGGGCGCTTTCCTCTGAAAGCGCGAGTGCCGCCCCCGCGAGAGCGCATGGCATGCGCATTGCTGACATTCGTCGCATGACGCGCGAGAAAAACCCGTGAGAGAAACCCGATCAACCTGCTGCTACTGCGGAGTGGGCTGCGGCGTGGTGATCGCAACCGAGGGCGAACGCATCATCTCGGTGCGCGGCGATCCCGATCATCCCGCCAATTTCGGGCGCCTGTGCACCAAAGGCCAGACGCTGCACCTGAGCGCGCATCACGGAACACGCGCGCTCTTTCCCGAGCTGCGCCGTACGCGCGCCGAGGCGCGCACCCGCGTGACCTGGGACGAAGCGCTCGCCCATGCCGCCGGGCGATTCGCTGCGACGATCGCCGCCCACGGCGCGGACAGCGTCGCGCTCTACATTTCCGGCCAGCTGCTCACCGAGGACTACTACGTCTTCAACAAGCTCGCCAAGGGCCTCGTCGGCACCAACAACGTCGACACCAACTCGCGCCTGTGCATGTCCTCGGCGGTGGCCGGCTACAAGGCGACGCTGGGGGCGGATGCGCCGCCCGCGTGCTACGAGGACCTCGACCGCGCGCAATGCATCCTCATCGCCGGCTCGAACACTGCGGTCGCGCATCCGGTCCTGTACCGCCGCATCGAGGCCGCGCGCGCCGCGAACCCCGCGTTGAAACTGATCGTGGTCGACCCGCGCCGCACCGATACCGCCGCCGACGCGCATCTGCACCTCGCGATCGCGCCGGGCACCGACATCGCGCTCTTCAACGCGATGCTGCACGTGATGCTTGAGGAAGGTCTTGTCGACCGCGGGTACATCGAGCGGCATACGGAAGGGTTCGCCGCGCTGGAGAAGACAGCCCGCGGTTGCAGCCCCGCGGAAGCCGCCGCGATCTGCGGCGTGCAAGCGCAGGACATCGTGACGGCCGCGCGCTGGTTCGGGAAATCCCGCGCAAGCCTGTCGCTCTACTGCCAGGGGCTGAACCAGTCCACGCACGGCACGCACAACAACGCCGCGCTCATCAACCTGCACCTCGCCACCGGCCAGATCGGCAAGCCTGGTGCGGGGCCGTTCTCGCTCACCGGCCAGCCGAACGCGATGGGCGGCCGCGAGGTCGGCGGCATGGCGAATCTTCTGTCCGCGCACCGCGACCTCGCCAATCCCGCACACCGCGCCGAGATCGCGAAGCTGTGGGGCGTCGCCGACGTGCCCGCGAAGCCGGGGAAGACCGCGGTGGAGTTGTTCCATGCGCTGCGCGACGGAGAGATACGGGCCGTGTGGATCGCCTGCACCAACCCTGCGCAGTCGATGCCCGACCTCGGTCTCGTCCGCGAGGCGCTGTCGCGCGCCGAGTTCGTGGTCCTGCAGGAGGCGTACCGCAACACCGAGACGGCCCCCTACGCCGACCTGCTGCTGCCGGCTTCGAGCTGGGGAGAAAAGGAAGGGACCGTCACCAACTCCGAGCGCCGCATCTCGCGCGTGCGCGCCGCTGTGCCACCTCCCGGCGAAGCGCGTCACGACTGGCAAATTGCCACTGAGTTCGCACGCCGCCTGGGGAGAAAGCTGGGCAATCGGCACGCGGCGAGGCTTTTCCCGTACTCCAGTGCGGAGGAGATCTTCGACGAGCACCGCGAGACGACGCGCGGCCGCGACCTCGACATCGGCGGGATGTCGTACGCGATGCTCGAGCGGCGCGGCCCGCAGCAATGGCCTTTTCCGGAAGGCGCGCAAAGCGGCCTTGCGCGTCTCTATGCCGACGGCGTGTTTCCGACCGCGAACGGCCGCGCAAGATTCGTCGACACGAAGCACCAGCCCGTCTGGGAGGCCCTCAACGCCACCCACCCGCTGCGCCTCAACACCGGGCGGCTGCGCGACCAGTGGCACGGCATGAGCCGCACCGGAACAGTGGCGCGGCTCTTTGCGCATGCGCCGGAACCGGTGCTGTCCATGCATCCGGAAGACATGGCGGCGCGAGGCATCGCCGACGGCGACGGCGTGCGCGTTTCGAGCGCGCGCGGCGAGCTGCTGCTCCGCGCCGAAGCCTCGCCCGAGCAGCGCCGCGGCGACGTCTACATTCCCATGCACTGGGGGAGCCGGTTCATGAGCGGGGCCGGCGGCAACGCCCTGACCGCCAGCGCCTTCGATCCCGTTTCCAAGCAGCCGGAGCTGAAGCACGCGGCGGTGCAGGTCGAGCGGGTCGAGTTGCCGCATGAGCTCGTCGCGATGCGGCGGCTGGACGACTGGGAACGGTTCGGGCGCCTGCAGTCCATGCTTTCCCGCTTTCCGCTCGCAGCGCTGTCGCCGTTCGGGAGAGCGCTGCCCTGCGTCATGTTGCGCGCCCGCAGCGGCACGCCCTTCGATCTCCCCGAGCTCGATCGTGCGATCGACGAATCGGGCCTGCGCTCGGTGAGCTACGACGACCCGGCGCGCGGAATCGCCAAGCGAATCTGGATCGACGCGGAAGGCCGCATCGCCGGAGTGCGGCTCGCGGGCGACACCGGCGCCGCCGCGTGGCTCAGGGAACAGATGCAGAACGGCGCCCTCGTCCCGCCGGCCCTCGCCCTCGCCCCGCGCCCGGCCGGCTCCGCGGCTACCGTCCCGCGCGGCAGGATCGTGTGCAACTGCTTCGACGTTTCGGAAGCCGACATTCGTGCCGCGGTCCGGCGGGGCGCGGATCTACCGGCGCTGCAGCGTTCGCTCAAATGCGGGACCAACTGCGGGTCGTGCGTTCCGGAACTGCGGCGGCTGTGCGCGGGACGCGGCTCGATGTCCGCAGCGGCGTAGATCGGGCTATTGATCCCGCTCGCGCAGAATGTACTCTCGCCGCCGCGACTCCGCCACGAACTCCTCCAAATCCGGATCGAGCGCGTTGCGTGAGGACACAATCCCGACGATCTTGCCGTCGTCGACCACAGGCACATGACGAAAGCCGTTCTCGTGCATCATGAGAAGCGCGTAGCCGAATGATTTGCGTGGATCGACGGTCTGCGGCGCTGGCGTCATCACATCGGCGAGCCGAGTGGCGCGCGCGTCGCGGTCCTGCGCGATGACGCGAAATGCCGCGTCGCGCTCAGTAAAAATCCCGACCAGGCTCTGTCCATCGACAACCAACACCGCGCCAACCTTCCTCCGTGCCATGAGCTTGACGGCCTTGCTGACGGTCGTCTCCGGTGGCGCGGTGAGAAGCTTCTTCCGCTCCATGACGGATCTGACAGGTTGACTGAACATGACGCCGAGAATCGTATAGGCTCTGCAAAGGCGTGAATTGACCCAGATCAAAGCCTGCCCGAATGACTGACGCGATCTGCTGTCCGCACATCCCGTCCCGCGGCTAAGCCCGCCCATGTCTGTATCCGCCGTCATCCTGTTCGCCCACGGAGCGCGCGAGCCCGAGTGGGCGCGGCCGTTCGAGAGTATCCGCGACCGGCTGCGCGCGAGCGGATTGACGGTAGAGCTGGCTTTCCTGGAGATCATGTCGCTGTCGCTGGAGGAAGCGGCAGCGCGGCTGGCGGAGAGGGGCGCGGAGACGGTAACGATCGTGCCGCTTTTCCTCGCTCAAGGCGGGCATCTGAAACGCGATCTGCCTGCGATGGTGCAAAGATCCGCAGAAATCACCCGAAGACCGAGTTCCGCGTGACCCCCGCGCTCGGCGACTCGCCGGAAATCGTCGCGGCGACCGCCGAGTGGGTTCAGCGTGCCGCGAAAAAGAGGTGAAGTTGGCCGGTAAGCCGGGTTCTGTCGTGGACAGTCATTCCTCTAGGCCCTGGGTTACCCCAGGGCTCGAGCCACCTACCCGCGGACTCGGCGAGCCACGTCGTCGTCCGCCTATTTGATGTTGCTCCGGGTGGAGGTTGCCGCGTTTCACCCTCGTCGGACTCGACCGCAGTCACCCTGACTGCGGTACGAGACTTTGGCGCAGCGCTTGCGCGCTACGCCAAGTCCAACAAGACTCGTCTCTGTGGCCCTGTTCGTCGCCTCGCGGCGCCTGGGCGTTACCCAGCACCCTGCTCTGTGGAGCCCGGACTTTCCTCTGGCAGCTGAAACACTTGCCAGCGACTGTCTGGCCAACTTCACCGCGCATTTTATCGCATCGCGCGCGCGGCGGCTTGACTTCGGGAGGGCCGCGGCGTAAGAACGGTCCGACAGTCGTGTTTCCAAAGGAGGCCCGCATGAGACGCAGACTGTATTTCCTCCTGCCCGATCTGGGCAGCGCCATCCAGACCGCCAACGATCTGCTGCTCGCACGGGTCGAAGACCGCTACATGCACTTCCTCGCCAAGCGCGGGATGTCCCTGGGCGCGCTGCACGAAGCGAACTATTTCCAGAAGTCCGACGCCGTGCACGGCGCGGAGCTCGGCTTCGTGATCGGCGGCGTGGGCGGCTTCCTGATCGGCATCTACATCTACCTGACCCCGCCCGACGGAGTCTCGCTTCAGCTCGTCACGGTGCTTCTCAGCACGGTGATCGGGGCGATCTTCGGCGCCTGGGCGGCGAGCCTCGTGGCGATGTCCGTGCCGAACTCGCGCCTGAAGCCCTTCCAGAAGGACATCGACGCCGGCAAGATCCTGCTCATGGTCGACGTGCCGCCTTCGCGCGTCGAGGAGGTTCGCGAGCTGGTGGAACGCCGCCACCCCGAAGCAAGCGCCCACGGCATGGAGCCGACCATCCCCGCGTTCCCTTAGAGCCTAAGGGGTCGTTTCCATTCGCGATCGGCCGGGGCGGAACTGCGAACGGTCGTCGTAGTAGGCTTCGCTCTCGTTGGCCGGCGCCCATCCGGGAATACCGAGAATGGGGAGCGGCGGCAGAGTGCGCGTCGAGGCGAGGGCCCCTTCCCCGGAGAAATAGTCCGCGGCGCGCGCGTCCAGTTCCGCGAGCTGCCGCTCAAGCGGCGCTTGCAGCAACGCAGGCCCGCATTCGAGAATCAGCGCCTTGGCGGTCACGCCCTTGTACGGTTCGAGTGCCTTTTCGCAGAGGGCGTGGCCGAAGACGTGGAAGCGCATGGACCGCTCGACATCCGCGCGACGCACCCAGAACAGCTCCTTCCAGCTGGACTCGCCCAAGAGAGCCGACAATTCCGCGTCGGCCGACGCGACCACGATCCCGCCCTCGTCGAAGAGCGTCAGCACGTCGCGAGCCGTACCCCTCAGCGGCTCCCCGCGCCTGGCGCGGATTTCCTCGCAATGCCTGCGGTTCAGCACCGCCTTGGTCTTCGGATACAAGAGCCATGCGAGCGCGTTGAACAGGTCGTGCCAGCTGTCCGGCCGCGTCTGCACTTCGCCGGTCTCGAAGATGCGGACCTCGTACTGCGCGGAGAACTCCTTCGAGGGCGGGGCCGGCGGCACGAAGCGGATCGGCGCCCCCGCGCCGCTCAGGACCGACGGCGGCGTCAAGGCGTTGAGCTCGTCGTACCGGGGAAACCGGTCCTCGGGAAGGCGTCCGAGCAGAGGCGCGAGCGCTGCAAAGATCGGTGCGCCGAGCGCAGGCGTCAGGCGAGTCGCCATCTCACCGATTCGCCCGCGCGCAGCGGCACCAGCTTGCCGGAGCCGAACGGGATCTCGGGAGGCACCGTCCAGGCTTCCTTCCGCAAAGTGATCGAGCCGCGGTTGCGAGGCAAACGATAGAAATCCGCGGCGTGAAAGCTCGCAAACGCCTCGAGCTTGTCGAGGGCGTCCGCCTGCTCGAAGACTTCCGCGTACAGCTCGATCGCGGCATGCGCCGTGTAGATGCCCGCGTGGCCGCACGGACCCTCCTTGTCGGATCGCGAGTGCGGGGCGCTGTCGGTGCCGAGGAAGAACTTCGGATTGCCTCCGCTCGCGGCCGCGACGAGCGCCAGGCGATGTTCCTCGCGCTTCAGTACCGGTAGGCAATAATGATGCGGCCGAAAGCCGCCCGCGAACATCGAATTGCGGTTGTAGAGCAGGTGGTGCGCAGTGATCGTCGCGGCCACTTGAGGGCCGCCCGTGACGACGAAGTCGACCGCATCGCGGGTGGTGACGTGCTCGACCACGATCCGCAACCAGGGAAAACGGCGGGTGACATCGGAGAGCACGGTATCGAGAAATACGCGTTCGCGGTCGAAAACATCCACGCCGGGCGTCGTAACTTCGCCGTGGACGAGCAGGGGCAGGTCGTGCTCCTCCATTGCCGCGAGCGCAGCGTAGGCGCGTTCGATCCTGGTCACACCCTCGGCGGAATTGGTCGTCGCACCCGCAGGGTAGTACTTCACGGCGTGCACGAAACCCGACTTCTTGGCACGCGCGATCTCCTCGGCTCCGGTGTTGTCGGTGAGATACAGGGTCATGAGCGGCTCGAAATCCGAGCCTCTCGGAAGCGCGTCGAGTATGCGTTTGCGGTAGGCCGTCGCGAGCGCGGTGTCGGTGACCGGAGGCCGCAGATTGGGCATGATCACCGCGCGCGCGAACGCTCGGGCGGTATGGGGCAGCACGCTTGCGAGCGCTGCGCCGTCGCGCAGGTGGAGGTGCGCGTCGTCCGGCCGCGTCAGCGTGAGTAATTGCATGGTCAGGAACCCCGGATTTTCCTGGCGCGCGCAAGCTGCAAGGCACACGCGTACACGGCGTTCTTCCTGGCGCCAGTGGCCTTGCAGGTGAGCTTCACGGCCTGTGCGAGCGGCAGCTCGGCGAGAAGCACGGCGAGCACGCGCTCCCAGGCGGCCTTCGCACTTTCTTGGGGAGCCGCGGAGCCTTCGACGATCAGCACGAATTCGCCGCGCTGGCGATCGGCATCCGCGCGGAGCCAGTCTGACGTTTCGCCGAGACGGCAGCGATGGATCTGCTCGAAGAGCTTGGTCAGCTCGCGCGCGATCACGACGACGCGCTCGGGTCCGAGAACTGCGGCCATATCCTCGAGGCATTCGACGACGCGATGCGGCGCCTCGTAGAGCACCAGCGTATACGGAGACCCGCTCAGGGCTTCGAGCGACTTGCGCCTCGCCGCAGGCTTCGCCGGAAGAAACCCGGCGAACAGAAACGGCCCTTCCGAAATGCCCGCCGCCGAGAGCGCGGTGACCGCGGCGTTCGCGCCGGGAATCGGCACTATCCTGAATCCGCCCGCCCTCGCCTTGGCGACGACGATCGCGCCGGGATCGGAGATCGCGGGAGTCCCGGCGTCGGTGACGAGCGCGACGTTTTGCCCTCGAGCGAGCTGTTCGACGATCCAGTCCGCGGTGCGCCGCTCGTTGTGCTCGTGCACCGCAACGAGCTTGCCTTGCAGGCGATGGTGCTCGAGCAGGCGCGCGGTGACGCGCGTGTCCTCGGCAGCGATCACGTCCGCTCGGGCGAGCGATTGAAGGGCGCGGGAGCTGATGTCCTCGAGATTTCCAATGGGCGTGGCCACCACATATAATTGACCTGCCCCGCTCGGGCTCTCTCCATGCTTCGCTGTCCTTGCGCCCAATTCTGCTTCGCTTCTCTGGCGTTGTTGTGTCCGGCATTGTGCTCGGCCGCCGATCTTCCGGCAAGCCGGACTGAGGGCGAACAGCCTTTCATCGGCCTCTTGCTCCCTCTCAATTCTCCGGATTTCGCGCGCGCGGCCGAGGCCGTGCGCCTGGGCTGCCAGGCTGCGCTGGCCTTCGCGGAGCACCGCCAGGCGCTGCAGGTCATACGCACCGGCTCGCAGCCAGAGAGCATCCTTCTCGAATACGAAGCGGCCGTGCAGCGCGGCGCCGCGGTAGTCGTCGGCCCGCTGACGCGCTCGGGCGTTTCGGCACTCGCCGCCGCCGGCCGGGTGGAAGTCGTGACGCTCGCTCTCAACGTCCCGGAGAGCGACGTTCCGCTCCCGTCACGCCTCTACACCTTCGGACTTTCGGTGGACACCGAGGCGCGCGCCGTAGCGCGCACGGCCTTTGCGCGTGGGCTGCGCGAGGCCGTGGTGGTGCAGGCGTCGAATGCGCTCGCCAAGCGCCTCTCCCGGGCCTTCGCCGACGAGTGGTTCTCTCTCGGCGGAAGAATCAGCGACGTGCGCGAATTCGGGCCGCGGGCCGACCTGATCGATATGCGTAGGGGCCTCGCGGATTCCCAGGCGCAGCTCATTTTCCTCGCCGCGGAGGCCGACCAGGCGCGCACCGTGCGCCCGTACCTCAACAACCAGATGCTTGTATTCGCGACCTCGCAGGTCAATGACGGCAAGACCGGCAAGCTCGTCAACAGCGACTTGAACGGGATTCGTTTCGTCGACATGCCGTGGCTGGTGCAGCCCGATCATGCGGCGGTGATGATCTATCCGCGCCTCGAGGGCTTCTCCACGGAGCTCCAGCGCTTCTATGCGCTGGGCATCGATTCCTGCCGCATCGCGAGCGACCTGCTCGCGGGACAGCAGCGCATCGCGCTGGACGGCGTGACCGGGAGGATCTCCTATCGCGGCGGCAGCGCGCTCCAGCGCGAGCCAGTCCAGGCTGTTTTCAAGGATGGTGTGGGAGTCCCCGCCGAGGACCCGAGGTGAACACCGGCGAACGGGCCGAGAGAATCGCCGCCGGTTACCTGCAGCGAAAGGGTCTTGCCTTGATCGAGACGAACTACCGCTGCCGCTGGGGCGAGATCGACCTCGTCCTGCGGGACCGCGACACGATCGTCTTCCTCGAGGTCAAGCTGCGGCGCTCCGCGAGTTTCGGAGGTGCCGCCTACAGCGTGACTCCGCGCAAGCAGGCGCGGATCATCGCCGCGGCGCGCCACTACCTGGCGGGAAAGAAAGAAATGCCTTGCCGGTTCGACGTAGTCCTTCTTGAGCGGCTGGACCCGCCGCGGATCGAATGGATACGTGACGCATTCTCGGCCTGAGGCCTGCCGCCCCCACCGCTTAGGCCCGCGCTCGATCTCGCCGGCGGAGCAAGGTGATCGAAAAGGAGCTTGCGGTAAAATGAGCCTCATATGAAACCCGCGGCCCCCCGTCCTGCCGATGGCAGCATCGACCTGTCGGCGCGAATCCGCCGCCAGTTCAGCGAGAGCGCCCAGCTCAAACTGAAGGCGGTCGACGCGCTCTCCGAGCCGATCGTTCGCGCCACCGAGATCATGGTGAAATGCCTCCTCGCCAACGGCAAGATCCTCGCCTGCGGTAACGGCGGCTCGGCGGCTGACTCGCAGCATTTCTCGGCCGAACTGCTCAACCGTTTCGAGCGCGAGCGCCCCGGGCTCGCCGCAATCGCTCTGACGACCGACACGTCCACGCTGACTTCGATCGCGAACGACTACGCATATGAGCAGGTGTTTTCCAAGCAGGTGACCGCACTGGGGCAGGCGGGCGACGTGCTGCTCGGTATCTCCACCAGCGGCAACTCGAAGAACGTAGCACGCGCGATCGCGGCCGCCCACGAGCGCGACATGCGGGTCATCGCGCTGACCGGCCGGGGCGGCGGAGAAATCGCCAAGCTCCTCACCCCGGAGGACGTCAACGTCTGCGTCCCGCATTCTCAGACCGCGCGAATCCAGGAAGTGCATCTCCTCACCCTGCACTGCCTTTGCGACGGCATAGACGCCATGTTGCTGGGGGGGGATTGATAAGCGGCCGGACATCCCGGCGCTGGGCCGCCGTCGCGCTTGTGCTCGTCATGGCGCCCGCGCTTCAGGCTTGCGCCGAGGCCCTCATCGTGGGAACCGTCGTCGCGGGCGTCATCGTCATCGCCGACCGCCGCCAGATCGAGGTCATGTTCGGAGACCAGCGCATTGAAAGCGACTCTGGAGGCCGTGTGAACGAGGCGCTCAACGGCAAGGGACACGTCGTCGTCACCAGCTTCAACTACATGGTGCTGCTGACCGGCGAGGTGCCGTCGGCGGAAGCCAAAGCGCAGGCAGGCAAGGTCGTAGTCGGAGTGCCGCAGGTGAAGACCGTCGTCAATGAGCTCCAGATCGCCGGCGCGAGCTCGGCAGCCTCGCGCAGCAACGACGCCTACATCACGAGCAAGGTAAAAAGCAGTTTTCTTGGAAACGGAGTGTTCCGGCCCACCGACGTCAAGGTCGTGACCGAGGCGGGCGTCGTGTATCTGCTCGGATTGGTCACGCGCGAGGAAGCCGACGCGGCGACCAATATCACGCGCGGCACCGGAGGCGTGCAGAAAGTGGTGCGGGTTTTCGAGTACGTCACCCTGCCGGCCCGGAAGCCGATAAAGACTGAGGAGTGAGGGATCATCCCCTCGTCCCCGCGCACGCGGGACCCGGTGACTGTCCGAGCTTTCCGGATTCCCGCTTACGCGGGAATGACGTGGGCTGCGGCTATAGCTTGGGCGCGGGCGCCGCGAGCATGCGCTCTATCTCGCCCACGAGCTTGCGATCGTCGGGGGTTATCCGCGTTCCGAAGGACATCACCTCTCGGCCCGAGCGGTCGATCAGGTACTTGTGGAAGTTCCACTGGGGCCGTTCTCCCGTCTTGGCGCCGAGAGCCGCGTAGAAGGGGTTGGCCGGGTCCGAACGCACCTGGGACTTCGCGAACATCGGAAAACTCACGCCATAGTTGACCTCGCAGAATCTGGCGATTTCATTGTTGTTGCCCGGCTCCTGGCCGCCGAAATCGTTTGCCGGAAATCCCAGAACGACCAGTCCCTTTTCGCGATAGCGGCGATAAAGCGCCTCCAGCCCGGCGTACTGCGGCGTATATCCGCATTCGCTCGCGGTATTCACTACCAGCAGCACTTTGCCCTGGAACTCGCACAGGGACGTCGCCTGGTCCGTCAGGCTGGGCAGAGTGTGGGCGAGCAGCGACGGGCAGGCCGCGGCGGCTGGCGCGCTTGCGAGGAAGAGCAGGAAAAGGAGCGAGGTGCGCATGGCGGCTCGAGGGGTGAATACGGGGGCAACTTACTACCGGCGAATGCTCCTGTCAAAGCTCCCGGTCCTCCTGAACCCGTCGGGTAAGATAGCTCCAATGGACGCTCCCTTCGAGAACAAGATCTGCCTGCCGCCCGAGCTTGCGGCGCGGCTCATCTCCCGAACGCGCCCACTCGTTTTCACCAACGGCGTATTCGACATCCTGCATCGCGGGCACGTGACCTACCTCGCCCGGGCGCGTGCTCTGGGAGCAACGCTTCTCGTCGCGGTCAACGGCGACGTGTCCGCGAAGCGCCTCGGCAAGGGCGAGGATCGCCCGCTGAATTCTCTGGCCGATCGCATGGCGGTGGTCGCGGCGCTTGAGTCCGTCGATCTGGTCACCTGGTTCGACGAGGACACGCCGCTCGCGCTCATCCTCGCCTGCCGGCCGGAGGTGCTCGTCAAGGGCGGGGACTGGAAGCCCGATGCGATCGTCGGGGCGCGCGAGGTGCATGCCCGGGGCGGCAGCGTGCACTCGATCCCTTTCGAGCACCAGCGATCGACGACCGCGCTTCTTCGAAAGATACGCGGCAAGTAGAAAACCCGGCCCAGATCCTTCGCAGTCAACTTCCCGCGCGCTTTTCCTCCAGCGGGCAGGTTTTCAGTTCGCTCCCTGGAAAGCTCTGGCGCACTTCGTTCAGCTTGGCGGCGAGGGCGTCCGGGACTTCCCGCACGGTGAAGTAGATCTTGTGTACGGGGGTCTCCCTGGGGCCGACCTTCGCGGTGCGCACGCCCTTCGCGCGCAACTCCGCCAGGCGCGCCTGCGCGGCTTCCGAGGTCTTGAATACTCCCAGGGAGATGGCGTGGCGGTGCCTGGGATCTTCCTGGACCACGAAAAAGTCCTCCACGCCGAGTTTTCGCAGCTCTGCCGCCTTCTGGTTGGCAGCCTGGCGGTCGCGCTGCGGCGGCATGAATACCCAGTAGCTCGCGATTTCCTCCGCGCGGCGCTGCGACAGTCTCGGTCCGAGCGCGAGCGGGTCGAGAGCCTGCTGCACGCGCGAGACATCGGCTGGATTGAATGCTCCGAGCTCCAGGCACGCGGCGACGGCCGGTTTGAGCGCGGGCTTGGGGCGCTGGGCGGCGAGGGCCGCGACCTGCTCGGCGGTGAGCAAGCGGATCGCCTCCGGGTTGAGCTGCTGCTCGACGAGCTGCGACTCGCTCAACGTGGGACCTGCCCCGAAATAGCTCCATGCGAGGAAGCCGAGGTTGACAAGGAGCAGCAGGAAGAATACGGCCCTCACGAACGCTCCGGACGCCCAGTGGTTTCCCGGACGATCCGGACCAGGCCTTCCAGCACGAGATGGCTCTCGATCCGGACCGGAATGCTCAAGTGCCGCGCGATCCGGCTCGCCGCGCCGCCCGTGAGCACACACTTCGCGCGAGGTCCCATCCCTGCAAACATCCGCTCGATCGCTCCGGCCTGCGCGAGGAGGCATCCAGTTTCGATGGCGTCTGCAGTGCTGCGCGGCGGCCGGGAGAAGCGTCCCTTGGAGAACGGAAGTCCAGCGGTGCTTTGCGCCAGCGACTGTTTCATGAGCTCCAGACCCGGAAGAATCGTCCCGCCCGCAAACGTGCCGTCGCCTTTCAAGACATCGGCCGTGGTCGCGGTGCCCGCGGCGACCACCAGGCAAGGTCCGCGCAGAATCGACCAGGCACCGATCAGCGCAGCCCAGCGGTCGGCGCCCAGTTGCGCCGGCCGTCTGTAGCCGTTCGTGACGCCGCACTCACGCCTTTTTGCGAGGACCCATGATATGTGCGGCCGGCCGGCGAGAATCGCCTCCAGCTGCAGGCGCATCTCAGGGCCCGCGACGTTGGCGACAACGACCTTGGCGCCCGGCGCGATTCTCCCCCATTTCGCGGGGAGGCGCGCAATGTCGGCGAGAGGGATGGAGCCGGTGTCTTTCCACCTGTCGCCTGCGCGCAGCCCCCATTTCAGGCGCGAATTGCCGCAGTCGATCGCGAGAATCATCGCAACCTGAGCGACAGCTCGCCTGAGTGAAAGCGCTCGACGCCCTTGGCAGAAGCCAGCATGAGCGCGCCGTCCTCCGCAATGCCGACGATCTTCCCCTCGGTCACGCGACGGCCGGCGGTCGACAAGGCGACGCGACGTCCCTGCCACGCGTGCAGCCGCAGCCATTCCTCGCGGAACGGCGCGAACCCTTCGCGTGAAAACTGCGCGAGGGAGTCGGCAAGCGACGGAAGCAGCGCGCCGAGCAGCGCGGTCCGCGAGGGCGCCGTGCCGCCATGGCTCGCGATATCGGCCGCCGGGCTTCCGATCCGCCCGCGCATCGGACGGTCCAGGCGCACATTGATGCCGAGTCCCGACTACCGCAGCGCTGGGACCGCGAACGTCGCCCGACAGCTCGATCAGGATGCCGCCGAGCTTGCGCCCCTTGAGAAACAGGTCGTTCGGCCACTTGACCTCCACGCCGCGGACGCCCAGCCGCTCGAGCGCTCTTGCGGCGCCTACCGCCACGGCGAGGCTCAGGCCGCCCAGGGCGCCCGCGCCCTGCGCAAAGCGCCACAGTATCGAGAAAGCAAGGCTGCCGCCGACGCGGGACACCCAGAGATTCCCCCGCCGGCCGCGTCCGGCGCTCTGGTGCTCGCAAACCAGGACGGCGCCGTGCGGGGCACCCGCCGCAGCGCGCTCGGCGAGCAGGGTATTGGTCGAGGGGCATTCATCGAGCACCTCGAGGCGAAGCTCCGGGGAGATTTCCCTCAGGCGCGCCGCGAGGACATCGGTTTCGATCAGATCGGGATTTTCCGCAAGCCGAAATCCGCGACCGCGCACCTTCAATACCTGCAGGTCGAGATCTTCGAGCCGGCGCACGAGGTCCAGGATGCCGGCGCGGGAAACGCCCAGCGATTGGCCAAGACGCTCGCCGGAATGAAATCTCCCGTCGGCCAGAATGCGAAGCAGAGAAAAGCGGGCGTCTCCCATGCACGAGGCGGCGGGGAAAAGTCGGGCGAAGTCTAGCATCGGGGAACCGATCGCGCCGAGAAGTTCGCGAGACTCCTCTTCGCAAATCTTCCCTGCTTCGGCAAAGGCAAGCGCAACCGTGAAAAAAGTCCTGGGAATCCGTCCCGGCGGTGATATGATGCCGTCATAGTTTCATGGGCGTCGGCCGACTCAGCTTTCGACCGAACCTGCAGGTTGCCCGCCGGCCCAGCAAACGGCGGCAAAACGGGGGAAACCCTCCCTTCCCCCGTTTTTTTTTGCCTGTGCGCCGGGGTGGCGTTTCGCCCATCTGTGGTACGTTCCGCTCTAGCCCAGTCTCGGCGCTGATCCCTCCGCGCAGAGCGCGCCTTTCGACACTTCGCTCCGACCCTACGCATGCGACGACCCTGGCCCTATCCACGCGTAGTGGGACACCGCGGCGGGGGGATGCTCGCGCCCGAGAACACGCTGGCGGGGATTCGCAGAGCCGCTGCGGTAGGCCTCGGTGCCGTGGAGTTCGACGTGATGCTATCCGCCGATAATGTTCCCGTTCTGATTCATGACGAGACGCTCGAACGCACTACCGACGGCCGCGGTGCCGTGGCCGCAACCCCCTACGCGAGCCTCGCGGAGCTCGACGCCGGGGCCTGGTTCGGCCGCGAATTCCGCGGCGAGCACATGCCCTCCCTCGAGCAGGCCGGGAAGCTGTGCGTCGAACTCGGTCTCTGGGCCAACGTCGAGATCAAGCCCGGGCAAGGATTCGAGCGCGAGACCGGCGCGATCGCCGCAAGAATGGCGCAGGCGCTGTGGCGCGGAATTTCACCTGCGCCGCTCCTTTCCTCTTTTTACCCTGCGGCGCTGGAAGCGGCCCGCGAGTCCGCACCCGGACTCGATCGCGGTCTTTTGGTCGAGCATATCGAGCCGGTCTGGGCGGAAACGGCGAAGGCGCTGGAGTGCGTGTCCGTGCACTGCAACTGCGAGCACCTCACTCAGGCTCAAGTCGATGAGATTCGCGACGCGGGCTATTGGCTGCTTTGCTATACGGTGAACGACCCGAAAAACGCGCGGCGGCTCTTCTCCTGGGGCGTTGACGCGATTTTCACCGACCGCCCGGACCTGATCGGCCCGGATTTCGCCTGAGGCCCTGCGCCCGGTCACTTCTCGTGGTCGATCTGCATCGCCTCGAGAAAGCGCGAAACCAGGTTGTAGCCGGCGACGGTGGCGGTGAGCTCGACTAACTCCCTGTCGTCGAGATGCCGCTTCAGCTCCGCGAAAACGGCGTCGGGCGCGCGTATGTCCTGGGTCACGTAGTCGGTATAGGCGAGAACAGCGCGCTCGCGATCGTCGAACTTTCCCGAAACCTGCCAACCAGGCAGCGCGTCGATCTGCGCCTGAGTCGTGCCCTCCTGCAGCGCGAACGGAACGTGCGCCCGGTACTCGTATTCAGCCCCGTTGAGCAGGGCGACCCGCAGGATGGCGAGCTCGCGATAGCGCCCGGGGAGCTTCGCTTTCTGCCGAACCGCGGTAAAGAATTTCAGCCAGCCCTCCGCCACCGCCGGACTGTTCAGGAGCGCGCGGTACAGATTCGGGAACCTTCCGCCGCGCTCCGCCTTGATGGTCGCAATCAGGCCCTCCAGCTCGGGCCGCTCGCCTTCCTTGATCAGAGATACCCGCGCCACTTCTCCTCCCTCCTCGCCCCTAGAAGGGCAGGCGTGCGTCCGGCTTGGCTGCGAGCAGCACGCGCCTGAACTCGGACTTGATGCGATCGAGACCCGCCTCGTCGTCGGCTTCGAAGCGCAGCACGATCACCGGCGTGGTGTTGGACGCGCGAGCCAGCCCGAAGCCGTCGGGGTACTCGACCCGCAGACCATCCAGCCGGATCACCTCGGTTGCGCCGGGAAACGATGCGCTACTCTGAAGACCCTCGATCAAACGGTGCGGTTCGCCCTCGGCGAGTTTCAGATGCAGCTCGGGTGTGCTTATGGAATCGGGAAGCGCGTTGAGCGTCGCGCTCGCGTCCTTCGTCTTGCTCAGGATCTCGAGCAGCCGCGCCCCCGCATACTGGGCGTCGTCGAACCCGAACCAGCGCTCGACGAAGAACACGTGCCCGCTCATCTCTCCGGCGAGCGCCGCACCGCGCTCGCGCATTCTGGCCTTGATGAGAGAGTGCCCCGTTTTCCACAGACTGGGCACGCCGCCGTGCTTGCGGATCCAGGGCGCGAGGTTGCGCGTGCTCTTGATGTCGTAGATGATCTCGGCGCCCGGCTGGCGCGAGAGCACATCCTTCGCGAACAGCATCAGTTGCCTGTCGGGGTAGATGATTTGTCCCTCGGAAGTCACGACGCCGAGCCGGTCGCCGTCGCCGTCGAACGCGAACCCGATCTCCGCGCGCTCCTTGCGCACGAGTGCAATCAGGTCTTTCAGATTCTCCGGGTGCGAGGGGTCGGGATGGTGGTTCGGAAAGCGTCCGTCGACGTCGCAGTAGAGCTCGAACACCTCGCAGCCGAGACGGCGGTAGAGCTCTCCCGCCGTGGCGCCTGCGACGCCGTTGCCGCAATCGACCGCGATTCTCATCGGGCGAGCAAGCCGCACGTCCGAGACAATCCGCGCGAGGTAGGCTTCGCGGATTTCCGCGCGGCGATGGCGCCCCTCGCCTTGCGCGAGGTCGCCGGATTCGATGCGCCGCCGCAATCGCTGGATGGTCTCGCCCGCGAGCGTCGTTCCCGCGAGCACCATCTTCAGGCCGTTGTACTCGGGCGGGTTGTGGCTGCCCGTGACCGCGACCGCGCTGCCGCAACCCAGCTCGTGCGCGGCGAAGTACGCGACCGGGGTCGCGAACATCCCGATCTCGGCGACGTCCACGCCGCTGGCGCGTATGCCCGCCATCAGCGCGTCCGCGAGCTCGGGACCCGAAAGACGTCCGTCGCGGCCCACGGCGATCTCGGGCCGCCCCTTGCTCCCTCCGAGAGCGAGAAGCTCGCTGCCCAGCGCCTGGCCGATGAGCCGAACGCCATCGACGGTGAGGGACTTCCCGACGACGCCGCGGATGTCGTAGGCCTTGAAGATTTCCGGCGGGGGAGGATTCATTGGACGGCGGCGCGTTGAGACGCCATTATCCCATCGCTTCGCTGCGGCGATCCAGCATTTCGCCCAGCCATCGCCTCCTCGAAAAATTCCGTCACCCGTTGCGGAAGCCAGTCCAGGTTCCCGGGGAAAGGCGCGCCGACGAAACCGACATGCCCGCCTTGCTCGGGAAACTCGCAAAGCACGAAAGGCGATACCTCTTCCGGGCGTGGGAACGCCGTTTCCGGCATGAATGGATCGTTGCGCGCGTTGAGGAGCAGCGTCGGCAGACCGATACGGCCGAGCACGGGCTTCGCGCTCGCGCGTGTCCAGTAGTCGTCGGCGCTGCTGAATCCGTGCAGAGGCGCAGTGACCGCATCGTCGAAATCGTGCAAGGTGCGCGCGCGGCGCATCGCCTCGCCGTCGAACAGCCCGGGAAAGCGCTCGAGCTTACGCTCGCTCTTCTCCTTCAGGGTCGCAAGAAAGTGGCGTGTGTATACGAGGTTGAAACCGCGACCCAGGGCCTCGCCCGCCGCCATGAGATCGAACGGCGCCGACACCGCGGCAGCGGCCGCGAGAACCTCCTTCGCTCGTGCGTCCTCGCCGAGCCATTTCAGAAGGGCGTTGCCGCCGAGCGATACGCCCATCGCGAAGAGCGGCGCGCCTTTCGCCTCCTGCAGCATGCGCCGGAGGATCCAGCCGATTTCAGCGGCATCCCCCGAGTGATAAGCCCGGGGCAGCCGGTTCGCCTCGCCGGAGCATCCGCGAAAATGCGGGACCGCGCCGCGCCAGCCCCGCTTCGCCAGCTCGCGCGCCATGGCGCGGGCGTAGTGGCTTCCGGAATTGCCCTCGAGACCGTGAAACAGCACGACGAGCGGAGCGGCCGCATTCCCGGGGACGCGATCGACGTCGATGAAGTCGCCGTCCGGCGTGTCCCAACGCTCCCTCCTCCAGATCACCCCGCGAGGGCCGATCAGCACGCCGTACAAGGTCTGCAGGTGGCCACCCGGCAGCCACGAGGGCGCGCGATACGAGAAGCTCTTCAATGCAGGATCTTCGGGGACTCGACGCTTCCGCGAGGCGCTTGCGGCGCCTGCGGAGCGGGCGATCCGTGATGCAGGACCATTCTCCACCCGTTCCCGGTGCGAAGATAGACGTTGGTGGCGGCCACCGGCGCCCGCGGTCTCGACTCGCCCTGCACCAGGATGTTTTCGTGAACGCTGTGGATCGCGAGCATCATTCCCGAGAGCACGACCTGGTTGGACAGGGTGATCTTGAGCCGCTGGCCGGAGGCGAAGATCTGCGCAAAGCTCTCACGCACCTGATCGTACCCGGCGAGCCGCGGCCCGCCCGGGTGGATGCAGACGACCTCCTCGTCGTCGGCCCACACTTCCAGCATGGCTTCGAGGTCAGCTGCTTCGAGCGCCTCGTAGAATGCCGCCTCCGCGTCCTGCGGCGTCGGGAAAGTGCTCTTCTTCACGGGTGCGGCTCCGGAGGCGCGTAGCGTAGCGGAAAAGGCATGCGCTCGCCAGCCAGCTGCTCGGCTGCTACCGGGCTATCTCGCTTGAGCGACTTGCGCGGCGACACGCGTTACGGGTGGCCGCGCGCCGACCGCTTCAATGGAGGCGCAAGCGGCCGGGTACCCGTAGCGTGTCGCTTGCCGCGCCAGGAGCGAAGGCGAGATGGCCCGGTCGAGCTGCGCCTCAGCCCCGGCGCCGCTTCGGCCACGCTTCCGGATTGAGCAGACTGGGCGGACGCTTGCCCGAGAGCGCCGACACCAGGTTCTTCACGGCGAGCAGGTTCATTTTCATCCGCGTGGCGCGCGTCGCGCTGCCGATGTGAGGAATCATGGCGACGTTGTCGAGCTCGAGGAACCCCGGGTTGAGCTTCGGCTCGCCTTCGAACACGTCCAGCCCCGCCGCGGCGATGCGCCGCTCCTTCAAGGCCTGGACCAGCGCCGCATCGTCGATGACGCCGCCGCGCGCGGCGTTCACGATCACTGCGGTCGGCTTCATCAGTGCGAGCTGCTTGGCGCCGATCAGGTGATGGCTCTCGGGCGTGTACGGCAGGTTGAGGCTGACAAAATCGGAATCCCTGAGCAGCCGCTCAAAGCTCACGTAGCGCGCGCCCAGATCCCGCTCGATCGACTTCGATACGCGCTTGCGGTTGTGATACAGGATGCGCATCGAGAATCCCTTCGCGCGCCGCGCGATGGCCTGGCCGATGCGGCCCATGCCGACGATCCCGAGCGTCGCGTGGTGCACGTCCTGGCCGAGCAGGCGGTCGTACCTCCACCCCTCCTTCCAGTTGCCCGCGCGCAGCCAGCGCTCGGCCTCCGTCACGCGGCGCGCCGCGGCCATCAAGAGCGCCCAGGTCGTATCCGCGGTGGTGTCGTCGAGGACTTCCGGCGTATTGGTGGCGAGGATGCCGCGCTCGCTGCAGGCCGCAAGATCGATGTTGTTGTAGCCGACCGCGACGTTGCACACCGCCTTCAGCCGCGGCGCGCCGTCGAGCACCGCGGCGTCGATGCGATCGGAACCGGTGGTCAGCACGCCGTCCTTGTCGGCGAGCCGCCGCCGCAGCTCCTCGCCGCGCCAGGGCGTGTCGTCCTTCTGGTTGTCCTCGACCTCGAAGCGCTCGCGCAGTTGCGCGAGCACCTCCTCGAAAGTGGCGCGGGTAACGAGAATTCTAGGTTTCACGCCCGTCCGCTCCGATCCGCGCGACCAGCCAGCGCGCGGTGCGCAGCAGGCGCGCGTCGAAGCCGCGCCGCCCGACCAGCTGCACGCCCAGCGGCAGGCCGTTTTCGCCCTGCATCAGCGGCAGGGAGATCGAGGGAACCCCGCACAGCGTCCAGGGAGTGCAGAACACCGGATCGCCGGTCGCCGACAGACCCTTCGGCGCAGTCCCGGGGGCCGACGGCGTGAGAATCGCGTCGTAGCGCTCCATGAAAAGCTCGTCGAGGCTCTCCGCCATGGGCCCGATCGCGCGCAGCGCAGCCTGATAGTCCACCGCGCGTACCTCGCGGCCGCGCTCGATCAGGGCGCGAAGCGTAGCCGAGAGCTTGTCGCGCCCGCGGGTCCACTCGCGCTCGAGATTCGAAGCCATCTCGGCTTCCATGATGGTCTTTTGGACGGCCCAGGCATCGGTCGCGGAAGAAAACAGCTCCACCTCCTCCATGCCGGTCGCCGAGCGCCTCGGCGAGCTCGGCAAAGGCTTCTTTCGTTTCCGCTTCCGCCTTGTCCCAATGCGGGCGTCTTGATGAAGGCGAGCAGCGGCGGTATCGGCGGCTCCTCTGCGCACACGGCGCGAAACGGGACCTGCGCGCGCGGGCGCGTATCCGGGTCGCCCTCGTCATGGCCCACAAGCACCTCGGCGATAAGCGCCAGGTCCTCGAGCGAGCGAGCGAACACCCCGACGTGATCGAGCGTTCGCGAAAGCGGCAGGATGCCGGTGCGGGGAATCAATCCGTGCGAGGGCTTGAAGCCGTACACGCCGCAGAACGCCGCCGGCCTGATCACCGAGCCGTTGGTCTGCGTGCCGAGCGCGAGCGGCACCATGCCGGCCGCGACCGCCGCGGCCGAGCCGCTCGAGGAGCCGCCGGGGGTGTGCTCGGGATTGTGCGGGTTGCGCGTCTTGCCGGGATGAAAGTAGGCGCACTCGGTGGTCACCGTCTTGCCCAGGATCACCGCGCCCGCGGCGCGCAGCTTCGCGACGACGGCGGCGTCCGTCGCGCGGCGTGCGGCCCTGTGTGCAGCACCGTGCCGTTCTCGGTCGGCATGTCGGCGGTGTCGATGATGTCCTTGATGCCGACCGGAACGCCGTACAGCGGCCCGACCGGCTGCCCGGAGCGGCGCAGCTCGTCGGCGGCGCGCGCCTGGCCGAGCGCATGCTCCTCGTCGAGGAACGTCCAGGCCTGCACTTTCGGCTCGAGCTCGCGTATGCGCGCGAGGCACGCCCTCACCAGCTCTTCCGAGGTGAGCGCGCCCTCGCGGATCAGGCGCGCCGCGTCGCTCGCCGTCAGCGCGTAGAGGCTGGCCGCGTCCATGCCGCGATCATCTCGCGTAGAACACGCTCGGCAGCCACAGCCCGATCTGCGGGAACACGTACAGAATCACCAGCGCGATCACCTGGATCCCCATGAACGGCATCATGCCGGCGAAGATCTGGTTGAGCGTGACGTGCGGCGGCGACACGCCCTTCAGGTAGAACGCCGCCATCGCCACCGGCGGCGAGAGGAACGCGGTCTGCAGGTTGAGCGCCACCAGCAGGCCGAAGAACAGCGGATCGATGTTGAAGTGCGGCAGGAGCGGAATGAAGATCGGCATGAAGATGATGATGATCTCGGTCCACTCGAGCGGCCAGCCGAGGACGAAGATGATGAACTGCGCCAGGATCATGAACTGCACCGGCGTCATGTCGAGCGACAGCACCCATTTCTCGACCAGCTCCTGCCCGCCGAGCAACGCGAAGGCCGCCGAAAAAATCCCCGAGCCGACGAACAGCCAGCAGACCATCGCGCTCGTTCGCGCGGTGAGGAACGACGATTCCTTGATGATCCCGCCGAATTCCTTCGTCGTTGCGAAAATTAGCTTGCCGACACTCCGGCCGCCCGGCGGCGCTGCGCGCCATTGGCCGATAAATCGATAAATCGCCGCGAGAATGAAGCCGCCGAAGGCGCCCACCGCCGCCGCCTCGGCGGGTGTCGCCAGGCCGAAAACGATCGAGCCGAGCACCGCTATGATCAGCAGCGCCAAGGGGAAGAACGAGCTGAGCAGCAGCTTGAACACCTCGAGCCGCTCCCAGTTCCACAGCCAGTAAATCAGCGCGATCGCCGCGACGCCGATCGCGAGCACAATCCAGAACCAGGCGGGAACCGGCAGCCGCTCCTGGCTGGCGGGCGCTGCGGCCTTCTGTGCCGGTTTTTCTTCCGGTGCAGTTGCCTCGGCCGGCGCAGCCTCCTTGGCCACTTCAGCCGGGGGTTCCTTGACACCCGCTTCCCTCTCTTCCTCGGCTTCGGGTGCGCCGATGAGGCCGGTCGACTGTTCCCGCTCTTCGGCGGCCGACTCGACCAGTCCACCCACCTCAACCAAGCCGGCCGTGTTCACTTCCGCCTCGGGCGCCGTCGCGACCCGATAAGTGACGCCCAGCAGCGCGGCGATGAAAAGCGCCGGTATCAGCGTGATGAAAAGCTGCACAAACGCGGTTTGTTTCGCGACGCCGGCGCCGCCGCTTCGGGTCAGGGTGTTCCACAGCGCCGCTATCGCGCCGCCGCCGCGCTGGGCGAGCGCCTGGGCGAATGGCGGCAGCGGAACGCGCCGCTCGCTCTCGGAGAGCGGCGGCATGAGCTGCGGCCGCCACTTCGCGAGCACGATCACGTAGCCGACGTAAAGCCCGGCGAGCATGATGCCGGGGAGGAAGGCGCCGGCGTAGAGCTGGACGACCGACACGCCGGCAACGGCGCCGTAGACGATCAGCAGCACCGAAGGCGGAATCAGGATGCCGAGGCAGCCGCCTGCGGTCACCGCGCCCGCCGCGATCTTGATGTTGTAGCCGGCCTTGAGCATCGCGGGGAACGCCAGCAAGCCCATCAGCGTCACCACCGCGCCGACGATCCCGGTGGCGGTGGCGAAGATCGCGCAGGTGACGATGGTCGCCACCGCGAGCGAGCCCGGCACGCGCGACGTGGCCAGATGCAGGCTCTTGAACAGGCGGTCGATCAGCTGCGCCCGCTCCACCAGGTAGCCCATGAACAGGAACAGCGGGATGGCGATCAGCACGTCGTTCGACATCACGCCGTAGGTGCGCTGCACAAACGCGTCGAAGACCTGCTGCCCGGCGATCGCGGGGTTGACGCTGCGGTAGGCGAGCCACGCAAAGAACACGCCCATCCCCATGAGCGTGAAGGCGGTGGGGAAGCCGAGCATGATCGTCACCACGATCAGCGCCAGCATCAGCAGCCCGAGGTGGCCGTTGGTCATGTTGCCCCAGGGCATGAACGCCACGATGGCGATCACGATGATCGCCATCAGCGAGAAGCCGAACCAGAGTTCCTTGCGCAGCTTCACTTCGCCGGCTCCTTGCGCACCACGAACTCATCGAGCTTCTGGATGTCCTCGTCCTTAACGTGCAGCTCTTCCTTGAGCTTGTCGACGTCGACTTCCTCGACGTCTTCCTCGCGCGAAGGCCACTCGCCCACCTTGATGCAGATGACGCACCGGATCATCTCGACGATGCCCTGCATGAGCACGAATGCGCCGGCGACCGGGATAACCGTCTTGAACGGATAGTACGGCGGGCCCTCGGAGGTGATGTTCGAAGACTCCTTGATCGCCCAGGACTCGGCGGCGTAGAAATAGCCGGCGTAGGTGAGCGCGATCACCCCGGGAAGGAAGAACACGATGTAGAGGATCAGGTCGATCGTCGCCTGGGTGCGCGGCCGGAAGAACCCGTACAGCACGTCGCCGCGCACGTGGCCGTTGCGCGACAGGGTGTAGGCGCCCGCCATCATGAACAGCGTCCCGTACAACATGATCATCACGTCGAACGCCCAGGCGCGTGGACTGTCCAGCGCGTAGCGCGGAACACCTCCCAGGCAACGTGCAGGGTGAGCGCCACGATGAAGAAGGAGAACGCGTGGCCGACCCAGGTGCTCACCTTGTCGACGAAGAGCAGAACTTTTTGCATGGTGCGAACCCGCGACGGAGCAGAAAACAATAGTCTACCGCGCGATGCCTTTCACGATCCTTAAAGGGACCAAAAAAAACACCATCCGGGTCCGCCGGATGGTGTTTCGGGGACGCGCCTGGATCAGGCCTTTTTCGCAGCCGCTTTGGCTGCGGGCTTGCCGAAGTAGTAGTTGTAGGCCATCCGCCCGCTGAGCTGGACGTCGAGGTACCAGCGCACCGCGCGTTCGGCGAATGCGCGCTGCGACGCGATGACCTCATTGAAGAGCGCGTTGTCCTTCCTCTTCGCCATGACCCCGTCGAAGATCTGCAGCTGCCTCTGCAGCACCGAATCCGGCGTCTTGTACATCCTGCACCTTGTCCTTGGTCTGCAGCTCGATGTGGTCCATCGAGTAGCGGTGGATCGCCTTCCAGGTCATGTCCTGCGAGGCCGCCTCGACCGCGTTCTCGATGAGCGACTTCATCTTCGCCGGCAGGGCGTCGAACTTGGTCTTGTTGAAGGTGATTTCGAACTGCTCGGCGTTCTGGTGATAGCTCTGCAGCATGTACACCTTCGAGACGTCGGCAAAGCCGAGCAGGCGGTCGGAACTGGCGTTGTTGAACTCGGCCGCATCCAGCAGCCCGCGATCCATCGCCGGCACGATCTCGCCGCCGGGCAGCGCGTTCACCGCCGCGCCGAGGCCCTGGAACAGGTCGATCGAGATGCCGACCGTGCGGTACTTGAGGCCCTTGAAGTCGTCGGGCTTGGTGATCGGCTTCTTGAACCAGCCAAGCGGCTGGGTCGGCATCGGGCCGTAGGGGAACGACACCACGTTGGCGCCGATCGAGTTGTAGACCTTGTTGAGCAGCTCCTTGCCGCCGCCGTACTTGTGCCAGGAAAGCAGCTGCTGGGCATCCATGCCGAAGGCCGGGCTCGATCCCCAAAGGGCGAGCGCGTTCTGCTTGCCGTAGTGGTAGACGAGCACGCCGTGGCCGCCGTCGAGCGTGCCCTTGGACACCGCGTCGAGCAGGCCGAAGGCCGGCACCACCGCGCCGGCGGGCAGCACCTCGATCCGCAAGTCGCCGCCGGTCATGTCGTTTACTTTCTTCGCGAAATCGAGCGCGTACTCGTGGAAGATGTCCTTCGTCGGCCAGGTGCTCTGCCAGCGCATCGAGATCGGGCCTTGCGCCTTGACGATAGTCGGGAAGCCGAGCGTGGCGGCGCCGGCCGTGGCGGCCGCGGCGCCGGTCAGGAACTTGCGGCGCGAAGCGGTTTCCGGCTTCTTGAGTTGCTCAGTGCTCATTGAATCCTCCATTTGGAAAGGGGGTTGGACGGTTGTCTCGGCGTTGTTGTTATCCCCGGTGATTTTCCCGGGTAAACGTCTCGCGGGGCCGTGCTGTTCCAGCGTCGACCCTCCGGGTCCTCGCGACGCCAAAGCCCGCGAATCGTATTCCTAGTCCGGCGCGAAAGCAAGCCGCCGCAGGGGCCGTCCCGCATTGTGAAACCGGCTACCTCGCGGGGGCAGCAACGCCCGGTGGTGTGGGCAAAGGCGCGCCCGCCTTGTGGGGTGCATGGGGTTCCCACCCGAGCACGAACAGCAGCGCAAAGAAACCCAGAACGTAGGCCAGGCCGACATGCCAGCCGTGCACGAGCCAGCGCCCGACCGATTTCGCTTCCGGGATACATGTTCGACAGGGCCACGCCGGCGCTCGAGCCGAACCAGATCATCGAGCCGCCGAAGCCCACGGCGTAGGCGAGGAATCCCCAGTCGTAGCCGCCCTGCTTCAGCGCAAGCGCGGTCAGCGGAATGTTGTCGAACACCGCAGAGACGAAGCCCAGGCCCAGCGCCGTCTGCCAGGACGCCGCGGGCAGCTTCTCCACCGGCATCATGGTCGCCGAGAGCACCAGCGACAGCAGAAAGATGCTTCCCTTGAAGCTCTCCGGGAGCACCTCCCAGTCGGGACGGCGCAAGGGAACGCTCACCAGTATCGCGATCGCGACCGACACGCCGATGAAGGGGAAGCGGTCGGCAACGTCGCGGAAAGCCGGCATTCATCACGACGTTGGTCACGATCGCCACGATGAGGATGAAGAACACGATGCCGAGCCGAATCCAGTCGATATGGATGTGCTGATGCTCGTGTTTCAGGATCGGCGAATAGCGCTGCTGCTGCATCGCCGCCGGAATCCCGAAAACGACCAGAGCGATGACCGCCGCGACATAGGCGTGGAACACGTCCACCGGACTCACGCCGTCGATCCACATCATGGTCGTCGTCGTATCTCCGATCACGCTGCCCGAGCCACCCGCGTTCGACGCGGCGACGATCGCGGCGAGGTAGCCGATGTGGACCTTGGCGCGGAAAAGCGTGTGCGCCATCGCCCCTCCGATCAGCGCCGCCGCGATGTTGTCGAGGAAAGACGAGAGCACGAACACGATCGCGAGCAGCGCGAAGCAGCCCTTCCAGTCGTGCGGCAGGAAGCGCGGCAGGACCGCGGGAACGCGCGTCTTCTCGAAGTGGCGCGACAGGAGCGCGAACCCGAGGAGGAGGCACAGCAGGTTCGTGAGGATCACCCACTCGTGATGCAGGTGCCCGAGGAATCCCGGAACGCCGCTTCCCGTCTTGAATCCCGTGAAGGCGACTTTGTAGAACGTGACGACCGCGAGCCCCGTCAGGGCGACCGCGAGCGTATGACGGTGAAACAGCGCGACCCCGAGCAGCGTGAGCGCCGAACAGGATGAAATCGACCGGAATCCCGGCTACGGCGGGTCCGTCCGCAGCATACACGGGGACTGGCATAATGAGCCCGACCGCGGCTGCCGCGCGCGAATACTGTTGCATTGATCCTCCTGCGGAACGCGGCGATTGTAGCATCGGGCCGATTGGCACCGGCTCTGGCGGAACGCGGGTTCGGAATTGCGGTCGAACCAGCTTGCCGGCGGCCCAAGGAAGGAGCAGACCATGAGACTGTCTCTCCGGTTCATACTTCCACTGGCGATCGTTCTCGCGGCAATCGCGTACGCGGTCGTGCCGCTGGTCGACAACCTGACCCTCCAGTGGTTCGTGCGCGACCTGGACATCCGGACCTCTCTCATTTCAAGAACGATCCAGGAACCGCTCGCTGTTCTGGTCCGCGAAGGTTCGCGCGCCAAGGTGCTGCGGTACTTCGACCGGCTGATCCAGGACGAGCGCCTGTTCGCGGTAGGCCTTTGCGAGGAGCGCCGCCTCGTCTACAAGACGCTCACGTTTCCTGCGCCCCTGGGTTGCGCGACCGAGCCTGGCGACTCCGAGAAAGCGGGCTGGATCGCGAACCTCGCGCGCGGCCCGGTCCACGTGAGCAACAATCCCCTCGAAGCCGACGGCAAGGTCTATGGCCGCCTCGTGCTGGTGCACGACATGAGCTTCGTGCAGCGCCGCAGCGACGACACCAAGAAATACATCTTCTACTTCTTCGCCGCGCTGGCGGCGATCGTTTCGCTCATGACGGTGGTGATCGCCGAGATCAGCTGGCGCGGCTGGGTCGCGGGGCTCAGGGCCGTGATCCGCGGCGAGACCTTCGGGTTCGGCGAGACCAAGGTGCGTCTGCCCGAGCTGCAGGCCCGTAGCGCGCGACCTGCGGGCCCTGATCAAAGAGCTCGAATCCGAGCGCAAGGCGCGGGACGAGGCCCAGATCAACTGGTCGGCGGAAACGCTGCGGGCGATCCTGCGAAACGACTTGAAGGGCGAGGAAGTCCTGATCGTTTCAAACCGCGAGCCCTACATCCACGTGCGCCGTGGCAAGGTCATCGAGGTCCAGCGCCCCGCGAGCGGACTGGTCACCGCGCTGGAGCCCGTGATGCGCGCCTGTTCCGGGACCTGGATCGCACACGGCGGCGGCAGCGCCGACCGGGAAACGGTGGATGCGACCGACCACATTCAAGTTCCTCCTGAGCGACCCGCGTACCGCATCCGCCGCGTGTGGCTGTCGCCGGAGGAAGAGACCGGCTACTACTATGGATTCTCAAACAGCGGCCTTTGGCCCCTGTGCCATATCGCGCACACGCGTCCGGTGTTCCGCTCGGCCGACTGGAGCGCCTACGTTACAGTAAACCGGCGCTTCGCCGACGCTGTGGTGCTCGAAGCGAAGACCGAGGATCCCATAGTGCTGGTGCAGGACTATCACTTTGCCCTCCTGCCGCGCATGATCCGCGAACGCCTCCCGGCAGCAACCGTGATCTCCTTCTGGCACATTCCCTGGCCGAACGCGGAAGCCTTCGGCATCTGCCCCTGGCGCGAGGCGCTGGTCGACGGCCTCCTCGGCAGCAGCATCCTCGGATTCCACACGCAATTCCATTGCAACAACTTCATCGACACCGTGGACCGCTATGTCGAGGCACGCATCGACCGCGAGACCTATACCGTTTCCTACGGCGGTGACCAGACCGCCGTGCGCCGCTATCCGATCTCGATCGAATGGCCGCTCTCCTCGAGGACCATGCAGAAGCCGGTGGCGCAGTGCCGGGCCCGCGTGCGCGAGGAGAACGGCCTCGCTCCGGACGCGGTGATCGGCGTCGGCGTCGACCGGCTCGACTATACGAAGGGGATACTCGAGCGCTTCCTCGCGATCGAGCGCCTGCTCGAGATCGATCCGCTGTGGATCGGCAAGTTCGTGTTCGTGCAGATCGCCGCGCCTTCGCGCTCCAGCATCGATGAGTATCAGGACTTCGACGCTAAGGTGCGCGCTCTGGCGCGCCGCATCAACGAAAGGTTCTCGGGCAAGGGCCGGGCTCCCATCCTGCTCAAGGTCGAGCACCATGACCCCGACGAAGTCTACGAGTACTACCGGGCGGCGGACCTCTGCTTCGTGAGCAGCCTGCACGACGGAATGAACCTCGTCGCCAAGGAATTCGTCGCCTCGCGCGACGACGAGCGCGGTGTGCTCATCCTCAGCCAGTTCACCGGGGCGTCGCGCGAGCTTCCCGAAGCGCTGATCGTCAACCCGTACGACATCGACCAGTGCGCGGCGGCGCTGCGGACGGCGCTGGTGATGCCGCCGTCCGAGCAGCGCGACCGCATGCGCAGCATGCGCGGCCTGCTCCAGGACTTCAACGTCTATCGCTGGGCAGGGCGCATGCTGCTCGACGCGGCGCAGATGCGTACCCGCAGCCGCCTGCTCGGGCGTGCAGACCGCGAGCGCAAGCCCGTTCCCCTGCGCAGCGTCTAGGAATCCATGGAGACGCCAGACCCTGAGTTCTTGCCTGGGATCGTGCCGGTCCTGCCGGTGGACTGCGGGCTTTTTCCTCGATGTCGACGGCACGCTGCTCGACCTGTCGGACAACCCCAGGGTCGCCCGGATCGACGACGATCTCGCCCGGCTGCTGCCCCGGCTGGAGGTGGCCGCCGGCGGGGCGCTTGCGCTCATCAGCGGGCGCTCGGTCGCCGAGATCGACCGGCTGTTCGGGAGCTCCAGATTCTGCGTCGCGGGTCAGCACGGCGCAGAGCGCCGCAGCGCCGACGGCCGCGTCCACAGTCATCGGGTCCCGCTCGCCGGACTTCGGCGGGCCGGGAGGCGCTCGAAACGCATGGTCCAGCGCCATCCGGCGCTCGTGCTCGAGGACAAGGGCATGAATCTCGCCCTGCACTACCGCTCGGCGCCAGAGCTGGGCGTATCGATTCATGAAACCGTGCGCAGGCTTGCCGAGGAGCTGGGCGACGAGTTCGAGCTCCAGGCGGGAAAGATGGTGTTGGAGATCAAGCCGAGCGGAAAGGACAAGGGGACGGCGATCGCAGAATTCCTCGAGGAGGTCCCGTTCCGCGGACGCCCGCCCGTATTCATCGGAGACGATCTCACCGACGAATTCGGTTTCGAGCTGATCAATCGCGTCGGCGGCTGCTCGGTCAAGGTCGGCGAGGGCCCCTCCGCCGCCCGCTGGCGGCTGCCTGACGCCGGCTCCGTCCGGGCCTGGCTTTGGCGCTTCGTCGAGAGCGGGCGGGTCTCGTGAGCAGCCTCGATCTCGCGCTCATCGGGAACTCGAGCGTTGCGGCACTGATCGACGCGAGCGGTACGATCGTCTGGTCCTGCCTGCCGCGCTTCGACAGCGACGCCGTGTTCTGCTCGCTGCTGCGCGCGCGAGCGCAAGCCGGACGACCAGGGTTTCTTCGAAATCGAGCTTGCCGATTTGGCGCGCTCCGAGCAGGCCTACATCTCCCACACGCCGATCGTGAAGACGCGGCTGTACGACCGCCACGGCAGCGGCGTCGAGATCACAGATCTCGCGCCCCGCTTCCAGCAGTTCGGCAGACTCTTTTGCCCGGCGATGCTGGTACGGCAGGTGCGTCCGATCTCGGGCAGCCCCCGCGTGCGGATGCGCATCCGGCCGGCGTGCGAGTACGGCGCGCCGGCGTCCCTCGGTTACATGGGGCAGCAATCACGTGCGCTACGTGATGCCCGAGATGGTCCTGCGAGTCACGACCGACTACTCGATCACCGCGATCCTGGAGGAGACGCAGGTCGTGCTGAGAGAGCCGGTGTCGGTCGTGCTCGGACAGGACGAGACGCTGCAGAACTCGGCCGGGGAGGTGTTCCGCCGTTTTCTGGACGACACGGCGGCATACTGGCGCGACTGGGTGCGCGACCTCGCCATCCCGTTCGAGTGGCAGGAGCGGATCATCCGCGCCGCGATCACGCTCAAGCTCAACGCCTACGAGGACACCGGGGCCATCGTCGCCGCAGTGACGACCTCGATTCCGGAATCGCTCCGGCAGCGGCCGCAACTGGGACTACCGCTACTGCTGGCTGCGCGACGCCTACTTCGTCGTGAACGCGCTCAACCGCCTGAACGCAACGCGGACGATGGAGCGCTACCTGGACTACATCGTCAACGTCGCGGCAGGCGCCGACGGCCGCGACCTGCAGCCCGTCTATGCGATCAGCGGCAAGGCCGGAATCGAAGAGCGCGAGGTGGCCACGCTGCCCGGCTACCGCGGAATGGGGCCGGTGCGCGTCGGCAACCAGGCGTACCGGCAGATCCAGAACGACGTGTACGGCGCGGCGGTGCTCGCCGCAGCGCACGTTTTTTTCGACGCGCGGTTCGCGCTGCGGGGCGACGAGGCGCTGTTTCGCCGCCTCGAGCAGCTCGGCGAGCGCGCCGCCGCCCTCTACGACCAGCCCGACGCCGGCCCTTGGGAGCTGCGCGGCGACGCAGGAAGTGCATACCTTCTCCAGCGTCATGTGCTGGGCCGCGTGCGACAGGCTGGCGAAGATCGCCGCCCGGATCGGGCTCGCCGAGCGCTCCGCGCATTGGCGCAGCCGGGCGGACGCCATGCACGCCGTGATCTGCGAGCGCGGCTGGAACGAAAAACGCAAGACCTTCAGCGCGAGCTTCGGCGGAGAGCATCTGGACGCGAGCCTGCTCCTCCTGCACGAGCTCGATTTCCTCCGCGCCGACGACCCGCGCTTCGCCTCCACGGTCCGGGCCGTGGAGCGGGAGCTCCGCCGCGGCGATCTCATGTTCCGCTACAGCAAGCCCGACGATTTCGGCGTGCCCGAGAACGCTTTCGTCGTGTGCACGTTCTGGTACGTCGACGCGCTGGCGGCGCTAGGCCGGAAGGACGAAGCCCGCGCCCTGTTCGAGAGTCTGCTCGCGCGCAGCAATCGCCACGGCCTGCTTTCCGAGCACGTCGATCCGCGGTCGGGCGAATTGTGGGGAAATTTCCCGCAGACCTACAGCATGGTCGGCATGATCAATTCCGCGATGCGTCTCTCCATCCCCTGGGAAGAAGCCTTTTGACCGTCCCGAGGGTCCCGCCCGGAATGATCCGCATCGGCGTGGACATCGGCGGGACCAAGATGGAAATCGCCGTGCTCGACGAATCCGGCGCCGAGCTGCTCAGGCACCGTGAGAGCGCTCCCGGCGGCGACCTACCCGGACGCGCTGCGCGCGATCGCAAAGTCGGTTCTCGATACCGAGCGCGCGGTCGGCGGGCCTTGTTCGGTGGGCATCGGCACCCCTGGCGCGGTGTCGGCGAAAACGGGAGTGCTCAAGAACGCCTACGCGAGCATCCTCAACGGAATGCCGGTCAAGTCCGACCTCGAGCGACTGCTCGGCCGCGAAGTGCGCTTCGCCAACGACGCCAACTGCTTCGCGCTCTCGGAGGCGGCCGACGGGGCGGCGAAAGGCGCGCGCGTCGTGTTCGGCGCGATCCTCGGCACCGGCGTGGGCGGCGGCATCGTCGTGGACGGCCGGGCGATCGAGGGCGCGAACTCCATCGGCGGCGAATGGGGACACAATTCCCTGCCGTGGCCCACCGCCGACGAACTGCCCGGTCCGCGCTGCGGCTGCGGCAAGCCAGGACACATCGAGGCGTTTCTCTCCGGTCCCGGGCTCTCGCGGGACTACCGGCTCGCCGCCGGCGAATCGCTCGAGCCGGCGCAGATCGTCGCTCGGGCCGAGTCGGGCGACTCCGACGTGCGAAGCCGCGCTCGCGCGCTACGAGGAACGCCTCGCGCGCGCGCTCGCCAGCGTCATCAACCTCCTCGACCCGGAGGTCATCGTCCTCGGCGGCGGGATGTCGAACGCCGAGCGCCTGTACCGCAACGTGCCCGCGCGCTGGGGCGCTCACGTCTACTCGGACACGGTCGCTGACGCGGCTCGTCAAGGCCGTCCACGGCGACGCGAGCGGCGTGCGCGGCGCGGCGCGCCTCTGGTAGAGCGGACGCCGAATCGCGCCGCGGTTCACTCCTTTCAACGCGGGACTACGAGCTTGATCTCCACGCGCCGATCGCGCTGCAGGCATTCCACGAGTTTCAAGTTCCTCCGGTTTTCCGAACCCAGGTTCCTGCACGCTTCACCGGCTGCGGACTCACTCTCTCCCTTCGCTTCAGTGCGAATGCGCGCGGCGTCAACGCCTTTTCCGGCCAGGTATGCGGCCACGGCTTCGGCGCGCCGCCGGGAGAGCTGCAGGTTGTACGGATCGCTGCCGATCCGGTCCGCGTGTCCGACGGCGTCGAGGCGATCGAACGCCCGGCCCTTGATCTTGGCCGTCAGCTCGTCAAGCTTCGGGACCTCACCGGGTCGTAGCGCCGACCGGTCGAAGTCGAAGAGCACCGTGGCAGTCACTGGCTCCTCCGCCGCAGGCGGCGTCGGAGCAGGGGTAGGCTCCGGCTTCGGCGCGGGGAGCTGGCTGGTCGGGCCCTGGACCGGAGCCTGCCGCTGATCGCGCTTGGTCCAGATCAGCCAGAGAATGCCGATTATGACAATCGCAATCAGAACCACAATCGCCCAACGAGTGGAAGGTTTCATGGATTCCTCCGATCAGGGCAGGACAAACGTGTATGCAACCTCGCCAGTGTATCTGATGCGCGCGGCCCGCCGCGTTTGAGCCGCGACCAACGTCTTGGTCCACTTTGAATCGCAATTGTTCCAGATCCCGATACGCGCTGCTAGTCCAGCGCGCCCGATCAGGCGCGCACCAGAACGATGTGCACCCGATACGGCCCGTGCGCGCCGAGCACGATCGTCTGGTCGATGTCTGCGGTGCGCGAAGGACCGGACACGAAGTTGATCGCGCGGGGAAGTTGCCTGAACTCCGTTCGCGCAAGAGCCCAGGCATCTTCCATGTGCGCGACGATGCGCCCGGCAGATACGATCGCGACATGCGTTTCCGGCAACAGGCTCACCGTCGCCGGCGTGTCCGGCCCCGAGGCGAGCACCAGCGTGCCCGTCTCGGCGATTGCGGCGAATGCTCCGGTCACGCCGACCGGGTCGCTGTCCTTCGCCCCGCGCGGCTCGAGCGCGAGCCCCGCGTCCATCCAGTCGAGGCGCGCGAGCTGCGGCCAGACGCAGCCGGAAAGAGGCAGATTGTTCGCTTTGAGATAGCGAGCGATCGCGGCCGGAGCGTCACCTTCGGTGCCGATTTCGTCGGTTGTGCACTGCATCGCCTCGGCCCGCGCGCGAAAGCGCGCGACGAGATCGGCCTCGACCGGCGGCAGCGTCCCGCGAGGGTGCGCGCGCAGGTAGGTATCGATTGCCTCCGAGCTCGGCCTGCGAGGGGCGGCTTGCGCCGCGGCCTTGGGCCTTGCGGATGCGGGCCAGAATCTTGTCGCGAGCGCTCATCCGCTCACCCAACCCTCTCCCTGAGGGAGCGGGAGTTCCTCACTCCAGGGCTTTCACCATGTCCTCGACCACCTTCTTAGCGTCGCCGAACACCATCATGGTCTTGTCCAGTAGAAGAGCGGATTGTCGAGGCCCGCGTACCCTACCGCCATGGAGCGCTTGTTGACGAGCACGGTGCGCGCTTTCTGTGCTTCGATGATGGGCATCCCGTAGATGGCGCTCCCCTTCTCGTGCGCGAGCGGATTCACCACGTCGTTCGCGCCGAGAACGAGGACCACGTCGGTCGTGCCGAGTTCGCCGTTGATGTCCTCCATCTCGAACACCTGGTCGTACGGCACCTCGGCCTCGGCGAGGAGCACGTTCATGTGGCCGGGCATGCGGCCCGCGACGGGATGGATCGCGTAGCGCACGCTCACGCCCTTCGCGATGAGCTTCTGCGCCATCTCCTTCACCGCGTGCTGGGCGCGCGCCACCGCGAGTCCGTAGCCCGGCACGATCACCACCGACTCCGCGTTCGCCATGAGGAACGCGGCATCGTCGGCCGAACCCGAGCGCACGGTCTTCTGGCTGCTGTCGGCTGCTGCGGCTGCCTTCGGCCGCGCCGAAGCCTCCCATGATCACCGAGATGAACGAGCGGTTCATCGCCTTGCACATGATGTAGGAGAGGATCGCGCCCGAGGAGCCGACGAGGCTTCCGGCGACGATGAGCATGGTGTTGTTGAGCGAGAAGCCGATCCCCGCGGCCGCCCAGCCCGAGTAGCTGTTGAGCATGCTGATCACCACCGGCATGTCGGCCCCGCCGATCGGGAATGATGATGAGCAAGCCGAGCGCGAACGCGATGCCGAGCATGACCAGGAACGGCACCCAGGCCTTGCCGTCGGCGAGAAAGAAGGCAGTCCCGAATCCGATCATCGCCAGCGCAAGAATCAGGTTGAGCGCGTGCTGGCCCTTGAACACGACCGGGGCGCTCGAGAACAGGCGAAATTTCTTCCCCAGACCGGCGAGCTTGCCGAAGGCGATGACGCTGCCGGAAAAAGTGATTGCGCCGACGAAGCTGCCGATGAAAAGCTCGAGCCGGTTGCCCAAGGGCAGAGGATCGTGCTCGCCGAACGCGGCCGGATTGTTGACCACCGCGACCGCGATCAGAACCGCTGCCATGCCGACCAGCGAGTGCATCGCCGCGACCAGCTCCGGCATCTGGGTCATCTGGACCCGACGCGACACGATCGTCCCGATCGTCCCGCCGATCACCATCGCGACGAGAATGAAATCGAGGTGGCCCTTGGCGACGATCGCGATGGTCGTGACCACCGCGATGACCATTCCCGCGATGCCGAACGCGTTGCCGCGGCGCGCGGTCTCGGGCGACGAAAGCCCCTTGAGCGCGAGAATGAAGCAGACCGAGGCGACGAGGTACCAGAGCGCGACGAGGTTGGCGGTCATTTCTTCTCCGCCTTGCTCTCGACCGCTTTTTCGACTCTGGGCGCCTTCTTCCTGAACATCTCGAGCATGCGCTGCGTGACGAGGAAGCCGCCGGCGACATTGATCGACGCCAGCCCGACCGCGACCGCCCCGAGGATGGAACCGAAGTCCACCTGCGAGGGCCCCGCGGCGAGGATCGCGCCGACGATGATCACGCTCGAGATGGCGTTGGTCACGCTCATGAGCGGCGTGTGCAGCGCGGGCGTCACGTTCCAGATCACGTGGTAGCCGACGAACACCGCCAGCACGAACACCACGAGGTTGACGACGGTCGGATCGACGGTGCCGGTCATCTCAGCCTCTCTTGACGACGCTGCCGCCCTCGCAGGCGAGCGTGCCCTTGATGATGTCGTCGGCGCGGTCCATCTTCGCCTCGCCGGTCTTGAGGTCGACCATCAGGCCGACCATGTTCAGGAGGTTACGCGCGTACAGGGCGGAGGCGTCGGTCGCCACGGTCGCCGGCAGGTTGTCCAGGCCGATCAGCTTCACTCCGTTCCTGACCACGATCCTGCCGCGCTCTATGCCCTCGACGTTGCCGCCCTGCTCCACCGCTAGGTCGACGATGACCGCGCCGGGCTTCATGGCCTTCACGGTGGCTTCCCTGATGAGCTTCGGCGCGGGACGTCCGGGAATCAGCGCGGTCGTGATGACCACGTCCGCCTGCGTCGCGCGCTGGTGCACGGCCTCGCCCTGCCTGCGCATCCAGTCCGCCGGCATCGGCCGCGCGTAGCCCCCCACTCCTTGAGCGATGTCGCGCTCCTCGTCGGTGAGGAACGGGACGTCGACGTACTTGGCGCCGAGCGACTCCACCTGCTCCTTCACCGCGGGCCGCACGTCGGAGGCCTCGATCACCGCGCCCAGGCGCTTTGCGGTGGCGATCGCCTGCAGCCCGGCGACCCCCGCGCCGAGCACCAGGACGCGCGCCGCCTTCACCGTTCCGGCCGCGGTCATCAGCATCGGGAAGAAACGCCCGATCTCCTGCGCGGCGAGCACCACCGCCTTGTAGCCGGCGATGTTCGCCTGCGAGGAAAGCACGTCCATCGCCTGCCCGCGCGAGATGGTGCGCGGCAGCAGCTCCATCGCGAAACCGATGACGCCGCGTTTCGCGATGCCCTCGAATGCGCTCGCATTGTAGGGATCGAGAAGGCCGACCAGGATCGAGCCCGACTTGAGGAATCCCAGCTCGTCCTCGGTCGGTGCGCGCACCTTCAACACGATGTCGGCGTCGTACGCCTCGGCGGCCGAGCCGACCAGCTTCGCGCCCGCGGCCTGGTATTCGCTGTCGGGATAGCTCGCGCCGGCGCCGGCGCCGGCCTGGACCTTCACCGCGTTCTTCGCGGCGAGCTTCTTGACGGTTTCCGGGGTCGCTGCGACGCGAGTTTCGCCGGGGCGCGTTTCAGCCGGGATGCCGATCTTCATGGGGTTCTTGTCTGGCCTTCTGTCGCGTGCCGAAACGGCTCGATGATACACGAGCGTCCCGGCTGCTGACTACGCGCGAGCCTCCGTATAATCGGCTCGAGCGGAGTTCCAGGCTCAAGGAGGAGACATGACCGTAAAAGTGCGGCGGGTCGTCACAGGCCACGACGGCGGCGGACGCGCCGTCGTGAAAATCGACGAGGTGGCGAAGAACGTCGTATCGAATCGTCCCGGCGCGTCGTCCTGCGTGATCTGGACCACCGATACGAACCCGGTGGACAACTCGGGCGACGCCGACACCTCCAGCCGGAAAGTCGGCACGACGCTCGCCGGCGGAACCGTCTTCCGCGTCGTCGAGTTCTCGCCCGGCGCCGCGCCGCGGGTGCACCGCACCGACTCGTCGACTACGCCGTGGTCCTTTCGGGCGAGATCGACATGGAGCTGGAGAAAGGCGACGAAGTGCATCTCAAGGCGGGCGACGTGCTCGTGCAGCGCGGCACCGTGCACTGCTGGATCAACCGCGGCACGGCGCCGTGCACGATCGCTTTCGTTCTGAGTGGACGCCAAGCCCGCGACCGCGGGCGGCAAGGTGCTCAACGCGTTCGGGTAAGGAATTTCCTCTGGCGGCTAACGGATGGCTGGGTGGCACACGGTGCGTCATGTGTCGCGAGTCGTCGGCGACTGACGCCCCTGAGTCGAGAAAGCGCCAAGCTCCGTTGCCTTGCGGACAGCCTCGGCGCGGGTGCGACAGTCGAGCGCGGCCAGTGCGTGCGCCACGTGCGTTTCGACCGTGCGCGGGCTGAGCCGCAAGCTCCGTGCGACTTCCTTGTCGGTTAGACCTCTGGAGATCTCCCACAGGATCTGAACCTGCCGAGCGGTGAGACCGCCATTCATTGCGCGCTGCGCACCGCGGACGCCGAGCGCGCCTCCGATCGCCTCACCCAGATCGCGCAGCTGCTTGACCGCCGCTTGCTCCAGCGGCCGAGCGCCGAGCCGCTCGGCACCGCGGGCCGCGTCTCGGGCGAAGCGCACGGCGGGCTCGCGCCGGCCGGCCGCGACGCACGCGGCGGCCGCGCGCAGCTGGCTTTCAACCCGCTCGCGCGGCAGATCCGATTCCCCAATGAGGGCGATGGCGTTCTCCAACTGGTCGGCTGCGCGCGCGGCGTCGCCCTCTAGCAGCGCGATCTCGCCGAGCGTGTGCGCAAGCGCAGACAGCGCCTCGGGATTTCCGAATCGGGCGGCAGCCTCGCCTAGGACCTCGCCACATGCGCGCAGGCCCTCGTGATCGCGAAGCTGCGCGAAACAGCTGGCGGACCAGCGAACGATCGGAATCGCGGCGTGCCGTTCGTCGATCTGACGGTACCGCGCAAGGATCGAGCCGCAGCGCTCTCCTGCTGCGGCCGCATTGCCCGCGGCGACGTCGTGCAGAGCGAGCCCCCAGCGGGCGGTCATCTCGGCCAGCGCGTGGTCGAGTTGCCGTGCGAGGGTGGCCGACTCGACGAGGAGCGGTTCGCCCTTGCGCAGTTCCCCCCGCAGGACGTGGACCAGTCCGATGAACCCCAGCGCCGCGCTCCGCGCGGGCGGCGCGCATGCCGGTGACTCCAGCATCCGGCGTGCCGCATGGAGCGCCTGCTCCCAATCGCCGGAGCGCACGAGCACCCAGCCCATGCAGGCGAGGCAGGCGAGGATTCCGCCCGGGAGCGTGTGCTGCTCGCAGAAGGCAACGCCCTCGCGGTTGACGGACACCGAGCTTCGGTAGTCGCTCGACCGTTCGAGCGCATCTGCGAGGCGTTGGTAGATCTCGCCGACCAGGGCCGGCTGGTTGAGCGCGAGCGCCGCGTCGCGCGCCTCGCGGATGGCCGCGATGCCCTCGCTGACACGGCCGATGCGCGCCTCGAGATTGCCCTTGAGCGCGGCGATCCGCACCTTGAGATCCTCGCGGCCCGCGAGTTCCGCATTCGTTGCGGCGCGTGCGAGGACGTCGAGGGCAGCCGCATGCTGCGCCGACATCCGCAGCCGGATGGCGGTGTTCACACCTTCAGTGGCGGCCTCCGCGGGTTCGCCGCCCGCAGCGAATGCGGCCGTGGCGTCCTGGCGTGCGTCGAGCGCGCGCGCCCAATCGCAGTTCATCTCGTGCAGATTGGCAATCTTGCGGAGCGCGCGTGCACCGGCGAGCGCGGCAGGCGTACCTGCCGTCGAATCCGCGACCTCGCGCCAGGCGCGCTGCGCGTCGGCGAATCGCCCGGAGAGCTGAGCCGCGTCGCCGAGCTGGTCGAGCACGCGGAGACGGTCGGGTTCCTCGTGACCGGGCGGCCAGAGGTCGAGCGCCCTCCGCAGCAGACCGACGGTGTCGCGATGCGCGTGCAGGCGACGCGAGCGGCTCGCCGCATCGAGAAGCGCTTTCCGTGCACGCTCGGTCTCGCCGGCGGCCTCCCAGTGCGCAGCGGGCTGTCCGACCCCCTGTCCGAGGGCGTCGAACAACCCGGCTGCACGCCGATGAAGCAACCGGCGCCGGGTCCAGGGAATCGCCGCATAGACGGCGTCGCATTCGAGCGGCGTCCTGAACGCGGCGAGACCCGGGCGGCGCTCCAGGATCAGGCCCGACGCGAGGAACTCCTCGATTCCATCGACCCCTTCGTTCAGCTGCGCGAGGAGCTCCAGCGGGAACTCCGGGCCGCCGACCGCGGCGACCGCCGCACTCTCGGCGACGCGTCGCGCCGGCAGCGGAAGGACATCGAGACGCGCCAGAATCGCATCGCGCACCGTTTCCGGAAGCGGCAGATTGACCGTCACCGAGCCGTCCGGATTGAAGCAGTCGCGGGATTGGAACGTCGTGACGAGCGCCTCCACGAAGAGCGGCACGCCGCCGCTCTGCTCCCAGATCGTGCTCGCGAGGGCCGGTTGCGGCTCGCGGCCGAGCAGCCGACCGATCAGCCTCGAGGTCTCGTGACGATCGAGAGGCACCAGCGGGATATCGTTCAGGAGGCGGGCACGCCGCAAGGCTTCCCGCATCGTGCGCACGGGGTGCCCGTGCGGGACGGCGTCGCTGCGGTAGATCGCGACCACCAGCAGTGCTGCGTTTCGCGTCCGCGTGGCGAGCGCAGGCAGCAGCTCGAGCGTCGCGTGATCGGCCCACTGGAGGTCGTCCAGAACCAGCGCAAGGGGGCGCACCCGCGCCATCGCCACGAACGCGTCGCCAACCGCGTCGAACAGCGCGGTGCGGTTGGTCACCGCTTCGCACTCGTCGGCCGCGGACAGCAAGCCGCCGAGCGCGGGGACAGGATCGGCCACGCTCGCGGACGCATCTGGCACGTCGCGACGAAGGGAACGGAGCAGAGCGCTGATCGGTCCCAGAGCGGGCGTATTGGCCGGAGCCGCTGCCGCGCGAACCTCGAGGAGGTTCACTCGCGACAACACGGCATCGACGAATGCGGTCTTGCCGACACCCGCGTCGCCCGAGACCAGGACGATCGCGCCTTCGCCAGCTGTGGCGGCTTGAGCGAACTGCTGAAGCACCCCTTCCTCTCGTGCGCGACCGACCAGATCGTGCATCGGGGTACCGCTGTTCCCGCTCATCGAGGCGCTCCCGTGGACGCGGGAAAATGTATCACGTCCATTCGCGCACAGCCATCGATGCGATTGGGCGCTGCGCAGCCAATCGTTCGGGCCGCGCAGCGGGCCCGTCACGCGCGCGCGATCAGGTAACGGAACTTGTTTCTCATGTGGTACCCGCCCGAAGCCGTTCGGAACGAGGCGATTGAGGACGCAACCGCGTCACGCGCACGCTCGACGCTGGACGCGCGGATGGCTTTCTCTGCCGGCCCAGCGGACAGCATCGCGCGCAGCGCGATCTCGAGACTCGGGTAGACCCACGGGCAGTCGACGTCCGCCATGGCGACCGGCGTGAGCCCTGCTTCGCGGACCAGCGCCTTCGCCCTGGTCTCGTCGGACAGGGCGAAGGGGCCCGGTGCTCCCGGAGGAGGCGGCGGCATGAGGGCGGCCAGGGCTTTGAGGTGTCCGGATGATTCGCAATCCTCGTACGGCCCCCAGGTCGCGATCACCACGGGGCGCCCAGGTTTGGTCACACGGCGTGCTTCGCGAAGCGCGTTGACTGGCGACGCCGCATACTGAAACGCGTTGAAGCCGGTGACCACGTCAAAACTCTCGTCGGCATACGGCAGCGCTTCCATCTCGCCGACGCGAAAATCTCCGCCCGGGATACGCTGTCTGGCCAGCTCGATGAAACTACTGCAGGCGTCGATGCCCGCGACGGCACTGATCTTCCTGGCAAACACCTGCGCGGCCAGCCCGGCGCCGCAGCCGACGTCGAGGCTCGAAGACGCCTGCGCGAGATCGGGGTGATGAAGCACATGTTCGTACAACGGGCGGAAGACGCTTTCCTGCAGCTCTGCCCAGTCGGCCACCCGGACACCCCAGAGCTCTCCCTGCAACTGCGCGGTGCCGGCCGCGCGTGACGGTGCAACGACTTGATTCATGACCGCTCCTTTTCCTAAGTGGCTTTGCGAGGCGGCGCAGCATGCGCCGCTGGGATCACAAGCTACCTGGGGGCGGACTAAGGAACGATCCGGGGAACTACTGAATTTGCGGCTCTCGCCCGACCTTGGGCCGAAGGCCAGCCCTCCGGGCCCGCCCAGCGCACCCGGCGATTCGAAGCCTTTAAAGCCCGTTCACCATGAGCACTTGAGGAGCGCAATCTGGTGACGCCCAACGCGGGCAAAAGAGGAAGCTATCGACGCCGCTGCGCCCGCGCCATCCAGCCGAACTGCCGCTCGGACACTTCGAACACCGCCTGGATCAGCAGGGCGAGTGCCGCCGCCGGTATCGCCCCCGCGAGCAGCGTGACGTTGTCGTTGAGCGCGAGCCCTGAGACGATGCGCTCGCCGTAGCCGCCGGCACCGATGAACGCAGCGATCGTGGCGGTACCGACGTTGATCACCGCGGAAGTCTTGACGCCGGCAAGGATCGAGGGCAGCGCGAGCGGCACTTCGATCTCCCAGAGGCGGTCGCGCGTCGCGAGGCCGAGCGCGAGCGCCGCCTGGCGCATGCCGCGGCTGATCCCGGTGAGTCCCGCGCAGGTGTTGCGCACGATAGGCAGAAGCGCGTAGAGAAAGAGCGCGATCAGCGCAGGGACCGTGCCGATTGCGCCGATCAGCGCGATGAGAAAGGCGAACAGCGCGAGCGATGGGATCGTCTGGATCACCCCCACGATCCCGAAGATGACTTGTTCGGCCCTGGGTGCCTTCGCGGCGGCAAGGCCGAGCGGCACACCGACTGCGATGCTTGCGGCAAGCGAAACGAACACGAGCAGCAGGTGCTCGCCGGTGAGGCGCCAGAAATCCGGACCGAACAGCGCGCCGAGAAAATTCCGCCGTTCCGCGCGCCGTGGTCCGCCTTCGGTGTCGACGAGCGCGGCTGCCTCCACGAAACTTCGGCCTTCGATCTCCGCCGCGGCGTTCATGCGGATCATGCGGCGCTCGTCGATCCGCCCTTCGAGGCCCGCTATGGCGCGCCAGGCTTCGGGAAAGCGCTTGGGCACATCGAGACGGTACAAGATCACCGCTTCGTAACGGGGAAAAAACCCTTTGTCGTCCTCGATGACGCGAAGCCTGTAGCGCTCGATTTTCGCGTCGGTCGAGTAGATGTCCATCACCTCGATCTTCCCTGCGGCGATCGCCTCGTAGGCGAGGCCGTGATCGAGGCCCGAGGGCGTCGCGTGCGGCAGGCGGTACGCCGCCTTCAGCCCCGGCCAGCCGTCGGCGCGGCCGATGAACTCCTGCGAGAGGCCGAGCTTGAGGCCCGGATGCCTGGCGAGGTCGGAAAGCGTCCGGATGCCGAGCGTAAGCGCGCGCTCCTCGCGCATCGCGAGCGCGTAGCTGTTGTTGAAGCCCAGGCGCACCGCGACGCCGAGGCCGAGCGGCGCGAGAGCCTGATTGAGACGCTCGACGGACGGATTCCCCTCCAACTTAAGAACCTCGCGCGCGATCGTGCCGGTGTATTCGGGGTAGAGATCGATCGACCCGGTCTTGAGCGCGGCAAAGACGATTCCCGTGTTTCCCAGTCCCGGCTTGTGCTCCACTGCCGTGACTCCCTCGACCTGCCGCTTCAACACCTCGCCGAGGATGTACGACTCCGTGAAGCGCTTGGAGCCGATGCGCAGGGTTTCGGCCTGCGCCGAAGCGGCGAGCAGGAGGAGGCAGCGCGACGGTGCTCCTCATTGCACCGTCGCGGGCGAGGCTTCTTCACCGAGGAACTGCAGCGCGGCGAGCCTCGCGTACAGGCCCTGCTCGCGCACCAGCTCGGCGTGCGTGCCTGCGGCGATCACCCGGCCGTGGTCCATGACGACGATGCGGTCGGCGTTCTTCACGGTGGCGAGGCGGTGCGCGACGACGAGCGTGGTGCGGCCGCGCATCAGGTGTTCGAGCGCGCGCTGCACGTAGCTTTCGCTTTCCGCGTCCAGCGAGCTCGTTGCCTCGTCGAGCAGGAGGACCGCGCGGTCGGCGAGCAGCGCCCGCGCGATCGAGAGCCGCTGGCGCTGGCCGCCGGAGAGCCGCACGCCGCGCTCGCCGAGGAATGAATCCATCCCTTCGGGAAGGCGGTCGATGAACTCGGCCGCGTAGGCGGCCTCGCAGGCCGACCGCACCTCCGCGTCGCTCGCTTCGGGGCGGCCGTAGCGCACGTTTTCGGCGACGCTCGCAGCGAAGATCACGGGGTCCTGCGGCACGAGCGCGATCCGCCGCCGCACTGCCTTCGGATCGGCGTTCCTCACTTCCACGCCGTCGAGCGTGATCGTGCCGCTTCCCGGATCGTAGTAGCGCAGGAGCAACTGGAACACCGTGGACTTGCCCGCTCCCGAAGGGCCGACCAGCGCGACCTTTTCGCCGCGGGTGACGGAAAGCGAAAACTCCGAGAGCGCGGCGGCGTCCGGACGCGACGGATAGCGGAAGCTGACGCGCTCGAAGCGCACTTCCCCGCGCGGGGGCTCCGGCAGGGCCAGCGGCTGCGCGGGCGCGCGTATGCCGGGCTCGGTCGCGAGCAATTCCATCAACCGTTCGGTCGCGCCCGCGGCGCGCTGCAGGTCACCGACCACTTCCGATATCGCGCCCACGGCTCCCGCGACGAGCACCGCGTAGAAGACGAAGGCGGAAAGCTCCCCCGCTGTGATCTGCCCCGCGAGCACGTCGTGTCCGCCGATCCACAGGATCACTCCCACCGCGCCGAAGGCGAGGAGCATCACCAGCGCAGTGAGGATCGCCCGCTGGCCGATCCGCGCCTTGGCTGTTGCGAAAGCCTGCTCGACGCGCGCGCCGAACTGCTCGCGGTCTTTTCCTTCATGGCCGTAGGACTGCACCGTGCGGATCTCGTGCAGCGATTCGTCGATGTGCGTGCTCACGTCGGCGATGCGGTCCTGGCTCGCGCGCGAGAGCTTCCTCACGCGCCGGCCGAAGAGGAGGATGGGCACGATCACCAGCGGCACGCCGAGCAGCACCAGCGCTGTCAGCTTGGGACTGGTGATCACCAGCATCGCGAGCGCCCCGAGCATGATCAGTGTGTTGCGCATGGCGAACGACGCTGACGAACCGATCACGAGTTCGAGGAGCGCGGTGTCGTTGGTGAGCCGGGAGATCACTTCGCCCGTGCGCATGGTCTCGAAGAATCCGGGCGATTGCTCCAGCAGATGCCCGAACACCGCGCGGCGGATGTCGGCGGAGACGCGCTCGCCGATCCAGGAGACGGAATAGAAGCGCGCATAGGTCGCGGCGGCGAGCACGCACACGATCGCGAGCAAAGCAAAGAGCGCGGTGTCGAGCGACGCCGCGTCGGCGCCCGAAAATCCCGCGTCTATGACCTGCTTGAGTCCCTGCCCGAGAACCAGCACGCAGCCCGCCGCCACCACCAGCGCGACGCCCGCGACCGCCATCCGCCCCTTGTACGGCCAGAGAAAGCGCAGCACCCGCGAGAGCTGGCGGATGTCGCGGTTAGGCGGGCGGTCGGGAATCTTGTCGATCTGGCGGGCCAATCGGACACTCCTGTCACCAAGGGTATCTCATCGCCGGGGAATGGACCTACTTCTGCGCCTCAACCGACCTGCTGTGCGAACAAGCCGAAGCCGACGAATGCAGTCCGATGCCCTCAGGCGCGGAACAAGACGTAGGCGATGCCGACATAGGTCGCCTGGTGCAGGAGCTGGTCGAAGCCGAAGATGGCCCAGTAGGCCGTCCCCTGTCCCTCCGCAAGCGGTTTGACGACCTGCTCCTTGCCCCAGTCGATGTGATAGTGAAGCACGAATTCCGCAGCAAGCAGTACGCCCAGGAGCGTCATCGACCCCGGCAGCGGCATCGCGACTTTCAGCGCAATGAGGACTATGGCGCTGCCGACCATGTGCAGTCCGGCGTGCACGAGACCGGCGGGGTGACCGTAGATGCCCTTGTAGCGCAACTGGTAAGGCGTCTGCGTCACGAAGTCGCAGACGAAATGCTTCACTTGCAGCAGCAGCAATGTCAGCAGGACGGCGTCGATCATCTCCGCCCCGCCGGTGCGGTCGGTTTCATGCGGATCGGGAGCGACACCTTGAATTCGGTACGGCCCGGCCTCGATTCGACGTCGATCCGTCCGCGATGCCGGTTGACGACGATGTTGTGGGCAATGTGCAATCCCAGCCCCGTGCCCTCCCCCTGTGCCTTGGTCGTGAAGAAGGGATCGAAGATGCGCGAGGCAATCCCGGCCGGGATGCCCGGCCCGCTATCAATGATCCGGACTTCGACTTCGCCCCCGACCCGGCGCGCACGGAGCTCGAGCACCCCGCGACCTTTCATGGCGTGAATGGCGTTGTCGATGAGGTTGGTCCACACCTGGTTGAGTTCGCTGGCGTAGGCTTCGATGGTCGGCAGCCCGGCCTCGAAGTCGCGCACGATTTCGATGCCATCCTTGAGCTTGTGACGCAGTATGACGAGCGTGTCTTCGAGGCTGGCGCGCAGATCGGCGTCCTGGACCGGCGCCTGATCGAGATACGCGTACGACTTCACCGCGCGGACGATCTCGGAGATCGCCTGCGCGCTCTGCCGGATCTCGGCCACGAGCTGTTGCACGGCGAAACCCGCGCCCAGCCATTGCAGCACCGGCTTCACGTGCGCCGCGGCGAACTCGCCGGTAACGGGGCGCAGGCGCTCGACGGTCCAGCCGAAGGCGACCATCGCCGGCGCGATCTCCGAGGCGTCGTCGATACCGAGCGCCTCGAGCTCGTCGATGAGCATCGACTCCTGCCGGGCCGATGCTGCGCCGCCGGGCTGCGGCGAACCGCACTTGGTTATTCCGGCCTCGAGTTCGCCGAGTCGAGCCCGCTGTTCCGCGCCGAGGCCCAGGCGCTGCAGTTCGACGGTTCGCCGCCGCCATGCCTCGAACGCCTCGAGCAAATGCTGCGTGCTGCGCTGGATCGCCGCCGCCGGATTGTTCAGCTCGTGCGCGAGCCCGGCCGCCAGCGTACCGAGCGAAGCCAGCTTCTCCCTTTGCATCAGCGAGGCTTCGGTGCTGCGCAGGCGTCCCGCCACCGTGCGCAGCACCGTCATCGCCGTCGACGGATTGCTTTCGAGGACTTTCCGGAACGACTCGGGGCTGACTTCGAGCAACTCGCTCGGCTGAACCGCGCGTGCGGATGCGCTGCGTGGCGCGCTCTCCAGAAGCGACATTTCGCCCACGGCTTCCCCCGCCTTGCGCGATGCGAGCACGATCTCCCGGTCGCCGTCGCGCTTCGTGATCTCGAGCTCGCCGGAAAGCACGACATAGAGCGAATCCCCGGGAGCGCCCTCCTCGATAACGAGGTCGCCCGGCGCGGCGCGAACGCGGCGCGACGACCGGCACAATTGCGCCACATCGGCCAGGGTCAGATCCGCGAAAAAAGGCAGCTTGCGGACGAACTCCTGCAGCGAACGCAACTCAGCCGAGGACCGGTTCACCGCTCAGAACCGGTTGGCGGCAGCGGGCGCTGCGCGGCCGCCGGGCCGCGCAGGTGCTGGTGCACGAACTGCACGGCCATCGCCCCTTCGCCCACGGCCGAGGCGATGCGCTTGGTGGATTGGTGCCGCAGGTCGCCGGCGACGAATACACCGGCAATGCTGGTCTCCAGCCAGAACGGGTCCCGGTCGGCAAGCCAGCCGCGCGGTCGCTTGCCGCCTTCGCGTTCCAGGTCCACGCCAGAAAGAACGAAGCCGCCCGCATCGACCTGCAGCGCGCCCTCGAGCCACGCCGTGCGCGGGGCCGCGCCGATGAACACGAACACCGCGCGCGCGGGCAGCCGCTCGACGGCCCCGGAGCCTACGTCCCGGATCGACACCTCCTCGAGGTTTTTTTCGCCGTGAACCTCGCTGATCGCCACCCGCGTGCGCACATGGGTGTTCTCGGCCTCGTCGATGCGCTCGACCAGGTACTGCGACAGGGTCTCTGCGAGCGAAGCCCCGCGCACCAGCAGGGTGACCGAGCGGGCAAAGCGCGCGAGGTAGAGGGCGCCTTGCCCGGCGGAGTTGCCGCCTCCCACGACGAACACGTCCTGTCCCTTGACGGTGAGCGCCTCGGTGATCGCCGCCCCGTAGTACAGACCGGCCCCGGCTAGGCGATCCGCCCCCGGAACATCGAGCAGCCGATACGACACCCCGGTAGCGACGAGCAGGGCTTGCGTGGTCACGGTGGATCCGTTGCCGAGCGTCACGATGTGGTAGCCGTCGCGCGAGGCAAAACCGACCGCCTCCATCGGAGCGAGGATCTCGGCGCCGAACCGCCGCGCCTGCGCGACGGCGCGCCGCGCCAGGTCGCCGCCGCTCAAGCCTGCCGGGAAACCGAGATAGTTCTCGATGCTCGAGCTCGTTCCCGCCTGGCCGCCCGGCGCCTCGCGTTCGATAAGCAGCGTCCGCAGGCCCTCCGACGCGCCGTAGACGGCGGCGGCAAGTCCGGCCGGCCCGGCGCCCACAATCACCAAGTCGTATGCCTTGGATTCCGCCTGCGTATGCAGCCCGAGGCGCTCGGCGAGCGCCGCAATCGACGGACGCGACAGGCTCGAGCCGTCGGCGAGGACGACGAGCGGCAGGGGTGCGTCGGCAGAGCCGAGCGCGCGGAGCTGCGCGGCCTCGGGATCGGTTTCGATGTCGAGCCAGCGATACGGGATGAGGTTGCGCGCGAGGAAGTCGCGCACGCGGTGACCGTCGGCCGACCAGCGGTGCCCGACGACGCGAACCCCTTCGAACACCGGCTGGAAATTCGCGCGCCAGTCATCGAGCAGGTCGTCCAGGACCGGATAGAGAAGCTCCTCGGGCGGGTGCCAGGGCTTCATGAGGTAATGATCGAGCTTGACCTCGTTGATCGCGCGGATCGCGGCGTCGGTATCGGCGTACGCGGTGAGGAGCGTGCGCTTGGCCGACGGGAACAGCGCCATCGCCTCGTGCAGGAATGCGACCCCGGTCATCCCGGGCATGCGCTGATCGACGAGCAGCAGGGCGATGGCTTCGTTGCGAAGCTTGAGGTCGCGAAGTACCTCGAGCGCCTCGCTGCCCGAACCGGCGCGCAGCACGCGGTAGTCCGATGCGTAGCGATGTCTGAGATCGCGCGCCACCGCCGCCAGGACCGACGGTTCGTCGTCGACCGCAAGGATGACCGGCTTGGCCATCGTCAGACCTGCGCCAGGCCGCCGGCGCCCGCCGAGCCGATGAGGCCGCGCAATTGCGCGGCCTCGCGGCGGCTCTTTTCGGCCTCCTCCGGTTTGCCGGATTGCTCGTACAAGGTGCCGGCGAGTTCGAGCGCTCCCGCCAGATAGGGGCGCATGCCGCGCGTGCGGTAGTAGTCGATCGCGGGATCGAGCAACGGCGCCGCTTCGTCATTCCGGCCGAGCTTGATGAGCGCGCCGGCGAGATCCTTGGCGACGGTCGCAGCACCGAATTCGTCGTGGCCGTTGCGCGCGTTGTTCAGGGCGACGCGCAGCGATTCGATCGCCGACAGCGACCCGGTGGTCTCGAACTCGGCAAGCGCGGCGCTGGCCTTGATGTGGTTGATATAGCCGGAAAACCCCGGGGAGATCACCCTGCCGGCGAGCTCCAGCGACTTGGCGTATTGCGAGAGCGCCTCGTCGATCCGGCGCTTCTCGAACTGCCCCTTGCCGACGCCGAAGTGCCCTGCGCAGGCGCACTCGAAGCCGTTCGCGTTGTAAGCCATGTCCGCTCCGATGCGCGCGTGCTCCAGCCCCTTCTCGATCTCGCCCATCACGTAATAGGCTTCGCCGACGGCGATGTGAACGTCGGCCTCCTTGACCGGCGATCCGGCACGCGGTGCGATCTCGAGCGCGTCCGCGATCTGGACCCGCGCCGCGCCGAAGTCGCCCAGCCGGGCGAGCGCAACGGCGCGATAGCCCATCGCATGCCCCTCGACCTCTGGCACCCGCTGCTTGTGGGCGAGTTCGATCACTTCCTGCAGCGCCTTGGCTCCTGCGGCCGGGTCGCGATCGACGAGCCACCAGGTCGCGATGAACAGCGGCAGGAGCATGAGTTGGTCATCGCCGAGTTCGGTCGCGAGCTCGCGGCTCTCTTCGATGTACGCGAAGCTGCGGGAGGGAAACCCCGTGACCAGGTGGATGTTGCCGGTCCACGACAGCGCCCTCGCCAGCCGGTGCTTGTCGCCGGCGGCGCGCGAGCGTGCGACCGCATCGGCCAAACGCTCCAGTACGCCCTCGTAAGCGTTCAACCGGTGCCGAACGAGGACCCACTCGATGATCGCGTCGACCACATCGGCCGCCGGCGCGTCGGCCCTCCGGTCGAGCAGGGCCAGTATGCGCTCGCGATGCACGAGCTCCTCGCGCAGGGCGTAGAGCTTGCGCGCATTGTCCGCCGCGCGCTGCGAGTAGTCGAGCGCGCGCTTCGTATCCTCGGCTTCGGCGAAGTGATGGGCGAGCATCGGCGCGAACTCGTCGCTGCGATCGGCGAACAGGGTTTCGAGCGCCATGCCGGTGCGCGCGTGCAGCTCGCGCCGCCGGGCGCGCAGCAGCAGCCCATACGCCGCCTCGCAGGTCATGGCGTGCTTGAAGATGTACTCGCGCTCGGGGTTGCGCGCGCGCTCCCGCACGATCTGTTCCATCGACAAGACCCCGATGTGAGGCTCGACGTGATCGACCCGCTCGGCAGGCGGCGCGGCGCGGCAGACCGTTTCGAGCAACCGGTGCATGAACACCCGGCCGATCACCGCCGCGGTCTGGGCGACGCGCTTGGTCGCCTCGGGCAGCCGGTCGATGCGCGCGCTGAGGACTCCGGCCAGGGTCTCGGGGATGTTGGCGTCGACGATGGCGCGAGTGGCACGCCACTTTCCGTCTTCACGCACGACCTGCCCGCCATCGATGAGCGAGCGCAGCACCTCCTCGATATAGAAGGGGTTGCCCTCCGAGCGTTCGAGGATCCTGGCCTTCACGTCCTCGGGCAGGTTATCGATGTGCAGCAGGTTGCCGAGCAGCGCGCCGGAGCTGGCGGCGTCGAGCGGCTCGAGGTCGATGCGCGCGAACGCGCTGCCGAGGCTCGCCTGAAGGCGGTCGACGAGCTGCCAGCTCGCCGCACTGCGGTCGGGCCGCAGCACGCACAACATCAGCAGCGGCTCGACGCTGGCAAGCGTGGCTGCCTGGGCGATCAGTTCGAGCGTCGCGCTGTCCGACCAGTGAAGGTCGTCCATGACGAGCACGTGCGGCTGCACGCCGCCGCCGGAATGGATCGCAGCCCGGACGGCCCCGATCACGGCACTCGCGACGCCGTTGACCACGGCGTCGCCCGCAAGACGCCCGAGGGTCTTCCGGCTGTCTTCATCGTCTACCGCCAGGAGAGTCTCGTAATAAGGCAGGTTGTCGGCGGGAAGGCCGGCCCGAGCGATGAAATCGCGCAGCTTCTGCCGGACCGCCGGCGCGGCGTCCATTTCGGTCGCGCCGACCATCTGCCGGCCGAGCTGCCGCCACGGGTAATACGGGATCGACTGGCCGTAGGAGATCGCGCGCAATTCGTACCAGGCGATCCGGCCTTGCGGCCCCGCGTCGCGGGCGGCGCGCATCTCGGCCACGAGGCGCGACTTGCCGAGCCCGGCCTCGCCGATGACGGCGATGACCGAGCCGTTTCCCTGATCCAGCGCCGCGAGCTTCCCGCGCAGCAGCGCGATCTCGAGATCGCGCCCGACCAGGGGCGATGCGAGCCCCTCGAAGCCGCGGGCCTTGCCCGGAGTGGCACGGATACCCAGAACCTCGAACGACTCGACGGGCGCCTGCTTGCCCTTCATCTCGATCGCGCCGCGCGGCTTGAAGTCGAACAGGCTGGCGACAAGGCGGTGCGTGTCGGCGCTGATGAGAACGGTTCCCGGCTCCGCAGCCGACTGCAGCCTGGCGGCGATATTGGCCGCGTCGCCCATCGCGGTGTACTCGTTGCGGACAGCGTCGCCGACGAAAGCGAGGACGGCCGTCCCGGTGTTGATTCCCACCCGCAGCTCGAAGTCGAATCCGCGTCGCTGCTTCACCTCGCGTGCATACCCCCTCGCGGCTTCCTGGATCTCGAGGGCGGCGCGCACCGCGCGCTCGGCGTCATCCTCGTGCGCCACCGGGGCGCCGAACAGCGCCAGCACGGCGTCTCCCATGAGGCGGGACACGGTCCCACCGTATTTCGACACGGCGGCGTTCATGAAACCGAACGCGCCGTTCATGATTTCCGTCCAGTCCTCCGCATCGAGTTTCTCGGCGATCGCTGTCGAGTGCGCCACATCGGCGAACAGGAAGGTGGCGAACTTGCGCTCGCCGGCTATCGCCCGAGCGGGCTCGAGGGCGAAGCCGCAGTTGCTGCAGAACTTCTGACCTTCGGCATTGCGGGCTTGGCAATTCGGGCACGTCGCCATCGCGGAAGACCTTAACGAAGAGCGGAACGACAGGACGAAAGTGAATCGATCATACCTCAACCGCTCGCGTCGGCGGAATGGACAGCCAGGCGACCAGTGCCGCAAGCAGGCTCCATGCTGCCGCCATTCCCAGCGCGAACGCATAAGCACGCGTGAACGCATGCTCGAAAACCGCACGCGCCGGATCTCCCGTCGCGGGCAGGGCGCCGAAGCGCGAGTCCGCCGTCAAGGACCCCGCAGCTTCGAGTGCATCGGCAAAGACGACGCTTGCCAGAGCACCGGCGATGGCGACGGCGAAGAGTCCCGCGATCCTGCTCACCGCGTTGTTGACGCCGGAGGCGGCACCCGACTGGGCATCGGGGGCGGCATTCATCACGGCGGTCGTGAGCGGGGCCGCGACGAGCGCCATGGCGAACGACATGAGCAAAACGGGCACAAGCACGCCAAGCCAATAGCTCTCGATACCTAGCGCCATGCCTGCCGCGGCAGCAGCGAGCAGCGTCGATCCGAGCACCAAGGGCCAGCGTGGGCCTTTGCGATCGGCCCAGTCGCCCGCCGCTCGCGATAGCGTTCCCACGATTGCGCCGAACGGAAGCAGGGTGAGACCGACCTGCGTGGCTGTCAAACCCCGTCGCTCGATGAGGTCGAAGGGCAGAAGAAACAGCACGGCGCTGAGCGCCCCGTAGAGAAGCAGGGTCAGGACATTCGCACCCGAGAACACCCGGTTCGAGAAGAGCGAAAGAGGCATGAGCGGATTGGCGGCGCGGGATTCGGTCACCAGGAAAAGAGCGAGGCCGATCGCTCCCAGGATCAGCAATACCACCGCTATCCCGGCGGCTTCCGACGTTTCGGCGAACAAAGTCAGGCCAACCGTCAGCAGCCCGAATGCGACGATGCTCATCAAGCCGCCGGACCAGTCGAGCGGCCCCCGGGCGGTCTCCTCGCGACTTTCAGGCACGTAAGCGAGCGCGAGCCCTATGACGAGAGCCGAGAGGGGGAGGTTGATCCAGAATACGGATCGCCAGCCGAGCGTGTCGATCAGAATACCGCCCAGCGGAGGGCCCATTGAAAGCGCGATCGCGGAGGCGCCCGCCCAGATGCCGATGGCGCGTCCGCGAATCTCCTTCGGAAACGCAGCGGCAATGATCGCGAGGCTCTGCGGGACGAGCAAAGCGGCCCCGACCCCTTTTGCCGCACGCGCGAGGATCAGGACGCCGATCGTCGGAGCCACGGCGCAGGCCAGGGACGCCGCGGAAAAAACAGCGACACCGCTCAGTAATATCCGCCGTCGGCCGAATCGGTCGCCGGCGCCGCCGCCGATCAGGATCAGCCCGCCGAGCAGAAGCGCGTAGGCGTTGACAACCCACTGCAAAGACCCGAAGCCGGCGGCGAGATCTGTCTGCAGCGCCGGCAGGGCAATCGCGACGATCGTTCCATCGATGAACGCCATTGCCGAGGCAATGATGGCTGCCGCCAGCACGAACGGCCGTGACCGCTCCGGACAGGGCTCCCGGCATTCCGCGGCGCGAGCGGCCCGTCCGTCGAGACAGAGTGGTGCATGAAAGCCGACGCCGCTATAAGGAGTAGAGGTACTCCGATTCAAGTAGTGCCCTTTCGGTCGGCGCACTTGGCGTCATGCTACTCCAGCTTCGAGAGAACACTCGAGCCTTATCTTCTCAGCCGCTCTTCCAGCGCCACGATCCAGTGCTTCACCGGAATCTCCGTCCCCGTCTGCAGGTGCGCGAGGCAGCCGATATTGGCAGTGGCGATCAGCTCGGGCTCGCCTGATGCGAGCGCCGCGAGCTTGTTCCTCATCAAGCTTTCGGACAGCTCGGGCTGGAGGATCGAATAGGTTCCGGCCGAACCACAGCACAGATGCGCATCCGGCACCGGGGTGAGCTCGAACCCGGCGCGCTCGAGCAGGCGCTCGGTTGCGCCTTTGATGTTCTGGCCGTGCTGCAGCGAGCACGGCGCTTGGAAGGCGACACGCTTTCCGGATTTCCCGAGCTGCGGCTCGATCCGCACGAATTCCGCCTCGATCACCTCCGAAATGTCCCGTGTCATCGCGCTGATTCTTTCGGCCTTTGCTGCGTAGAGCGCATCGTGTCGAAGAAAGTGTCCATACTCCTTCACCGTGACGCCGCAGCCGCTCGCCGTCATGACGATGGCCTCCGCGCCGGCTTCGACGTGGGGCCACCAGCGATCGATCAGGGCGCGCATGTCGGCGAGACCCGCCTCCTGGTAATTCAGGTGGAAACGCAGGGCTCCGCAGCAGCCGGCGCCCTTCGCCTCGATGAGCGAAATGCCGATGCGGTCCAAGCACCCGTGCCGCGGCGGCGTTGATATCCGGGCGAAAGCGCCGGCTGCACGCAGCCCGCGAGGGCGAGCATTCTGCGCGAGTGGCGCGGCGCCGGCCAGGCGCCCGCCGACGGCGTCGCAGCGGGCAACTTCTCGGCAAGCCGGGGAGGCAGAAGCGGCCGCGCGATCCGTCCCAGTTTGAGCAACGACGCGAACAGAAAGCGCCGCGGCATGACTTCGGCGATGGCGCGGCGCTTCGCTCGCTGCCAGAGCGGGCGCGCGACGCGCTCCTCGACGAGCTTGCGCCCGATGTCGGCGAGCCGCCCGTAGCTGCACGCCCGAGGGACAGGTCGTTTCGCAGGCGCGGCAGGTGAGGCATCGGTCCAGATGCAGCTGCGTCTTTGCGGTGACGGCCGCGCCCTCGAGAATCTGCTTCACGAGGTAGATGCGGCCGCGCGGGCCGTCGTTCTCGTCGCCGAGCAGCAGGTAGGTCGGGCAGGTCGCGGTGCAGAAGCCGCAGTGCACGCACTTGCGCAGGATGGCGTCGGCCTCGCGCCCTTCCGGCGTGTCGCGGACAAAATCGGCGAGCGCGGTCTGCATCAGCGCGTTCCCGTCATAGATCCGGGTACATCCGCCCGCGGTTGAAGATCCCGTGCGGGTCGAACTCGCGCTTCAGCTCCCGGTGGATTTTCATCAGCGCCGGCGAAAGTGGCTGGAACGTGCCGGCAAACTTGTCGCCGCCGCGAAAGAGCGTGGCATGGCCGCCCGCCTGCCTGGCCGCGTCGCGAATGGTACGAGCGTCGGCCTGGGAATAGAACCAGCGCAATGCCCCGCCCCACTCGATCATTTGTTTGCCCTGAAGCCTGAGCGGCGGCACAGCCGAGGGAACCGAGATCCGCCACAGCGGCGCCGCATTTTCGACTGGACTCTCAAAGAAAGGGTCGGTGTGCTCGCGGATCCCGGCCCAGAAACGCTCGCCCTGCGCCGCCTCGACGAGATCTCCGCCGATTTCTTCGCGCGCTGCCTTTACGGCGGCGACAGCTCCCGACAGGCGCACGCCGAGCTCGCCTCCCGTCCACGCGCTCGCGCTGATCGGAAGCGGCTTGCCGCCCCACTTGTTGAGCGTTTCGATCGCCCTGTCCTCGGGGAGCTCGAGCCTGAGTGTGGCCTCGGCGACCGGGAGCGGCAGGACCTTCAGCGAGGCTTCCAGGATCAGCCCGAGCGTGCCCAGCGATCCTGCCATCAAGCGCGAGACGTCGTAGCCGGCGACGTTCTTCATCACCTGACCGCCGAAGGTCAGTGTCTCGCCGCGGCCGTCGATGATCTTCACGCCGAGGACGAAGTCGCGAAGCGCGCCCGCCGCCTGCCGGCGCGGCCCGGAGAGCCCGGCGGCGATCATGCCACCGAAGGTAGCCTGACCGGACCGCGCGAAATGCGGGGGCTCGAAGGCGAGCATCTGGCCGCGCTCGCGCACTATGGCTTCGATCTCTGCGAGCAGAGGTGCCGCAGCGCGCAGTGATAACGAGCTCCGAGGGCTCGTAGGCGACGATGCCGGCGTAGCCGCGAGTGTCGAGCACCTCCCCTTCGAGCGCCTGGCCGTAGAAGTCCTTGGTGCCGCCGCCGCGCAGGCGCAGTGGCCGTTTCGCAATTGCCGCATCGCGAATCGTACCGGAGAATTTTTCTGGAACTAGATCCATGCCTTGTTCCGGCTGCAGACTGCCGTCAATTGAAGGGGTACTCGAAAATCGCCTTGACGGTCCAGTCGTCCGTCGCCCGCGTGAGTCCGTATCCCACACCGAAGTTGAGCGACCAGGATTTGCGCTCGATCTCGGCAATCAAGTACAAGGTCCGCTCCTGCTCGTCGCGAGGCAGGCGGTTCGCGAGCGTTCCGATGCCGCTGTAGTATTCCGCGCCGACCACGATTCCTTGGGCAACGTCGTGCACGGCCTTCCACGCGAACGTCACTTCGGGGCTGCCGCGATACCCCGTCGAGAGCGCCCAGTCCAGTATGGGATTCACCCCGATGAGCCAGCTCTTGCCGCGGTAGCCACCGATGAAGCGCACTTCGTCGCTTGCCGGGGACTCGGAAAATTTCTTGGTGAGCCGCGACAACTCGTTGTTGATTCCGAAATACCAGCCCGAATCGCCTTCTGCGGGGCGCACCGGCAGCCATTTCAGGCGCAGCTTCGCGCCTCCCAGATACCAGTTGCCATGCCCGTCTGTGGCGCTTGGCAAATACACGCCCCAGTCGAAATCGTGGCCGAGGCCCCAGGAGAACTCCGGCGTAATGCGCCAACCGCCGTGCGGGGGCAGGTCGCCTTCGTAATCCGGCGACTTCCTGCCGCGAGGGGTAGTGTTGACATGCAGCTCGACGCCGCTTTCGCCGCGCGCGTCGAGTTCGTCGGTGTAGACCTGAATCTCGTCGACGATGGCGAAACTCGGCGGGCTGCCGAGGGCGGCTGTGGCATCCGCGAGGACGATGACGAGGGCGCGCGTTATCCGCTCGGCCATGCTGCTTTGTTTCAAAACCGCGGCAGCTCCGGATGTGGCAAGCGGCCGCCCTTCACGTGCATCCTGCCGAACTCGGCGCAGCGGTGCAGCGTGGGGATGTTCTTGCTCGGATTAAGCAGGCCCTCCGGGTCGAAGGCACGCTTCACCCCGTGAAACGCGGTGATTTCCTCCGGGCGGAACTGCACGCACATCTGGTTGATCTTCTCGATCCCGACGCCGTGCTCGCCGGTGATCGTGCCGCCCACCTCGATGCATTTCTCCAGCACCTCGCTGGCGAACTGCTCGGTGCGATGCAGCTGGTCCGCGTTGTTGGCATCGAAAAGGATCAGGGGATGCAGATTGCCGTCGCCCGCATGAAAGACGTTGGGGCAGCGCAGCCCGTACTTTTTCTCCATTTGTCCGATGAACAGAAGCACTTCCCCGAGCCTGCGGCGCGGGATGGTGCCATCCATGCAGTAATAATCGGGCGAAATGCGGCCCACTGCGGGGAATGCGGCCTTGCGGCCGGCCCAGAACTTCTGGCGCTCCGGCTCGGAGCTTGATACGCGAATGGCGCTCGCTCCGGAGCGCCGCAGTACTTCGCTCATGCGGGCGACATCCTCCTCGACCTCCTCAGGCGTGCCGTCTGCCTCGCACAGGAGCAGCGCCACGGCGTCGAGATCGTAGCCGGCGTGGACGAAATCTTCCACCGCCCGGACCGCCGGCTGATCCATCATCTCAAGCCCTGCCGGAATGATCCCCGCGGCGATGATGTCGGCGACGGCGTTGCCGGCCTTCTCCAAGTCGTCGAAGGAAGCGAGGATGACACGCGCGGCCTCGGGCTCGGGCAACAGCTTCACCGTAACCTCGGTGACGACGCCGAGCATCCCTTCGCTGCCGACGAGGAGCGCGAGCAAGTCGTACCCGGGCGCGTCGAGCGCTTCGCCGCCAAACTCCACGATCTCGCCCTCCATCGTGACCGCGCGGGCGCGCAGCACGTTGTGCACGGTGAGACCGTACTTCAGGCAGTGCACGCCGCCGGAGTTCTCGGCGACGTTGCCGCCGATCGAGCAGGCGATCTGCGAAGAGGGATCCGGCGCGTAGAAAAGGCCGTACGGCTCGGCCGCCTGCGAGACGGCGAGGTTGGTGACGCCGGGTTGCACCCGCGCGGTCCTGGCGATCGGATCGACGGCGAGGATGCGCCGCATCTTCGCGAGCGACAGCAGCACGCCGTCCCCCATGGGGAGCGCGCCTCCCGAGAGACCCGTTCCCGCGCCGCGCGCGACGACAGGCACTTTCAGTTCGCTGCAGGTGCGCAGCGCCTCCCGTACCTCCTCCTCGTTCGAGGGAAGCACCACCACCATCGGCAGCTGCCGATAGGCCGAGAGACCGTCGCACTCGTAGGAGCGCGTGTCTTCCTCGGCGTACAGCACGGCGCCCGAGGGAAGTCGCCGGCGCAGGCGCGCAGCGACCTCCGCCTGGCGGATAAAGTTGATTCCCGTCGCGGAGACGTTCATGGTCCGGAGCGTCCGGCGTTATGGGTGCAGCTTACAAGTATTTCTTCGCCCACGCCAAACCGTCCTCACCCGCGCGCAATTCCTCAGGCGGCAACAGGCTCCCCCGCCCGTTTCACCGGCCGCTCGTCGATCGGCAGGTTGACGATCGTGGAGATCACTGAGAGTCCGATCGCGATCAGCCAGACGAGCTGATACGAGCCGGTGTGATCGAACAGGTAACCGCCGAGCCAGCCGCCGAAGAAACTGCCGAGCTGGTGGAAGAAGAAGACGAAGCCCGAGAGCATGGCGAGATGCTTGACGCCGAAAATCCCGGCCACGACGCCGTTGGTGAGCGGGACCGTGCCGAGCCAGGTGAATCCGAATATCGCCGCGAACAGGTAAACGCTCATCGGCGTGAGCGGAAATGCGATCAACACGACGATCGCCACTCCGCGCACGGCATAAAGCCCCGAGAGCAGATAGGTCTTCGAGAGCCGCGCGCCGAGGTGCCCCGCGAGGTAGGAACCGAATATATTGAACAGGCCGATCAGCGCGAGCGCCACCGTGCCATCGCGTGCGGTCAGGCCCTGATCGATGAGGAAGGCCGGAAAGTGGGTTCCGATGAACACGATCTGGAAGCCGCAGGTGAAATAGCCGACCCCGAGCAGCCAGAAACCCCTGTGACGGAAGGCCTCGGCGAGCGCTTCCTTGAGTGACACGCCAGCCCCCGCGGCGTGTGTGCCATGGTAGCCCTTGTCTGCGACACCGAGCGATGCCGGCACCATGACCGCCGCGAGCAGCGAGAGTGCGATCAGAGCCAGGTACCAGTCGAGCGTCGAGATCAGGACGAGCGCGAGCGGCAACAGCGCGAACTGCCCGAAGGAGCCTGCCGAGCTGCCGATGCCGAGCACGACGCTGCGGCGCTCGGGCGAGTATGCGCGCCCGAGCGCCCCGAACACGATGTTGAAGGTCGTGCAACTCATACCGAGACCGATCAGGACGCCGAGCGCGAGCGTGAGCCCGAGCGCGGTGGTCGCGTTCGCCATTCCCACGAGCCCGAGCATATAGAGCAGTCCTCCCACGAAAAGCACGCGCCCGGCGCCGAAGCGGTCTGCGAGCATGCCGGTGAAAGGCTGCGTCAGACCCCACATCAGGTTCTGCAGGGCGACTGCGAGGCCGAACACCTCGCGCCCCCAGCCGTTGTCCATGCTCATCGGCTGGAGAAAAAGTCCGAAGCTGTGGCGTATGCCCAGCGCGAGCGTGAGAATCAGGCTCGCGCAGACGAGCATTACGGCGGGACTTCCCTTGCGAAGATCGGGCATTGGTCGAACTGCGAAGCGCGACAGGATATCACGCGTCGAAGCAGATGCTTCGTTTGATACCATGACGCCTTTGGGTTCGATACCGCCGTGACGTCGTCAACCGACTCGGGAATGCCGCTCGCGCGAAGGGCGCTGCCCTTCCTCAAGTGGTGGCCCAGCGTCAACGCGGCAACGTTGAAGGCCGACTCCTTCGCCGGCCTCGTCGGCGCGATCGTCGTGCTGCCTCAGGGCGTTGCTTTCGCAGCGCTCGCCGGCATGCCCCCCGAGTACGGTCTGTACTGCGCCATGGTCCCGGCGGTTGTCGCTGCGCTCTTCGGCTCATCACTGCACGCCATGTCGGGCCCCACCAATGCCGTATCGCTTGTGGTATTCGCCGCGCTCAGCCCACTGGCGGTGCCGGGCACGCCGCACTATGTCGAGCTCGCCCTGACCCTCGCTCTCATGTCCGGCGTGCTCATGATCGCGATGGGCGCCCTCAGGCTCGGCTCTCTGTTCAGGTTCATGTCGAACACGGTGGTAGTCGGCTTTACCGCAGCGATCGGCGTGCTGATCTTCGCGAGTCAACTCGGGAACTTCCTCGGCATCCACAATTCTTCCGCGAGCGGGTTCACCGGGCTCATTTTCGGCACCCTTGAGCGCCTCGGCGATACGCGTCCCTGGGTGGTGGTCGTCGCCGTCAGCACCTTGACGTTCGGGATACTCTCTCGTCGATTCGCACCGCGGCTCCCGGCGATGCTCACGGCGACCGTGCTGGGCGGCCTGCTGGCCTTCGGCCTCAGCGAATGGCTCGGAGCCGATCGGGCGGGCTTGCGATTTCTGGGCGCGCTTCCGCGCGGGCTGCCCCCACTTTCCATGCCCGACCTGTCCCCCGAAACCCTGAAGAGCCTTCTCGGCAGCACAATCGCGGTGTCGATGGTGGCGCTTATGCAAGCGATTTCCATTACCCGCGCGATCGCGCTGAAGTCCGGTCAACGCCTCGACGTCAATCAGGAGTTCGTCGGTCAGGGCCTGGCGAACATTTCAGCCGCGTTCTTTTCGGGGTTCCCGACCAGCGCCTCGGTGAACCGCTGCGGCGTCAACTACGAAGCCGGGGCGCGGACTCCGCTTTCATCAGTATTTTCCGCGGTGCTGCTCGTGGTCGTGCTGCTCGCGATCGCTCCCCTCGCTGCCTACCTTCCGGTCGCGGTGGTGGCGGGGGTGCTGTTCCTGGTCGCTTGGGGTCTCATCGACGTCGGGCGAATCCGGGCGATTCTCGCTGCAAGCCGCGGCGAGAGCGTCGTTCTCGGCGTCACCTTCGTCGCGACGCTGCTGCTCGATCTGGAATTCGCCATGCTGTTCGGAATCGCAGCGTCCCTCGGCATGTACCTCAACCGCACCTCGCACCCGATCATGAGAAGCCTCGTCCCCGACCCGCGCCACAGCCAGCGCAAGTTGACCGAAATCGAGGACGGCCTTCTGGAATGCCCGCAGTTCAAGATCCTGCGGATCGAAGGCTCGATCTATTTCGGCGCGGCGGACCACGTCAAGCGGCACTTCGAGACGCTGCGCGAGCACAGCCCCGGACAAAGGCACCTCCTGCTGATGTCGAAGGGCATCAATTTCATCGACATGGCTGGGGCGGAGCTTCTGGTGGAAGAAGCAAGGCAGCGCCGCGCAGGCGGGGGCCAGCTCTATTTCTACAGCCTGAGAAAACCGGTCGAGGAGTTCTTCGAGCGCGGCGGCTACGCCGTCCAACTCGGCCGCAACAACCTGTTCCGCGGCAAGCGCGAGGCGATCGGCGGAGTATTTGAGCGCCTGGACCGCTCGATCTGCGCGAGATGCCGCGCGCGCATATTCGAGGAATGCCTTACCCTGCCCGAGCCCAAAGACGCCTCATGAACCGCCGCCGCGCCCTGCTCCTCCTGCTCGTGGCGTTCGCCGCCGCTTGCGGCGGCCCGCCCAAACTTCCGCTGCTTTCCCAGGATGCGGTGGTCCTCGCCTTCGGCGACAGCCTGACCTTCGGCACCGGGGCGAATCCGCACGAGAGTTATCCTACGCGGCTGGAAGCGCTGATCGGCCGCAAGGTCGTCGGGTCCGGAGTCCCCGGCGAAGTGAGCGCAGAAGGGCTGGCGCGCCTGTCCTCGGCCCTGGACGAAGCCCGACCCCAGCTCCTCATCCTCTGCCACGGAGGCAACGACCTTCTGAGAAAGCTCGACGACGCGCAAGCTGCGAACAACCTGCGGGCCATGATACGCCTCGCCAAAGGGAGGGGCGCCCAAGTGGTGCTGATCGGCGTGCCCAAGCCCGGCCTGCTGCCGTCTCCTGCGGGCTTCTACGAAGACATTGCCGGGGAATTCAAACTGCCCTACGAGGGTGCGGTACTCCGGAGAGTTCTCACCGACAACGCGCTCAAGTCCGATCTCGTCCATCCGAACGCTGCCGGCTACGCGAAGCTCGCCGAGGCCGTGGCGGCGCTCCTGAAGAAAGCCGGGGCAGTGTGAATTTCGCCCGTTCTCCCCTTGCCCCTTGGTGTCTTTCGCCGCGCGACGAGACTTTTTTCTCTTGAAAACGCGGCCTGACGTTCACTTTTGGGGCGGTCAGGACTATGCTGGTGGCATAGTCCTACGGGATATGAGTCCTATGGCCCAGCCCATGGTCGATCGACATCTCTGGATCGAAGTCGCCGAATACCTTGTCGTCGCGATCGGCGTCGCTCTTCTTGCGCTGCTGGTTGCAGACGAACTCGGCGCCCCGCTCTGGGGCAAGCTCACCAGCATCCACCCGCGCTGAAGCCCGAGTCAGGTATCGAGCCGATACCCGGCTACAAAGCGCCGGTCGATCCGGTCCTTCCAGCGCCATATCCAGGCGCCCCGAAGTGCGAGCGGCCCCCAGGAGGCCGCGGCGTAGCGGTCGCCGCAGCTGATCAGCGCGAGCGTTCTTGCGGGCGCTCGGAACGGCTGCAGGGCTCTTCCGGCAAGCGCCAGGCGCAGATTTCGGGCCAGGGCCGGACCCTGCCTCACCGCGATCACACCCGATTTTGGCCCTCCTTTGCCGGCGAGGGTCGCAACGTCCCCCGCGGCGAAAATCTCCGGGTGCGAGCGCGATTGCAGCGCATCGCTCACCTCGACGAAGCCGAGCGGATCGGTCCCTATCCCGCAGGCCGCGATCCAGGCAGGCGCGCGCGCCCCGGTCGCCCATACCGTCGCCTGCGCTTCAAAGCGCCCGCCGCCTTCGACCTCGAGCCCGCCTGCGACCGCCGCGAGGATCTTTCGACCCGCGTGCACCTCGACGCCGCGCTCGGCGAGGATGCCATTAATGGTGCGGCGTGCGCTCTCGCCGTGACCGGCCAGAACGGGCGATTCGCTGAACAGGCCGAATTGCACCGCTGCGGGTGAAAGCGCGTGCTGCATCGCGAGCAACAGCTCGATACCCGCCGCGCCGCCGCCCACGACCGCAATACGTCCGACCCCGCCCCGCCTCGCCGACTCGCGCAGCCGTTGCCAATTCCGAAGGAAGAGCTCGATCGGCCTGACGCTCAGCGCGGCCCCTGCGTCCGGGGCGACGGCGCCCTCCGACCCGACATCGAGGGAGAGGAGATCGTACGGAAAGCGCTCGCCCCGCGCCGAAGTGACATCGCGTCGCGCGGGATCGATTCCGATTGCCGAGTCCTCGAGAAAGCTCGCGCCCGCGCGAGCGGCGAGCGCCGCCAGATCGATGCGGCAATCCTCCAGCCGATAGTGGCCGGCGACGAGCCCCGGGATCATTCCGGAGTAGAGAGCGTAACGCCTCGGGCTCAACAACGTAAGACGAACACCGGCGGGCGGCGCGTCTCCGAAGCTCTTGAGCACGGCCAGGTGGCTGTGCCCTCCGCCCAAGAGAAGAAGTCGCATCGCCTAGAGGATCCGCATCTCTTCCGGCAGGCGCTCGAGGTCCTCCGGCCGATCGGCGTCCCACAAGGCCGGCAGTTCGAGGCCGCGCCAGCCTAGCGCGGCGATGCGAAGTCGTGTCTCCTTGAGGACTTCAGGTCCTCCCCAGGGGATGCCGCGAAAGAGTTCAGCATCGGAGCGCGCGAGACCGATGAGCACGTAGCCGCCATCCTCTGCCGGTCCAATCACGGCGTCGTGATTGTCCCTGAGAGCCCGTTCGGCGTCGCGAACGTACCGGGACGAGAGCGCCGGGATATCGCTGCCGACGAGGATAACGCGTGCCGCTCGCGAGAGCGCGGCCTCGACAGCGCGCCGCATGCGCTCGCCGAGGTCGCCATCGCCCTGGGAATGCAGGCTCGCGCCGAAATCGCGCGCGCACTCCAGGAAGAAAGCGTGGCGCGCGTCCGGAGCGCACCAGAGCTCGACCGGGCCGAGCTCCGCCTCCTGCGCGGCGCGCAGGCTGTGCCTCACGAGACGGCGATGCAGCGCGGCTGCGCCCTCGGCGCCAAGCGCGGGAATCAGCCGCGTCTTGACCTTGCCCGGTTCCGGCGCCCTAGCAAAGACGGCGATGCGGCAGTTCTCTTCTATTGCTCCCGATTTCGGGAATCCCAAAGGGGGGGTACTCCCCTTTTTCGAACCGCTAGCGGCGCTCGCCGTCATAGACACGGGCAAGCCGCGAGGGCTCGGCGCCGAAGAAGAACCGAAGCCGCAGCCACCCCATGAGGAGCACGGTGCGCAGCGCGCCTCGACTATCCCAGCGGCGGCCCGAGGTCACGACCCTTTCGGCGAGGCAAAGCGGCCGGGAGATGCGCTTGAGCGAGCGCGAGAGCGCGACGTCTTCCATGAGCGCGAGCGCGGGGAAGCCGCCGGCGCGGACGAAAGCCTCGCGGCGTACGAACATCGCCTGGTCGCCCGTCGCGATGCCCGTGGCGCGCGAGCGCAGATTCATGAGGGACGCTATCACCGGCAGCCAGCGACTCGTGCCCTCGATGCGCACGTCGAACCGCCCCCACGCTCTGCGGGTCGAAGCGAGCCCCTCGAGGACTTTCGCGTCGGCGTCCTCCGGGAGGCGGGTGTCGGCGTGAAGGAAGAGCAGGACATCGCCCTGCGCCATCGCCGCCCCGGCATTCATCTGGCTCGCGCGTCCTCGCGGCGCCGAAACGACCTGGTCGGCGCCGGGACGCGCCAGCGCGAGCGTGCCGTCGCTCGAGCCACCATCCACCACGATCACCTCGTGGCCGCGCCGCTGCAGCGGCGCGAGCGCGCCGATCGCCGCCGAGATCTCGCCCGCCTCGTTCAGCGCCGGAACGATGATCGAGATGCATGGAACCCCGCTGGCGCGTGACGTCTCTGGGTGCCTAGTCATACGCGATCGCGCCTGTCATCCGCGCCTCCAGGCGTGGAACTTCTCCGCCCAGCGCAGCAGCCCCTGCGGAGCGTGCGCTTTTCTCCAGTTGCCCGCAGCGTACTTGTTCCCTTCGGCAAGCGTGGGGTAGATGTGGATCGTGCCCAGGATCTTCTTGAGGCCGATCGAGTGCTTCATGGCCATGATGAATTCGACGAGGAGATCGGCCGCGTGTTCCCCGGCAATCGTAGCGCCCAGAATCCGGTCTCTCCCGGGCACGGTCAGCACCTTGACCATCCCTTGAGTTTCGCCGTCGGCGATCGCGCGGTCGAGGCCTTCGAGACCGAATGTCGTCACCTCGTAGGCGATGTTCGTTTCCTTCGCCTCGATCTCGTTCAACCCGACCCGGGCGACTTCGGGCTCGGTGAACGTCGCCCAGGGAATGACCGAATAGTCGGCGCGGAATTTCTTGACGCCCCCCAGGAGTGCGTTCACCGCAGCGTACCAGGCCTGATGCGAGGCGGTATGGGTGAATTGATACGGCCCGGCGACGTCGCCGCAAGCGTAGATGTTGGGATAGAGCGTCTGCAAGTATTCGTTGGTTTCAATCGTACTCGAGGGGGTCGTGGCGATCCCCAACTCCTCCAGCCCGTAGCCTGCGGTATTGGCGACGCGGCCGGCGGCGCACAGGAGCTCATCGAAAGCGATCCGGACTTCCCTTCCGCCGTGCTCGCACACCAGGAGCTTCTCGCCCCCCTCGCGAAGGATACGCACTGCCTTGTGGTCCAGGCGCAAGTCGATGTGCTCGTCGCGAAACCGCCGCGCGAGGAGCTCGGCAACTTCCGGGTCTTCGCGGGTCAGAAGCCGCGGGAGCACGTCGATCAGGGTCACCCTGGAGCCGAACCTCGCGAAGCACTGCGCCAGCTCGCATCCGCAAGGTCCGCCTCCGAGAACGAGCAGTCGGGGAGGCAGCTCTCGCAGGTCCCAGACCGTGTCCGTTGTGAGGAAGCCCGCCTGCTCCATCCCCGGTATTACAGGGACGAGCGGGCGTGCCCCCGCCGCGATGACGATGGCGCGCGTGCTGAGAGAACGCACACCGGCTCCGTTTCTCACCTCCACCGTCCAGGGCGAAGTGATCCTCGCCTCGCCGCGCAGGCACTCGACGCCGAGGCTTGTGTAGCGCTCGACCGAATCGTGCGGCTCGACGGTCTTGATCACGCGCCGCACCCGCTCCATGACTTCGCCGAAATCGAACTCGGCCTGCATGGACTTCAGCCCGAACTCCCGCGCGCGCCGCGCCTGCGCGATGAGCCTCGCCGATTTGATCAGCGCCTTCGAGGGCACGCAGCCCGTGTTGAGGCAGTCCCCTCCCATGCGGTGCTTTTCGACCAATGTCACTTTCGCCTTGACCGCCGCCGCGATGTACGCCGCCACCAGACCGGCGGAGCCCGCGCCGATCACCACCAGGTTGCGGTCGAACCGCGCGGGCTTCGGCCATTTCCCGAGCGCGCGGCGGGCCTTGATCGAGCCGAGGACCTTCTTGGCCAGGATCGGGAATATTCCAAGCAGGACGAAGGAACCGATCAGCTCCGGGGAGAGCAATCCCCGGATCGAGCTGAGCGTCGCAAGCTGGGTCCCGGCGTTGATATAGACCATCGTGCCCGGAAGCATGCCGATCTGGCTTACCCAGTAGTACGTCCAGGTCTTGACCGGTGTGAGGCCCATGAGAAGGTTGGTGACGACGTACGGAACCGCGGGCACGGTGCGCAGCGCAAATAGGTAAAAGGCGCCCTCCTTCTCCAGGCCAGCGTCGATCGTTCGCAGCCTGTTGCCGAACCGGCTGCGCACCCATTCGCGGAAGAGGAAGCGGGAGGAGAGAAACGCGAGCGTGGCGCCTATGCTGGACGCGAAGGAAACGATCAACGTTCCCCATGCGAGGCCGAATATCGCCCCGACGACGAGCGACATCACCGCCGCGCCGGGGAGCGAAACCGCGCATACGGTCACGTAGATCAGAAAGAAGATTGCGCCCAACGCGAAGGGGTTCGAACGCCGATATTCCTCCAGCGACGCCTGCCTCGACCTGAGGAACTCGATCTGGAAATACTGCCCGAGGTCGAAGAGGAAAAACGCCGCGGCGAGACCCAGGATCAGGGTCGCAAGCAGCAGCCGGCGACGGGACATGGTATGGCCGCGATCAGGCGACTCGCGTGAGCGGGCTGATCGCCGCGCCGATCCGCAGGGCCTGTTCGACTTCGTACGCGGGGCCGGAAGCGATGCGCTTGCGGTAGGACAGGCTGGCCGGCGACCCGGGGGGCCACATCCGATCGAAGCTCGCCATCCAAGCCTCATGGTCGTAATGCACCGGGATCGCCTCGACGACCATGCCGCCCAGCCGTGCGCCATACAAGGCATCCACGGAGGGCGCGCCCGCGATGCGGGTCACGAGGCCGTACCGGGTATCCCGGAAATTCGGCATCCCGGCCGCGCCATTGTTGGCGACGAGCACTCTTCCGCGCGGCGTCGAGAAGTCCTGCATCACGGGCAGGCATGTGTGCGTGCATGCAAACACGTCGACGCCGGCGGCGGCTAGAGCCGCGTGCGCGCACTCGGAATGCTCTTGCAGGGCTTCCTGGGAGAATCGCCAGCCCGCGAGCGATTCGGCGTCACCGTGAGCGATGCCGACCCGCAGGCCACCGACTTGCGCGACAAGATGCATGGGAAGATCGCGCAGACGAGCCCGGAGATCCGGAAAGCCCCGCGCCGTCTCGCGCAGGCGCTCGAGAATCCGGTTCGATCGCGCGACCTCGGTGTCGCCCACCCACTCGGGATAGGCGCAGCCGCATCCCGCTCCGTGATCCTCGCGGGCGATCTCGGTCTCGACGTTGCCCCGCAGGGCGGCATGCTGCAAGACGGCCTCATTGATCTTGCGGAATTCCATGGGCTCGGCATTGAACCAGTTGAAGTCGCCGTTGAAGGCGAGCGCCGCTTTCTCCCGGCGAGCCAGCGCGAAGACTGCCTCGAGCGCGTGCGGATTTCCATACAGGCCGCCGACGACGTACAGCGTTCTCGCCTCGAGTGAGGGCTCGCAGCTGAAGACGCGCGGTGAATACCGGTAATCGCTGGGACAGGAGCGGCCGGGCTTGGCGGCGGAACTAGACACTCAACGCCCCGCCGCAACTCGAACCCTGACCGGCGGTGCAACCGAAGCAGTGGTTCTTCACCACGATGGGATTTCCGTCAAGATCCCTTCCGACGAGGTCGGAGAGCTTGACCCTGCGCCTGCCCGCAACCCGGAGCGGTATCCCCAGCATCTGGTTGAAATCGCAGTCGTACACATAGCCCTGCCAGTCCACCGAGATCAGCGTGTGGCACATCACGTTATCGAGGTTCTCCTCGCGGAACGACTCCTGCAGCAACCTCATGTAGCCGTTGAACCGGCGCCTGGAAATGAGCATCGAGCCAAAACGCGCGATCGGCATGTTGGCGAGCGTGTAGAGCCGGTTGAAGCGTATCCCAAAGCGGTCGCCGAGCTCGCGCTTGTAGTCGGCCTGCAGCTTCTCCTGTGCAGGCGGCAGCGACGGCCCTTGGGGGTTATAGACGAGATTCAGCTCGAGCCTGGAGGCGTCCAAGCCGTAGCCGAGAGCGTTCAGGCGCCGGAGCGCGCGGATGCTCTGCTCGTACGCGCCCTTGCCGCGCTGGCGATCGACCAGTTCCTCGGTATAGCAGGGCAGCGAAGCGATGATCTCGACCCGGTTCGCGGCGAGGAATTCGGCCAGACCCTCCTCGCCGGGCTCTTCCAGTATGGTGAGGTTGCAGCGATCGATCACATGCGCGCCGAGGGCGCGGGCACCCTCAATCAGCTCCCTGAAATGAGGGTTCAGCTCAGGCGCGCCGCCCGTGATGTCCAGCGTGTCCACCCCCGAAGCTTCGAGGTAGCGCAGCACGCTGCGTATTGTTTCCAGGCCCATCTCCTCGGTCCGCGTCGGACCGGCGTTGACGTGGCAATGCACGCAGCTCTGATTGCACCTATAGCCGAGATTGACCTGGAGCGTCTTCAGGCTCCTTCTTCGTAACGCCGGAAAATCCGAGACTTCGAGGAGGGGAAGCGTTGCGTGCACCGGGCAGTTCTCCTTTCGATGGATTAGACCTGCCTAATCGGCCAATCCTTACACGCCGGCGCAGCGTCCGCAATCGCCGATAGCGAGCTGCGGCGAGTCTAGCGGCCGGGCCGATACATTACAATCCGGCCCATGGGTCATCGTCTGTCGAAGATCACCACACGCACCGGCGACAGCGGGGAAACCGGTCTGGGTGACGGTTCGCGCACCAGGAAGGACAGCCCGCGCATCGCCGTTCTCGGCGAGGTCGACGAGCTCAATTCAGCGATCGGCGTGCTGCTCGCCGAAGCGCTGTCTGACAAGATCCGCGAGGCGCTCATAGGCATCCAGCACGACCTCTTCGACCTCGGGGCCGAGATCTCGATCCCGGGCCGGACGAGCATGTCCGATTCGCAGGTCAAGAGGATCGAGGCGCTGCTCGAGGACTTCAACTCCACCCAGCCTCCGCTCAAGGAATTCATCCTGCCGGGAGGAACGCGCGCGGCGGGCCTTGCCCATCTTGCCCGCGCCGTGTGCCGGCGCGCGGAGCGCTCGCTCGTGGCGCTGGCGCTCTCCGAGAAAGTCGGGGAGGTCTCGCGCATTTACCTCAACCGCCTGTCCGACCTCCTGTTCGTGCTCGGACGCGCGCTCAACCGTGAAGGCGGGCAGGGGGACGTCCTGTGGCAGCAAGGCCGGAACCGCTGAGCATGCCCGACCCGGCCGCTCAGAACGAGACGCTGCGGCGACTGCTCGCCGCCTGCGCGCAGCGCGATTCAGCGGCGTTCGGCAGGCTCTACGAGGCCACCTCGGCGAAACTGTTCGGAGTGGCGGTCCGTATATTGAGGCGTGAAGACTGGGCCGAGGAAGTGCTGCAGGACTGCTACGTGAAGATCTGGAACCATGCATCGAAATACTCCTCCGCGCTCTCTGCCCCGATGACTTGGATGACGAGCATCGTGCGCAACCGCTGCCTCGACTGGCTGCGCCGGCCGAACCTGGAGCTCGTCATCGAGGACGGGGAAGACGGCGGCAATCCGATCGACGCTCATGCCAGCGAGGATCCGGGCCCGCTCGACGAGCTTTCGCGGTCGAGCGAAGCGCGGGCCCTTGCGAATTGCCTGTCGCGGCTCGAAGCGAAGCAGCGCCAGGCCGTGATGCTCGCGTTCTACGACGGGCTTTCGCACTCGGAGCTCGCGGCGCATTTGCGCGAGCCCCTGGGCACCGTGAAGACCTGGGTGCGCCGGGGACTGATGCAATTGAAGGGCTGCCTGGAATCGACGGCATGAACTACGCCCGCAACCCCGAGCTGGTCGAGCGTCTCGCGGCGCAGTACGCGCTGGGCACGCTGCGCGGCCGGGCGCGGCTGCGCTTCGCGCGCCTGGCGCGCGAGAACGCCACGGTCGCCCGCGCACTGCGCGAATGGGAAAATCGGCTCGGACCGATGTCCCTGGCGGTGCGCGAGGTCCGGCCGCACCGGCGCGTCTGGAAGGCGATCCAGACGCGGCTTCCGGCTTCGGGCGGCGCATGGGACAGCCTCGCATTCTGGAGGAACCTGGGGCTGGTGGCTTCAGGCTGCGCCGCCGCGCTCCTCGTAGCCTTCGTCGTGCGCGACCCGCGTTTCGGTCCGATTCCAGCCGAGAAAACCGCCGCGCCCACGCAAATGCAACCGGCCTATGTCGCAATGCTTTCGGACAAGGCCGGCAAGGTGGTACTGCTCGCCTACGCCGATCGCCACTCCGACGAACTGTGGCTCAAGGCGAGCGACATGCAGACCATCGACTCCCAGAAGCAGGCGTTCGAGCTGTGGGGTCTGCCGAAGGAGCCGGGCGGCGCGCCGAAATCCCTGGGCCTGCTCCCGCCGCGGGACAAGGGCACGCTCAAGCTCGCTGCAGCGGCCGACCAGACGCTTTCGGACTTCCCGGCGCTCGCAGTCAGCCTCGAACCGGCCGGCGGCTCGAAGACCGGGCTTCCTACCGGGCCCGTGCTCTACAGCGGACCCTGCCTCAAGTTCTGGTAGGAAACAGCCTCAGGCTTCGACGAAGGCCTCGTCGCGCTTCTTGCGTATGGTCGGCGCCAGAACGATCACGAGCAGGAATCCCGCGATAAGAAGCATGGTGAGGCTGATCGGCCGCTGGAAGAATACCAAGGCGTCACCGCGCGAGAGCAGCATCGCCCGGCGCAAATTCTCCTCCATCAACGGCCCGAGAATGAAGCCCAGGATCAGCGGTGCCGGCTCGCATTCGAGCTTCACCCAGATGTAGCCGACGACGCCGAAGACCGCCGTCTGCATCACATCGAACGGGCTGTTCGACAGGCTGTACACACCGACGCAGCAGAACAGCAGGATCGCCGGATAGAGCATGCGGTATGGCACCTGCAGCAGCTTGATCCACATGCCGATCAGCGGAAGGTTCAGAACCACCAGCATCAGGTTCCCGACCCACATCGAGGCGATCATCCCCCAGAAGAGCTGCGGCCTTTCGGTCATCACCTGCGGTCCCGGCGCGATGCCCTGGATCATCATCGCGCCTATCATCAGCGCCATGACGGGATTGGACGGGATGCCGAGCGTGAGCAGCGGGATGAAAGAAGTCTGCGCGCCTGCGTTGTTGGCTGACTCCGGCGCCGCCACGCCCTGGATCGCACCCTTGCCGAAGTTGGCGGAGTTCTTGGAGACCTTCTTCTCCAGTGTGTAGGCGGCGAACGACGCGAGCAGCGCCCCGCCCCCCGGAAGGATGCCGAGGAACGAGCCGAGCGCGGTGCCGCGAAGCACCGAAGGCGTGCAATCCTTGATGTCCTGCCACGTAGGCAGCAGGCCCGTCACCTTCTTGACGAAAATCTCGCGCTCCCCCTTTTGCTCGAGATTGCCGATGATCTCGGCGAAGCCGAACACTCCCATCGCCACCGAGACAAAGCCGATGCCGTCCGAGAGCTCGGACACGCCGAACGCGAAGCGGGCGACCCCCGAGTTGACGTCGGTGCCGACGAGACCGAGCAGCAGGCCGAGGATCACCATCGCAATCGCCTTGATGAGCGAGCCGTGCGCGAGCACCGTCGCCGCGATCAAGCCCAGCACCATCAGCGAGAAGTACTCCGCCGGGCCGAATTTCAGCGCGACTTCGGCGAGCGGCGGGGCGAACAGCGCGATGATGATGGTAGCGACGCAGCCGGCGAAAAACGAGCCGAGCGCGGCGACGCCGAGCGCCGCCCCTGCCCTGCCCTGGCGCGCCATCTGGTAGCCGTCGAGGCAGGTCACGACCGACGAGGATTCTCCCGGCAGGTTGACGAGGATCGCCGTGGTCGATCCGCCGTACTGCGCCCCATAGTAGATGCCGGCGAGCATGATCAGCGCGGAGGTCGGGTTGAGCGTAAAAGTGACCGGCAGCAGCATCGCGATCGTCGCCACGGGCCCGATACCGGGCAGCACCCCGATCAGCGTGCCGAGCACCACCCCCATGAAGCAGTAGAACAGGTTCTGGAAGGAGAGCGCGACGCTGAAGCCGAGACCGAGATTGGTAAAGAGCGCTTCCATCGCCGCTACTCCAAGAAGGCCGGCCAGATATTCATCGGCAGCCCCAGTCCCTTGACGAAGGCGAAGACCGAGAAAACCGCCAGTGCCAACGAACAGAAACGTCACTTCCCTGGTCTTGAACTCATGCCCGCCCCAGGCGCTGCCGAAGATGAGGACGCCTGTCGCCAGCACGAGTCCGAGGGGCTTGAGCAGGTAGCCGAACACGACCACCGAGAAGAGGATCACCCACAGCGACCGCGGCCCGAATGCGGCAAAGAGGAGCCCGATCGAAACCCCCGCGAGCAGCTCGTGCGCGATCTTCGCCACCTCCCCCCCGTCCCGCGGTACCTGGGTGTAATAGGCGATCACGCCTAACACCAGCCCGCCGACAACAAACCAGAGGCGAAACGGAAAGACCTGCAGCGGGTGAGGTATCTTCGACATGAACGCCCGAAGGAAGATGGCTGCACCAAGAACGGCAAGCATGCCGCCGAGCACCGTCGGAAAATACGCGGGCCCCATGCGCACCGCGGTCCCCATCGCATAGTTATTTGCCACAGCCATGAAACCCAAGCCGAAACCGATGAACATCAGCCCGGCCCAGAAATCCTTGCCGTTCGTTATTTTCATTTCACCCTCCTCCACCCTCCGCTGCGTATTCTGCCACAGGTTCCCCCGCCCAGACCGACTAGCCTTGGTCCCGATCCATGCACGCTAGCAGCTTGTTGCTGGTCTGGCGCAGACGCTGGGACAGCATGAGAACCAGCTCCATGAGAATTTTCGACCCGAGCGTCGGCTGCTCCAGGATGATGCGCGCAAGGTCTTCCCGCGAAAGCACCGCGATCAGACAGGGCTCGGCGGCGACGCAGGTGGCGAACCGCGGCTCGCCGTCGATCATCGACATCTCCCCGAACGATTGCCCGGGGGCGATCACGGCGATCAGCCGCTGCGCGTTCCACCGGTCCTGCTTGAACACCTCGATCCTCCCTTCTACCAGCAGCACCATGAAATCCCCCGCCTCGCCTTCGCGGATGATTTCGACGCCCAGACGCGTGCGATACACCTGCATGAAGCGGCTCAGTAGCTCGACTTCGGCGAGATTGAAATTCTCGAACAGCGGCGAGAACGTGATCAGGCCGTGAATCCTGGAGGCGAACTGGGCCGCGTCGCCCAGCGACTCCAGTTGTGCAAGCCGAGCCTGCTCCGCGGTCTCCGCCATCTTCGGACTCGCCTCGGGTGAGTCTCGGGGCTGATCAGTCCACGCCCCGGGCGTCAATGACGGGCGAGATTATGCCCAAACGCCCCTGCGACCACAATCATGCCGCCTGAAAGATAACTTAAAAAGGTCGTTCCGGCTGTGCGCCGGCTTCCCGGTGGCTCTACGCATCTCCGGCCTTGACCAGCCGGCGCTTGCGCGCGGCCTCGGCGAGGTTCTTGAGGACCGGAACGCTCTCCTCCCAACCAATGCAGGCGTCGGTGATGCTCTGACCGTAGGCGAGCGGCTTTCCCCGGATGAGGTCCTGCCGCCCTCCTTTCAGGTGCGATTCGACCATGACCCCGATCACGCGGTCTTCGCCGCTGGCCACCTGCCGGGCGATTTCGCGCGCGACGTCGATCTGCCGCTGGTACATCTTCTGGCTGTTCGAGTGGCTGCAATCGACCATCAATCGCTGTTCGAGCCCCGCTGAGGCGAGCTCCCTCGCCGCCGCATCGACGCTCGCCGCATCGTAGTTGGGGTGCTTGCCGCCGCGCAGGATGATGTGGCAATCCTCGTTGCCGTTCGTCGAAACGATAGCCGTATGTCCCGCTTTGGTGACCGAGAGGAAATGATGAGGAGTCCGCGCCGCCTTCAGCGCGTCGACGGCGATTCTCACGTTGCCGTCAGTGCCGTTCTTGAAGCCGACGGGGCAGGAAAGACCGGAGGCAAGTTCGCGGTGCACCTGCGATTCGGTAGTGCGTGCGCCGATCGCGCCCCAGCTCACCAGGTCCGCGTAGTACTGGGGCGAGATCATGTCGAGAAATTCGTTGCCGGCGGGAAGCCCCAGCTCGTTGAGCTCCATCAGGAACTGGCGCGCCAGGCGCAGTCCCTTGTTGATATTGAAACTGCCGTCGAGATCCGGGTCGTTGATGAGCCCTTTCCAACCGATCGTGGTGCGAGGCTTCTCGAAGTAGACGCGCATGACGATGACGAGGTCCTGTTCGAGCTCCCTTCTCAGCGCCAGCAGGTGCTGCGCGTACTCCAGGCCCGCCTTGGGATCGTGAATCGAGCACGGACCGATGATCACCAGCAGCCGGTCGTCCGACCCGTGCAGAATGCGATGAATCGCCTGGCGCGTCTCGAACGTCAGCCGCTCGGTCTTTTCTGTGGACGGAAACTCGCGCAGCAGATGAGAGGGCGGGGTGAGCTCATTGATCTCGCGGATTCGAACGTCGTCGACGTGGTAGTGCATGATCGCTCCCTATACCGACCCAAAAAAAAACCGCCAGGCTGTTTCGCTGGCGGTTTTCGTTGGGCTATTACGCGCGTAACTAGCTCGGCGCCCCCGCCATCTGCCGGCGAAAGCCGAAAAAGCAAAACCGGAAAGTGTGCACGCGGTTCATGTAGACTTTCTCCTGCCGTGAATTCAAGCATGATCCGGCGTCCCTGGCAAGCCCGATACGCAGTGATGTCTCCTCCTTCAAAGCCGCTCCTCGACCCAGCCCTTAACCGATCGCAAAGCCCCCGCCAGCTTCGATGCATCGTTGCCCCCGGCCTGCGCCATGTCCGGCCGGCCCCCACCCTTTCCGCCAACCTGCTGCGCGACGAAATTCACGAGGTCGCCGGCCTTAAGCCTCGCGGTGAAGTCGGCCGTGACGCCGGCGATCAGGCTGACCTTTCCACCTTCGGTCGAGCCGAGCACGATTGCGGCCGACCTGAGCCTCGCCTTCAGGCCATCGAGCGCTTCGCGCAGGGTCTTCGCATCCGCGCCGTCGAGCGTCGCTGCGAGCACCTTGATCCCTTTCACCTCGACGGCCTGCAGTGCGAGGTCCTCACCCTGGCTCGAGGCAAGCCTGGACTTCAGGCGTGAAAGCTCCCTTTCCAGGGCCCGCTTCTCGTCCCGCTCCGCCTTGAGCTTTTCCTTGAGCGCATCGCCCGACGCCTGGTAGAAATCCTCAACGAAATGGCGCTCTTGTTCCATCGCCTGCACCCAGGCGAGCGCCCCTTCTCCAGTGGTCGCTTCGACGCGGCGCACCCCGGCCGCCACGCCGCCCTGCGATACGATCTTGAAAAAACCGATGTCGCCGGTGCGGGCGACGTGGGTGCCGCCGCACAGTTCGCGCGAGGAGCCAATGTCGAGCACTCGCACCTCGTCCCCGTATTTTTCGCCGAACAGCGCCATGGCGCCGCCCTTGACCGCATCGTCGAATTTCATGATGCGCGCCGAAGTGGCGTCGTTTCTGAGAATTTCAGCGTTCACTATCGACTCGACGCGGCGGATCTGCTCATCGCTCATGGGCGCATCGTGCGAAAAATCGAAGCGGGTCCTCTCGGCGTCGACCAGCGAGCCTTTTTGCTGCACGTGCGGACCCAGTACTTCGCGCAGAGCCTTGTGCATGAGGTGCGTCGCCGAGTGATTGCGCATGGTGCGCGTGCGCCGCGCCGCGTCCACGCGCGCCGCCACCTTGTCGCCCACCATAAGCCTTCCGGTTGCGAGCGTCCCATGGTGTCCGAATACCTGCGGCTGGATTTTCTGGGTATCGGACACCGTGAAGGTGCCGGCGGCGGCGACCAGCTCGCCCGCGTCGCCCACCTGTCCGCCCGATTCGGCGTAGAACGGCGTCTTGTCGAGCACCACGACCGCGGACTCGCCCGCGGCGATCGCGGGGACCGAGGTTCCTTCCTCGTAGAGGGCAGTCACTCTGGCATTGTCGAGAGCAAACGTGTCGTAGCCGCGGAATTCGGTCGTGCCGCCGGAGTACTCGACCGCCGCCTCCATCTTGAACTTGCCCGCGGCGCGCGCGCGTTCGCGCTGCCGCTGCATCGCCGCCTCGAATCCCGCGTGGTCGATCATGATGCCGCGCTCGCGCGCCATGTCGGCGGTGAGATCGACGGGAAAGCCGTAGGTGTCGTAGAGCTGGAACACGGTCTCACCGTCGAGCATGCGGTCTTCGCGGTGCAGCGCCCCTTCCAGCACGCGCATGCCGTTTTCGAGGGTCTCCGCGAAGCGTTCTTCTTCCGCTTTCAACACCTGCGCGACTCGCTGCTTTTCCCGCTCCAGCTCGGGGTACGCCTCGCCCATCGCGCGTGCCAGCTCCGCGACGAGCCTGTGAAAGAAAGGTCCCTTGCGGCCGAGCTTGTACCCGTGGCGGATCGCGCGCCGGATGATGCGGCGGAGCACATAGCCACGGCCCTCGTTGCCCGGAATGATGCCGTCCGTAACCAGGAACGCGCAGGCGCGGATGTGGTCGGCGATCACCTTAAGCGAATTGCTCGACAGGTCCTTCGTTCCGGTTTCGCGGGCCGCGGCGCGAATCAGATCCCGGAACAGGTCGATCTCGTAGTTCGAATGCACGCCCTGGAGCACCGCGGCGATGCGCTCGAGGCCCATGCCCGTGTCCACGCAGGGCTTGGGGAGAGGCGTCATCACCCCCTTGTCGTCCCGGTTGAACTGCATGAACACGAGATTCCAGATCTCGATGTAGCGGTCGCCTTCGGCCTCGCTCGATCCCGGCGGCCCGCCGGCGATTCCCGGGCCGTGGTCGTAGAAGATTTCGCTGCATGGACCGCAGGGCCCGGTGTCGGCCATCTGCCAGAAGTTGTCGCTCTGGTACTTCGGCCCGCCCGGCTTGTCGCCGATGCGGATGCAGCGCTCCTTCGATACTCCGATTTCTCTAGTCCAGATATCGTAGGCCTCGTCATCCTCGTGATACACCGTCGTCCACATGCGCTCCTGCGGCAGCCTGTACACCTTCGTCAGCAGGTCCCAGGCGTAGCGGATCGCGTCGCGCTTGAAGTAGTCACCGAAGGAGAAGTTGCCGAGCATCTCAAAGAAGGTGTGGTGGCGCGCGGTATATCCGACATTCTCGAGATCGTTGTGCTTGCCGCCGGCGCGCAGGCTGCGCTGGGCGGTGACGGCGCGCTTGTAGGAGCGCGTTTCCCTGCCGAGAAACACGTCCTTGAACTGCACCATTCCCGAGTTGGTGAAAAGCAGCGTGGGGTCGTTCGCCGGCACGAGCGGGCTCGACGCGACTATCGCGTGGCCTCGCTCCTCGAAGAACTTGAGAAACCTGGTGCGGATTTCGGCGGACTTCATTCGCCGATCTTAGCGGAAAATCCCGCGCATCAGTAGAGAATGCCGATGACAGAGCCGGCGACGCAGGTCGCGAGCGTCCCCGAGATAATGGTCTTCCCGCCCAGGAACGCGATCTCGGCACGCCGCTCCGGCGCGATGGTCGCAAGACCCCCGATCATGATGCCGAGGCTGCCAAGATTTGCGAAACCGCAAAGGGCGTAGGTCATCATCAGACGGCTGCGTGGACTGAGGGCGTCCTCGGGAAGCTTGGCGAGGTCGATGTACGCGACGAGTTCGTTCAGCACGGTCTTGGTCCCCATGAGCGAGCCCGCCGTCGCCGCCTCGGACCACGGGACGCCCATGATCCAGACGAGCGGCGCCATCACGATCCCGAGGATGCGCTGCAGGGTCACGGACGAACCGGCGATATCGGGCAGCAGGCCGAGAATCTGGTTGGCAAGGCTCACGAGGGCCACCAGCACGACCAGCATCGCGATGATGTTGACGAGGAGGTGCGCACCGTCGATCGTCCCGCGTGTCACCGCGTCCATGCTCGACGTAGCGCCATCGCCAACGAGCTTGCCCTCCGTGGGCGGCCCATCCGGGGGGACCATCAGGACCGAGATCGCGATCGCGGCCGGGGTGCTCACGATCGAGGCGATGAGAATGTGTCCCAGGGCATCGGGAACGGCCTTCGAAATAATGCTCGCGTAGAGCGCCATCACCGTGCCGGCGACGGTCGCCATGCCGCAGCTCATGAGGATGAAGAGCTCGCCGCGGTTCATGCTTCGGATATAGGGCTTGACGAAGAGCGGCGCTTCGACCATGCCGACGAACACGTTCGCCGCCGAGGACAGGCCGATGGCGCCGCCCACGCCCATCGTCTTTTGAAGGAGAAGGGAGAACCCTTTCACGATCCAGGGAAGCACCCGCCAGTGAAAAAGCAGCGCCGACAGGGCGCTGACGACGAGCACCAGCGGCAGCGCGCGGAACGCGAGCACGAAGCTCGCTCCGGAATACGTTTCGGAGAACGGGAGCGGGGCGCCACCCAGAAACCCGAACACGAACGCGGTTCCCTCCCGGGTCGCCTTCTCAAGTGCGTTCAGCGCGTCGTTGAGAGCGAAGAACGCTTCCCTCACTGGCGGCACCTTGAGCAGTACGGCGCCGAGCGCGAGCGTCAGGAGCATTCCCCCGACGACCGGCCGCCAGGCGATTGTTCTGCGGTTCTCACTCAAACCCCAGGCGATCGCGTGCAGCAGAAAGAACCCGATCAGGCTGTGAATGACGAGCTCCTGCGTCCATCGTTCCTTCCTAGGCCAGGGTCACGCCGAGCAGCCGGCCGACGAGATAGGTGACCGCGCCGGCGCCGCCGCCGATCGCGAGCATGCGCAGGCCGTCGCGCAGCGCGCTGCGGCCGGTGAACAGGCTGATCATCGAGCCGACCCCGAACAGGGCGGCGCCGGTCACCGCTATCGCCGCGACGAGAGCGCCGTCGCCGCGCGCGAACAGGAACGGCGCGAGCGGCACGAGCGCGCCGACGCCGAAGGAAAGAAACGAGGACAGCGCCGCTCCCCAGGGCGAGCCGAGGTCCTCGGGATTGAGGCCGAGCTCCTCGCGCGCGAGCGTGTCGAGCGCCAGGCGCGGATCGGCGATGGTGCGCCGAGCGAGCGCGTGAGCGTCCTCGCGATCCATCCCGCGCGCCGCGTAGATCAGCGCCAGTTCCTCGGCCTCTTCGGCGGGATACTCGCCGAGCTCGGCCCGTTCCAGTCCGATCTGGTGCTCGTACATCTCGCGCTGCGAGCGCACCGAGACGTACTCCCCCGCCGCCATCGAAAAAGCGCCCGCGAGCAGGCCGGCGATCCCTGAGAGCAGGATGAAACCGGTGTTCGAGGATGCCCCCGCGACGCCGAGGATGAGGGAGAGGTTCGACACCAAGCCGTCGTTGATGCCGAATACGGCCGCGCGCAGGTTTCCGCCGGCGCCGACGCCGCGGTGGCGCTTCCCGACCTCCTCGACCGAGGTCGGCGCCGGGTGTCCGGGCGCGGCATGGCTGTATACGGAGAGCCCGCGCACCTTCATCGCGGCGAGGATGCCGCGCATCGCGCGCGGGCCGTAGCGACGGACCAGGCCCGCCACGATGCGGGTGCGCGGCATCGGGAACGAACGCGGGCACCGATGCGAGCCCCGCGTTCTTCGCCCAGATCGCCGCCTGCCCCTCGGCTTCGCGCGCGAGTTCCTGGAACAACTCCGAGTGCTGCGAGCCCCGCTCGACCTCGGCGATGACGCGGTAGAGGTAGGCGGAGCGCGTCTCGTCGAGCCAGCCCTCTCCTGATTGCGGCATGCCCACCTCCGCCCCGTAAGAGCCGCGATTCTAGGCGAATTCACGGATAAGGTGACCTCCCCGCTGGCCATATCTACACGAGGTTCGCTGATTTGCGGACCCTTTCTTCCGTTGCATGAGAACGCGACGTGTTTTCGCACTTTTCTTTCCTCTAGGTCGTTCGCGGGTTGATGCAGGTCAAGGAGCACTTCAAGCAAGGGGTTCACGATTGTAGATGTGCGTTATGTCGTCTGCGATGGAGGCTCCTCAATTGAAAGCGGAGGACACATGGAACAACGGAAAAGGACACGCGGGTATAGGCGCTTTCTTGCGATCCTCTCGATCGCGGTTGCCGCGTGTGGAGGAGGCGGCGACGACGGCGGAGCGGCCGGACCCGCGCCGGTGTTTCTGTACGCGCTTGTGGATGTAAGTGCAGCCCCCAACCAGCTCCACGGTTTCAGCGTCGACGCCACAAGCGGCGCCTTGACGCTGCTCGCCGGCTTTCCCATGGCCGCCGGTGGCAACGGCGGCGGCCTTACCCGTTCTGAGCAAATGGCCTACGACCCGGCCAACGGCCGGCTCTACGTCGCCAACGGCAGCACCTCGGTGAGCGTCTTTTCCGTCAACGGCGCGACCGGCGCCCTCACACCCCTGCCATTCAGCCCGATTTTTCACGGGGTAGCTTCGGGAGGAAGCTGTATCGCCGTTCACCCCAGCGGCTCCCCCCTCGTGGTCGGTAATTCTTCCGGTGTTGTTGTCAGCTTCAATATCACCACTACGACCGCGACGGCTGCCGCGGGAAGTCCATTTGCCGCCGGGGCACCGTCCTTCTCCTGTGCCTTCAGCCGCGACGGGAACTTCTTCTACACCGGAGGGAATGGGGGCACCGCGTTTGCCGGATTCGGTGTCAACGCCGCCACCGGGGTGCTCACCGCTCTCGCCGGCTCCCCCTTCGCCTGGGGGAACTCTTTCCCACTGGCCTATGCCACGGACGGCGCCGGGCGCATTTTCTCGGCGAGCTTCTCTGCAGCTGAGGTGCGCGCATTCACCACCGTCAGCGGAGTGCCGGCCGGAGTCGCGGGAAATCCTTTCACCTCCGGCTTGACGAATGCCATCCACGCGGTACTGCACCCGGCGGGCTTTTACATGGTCGCCGATCGAGCTGTCAACCGGGTGGGGGTCTTCCAGATTGCCGGCAGCGGCGCGGCGACGACGCTCACGGCCGTCCCCGGCTCCCCCTTTGCCGCCGGCGGCACATTTACCGATGTTCTGGCGCTCAATCCGGCCGGAACATTCCTCTACGCCGCCAACGGGGACAGCCGCAATATCACCGTGTTCACAGCGGACCCGAGCACGGGGATCCTCAGCAGTCCCGTCACGCAGCCGGTCGACACTCTCGGGACCACCGGGCGTATCACCGGCATGGCACGGACACCCTGACGGCAGCTGTCATCAGCAGGTTTCTACGCGAATTCACTCCTCGTCGGCGCCCCGGATCGACCGCGCGGATCGCGTCGAAGGAAAATCCGCGCGACTGCAGAAAACGCATCTGCTTCGCGCGCTCCTCGCGGGTCGCGGGCGGCACGCGGAATTTCCTGAGCCACACGGCCCGGGCGCGCTCCACCTCGGTCGTGCGCGCGGCCGCCGCAGTGCGCTGGGCGAGGTCCTTGTCCAGGCCTTTCGCGCGCAGCTCGTGCGCGATGCGCGCCGCGCCGAACTTGCGCGAGAGCGCGTGCGCGCGCGACTCCGCGTAGCGCTCATCCGAAACGAGCTTGCGCCGAGAAAGGTCTTCGAGCAGCGCTTCGAGATCGTCCTCGGTTTCGACGTGCGCCGCGAGCTTGCGGCCGAGCTCGGCCCGGCTGTGCTCCCGCCGCGCGAGCAGGCGCAAGGCGCGCTCGCGCAGCGTCGGCTGCTTCTTCACACCTCGGCAGTGACAGGGGCTGGGACTTGCGGGTTCTTGACGCCGAGCTTCTCGCGGATCTTCGCTTCGATCTCGTCGGCGAGCTCGGGGTTTTCCTTGAGATACTCGCGGGCGTTGTCCTTGCCCTGCCCGATACGGTCTTTCTTGTACTGGTACCAGGCGCCGGACTTGTCCACCACACCACAGCTGACACCGAGCTCGAGAATCTCGCCCTCGCGCGAGACGCCTTCGCCGTAGAGAATATCGAACAGCGCCTCGCGGAACGGCGGCGCGACCTTGTTCTTCACGACCTTCACGCGGGTCTCCGAGCCGATCACCTCGTCGCCTTTCTTGATCGTGCCGATGCGCCGGATGTCGAGGCGCGCCGAAGCGTAGAACTTGAGCGCGTTGCCGCCCGTCGTGGTCTCCGGGTTCCCGAACATGACGCCGATCTTCATGCGGATCTGGTTGATGAAGATCACCAACGTATTGGTCCGCTTGATGTTCGCGGTGAGCTTCCGCAGCGCCTGGCTCATGAGACGCGCCTGCAGGCCCATCTGCGGCTCGCCCATCTCGCCCTCGATCTCGGCCTTGGGCGTGAGCGCAGCGACCGAGTCGATCACGATCACGTCCACCGACCCCGAGCGCACCAGCATGTCGGCGATCTCGAGAGCCTGCTCGCCCGTGTCGGGCTGCGAGATCAGGAGGTCCTCGATCTTGACGCCGAGCTTGGCGGCGTATTGCGGGTCGAGCGCGTTCTCGGCGTCGATGAAGGCCGCGGTGCCGCCCGCCTTCTGCGCCTGGGCAATGACAGAGAGCGTCAACGTCGTCTTGCCCGAGGACTCTGGCCCGTAGATCTCGACCACCCGGCCTCGCGGCAGCCCGCCCACGCCAAGCGCAATATCCAGTCCAAGGGAACCCGTCGACACGACCTGCACGTCCTGCGCGGCCTGTGAGTCCATCTTCATGATGGAGCCCTTGCCGAACTGCTTTTCGATTTGCGCCAAAGCGGCCTGCAAGGCCTTGGCTTTACCTTCTTCCATCACCTTCCCTTCGTTGACCATCGGATTATCCCTCATATCAAGCGTTGCAGCGGACGCTCGCGCCATATGGCGCAACCGAAACGAGGCACCTGCCTCTCGTCGCCCCGCACGTCAGCCATCGCGGGGTGCCTCGCCGCCTCAACGCGCGCCCGAAGCATCCGGTTGACCTGTAGTTTTATACAGTCTTCGGGAAATTGCAAGCCCCAAGCCGAATCAAGGCTTTAGGCGGGACAAGTCGCCCCGGGGGGAATAGAATCCCGTTCCTTAGGTAGTCGTGCCTTAACAAAAGGAGGACATCGTGAAGACCGAACTCTTGTATCTCACATGCGTGACAGCCCTGACCGGCCTGCTATGGGTGCCCTACATCCTCGACCGCATCGCGGTCTGGGGTCTCACCGACACGGTCGGCTACCCCGCAAACCCGAAACCGCAGTCGGCCTGGGCCGAGCGCCTGATCAAGGCCCACTACAACGCAGTCGAGAACCTGGTCGTTTTCGCCGCCCTGGTGCTTGCGGCTCATGCCGCGGGCGTCGCCAACAGCGCCACGGCCACCGCTTGCGTCGTGTACTTCTGGGCGCGGGTCGTGCACGCGGCCGCGTACACGTTTGCAGTCCCCTGGGTCCGCACCCTCGCCTTCGCGGTCGGTTTCTTCGCGCAGGCGACCCTCGCCTGGCAGCTTCTCGCCAGGTAGCCAGGAAGACTTGCCACGCTTCCGGGAAAGAGCGTATGTCCAGCGCATTGAAAGTGTTGAATGCGGATGCGCTCCGAAAAGCCGCTCTCGTTTCGGAGCCCTTCCCTTTCCTCATCGTCGACAACATCATCCGGCCTGAAGTGCTTTCAGAAGTCGTGGAGAGTTTTCCCAAGGTCAAAAAACGGGGGAGTTTCCCCCTGCATTCGGTCTCCTGCTCGGGCCGGTTTGCGGAACTCATGCAGGAAATCGAGAGCACCGAGCTCCGGGACCTGATCGGAGAGCGCCTGGGCATGGACCTGACCGGCAGGCCGCCGATGGTCACCGTTCGCGGTCGCACGTCGATGAAGGACGGGGAGATCCACACCGACTCGAAATCCAAGCTGGTGACCGTACTTCTCTACCTGAACCCGAGCTGGGCCTCCTCTGCGGGACGGCTGAGGCTTCTCTACAACGATCGGGACCTAACCCCCTACGCCGCGGAGATTTCTCCCGAGGCCGGGCGATGCCTGATTTTCAAGGTCACGCCCAACGGCTGGCACGGACACGAGCCCTTCGACGGCGAGCGGCGCACGATCCAACTCAACTACGTCACCTCCGAAAAGGTGCGCGACCGGGAGCAGAAACGCCATCGGCTGAGCGCCTTTTTCAAAAAGCTCTTTTCGACATGAAAAGGGTGTTGCTGATCAAGCTGACTTCTCTCGGCGACCTGATCCATGCCCTTCCCGCCCTGACCGACGCCAAACGCGCGAGGCCCCAGCTCGAGTTCGACTGGGCGATCGACGAGAGCTTCCGGGAAATCGCGCTGTGGCATCCTGCGGTCAAAGACATCATAACCACCGATCACCGCCGGTGGCGCGAAGCCCTGACGGATCGCTCGACCCTGGCCTCCATTTCCAGGCTCATCTCCCGGCTCAGAGCGGTCGAATACGATCTGGTCATCGACGGTCAGGGTAATTTCAAGACCGCGCTGCTGTCGCTGTTCGCCAAGGGGCCGAGGGCCGGCTTCGACCGGCATTCGGTGCGGGAATGGGTCGCGCACCTCGCCTACCAGAGGCGCTACTCCGTCACCAAGAACGCCCACGCGATCGAACGCCTGCGGCGCCTGTTCGCAGCCGCCCTGGACTACCCGGTTCCGGCGTCACCGCCTGATTTCCAGATTCAGAAGGAGCGCTTCGTCAGGCCGAAGGTCGGTCTTCCCGGGGAATATCTCGTTTTCGTCCACAACGCGAGTTGGAAGACGAAGCTATGGCCGGAGGCGTACTGGGAAGAGCTTCTCAGGAAGTCGGTTCAGGCGGGATTCAAGGTGCTTCTGCCTTGGGGAACGAGCGAAGAGGAAGCGCGAGCAAAGCGCCTCGCGGTTTGTCCCGGGATTCAGGCCTTGCCCAGACTGAGCCTTTGCGAAATGGGCTATGTGCTGGCCGGAGCCACGGCCTGCGTCTGCATGGATACGGGGCTCAGCCACCTGACTGCGGCTCTGAATGTGCCCTCGATCACCCTCTACGGATCGACCGACTCCGGGCTCATCGGGGCGTCGGGCTCATCACAGGTCCATCTGAAGTCGGACCGCTTCTGCGTTCCCTGCCAGAAAAAGACCTGCCGCTACAGCAGGACGGAAAACCCGTGCCTGCAGGAAATCACCCCGGACAGGGTCTACGAGGAGCTGCTGCGCCGGGCTAGGCCGCAGTCAACCTCACCGGGATCCGTCTCGGTCCGAAGGGCTTCTTGAACTCGCCGTAGCGCCCGGCGATCGCGCCACCGCACTTTCTGCACCGGCCGTCCCCGCGCTTTTCATCGTAATCGACGCCGTAATCGAGGATGCGGTACCAGTCCCGCGCGATCGCGACGCCGCCGCAGTGCGGGCAGTATGTCGAACCGCCTTCAGCGTCGTGCACGTTGCCCGTATACACGTAGCGCAGGCCGTGCCCGAGCGCGATTCTGCGCGCGCGCGAGAGCGTCGCGGCCGGCGTCGGCGGGATATCGGTCATCTTCCAGTCCGGATGGAAGGCCGATGAAGTGCAGCGGCACGTCCGGCCCCAGCTCCTTCGCGATCCAGCGGCACTCGGCGTCGATCTCCTCGTCCGAGTCGTTCCTGCCGGGAATGAGGAGCGTGGTGATCTCGAGCCAGACGTCGGTCTCGTGCCTGAGATAGACGAGCGTGTCGAGCACCGGCTTCAGATGCGCGCCGGTGAGCATGAAATAGAACTCCTCGGTGAACGCTTTCAGGTCGACGTTGGCCGCGTCCATCTTGGCGTAGAACTCGCGCCGCGGCTGATCGTGCATGTAGCCCGCGGTCACCGCCACCGCCTTCACGCCGACCTCGCGGCAGGCGTCGGCGACGTCCATCGCGTACTCGGCGAAGATCACCGGGTCGTTGTAGGTGAAGGCGACGCTCCGGCAGCCGAGCTCGACCGCGGCGCGCGCGAGCTGCTCGGGGCTCGCGCTGTCGGCGAGCGTGTCGATGTCCTTCGATTTGGAGATGTCCCAGTTCTGGCAGAACTTGCAGGCGAGGTTGCAGCCGGCGGTGCCGAAGGACAGGACGCTCGACCCCGGGTAGAACTGGTTGAGCGGCTTCTTCTCGATCGGGTCGATGCAGAATCCCGAGGAGCGGCCGTAGGTGGTGAGCACCATCCGGTCGCCTTCGCGCTTGCGCACGAAGCAGGCGCCGCGCTGGCCTTCGTGCAGCCTGCAATCGCGCGGGCACAGGTCGCACTGCAACCTGCCGTCCGGCAGCAAATGCCACCAGCGGCCGACGTAGGGTTGGTCGAGGACAGCGCTCATTGCCGAAGCTCCGCTTCGCGCCACTTGAGCACGCGTGTAGCGCTTCACCCGGCAGCGCCGTATGTCCGCGTCCTGCGGAATACCGGCCTTTTGCTTGAGACTCGCGATGAACCGCTCCGGATCGGGCAGGCTCTCCCAGACCTGCGGCAGGAAGGTCGCGCGCCTGTCCGCCTTCTCGTCAGCCGTATTCGAGAATGAGCGCCGTCCACGCCGGGGCGGAGACGCGAGATGAGGTCGGCGTGGTCCTCGAAGCGCAGGCGCTTGGGCGATAGAGAGCAGCGACACCTCGATGTCGAGGCTCCCAAACTCCTCCTGCGTCAGGGGTCTGAAGCGCGGGTCCTGGAACGCAGCGCTCCGGGCATTCCCCGCAACGTCTTCGGCGAGCGTCCTGCTGTGCCTCGAGCGTGCCGACGCAGCCGCGCAGTTCCTCCCCCTGCATCAGCGTGACGAAGCTCGCGCGCCGCTCCAAGAGCCAGAGATCGTCCGTCGATTGCGGGGCGAGGCGAATCCGCCCCCGCGCCCAGCGCCGCGGACAGCGAGGCGCGCGCGATCTGAAGCAGTCTTCTCCCATGCTCGGCTTCGTAGCGCGAGTCCCCCGGAGAGAACGCGAAAGACGCATAGCCCACGACCTGGTCCTTGCCTCCGGCCGTGTCGCCGGAGTTGCGGCAGTCGAGGAGCCGCGGCTTCAATCCGAGGCGCTTGGCGGCGATCAGCATTCCGGCAACCGGCGTTGCACCGCAGGCCTGCTCGTGGGAGATTCCGGCGTCGAAGCCGAGGATCGCCTCAACGGTCGCGCCGTCGATCCGGCGCGCGGTTTCGTAGGGATGGTAGTGCGAGAGATCCGAGCTGATCACGAAGAGCGTTTCCGTTCCGCCCCAGAGGCGCTCCAGCACCTCGGCCACCTTCTCCGGAGCCACGGAGCCCACGACCATAGGCACGAGCGAGAATTCGCCGAGCACCTGCTGCAGGAAAGGGAGCTGCACCTCCAGCGCGTGCTCCTCGGCGTGAGTCGCGGCCGATTCCACGACCTGGGGCAGATCGCCGGATCGAGGCGATCGCCTGCGCATCGACCCGGATGCGGCCGAGCGGCGTGTCGAAGGCGCTCGCCACGGGGAGCGCCAGTCCGCGCACCGGAACTCGGTGGCAGGGGCCGAGGACCACCACGCGCTTGACGGTGCCGCACGCCGGACGCAGGAGATCGTAGGCGCTCGCCGCAACCGGCCCCGAATACACGTAGCCGGCGTGGGGAACGATTACTGCTTTCGGAAACCCCGGCGCGATAGGTGCTTCTTCCGTCTGATCGAGGTACGCGGTGACTTCGTCGGCGAGCGAGCGCGCGTCGCCCGGATAGAAAAGTCTTGCCACCGCAGGCGGGCGCACCGAGGGGTTCTGGAAAAGGCTCATCTGCCTAATATAGGTCCGATAGTCGCCGAACCCAAGACGGGCGCGCGTTTCAGCGTGGCAGCGGCCCGACGTAGTTTGCCGACCAGGGCTCTCGCGCGGCGCCGGACCTCAGCTCTCCGGTCATGGTTTTCCCGTTTACGGCCCCCTCGAAGGCCATCAGCCGGCGCTTGTAGAGCAGGCCGAACTGGATCCTCTCGCCTCGAACCGTCAGGTCCCTCAGATGCAGCTCGCTGCTGCCGTCGCGGACCGTTCCCCCGACGGCGTGAACTTCCTGGGTGATCTGCAGTTTGAGCGGCGCGGCGGAAACCGTCTTCGGCAGCGCGAGATCCCATACACCCTGCACGCGCGCGGGGACGACATAGTAATAGAGCTTCGTCCAGGTCGTGCCGCTGATCATTTCCTTTTCCGGGACATCCATCGAAAGCTCCTTGTCAGGCCGCCAGGGTACGAGCGGGTAGTCGTGCGACACGATGCGCGTTCCAGGACGCAGGTCCGCGCGCAGCTTGGGCACCAGCCGGGTGACGAAGCCCGGCAGGAGGTACAGCATCACCACGCTCGCTTCCTTGATGTCAGCCTCGAACAGGTCTCCCTGCACGAACTTGACGCGGTCGGCGACGCCTTCGTCCTTCGCCCCGATGCGCGCAGTTTCGACCAGTTGCGAATCCAGCTCGACGCCCACCCCCCGCGCGCCGAAGCGCTTGGCGGACATGATCACCAATCTGCCGTCCCCCGATCCCAGATCGTAGACGACATCGCTGCCGCGTATTTCAGCGAGCTTCAGCATCTCATCAACGATCACCCACGGCGTCGGGACGTAGGGGCCGGCAATGACCGGTTCGGCCTTCTGCGCGAGGGCTGTTGCCGCGGCGCCGAGTGCCCAGGCGAACGCAATGCAGCGAAAGGAAAAGCTCATTCTGTTTCCTCCAATCGTTCAAGCAAGCCTTGCAGTGCCGCGATCGTGGACTGACGGCGCACGCCCTCGCGGCCTCCCGCGAAGCGCCGCGTAATGCTTTCCGGTATGCCCTTCTTTCGCGACCAAGCGAGGCAGACGGTGCCCACGGGTTTCCTGCGCGTGCCGCCGGTCGGGCCGGCCACGCCGGTCACCGCCACCGAAACCTGCGCGCCGCTGCGCGCGAGCGCCCCGGCGGCCATCTCGCTCGCGGTCTCCCGGCTCACCGCGCCGAATCGCGAAAGAGTCCGCGTGCGAACCCCGAGCAGCTCTCGCTTGGCCGCGTTCGAGTAGGTCACGAAGCCGCGGTCGAACCATGCGGAGCTTCCCGGCACCGAGGTTACCGCCTGGGCTATCCAGCCGCCCGTGCAGGATTCGGCGGTCGCGAGCTTCAGTCCGCGCCTTTTCAATCGAACGCCGACCCGTTTCGCCAGGATCTTGAGCGTATCGCGCGCCATCAGTCGAGGAATCGCTTCACGGCCGCGAGGACAAGTAAGGTATAGAACGCCGCGACGATGTCGTCGAACATGACCCCCAGTCCCCCTTTAACCTTGCGATCGACGTGCCGGATCGGCGGAGGCTTGACGATGTCGAAAAAGCGGAACAAGGCGAAGGCAAGCCCCCACCACGCCCAGTGCTCGGGCGTGAGCATCAGCACGAGCAGCATGGCAACCACTTCGTCCCAGTTCATCCCGCCGTGATCGGCAATGCCGAGGTCCCGTCCGGTGCGCTCGCAGGCCCACACGCCGATCCCGAAGAAAACCACGATCACCCCGAAGAAGTACAGAGGCGAAACCCATGCCTTGAGGAGAAAGTAGAGGGGAAATGCGAGCAGCGTTCCCGCCGTGCCCGGCGCAAAGGGCGAGAGACCCGTGCCGAACCCCAGGGCGATGCAATGGGCGGGGTGGGAAAACGCGAAGGCGAGGGTCGGCCGCCAGATCATGCGAAATGATCGAAGCCTGTGCGCGGGGTGGAAATGAGCTCGCCGCGGGCGTCGCGCAGCGCTGCCACCGGCTCGCCCGCGACTGCGGTACCGATGCGCGTCAGAGAAAGCGCGAGATCCCTTCCCACCGCCTCGATCTCGCCGCGCTTGGAGGGCGGCGCGGTAAACAACAGCTCGTAATCGTCGCCGCCCGCGAGCAGGCATTCCGCCGCCAGCGTCGCGTCCGCGCAGCCGGCGATCGCCTTTGCCCGCGGGAGGCTTTCCCAGGTCGAGCTCGGCGCCCACGCCGGAGGCTTCCAGAATGTGGCCGAGATCGGCGAGCAGGCCGTCGGAGACGTCGATTGCGCTGCGCGCGAGGCCGCGCAGTCGTCCCCCCAGCTCGATTCGCGGCTCGGGCGACGTGCAGGCGCTCGAGGCAGGCCTCGCGCGCTTCGCCCTCGAGCTCGACGCGGCCCTTAAGGTGGGCGAGCGCAAGCGCCGCCTCGCCGGTCGCGCCCGAGAGCCATACGTCGTCGCCCGCAAGCGCCCCGTCGCGCCTGAGCGCGAGCCCGGGGGGCACCTCGCCGATCACCGTAATCGAGATCGCGAGGGGGCCCTTGGTCGTGTCTCCGCCGATGAGCTCGACTCGAAAGCGCTCGGCAAGCGCGAAGAAGCCCTTCGCGAACGCGGCGATCCATTCTTCGTCGGCATCCGGGAGCGCGATTGCGAGCAGCGCCCAGCGCGGGTCGGCGCCCATCGCGGCGAGATCCGAGAGATTGACGGCGAGCGACTTGTGCCCGAGCTTGCCCGGATCCGTCCCCGGGAAGAAATGGCGTCCGGCGAGCAGCATGTCGGTCGAGACCGCAAGAATCATCCCGGGCTCGGGCGCGAGCAAGGCGCAGTCGTCGCCCACTCCGAGCACTGCGCTCGGCGCCGGCCGGGTGAAATACTTGCGGATGATCTCGAACTCGGAGGCCACGTTGTTCAGGCTTTCCTCTCCTCCGGGCGCAACTGGGAGGCGAGCTTGTCGAGCACGCCGTTCACGTATTTGTGACCATCGGTACCGCCGTACTGCTTGGCGAGTTCGACCGCCTCGTTGATCACCACCTTGTAGGGGACCTCCGGGGCGTTCTTCAGCTCGAACGCAGCAAGCAGCAGGATGCCGCGCTCGACGGGCGAAAGTTCCTTCACCTTTCGGTCGAGCGCCGGCGCGATCAGACCCTCCAGCGCTGCCGCTTCCTCGATCGTCCCCTTGAGGAGCCTCGCGAAGTAATTGCTGTCGGCCTTGCCGAAGCCTTCCGTTTCCTCGAGCTGCGCGCTCAGGCGCGCAGCGTCCTTCGCCCGAGAGCTGCCACGCATAGAGCCCCTGCAGCGCCAGCTCGCGCGAACGGCGCCGCGCCGATTTCATCGATGGCTCTTGGCGATGTTCTTGCCGAGGTTCGCCATCTCCACCGCCGCCTCGGCGCAGTCCTTCCCCTTCTGCGCCGCGCGCGACTTGGCCTGCTCCTCCGTATCGGTGGTGAGGATTCCGTTGGCGACGGGGATGCCGGCGTCGAGCTGCACCTGCATGAGGCCCGATGCCGACTCGTTGGCAACGACCTCGAAATGGTGCGTCTCGCCGCGTATCACGGCCCCGAGCGCGATCAGCGCGTCGTACTTTTCCGTGTTGGCGAGCTTCTGGAGCGCGAGTGGCGCTTCGAGCGCGCCTGGCACCGAAATCACGGTCAGCGCGGTGACGCGCAGCTCGGCGAGCCGCTTGCGGCAGGCCTCGAGCAGCGCGACGCCGATTTTCTCGTTGAAGCGGGAACGCACGATCCCGACCCGCAGGGCCTCCCCGTTCAGGTCGGGCTTGATCTCCGTCATCGGGCGTCCCGCGTTTCAGGCCTTTCAACGTAGCCCGCAACTTCAAGCTCCCACCCGGCCATGCTGGGCATCTTGCGGGGCGAAGCCATGAGACGCATCTTTCCGACCTTGAGATCGCGCAGGATCTGCGCCCCGATTCCGTACGTGAGGAAGTCCATCCTTGCGGGCGTTTCCGGCCGAGCCTGCGAGGCGACGCGCTCGATGAGCTGCGACGCGCTCTGCGAGCAGTTGAGGAGCACCATGACGCCCCTGCCTTCGGCGGCGATGTGCTCGAGCGCTTCGTCCACCGACCACGAGTGCGTCCCTGGGCCTGCCTCGAGCAGGTCGAGGACGGACAGCGGCTCGTGCACGCGCACCAGAGTTTCCTTTCCCGGCGTGATCTCGCCGCGCACGAGCGCAAGCTGGGTCTCCCCCGAGAGCTTCTCCAGGAATGCGACCAGCCGGAACGGGCCCGAAGCGCGTCTGGATCGTGCGCTCGGTGACGCGCTTGATGAGCGACTCGTTGTGGCTGCGGTAGCGGATCAGGTCGGCGATCGAGCCGATCTTGAGCCCGTGCTGCTTCGCAGAATTCGATGAGGTCGGGCAGCCGCGCCATGCTGCCGTCGTCCTTCATGATCTCGCACAGCACCGCGGCCGGATAGAGCCCCGCGAGTTGCGCGAGATCGCAGCAGGCCTCGGTGTGCCCGGCGCGCGCGAGCACGCCCCCCGCCTGCGCGATCAGCGGGAACACGTGGCCCGGCTGCACGATGTCGCTGGGGGTCGCGTTGGGCGAGGCGGCGACCTTGATCGTGTGCGCGCGGTCGGCGGCCGATATGCCGGTGGTGACGCCGGATGCCGCCTCGATCGATACCGTGAAATTGGTTCCGTGCACCGAGCGGTTGTGTGCCACCATCGGAAGCAGGCTCAGGCGCTCGGCATGCGCCTCGGTGATCGGCATGCAGATGAGGCCGCGGCCGAACCTGGCCATGAAGTTGACCTTCTCGGGGGTGACGAACTCCGCGGCGAAAATCAGATCGCCCTCGTTCTCGCGGTCCTCGTCGTCGACGAGCACCGCCATCCGGCCCGCCTTCAGCTCGGCGATGATTTCGGGAATCGAGTTGAGGCTCATGGGATCGCCCGATTTGGCGTGAATTTTACGCCTATAGGCGCCGCGCGATGGGGTTCCCCTCCTTGGATAAGGAGGGGTGGCGCGAAGCGCCGGGGTGATTTGACGGGGGTGTGCGCCACCCGCCTTCGGGGCACCCCTCCTCAAGACGAAGAGGGGAAAGCCCATCGAGACCGCAAACTACTCTTGCTGCTCGGCGCCCTGCTCCTGGCCCTCGATCTTCTCGCGGATGCGCGCGCCCTTGCCCGAGAGCTTGCGCATGTAATAGAGCTTGGCGCGGCGCACGTCGCCCTTGCGCTTGAGCTCGATCGAGTCGATCAGCGGCGAATGGGTCTGGAAGGTGCGCTCGACGCCCTCGCCCGAGGACACCTTGCGCACGGTGAACGAGGAGTTGATGCCGCGGTTCTTCTTCGCGACTCACCACGCCCTCGTAGGCCTGCACGCGCTTGCGCTCGCCTTCGACGACGCTCACGTTCACGATCACCGTGTCGCCCGGCGAGAACTCGGGAAACTTCTTGCCGATGCGCTTGATTTCTTCCTGTTCGAGTTTCTGGATGATGTTCATCGCCTAGTCCTTTTTCGACTCCTCCTTGAATTCCTCGAGCAGCGCCCGCTCGGCGTCGCTCAATCCCCGCCGCTCCAGCAGCTCGGGCCTCCTCTGCCACGTGCGCCCGAGCGACTGCTTCAGCCGCCAGCGCTCGATTCTGCGCGTGGTGCCCCGACAGGAGCACCGGCGGCACCGCCTCGCCTTCGTACACCTCCGGCCGCGTGTACTGCGGCGCCTCCAGCAGGCCGTTTGCGAACGAGTCCTGCCCGGCCGACATTCCGTCTCCTAACGCTCCGGGCAGCTGCCGCACCAGCGCGTCGATCAGCACCATCGCCGCGAGCTCGCCGCCCGAGAGCACATAGTCGCCGATCGACAGCTCCTCGTCCACGCAGCGGCGGATCAGGCGCTCGTCCACGCCCTCGTAGCGCCCGCAGAGCAGTACGAGGCGCGTCTCCCTCGCCAGCACCATCACCTTCCCGTGATCCAGAACCGCCCCTTGAGGCGAGAGGTGGATCACTCTCGCTTTCCCGTCCGCCGCCGCCTCTTGCCGCGGCGATCGCCTTTTCCAGCGGTTCGGCGAGCATCACCATGCCGGGCCCGCCCCCGTACGGCCGATCGTCGACCGTGCGGTAATTGTCGGTCGTGAAATCCCGCGGATTCCACAGCGCAATGCTCCACAGCCCTTGCTCCAGCGCCCGGCGCGTTATCCCCGAGGCGCTCACCGCTGCGAACGCCTCCGGGAAGAGCGTCACGCAATCGAAGCGGATCACCAGTCCGCTCCCCACTCGACCTCGACCGTGCCGGCTTCGAGATCGACTCTGCGGATCACCTCCGCCGTGGCCGGCAGGAGCCGCTCTCCGGAGTCGTGCGCGACGCGCATCACTTCGTTCGCACCGCCGGCGCTGAAAAATCCCGTTATGCTGCCGAGCCGCTCGCCCTGCACATTCACCACTTCAAGGCCGATCAGATCGGCCTGGTAGAACTCGTGCTTCGCGGGCTTCGGGAGATCTTCCCGCCTCAGCGCGACCTCGGCCCCGCGGTACCTGCCCGCCTTGTCGCGGTCCTCGCACCCCTCGAAGCGCGCCACCAGGTACTCGCCGTGTGCGCGGCACTCCGCCAGTGCGACTTCCTCGAGCTTCCCCGGCTCGCCGACCCACCACGCGGAGTACTTGCAGAGGTTGCCGCTGCCGGTGCCGAAAGGCTCGACCTTCACCGCGCCCTTCACGCCGAAGGGCGCCATCACGCGCCCCATCACCACCATCCTGGTTGGCCCGCGCGTTGCCAACCCGCCCCGCAAGACCTTGCTACTTGGCCGGGACCGCGGCAGCCGGCGCCTTGTAACCCTTGAGAAGCCGCGCCACCGTGGGCGAGAGCTGCGCGCCCTTGCCCTTCCAAAACGTGACCCGGTCGGTCAGGATGCGCAACGACTCGCGGCCCTCGGGCGCCTTCGGATCGTAGAAACCGACGCGCTCGATGAAGAGCTTGCCGGCGGCCCGGCGCGAGTCGGCGACCACCACGTTGAAAAAGGGCCGATGCTTGGCGCCGCCGCGCGAAAGACGAATCACAACCATGAGAGAAAGACCGAAGCCGAAAAGGGCGTGATTTTACGCGAGGTTAGAGGGGGATGGCAAGGGAAAAGCGGGCCCGGCCCAGGAGGGCAAAGACAATCTTCACCTCATACCGGGCATGAACCCCTTCATCCCGCGCATCATCTTCGCCAATCCGCCCTTCTGCATCCGCTTCATCATTTCCTGCATCTGCTCGAACTGGTTCAGGAGGCGATTCACTTCCTGAACGGGAACGCCGGCGCCCACGGCGATACGCCGCTTGCGCGACGCCTTGATGATCTCCGGGCGCGAGCGCTCGCCGCGAGTCATCGAGTTGATGATGCCTTCGATGCGGCGCAGCTGCTTCTCGTCCATCTGCGAGGACTGCGCGGCCTGAGAGAACTGCGCGGGGAGCTTGTCGATCAGGGACGACAAGCCGCCCATCTTGCGCATCTGGCCGACCTGCTGCTTGAAATCCTCGAGGTCGAAGCCCCGCCCTTCTTCACCTTCTCGGCGAGTTTCTTCGCCTCCTCGACGTCGACGCTCTTTCTCGCCTCCTCGACGAGCGAGAGCACGTCGCCCATGCCCGAGGATGCGCGAGGCCATCCGCTCCGGGTGAAACGGCTCCAGTCCGTCCGGCTTCTCGCTCGTGCCGGCGAACTTGATCGGTTTCCCCGTGACCTGCCGCACCGACAGCGCCGCGCCGCCGCGCGCGTCGCCGTCGAGCTTGGTGAGCACGATCCCGGTCAGGGGCAGCGCGTCGTCGAAGGCCTTCGCCACGTTGACCGCGTCCTGGCCCTGCATCGAGTCGACGACGAAGAGCGTCTCGGCCGGCTTCAGCGCCGCGTGCAGCTCGGCGATCTCGCGCATCATCGCCGCGTCGATCGCGAGGCGCCCTGCCGTATCGGCGACGAGCACGTCGTTGTAGTGCGTACGGGCGTGGTCAAGCGCCGCGAGCGCGATGTCCACGGGCTTCTGGCTCGGGTCGGAGGCGAAGAAATCGACGCCGATCTGTTCGGCGAGCTTCCTGAGCTGCTCGATCGCAGCGGGCCGGTACACGTCACAGGAAACGAGCAGCGGCTTTTTCCTTCTCCGCCGCGAGCATCTTCGCGAGCTTCGCAGCGGTCGTGGTCTTGCCCGTGCCCTGCAATCCGGCGAGCAGCACCACCGCGGGCGGCGTCACCGCGAGATCGAGCGCGGCGTTCTCACCGCCCATGAGCGCGGTCAGTTCGCGATGCACCACGCCGACCAGCGCCTGCCCTGGCGCAAGACTGCCGATCACCTCCTGGCCGAGCGCCTTCTCGCGCACGCGCTCGACGAAGGTCTTCACCACGGGAAGCGCGACGTCGGCCTCGAGGAGCGCCATGCGCACCTCGCGAAGCGCATTCGCGATGTTGCTTTCGGTGAGGCGCGCCTCGCCGCGAAGCGTCTTCGCGATCTGCGCGAGGCGCGCGGTCAGGTTCTCAAGCATGGAGCGCGTGGTATAAACTGCGGCGATGCCGGCGATTCTACTCTACGGCGCGGCGGCTCTCCTCTACGCGGCGCTCGCTGTCCACTTCTGGCGCACGCGCTGGCGCGGCGCGAGCGTGCCGAAAATCTCGGCCCTGGAGCGGGGCGCCATCCTCGTTCCGCTTGCTCTGCATACCTGGCTCGTGTACGACATGCTGTTGGCGCACTCCGAGCTGCGCTTCGGCTTCGGGCCTGCCCTCTCGGTGATGCTTTGGCTCGCGGTGCTGATCTACTGGGTCGAGAGCCTGTTCCTCGAGCTCGAAGGCATGCAGGCGCCGATCCTCGCCCTCGCCGCCATTTGCGCGCCGCTCCCGGCGCTCTTCCCCGGGCTCGCGAGCCCTCCGTACACGCAGGCGACCGAGTTCCGGGTGCATCTAGCGCTCGCCATGAGCGCCTACGGCATGTTCACGATCGCCGCGCTGCATGCGCTCCTCATGACGCTGATGGAACGCCGCCTGCACGGCGGCGCGCTCGCCGGGCCGCTCGCCGCCCTGCCGCCGCTCCTCGTCATGGAGCGGCTGCTTTTCCGCGTGATCCTCGCCGGGTTCGTCTTTCTCACGCTCACGCTCGTCACCGGGATCGTCTTTTCCGAGACGCTCTTCGGCCAGGCGATAAGGTTCAACCACAAGACGGTATTCGCGGTCGCTTCCTGGCTCATTTTCGGCGCGCTCCTCGCCGGCCGATATTTCTACGGCTGGCGCGGTCGCGTCGCGCTGCGCTGGACGCTCGCCGGATTCGTCGCGCTGCTCCTCGCCTATGTCGGCAGCCGCTTCGTGCTCGAGGTGATACTGCGGCGCGGCATTTGACGCTCGTGTCGGAGGCCGGCGCCTGAGCTATACTCCGCTCCCCCCGGTCCTCTAGGCATACGATTTGGACGACCTCCGGTTGGCGGCGCAGCTCATCGCGCTCGCTGTACTGCTGATACTGTCGGCCCTGTTCTCGATCGCCGAAACCAGCATGATGGCGGTCAACCGCTATCGGCTGAAGGCGCTGGTGCGCCTGGGAAATCGCGGCGCGGAGATCACCACCGAGCTGCTCGCCAAGACCGACAAGCTGCTCGGGGTCATCCTCCTCGGCAACAACCTCGTCAACGCCGCGGCGGCGTCGCTCGTCACGGTGATCGGCATCGAGCTCTTCGGCGACGACAAGTACATGCTGATGGGCGCCACGCTCGCGATCACCTTCCTGATCCTGGTGTTCTCCGAGATCACGCCGAAGGTGATCGGCGCGGCCTACGCCGAGCGCATCGCGCTGCCGGCGAGCTACGTCCTGAAGCCGCTGCTCAGGATCCTCTACCCGGCCGTCTGGTTCGTGAACCTGTTCGTCGCTCCGCTGCTCTACGCGTTCCGCGTGCGATCCAAGGGCGGCGCGCAGGCGCAGCGCCTGTCGATGGAAGAGCTGCGCTCCCTGGTGCTCGAATCGGGGCAGTTCATGCCGAAGAAGCACCAGAGCATCCTCATGAACCTCTTCGACCTCGAAGCGATCACGGTCGAAGACGTGATGACGCCGCGCGCGCAAATCGAGGCGATCGACCTCGACGCACCGACCGAGAGCATCCTCGCCCAGCTCACCACCGCCTATCACACGCGGCTTCCCGCCTACCGCGGCGAGCTCGGCAATCTCGTCGGCATCCTGCACCTGCGCAAGGTGATGCACCTCGTGCGTGCGCAGGAGCTCGACCGCACTTCGCTCGCCGAGCTGGCGGCCGAGCCCTATTTCGTGCCCGCCGGCACGCCGGTGTTCGCACAGCTTCAGTACTTCCAGGAGAACAAGCAGCGCATCGCCCTGGTCGTCGACGAGTACGGCGAGCTGCAGGGCCTGGTGACGCTGGAGGACATCATCGAGGAGATCATCGGCGAGTTCACCACCACGGCGCCGCTGAAATCGGAAATCGAGCCGTGGGACAAGGACGGAAGCGCCTTGGTCGAGGGCACGAGCGTGCTCCGCGAATTGAACCGCAAGCTCGGGCTCGCGTTGCCCATCGACGGCCCGAAGACCCTCAACGGGCTCATCCTCGAGCACCTGCGGGACATCCCCGAGGCGGGCGTGGCGCTCAAGATCGCCGAGGTTCCGATGGAGATCGTGCAGACGCAGGATCGCGTCATCAAGACCGTGCGCCTTTTCCGGCCGCGCGCGGCCGATCTTGCAGAGGCGGCGTGACCGCAGCGTCGTGAATTTATGCCTTTTCTTCAATACATTAGAAACACTTTGGACTTTACAAAGCCCATGAGCCGATGCATCATCCTGTCCACCGCAAGAGGCTCCGACTTCGCTCGAGGAAGTCGAGAGCTGCGCCGAGGAATGAAGTAGGGAGACATCGCAATGGCAACCGCAGCCGCAGCCGCCAGGGTCAAGGAGATCAACTACCTCTGGGAAGGCAGGGACAAGTCCGGAAAGATCATCAAGGGCGAGATGAAAGCGGGCGGCGAGGCCGTCGTCAACGTCACGCTGCGCCGCCAGGGCATCGTCGTCACCAAGGTCAAGAAGCGGCCGATCGGCAGGGGCGGCAGGGTCAGCGACAAGGATGTCACGCTGTTTACCCGCCAGTTGGCGACCATGATGAAGGCGGGCGTGCCGCTGCTGCAGTCTTTCGACATCGTCGGCAAGGGCCACGCCAATCCTGCAGTCGCAAGGCTGCTGATGGAGGTCAAGACCGACGTGGAAACCGGTTCCCCGCTGCACGCCGCGTTCCGCAAGCACCCCCTACACTTCGACGCCCTGTTCTGCAACCTGGTGGCAGCCGGCGAACAGGCCGGCATCCTGGAAACCCTCCTCGACCGCCTGGCCACCTACAAGGAAAAGATCCAGGCGATAAAGTCGAAAATCAAGTCGGCGCTGTTCTACCCGATCGCGATCATCGTCGTCGCCTTCGTCATCACCGCGGTCATCATGATTTTCGTGATCCCGGCGTTCAAACAGGTGTTCACGAGCTTCGGCGCCGATCTTCCCGCGCCCACCCTGTTTGTCATGGCGGTCTCGGACTTTTTCGTGAACTACTGGTACATCATCTTCCCCGCCATAGGCGGAGGCGTCTGGGGGTTCCTCGCGTTGTGGAAGCGCTCGGTGCCGGTGCAGATCTTCATGGACCGGATGATGCTGAGGCTGCCTATCTTCGGCGATCTGGTCAAGAAATCCACCATCGCGCGCTGGACCAGGACGCTTTCGACCATGTTCGCGGCCGGCGTGCCCCTGGTCGAGGCACTCGATTCCGTGGGCGGGGCCTCGGGGAACTACATCTATCTCATGGCGACCAAGGACATCCAGAAGAAAGTCAGCACCGGCACGAGCCTGACGGCTTCCATGCAGGAAACCAATGTCTTTCCCAACATGGTCATCCAGATGGTGTCGATCGGCGAGGAGTCGGGCGCGCTCGATTCCATGCTCGGCAAGGTCGCGGACTTCTTCGAGGCCGAGGTGGACGATGCGGTGGAAGCGATCTCCAGCCTGATGGAGCCGATGATCATGGTCGTGCTCGGCGTGCTGATCGGCGGCATGGTCATCGCGATGTACCTGCCGATCTTCAAGATCGGCCAGGCAGTCTAGTCTCAGCACGACTCAAGTGGCTTGCGCCGGGCGCTCGTGGCGGCGCAAATGAATCATCGTGCGCATGGCGCACGTTAATTGTCGTCAGGTCTCATGAGCGACATTCTCAAGACGGCCGCGCATCCGGCGGTCTTTCCCTGGCTGGGCCTGGTATTCGGGCTCGTGATCGGCTCGTTTCTGAACGTTGTCATCCATCGCCTGCCGAAAATGATGGACCGGGACTGGCGGCGCCAGTGCGCCGAACTGCAGGGCGAGGCGGCCGCTGCCGAGGAGAGGTTCGATCTATTCGTGCCGCGCTCGCGCTGTCCGGCGTGCGGCCATCGCGTTTCCGCTCTGGAAAACATCCCGCTCTTTTCCTACGCGATCCTGCGCGGCCGCTGCTCCGCCTGCAAGTCCCCGATCGGCCTGCGCTACCCGGTCGTCGAACTGCTGGGGGGGATCGCCGGAATCTGGTCGGCGATGCGCTTCGGCTTCAGCCCGGCCGCTTTCGCCGCGATGGTCTTCCTGTGGTGCATTGTCGCCGCGAGCTTCATCGACTTCGATACGCAGCTGCTGCCCGATGCGATCACCCTGCCCCTGCTGTGGCTGGGCCTGCTCCTCAACGCGGCCGGCGTTTTCACCGACCTGCGCTCGGCCGTGATCGGCGCTGCCGCCGGCTACGTCTCCCTGTGGAGCGTTTACTGGCTGTTCAAGCTCGCGACCGGGAAGGAAGGAATGGGCTTCGGCGACTTCAAGCTGCTCGCGGCGATCGGCGCGTGGTGCGGCTGGCAGGTCTTGCCGCTCACGATCCTGCTGTCGTCCTTCATAGGCGCTGCCGTAGGGATAGCTTTGATGGTATTCGCCCGCCACGGCCGGGGCGTGCCGATCCCCTTCGGGCCGTATCTGGGCGCGGCGGGGGTCGTCGCCCTATTCTGGGGACCCCAGCTCACGCGCCAGTATCTCAACCAGTTCATGTGAAGCCCTACACCGTCGGACTCACGGGCGGCATCGGTTCAGGCAAGAGTGCGGTCGCGGCACTGTTCGCCAGGCTCGGGATCGCGGTGATCGATACCGACGAGATCGCGCACGAGTTGACGCGGGCCGGGGGTGCGGCGATCGAGCCGATACGCGCCGCCTTCGGCCCAGGGCTCATCGGCGCGGATGGCGCGCTCGACCGCTCCAGAATGCGCAAGCTCGTCTTCGGCGACCCGGCCCAGAAGGGTAAGCTCGAGGCCATCCTGCACCCGCTTATCCGGAAAGAAAGCTCTCGCCGTGTCGAATCCTCCGACGGTGCTTACGCGATCCTCGTCGTGCCGCTGCTGGCGGAAGGCGGCGTCGACCGATCGCGCGTCCAGCGCGTACTCGTGGTGGATTGCAGCGAGGCGCAGCAGATCGAGCGCGTCATGCGGCGCAGCGGCCTATCCGAGAAGGAAGTGCGCGATATCCTCGCTTCCCAGGCGACACGCGAGGAGCGTCTCGCGATAGCCGACGACGTGATCGACAACCGAGGCGATCCCGAGGCTCTCGCACGCCAGGTTTCGAGCCTGAACGAGAAGTACCTCATGTTCGCCCGAGACTCCATGAAAGCGTCATAGCGAGTGTCTCCGCGCCCGTTGTCAATTCGCGTCGAATGGGTGAGAATCCACAGAAAGTTGCCCAAAATCAATCGCCTCCCCCTCGAGTCGCGGGCACAATAGTGATCACCTACGAGTATCCGCTCAACGAGCGAATCCGGACATTGCTGCGCCTCGAAGACCTGTTTGAGCGCGCCCATCACTTTTTTTCCGCGGAAGATTCGCCCGCCCATCACACTGCGCTGCTTACGCTGTTTGAAATCCTCGAGGTCGCCAGCCGGGCGGACCTGAAGTCGGACCTGCTGCAGGAGCTGGAGCGCCAGAAGCAGGTCATGCTCACGTTCAAGAACAACCCGCAAATCGCCGAGGACGTCCTCCGCCGAGTGATATCCGATATCGAGCGGGCAAGCGCTGCGCTCTTCGCGATGACGGGCAAGATCGGCCAGCATCTTCGCGACAACGAATGGCTGATGTCGATCAAGCAGCGCACCGGGATCCCCGGCGGAGTCTGTGAGTTCGATCTGCCTTCCTACCATTTCTGGCTGCACCGGGAGAACTCCCGGCGCGGGGCCGACCTCAACGCCTGGACTACTCCGCTGCTGCCCATCCGGGACGCCTCGGCTATCGTCCTGAAGCTGCTTCGCGAGGGAGGCAAGCCTGTCAAGCACGTAGCCCACCATGGCGCGTTCTCGCAGATCATCGGCGGCAAGCTGTCGCAAATGGTACGGATTCGGCTGCCGCGCAATTCTCAGTACATTCCCGAGATCAGCGCCAATCGATACGCGCTCAACGTGCGGTTCAGCACCTTTGGGGCGGAGCCGCGGCCCAGGGCCTGCGAGTCGGACGTCGAGTTCGAATTGACCTTCTGCAATCTGTAACGCCGTGACCAGGGCCCCGTCGGTAAGCTGCCCGCGCTGCGGCGCGCAGGTGGCGTGGTCGCCGCAGAACCGCTACCGGCCGTTCTGCTCCGAGCGGTGCAAGCTGATTGATCTCGGCGCCTGGGCGACGGAGAAGTACCGGGTTCCGATCGAGGGAGAGAAGGATTCTCCTGACACCGGGGATCGGGAACAGGGGTCAGGGATCAGGGACTGACCCCGCGCATCGACCGCATCGCCGGTCAGGCTTTGGCGCCCCGAGTTACAAGCGAGTTGATCTTCTCGATGAGTCTCGGGAAGTCAGCCGGTTTCGTTTCATACGCGTCACAGCCCGCGGCGAACGCCTTCTCGCGGCTCTTCTCCGACGTGTCGGCGGTGACGACGATGATCGGTATGTGTTTCGTTTCAGGCTGGCCTTTCAGACGGCGCGTCGCCTCCCAGCCGTCGAGCCCCGGCAGTCTCAAGTCCATCACGATGAGATCGGGCAGGAGTGTTTTCGCCCAGTCGACGGCCTCCGTGCCATTCGTTGCGACCTTGACCTCGAACCCGGCGAGGCCCAAACGCTTGTGCAGCGCGAACAGGCTGTCCTCGCTGTCTTCTACGCAGAGAATCTTGGTCATCGCGACCTCTCCTTTCCGGAGGCTTCCGGATTTTACTACCGTTGAGGAGCAATGGTGAATTGCGAATGCCCCGGCGGAGGTTTCCTTCGATCTTGCCGGCTCCGGATAGTCAATACGGAATGCGCGTCGAACAGGGATTGGCCACTCATAGGGACTGACTTCGTACTATCCCCACGCTCCACGCACCATCGCTAGGCCGTGGGCACCGCAACTCAGGCCTTGCTCCATGTCGGGCGGGGCCATCCCTCCAAGCGCGTACACGGGCACGGCGGCACCTGCCGCGATCTCCCGGAACCGCTCCCACCCCAGCGGGACGGCGCGCGGATGCGACGGCGTCGCGCGCACGGGCCCAAGCACGACGAAATCGGCCGCCAGCGCCTCGGCGCAGCGCAGCTCCTCACTCGAGTGGCACGAAGCACCGCACCAGGGCAAATCGGGGCGACCCGAGGCCGCGCGCAACTGCTCCGACGTCAAGTGCACGCCGTCGGCGCCTATTTCTCGCGCGAGCGCGACGTCGCCGTTGACCATGACTTTCGCGCCGTGAGCTCGGGTGAGCACGACGACATCTCGCGCAAACTCCTTGAGCGCCCCGCGGTCCAGGTTCTTTTCCCTCACCTGAACGAGCTTCAAGCCGCCGCGCAGTCTCGATTTGAGCCGCTCAAGAAACGGCTCGATGCCCATTTCGCGAGCACGCGTGATGGCGTACTCCGCGGGCAGAAGAAGACTGCGCAGCACCGGACCGTTCGCGGGCAGGAGCGGGGCGACCGTGATCGCCTCGGGCAGCTCCCATGCGAGCGCCCGGTGTTCGAGCGCGCGCGGCTCTCCGCGCCAAGCGACTACCCGGTGAAAATGCAGGCGCACACTCGCGTGCGGATAAGCGAAGACCCGGGTGATCCAGGGATAGGCGCGCTCGATCTCGACGCCGAGCTCCTCTCGTATCTCGCGCTTGAGTGCCTCGGCGACGGGTTCGCCGGGCTCGATCTTGCCGCCTGGAAACTCCCAGTATCCGGAATACACCTTGCTACTGGGTCGCTGCGCAAGGAGCGTCGCGCCGTCGGCGCGGATCAGCACCCCCACGGCGACATCCACCGGGGCCAACATGGGTGAGTACTCAGCGCTTCGACTTCCTGTCGCCGGAACTGCGCCCGGCATAGTCGCGAGCAAACTGCCAGGCCACCCGGCCGCTGCGCGACCCACGCTGCAACGCCCACTGCAGCGCCTCCTGCCGGCATTGGCGAATACCGGTCTCCGGGCATCCCAGTTCGTGCAGCCAGTGAGCCACGATATCCAGGTAGGCGTCCTGATCGAAGGGATAGAAAGAAACCCACAATCCGAAGCGCTCCGAAAGCGAAATCTTTTCCTCGACCGTTTCTCCAGGATGGATCTCTTCGCCCAGGTATTTGGTCTCGAGGTTTTCCTGCATGTACTCGGGCATCAGATGCCGCCGGTTCGAGGTCGCGTAGATGAGGAGGTTGTCCGAAGTCGCGGCGACCGATCCATCGAGCACCGCCTTGAGCGCCTTGTAGCCGGCCGCCTCGGAGAGTTCGAATGAAAGGTCGTCGCAGAACAGAAGGAAACGCTCCGGTCTCTCGACCACTTGGTCGACGATATCGGGCAAATCGACAAGATCGTGCTTTTCCACTTCGATCAGGCGCAGACCTTGGCCGTGGAACTTGTCGAGCACCGCCTTGACGAGCGAGGACTTTCCGGTCCCGCGGGCGCCGGTCAAAAGCGCGTTGTTGGCGGTTCGGCCCTCGACGAACTGGCGTGTGTTCTGCTCGATCAGCGCCTTCTGGCTGTCCACGCCCCGGAGGTCGGAGAGACGGATGCGGTGCACGTTCCTGACCGGCTGGATGAAACCCGCGCGGGAAGTCTTGCGCCAGCGGAATGCGACGCTCGCTTTCCAATCGACCGGGGGCGGTGCGGGCGGAAGCAGCGCTTCCACGCGCTCGAGGAGCGCTTCGCCGCGCTTGATCAGCCGATCCAATTCAGACATTTCTTTCCGCCTCCGCTGCCGGATTCCGTCTAGGTCCTGTACTCCGCGTTGATGGTAACGTAATCATGGGACAAATCGCAGGTCCACACGACGGTCTCCGCAGCCCCGCGGTTGAGCACGACGCGGACCTCGATTTCGCTCTTCTTCATCACACGCTGTCCCTGCTCCTCGCGATAGCCGGGTGCACGGCCCCCGTCTTTCGAAACAGCCACATCGTCCAGATACAACTCGACTGCCCCGACGTCGAGATCGCGAATCCCCGCGTAGCCGATGGCGGCAAGAATCCGCCCCAGATTCGGGTCCGACGCGAAGAAAGCGGTTTTCACCAGGGGCGAGTGCGCGATCGAGTAGGCGACGCGGGCGCACTCCGCTTCGTCTCTGCCTTTCTCCACGCGCACGGTGATGAACTTGGTCGCGCCTTCGCCATCGCGCACGATTGCCTGGGCGAGCCACCGCGAAATCTCGAACACCGCGTCGCGCACAACCGCGAATTGCGGATGCCCGGGGCCGTCGATCTGCGGCCCCCCTGTTGCACCGGTGGCGACGAGCATGAATGAATCGTTGGTGGACGTGTCGCCGTCGACGCTGATGCGGTTGAACGAACCTGCGGCCGCCGAGGCGACGAGCTGCTGCAACGTCCCCTGCGCGACTTCGGCATCCGTGGCAACGAAGCCGAGCATGGTCGCCATGTCGGGCCGGATCATGCCCGCTCCCTTGGCGATTCCCGTCACGGTGAGAGGCTTGCCGCCCAGCCGCGCGCGCAGCGATCGCGCCTTCGCGACCGTGTCGGTCGTCATGATCGCCTCCGCCGCGGACGCCCAGTTGTCTTCGCGCAAATCGGCGACGCAGGCCGGCAGGCCCGCCAGAATGCGCTCGACGGGCAAGGCTTCCATGACCACGCCGGTGGAAAACGGGAGTACCTGCCGCGGATCGCAGCCGAGGAGCCGCGCCGCCTCTTCGCAGCTCGCCTTCGCCCGGGCGATCCCTTCCTTTCCCGTGCCGGCGTTTGCGTTGCCGGTATTCACGAGCAGCGCCCGAGCGGGGAAGCCCGAGGCGAGATGCTCCTTCGACACCTGAACCGGAGCTGCGCAAAATCGGTTCTGGGTGAACACGCCCGCGACCCGGGACCCTTCCGCGAGCGTCATCAGAAGCAGGTCCTTGCGGCCGGATTTGCGCACTCCCGCCTCGGCGATTCCCAGCTTCACGCCTCTGACGGGAAACAGGTCCTCCGGTCGCGGAGGCGTCAGGTTGACGGCCATGAAAACCGCGAACCGCAACGCGCCCACGGATCAAAAACCCCCATCCGGTCCGTGCTGCGAAAGGGATTCAGGTCAGCTTCCCGTGACAATGCTTGTACTTCTTTCCAGATCCGCACGGGCAGGGATCGTTGCGGCCGATCTTGCCCATCTGCCGCACGAAAGGCGCGGACTTCTGTGAAGACGCGGCATTCGCCCCCTCTCCGGCGAGCGCTTCTTCGTATCCCGCGTGCTGATACCGGACATTCTCGACAGCCGGAACCAGCTCTCTTTCCGCCCGATCCACTTCTTCCGGCGTGCGGATAGTCACGGTCATCAAGGTGCGCGTGACTTCGAGCTTGACCGTCTGGACCAGGCTCCCGAACATCTCGAACGCCTCGCGCTTGTACTCCTGCTTGGGGTTCTTCTGCGCGTAGCCACGGAGATGGATACCCTGGCGCAGATGATCGAGCGCGGCCAGGTGTTCGCGCCAGTGGTTGTCGAGCGAACTGAGCAGCACCAGCCGCTCGGCGTGGCGCATCGTCTCGGACGGCACCGAGGCATGGCGATCCCGGTAGGACTTGCTTGCTCCTTCGATGGCCTTCGCGAGCAAGGCATCGTCATCCAGGCTCGGATCCCCCTCCAGCCATTTCGCGAGCGGCAACTGAAGTTGCAGGTCTGCGGCGTAGGCCTTCTCCAGCCCGGCGACGTCCCATTGCTCCTCCATGCTCTCCTCGGGGATGAAGGCGCGGAAGAGATCGGTTACCACGCCCTCGCGCAGGGATCCGATCTGGTCGGAAACGTCTTGCGACTCCAGGATTGAATTCCGCAGGCGATAGATTTCACGCCGCTGATCGTTGGCGACGTTGTCGTATTCGAGCAACTGCTTGCGGATGTCGAAGTTGTGAGCCTCGACCTTGCGCTGAGCGCTCTCGATCGAGCGCGTCACCAGGCCGTGCTCGATCGGTTCATCCTCGGGCATACCCAGCCGCTGCATGATGGCGTTGACCCGATCGCCCGCGAAGATCCGCAACAGGGGATCCTCCAGAGAAAGATAGAAGCGCGAGGAACCCGGATCACCCTGCCTCCCCGAGCGGCCACGCAGCTGGTTGTCGATACGCCGAGACTCGTGCCTCTCGGTGCCGATGATATGCAGGCCGCCCGCGGCGATGACCTGGTTGTGCACACCCTGCCATTCGCGGCGGAGCTCGTCGAAGCGGCGGCTCTTTTCCGGCTCGACGATATCGGCGTCGGCACGCACGAGGTCGACCTGTTTCTCGACATTCCCGCCCAGGACGATGTCGGTCCCGCGGCCGGCCATGTTGGTGGCGATCGTGATCATCTTGGGTCGCCCTGCCTGCGCAACGATCTCTGCCTCACGCGCGTGCTGCTTCGCATTCAGGACTTGGTGCGGCAACTTGTCCTTGTGCAGCATCCCGGAAAGCAATTCGGAGTTTTCGATCGACGTCGTGCCGACCAGCACCGGCTGACCGCGCTCATAGCAGTCTTTGATGTCGCGGATGATCGCCTTGTGTTTTTCTGCGGCAGTGCGGAACACCTGGTCGTGCCGGTCGGCACGAATCATGGGCTTGTGTGTCGGAACGACGACCACCTCCAGGCCATAGATCTCCTGGAATTCATAGGCCTCGGTGTCGGCAGTGCCCGTCATGCCAGCGAGCTTCCTGTACATGCGGAAGTAGTTCTGGAACGTGATCGACGCGAGCGTCTGGTTCTCGCTCTGGATTGACACGTTTTCCTTCGCCTCGATCGCCTGATGCAGGCCGTCCGACCAGCGCCGTCCCGGCATAAGACGGCCCGTAAACTCATCGACGATGATCACGTCGCCGTCCTGCACCACGTAATGCCTGTCGCGGAAGAACAGGTTATGGGCCCTGAGCGCCGCGTTGAGGTGGTGCATCAGATTCACGTACGCCGGTTCGTAGAGACTGCGACCTTCGGGGAGCAGTTCAGCGCGTGCCAGGAGTTTCTCGGCGTGCTCGTGCCCTTCTTCGGAGAGCAGCACGGTGTGGTTCTTTTCGTCCACGTGAAAGTCGCCCGGCGCGCCTTCTTTCTCCTGGCGCTTCAGGAGCGGCGCCACGGCGTTCATGCGGTGGTAGATCTCCGTGCGGTCCTCGGCCTGTCCGGAAATGATCAGTGGGGTGCGCGCCTCGTCGATGAGGATCGAATCCACCTCGTCGACGATCGCGAAATTCAGGCCGCGTTGGAACTTGTCCGCGTAGGACATCGCCATGTTGTCGCGCAAGTAGTCGAAGCCGAATTCGTTGTTGGTGCCGTAGGTGATGTCGGCGGCATAGGCCGATTGCTTGTCGGCGTGCGGCATCTGGGTGAGGATCACTCCGACCGACAGCCCGAGAAACTTATAGACCCGGCCCATCCACTCGGCATCCCGGCTGGCGAGATAGTCGTTCACCGTTACGATGTGAACGCCGCGGCCGCTCAAGGCGTTGAGGTACGCGGGCAGAGTCGCAACTAGCGTCTTGCCCTCGCCGGTGCGCATCTCGGAGATCTTTCCGTCGTGCAGAACCATGCCGCCGATCAATTGCACGTCGAAGTGGCGCATGTTGAGAACGCGCTTTGCCGCCTCACGCACGATTGCGAAAGACTCTGGGAGAAGCTCGGCAAGCGCCCCTCTTTCCGCGGCGTCTCGTCCCTCCGGAGGAACGCCCTCGATCTTCTTGGCGAAACGCGCTCTCAGCTCGAGCGTTTTCTCGCGGAGGGCTTCATCCGGAAGCTCCGCAATCGAGGGCTCGAGCGCGTTGATTTCCTGCACCGAGCTTGCGTAGTACTTCAGCAGACGGTCATTACGGCTGCCGAAGACCGCCTTTAGCGCACGGGAAATCATCTAGGAGTGACGGCGGTGTCGTGCAAGGGTTCGAAGTTTAGCACGCTGAGCACCCGCTCCGGGCCGATCGGCGCGAAGGACCGCGGGGAACTGCGAACGGCCCGAGCCGCCCTGAACTGCCCTTAGCGCGCGGAGGCCTGGAGGAAGCGCACCGGGTTCTGCGCCACACCCCGGTAGCGAACCTCAAAGTGCACGTGGGGGCCGGTCGCCCGGCCGGTAGACCCGGACTCCGCAATCTTGCTCCCGCGCTGAACGACTTCGCCCAACGCAACGAGCACACGCGAGCAATGCGCGTACCGGGTGATGAAATCGTTGCCATGGTCGATCTCGACCATGTTGCCGTACGGGCCATTTGATCCGGCGAACCTCACCACGCCTCCTGCCGCCGCAAACACGGCGGTGCCTTCATCGACCACAAAATCGACGCCTTCGTGCAAGGCGAGCATGCCGTTGAACGGATCGATGCGCCAGCCGAAGCTCGATGCGCTCCAGCTACCGTCAACCGGGGGAATCGTCGGCATGAGTTTCTTCTTCACCTGGGCGTCGAAAAGCTGCGATTCCAGGATACCGAGGGAGTCGGTGCGGTTTTCCATTTGCCTGGAGGTCTGTTCGAGCTGCCGGTTGAACTCCGCCATGGAAAGGTCTTTGGGCGGAACGCTGGAAAACGGACCGCCGCGGCCAGGCGTTTCGCTGAAGCGAAACTCGCCAGGCTTGAGCCCGGCCAAGGCCGCGAGGCGTTCGCCCAAGGCGTCCAGGCGCATGAGCTGGGCCTGCATCTGACCGAGCTTGATCGCCATGGCGTTCAGGTTCTCCCGCAAGAACTCCTCCGTCTTCCGCTTTTGCTGCTCTTGGGCGGATACCTGCGCAGACATCAGCAGGGAATCGAGCAGGGGGATCTTGAACCCGGTGGCGTGCCGTGCCGTCATCCAGAAAAGCCCGAGCGTGAGGCCACTCACAAGTAGCGCCATGAGTATGAAAGCTGCGACGAGGTGCCGCGTGGTCAGCGTCAGCGATCTCGACTTGGCCAGCCCGCTCGAAACGAGAATAATGTGCACGCGCCTACTCCTGAGGCAGCTAAACTTTCACCAGACCATGCCTACCAAGAACCCCTGCGCCTTTCTGAGTCAACCCGACGCCATCGCGTCGCTGATGCCCCAGGCGCAACGCCTGATCGAGCTGCGCAAGATTCTCGCAGCCGTGCTTCCCGAATCCCTGGCGCGATATTGCTCCATCGCCAACTACAAGCAGGGAAAAGTCGTTATTTTCGCCGCCAACAGCGCGGTAGCGGCCAAGCTGAAACTCCTGAGCCCTGGACTATCAGAGGAGTTATCAAGGCGAGCGGTCGAGGTTACCGGATTGGAAGTTCGCGTGCAACCCCTCAACTCTGTGGGGCAAGTCCTTGAAAAATCATCGAAAATGAGTGTCGAAGCGGCAGCTGCGCTCCGCCGGCTTGCTCAGCAACTCTCTGATTCAGAACTGAAAACTGCCCTTCACAGAATCGTCGGACGGGGGCGGAGTTAAGCGAAGTTTCAAACGAGCACAATTGCGCGTTCTAGCGCGAGTAGACCCATGATCAGCAGCGCAAAGATCAGGGCGTACTTGAAGGTCTGGTAGGCGAAGCGCAGATACTTCCGGTCACCGGTAAGCAGGTAAAGCCCGATCCCGGCAGCCGTGGCGAACACCACGAGAATTCCGGCGATGCGCAGCGCAAGCAACAGCGTGGCCCGCGTTGATGGGGAATCAGATAGCGGGTAGCGCGAACAGGCGGGAAAGCGCCGGTGGCGCATCCTCCTCGCGCTCGAAAGTGACCCACTCCCAAGCGTCTTTCGATGCAAGCGTCTCCCGCAGCAGGCGGTTGTTCAGGGCGTGCCCGGACTTGTGGGCGGAGAAATAGCCGATCAGCGGATGCCCGGCGAGGTAAAGATCGCCGATTGCGTCGAGCAGCTTGTGCTTTACGAATTCGTCGCCGTAGCGCAGGCCCTCCGCGTTCAACACCCGATACTCGTCTACAACGATGGCGTTGTCGAGGCTCCCGCCGAGCGCGAGGCCCGAATTGCGCAGTGCTTCAACATCTTGGATGAATCCAAAAGTGCGCGCTCGTGCGACCTCCTTGACGTAGGACGTATTCGCAAAATCGACATGAGCCGCCTGTGCCGATCGCTCGAAAGCGGGGTGATCGAATTCGATTGAAAACGAAAGCTTGAATCCTTCGAAAGGTTCAAAGCGCGCCCACTTATCGCCCTCCCTCACCTCAACCGGGCTTTTGATACGAAGGAACCGCTTGGGCGCGGGTTGCTCCTCGATGCCAGCCGACTGGATAAGAAACACGAAGGGAGAGGCGCTCCCGTCCATGATCGGCACCTCCGGACCGGTAAGGTCGACATAGGCATTGTCTATGCCGAGTCCTGCGAACGCCGACATCACGTGCTCGACTGTCGCGACCCTCGCTCCGTTCGCCTCAAGCGTGCTGCAAAGCCTTGCATCGCCGACCTTGAACGCATCGGCGGCGATGTCGATCGGGACGGGCAGATCGATGCGACGGAAAACGATTCCCGTGTTCGGCGGTGCCGGCCGCAGGGTCATGGCCACTTTTTCGCCCGTGTGAAGGCCTACGCCAGCGGCGCGAATGACGGATTTGAGTGTGCGTTGTTTGAACATTCGAACGGCCGCAGGGCGGGACCCCGCAGTCGATTGAAAACGCGACTATTTTACCATAGGCCTGCGGCCCGCCAGCCCGGATTCCGGCAGGCTGCTGCCCGGGACTCAATGCAATCGCTTGCGCTGGTAGGCGGGAACGAAGGCCACAGTGCGAATCAGCACCGCAGCGGTCCGCGCCAGGGGGCTTGCCGCGGTCCGTGTGACCATGGGCTTGCGCAGATACCGCGGCAAACCGCTTCTCTTGGCTGTTCTCATGCTCGCTCCTTGAGCTAGTCGGCCTGCTTGCGCAGGAACGCGGGGATGTCGTACTTGTCGACCCCGCTCGCCTGAAGGGCCTCGACGGTGGAGGTACGGTTCTTGCGGATCACGGCGGGCATTTCGTCGAGCATCCGGTAGTCCACGCCGCCGAGGGAAACGTTGTCGGTGCCGGTCTTGTGCACGACCAGCTGGGGCTTCGGCGCTCGCGCAACCTGCGGCTGACCTAGCCCAGTCGCGATCACCGTGACGCGCAGCTCATCGCCCATAGCGTCGTCGTAGACCGCGCCGAAAATGATGGTCGCGTCATCGGCCGAGAACCCGCGGATCGTGTTCATCACCTCCTTGGTTTCGCGCAGCTTGAGGCTCGACTTGTCTGCCGTGATGTTCACTACGACCCCCCGCGCGCCCGAGAGGTTGACGCCCTCGAGGAGGGGACAGGCCACCGCCTGCTCTGCTGCGATGCGCGCGCGATCCACCCCGGATGCCGCGGCTGAGCCCATCATCGCCATGCCCTGCTCGGCCATCACCGTTCGCACATCCTGGAAGTCGACGTTGATTAGGCCAGGAACATTGATGATCTCCGAGATTCCGGCAACCGCGTTCTTGAGCACGCTGTCGGCCGACGAGAACGCATCCTCCATGGACACATCATCGCCGAGCACTTCCTCGAGTTTCTCGTTGAGAATCACGATCACCGAATCGACGTGCTGAGAGAGCTCGTCGATGCCGGCCTGAGCGGCCTGCGTGCGGCGCGCACCTTCGAACGAGAACGGCTTGGTCACCACCGCGACGGTGAGGATTCCCATCTGCTTGGCGACTTCCGCGACGATGGGAGCGGCGCCCGTGCCGGTGCCACCGCCCATTCCGGCAGTGATGAAGACCATGTGAGCCCCGCGGAGCGTGTCGGCGATCTGATCGCGCGCCTCGAGCGCCGCGGCGCGGCCGGCCTCAGGCTTCGCCCCCGCGCCCAGCCCCGTCGATCCGAGCTGAACCTGATTTTTCGCCTGAGTTCGCGAGAGCGCCTGTCCGTCCGTGTTGGCGGCGATGAACTCGACGCCCGCCACGCCGTTACGGATCATATGATCGACGGCGTTGCCTCCCGCGCCTCCGACACCGATCACCTTGATCACGGTGCCGCCAAGCGGGCTTTCGACGATTTCAAACATGCTGATCTCCTTCCGGGATGAATTGGAAAACTAACTGCATGCGACGACCTTCTAGAAATTGCGTTGGAAGCATTGGCGCATCCTTCATGCTGGTCGAACAAGGGGGCACACCCCCTTGTTGATCCCTCATTCCAGTTGCGTTTAGAAATTGCGTTGGAACCATTGACGCATCCTTCCTAACACTTGCCTCATCGAACCGCCCTGGCGCGCGATCAGTCCACGCTGCGTCTGGATGACGCCCTCGAGCAGCAGCCCGATTCCGGTGGCGTAGCGCGGGCTGCGAACCACATCCGAAAGCGGCCCCGTGTAACGAGGAACACCCACCCGCACCGGCATGTGAAAGATTTCCTCGCCCAGTTCCGCCATGCCCTGCATCACGGCCGAGCCGCCGGTAAGAACGATCCCCGAAGAGAGCAGCTCTTCGTAGCCGGAATCGCGCAAGACCTGCTGGATAAGCGAGTACAGTTCCTCGACGCGAGGCTCGATCACCTCGGCGAGCGTTTGGCGCGAGAGCATCCTCGGCGGACGGTCGCCCACCCCGGCGACTTCGATCATCTGGCCCGCTTCGGCAAGCTGCCGCAACGCGCAGCCGTGACGGACCTTGAGTTCCTCCGCTTCGGAAGTGGGGGTCCGCAAGGCCATCGCGATGTCGTTCGTGATCTGATCGCCGGCAATCGGGACGACCGCCGTATGCCGGATCGCGCCTTCGCGGAATACCGCGATATCGCTCGTGCCGCCACCGATATCGACCAGGCACACACCGAGCTCCTTTTCGTCCTCGGTGAGCACGGCGAACGAAGAGGCAAGCGGCTGCAGGATCAGATCGTTCACTTCCAGCCCGCAACGGCGCACGCACTTCACGATGTTCTGCGCGGCCGACACGGCGCCCGTGACGATGTGGACCTTCACCTCGAGCCGCACGCCGCTCATGCCAAGAGGCTCGCGCACGCCGTCCTGGCCGTCGATGATGAATTCCTGAGTGAGGATATGCAGCACCTGCTGGTCGGTCGGGATGGGCATCGCGCGTGCCGTCTCGATCGCGCGCTCCACGTCGACCGGCGTCACTTCCTTGTCCTTGATCGCGACCATTCCCGTGGAGTTGAAGCTCTTGATGTGGCTGCCGGCGATCCCGGTGAAGACACGCTCGATCTTGCAGTCGGCCATCAACTCCGCTTCCTCGAGCGTGCGCTGGATGGCGTTCACCGTCGCCTCGATATTGACGACCACGCCCTTCTTCAGACCCTTGGACTCGTGCCCTCCCATACCGATGATCTCCAGGCGCCCGTCGGGGAGAAGCTCCGCCACGATCGCCACGACTTTGGACGTACCGATATCCAGAGCGACCAGCAGGTTCTTGTTCTCTCTCGCCATGTCAGACTCGCTTGCGTCCTGGTTTCTTCGGTTCGGATCTGGCGGCCTCGGGAACCTGCAGCGCAAAACCGTTGGGGTAGCGCAGGTCGACATATTCGAGACGGCGGCCCGACTTGCCGAGCGTTTGCGGATAGACGGAGACGAACTTGGCCATGCGCTCCTCGACACGCTGCTTGTCCGAGTCGCGGCCAAGCTGCACGGTAAGCCCATTGGAAAGCCTGAGCTGCCAGGCAAGGCGGGAACTGAGTGATACCTGCCTGAGCTCGAGGGAGAGGGGGGCGAGGAGATCGCAGAACGCAAGATAGCGGCGGGTAACCTCGCCTTCGCTCCCGCCTGGCCCTGAGAAAAGCGGCAGCGAAGCTTCGCTTCTTCCCGAAAAGGGCTCACCATGGGTGTTCACCAGACGCGGCTCCCCGCCCTGCCAGCGAGCCAGCGCCACGTGTTCCTCGATCCGTACCTCGAGCCGATCGGGCCAGCGGCGCCTCACTTCCGCGCGGCGCACCCAGGGAACGCCTTCGAGCAGCGCGCGTACCGTGTCCAGCTCGACGCTGAAGAACGTGCCCTTAATGCGATCCTGGAGCGCCCGGACGATGTCGCCGCGCGTCACGCGCTGAAGCTCCCCTTGCACGACGACGGTCTTGAGGGGAAATGCCGAAGACAGGGAAAGAAGCCGCGCCCCGCCGTAGGCGACAAGGCCCAAGGCTAGCGCATACAGGATGCCGGCTGCGGCATTGATCAGGCGAGGGCTATTCCACACGGGCCCCTCCCTCGTCCTCGAGCCGTGCCGATTCCAGGATCCGCATGCATAGATCCTCGAACGACAAGCCGGCGTGACGGGCCGCCATGGGAACAAGCGAATGGTCGGTCATGCCCGGCGAGGTATTGACCTCGAGGAAATAGGGTTTCCCCGACCGGTCGAGCATCAGGTCCACGCGGCCCCAGCCGCGGCAATCCAAGGTCCTGAAGGCGCGCAGGGCCTCGCCCTGAACGATGCGCTCGGCGTCGGGCGACAACCCGCAAGGGATGATGTAGCGCGTGTCCTGCGCTGTGTATTTCGCCTCGTAGTCGTAGAACTCGCGCGGCGTCTCGAGCTTGATCGTCGGCAGCGGCACGTCCCCGAGAATGGCGACGGTCAGTTCGATCCCGTCTACGAAGCGCTCAGCGATGACCGATCGGTCATAGTTGGCGGCAAGCGCATAGGCCTCGGGCAATTCGCGCGCGCTCTTCACCTTGGTCATGCCGATCGAAGAGCCCTCGTTGGCGGGTTTCACCATCAAGGGCAGTCCCAAGCGCACGACCACCGCCTGGAAGTCGCTCTGGCCCTCTGAGGAGCTCGCAGCGCGGAGTCGCAATCCCGGAGGCCTCCCATACGAGCTTGGCGCGCCACTTGTCCATTGCGAGTGCGCTCGCGAGCACGCCAGAACCCGTGTAGGGAATGCCGATCAGCTCGAGCGCGCCCTGGATCGTGCCGTCCTCGCCGTATCGTCCATGCAGCGCGATGAACGCGCGGTCATAACGCCCGTTGATCAACGCGTCGAGTCCCTTTTCCTTCAGGTCGAAGGAGTGCGCGTCGACGCCCTTCTTCCTCAGTGCAGCGAGCACCATGGCGCCGCTTTTCAGGGACACCGCGCGCTCGGCGGACCGCCCGCCCATCAGCACGGCGACCTTTCCGAGATCACTCTTCAAGCGCCTTCCCCGATGATTCTGACCTCCGGAACGAGCTCGACGCCGAACCGCGCCCTCACCGTATCGCGCGCGTGCGCGATCAGCGCCTCGATGTCCGCCGCGCGAGCCCTGCCCTTCGGGTTGACGATGAAGTTCGCGTGTTTCTCGGAGATCCGGGCGCCGCCGACCTCCGAACCCTTGAGCCCGCACGCCTCGATCAGCTGCGCCGCGTGGTGACCCGGCGGATTGCGAAACACCGATCCCGCATTCGGAAGGTCGAGCGGCTGCTCGGCGATACGCGTTGCGAGCAGCTCGTTGATGCGCTCCCGCGAGCGCTTGACGTCGCCAACGCGAAAGCGGAACCAGCCCGCAAGAAACCATTCGTCCTCGCCGAGCGTCGTTCCCCGCAGATCGACGTGCCGGTACCCGATCTCGAAGTCCGCGGGAGACCGGTCGCGCGCCGCTCCGGAGCGCGATATCGTCGTGACCTTCGCGACGACGTCCCAGGTTTCCGATCCGTAGCAGCCGGCGTTCATCGCGAGCGCGCCGCCGATCGTTCCGGGGATGCCCGCGAGAAACTCCGACCCTTCGAACCCGTGCGTAGCCGCAAAACGCGCAACCTTCGGGCTCGCTGCTCCGGCCTCGGCGTAGATCAGATCTCCCTCGACCCGCATTGCCGCCTGCGGGTTGTGCATCAACACCACGGTGCCTCGATAGCCGCCGTCGCGCACGAGCAGATTGCTCCCCAGACCGACGAAGCAAACCGGCTCGCCCTTGGGGAGACTCGCGAGGAAGGCGGCAAGGTCGGCTCGGTCGGCAGGTGTGTATGCGCGCGTGGCGGCGCCGCCCGCGCGCCAAGTGACGTGCTTTGCCATGGGCTCGTTCTTGCTCAAGACGCCTCGCAGTCCGGTCGGCGCGGGCATGGTTCACCGTCCTCGACCGGCGAGCGCGGCAGGCACGCTGCCGATCGACCCTGCTCCCATGGTCACGACAACATCTCCCGCCCGCGCGATCTTTCGGATCGCATCAGGCATGTCGGCGATGTTCTCGACGAACACCGGCTCGGTCTTTCCGGCGACGCGGATCGCACGCGCGAGCGAGCGTCCGTCCGCGGCTACAATGGGGGTTTCACCGGCCGGATAGACCTCCGCAAGCAGCAGTGCGTCCGCGCCGGAAAGCGTCTTGACGAAATCCTCGAACAGATCGCGCGTGCGCGTGTAGCGGTGGGGCTGAAAGGCGAGCACGATGCGCCGGCCCGGGAAAGCGCCGCGCGCGGCATCGAGCGTGGCCTGCATTTCGGCGGGGTGGTGCCCATAGTCATCTACGAGCGTGAAGCTGCCCGCGCGCGCGCCGTTTGCAGCGAGAGAAATCTCGCCGCAGCGCTGAAAGCGCCGGCCTACGCCACGGAATTCGGCGAGCGCCTTGCGGATTGCGGCATCGCTGACGCCGAGATCCGAAGCCACTGCAATCGCAGCGAGGGCGTTTTGCACGTTGTGCCGCCCCGGGAGGTTCAGTGAAATCTCGAGCGGCGCCGCCCCTTCGCGCAGGGCCCGGAAACTCATGCGCTCGCCCGCTACCACGTCGATGGCTCGAACCATTGCATCTTCCCGCAGCCCATAGGTCACGATCGGCTTGGAGACGAACGGCATGATTTCGCGGAGGTTGGAGTCATCTACGCAGAGAATCGCGCTGCCGTAGAAGGGAAGGTTCTGAAGGAAGCCGACGAACGCCTGCTTCAGCCGAGAAAAATCATGCTGGTAGGTTTCCATGTGATCCGCGTCGATGTTGGTCACCACCGCGGTCACCGGCTGCAGGTGAAGAAAGGAGGCGTCGGATTCGTCGGCCTCGACGACGATGAACTCTCCTGAGCCGAGCCGCGCATTGGAGGCGGCGCTCACAAGGCGCCCGCCGATCACGAACGTGGGATCCAGGCCGCCTTCAGCGAGCACGCTCGCGACGAGGCTCGTGGTCGTCGTCTTCCCGTGAGTCCCGGCGACGGCGATGCCCTGCTTTAGGCGCATCAGCTCGGCGAGCATCAACGCGCGCGGCACCACCGGGATGCGCCTCGTTCTCGCCGCGACGACCTCGGGGTTGTCCGGCCTCACCGCCGAGGACACGACGACGACGTCCGCCGACGTTACATTCTCGGCCTTGTGCCCCAGAACCACATTCGCCCCGAGACCTGCGAGACGCTCGGTCACGGCGCTGGCGGCGAGGTCCGAACCACTCACCTTGTATCCGAGATTAAGGAGGACCTCGGCGATGCCGCTCATGCCGCTACCGCCGATGCCGACGAAATGAATGCGCTTGATCTTGTGCTTCATCGCGCGAGATCCATGCACGCCCTCGCGACCGATTCAGTCGCGCCGGGCTGGCCGAGCGTGCGGGCGCGCATGGCCATTTCGCAAAGGCGCCTGCGGTCGAATCCTGCGATCAGTCCGGCGAGGCGCTGTGCGCTGAGGTCGATCTGCGGCAGGAGGACCGCTGCCCCGGCGTCGGCGAGAAAGCGCGCGTTGGTCGTCTGGTGGTCGTCCACGGCGTGCGGGTAGGGAACCAGAACGCTCGCCACACCTGCGGCCGCGATCTCCGCGATCGTGGTCGCCCCGCATCGGCATACGACTAGGTCCGCCTCGGCGTAGGCCTCGGCCATGTTGTCGATGAATGCCCGGGTCTTCGCCTCGACGCCCGCTGCCGAATAAGCCCGAGTCAGCGCCTCGAGGTGCTGCGCGCCAGACTGATGCGTCACGAGCGGCCGTCGCTCGGCGGGAAGGAGCGCAAGCGCTCGGGGCAGGACTTCGTTGAGCGCCTTGGCGCCGAGACTGCCGCCGACGACAAGAACTCGCAAGGGGCCCGTGCGCTCCTCGTAACGCGTTTCGGGCGCGGGGAGGGCGGCGACCTCCGGGCGCACCGGATTGCCGGTCAGGGTGGCGCAATCGAGCGCGCCGGGAAAAGCGCACAGAATCCGGTCCGCGACGCGGGCGAGCACCTTGTTGGCCAGCCCCGCAATCGAGTTCTGTTCGTGGATCACGAGCGGCTTTCCGAGCAGGGCCGCCATCATTCCGCCGGGAAAAGAGATGTATCCGCCCATGCCGAGCACGACGTCGGGACGCTGCGCGAAGATGGCTTGGGCGCTTTGCCAGAAGGCGAGGAGCAGCCTCGCCGGCAGCAGGAAGAACGCTATGGGTCCCTTGCCGCGGAGACCCGAGAAACTCACCCAGGCCATGTCGTAGCCGCGACCGGGAACGAGGGTGGCCTCGATGCCGCTTCTTGCTCCGAGCCAGACGACACGCCAGCCCGACTCGCGCAGGAAATCCGCCACCGCAAGGCCCGGGAACACATGCCCGCCGGTGCCGCCGGCCATGATCATGATGGTTCGGGCCATGACCGGATCGCTGGTTCCCCGCGCATGATTTGTCGGTTCTCCCAATCGATTCGCAGCAGGATTGCGAGCGCGAGGCAGTTGGCGAGCAGGCTGCTGCCGCCGAAACTCATCAGCGGGAGCGTGAGACCCTTGGTGGGCAGCACGCCCATGTTCACGCCCATGTTGATGAAGGCCTGCACCCCGAGCCAGACGGCGATCCCTTGAGCGACCAGCGCCGGGTACGGGCGCTCGAGCGCCACGGCCTGGCGGCCGATGGCGAACGCCCGCAGCACGAGCCACGAGAACAGCGCGAGGACCGCGATCACGCCGGCAAATCCCAGCTCTTCGCCGATTACCGCAAGCAGGAAATCGGTATGCGCCTCCGGGAGGTAGAGGAGTTTCTCGACGCTTGCCCCCAGGCCGACGCCGAACCATTCGCCGCGACCGAAGGCGATCAGCGCATGCGAGAGCTGGTAGCCGCCGCCGAATGGATCGGACCAGGGGTCCATGAATCCGAAAATCCGTTGCATGCGGTAAGGCGAAGACACCACCAGGCAGGCGAAGCCCACGGCCATCATCGCGAGCAGTCCGGCAAACCACCTGCCGTTCATGCCGCCGAGGAATAGGATCGCGGTGGCGATCGCCATGATCACGACGAAGGCGCCGAAGTCCGGCTCCCTCAACAGCAGCCACCCGACGAGGAGCATCACCGCGAACATCGGGAGCAGTCCGTGCCTGAAACTGTGCATCAGCGCGAGCTTGCGCACCGTATAGTCGGCTGCATAGAGAACGACGAACAGTTTCACGAACTCGGAAGGCTGCAAGTTGGCGATGCCAAGCGACAGCCAGCGCCGGGCACCGTTGACCTCGCGACCGAATCCGGGGACGAGCAGCAGAGCGAGCAGGGCGACTCCGAGGACGGACAGCCATGGGGCGGCCTGCTGCCAGCGGCGCAATGGAATCTGGAAAGCGAGCAACCCGGAGAATATGCTCGCGGCGAGAAACAGGGCGTGTCGTTCGAGGAAGTACGCGGATCTCCCCCCTGTGAACCTGCTCGCTTCGGCCATCGCGATCGAGGCCGAGTACACCATCACCATGCCGAAGGTCAGCAGCAACAGCCCGGCCCACAGCACGCCGCTGTCGTATTCGGCGAGCGGCGCGCGGCCGGGGCTAATGCTTCGCAGCATCGATGAATCCTTCCACCGCCTGGCGAAACACTTCGCCGCGATGCCTGTAGTCGCGGAACATGTCGAAACTGGCGCACGCAGGCGAGAGCAGCACCGCGTCGCCCGGGTGCGCCGCAGCGGCGGCGAAGCCCACCGCCTGATCCATGCTGGTTGCGCGCAGGACCGTGACGCCGGCTCCCGAGACCGCCGCCTCGATCCGCAACGCGTCGCGTCCGATCAGCACCACGGCCCGCGCCGTCCGCGCCAATGCCTCCTTCAGCGGAGAAAAGTCCTGTCCCTTGCCGTCGCCGCCGGCGATGAGGACCACTTTCGAATCAGGACGGGCGAGCCCTGAGAGGGCCGCGACGGTCGAGCCCACATTCGTTCCCTTTGAATCGTCGTACCAGCGCACTCCGGCCGTCTTGCCGACCAGCTCGACGACGATGGGGAAGCCCCTTGAAATCGCGCAGCGCGGCGAGCAGCGGCTCGAGCGGCAAATCGAGCGCACGGCAGAGAGCGAGCGCAGCTAGGGCATTGGCGGCGTTGTGCAGGCCGGCGATCTGCATTGCCCCGACCGGAAGAAGTGCGCTCGCGCCCTGCGCGAGCCAGAACTCGCCTCCGCGCTCGAGCAGACCCCAATCCCCGGCACCCGGCGGAGAACCAAGGCCGAAGGTGACCGTCTTTCTTCCCGGCAGCGCCATGGACAGGCTGCGCGCGTCGTCCCTGTTGAGCACCTGGACACCGCCGCCTGAGAAGATCCGAGACTTGGCACCCGCGTAATCGTCGATTCCGCGGTAGCGGTCGAGATGATCCTCGCTGATGTTGAGGACCGCGGCGGCGTCCGCGGCCAACGAACGCGTCGTCTCGAGCTGGAAGCTGGAAAGCTCCACCACCCAGAGGCTCGCTGCGCTGCCCGAGTCCTCGCGGCGCATCAGCGCGTCCAGCACGGCCGGACCGATGTTGCCGGCGACCTCGCAATCTGCGCCGGCGGCCTTCGCCATCGCGCCGGCGAGGGCCGTCACGGTGCTCTTGCCGTTGGTCCCGGTTACCGCGATGACGCGCGGACGCCGGCCGGCGACGGCGCGGGCGAACAGTTCGATGTCGCCGATCACGTCGGTCCCAGCGGCGAGCGCGCGCTGCACGCTTGGTTCTTGAAGCGGGATTCCGGGGCTGATTGCCAGGACGTCCACTCCGGAGAAGCCGTCCTGGCGAAACGGTCCGCAGTCGACGGGGACGCCGGGAAGCGAGCGCCTGAGCTCGTCCAGCCGCGGCGGCGCGGCGCGCGTGTCCGCGACGCGCACGTCCGCGCCCTGGCGTGTCAGCCACCTCGCCATCGACAAGCCCGTGTCACCCAAGCCGAGCACCAGCACCTTTCTGCCTGCGAGATTCACCGCAACTTCAGAGTGGAAAGACCGAACAACACCAGCATCATGGTGATGATCCAGAAGCGCACGACGACCTGAGACTCCTTCCATCCGGAGAGCTCGTAGTGGTGATGCAGCGGCGCCATTCGGAAAACCCGCTTGCCGCCGCTCCATTTGAAATAGAGCACCTGGATCATCACCGAGAGCGTCTCCGCGACGAACACGCCGCCCATGATGAGAAGGACGATCTCCTGCCGCACGATCACGGCGATCGTGCCGAGGGCCGCGCCGAGGGAGAGCGCGCCCACGTCGCCCATGAAGACCTCCGCGGGATAGGCGTTGAACCAGAGAAAACCGAGACCGGCGCCGACGAGCGCGCCGCAGAAGACCGTCAACTCCGCGGCTCCGGGGATGTACGGAAAGAGGAGGTACTTGGAGTAGTCCACGCGCCCCGTAACCATCGCGAATACGGCTAGCCCTCCAGCGATCATCACGGCCGGCATGATTGCGAGACCGTCCAGCCCGTCGGTCAGGTTGACCGCATTCGAGGTCCCGACGATGACGAAATAGCTGAGCGTGATGAAGCCGAATACGCCGAGCGGATAGGCGATATTCTTGAAGAACGGCACGATCAGGTCCGCTTTGGACGGCAGGTCCATCGAAAAGCCGCCGCCCACCCAGGCCAGGAACAACTCGAGGACCTTGGCGGTGCTCGGGGCCGATACGGCAAAGGCGAGATACACGGCCGCTGCGAGCCCGATCAGCGACTGCCAGAAGAACTTTGCCTTCGGAGAGAGGCCCTTCGGGTTGTTCTTCATGACTTTGCGGTAGTCGTCGATCCAGCCGATGGCACCGAACCCAAAAGTGACCGCGAGCACGACCCACACGAAGCGGTTGGAGAGATCTGCCCAGAGCAGGGTCGTGATCAGGATGGAAATCAACACCAGGGCACCGCCCATGGTCGGCGTCCCCGCCTTGGTGAGGTGTGATTGAGGGCCGTCGTCGCGCACCGCCTGTCCAATCTTGTAAGCGGTGAGCTTGCGGATCACAAGCGGCCCGGCGAATAGCGCGATCGCAAGCGCGGTGAGCGTCGCGAGTACGGCCCGCAGGGTGATGTACTGAAACACGTTGAAGGCGCGTACGTCCTGTGCGACCCACTGGGTCAAAGCAAGCAGCATCAGTTGACCTCCCCGGTGAGCGCGGCCACGACCCGCTCCATGCGCATGAACCGCGAGCCCTTGACCAGAATGGTGCAGCCGGGCGCGTCTTCGGCCCCCGCCTCCCGGATGAGCTCCGCGAAGTCGTCGAAATGGCGGGAATTCACGCCGAATGCGCGGCTCGCCTCCCGACTCAAGGGGCCGAAAGCGAGCAGGGCGTCGATCCGGCCTCGCGCGTAGGCCCCGATTTCTTCATGAAACGCCGGCCCGTCCGGGCCGAGCTCGCCCATGTCGCCGAGCACCAGGACGCGTTTACCCGGCATGCCCGCCAGCACATCGACCGCGGCGCGCACCGAGTCCGGATTGGCGTTGTAGCTGTCGTCGACGACGGCGGCTCCGCGTTTGCCCCTCTTGGGTTGCAGGCGTCCTTTGACTCCGGCGAAACTGCGAAGCCCCTTCGCTACCGCCGCGAGGCTTGCTCCGGCCGCCGTCGCCGCCGCGGCCGAAGCGAGGGCGTTCATGACGTTATGGCGGCCCGACGCCCGGAATTCGACGCGAACCTCACCCTCCGGCGTGCGCAGGTCGATCGCGCTTTCGAATCCGAGCAATTCATGACGGCCGCTCACCTGCGCCGGCCGGTCGATACCGAAGTCGCGGACGCGCTTCCCTGCGAGCAACTCTCTCCAGAAGTCCGCGAATTCGTCGTCGGCGTTGATCACCGCGACGCCGTCATGGCGCAACTCCGCGAATACCGCGGCGTGCTCGCGGGCGACGTCGGCCACGCTTTTCACGAACTCCTGATGCTCCCGCTGGGCATTGTTGACCAGGGCCACCGTCGGCTTGGTGATCGCCGCCAGATACGCAGTTTCCCCGGGATGATTCATTCCCAGCTCGACCACCGCAGCGCGGTGCCCTTCGTGAAGTCCCAGGAGCGTCAATGGCACCCCGATGTCGTTATTGAGGTTTCCCTCGGTCGCGAGCACGCTCGCCTCGCCGTAGTGCGCGCGAAGGATCGCCGCAATCATCTCCTTGACCGTGGTCTTGCCGTTGGAGCCCGTCACCGCGACAAGCGGCAATGTGAAGCGCTCGCGCCAGCGCCCGGCGAGCCTTCCCAGAGCGCGCCGCGTGTCGTCAACAACAAGGAACGGGATCGCCGCACCCGAACTCCCCGGTCCCGAATCTTCGTCCACCATTGCCGCCGCGGCTCCGCGTCCTGCCGCGGCCTCGATGAACCGGTGCCCGTCGAATCTCTCGCCGCGCAGGGCGACAAACAGCGCCCCGCGGGCGAGCGTCCGGGTGTCCGTCGATACGGAATCGAAACGGATGTCATCACCGCGGACCCTTGCGTGGATCGCCGCCGCCGCTTCGCTCAGACTCATCATCGGCTCCATCCAGCGAGGGCCTGCTGGGCCTCGAACACGTCTGAGAAAGGCAGCTTTCTTCCTGAAATTTCCTGGTAGGTTTCGTGCCCTTTTCCGGCGACGAGCACAACGTCGGCCGCGTTCGCCGAGGTGACGGCACGCGCGATCGCGGCTCGCCTGTCCTCGATCGCTTCATGCGTTTCGGGCAAAGCCGCCGTGACTTCGGCGATGATCGCTGCGGGGTCCTCCCCGCGCGGGTTGTCGCTCGTCACTATGATTGAATCGGCGTGGCGCGAAGCGACTGCCCCCATAAGCGGCCGCTTGCCGCGGTCGCGCTCGCCGCCGCATCCGAATACCGCCACGAGGCGGCCGCCGCTCGCTCGCGCCACATCCTTGAGGGCGACGAGCGCTTTCTCCAGCGCGTCGGGCGTATGCGCATAGTCCACTACGACTAGAGGCTTACCGCCGCCCCCCAGCTGCTGCATGCGACCCCGGACGGGGCGCAGGCTCCCGAGCGACGCGGCGGCGCGGTCGAAGGGTACTCCGGACACGAGCATCGTCGTGAGAACGGCGAGAAGATTGGACACGTTGAAGCGCCCGAGGAGCGCGCTTTCGATGCGTGCCTCGCCCCACGAGCTCCTAACGCTGAACGCGATCCCCCTCGCCGACACGTCGATCGCGTGCGCTTCCGCGTAGCGCTCGAGCCCCAGTCGGGCAGCGACGCCCGCGAAGCAGCTGTACCCGGCGCGTTTGACGCCGCTGCCGGCGAGCGTACGGGCGAGATACACGCCCTGCACGTCGTCCAGATTGAGCACCGCGTGCACGAGGCCGGGCGTCTCGAACAAACGCTGTTTCGCGCGGGCGTAGCTCTCCATGTTGCCGTGGTAGTCGAGATGATCGCGCGAGAGGTTGGTGAAAAGCGCCGCTCCGAACGCGACGCCGTTCACGCGCCCCTGGTCGAGACCGATCGAACTGACTTCCATCGCCACACCCTGGGCACCCGCAGCAAGCAGCTTCGCGAGCGAGCGATGCAGGTCGACCGCGTCCGGCGTGGTGTTCGGGCCGGCCTCCAATCTCTCCGGTTCCTCGCCTGATGCCGGGAATCCCGTGCCGAGCGTCCCGATCACGGCGGTACGCGCTCCGCAGGCGCCGCACGCTTGGGCGATCCATTGGCTGCAGGAGGTCTTGCCGTTCGTCCCCGTTACTCCGATCGTCCAGAGCCGCTCGGAGGGACGCCCGTACACTTCGTGTGCGAGGGAGCCGGCGAGCCCGTGCAGGTCGCCGATCCCGAGATCGGGCACCTGCCAATCCGGTTTCCATTCGAATCCGGCACGCTCCCAGAGAACGGCAGCGGCTCCGCGCTCCAGGGCGTCTGGAATGAAGCTGCGTCCGTCGTGACGCAAGCCCGGGTAGGCGAGGAACACTTCTCCGGCGGCAAGCGTCCGGCTATCGGTGGCAAGGCCGGTCACGCGCACCCCCTGCGACGCGAGCCGTCTGGAGGATGTCATCGATTCTCTCTCGCACACCTAAATGCTTTCCTTCACTTCCTCACCGGCGGAGGGAAGTTCGATCGGATGTAGCGGTCCATCCGGCGGCACGTCGAGCACGCGTAACGCGCCCGCCATCACACGCGCGAAGACCGGCGCCGCCACCGCGCCGCCGAGGTACCCGCCGGCGGTAGGCTCGTCGATCATGACCGCGATAACCAGGCGCGGGTGCGATGCCGGTGCGAAACCGACGAAAGAGGACACATACTTGTCGGGCGCGTAGGTTCCGTTTTCCTGCTTGTGTGCGGTGCCGGTCTTTCCGGCGACGCGATAACCGATGATCTGCGCGCGTGGCGCCGTGCCGTTCCGATTGACTGCCGACTCCAACATTGCTAGGACTGCCCGCGCGGTAGCAGGGGCCAACACTCGGCGCCCCTTCGGAGGCGAGTCCACTCGAAGGAGGGAAAGCGGCGCGAGTTCCCCGTCGCGGGCGAACACGCTGTGGGCTCGCGCGAGCTGAACAAGCGATACCGAGATGCCGTGCCCATAGGACATGGTCGCCTGCTCGATCGGGCGCCAGCTGCGATAGGGCCGGAGTTTTCCGGAAGCTTCCCCGGGAAAGCCCAAACCGGGCACGGTGCCGAAGCCCAGGTTCTGAAACATCTCCCACATCGACTGAGGGGGCAGCCCGAGCGCAATTTTCGCGGCCCCGATGTTGGACGACTTCTGAACAACCTGCGCGACGGTCAGGGCATGCTCCACGTGCACGTCGCGGATCGTTGCAGCACCGACACTCAAGCTTCCGGCGGTCTGAATCAAGGTGTCCGGCCGCACTCGACCTTCTTCCAGGGCAAGCGCGATCGTGAAGGGCTTCAGCGTAGAGCCGGGTTCGAACGTGTCGGTCAGGGCGCGGTTCCTCACCTGTCCTCCGGTGAGCCCGTTGCGGTTGTTGGGGTTGTAGGTCGGAAAATTGGCGAGCGCGAGAAGCTCGCCGGTTGCAGCGTCGAGCACAACGGCACCACCCGCCTTCGCCCGGTGCCGCTCGACCGCCGCCCTGAGTTCGCGCAGCGCGAGATTCTGAATTCGCGCGTCTATGGCCAGAACGAGATCGCTTCCATCTCGGGCAGCCTTGATAGATTCGATGTCCTCGACGGTCTGGCCGAGGCGGTCCTTGATCACGCGCCGGGTCCCGGGCTTGCCTGCCAGCACCTCTTGAAAGGCGAGTTCGACTCCTTCCTGGCCGATGTCGTCGGCGCCGGTGAAACCCAGGACGTGCGCCGTGACTTCACCACTCGGGTAATAGCGTCGGTACTCGCGGTTCTGAAATACCCCGGGAATGCGCAGGTCCGCCACGCGTTCGGCCACTTCCGGCGGGATCTGCCGTTTGAGAAAGACGAAATCGCGACTCGTGTCCGCGAGGCGCCTGTTGATCTCCCCGGATGACATCTCGAGCAGCCCGGCTAGGCGAGCGAGGTCCCGCCGGTTGACCTGCACCTCACCCGGGATCGCCCACACCGATTTCACGGGTGTGCTTACCGCTAGAACCTCCCCGTTGCGGTCGAGAATGCGGCCCCGGCTCGCCGGGATTTCGATGACGCGACTGAAGCGCGATTCCCCTTTTGCGCGCAGAAACTCGTTGTTCAGGCCCTGGAGATAGACGGAACGGCCGAGCAGCAGACCGAAGGCCGCTATGAAGATGAACAGCAGGAACCGCGAGCGCCAAATCGGAAGCGTGAGCGCGAGGACCGGGCTTGCGGCGAAGTTCATTTCACCGATCCTTCCGGCCGGACAATCTGAAGGCGTTTCGCTTCCGGGACACGCATGCGCAGCTGGCGGCCGGCGATGCGCTCGACGCGTGCGCGCTCGGCCCATGTGGCTGCCTCCAGCTGCAGTTGCCCGTATTCGACCTCGAGTTGCCGCGAACGTTCCTCCTCGCGCTCAAGTTCGCCGAAGCTCTTTCGAGCTTGGTGCTGTGAGGTGACCAGACCGAGCGCACACGCGGTCAGAACCGCGAGTAGGAGGAGATTGAGGCGGGTCATGATTGAATTCCGGCGAGCTTCTCGGCGACGCGCAGGACCGCGCTCCTTGCGCGGGGATTGGACCTGATCTCCGCGGCACCCGGCCTCACCGGCCGTCCGACGATGCGCAGCGTCGGCGGCGGCAGTTCCCTGGCTCTCAGCGGAAGACGCTCGGGGACAGCGGGCCGCGCAGCCCCGCGCATGAATCTCTTCACGATCCGGTCCTCGAGGGAGTGAAAGCTGATCACGGCCATCCGACCGAGGGGCCGGAGCGCGGCGAGCGCTTGCGGCAAGGTCAGCGACAATTCCTCAAGCTCCTGATTGACGTGAATCCGTATAGCCTGAAACGTCCGCGTCGCCGGATCTTGCCCCGGTTCACGCGTCCGGACGGCCGCAGCCACGACAGCGGCAAGTTCCCCGGTCCTCCGGAGAGTCCCTCCTCGCCGAGCAGCAACAATCGCCTTTGCAATCTGTTTAGCAAACCGTTCTTCGCCATAGCTGCTCAGCACCTCCCTGATCTCGGCTTCATCGGCTCGTTCCAGCCATTCGAGCGCGCCCCCGCCCTGAGACGGATCCATCCGCATGTCGAGCGGCGCGTCGAAACGGAAGCTGAACCCGCGCCGCGGATCGTCGAGCTGCGGCGAGGACACTCCCAAGTCGAACAGCACGCCGTCGACACCGGCTGAGCGCAGTTCGTCGAGCACGGCTTGAAGCTCGCTGAAACGCGCCTGCACAGCCACGAAGCGCGGGTCGCGTATTTCGTGCGCCGCGCGGACTGCGTCCGGATCCCGGTCGATCGCGATCAAACGGCCGTGGGGACCGAGCCGTTCGAGGATGAGCCGGCTGTGGCCGCCTCTGCCGAACGTCGCGTCCACGAAAGTGCCCCCTGAGCGCGATGTAACTTCAAGCGCGTCGACTGCCGGGTAGAGAAGGACCGGGAGGTGCGCATCGGCGCTCACAGAGAAAAGTGTTCGGTTCCGGGCGGCGGGTTAGCGCCCACTTGCTCGAGACCGCGGGCGAGTCGCTCGTCCCAGGCCGCGACGTCCCAGATCTCGAAGTGGCTACCTTGCCCCACCAGCATCAGGTCTTTTTTCAGGCCGGCGAACTTGCGCAACGCAGGGGACACGAGAATGCGTCCTTGAGCGTCCGGCTCGATTTCTTCTGCGAATCCGACCAGCAGGCGCTGCCACCAGCGCGCCTGTTCGTTGAAGCTGGAGAGCGCCTGGACTTTCGCTCCGATCGGCTCCCAGGCTATTTTGGGGTAAAGGAGCAGGCAGCTATCGGGATGGGCGGTGAGAACCACCGCTCGACCTCCAGACAGCAAGGCGTCCCGATACCGGGTTGGCAAGGCAAGCCTTCCCTTGGCGTCGAGACTCAGCTCTGTCGCCCCCTGGAACAATGTTCCCCCTTCGAGTGGCGAAGAAAAGCGCCACAGTTTCCCACTAAAACCTACTTCTCACCACTCTAGAGGAATCGCAAGGGGAGGTCAAGCCATGAAATGGAGAATTTTTAAGCTACAACAGGCACTTAAGGAGGCTTTTTGAGAATATGCTTGATGCCAAATAACTCGTGATAAATGAGTATCTTACAGTGGATAGTGAATGTAATGCTTTAAAGAAATCAAGGGCTTCCCGCGTGCAGGCTCACCCCGCCCTCCTTGATGAGCGAGGGACCCTCCTTGATGGCGAGAGGCTCGAGGTACTACAGGGTCAATGCAGGTGCTTTTTTCCGGCCGCGCCCATTGGGCGCGACTGGGCGCGGTCCTGGGACCCCTCGGATGCGCGGCGCGAGAAGAGTTGGTTGACGAGCGCGGTCACTTCGCCGATTTCCGCGTCGCCGAAATGTCGCCCGAGCAGCCCCGAAATGTCATCGATCATGCGTCTGCGCTGCATGTCGCGGATCGATTCCGGAGTCGGGCCGACGAATACCCACGTATGCTCGTCCTGGTTGTCCTCGTGGTAGTAGCTGACTTCGACCGCGGCCGCTTCCTCGGAGTAGGGCGACAAGGACTCGAACGCTCCTTCCAGAGAATTCTGGAAATTGCGGCCGACGAAACCGGTCCAGCAGATATCGAGCGCACGGCGACGCCTGTCGAAAACGATGCCGGGCTCGTCTTGATGAGCGCTGCGCGCGTCCGCCAGTCCATCCACATCGACGTAATCGAGCCAGGGTCTGAGCGCCAGCTCGATCTCGGCCTGGCCTGCGCCGCTTTTCAAGAGCACGGTGCCATGAACGTGAACTTCGGTATGCATGATTCGCTCCGGGAAACGTCGATGCTATGCCGAGTACGCCTGGACTTCAACCGGCATGGAGTGAAACCGTGGCCACGGAAGGATGATCCGCGCCTGGCGCAAATGGGATAATGCTCTAAATACAGGTCTTAAGGAGACTCGATGGCCACCCCGAGCGATTCCGTCAACATGGCGCTCTTCTGCGACTTCGAAAACGTGGCGCTGGGCGTACGCGACGCGAAATACGCCAAGCTTGACATCAACAAGGTATTGGAGCGCCTACTGCTGAAGGGGAACATCGTGGTGAAGAAGGCCTACTGCGACTGGGACCGCTACAAGGAATTCAAGGCGGACATGCATCAGGCCTCGTTCGAGCTGATCGAGATTCCTCACGTGAGCATGTCGGGCAAGAACTCCGCCGACATCCGAATGGTCGTCGATGCGCTCGACCTGTGCTACACCAAGTCGCATGTCGATACCTTCGTCATTATCAGTGGCGATTCGGATTTTTCTCCTCTTGTCTCGAAACTTCGGGAGAACAACAAGACGGTGATCGGCGTGGGCGTGAAGAACTCGAGCTCGGACCTCCTGATCGCGAATTGCGACGAATTCATCTTCTATGACGACTTGGTGCGCGAAAAGCCGGCGCGCCGCCAGCCACGGAAGCAAGCTCAGGCGAAACCCGCGGCGGCCGGCGAGAGCGCGCCGAAGGAAACCGACGACAAGACCGAGGAGGCGCTGGATCTCGTCATACAGACGGTCGAAGCCCTGATCGCCGAGCGCGGCGCCGAGGAAAAGATCTGGGGCTCGATGGTTAAGCAAGCACTCAAGCGGCGAAAACCCGGCTTCAACGAGTCCTACTACGGCTTCTCCTCTTTCTCCAAACTCCTCGACGAAGCAGAAGCGCGCAAGCTGCTCCAGCTTGAGCACGACGAGAAATCGGGGGGCTATATCGTCAGGAGCGTGGCGCACTAATCCTGGTAAGGTGAGGCGCTTCGGTCCGGCGCGGCCCTTTCCGCTCACACCCGCTCGATAACCAGCGCGATCCCCTGCCCTACGCCGATGCACATCGTGCACAGTGCGTAACGGCCCTTGATCGCATGAAGTTGATACATCGCCGTGGTGACGAGCCTCGCGCCCGAAGCACCCAGCGGGTGGCCAACTGCAATCGCTCCACCGTTCGGGTTGACGTGCGCGGCGTCGTCGGGCAGACCGAGATCGCGCGTCACCGCGAGCGCCTGTGCCGCAAACGCTTCGTTCAGCTCGATCACTTCCATCTGCGCGAGCTTGAGACCCGTCTTCGCGAGAACTTTCCGCGTTGCGGGAGCCGGCCCCATCCCCATGATGCGCGGGGCGACGCCGGCGGTCGCCATGCCGAGGACGCGTGCCTTGGGTGTCAACTGGTGCTTCTTTGCAGCCGCCTCGGACGCGAGCATCAACGCGCAGGCGCCATCGTTGACGCCTGAAGCGTTCCCCGCGGTCACGGTTCCCTCCGGCTTGACGACACCTTTGAGCTTCGCAAGTCCATCGATCGTCGCGTCCGGCCGGGGATGTTCATCCCGATCCACGACCGTCGCTGCTCCCTTTTTGCCAGGAACGGACACGGGGATGATCTCGCTGCGATAGAAGCCTTTCGCCTGCGCCGCCGCCCAACGCTGCTGGCTGCGGAGCGCAAACGCGTCCTGGTCTGCGCGTGCCACCTTGAATTCCTCGGCGACGTTTTCGGCGGTTTCCGGCATCGAGTCGATGCCGTACTTCGCTTTCATCAACGGGTTGACGAAGCGCCAGCCGATCGTCGTGTCTTCGATCTTCGCCGTCGCTCGAGAATGGACTGTCGGCCTTCGGGATAACAAACGGGGCGCGCGACATGCTCTCCACGCCGCCGGCGATCATGAGCTGCGTCTCGCCACAGCGAATCGCGCGAGCCGCCGTGCCCACGGCATCCAGGCTCGAGCCGCATAGCCGGTTCACGGTGGCGCCCGGAACGGTGTTCGGCAGCCCGGCGAGAAGCAAGGCCATGCGCGCGACGTTGCGGTTGTCCTCCCCTGCCTGGTTGACGCAGCCGTAGATCACGTCGTCGAGCACGCCCCAGTCGACCGACGGGTTACGCTCCATGAGCGCCTTGATCGGAAGCGTGGCGAGGTCGTCGGTGCGGATCGAGGACAGCACGCCGCCGTAGCGGCCGAATGGAGTGCGCACTGCGTCGCAGATGAAGACTTCGGTCATTGTGATTCCTTGGCTGGTGAATACTCGAATTCTAAATCGGCGGCGCGCGCCGAGGCTGGCAGGCTCAGATCAAGCCGGTGACCGGGATGGCGGCGCCGTGGATCGCCCTCGCTTGGTCTGACGCGAGAAACAGCACGACGTCGGCGAGCGCCTCCGGACTCACCCAGCGCCGAGGATCGGCGCGGGGCATGTCGGCGCGATTCTGCGGCGTGTCGATGATGCTCGGCAGGATGCAGTTGACGTTGATGCCCTTGTCCCGCAGCTCGGCCGACATGCTTTCGGTCAAACGGATGACTGCGCTCTTGGAAGCGCTGTAGGCGCCCATGTTCGCCTTGCCGCCGAGGCCCGCGAGAGCAGCGACGTTGACGATCTTCCCGCTGCGCGAGGCGATCATCCCGGGCACGACCGCGCGGGCCGTGTTGATCACGGATTTCGCATTGAGGTCGAGCATGAGTCCCCAGGTGTCCTCGGGAGTCTCGTGCACTGGCTGCCCCATGCGAAAGCCGCCTGCGATGTTGCACAGGACGTCGATCCGGGGAAACCGTTGCAGGGCGGTTTCGACCGCCTTTGCGACCGCATCCGCATTGAGCAAATCGACCTCAAGCAACAGAAACCGCTCAGGCTTGTCACCGTAGGCCGCGCGGAGGCTCTTGAGCTCGCGACCGAGAAGAACCAGGGATGCTCCCGCGGAGGCGAATGCCGCGCCGACCGACCGCCCGAGGTTTCCCGCAGCGCCGGTGATCAGGCAGGTCTTGGCTTCAAATGTCAAAGCCCTGCTCTGGATCTATGGGCCACGCCTGGAATCTAGACAGCTTTTTCCGGGCGCCCCTGCCCGGACTTCTTCCAGTATTCGGGCGAGGCTTTCGACTCCGCGAGTGAGTCGGCGTCCTCGAAGCCCGGTGCCATCGATGCGGAGGTCCCGGCGAGTACCTGGTGATGGTCGATACTGAGCAGTCGCAGCCAGCTCTGCTGTCCCAGTGTCAACCCGATCATGCAGCCGAGCTCGACCAACTCCGCCTCGCTGAATTGCTTGTGCATCCTCTGCCAGAAGGCGTCGTCGGTGTCGATGTGCCAGGTAATCGCTTCGGCGTAAGCCAGCGCCGCCTTCTGACGCTCGCTGTAATTCTTGGATTTCTCGAAATTGAGCAGGTCCTTGACGTGATCCTCGATAACTGCGCCCGTCGTGCTCGCCTTCACCGAGCGCTGGTTACCGCAGTACTCGCACTCCACCGAACGCGACACATACAAGCGGCACAGTTCCTTTATGGCGTGGTCACAGACCCCGTTCCTGAAGATGTCACGCCAGGAATTCGCGAAGAACCAGAAGCAGGCGGGCACGTGCGCGCGCACCGCAGAACTCTCCGGTCGCGGCGTGCCCTCTCTCTGGCAGCGTTCCATCTCCTTGCGCATCTCCGCGTCCATCTTTTCCAGCGCAAGGTAGCTGATTCTTTGCTTTGGCATGAGATCTCCTCAACGCGGGAGTTGCGCGATGCAAAAGTCTGCGCCGCTCCCCCGGGTTCCCGCTTCAAGGGGGACTGACCCGCTCGGTGGGGCTGCACCCACCGAGCATCGGTGCGCAGGAACCGCGCCGGATCACTGCGGCTGGATGCCCGCCGCCTTGACGATGCGCGCGTAGTCGGCGATCTCCTTGCGCACGAATGCGCTGAACTCCTGCGGTGTCATGCTCATTGTGTCATTGCCGAGTTTGGCAAGGCGTTCGCGTACTTCAGCCACGGCGAGAGTGCGGTTCACATCCTGGTTGATCTTGTTGACGACCTCAGCGGGCATCCCGGCAGGTCCCCAAAGTCCGAACCACAAAGTGAACTCAAAGCCGGGCACTCCGGCCTCGGCGACCGTGGGCACATCGGGCAGCGATGCCGAGCGCTTCGCGCTGCTCACCGCAAGCGCGCGCAACTTGCCTTCGCGTACCGCCGGAATGACGGGGGAGATCGGCGCGAAGTAACTAGTGACGCGCCCTCCGTATAGGTCGGTAAGCACCTCCTGGGTACCTTTGTACGGGATCTGCACGAAGTCGATGCCGGTCGCCAGCTTGAATTTCTCCGTGTTCAGGTGGGTTCCGCTGCCGACGCCGGCGTGCGCGAAATTGATTTGTCCCGGCTTTGCTTTCGCCTCGGCGATGAATTCGCGGACCGACTTGATGCTCGAGCTGGGATTCACCACAAGAACGTTGGGCTGGCCCGAAAGGGGCGCGATGTCGGTGAAATCCTTTAGCGTGTCGTATTGGAGCTTCGCGTATATGGATGGGTTCACCGCGTGGGCATTGGAATTGATCATCAGCATGTAGCCGTCTGGCACCGCCTTCGCCACCACCGCCGACCCGATCGCGCCGCCCGCGCCGCCGCGGTTCTCCACCACGACCGGTTGGCTCCAGAAATCCGAGAGCTTCTGCGTGACCACGCGCCCGACGATGTCGGTGGCACTCCCCGGAGGAAAGGTGATCATCACCCGCACCGGCTTGTTGGGGTAGCCCTGGGCCTGAGCGATACCGAAGGGCGTAGAGCCCACCCATGCGGCGGCGAGCACCGCAACCGTCCATTTGAATCCTCTCACGTGAATCCCCCTTAGCAGTGGTCGCCTTCCGGCACGCCGAGGATTTGGAATCTGCCCTGTCGGCGGCAGATTTGCAAGGCTATTCGCGTGAAAAGATATCCGAGCAGAAGGGCGCGTCGGAACGCAAGACGCTCCTAAGCGATTGACGCAATTGAGGGAAACAGCGGAATCTAGAGTTTCGAATGAAGAACCTTGCGCTTCTTTACGCAGCGCAATTTCGCTATACTGAAATCAAGCGGCGAGAGGAAAATAAGCCGTTGCTTAGAAGTGAGCCTTGCTGGGGAGTCGTTTCAACCGCCGCAAAGTGGCAGACAAGATGCCCGTGAAGGGCACGCCGGCGGCGGAAACAGCTTCGCCGATGGAAGACGAAAGGAGCGGAGGGAAGTGGTGGGAGGGATAGTCCAGTCAGCACCCTGGCAAAGCCTGCGCCAGCTCATGCTGCTGCGGAATGTCGCGATCGTGGGACAGACCTTCGCGATCGCGTTGGTTCACGAGTTTTTCGCCGCTCCGTCGCCGCTGGCAGTACTCGTCTCCGTTTCCGGATTGCTGGTGCTGTTTAACCTGGCCACGACCTCGTGGCGATTGCGGCAGCCCAGGCCCGTCACCGATCTCGAAGTGCTCGCCCAAATCGTGGTGGACATCGGTGCCCTGACCACCCTCCTGTACCTCAGCGGAGGTGCGACCAATCCATTCGCGGGCATGTTCCTCATGCCTCTCGTGATCGCGGCGGCAAGCTTGCCGTGGATCCATGCTGTAATTGTGGCGCTGCTCACAGCCGCCTGCTACTCGCTGCTCATCTTTTTTCACGTCCCTCTGCCTGTCCCCAGCCACAGCACCCAGCAATTTCTGGTCTTGGCCATGTGGGCCAACTACCTCCTGTGCGCGGGCCTGATCGCCTATCTCGTGCTCACGGTCGCCGGTCGGCTGCGCGAGCAGAATCGCCGCCTGGCGGAGATCGAGCGGAGCACCTCCACTCACGAATATCTGGTGCGGGTGGGCTCGCTCGCCGCCGGCGCAGCACATGAAATCAGGTCGCCGCTTTGCACGATGGCGGTGCTCGTCGAGGAAATGCTCCAGAACGACGACCGCCCGGCCACGAAGCAGAACCTTCGTATCATGTCCGATCAGATCGAGGCTTGCAGGCGCACCCTGACGGACCTCGTGACCGAGGGCCAGCCCGCGCCGGGGCACGGATCGAAGGAGCCGGCAGAAAAATTTGTTCAGGACATTGTCGACAGGTTTCGGACTTTCAAACCGGGCGTAAGGCTGTCGTTCCGCTGGATAGGCGCGCGGCCGCCTGCGATGATTTCAACTGGGCGCGACCTGGGCCGTGGGATCGCGAATCTGCTCAACAACGCTGCCGACGCGTCGCCGCAGGCGGTCGAGATGAACTGCAGCTGCGACTCCGGCGAATTGAGGATCCGGATCGACGATCGCGGGCCGGGACTTCCACCCGAACTGGAAGACATGACCGGAGAAAAGTTCTTCACCACAAAGGGCGACAAGGGAACCGGGATCGGACTGCTTCTGGCCAGGGTTGCCGTGGCAAGCGCCGGCGGCAGCCTTAACCTCTCCCGGCGACCGGCAGGCGGCACCCGGGCCGAGGTCGTTCTCCCTCTCGAGCAGCCTGAGGACCCGGATAGGGCGGCGGCCTGCGCTCCCGAAAGAGCCGCTGCTTCAGGTCGGGAGTTGCTCGCCAATGCCGCAGTTCCGGTTCATGGGTGGAAGAGATAAGAGATGGCCACCGACCCTTCAAACGGGATCAGGATTCCGCCCCACTTCTCGGGAAAGCCGAAGGAGAGCCAGGATGGCCGTCAGGCGCGCCTGCTCCTCGTCGACGACGACGAGATACTGTGCGCCGTCCTGGCGCGCGCACTGGAGCGAAAGGGGTTCAGGGTTGCCGTGGCGCATCACGCCCAGGCCGCACTTGCCGCCGCGACCGAGCGCCCTCCTGAGTTCGCGGTTGTCGATCTCAAATTTCCCGACGGCTCCGGGCTCAGCCTCGTCAGGCAACTGCTGGACCTCCACAAGGCCATGCGAGTGGTAGTACTCACCGGCTATGCCAGCATCGCCACCGCAGTGGAAGCGACAAAGCTCGGCGCGCATTACTACCTGACAAAACCCACTGGCGCGGATGACATCGTCGAGGCGCTGCTTCGCGACAACGGCGCGGCGTCCGCTCCGATTCGTGAAAAGCCCCTATCGGTGAGCAGGCTCGAGTGGGAGCACATTAACCGGGTGCTGACCGGAAACAAGGGCAACATTTCCGCGACAGCGCGCCTGCTTGGAATGCACAGGCGGACACTCCAGAGGAAACTGAGCAAGCACCCTGCACGGGACTAGCAGGTTCGCAGAAATCACCAGGCCGCCTAGCCGCGGATGCCGAGCGTCATCGTAGTGGTCCGGCTCGTCCTCTTCACGCCGAACAACGACAGCACCGTCCCCGACACGACGCGCAACACATTCCTCAGCGCCGAGTCGTCCGGCTGAGTTTCGACGACAATCCGCCCTTCGCCGCGCAGGATAAACGCCTTGTTGCCGACGAAGAAGACAGCCTCGCCATTGGTGCCCGTCTCGACGATATCGCCCTTCCTGATCGGCGTCTCCAGCGTAGCCAGCTGGTCGTTGACCAGCACACGCCCTGAAACGCGATAGAAGGATTGACCCGTGGGAAGTTCCTGTACTGCGGGATCGAGAACGTTCTGCGCGGCCGCACCTCCGGCCGAGGAAAAGATGCCGGCCACCAGCGCCTGGATCAGGACGCGGCGGCAAGAATCATCGAGTTCTCGAGACTGCTTCATGCCCTCCCCGGATCGCGACGGGAAACCACACATCTTGTCTGCACAACATTCCGACAGCGCCGCCCTTGGCCTCTTGTAGCCGGAAAGCGTGACTGCCCGATTACAAGAAGACAGGGAAGGTTTCTGACTGCCTGGAATGAGGAATACTACCGGGGTGCGACGGGGGTGCGGTGCGACGGATTGTCGCAGCGCCCTCGAACGCGGGAAGACTGCCTTGACAAACTCAGTTCAGTTGGCGCTCGCGGGGTTCAGCTCAGCCCGTCGCCGACTTTGACGTCTTCCGGCTGGAGTTCGACACCGGAGGACCGGGCCTGCTGCAGGAGCAGCGTGGAGAAATCTTCCTCGGTCATGCCGCTACCCATCATGGCCTGAATCAGGTCGCGGGTGCTCGACGCGAGGGGCATCGGCACCTCAAGCCTGCGCCCGGCTTCAAGGCCGAGATCCAGGTCCTTGCGAAGGAGGTAGGGCGTGAAGGTCACGTGGAAATCGAGGTTGACGAAGGCTGGCGTCTTGTAACGCGTGAAAGTCGAGCCCATCACGCTCTTGTTCAGGAAATCGAGGAAGGCATGGCGCGGTACGCCCGCCTTCTGCGCGAGGACAGTGACCTCCGCCATGCACTGCGTCACCACGCCCAGCATCACGTTGTGGCAGATCTTGACGATGCGCGAGAGTTCGCCCTCGCCCACGTACGACGAGCCCTGCCCCATGAGCCCGAGGTAAGGCGCCGCCGTCGCGTAAGCGGCCTTCGGTCCCGACACGACGAAGGTGAGCTTGCCCGCCTTGATCACCTTGGCATTGCCCGATACCGGCGCGGAAAGCAGCTCGACGCCGTGCCCTGCGAGAATCCCGCGCAGCTCCGCCGATCCCTCGAGGGAGATCGACGAGCACTCGACCAGCATGCGCGGTCTCTTCGTGCCGGAAAGCAGCCCCTTCGGACCCGAGATCACTTCCTTGACGTCGTCCCAGGTCGACACCATGCAGAACACGATGTCGCAGCCGGCGAGGTCTGTGAGCGCCTCGGCGATCTTCGCGCCGTCCTTTGCGAGCGGCTCGGCCTTCGCGCGAGTGCGGTTCCAGACCGTGAGATCGCAGCCGCCCTTGGCGAGGCGCCTCGCCATCTCGAATCCCATGCGGCCGGTGCCGATCCAGCCGAGCCTCGCTTTTCCAGTCGTAGCCAAACGCGGGCCTCTTGAGCTACTTGGAGACGGGCTCGATCACCGCGAGCACCGTGCCCACCGGTACCGTCGTGCCCGTTTCGACCAGGATCGCCTTGACCACTCCGGCCGCCAAAGACGGGATTTCGGTCGTGACCTTGTCGGTTTCGACTTCGAACAGCGGCTCGTCCACCTTCACGCTGTCGCCGACCTTCTTGTACCAGTTGGCGACGGTCCCTTCGGTCACGGTTTCCCCGAGCTGGGGCATGATCACATCCATACTTGCCTCTCCGTTTTGCCTACGCTGCGCGCTTCGAGTCCAGCGAGCGCTTGACCTCGGTCGTGATGCGCGCGGCCGAGGGCATGACGGCGTCTTCGAGCCTGTCGGACGCAGGCAGCGGAACGTGCGGCGTCGTGATTCGGACCACCGGTCCCTTCAGCGCGCTGAAGACCTCCTCCTGGATGATCGAAGCGATCTCGGCACCCCAGCCGCACAGGCGCGGGTTCTCCTCGACCGTGAAAACGCGCCCCGTACGCGCCGAATGCTCGAGCAGCGTCCGCGCGTCGAGCGGCACGAGCGAGCGCACGTCGATGACGGTCGCAGAGATCCCGTGCTCCGCGGCGAGCGTCTCCGCCGCCTTGAGCGCGCGCGGGACCATGGCGGCGAGCGCAATGATCGTGGCGTCCTTGCCTTCGCGCAGCACCTTTGCCCTTCCGAGCGGCTCGACATGCTCGCCATCGGGCACCTCGCCCTTGTCCGCGAGCAGACTTTTGTGCTCGAAGAACAACACCGGGTCCGGATCGCGGATCGCCGCGGCGAGGAGCCCTTTCGCGTCCGCCGGGGTGGACGGCGCGACGACCTTGATGCCCGGTATCGCCATCGCCCAATTCTCAACGCTCTGCGAGTGCTGAGCGCCGAAGCGCGCGCCACCACCATTCGCCGTGCGGATCACCAGCGGAATCGTAATCTGCCCGTCGCTCATGTAGCGGGTCTTGGCGATCTCGTTCGCGACGTAGTCCCAGCAGCAGGCGAGAAAATCCGAAAACATGATCTCGGCGATCGGCCGCAGGCCCGTCATCGCCGCTCCCATGGCCGCGCCGAGGATGGCGAGCTCCGAGATCGGCGTATCCTTGACGCGCTTCGGGCCGAATTCCTCGAACAGGCCCACTGTCGTCTTGAACACGCCGCCCGCAGCGGCCGTGTCCTCGCCGAACAGGACCACGCGCTCGTCGCGCCTCATCTCCTGAGCGATCCCGGCGGCGACCGCGTCACGATAGCTCAGTTGCGCCATGCGTTGCCTCCGTCCGCCCACACGTCGGTCATCGCGCTCTCCAACGCCGGCGTGGGCGAGGCCTTGGCGGTTTCGGTCGCCTGCTCGAGCTTGGCCATCGACTCGGCCTCGATTTGCGCGACCTTCGGCTCCGTGATCCCTGCGGCGAGCAGCCGGGCGCGATAGAGTGCCACCGGATCACGCTTCAGCCACTCCTCGAGCTCTCCCTTGGGCCGGTACTTGGCCGGGTCGGCGCGCGAATGGCCGCTATGGCGGTAGGTGAGGCATTCGATCAGCGAGGGCCCGCCGCCCGATCGCGCCTTGGCGATCGCGTCGCACGCCGTGCTGTATACGACGTCGGCGTCGTTGCCGTCGATCACCTGGCGCTCCAAGCCGTAGCTCGCGGCGCGGTCGGCGGCAGGGTGCTTCACCGCGGTGACCTGCTCGATCGGTGTGTACTCCATGTACATGTTGTTCTCGCAACAGAAGATCACCGGCAGCTTCCACACCGCGGCCAGATTGAGCGCTTCGTGAAAGGCGCCGATGTTGGTCGCGCCGTCGCCGAAGAAGGCGACCGCGACCTGCTTCGTTCCGCGGTACTGCGCCGACCAGGCTGCGCCGGCTGCGATCGGCAGGTGCGCGCCGACGATGGCATACGAGCCCATCACGCCGTGCTCGACGCTCGTCAGATGCATCGAGCCGCCCTTGCCCTTCATCAGCCCGCATTGGCGTCCCATCAGCTCGCCCAGCACCGACAGCATCGATGCGCCGCGCGCGAGCGTGTGGTGGTGGCCGCGGTAGGTGCAGAAGGTATAGTCGTCCTTGTTCATCGCCGCGGCGAAACCGGCGGCGACCGCTTCATGGCCGAGCGCGAGATGGCTCGTCCCCTTGACGAGGTTTTGCAGGAACAGGTCGTAGGCGCGCTTCTCGCAGTGGCGAATCTCGACCTGCAATTGATAGAGCTTCAGCCGCGTGGCCTCAGGAATTTCCGCACCCCGCTGCGCAGACGCCGCCTTTTCTTGCACCGTGCCCATTTGGATTCGATCTCCTCCAATTCTTCCTGGTTTCCCGCCGGTTGAACTGCGCTTTGCGCCAGTTCCAACCGGCGGAGTTAAAGCGGCGGCGCAGCCGTCCGCCTTTAACACTTAATAGGGATTTGCGATCGGCAGCTCTTCGGCCGGATACAGCGAGATGATCTTCGCGCCATCGGGCGTCAGGATCACTTCCTCCTCGATGCGCGCCGCGGAAACGCCGTCCGTGGCCGGGCAGTAGGTTTCGACCGCGAACACCATCCCCGCCTTGAGCTCGATCGGCTCCCTCAGCGAATTGACGCGCGAGATGAGCGGCCGCTCGTGCAGACCGAGCCCCAGGCCGTGGCAGAAGTTGAGGCCGAAGGCTTCCATCTCGCTCGAGAAGCCGATCTCCTTGGCTTCCGGCATAGCCAGTGCGATCTTGTCGCTCGACATCCCGGGCTTGAGCAACTCGATCGCTCGATCCATCCATTCGCGCGCCTTGCGGTAGGCCGTGCGCTGCGCATCGGTGGCGCGCCCGACGCCGAAAGTGCGGTAGTAGCAGGTCCGGTAGCCCATGAACGACTGAATGACGTCGAAGAACGCCTGGTCGCCGGGCCGGATCAGGCGGTCGGTGAAGTTGTGCGGATGCGGCGAGCAGCGCTCGCCCGAGATCGAGTTGATCGCCTCGACGCAATCCGAGCCCATCTCGTAGAGCCGCCCGGTCGCGAGCGCCACGATCTGCGATTCCTTCACCCCCGGCTTGAGCGCCTCGGCGATGTCCTGGTACACCCCGTCTACCATGGCAGCTGCCATGTTCAAGAGCGTCATCTCGTCGATGTTCTTCACCTCGCGCGCCATCAGCATGACCTGCTGTCCGTCGCGCACCTCGATGCCCTGCTTCTGCAGTTCGAACAGCATCGGCGGCTCGACGACGTCCACGCCCAGCGGCATGTCGCCCACGCCTTCGGCATCGAGGATCGCCTTGATCTCCTTCGCTCCATCGCGAAAGTAGGTGATGTCTCCGCCGGTCGCGCCGCGCATCCCCAGCATCCCGGCGCGGCAGTGGTCGGTCGCGAGCCATGGCGCGTAGAGCCTGTGGTGCTTCGCCGCGCTGCCGAAGTCCCAGATGTACGGGTCGCCATTGCCTGAGAGCAGGGAGTATCGGGTGAGCTTGTCGCGGGCCCACTCGCCGATGACGGTGCTCGTGGTGTAACGGATGTTGTGCTGGTCGAAGGACAGCAGCGCGCCGAGGCCCGATTCCGCGAGCGCCGCGCGCACGCGCGCGAGGCGATAGTCGTGCAGCCGCCGGAAGTTGATGCGCTCCTCGAAATCGACCTGGGTGTGCCCCGGAGCATGCAGCGGCCGCTTCCAGTTGTGGTGCGGGTCGATATCGTCGGGACGGACGATCTTGGGTTCGGGGGTTTTCTTGGGTCCGGCCATCGGATTTTCCTGGAACGACTGATCTGCGGAGTGCGAAGTATGCCACGCCGACGCGCCGCCGCATACCACATGCGCCGCGGGATGAACGGCGCGCAGCGTCCGTTCGATCCCGCGGAATTAAAGCGGCGCGCCTTTCGCGTCCGCCTTTAATTCGCTTTGATGTTCGCCGCCTTGATCAGCTTGCCGTTCGACTCGAACTCGGCTGCGATCATCGCCTCGAACTCGGGCAGGGTCAGCGACAGCGGATCCGCTCCGGTCTTGACGATGCGCTCGCGCACGTCAGGCGCGTTGACCGCGGCGTTGATTTCGCGGTGCAGGCGCTGCACGACCTCGCGCGGCGTCTTCGTCGGCACCAGCGCGCCCACCCAGAAGTTGTAGTCCGAGTTCGGATAGCCCGCCTCGACTGTGGTGGGCAAGTCGGGGAAGAGCGAACTCCTCTTGGGCGAGCCCACCGCGAGGGCGCGCACCTTGCCCTCCTTGGCTGCGCCGCGGACCTGGAACGGGAGCGCGAAATAGAAGTCTGCGCGACCCGTGAGCACCTCGGTAAATGCCTCGGGGGCGCCCTTCAGGTGCAGCCGCAGGACCTCGATGCCGGCGGAAATGCGGAAGCGCTCCAGGTTCATGTGCGTCGCGCTGCCGATCCCGGCCGTCGTACCGACGATATCGCCGGGTTTCGCCTTGGCCGCCGCGACCAGGTCGGCAACGGTCTTGTAGGGCTTTGCTCGACGGCACGATCAGCACCGTCGGTATCGTCGCCATGGTCGCGACGGGTGTGAGGTCCTTGGGGTCGAGGACCCCGGGGTTGATCAGCGGTGCGACCGTCAGCGCAGAGGCATAAACCATGATCGTATGGCCGTCGGGGTCGCTCTTGGCGACCCGGGACGCGCCGACCAAGCCGCCAGCACCGAGCCAGTTCTCGACGATCACCGGCTGACCCAGGGAGGACGTCAGTTTCTCGGCGACGATGCGCGCCATGGTGTCCGAGGCGCTGCCCGGTGTCACGCCCGAAATGAGCCTGACCGTCTTGCTCGGAAAACTCTGGGCGAGCGCGGCGCCGGTTCCGACCGCGAGGGCGGCGGCGCACAGACAGAAGCCTTTCATCAGTTTGAGCATGGTTTTCCTTCCCTCAAGAATTCAGACCTTCGGCAGTCCGAGCCGCGCCGCGAGCCAGTCGGCCGTGCGGCTGCGATAGCGATACGGCCGGTTGTTGGCATTGTGCCCGCCGTCCTCGACGATCAGCAACTCGACCGGCCCCGATACGCTCTTCGCGAGCAGCTCGGCGTGCGATGCCGGCACGAGCCGGTCCTGGCGTCCGGTGACGATGAAGATCGGGCAGGTGATTCTCGCCGCCGCGTCCTTCATCGTCAACGTCCCCGCATGGCGCAGCGCTTCGGCCTCCGTCCTGCAATGGCTGCGCACGCGAAACGCCTCCCGGGTAAGGAGCGGCAGCCCCGACCAGATGTCCTTCCATTCGAACGGGCCCGAAAGCGCGATGCAGGCGCGGATTCGGCGCTCGTAGGCGGTGGCGCGCGGCGCGTAGTAGCCGCCGAGGCTCACTCCCCACATGGCGATCCGTGCCGTGTCGAGATCGGGACGCGACTCGATCCAGTCGCACACCGCTCGCGCCGCGCGCTCGTAGTCGCCTGCGATCGGAATCTCGTATTCGGCTTCGCCCTGTCCGGGGCCGTCGATCGCGAGAATCGCGATCCCGCGCGCGAGGAACGGCTCCTCGTAGGCGTGCAACTCCTCCTTGGTCGAGTCCAGCCCCGGCGCCATGATGAGGATGGGCGAGCGCGCGGCACGGCCGGCGGGGTGCCGCAGCACCCCGTAGAGCGTCTTGCCTTCGAAGGGTATGGCGACGCGCTCGCCCGGCGGGCGCATCAGCGACAGCGCATCCTTGTAGCACTCGACCGACTGCCTGTGCGCGGCGCGCATCTGGTCCTGGTCGTGCACGAAAACGAACTTGGCAAAGTGGTAGTACATGGACGCGCGTACCAAGTGCTCGCCGGCGGTGAGCTTGTGCCCTTCACTGAGCGCCTCGCGGCCGAGGCTCTCGTGGACCTTGCCGCGTTCGCACCACGCGCGCGCACCAGTCCTCCCAGCGCTCGATCCCGGAGGTCACCTCCTCGAAATCGGCGAGCAGCACGCCGTTCGAGACGAAGCGCGGCGCCCAGTGCGCGATCGCTGCGGCGACGCGCGGGTCGGTGGATTTCGCTTCTCATTTCGACACGGTACAACAATATTCGACCGAGGTCGTCGTGCCACTGGCGCGGCACACACTGCCCTCGGTGCCGCGCAGGTATCCACTTCGCGTCTATCGTCTTCCTCGCGGGCTTTTCTTGATCTGAATCAACTTTCCAATCTCCGCTGCCGGGCAATCTAGCAGCGGACGCAAGGCACAACAGGAGGCGACCATGTTCAAGCACATCTTGATCCCTACCGACGGCTCGGAAATTTCGCAAAAGGTGATCAAGGCGGGCGTGGCTTTCGCCAAGTCGATCGGCGCCCGCATCACGGGCTATTACGCGCTGCACGAGCCGCCCTTTCTGTATAACCGGTTCGGCACCCTCGACAGCGAGATCAAGGCCGAGCTCGAGCGCCGGGCCCGCGAGGTCGCGCAAAGATATCTCGCCGAGATCGGCGAGGCCGCCAAGGCGGCCGGAGTCGAGTTCGAGCCCCTGATAACGGTGTTCGACCTTCCCGCGGAGGGCATCATCGACGCCGCGAAGAAATGCAAATGCGATGCCATTTTCCTGGCCCCCCATGGCCGCAGCGGCGTGCGCCGGCTGATCCTGGGCAGCGTGACACAGGACGTGCTCGCCCATTCGACACTGCCCGTCATCGTGTATCGCTGAGTCGCAACCCGGCGTCGGGGCCGAACCGCTCGACTGGCGCCCGCCAGAAAAAAGAAACCCCTCCGAAGAGGGGTTTCAGCGGATCGCGACCCGGGATGCGCGTGCTGATTTCCCGTCAGTTTGCGGCGAAGCAATAGAACAAGCCGGCGCCCCCGGTCGCCACGAGGTTTTCCTGGCTGCAACCGCGCGAGCCATGCGAGGAGTTCCAGGACGTCATATGCCGGGTCTCCTTCTTCAATCCGGCACGGTCATGGTGGCCGACGATCGCCGAGCCTTCGCCGCTCTTGGTCCAGTTGCCGCAGGTGGTATCGCCGCCCGCGGTCGAGTACATGCCGGCCGGGTCCGAGCCCGTGAGCATGTCGTGCTGGTTCGGCTTGTCCCCGCTGCCGCTGACCACCTCGCCTTTTTCCGTCAAAGAGGTTTGCTTGCTGAGGTTGTTCTTGCCGGAATGCAGGTCGTTCACGTTCTTCGCCACGACCACGCCCTTGGCGTTCCGCCACGGGCCTTTCCCGATGCGATCGCGCGCGTTGACGCCCGCATCGCCTCCAGGCATTGTCGTGCTCAGGTACGCGCGCCAGTTCGTAGCCTTCGCGCCGGCCGCCTTGGCGAGCGCCGCGCAATGCGCGTCGGCGCCGTCGAGGCCGCCGAGATCGGCGCCGTTGCCCTTGCCCACGCTGGTCACGAAGAACGTCATGTTTGCCTGCTGCGCCTGCACGCTGGACGCGATGCCTGTTCCCAGCACGACCAGTGAAATGAGGATACTTGCCGACGAGAATTTCATCTGACCTCCGTTTTGATGTTTCGAGTTGAACGAGGTGTTGCCGATCGGCCAACACACCAAAGCATGGTGCTATTCCGTCTTCGAAGAAATACTTTGATGCGCCTCTGCGAACTCAAGCAGCAGCTCGCGCACCCGAGGGCAGCAGAGGGACTCCGATGAGGCGCTGCAGCTCGTCGAATGACAACCCGGGCACGAGGCGGCTCGTCACGAGGCCGCGCGGTGTGACATCGATCACCGCGAGATCGGTGTAGATGCGCTTCACCACGCCGATGCCCGTGAGCGGATAGGTGCAGCGCTCGACGATTTTCGACTCCCCGTTCTTGGTGAGATGCTCCATCATGACCCACACGTTCTTTGCTCCGACCGCGAGGTCCATCGCGCCGCCCACCGCAGGGATCGCGTCGCCGCCGCTGTGCCAGTTGGCGAGGTCGCCCTCCACCGAGACCTGGAACGCGCCCAGCACCGCGATGTCGAGATGCCCGCCGCGCATCATCGCAAAAGAATCCGTGTGGTGGAAGAAAGCGCCGCCGCTGAGCAGCGTCACCGGCTCTTTGCCGGCGTTGATCAGGTCCGCGTCTTCCTCGCCTGGCGCAGGCGCCGGGCCCATGCCGAGAATGCCGTTCTCGCTGTGCAGGAAGATTTCGCGGTCTTTCGGCAGGTGGTTGCCGACGAGCGTCGGCATGCCGATGCCGAGATTCACGTACGAGCCCTCCGGTATGTCCTGGGCGATGCGCCGGGCGATCTCGTCGCGGGTGAGTTTCGTGTAGCTCATCGGCCCGCCGCCCGGCCCGACACGCCTCGCGTGACGCCGCCTGCGGGCACCTTGCGCTCTTTCCGCGCGACCTTCACCACGCGCGTCACGAAGATCCCCGGCGTCACGATGCATTCCGGATCGAGCTTTCCCAGCTCGACGATCTCGTACACCTGCGCGATCGTGATCTTCGCCGCGCTCGCCATGGTCGGTCCGTAGTTGCGCGCGCTCTTTCTGTATACGAGATTGCCCCAGCGGTCGCCGCGCTCTGCCTTAACCAGCGCCACGTCGCCGTGGAGCGGGTACTCGAGCACCTGTCCCTTGCCGTCGATCATGCGCGTCTCCTTGCCCTTTGCGAGGTCGGTGCCGTAGCCGGTGGGCGTATAAAAGGCGCCGATCCCGGCGCCCGCCGCGCGCATGCGCTCGGAGAGCGTGCCCTGCGGCACCAGCTCCAGCTCGACCCGGCCAGCGCGGAAAGCCGCCTCGAAATGGTGCGAATCGACCTGGCGCGGGTACGAGCAGATGAGCTTGCGCACGCGCCCCGCCTTGAAGAGCGCCGCGATGCCGACCTCGCCGTTGCCTGCATTGTTGTTGACAATCGTCAGCTCCTTCGCTCCCTGCGCGATGAGCGCGTCGACCAGCTCCTCGGGCACGCCCGCGCCGCCGAACCCCCCGATGAGGATGGTCGAGCCGTCGCGCACATCGGCGAGCGCGTTCTCGACCGAAGGGACGATCTTGTCGATCACGCTTCCCCGCTGACCTGCTAGTCAGCTTTTGCGCCCGAGTCCTTTATCGCCTTCGCCCACTTCGGAATTTCCTCGCCGATGAACACGGCGAACTCGGCCGGGCTGTTGCGCTTTGAGGTCAGTCCACTCTGCGCGAGCTTCTCCTTCACGTCGGGAAGCTCGACGATGCGGTTGATCTCGCTGTTGAGCCTGTTGACCACGGCCGCCGGCGTTCCGGCCGGCACGAAGAACCCGATCCAAGTGAGATCGTCGAAATCCTTGAATCCCTGCTCGTTCACCGTCGGCACGTCGGGAAGGGCGGCGGAGCGCTGCGCGCTTGTCACCGCGATCGCCCGCAGCTTCCCGGCCTTGATCTGCGGCACCGCCGGCGGCATGGAAGTGCTCGAGATCTGCGTCTGTCCCGCGACCGCCGCGGTCACCGCCTGCGCAGGCTGGTAGGGCACGTGCGTGATATCCACGCCAGTCGCCGTCTTGATGCGCTCCATTGAAAGGTGCGTGGTCGTGCCGATGCCGGAGGACGCATAGGCGAGCTTCTCTTTCCGCGCCAGCGCAATCAGCTCCTGAAGATTGCTGGCCTTCACCGATGGGTGGACAGTGATGATGTTGGGCGTGCTCGGCCCGAGGATGACCGGAACGAAGTCCTTCAGCGGATCGTAGCCCGCATTCGCGTAAAGGCTCGGATTGACCGCGACCGCCACGCTGATGATGAGCACGGTGTAGCCGTCGGGCGCGGCCCGCTTGACGAACTGCGCGCCGATGTTGCCGCCCGCGCCCGGCTTGTTCTCGACGACGATGGTCTGCGCCAGCGACTCGCCGAGCTTCTGCGCGACGAGGCGCCCGACGAGGTCGGTCGTGCTCCCGGGCCCGAAGGCGACGATGAACTGCACCGGCTTCTGCCTGGGCCATTCCTGCGCCGGCGCGGCGAGCGGGGTGCACAGCACCGCAAGCGCGGCCAACCCGCGAAGGCCTTTCTCGATAGGAATACGCATGGCTTCCTTCTCCTCCTGTTCGGTCCTCTGCGGATGGGGGTTTGGATCTCATTCTAACCCGCGCACCACGACGGCGCGGAGAGCGCCGAAGTCGCACCGTTTTGGGGCTCACGACTGTCGATCCCAAAGGGTCCCGTTTCCCGACGCCGACGTGGTGTTCATCGAATCCGGCGGCGACAACCTCGCGGCGACCTTCAGCCCCGAGCTGTCCGACCTCACCCTCTACGTCATCGACGTCGCCGGAGGCGAGAAGATTCCGCGCAAAGGCGGCCCGGGTATTACTCGCTCGGACCTGCTCGTCATCAACAAGTCCGACCTCGCGCCCTACGTCGGCGCATCGCTCGACGTGATGGCGCGCGATGCGACGCGAATGCGCGGCGAGCGGCCGTGGGTGTTCACCTGCCTCAAGACCGGCGAAGGGCTCGCTCGCGTCCGCGGCTTCATTGTCGAGCGGGGAATGCTCGACTGAGAGATGCGCCCCTTCTCGGGCGTGCGACCCCTCAGGCCTTGCGGCACTTGAGCAAGGTGTGGAATTGCCCGACCTCGTCGCGCGATTCGGTGACGACGAGGCCGCTCTCGGCGATGCAACGCAGCATGTCGGCATAGCGATACATCTGGCTCTTGCCCGTCGCGATGCACGTGAAATAGAGCGAGGTCTGCTGCAGGCAGAACGCGGCGATCTCGTTCGGCTGGCGGTCCCAGAACAGTTCCAGGATGTACAAGTGGGCGCCCGCCGCCATCGACGCCGCCGCGCGCCGCAGGATCGACGTGATCTCGCGCTCCGAGAAGCATGCGAGGAACTGGCTCATCCAGATCGCTTCGTAGCCGGTGGGAAACGCCACACGCTCATCGAGCACGTCGATGGCGTGACAATCCACCCGGTCTTCCAAGCGGTGGACGCGGATGTTCTCTAGCGCGAGCGCGAGTTGCTGCGGCAGGTCGGCGATGGTGACGTGGACTGCCGGATCGAACTGTGCACACTCCACCGCCCATTCGCCGGTATTACCCCCGACGTCCAGCAGCCGGTGCGGCCGATCGGCGAACACCAGCCTCAGCGCCTCGGGGAACGCCATGTTGGAGTAGAAATGGTCGAACGCCATCCAACTCTCGCGCGCCGGCGGTGGGAGCGACGACAGACCCTCGTAAACCGTCGGCCAATCGCCCAGTGATTTCAAGCCGGACGGCTTGCCTTCGCTGATCGCGCGATCGAGGTCGAACATCCCCCGGTAGCACACGTCGTGCACGAAATCCATGTTCACTCGCGTGATGGGGTCGCGCAGAATGTAGCGCCCCAGCTTGGTGAGCGTATATCGCTCGTCGTTGAGGCAGAAAAGGCCGATTCCCAGGCCGGACTCGAGCAGGACCTTGAGCCCGTAGCGCGGCACATCGACGCCCGCCGAGATCTCGCTCATGGTCATTCCCGCCGCGCCGCCCTGCTTCACGCGTTCCAGCACGCCGGCATTGCGCAGGACGCGGCAGACCTGGAACACGATGGGCGCGAAGGCGATGCGCTCCGCCTCGGATCTTGCCGCGTACACCGTCTTCGTATCCTTCTGAAAGTAATTCACCTGCATTCCAATGCTATCGTAAGCTTAGGGACCGTTGAGATCGCCAAACATTCTCTGAAAGACCGCAAATTCTACTAGCCCCGTCTCGGGGCAACGAGGGGCTGGAAACGGTCGTCGAGCTCGTCGTCAAGCGCGGGATGCTCCCCGGCGGCTAGAATGGCGGCTTCGCTGCCCGAGAAAGCCCATGCCCAGAAAACGCCCCGAGGAACTCCGCAGCCACCGCTGGTACGGCGCGGGCGACCGCAAGGCCTTCGACCACCGCGCGCGCACCGCGCAGATGGGCTACGACAGGAGCGACTACGCCGGCAAGCCGGTGATCGCCATCATCAACACCTGGAGCGACATCAACTCCTGCCACAGCCACTTCCGGCAGCGCGCCGAGGAAGTGAAGCGCGGCGTGTGGCAGGCGGGCGGGTTCCCGGTCGAGATGCCCGCGATCACGCTCGCCGAGCCGTTCCAGAAGCCCTCCACGATGATGTACCGCAATCTCCTCGCGATGGAAACGGAGGAATTGCTGCGCTCCTACCCCGCCGACGGCTGCGTGCTCATGGGCGGCTGCGACAAAACGACGCCGGCGCTCGTGATGGGTGCGCTCTCGATGGGGCTGCCGGCGATCTACATGCCCGCCGGCCCGATGCTGCGCGGCAACTGGCACGGGCAATTCCTCGGCTCGGGCAGCGACGCGCGCAAGTACTGGGCGGAGCTGCGCGCGGGCACGATCAGCGAGCGCGACTGGGAAGACATCGGGGACGGCATCGCGCGCTCGCCTGGCCACTGCATGACCATGGGAACCGCATCGACCATGACCTCGGCGGTGGAGGCGCTGGGGCTCGCGCTGCCCGGATCGGCCTCGATTCCGGCGCCCGACTCCAATCACGCGAAGATGGCGACCGCGGCGGGCAAGCGCATCGTCGACCTGGTCTGGGAAGACCTGACCCCCAGCAAGCTTCTCACGCAATCCTCGTTCGACAACGCCGTCACCTGCGTCCTCGCCTGCGGCGGCTCGACCAACTCGATCATCCACCTGATCGCCATGGCGCGGCGCGCCGGCATCGCGCTCGACATCGACCGCTTCGACGCGATCTCGCGCAAGGTGCCGGTGATCGCGAACCTGCGGCCCTCCGGGCAAGTACCTCATGGAGGATTTCTACTACGCGGGAGGCTTGCGCGCGTTGCTCGCCTCGATCCGCGACCTGCTCGACCTCGAAGCGAAGACCGTGAGCGGCAGGACACTGGGCGAGAATCTCGAGGGCGCGAAGATCCACAACACGGACGTAATCCTCCCGCGCGAGAAGGCGCTCGTTCCCTCGGGCGGCCTCGCGGTGCTGCGCGGCAACCTCGCGCCCGACGGCGCGGTGGTCAAGCCCGCCGCCGCCGAGCCTCGCCTCCTACAGCACAAGGGCCGCGCGGTCGTATTCGAGGACTACAACGATCTCCAGGCGCGCATCGACGACCCGGCGCTGGATGTGGACGCCGACTCGGTGATCGTGCTCAGGAACTCGGGGCCCATCGGCGCGCCCGGAATGCCCGAGTGGGAGGTGCCGGTCCCGAAGAAGTTGCTGCAGCAGGGCGTGCGCGACATGGTGAGAATCTCGGACGCGCGCATGAGCGGCACCGCCTACGGCTGCTGCGTGCTGCACGTCGCGCCCGAATCCTTCATCGGCGGGCCTTTGGCGCTCGTGAAGACCGGCGACACCATCGAGCTCGACGTCCCGCGACGGCGCCTGCAGGTCCTGATCGACGACGCCGAGATGATGAAGCGCAAGCGCGCCTGGAAGGCGCCGACGCGCAAGTTCGAGCGCGGCTACGGCGCGCTCTTCTCGCAGCACATCCGGCAGGCGAACGAAGGCTGCGATTTCGACTTTCTCGAGGGCACGGCACCGACGCCGGAACCGGAGATACATTGATAGAGAGCCAGACATGAAACCGCTGATCATCAGCTGCACAATCGCATTGTCGCTCGCCCACTTCGGCCTGGCGCGCGCGGCCGAAGCCGATCTGGGAGACCCGCGACTTGCCCCGATCGACGATCCCTATAGCATCCGGTTCCAGGGCGGCCCCCCGGAAGTGACTAAGGAGAAGATTGTTCAGGCCGTAAAGATGACCGGGACCTCGAGAGGCTGGCAGGTTGCGAGCGAGACGGACGGGCGCATGGAACTGACCAACCTCGTCAGAGGCCAGCACGAGGCCACGATCGAGATCGCCTACGACGCGAACGGCTACTCGGTCCGGTATCTCCGGAGCGTGAACCTCATGTACCAGGAGAGGCTCCGGTCGGGCATCCAGCTGAGAGCCATCCACCGAACCTACAACGGCTGGATCAAGGGGCTGGTGACCGGAGTCAACAAGAATATCTCCGCCCCAGCGCAGGTCGTGGCGGGTTTTGCGCCCCTCGACGACACCGCTGCCGTTCCCTTTCTCCCGGAAAGGGGACGCGCAGTTTACAGGGAATTTGTCGCCTTGCCGGCGCCGCGCGCATTCGCGATCGCTCCGAACGGCACCTGGGGTCGGGATTCGTACCAGAACGTTTCCTTCTCCGCGAAAAGGGACGTGATCGGAAACGCGCTGGAGTTCTGCAATCGCCGCGGCGGCAACGGAGAATGCAGGCTCTACGCGATCGACGGGCATGTCGTCTGGACGAAGCCGAACGCGCCGGCGGCGGACGCGAAGACATCCCCGGCGAACTGATTGAAATCCAGGAAGGGATGACCCGATGAGCTCCGCAGTGATCGTATCCACCGCCCGCACGCCCTTGTGCAAGTCCTGGCGCGGCGCGTTCAACATGACCCACGGGGCCAAGCTCGGCGGCCACGCGGTCCGCAACGCGATCGACCGCGCCGGAATCGATCCGGCCGAGGTCGAGGACGTGATCCTCGGCTGCGCGCACCCCGAGGGCGCGACCGGCGGGAACATCGCGCGCCAGAGCGCGATCCGCGCCGGCTGCCCGGTGACCACCGCCGGCGTCACCGTCAACCGCTACTGCTCCTCGGGCCTGCAGACGATCGCGATGGCGGCGCAGCGCGTGATCGTGGACAAGGTTCCGGTGCTGGTCGCCGGAGGCGTCGAGTCGATCTCCTGCGTGCAGAACGAGATGAACCAGCACATGGCGGAGGACGAGTGGCTGGTGCGGCACAAGCCCGCGATCTACATGCCGATGCTGCAGACCGCCGAGGTTGTCGCCAAGCGCTACGGCATAGCGCGCGAGCGCCAGGACGAGTTTGGCGTGCAGAGCCAGCAGCGCGCCGCCGCCGCGCGCTCGGCCGGCCGCTACGACGCCGAGATCTTTCCCATGACGGTGAGGATGCAGAAGGCCGACAAGGAAACGGGCAAGAGCTGGGTCGAGGAAGTCACGGTGAAGCAGGACGAAGGCATACGCGCGGACACGACCCTGGAGGGCGTTTCCAAGATCAAGCCGGCTATCGAAGGCGGGACGATCGCCGCCGGCAACGCCAGCCAGTTCTCCGACGGAGCATCGGCCTGCGTGGTGATGGACGCGAAGCTCGCCGAGAAGCGCAACCTGAAGCCGCTCGGCATCTTCCGCGGGTTCGCGGTCGCCGGCTGCGAGCCCGACGAAATGGGCATCGGTCCGGTGTTCGCGGTGCCGCGGCTGCTCGAGCGCGCCGGGCTCAAGATGGACGACATCGGCCTGTGGGAATTGAACGAAGCCTTCGCGGTGCAAGTCATCTACTGCCGCGACCGGCTCGGAATCCCCAATGACCGATTGAACGTCAACGGCGGCGCGATCGCGCTCGGCCACCCGTACGGCATGTCGGGCGCGCGCCTCACCGGCCACGCGCTCATCGAAGGCAAGCGCCGCGGCGCGAAGCACGTCGTGATCACGATGTGCATCGGCGGCGGAATGGGAGCGGCGGGCCTGTTCGAGGTGGTTTGAAGCCCTGTAGTCGGCTATTTCGCACGAGCGACTTGCGCGGCGACACGCGTGACGGGTGGCCGCGCGCCGACCGCTTCAATGGAGGCGCAAGCGGCCGGGTACCCGTAGCGTGTCGTTGGCCGCGCCAGGAGCGAAAGCGAAATAGCCGACTTGGGTAATCTGCCAAGATTAGGATCGCGGCGGTGTAAAATCCGCATTCCAAAAAGAGAGGAATCCATGCCGCTTTCCGAAGCTGAACGCAAGAACTGCGTCGAAACCCTGCTCAAGGCCGACAAGGAGAAGAAGCAGGCGGTGCAGCTCTCGACCACATACCCCCACATCACCATCGAGGACGCCTACGCGATCTCGACCGCGGTGGCGCAGCACAGGATCAAGGCCGGCGCGAAGCTGATCGGCCACAAGGTCGGGCTGACTTCCAAGGCGATGCAGGCCTCTTCGCAGATCAACGAGCCCGACTACGGGCACCTCCTCGACGACATGATGATTGCGGACGGTGCCAAGGTGCCGCACGCGAACTACTGCCTGCCGCGAGTGGAGATCGAGCTGGCGTTCATCCTCGGCAAGCCCCTGAAAGGGCCGGGCGTCGGCCTGATCGAAGTGCTGCGCGCAACCGACTACGTCGTGCCCGCGATCGAGATCGTCGACGCGCGCGTGCAGAACCCGCGCAAGATCTTCGACACCGTCGCCGACAACGGCGCGGCGGCCGGCATCGTCGTCGGCGGCCGCCCGATCAAGCCGATGGACGTCGATCTGCGCTGGGTGGGCGGCATCATGTACCGCAACTCCGAGATCGAGGAGACGGGCCTCGCCGCGGGCGTGCTCGGCCATCCCGCGCTCGGCGTGGCCTGGCTCGCGAACCGCCTCGGAAAGAACGGCGTGACGCTGGAAGCCGGGCACCTCGTCCTCGCCGGGTCGTTCACGCGCGTCGTGTTCGCCAACAAGGGCGACACCCTGCACGGCGACTTCGGCCCCCTGGGCGGTGTCGCGGTGCAGTTCGTCTGAGGACATCGCCATGACCGCGATCGGTTTTCGCATCCTTCCCATCCCGAAGCGCCCCGACAAGAAGCTCCTCGCCGAGCTCGCGAAGATGGTGACGCCGCACCTTTCCGACAGCATGGAGCGCCTGTACGCAGGCGGCCCGCAGTTGCGTCCGATGCACAACGGCGCGAAGCTCTGCGGTCCGGCGTTCACCGTGCGTACCGCGCCCGGCGACAACCTCCTCGTCCACAAGGCGATCGACACCGCGGAACCGGGCGACGTGATCGTCGTCGACGCCGGCGGCTTCAACGATCACGCGATCATCGGCGAGCTGATGAGCGCGCGCGCCGAGCAGCGCGGCGTCGGCGGCATGGTGATCTGGGGCGCGATCCGCGACTCGGCCGAGTTGAGGCAAGGCAGCTTCCCCGTCTTCGCGAGCGGCGTGACCCACCGCGGGCCGTACAAGAACGGCCCGGGGAAATCAACGTGCCCATCAACATGGGCGGCATGACGGTCTACCCGGGGGACATCATCGTCGGCGACGCCGACGGCCTGGTCGCGGTGCCGCTCGAGCACGCCGAGGCTATCCTCGCCTCGGCGAAAGCTATCCTCGCGAAAGAGGAAGGGGCGATGAAGCAGATCAAGGCCGGAACGGTGGACCGCTCGTGGGTGGACAAGGCGCTCAAGGAAAAGGGCTACAAGGTATAGCAATGGATCTTCCTGCAAACAATTTCAAGCGCGCGCTCAAGGCCGGCAAGGTCCAGATCGGCCTGTGGTGCAGCCTGTCCTCGCACTACGCGACCGAGCTCCTCGCGGGCTCGGGCTTCGACTGGCTGCTCCTCGACACCGAGCACTCGCCGAACGACCTCGAGTCGGTGCTGAAGCAGTTGCAGGCCGCGGCGCCCTACCCCACCCACGCCGGTGGTGCGCGTGCCGTGGAACGACATGGTGACGATCAAGCGGTTTCTCGACATCGGCGCGCAGTCGATCCTCATTCCCTACGTGCAGAACGCCGACGAAGCGAAAAACGCCGTTGCCTACACGCGCTACCCGCCGGCGGGCGTGCGCGGCGTGGCGGGCGGCACGCGCGCGACGCGCTTCGGCCGGGTGAAGGATTACGCGAAGCGTGCGCACGAGGAATTGTGCGTCCTCGTTCAGATCGAGACCCAGCAGGGGCTCGACAACCTGGAGAAAATCGCCGCGGTCGAAGGCGTGGACGGCGTCTTCATCGGCCCGGCCGACCTGCACGCGTCGCTCGGCTATCCGGGCGAAACGAACAATCCGAAAATCATGCCGGTCATCGACGACGCCATCCGCCGCATACGCAAGGCGGGAAAGGCACCGGGAATTCTGACCGGGGTCGAAGCCGACGCGCGGCGCTGGCTGGACTGCGGTGGGTTATTCGTAGCGGTCGGGGCGGACACCGGCGTGCTCGCACGGGAGACGGAGAAGCTCGCGGCGAAGTTCAAGGCTTGATCCCAGCAGGCCCGGGCCACCCTTTGCAATGCAAAGAACTCGCCGAAACCCAAGTGCTTAGAGGAGGCCAGATGAAACGTCCAATCGCCTGCGCGCTCGCGCTGCTCGCGTTCAATTTCGCCTGGGCGCAGCCTTATCCGAACAAACCCTTGCGCATGACAGTGCCTTTCGTCGCAGGCGGGGTGGTCGACGTCACTGCACGGCTGCTCGCCCCGAAGTTCAGCGAAGGGCTGGGGCAGCCCGTGATCGTCGAGAACCGAGCCGGAGCGGGCGGAAACATCGCCGCGGACTTCGTTGCGAAGGCGCCTGCGGACGGCTACACGCTGCTCATCACCACGCACGGCCATGCGATCAGCCCGGGCCTGTACAAGAAGCTCCCGTTCGACGCCGCCAGGGATTTTGCGCCGATCACGCAGATCACGTCGTCGTTCCTGGTACTGGTCGCCGCGGCGAAGCTGCCGGTCACATCGGTCGCGGAGCTGCTCGCCCTCGCCAAGGCGAAACCCGGCGGCCTGAATTACGGTTCGACCGGGCTCGGCGCGCCACCGCATCTTGCGGGAGAGCTCTTCAAGATGACGACCGGGGTCGACATGGTTCACGTGCCCTACAAGGGCGACGCGCCGATGTACGCGGCGCTCGTCGCCGGAGAGGTGGACGTCGGCTTCGGGCCGCTCGGCAACGCCCTGCCGCACATCCGCTCGGGGAAGCTGCGCGCGCTCGGCATGACCGCTCCGCGCCGCTCGCCGGCGATTCCCGAGGTTCCGACGATGGTCGAGGCAGGGGTGGCGAATTTCGAGCTGACCGGGTGGCTGGGCCTGTTCGCGCCCGCCGGGACGCCGCGGCCCGCGATCGAGCGGCTGTACGCCGAAATGACCAAGTCGGTCGGCTCGCCCGAAGTGCGCGAGCGCCTGCCTGGCCTCGGTTACGCGCCGGTCGGCAGCTCTCCCGACGAATTCACCGCGCGATTCCGTTCCGATCTCGAGATCTACGCGCGCATCATCCGCGAAGCGCGGATCCCGCTCCAGGAGTGATCCGATGCAGCTCGTCGAACGAATCGAAACTGCGCGCCAGATCCTCGAGCAGCGGCTTCGCCTGGTTGCCACCGGTCTTGGCGATGTCGCGCAACAGCTCGGCGATGCTGCCGGCGGCCAGACTGCCGTGTTTCGTGCGCAGGTAATCGAGGAGTTGCTGCTCGAAATCCCCTAGCCGCACAGCTCCGAAGCCGACGCCGCAGGCGCAGCCCGCGCCGAGCACGACGTGCTGCCGGGCGAGCCGGGTCCAGCGGCCGAGGAGCCGCACGGCGAGGAGCGAAGCATCGGGTTTGGGCATCGGTATGCCAGCATGATACGACTCGCGGCCGACATCGGCGGCACCTTCACCGACATCGCGGCGTTCGATCCGGACGGCCGCCGCCTGCTCCTGGGAAAAACGCTGTCCACGCCTGCTCGCCTCGTCGAGGGCGTTTCGCAGGGCGTCGCCAAGGCAGGGGCGCGGTTCGGCGATGCGGCGCTGTTCCTCCACGGCTCGACGGTCGCCATCAATACCATGCTCGAACGCACCGGAGCGAAAACCGCGCTGCTCGTCACCGAAGGCTTCCGGGACATCTACGAGATCGGGCGCATCAACCGCCCCGACTCCTACAACCTGTTCTTCCGCAAGCACGTGCCGCTGGTCGAGCGCGCGCTGCGCTTCGAGGTGCGCGAGCGCATCAGCGCCGAAGGCGAGGTGCTCGTGCCGCTCGACGAGGCGGGCATCGAGAGCATATGCGACCGGCTCGAAGCGCTGCGCGTCGAAGCCGTCGCCATCCTGCTCCTGCACTGCTACGTCGACCCGGCGCACGAGAAACGGGTGAAAGAAATTGTCCAGCAGAGGCTCCCCGGGGTCTTCGTCAGCGCCTCGCACGAGCTGTCCGAGGAGTACCGCGAGTTCGAGCGCTGTTCCACCGTCGTCTCGAATGCCTACATCGGGCCGCGCGTGCGCGGCTACGTGCAAGGCATCGATCGCCACCTCGAGGGCTCCGGTTTCCGCGGAAAGTTCCTGCTCGTTCAATCGACGGGTGGTCTGTACGAGGCGCGCGAGGCTCAAAGCCAATGCGTGCGCATGCTCGAATCGGGTCCGGCCGCGGGCGTGATCGGCGCCCGGGCGCTGTGCCGCAGCCTCGGCCTTAAGGACGCGGTGGCGTTCGACATGGGCGGGACCACGGCGAAGGCCGGCGTGATTTACCGCGGCGACGTGCTGACGAGAGGCTCGGCGCTCGTGGGCGGCTACGCTCAAGGGTTGCCCGTCCAGATCCCGATGATCGACATCTCCGAGGTCGGGACCGGTGGAGGCAGCATCGCGCAGGTGGATGCGAGCGGCGCGCTGAAGGTCGGCCCGCACAGCGCGGGCGCCGAGCCAGGCCCTGCGTGCTACGGCCGCGGCGGCACGCGCGCGACCGTGACCGACGCGAATCTCGTCCTCGGCCGCCTCGGCGCCGACCGGTTCCTTGGCGGGGAGATGCAGCTCGATGCGCACGCCGCCGAAAAAGCGATCCGCGCGCAGATCGCAAGTCCGCTCGGCATGGGCCTCGCGCATGCGGCAGACGGGATTCTTCGCGTCGCAGCCACCGCGATGTCGTACGCAGTGAAGGCAATCTCGACCGAGCGCGGGCTGGACGCCGCAGCCTTCGCTCTCATCGCGTACGGCGGCGCGGGGCCGCTCCATGCCTCGGCGATCGCGCGTGAAATCGGCATGCGGCTGCTGATCGTACCGCGCTCGCCCGGGCATTTCTGCGCCTTCGGCATGCTGCACTCGGACTTGCGCTACGACTTCGTGCGCAGCGGTTTCACGCGGCTGGACGACGTCTCGTTCGACGAGCTCAGGCGCCGCTTCAATGCGCTCGCTCTGCCCGGGAAGAGGGTGCTACGGGCGAGCGGGACGAAGGTGCTCGTCGCCTTCGCCGCCGACATGCGCTATGTCGGCCAGGAGCATCCGGTAACAGTCGATCTGCCGGCTAGCGTTCTCGCCCGGCGCAGCCGCGCGGCGATCAAGGCGCGCTTCGACGCCGAGCACCTGCGGCGTTATGGTACGCACGCGCCCTCGGAGCGCGCTGAAATCGTCAGCCTGCGCGTGAGCGTTACAGAGCCGCTGAAGAAGCCCTCGTTCGAACGCATCGCGCGCGGCGCTCGCGCTCCGGTCGCGAGCGCGGCACGCGGAAGGCGCAGCGTCTGGCTCGAAGGCCGGTGGATCACCGTTCCGATTTATGCGCGCGAGGCCTTGCGTGCGGGCAACCGGATTGCCGGCCCCGCGCTCGTCGAAGAGCATGCCTCGACGACGCTGCTCCGGCCGGGCGACCGCCTGCAGGTCGACTCGTACGGCAACCTCGTCGTCGAAGTGGGTAGGCGATGAAGCCCAGGCGCAAGGCCGACCCGGTCCTCACCGAGATCGTGCGCAACGGCGTGCTCGCGGTGACCGAGGAGATGAAGACCAACCTGATGCGCACCGCCTACAACATGATCATCTACGAGGCGCTCGACTTCACGGTCGGCATCTTCACGGCCGAAGGCGAGACGGTCTCGATCGGCCTGGGCCTGCCGATGTTCATCCGCGGCATGTCGGAGACGATCAAGGCGAAGCTCAGGCACTTCGGGATGCGCGGCCTGCAACCCGGCGACATCCTGGTCACCAACGACGCCTATATCACCGGCAGCCATCTCAACCATTTCACCTTCAGCCTGCCGATCTTTCACCGCGGGAAGCTCTCCGCTTTTGCCTGCTGCATGGCGCACTGGGTGGACGTCGGCGGGACGCTCGGCGGCGTCACCACCGACATCTACTCCGAAGGTCTGCAGGTCCCGATAGTGAAATACCAGAAAGCGGGGGCCGTGAACCAGGACCTCGTCGACATCATCCGCATGAACGTGCGCATCCCGGAGCGCGCCATGGGCGATCTGCGCGCGCAGGTCACCGCGCTCAAGACCGGCGAGCGACGTTTCCTGGAGCTGCTCGATCGCTACGGTCGCGACGAGGTCCTGGCCGCGATCGGCAACATCATGGATCAGTCGGAAGCCGCAGCGCGCGACCGCACGCGCTCGATTCCCGACGGCGTCTACGAGGCCGAGTCCTTCATGGACGACGACGGCGTGGAGATCGGTAAGCGGATCCCAATCCGCGTGCGCGTGACCGTGAAGCGGGATGCGATGACGATCGACCTGTCCGAAGTCGGCCGGCAGGTGGCGGGTTTCTACAACTCCGGGGTGACCACGGGGCATGCCTGCGCACAGGTCGCATACAAGTGCCTCACTTCGCCGACCGACTACCCGATCAACGCCGGCAGCTTCCGCCCGCTCAAGGTCGTGCTCGAGCCCGGCACGGTCGTGAGCGCTGTTCGCCCGGCGGCGATGCGCTGGTGGATGACTTTCCCGATGACCGTGGTGGACACGATCTTCAAGGCGCTCGCGCCGGCGATCCCCGATCGGACCATCGCGGCGCACCACGCCGACCTCCTGGTCGGCCTGCTCTCCGGGATCTCGCCGCGCGACGGGCGCTTGTTTCTGGCCAGCGCCGGGCCCATGGGCGGCGGCTGGGGCGCGAAACACAACGAGGACGGGATGAATGGGGTGGTCTGTCTGAACGACGGCGACACCCACAATCACCCGGTCGAGCAGATGGAAGCAAAGTATCCGGTGCTGTTCGAGAGGCACGCACTGCGCGACGATTCAGGCGGCGCGGGCCGCTGGCGCGGAGGCCTGGGCACGGAGCAGACCCTGCGCGCGCGCGCACCGCTGACGGTCAACCTGCAGATCGACCGCGTCCATTGCCGGCCTTGGGGACTTGCCGGCGGCGGCGAGGGCATGGGCAACGAGGTAACGCTGCGCACGGAAGGCAGGGAGATCGCGGACCTGCCGAACGCCAAGGTACTGACCCGGCGCCTGAAGCCCGGGGACTCATTCACTGTGCGCGCCGGTGGTGGCGGCGGCTTCGGACCTGCGGCCGAGCGCGATCCGGAGAAAGTCGCCTACGACGTCAGACAGGGGTACGTGTCGCTGAAAGCGGCGCTGGACTTGTACCGCGTCGCGCTGGATCCCGTGACACTGCAGGTCGATGCCGCCGCGACTGCAGAGCTTCGCGGCGGGGGACGCCCAGACTCGGGCTGAGTCATGCGGTGGCCGCTCCTTTGCTATGTGTAGCGCTTGACGTACCGAAGTAGACCTAGGCCACTAATAGCGTAGTCGAGGACTCTGGCGCTGGGAATCCTCACCAGAGTCGAAGCCGACACTGGCCGGATTGCGGGGGCTATTCGTCGCGGTCGGGGCGGACGTCGGCGGGAGACGGAGAAGCTCGCGACGAAGTTCAAGTCTTGATAGTCTCAACCGAAGCGCCACATCATCCTGATCAGTAGATGAAGTCCCAGGGCACGGAAAGCGTGCCGTCGTCGGTGCCGTCGCCGTCGGTATCGACCGCCAGCTCGGCGCTGTTGCTGGCGATGGTCACCGTCAGGCGGCTGTTGTCAGCTGCGGTCAAGCGGTAGCTGCCGCTGCTCGGCACTGCACCCGAGGACGCAAGGGCGAGCGGCTGCAGCACGCTGACCGCGAACGTATTGCCGCTTGCCACTGCGTTCAGAGTGTCGCCTGCCTGGCCGACGCTGAGCCCGCCTGCAGCCGGTGCCGCATACCGGACGCTGAACGGGCCGTAGCTTGCCGCTCGCGTCACCGTTGCGCCATCGAGTTCGGTCAGTTCCAGCGTCACCGCCACGGGCGTAGACACCGTGTCGGCGAAATTGCCGCTGGTAGCCGCGCGCGCGATGCGCAAGCCCCCGGAAATCGTCCGCGACACGGTTGTACCGATATCGTTTATCGCAAGCGCCAGATTGCTCACTGTGATCTGCAGCGCATAGTCCGGCGTGCCGGGCGCACCGCCGACCGCGTCGACCGAAAGAGTCCCGCTGCCGTTGATGCGGATCTGGTCGCCTTGCGGCCCGACCACGCAGTTGGTGACCGTCAGCGCGTAGCTGCCGCCGGCGACCAGGAGCGACGGCACCGTCGGCGTGAATGCATAGCTTCCGCCACCGGTGCAGAATGCGGTCACCGGATCGCCGCCAGAGGCGCCGATCAACAGTTCGAGCATCGGTCCACCCACTTCGCGCGGGAGCAGCAGCCCGGCAGCGCCCAAGCCTGCGAGCTCGACCGCGTTGTTGAAGTTGATCACGCCGATCACGGCGGGCAGGTTGATCGTCAGATCGTTCGGGCCCACGTTGACCGTGTCGCCGTTCTTGTCGAACTTGGCGAGCATGATGTTGCCGCCGCTGCTGCCGCTTATCGCGAAGCCGCCGTCGCTCGTGGCGATGACGGCGTTGGCCATGTCGCCCCCCCGCGGGCGCAGTCCCTTGATCTTGTGCCACGTCGTGGCGCCGCCGGGCGCTACCTTCATCAGCATCACGTCCGCCCACTGGAATGGTTGGTTCGGATCCTGGATCACTCCACCATAGGAATGCGAATAGCCGGCGACGAGATAGCTGCCGTCGGGGGCCAGCGCCACCCCGGCGGCGCCGTCCTTCTGCGCTCCCCCGTAGAGTTTCCGCCACACCTCGTTGCCGGCGCTGTCGGTCTTGATCACCAGTGCGTCGCAGGTTCCCGAGACTGTCGGTCCGCAGTCCGTCCCGCGCAGGCCGGTCGCGATCAGGCTGTGATCCGCGGTCTCGACGACGCCGGTCAGCTGCACGACGAGCTGTACGTTCGCATCGTCGAAGACCCTGCGCCAGATTTCGTTCCCGTTGGCCCCGTTTATCTTCAGCAGAAAGCCCGCCCAGTAGGAGCAGCCGGTCGTACCGGCGATCACATAGTTGCCGTCGTAGGTGGCCGTGATCGCGGTGCCGCCTTCGGCGCCGCCGGGGCAGAAGCTCGGGTACTCGACGAACCTTTGCCAGAGCACGGAGCCGGCAGCGTTCAGCCGCAGAACATATATGTTCACTCCATCCGGAGTCCCGGCCGCGCCGGCGTCCGCATTGCCCACTACGATGTAGCCATCGGTGCCGCCGTTTACCGCCAGCATCGCGTACGCAAACTCATTGCCCGCCTGACCGTAGGTCTTGGGCCAGCCGGCGACTGTATTGCCGGCGGGATCGAGTTTCACCAGGATTACAGTATCGCCCGCGGTGCCGGCGACCATGTAGCCGTCCGTGATCTGATGAACGGCGTACGCACGGGTGTTGCCGACGATCGCAATCCGGCGTTCCCATTGCGCGACACCGATCTGATCGGTCTTCACGACGTACAGATCCCCCGGTGCGCCCTGCACGCCCGCGGCGATGAAGCCCCCGTCGCTCGTCTGTTGCAGCGAGTACGCCGCGCCGTTCGCCACGTTGTAGCCGAATACTCTCCAGAAGATCGGCACTCCGTCGGCGCCGGTTCCCACTCCACCCGGTGGGGGCTCCGGCGGCGCCTCGTCGTTGTCGACGCCCCCTCCTCCGCCACCTCCGCAACCGATCAGCACAACGACCACCAACGCCGCAAACAGCCACCTTGGCCAGCGCGTCCGCGCTGAATCCGGGCTGCTTCGACGGCCGGACATGGAATTTCCTGCAGATGCTTGTGACAATCACTTCTTACCATCTCTGAGTGGTCGAGTATTGATGTGCATCAAGGGTGATAAGAGACCGTACCGGCGCGTGGTCTCGGCGCGATCCCGAAGACGGGTCGCCACGCAATCAAGACTTCCCGCCCCGCTGGCGCGGAGCGACGGAGCTACGAGGTCCCCCGCGATCGCTCAGCGACCGGCCCGCTCTCCCGCCGGCCCCGCCGGATACTTCGACGACGCATACCGCACCACGAGCGTCGCCACCGCGAGCAGAAGGATCGCTCCCGTTATATAGATGACGCCCAAGTCGGGCCGGTGGTGCGCCTGCACGTCCGAGATCAGCATCCTAGTCAGCGCGGTCATCGCCACGTAGATCAGGAAACGCACCGGCATATGGTTAGTCTTGAAGTAGATGCCGACCATGGCGCCGAGCTCGAGGTAGATGAACAGGAGCAGGATGTCGTCGATCGAGGCGTGGCCCTTCTCCGCCATCGCAAGGAAGGCCACGACCGCGGACCACACGGTGGCGGCCCCGATGGCGAACAGCGCCAGGTAATGGAACGCGTCGACCAGCAGGTTGCCGAGCGCGTCGGCAAAAGCGTTGATGCGCTGGCGAAAGCTCTCGGCCCAGTCGGATTTCATGCTCCCTCCCACGGCGGAAAATGCGGCGGACGCCGCCAAGGATAGCGCAGGAGGCGGCAGGCCGCGCCGGCCGCGCGCTCAGGGGTCGAGCTTGCTGAAAAGCAGGGGAGCGAGGACCGCCAGCGAAGCGAGGAGCAGCGCCGCCACGGGCGCGTTGGTGGCGAGGACCGCGAGCGGCAGGGCTACGCAGGCCACGACGAGCATCCAGGGAGCCAGCGTGCGGCTGTATTTCAGGTAGGCGATGAAGCCCTTGGGTACCGCCACGATCATCCCTCGCGAGGTGCGATCGAGCCGCGCCGCCTTCCCTTCCAGCGACAGCACGAAGAGATAGACCTGCGCGATGATTCCCCCGACCCACACCGCCGCCCCGAGAACGAGCGCGAGTGCCCGGAGCCAGAGCGGAGTGGGAGCCGGAACCCACCGCGCGGCGTCGAACATGACGCCGACCGCCAATACGGTGCTCACGAGGACGAACACCAGAATGACGGCGATCAACGCCCACGCCCGGTACGCCACGTAGGAACGAAAGACATCGTCGTACTGGAACTTCACCACGAGGTCGCGCCCGTCCCGTACCAGACTGCGCGGGCGAAGCTGACTCAATATTTCACCCGTGGTGGAGCGCGGGTCGCGCTCGCTGTGCTTCATGGCTCGGGTCCCGAGGGCAGGCATGCGGGCATCCTAGGCCGATCCGGGAACCATGCAAATGGCATAGTTCACGAAACCGGCCCGGGCGTCCCGGTACGGCTATTCCTTTTTCTGCCTCTCCAGGAGCTGGGCGTTCATGCGCCGAAGGCGGCCGACGACGGACCTCATCACGTAGGTCGCGAACTGCGGCGTCCGCCGCACCAGGAGGTGAAAGGTCTCCAGGTCCACCGGGACGAGGGTACAGTCGGTCCCGGCGATCACCGTCGCGCTGCGCTTTTCGCTCTGGTCGATGAGGCCCATCTCACCGAAGAGCGCGCCGCGGGTCGCCTTTTCGACGGTCGCGCCTCCGATCAGCACATCGGCCGAGCCCTCGGTCAGCACGTACATGACTCCGCCGCGATCCCCGACGCGGAATACCGGCTGTCCGGCGGGTATCGAAATGGGTTTCGGCGAATCTCCGTGCCGAAAGAGAAAGGTCGGGTCCAGTACGTCGTCGTTGTCTGCCATTCGCTGACCTTTCTCCGGTTCGACGCCTCCGAAGCGGGCATCCTACCGCCGCAGATTTTGAATGGCGAGTGTTTTTGAGGGGCCCAAGTCAACCGGCGGAATAGCTCGGGCCATCCTCTCCCGCGAGAACCTCGGTGTGCACGACCGATTCGTCCCGCAAGCGGGCGAACCGGGCAAGCCGCTCGTCCGCCCGATAGGCGGCGAACGCCTGCTCGTCCGGAAACGTCACCACGTGGATCTCCTTGAACACGTCCGCCGCACCGTCCGGCGCGACGACGACGGTTCTCTCGATCCGTCCGCCGTGCGTCGCCATGACCCCGGCGGCGTGCTTCTCGAACGCGCGGAATTTCTCGATCGCGTCCCTGCGCACGGTGAGAATCACGACGAGGATCATCGGGACGGCCACGTGGTCGGTGCCAGCTTGATGCTCAGGTAAGCAGCTTGAAGGCGTGAACCCAGTCGTTGCGGAGGAAGCCTGGGATACACCAAAGCATGCATAGCGGCTCGATCGCCCGGGCTGCTTCGGCTTTGCCCATGTCTGCCGTCTCCCAACCGAACTGAGCGAGAACGCCACTGACGACCTTCTTCGCCGCCTCGTCGTTCCCGCAAATGAACATGGTTGGCATCCCGCCCTTGAACTGCGGGTTCACCATGGACGCATTGCCGACGGAGTTGAAAGCTTTGACGAAGCGCACATTGCCGAATTCGCGCTGGAGGCGCTCCATGAGAGATTCGTCGAGATTGGTGAAGAACTTCAGCACGCCGTTGCTTGGCGGCGCATCGGCGATGGGATTGGTCGCATCGATGACCGGCTTGCCGGCCAGGTTCACCGTATTCGCGGCGCGCAATGCGTCCGGCGCCGCGGTGCCCTTGACCGCCAGCACGACGAGCTCGCCGAACTTCGCCGCGTCGGCAAAGCCGCCGATACGGGCCTGGGGATTCCGTTTCGCCCAATCCGTGAGTTTCGCGGGCGCGCGCGTGCCCATCGCGACGTCATGACCGTGCTTGAGAAAGCCGCTGCCCAGCGTCTTTGCGACATCACCCGAACCGAGGAGTCCAACTTTCATACCACTCTCCTTTCAGTGTCAATCTCGTTTAGGCGCAGCTCAGATCTTTCGCTCACGCCCAGCCCAGTAGGGCTCGCGCAACTCGCGCTTGAGGGTCTTCCCCGCGGCGCTGCGCGGGAAGTCCGCCATGAACACAACTTCCGAGACGCGCTGGTAGCGCGCGCTGACGCGATCGTTGATCCAGTCCCTCAGCGCCGCTGCGGTGACGGTTGCACCCTCGCGCAGGATGACCGCCGCGAGCGGTGTCTCACCCCATTTCTCGTGCGGGACCCCGAGTACCGCGACCTCGCGCACCTCGGGGTGCCGCGCGGTGATCTCCTCGATGTCGCGCGGATACACCTTCACACCGCCCGAGTCGATCATGTCCTTCTTGCGGTCCACGAGGTAGAGATACCCATCGCCATCGAGGTAGCCCATATCGCCGGAATAGAGCCAGCCGTCGCGAATCGCCTCCGAGGTGAGGTCCGGCCGTTTGTAGTAGCCGGTCGTGAGAATCGGCCCACGGCCGACGATCTCGCCAATTTCGCCGGGCGCAGCGTCGGTGCCGTCGTCCCGCACGATACGGATGCGATAGAAGGGCGGCGGGATGCCGACGGAGCCGCTTTTGCGCACCGCGTCGTTCCGATCGAGAATGGTGACGAACCCTTCGGTGAGCCCGTAGAGCTCATAAAAGCGGCCGGGCAGCGCCGCATTCAGGCGGTCCTTATGCCCCTGCAAGAGCGGCGCGCCCAGCGACAGGACGCATTCGAGCGATGCGAGGCGCGCAGGGTCGAACCGCGGCGAGCCGAGAAGCGCGACGATCTGCGCCGGCACCAGCATCACATGGGTCACCCGCTCGGCCTCGATCGCGGCAATGGTCGCCTCTGGATCGAACTGGCGGTGAAGGATGTAGGTCCCCCCCAGATGGAACGTCGGCATCATCGTGACGAACGCGCCGTTGAAGACGATTGCGCCCGTGTGGAGGGTCCGGGATTCGGGCGTCATTCGAAACGCCATGCCCATGAGCGCGCAGTACATCGACCGCACGAAGTGCGTGTGCAAGATGCCCTTTGGCAGGCCGGTGGTACCACTTGTGTACATGATGTTGAACAGGTCGTCCGCGGTGACCTCCGCCGGCACGAGCGTCTCAGGCTGCACGGCGGCAAGCGCCTGATAGTCGCCGAAACCGGGCTCACCGCCGTCGATCACCAGCACGTGCGGCGGAAGGTCGGTGCGAATCTCGCGCAGGATCGGGAGCATGGACCGCTGTGTCACGAGGCAACGTGCGTCGGAGTCGTGCAGGAGGCTCGCAAGTCCTGCGGGCATGAGGAGCGGCGAGAGCGGCACAAGCGTAGCACCGATCGTCGGGACGGCCCAGTATGTCTCGAGCAACCGGAGCGAGTTCCCGGCGACAGTCGCCACTTTGTCCCCGGGACCGATGCCGAGCGCGCGCAACATGTTGCCCACGCGCGCAACGCGCGACCAGAACTGGCGGTAGGAGACCCTCTCGCCTTCGAAAACCACGGCGACCGCGTCAGGCCGATAACGGGCCTGGTGCGAAATCAGAGTCGCGAGTTCCAGCATGAGGTCGGGCCATCCTAAGACCATACACATGCATATGCAAACACTAACCAGACGTCGCGCACCTGCGCCAAGCGGTACACCCTGCCAATTCGTGTAAGCTTGCGCGCGAACGTCCGGCAGCTCCTTCGTCGCTGATCTCCTGAAAACAACTTCCGAAATGAGCGTCGCCCCCTACACCCGCTGGCCCGCCGTGTTCGCGGCCTTTTTCGCGGGCGTCGTCGGCGCCTTCGCCTTCGGCAAGATGTCGCCGGCGCTGCCGCTCCTGAAGGAGGAGTTCGGCCTTTCGCTCATCGACGCCGGCTGGCTGGTGTCGGCGTTCAACGCGATTGCGGCGACGGGCGCGCTCTTCTTCGGCGCGTTCGCCGACCGATTCGGCGCGCTGCGCTTCTGCATTTCCGGCGTGCTTCTCATCGCCGCCGGCAGCGCGCTCGGCGCACTCGCCCCCGGTGCGACGCTCCTCATAGCGCTGCGGCTGATGGAGGGCCTGGGTTTTCTCGCCGTGGTCGTTTCTGCCCCGGCTCTGATCGTAGCCGCGACCGCGCCGAAGGGAAGAGGCATGGCCTTCGGGCTGTGGGCGACCTACCTGCCGCTCGGCGTGAGCGCGGTGATCGCGGCAAGCCCGCTGCTTCTCGCCGACTTCGGCTGGCGCGCGGTGTGGCTTGCAGTCGCGGCAGCCGGCGGCGCGTGCGCGCTCATGCTCGCGGCGCAGTCGCCCGGCTACGCCGGCGCGACCCGCGGCGCACACCGCTCCCTTGCAAACCTGCGCAGCTCGCTAGCGCAGCCGGTGCCATGGCTGCTCGGCGTCGCTTTCGCGATGTACGCGATCCAGCACATCACGCTGATCGTGTGGCTGCCTACCTACCTCCAGGACACCCGCGGAATCGGCGCCACTGCCGCGGCGCTCGCCACGGCATTCGCCGTGTTCGCCAACTGCTTCGGCAACCTGCTCGGCGGGTGGCTGATCCAGCGAAATTTCGGGCGCGGGCGCATCATCGGCGCGACTTTCGTCGTGACGAGCCTCCTTTTCGTCGGCATCTTCGCCGCGAGCCTGCCCGACATCTGGCGCTACGCGCTCGCGGTGTTCTACAGCTTCGTCACCGGTACCGTGCCCTCGGCCGCGCTCTCGGCCGGCATGCGCTACGCGCGCTCGCCCGGCGAGCTGGGGGCGATCCAGGGGCTCATCGTCAACATCGTGCACGCCGGCATATTCGTCGGGCCGCCGCTCGTCGCCGCCACCGTCACCTGGGCGGGATCCTGGGACGCGGTGCTGTGGCCGATGCTCGGCTGCGCCGCGGTCGCGCTTGCCGCCGCCTTCGCCATCGACCGGTACGAGCGCGAAGCAAGACCCGTATCAGTGAAAGGAAGCACGCCATGAAGACCATCGCGATCGAAGAGCACTTCATCACGCCCCTATACCGCGAGAAGGTCGCGGCGAACGAGTTCCGCAATTTCTATCTGACTTCGCGCAGCGAGCAGATCGGCCACGACATCGTCGAGCAGAACTCGGATCTGGGCGCGAAGCGCCTCGCGCACATGGACGCCGCGGGCGTGGACGTGCAGGTGCTCTCCTTCGGCTCGCCCGGGCCCCAGGGGTTCGGCGCGGAGGTCGCGATCCCGATGGCGAGGGACGCGAACGACCGCGCGCACGCCGCGGTCAAAGCGCACCCTGGGCGCTTCGCCGCCTTCGCCTCGCTCCCGACCGCCAATCCCGAGGCCGCCGCCGAAGAGCTGGAGCGTTGCGTCGCCAAGCTCGGCTTCAAGGGCGCGATGATCCACGGCCACACGCAAGGGAGTTTCCTCGACGAGAAGAAGTACTGGGTGATCTTCGAGCGCGCGCAGAAGCTCGGGGTGCCGATCTACCTGCACCCCACCCTCGCCCATCCGCACGCGATGAGCTCCTACTTCAAGGGCTACGAGGAGCTGGCGCGCGCGGGTTGGGGGTTCGCGATCGACACGAGCTGCCATTTCCTGCGCATTGTCTTCGCCGGGGTGTTCGACGCGTATCCGAAACTGCAGGTGATCCTCGGGCATCTGGGCGAAGGGCTGCCCTTCGCGATGCACCGCTTGAACGACCACACGGCCCGCGCGGCGGCTCGCCGCGGCCTGAAGAGGCAGCCGATCGAGTACCTGCGCGACAACCTGCTCGTCACCACCAGCGGCAACTGGTACGAGCCCGCGTTCGTGTGCACGCTGCTCGCGCTCGGCGCGGACAGGATCCTCTTCGCCGTGGACTGGCCCTACGAGGCGAACACCACAGGAATCGGCTTCCTCAAGAAGCTCTCGATCAGCGACGCCGACCGGGAGAAGATCGCGCACGGCAACGCCGAGCGCATCCTGCGGATGTGATGATGGCACTGACCTGGGAAGATGGTTAAATTGAAATCGGCAATCCTTCGCGCCTTCGGGCGCGAGTCGCAGGCTGCACCGTGGGACAACGAAGAATCGATCCGCGCGGAGCTCTTTAGTATCGAGCGTCTCGAGCAGCACGCCACGAGCCTTGCCGCGGCACAACCCGTCACCGCGAGGCCGGTGGCCGGGCGATCTCTCGCCGCTCGAGTAGAGGACAACGAATCGGTTCTGCTCGAAGCGTATCGCGCCATCGCAAACGCGGTCGGCGAGGGTCGTGCCATTACACCGGCCGCCGAGTGGCTGCTCGACAACTACCACCTCGTCGAAGAGCAGATCCGCGAAATTCGCGACGATCTGCCCTCCAGCTACTATCGGCAATTGCCGAAGCTGTCCACCGGACCTTTCGCCGGCTATCCGCGGGTCTTCGGCGTGGCCTGGGCCTTTGTCGCTCATACGGACAGCCGCTTCGACCTCGAGATGCTGCGCCGGTTCGTGCGCGCCTACCAGCGCGTTCAGCCGCTGACGATCGGGGAGTTATGGGCGGTTGCGATCACGCTGCGGATCGTGCTCGTGGAGAATCTTCGACGCGGGGCCAGGCGCATCGTGACCGGCCGCGCCGCGCGCCAGGAAGCGGACGCCCTGGCCGATCGGCTCCTGGGCGTGAACGTGCACCCGACCGAGCCGATCCGCTCGGTCTTTCAGCATTACGAACAGGCACCCTTGCCGGGGGCCTTCGCCGTTCAGCTCGTGCAACGGCTGCGGGACCAGGATCCGAAGGTCACTCGGGCGCTGATGTGGCTCGAGGAGCGCCTGGCGGCCCAGGGAACGACCCCCGACGCGATCGTGCACGACGAGCACCAAAAACAGGGTGCGACGAACGTGACGGTCCGCAACATCATCACGAGCATGCGCCTGATCTCCGAAGTCGACTGGGCGGAGCTCGTCGAGAACGTCAGTCTCGTCGACGACACGCTGCGCTCCGGCAGCGACTTCGCGGACATGGATTTTCCGACACGCAACTTCTACCGCAGAGCGATCGAGGAGCTGGCGCGGGGCTCGAAACTGACGGAACTGGAGATTGCGCGAGCGGCTCTTCTGGCCGCAAACGATCCAGAACGTCAGTCATTGGGTGACGGTGTTCATCGCCGCGAACGCGATCCCGGCTATCACCTGATCGCCGGGGGGCGTCGCGCGTTCGAGGCGACGATCGGATTTCGTGCTCCCTGGCGCAGCTGGCTCGCTCGATCCAACGCGAAGCTCGGCATCGGCGGCTATATCCGCAGCGTCATCATGGTCGCTGCGATCGTTCTCTCCTTGCCGTTGTTTGCGCTGGCCGGAATGGGAATCGGCGACGGGTGGCTCGGTGTCCTCGCGCTTCTCGGGCTGATCCCGGCTATCGATGCGGCGATGGCGCTCGTGAACCGCGGCGTTACGATGGAGTTCGGCGCTACGATCCTGCCGGGCCTGGAGCTCCGCGACGGCGTACCTGCGCACCTGCGCACGATGGTCGTCGTCCCGATCCTTCTCACGACGCAGGCCGCGCTCGAAGAGCAAATCGAGCGCCTTGAGATCCACCACCTTTCGAGTCCGGAAGGCGAGCTCCATTTCGCACTGCTGTCGGACTGGACCGACGCCGCGACCGAGACCGTTGAAGGAGATGAAGCGCTTCTGGAGGCCGCCGCCACGGGTATCGCCCGCCTGAACCGCAACTACGGACCGAAAGCCGGGGGGGACCGCTTTCTTCTGCTCCATCGCCGGCGAGTCTGGAACGAAGGGCAGCAGCGCTGGATCGGGTGGGAGCGCAAGCGCGGCAAGCTCCACGAGCTTAACCGGCTGCTCCGCGGCGCGGCCGATACGACCTTCCTGGGCGTCGGCGGACGACTCTCGGCGGCACCTGCCGGCGTCCGTTACGTCATCACGCTCGACGCCGATACCCGGATGCCGCGGGAGGCGGCCCGCCGGCTGGTCGGCAAGATGGCGCACCCGCTCAACCGTCCGCGGTTCGATCCCGTTACCCGACGCGTCGTCGAAGGCTATGGGGTGTTGCAGCCGCGCGTCACGCCTTCGCTGCCGATCGGCCGCGAGGGATCGCTCTTCCAGCGCATCTTCTCCAGCATGAGCGGCATCGATCCTTACGCCTCCGCCGTGTCCGACGTGTATCAGGATCTCTTCGGCGAAGGCTCCTATACCGGCAAGGGCATCTACGACGTGGATGCCTTCGAGGCCGCGCTCGAGGGCCGCGTGCGCGAAAGCACGCTGCTCAGTCACGACCTGTTCGAGGGGACATTCGCCCGCGCCGGCCTCGCTTCCGATATCGAAGTCGTCGAGGAGTTTCCGTCACGCTACGACGTGGCCGCCGCACGCCAGCACCGATGGGCGCGCGGCGACTGGCAATTGCTGCCGTGGATTCTCGGTCGCGGCAACGCCTCCGTCGGGGATCGGACCGCAGCCGCCCTTCCGCCGATCGGTCGCTGGAAGATGATCGATAACCTGCGGCGCTCGCTGTCGGCGCCGGCGAGCGTCGTCGCCTTGCTGGCGGGATGGGCGCTGCCCCTGCAAGCGGCCGTCGCCTGGACCGGCTTCGTCGTGTCGACGATCGCCTTGGCGACGCTGCTCCCCGTTCTTGCCGCGATCGTGCCGCGGCGTGCCCGGACCACCGTACGCAGCCACCTGCGCGCTCTCGCCGCGGATGTTCAGCTCGCATTGTCCCTGACCGCATTGCTGGTCGTATTCCTCGCGCATCAGGCGTCGCTGATGGCCGACGCGATCGTCAGAACGCTGTTTCGTCTGTTCGTGAGCCATCGGCATCTTCTCGACTGGGTCACGGCAGGTCAGGCGATGGTGAGCCCCCAGCTCGACCTCGCCGGGTTCTATCGGCAGATGAGCGGTGGTGTCGCCATCGGCATCGTTGCTGCGATCGTCGTCTGGTGGCTCGGGAGCGACGCCTGGCCGGTGGCGGCCCCGTTCGTGTTCGCCTGGACCGCATCGCCGGCCATCGCTCGATGGACGAGCCTGTCGCCGCTAGTGGCGGGCCGCCTGCCGGTCTCGGCTGCGGAGGCCGGTGCTTTGAGGCTGGTCGCGCGCCGCACCTGGCGCTTCTTCGAGATCTTCGTGACCGCAGCGGACCACATGCTGCCGCCGGACAATTTTCAGGAAGACCCCTGGCCGACGGTCGCGCACCGGACCTCTCCCACCAATCTCGGCGTCTATCTCCTCTCCGCTGTCAGCGCCCGCGACTTCGGGTGGGCGGGGACCCACGATACCGTCGACCGGCTGGAAGCGACACTCGCGACCATGAGCGGCCTGCAGCGGTTCCGCGGCCACTTCTACAACTGGTACGACACGCGGGATCTTCGTCCGTTGGACCCGCAATACGTCTCTTCGGTGGATAGCGGCAATCTGGCCGGACACCTGATCGCTCTTGCGAATGCTTGTCGAGAGTGGATCGACCGCCCGATGGCAGGTGCTGAATTGTTTGCCGGCATCGAAGATGGCCTGAACCTCGCGCGTGAAGCTTTGCACACGCTTCCCGACGACCGGCGAACGCAGACGATCACGCGACATCAGCTGGACGATGCGCTCGATGCGCTGGCCGCCGCGCTCCGCCGGGCGCTCATGCCACCGGAGGACATCGGGGCGCGACTGGCGGAAGTCGCGCCTCACGGCGCCACCATGGTCGACATTGCCCGAACACTGGCGAGCGAACGTGGCGACGAAGCCGGCGCCGAAATGCTGTTCTGGGCGGAGGCGACTCTGGCGTCGATCGAAAGTCACCGCCGCGACGTTGCACAGACCGCGGATGCCGCGCGCTCTTTGCAGCAGCGCCTGGCGACGCTCGAAGCGACGGCGCGGGCCATGGCCGGCGCGATGGAGTTCGGCTTTCTCCTCGATCCGGACCGCAAGCTCCTCTCGATCGGTTATCGGGTCGCGGAGGGCAATCTCGACCCGAGCTGTTATGACCTGCTCGCCTCCGAGGCGCGCCTTGCGAGCTTCGTAGCGATCGCCAAGGGCGACGTCCCTTCGCGGCATTGGTTCCGGCTCGGGCGCGCCGTCACCCCGGTCGGACGCGGCGCGGCGCTCGTCTCCTGGTCGGGATCGATGTTCGAGTACCTGATGCCGTCGCTAGTCATGCGCGCACCGGCCGGCAGCCTGATCGAGCAGACGAGCCGTCTCGTCGTCCGCCGGCAGATCGCTTATGGAGCCGTGCTCGATGTGCCTTGGGGAATTTCGGAGTCCGCCTACAACGTCCGCGACCTGGAGCACACCTATCAGTATTCGAACTTCGGCGTCCCGGGCCTGGGTCTGAAACGCGGCCTGAGCGAGAACGCCGTTGTCGCGCCCTACGCGACGGCGCTCGCAGCCATGGTCGACCCGGGCGCGGCAGCGCAAAACTTTGACCGACTTGCCGCTATTGGCGCGCGTGGTCGCTATGGTTTTTACGAGGCGCTGGACTACACACGCACGCGTCTGCCGGAGGGGAAAGACGTCGCAATCGTCCGCGCCTTCCTGGCCCACCATCAGGGCATGACCGTAGTCGCCATCGCCAACGCTCTCCTGGACGGCGCGATGCGGTCACGGTTTCATGCCGAGCCGATCGTGCAGGCGACGGAGCTCCTCCTGCAGGAACGCACGCCGCGCGACGTCGCATTGGCTTATCCCCGGGTGGAGGAAGTCGAAACGGCGGAGACGGTCCGCGAGCTGGAGCTGCCGACGGTGCGAAGGCTCCGCTCGGTGCACGACGCCACGCCGGAGGTGCACCTGCTTTCGAACGGACGGTATGCCGTGATGCTGACGGGCGCCGGCTCCGGGTACAGCCGCTGGGGCGATGCTGCGGTCACGCGCTGGCGCGAGGACGTCACCCGCGACGACTGGGGCGCCTACGTCTTCCTGCGCGACGTCCAGAGCGGCGACGTGTGGTCCGCGGGCTACCAGCCGAGCGGGGTCGAACCGGACAGTTACGACGTCACGTTCACCGAGGATCGCGCCGAGTTTGTCCGCCACGACGGACCGATCACCACGACGCTCGAGGTCGTCGTCTCGCCGGAGGACAACGCCGAAGTCCGCCGCGTATCCGTCGCGAATTTGGGCAGCCGGACCCGGGACATCGAGCTCACCTCGTATGCCGAGCTGGTGCTGGCGCCGACCGCCGCCGACACGGCGCACCCGGTCTTTTCCAAGCTTTTCGTGCAAACCGAATATCTCGCCAAGGTCAGGGCCATCCTGGCGACGCGGCGGCGTCGCTCGCCCGGCGAGCCCGAAATCTGGGCCGCGCATCTCGCCGTCGTGGAAGGCGAGACGGTGGGCGAACCGGAGATCGAAACCGACCGGGCCCGTTTCCTCGGCCGTGGACGCGAGGTTCGGACACCGATGGCCGTGATGGATGGCCTGCCGCTCTCCAATACGGTCGGCACCGTTCTCGATCCCGTCTTCGCGCTTCGTCACCGCGTCCGGGTGCCGCCTGGCAGGACGGTGCACATCGCGTTCTGGACGGTCGTCGCGTCGTCCCGCGGCGAGGTGCTGGACCTCATCGACAAGCACGAGGACACGACAGCCTTCGACCGCGCAGCCACATTGGCGTGGACCCAGGCGCAAGTGCAGTTGAACTATCTCGGCATCGACGCGGAGCAGGCGGGCCTGTTTCAGCGTCTCGCCGGCCACGTGCTCTACGCCGATCCCACGCTCCGACCGTCGCCGGACACCATCCGCCGCGGCGGCGGCGGGCCGGCGGCGCTCTGGGCGCAGGGCATCTCCGGGGACCTCCCGATCATTCTGGTGCGGATCGACAACATCGAAGACCTCGCCATCGTCCGCCAGATGCTGCGAGCCCATGAATACTGGCGCATGAAGCAGCTCGCCGTCGATCTCGTGATCCTGAACGAACGGGCATCCTCCTATATCCAGGACCTTCAGATCGCCCTGGAAACGCTGGCCCGGACGAGCCGGTCCCGGCTGCAGACCGGCGCGGACGTCGCGCGTGGCTCCGTGTTCGTGCTGCGTGCAGATCTCATTTCGGTGGAGACACGCGCCTTGCTGCTCGCCATGGCCCGGGCCGTGCTGGTCGGACGACACGGAACGCTATCGGAACAGCTCAACCGTCTCCAGGAGAGGGACACCACCGCACCGTCGGCAAGATACGCGCCGCCGAGGCGCGTGCCGCCCGCGGCCGTGCCGCAGACCGTTACGGTGCCGCCGAACCTTGAATTCTTCAATGGGCTCGGCGGATTCGACGCGGACGGAAGGGAATACGTGACGATCCTCGGCGCCGGCCGGTCGATACCGGCCCCGTGGATCAATGTCATCGCCAATCCCTCGTTCGGCTTCCAGGTCGCGGTCGAGGGCAGCGGCTACACCTGGTCGCTCAGCAGTCGCGAGAACCAGATTACGCCCTGGTCGAACGATCCCGTCACCGATCGGCCGGGCGAAGTACTCTATGTGCGCGACGAGGAGTCCGGCGAGCTGTGGGGACCGACGGCCCTGCCGATCCGTGACGAGGCCGCGCCCTATGTCGCCAGACATGGCCAAGGCTACAGCCGATTCGAGCATACCGCGCACGGTATCGCGCTCGATCTCCTCCAATACGTGCCGCTCGATGATCCGATCAAGATCTCACGGCTGACGCTGCGGAACGCCTCGAGCCGATCCCGGCGGCTGTCGGTTACGGCCTATGTCGAGTGGGTGCTCGGCCCGTCGCGCAGCGCATCTGCACTCTCGGTCGTGACGGAACTCGATCCGGAGACCGGCGCGATGCTCGCGCGCAACCCCTGGAGCACGACGTTCGGTTCCCGTGTCGCCTTTGCGGATCTGGGCGGACGACAGACCGCCTGGACCGGCGACCGGCGGGAATTCCTGGGGCGCAATGGCACGCTCGATAACCCGGCCGCGCTCGCGGGGGAAGTACTCCTCTCACAGCGGGTCGGTGCCGGCCTCGATCCCTGCGGCGCTCTTCAATCCCCGGTCGAGCTCAAACCGGGCGGCACGGTGGAAATCGTCTTTTTCCTCGGGCAAGCCGCGACCACGGCCGATGCGCAATCCTTGATCGCTCGCTACCGAGCGGCCGATCTCGACGCGGTCCTTCGCGAGGTCGTCGGCCATTGGGACGATGTGCTCGGCACGGTTCAGGTGAAGACGCCGGACCGGTCGATGGACATCATGCTGAATCGCTGGCTGCTCTATCAGACGCTCGCCTGCCGCATGTGGGCACGATCGGCGTTCTATCAGGCGAGCGGCGCTTACGGCTTCCGCGACCAACTCCAGGACGGAATGGCGCTCGCCCTCTCGCGTCCGACGCTGACGCGCGAGCATCTCCTGCGCGCCGCTGCCCGGCAATTCGTCGAAGGCGATGTCCAGCATTGGTGGATGCCGCCCTCCGGCCAGGGCGTCCGCTCACGCGTTTCAGACGATCGGATATGGCTCGCCTACGCCGCCGCACACTACGTCGAGACGACCGGCGACATCGCGGTGCTGGACGAGCCCGTTCCATTTCTGGAAGGCCAGGCGCTGCGGTCCGGCGAGCACGATGCCTACTTCCAGCCCCTGATCGCGGACGAGAGCGCTTCCCTGTTCGAGCACTGCGCGCGCGGGCTCGATCAGAGCCTCGCTGTCGGCGAACACGGCTTGCCGTTGTTCGGCACGGGCGACTGGAACGACGGCATGAACCGGGTCGGCGAGATGGGCAAAGGCGAGAGCGTCTGGCTCGGCTGGTTCCTGCACGCGACGCTTGCGGCGTTCGCGCCCTTGGCCGAGACGCGCGATGAGCACGCGCGCGCCGCGCACTGGAGAGCGCATGCCGCGGCGCTGCAGAACGCTCTTGAACAAAATGGCTGGGATGGCGATTGGTACCGGCGCGGCTATTTCGACGACGGAACGCCATTGGGCTCGTCCACGAGCGGCGAATGCCGGATCGACTCGATTGCGCAATCCTGGAGCGTGATCTCCGGCGCTGCCGATCCGGCGCGTGCCCTGCGTGGCATGGCCGCCGTGGACGAGCAGCTCATCAATCGCGACGACCGTCTGGCCTTGCTGTTCACGCCGCCCTTCGACCGGACGCCGCTCGATCCCGGATACATCAAGGGCTATCCGCCCGGCATCCGGGAAAACGGCGGCCAATACAACCATGCGGCCACGTGGTCGGTGCTTGCCTTTGCCGCCCTCGGCCGGGGAGACAAGTCCGCGGAGCTGTTCTCGCTCATGAATCCGATCAGCCGCACGAGCACGCGAGCCGACGTGCAGCGCTACAAGGTCGAGCCCTACGCCGTCGCCGCCGATGTCTATTCGGTCGCTCCGCACGCCGGGCGCGGCGGATGGACCTGGTACACCGGCACGGCCGGGTGCCTGTACCGGGCCGGCATCGAAGCGATCCTCGGCCTTCGTCTACAGGGAGCGTTCCTGCTGCTCGCCCCCTGCATACCCAAAGCGTGGCCTCGCTTCGAGATCGTCTTCAAGTATCACTCTGCGCGCTACGAGATTGCCGTCGAGAACCCCCACGGCGTCAGCCGTGGAGTCGCGAGCGCCGAGCTGGACGGCAAGACGCTGCCGGACGGGCCGACGCGAGTTCCGCTCGTGGATGACGGTCAATCCCACAAAGTGCGCGTGATCCTCGGGTGAGGTCTGCAACCTGACACGCTCGATGAGAATCGCCTAGAGCGCCGCCTTTCGCAGCCGCAGCGCGTTGGTGACCACCGACACCGAGCTCATCGCCATCGCCGCGCCGGCGAAGATCGGCGACAGCAGCAGCCCGAAAAAGGGATAGAGCACGCCCGCCGCGATCGGAATGCCGATCGCGTTGTAGACGAAGGCGAAGAACAGGTTCTGCTTCACGTTGCGCATGGTCGCGCGCGAGAGGCGAATCGCTTTCACGATGCCGCGCAGGTCGCCTTTGACGAGCGTCACGCTGCCGCTTTCGATCGCGACGTCGGTGCCGGTGCCCATCGCGATGCCCACGTTGGCCTGAGCCAGCGCCGGCGCGTCGTTGATGCCGTCTCCCGCCATCGCGACCGCGCGGCCTTGCTTCTGCAGCGACTTGATCGCATCGACCTTCTGCTCGGGCAGCACCTCGGCGATCACTTCGTCGATGCCGAGCTGCCGGCCGACCGCTTCCGCGGTCTTGCGCGAATCGCCCGACAGCATCACGACGCGCACGCCTTCCGACTGCAGCGTCTTGATCGCCTCCGGCGTCGTTTCCTTGATCGGATCGGCAACCGCGATCACCGCGACGGTGCGCCCGTCGATCGCGGCGTAGAGCGCGGTCTTGCCCTGTGTCCTCAGCGCATCGGCCTTGTCGGCGAGCGAGGCGGGAACGGCGCCCTGCAATTCCATGAATCGCCGGCTGCCGACCGCGACCTTCCGTCCGCCGATTTCCCCGCGTACGCCCTGGCCCGTAACCGACTCGAATTTCTCCACCTGTGACAGGCGCAGGCCGCGCTCTTCCGCGCCCTTGACGATGGCCTGGGCGAGCGGGTGTTCGCTGGCGCGCTCGAGGCTCGCGATCAGCGCGAGCGCCTCGCTCTCTGCGATTCCCGGCTCGACGATCAGGTCCACGAGCCGCGGACTGCCGAGCGTGAGCGTGCCGGTCTTGTCCACGACCAGCGTGTCGATCTCGCGCAGCTTTTCCACGGCCTCGGCGTTCCGGAACAGGATCCCGTTGATCGCGCCCTGCCCCATCGCCACCGTGATCGAGATCGGCGTCGCCAGCCCCACCGCGCAGGGGCAGGCGATGATGAGCACCGCCACCGCGTTCACCACCGCATAGGTGAGCCTGGGCTCGGGGCCGAAGAACCCCCAGACGAGCGCGGTCAGAACCGCGATCGCGATGACCGTTTCGACGAAGTACGCGGCGACCAGATCCGCCAGGCGCTGCACGGGCGCGCGCGTGCGCTGCGCCTGCGCCACCATGTGCACGATCTGCGAAAGCAGCGTGTCGGCGCCGACGCGCTCGGCGCGGATGACGAGCGTCCCTTTGCCGTTGATCGTCGCCCCGGTCACCCTGTCGCCCGGTTTCTTCGCCACGGGAACGGGCTCGCCCGTGATCATGGATTCGTCCACGTACGACGAGCCTTCCACGCAAGTTCCGTCCACGGGCACCTTCTCCCCAGGACGCACGCGCAGCCGGTCGCCGACCTGCACTTCGGCAAGAGGCACTTCGACTTCCCTCCCGTCGGCCTCGATGCGCAGCGCCGTGTTCGGCGCGAGCGCCAGCAGCTCGCGGATCGCGCGGCTCGTCTCGCCCAGCGCGCGCAGCTGCATCACCTCGCCCAGCAGCACCAGCGTGACGATGACCGCGGCCGCCTCGAAGTAGGCGCCGACCTGTCCGCTGTGTTCCTGGAATTCCTGCGGGAAAAGGCCGGGCGCGAACACCGCCGCGATGCTGAAGAGCCAGGCGAGCGCCACGCCCAGTCCGATCAGCGTGTACATGTTCGGGCTGCGGTTCTTGATCGAAAGCGCGAACTTGCGGAAGAAGGGCCAGCCTCCCCAGAGCACGACCGGAGTGCCGAGCGCGAGCTCCACGTACATCCGCATGCGCATCGGAATTCCGAACGGTTCCATCACCCCGAAATACGGCGCCATGGCGATCACGGCGAGCGGCGCCGTCAGCACGGCGCTGACCCAGAAACGGCGCGTCATGTTGCGCAGCTCGGAGTCGTCTTCCTTTGCTCCGGCAACGGGGACGAGCGCCATGCCGCATTTCGGGCAGTTTCCGGGCGTCGGACTGCGGACCTCCGGGTGCATCGGGCAGGTGTATTCGGCGGCCGCTGCGGGAACGACGGGACGAGCGCCATGCCGCACTTGGACAACTGCCCGGACCTTGCTGCTGTATTTCCGGATGCATCGGGCAGGTGTACGCACCCCGGCATGCCGGCGCCGATGCTCTGCTTCCCTGGCTTGGCGTAGCGCTCGGGGTCGGCCGCAAACTTGTCGACGCAATGCTTGCTGCAGAAATACCAGGTCGAGCCGCCGAAGGAGTGCTTGTGCTTCGCGGTGGCGATATCGACCGTCATTCCGCACACCGGATCGATCGCGGTCCCCGGATGAGGGGCGGCGCTCGCATGGCCAGGGTCGCCGTGATGATCGTGATGCGAATGTTCGTGGCGCGGCATATCCATCAATACACTCTCCGATGGTTATGTTCGAGTTGATCCCTAAAGCGCCGCGAGCACGCGCTCCAGACGCTCTCGCACTTCGCCGGCGATCACGGCGACCTCCGGGCGACCGACGAGCTGCAGGACCGCACGCGGGTCCATGATCTCCACGATCGTCCTGCCGCCCGCGTCCACCCGCACCACCACGTTGCAGGGCAGAAGCGCGCCGATCTGCGGCTCGGCCTCGAGCGCACGGTGCGCGAACTGCGGATTGCAGGCGCCGAGGATCTTGTACGGCGGTATTTCCTTGCCGAGTTTCTTCTTCAGGGTCGCGGCGACGTCGATCTCGGTCAGCACGCCGAAGCCTTCCTTGGCGAGCGCCTCGGTTGCGCGCGCGATCGCTTTGTCGTAGGACATCTTCACCGTCTTGCCAAACGCATATTTGCCTGACATTTCATCAGCCCCTAGAGGTGTCCTCGCCGCAGTCCATCTTCGGCATGAAGATCAGGATATGCCGAGACGCCTCTCCCTGATTGATATGAATCAACGATCGTTGCTTCAGGGACGCCTCGCCGCGGATCATGCTGCGGCTCGACGGGCACGAAGAGATTCCGGGCGGGTGAGCGCGATCGGCCCTGTCCGTCTCAACCCGCGAACTTTACTGCCTTGAGTTCAAAGCCTGGTCGAGCACGGCCGACAAAACGCTCGGCGGGCTGGAAACCGACCACGCGCAGGCCCGGGATCTCGCGGCCTTCGCGGTCGAAGAAGATGATGCCGGGCGGGCCGAAGAGGCGAAAGCGCTTGAGCAGGGCGGCGTGCTCGGCATTGTTCGCGGTGACGTCGGCCTGCAGCAATTCCATCTCGCGCAGCTTCGCCCTGACGCGCTCGTCGCCGAAGGTGTAGCGCTCCATCTCCTTGCACGAGACGCACCAGTCGGCATAGAAATCCAGCATGACCGTGCGGCCCGCGGCGGCGCGGATGCGCTCGTCGAGCTCGGAGAGACTACTGATCCGCCGGAACGGCGTCTCGACCGGCCCGCCCCCCTCCGCCGCCGTGGCGCGCAGGCCGGACAGTGGCTGGAGGATGTCGCGGCTCCCCGAGAACGCTCCGATCATGTAGGCGATGCCGGCAAGCAGCGCGACCACGCCGATACCTTTGGCGAACCGCTGGAAGCCGTGCGCGTCGTGGGGCAGCGGATCGATGACCCGCAAGAAGACCGCGGTCGCGATGAGGAGAGCGCCCCACAGGAACATCTGCACCGAGACGGGAACGAAGGGCGAGACGAGATAGATCGCGACGGCGAGGAGCAGCACGCCGAAGAAGCGCTTGACCGTACCCATCCACGGCCCCGCCTTGGGAAGCAGCGCCCCTGCCGAGGCGCCCACGGCGAGCAGCGGCACGCCCATGCCGAGCGCCATCGCGAAGAGGGCCGAGCCGCCGAGCACCACATCGCGGCTCTGGCTGATGTAGAGCAGCGCGCCCGCGAGCGGCGCGGCGACGCAGGGCCCGACGATCAGCGCGGAGAGCACGCCCATCGAGAACACCCCCGCGGCGTGCCCCCCGTGCATGCGGCTGCTCGCGACGGCGAATCGGCTCTGGAGCGCCACCGGGAGCTGCAGGTCGTATACCCCGAGCATCGCCAGGGCGAGCGCGACGAACACCGCGGCGAACGCGCCCACCACCCAGGGGTTCTGCAGGGCCGCCGCGAGCATCGCGCCCGAAAGGCCCGCCGCCACCCCCGCGACCGCGTAGGTCATCGCCATGCCGAAGACGTAGATCGCCGCGAGCAGCAGACCCTTCGTCCTCGTGACGCGATGCCCGGAGCCGACGATCACGCCCGAGAGGATGGGAACCATGGGCAGCACGCACGGGGTGAACGAGAGCAGAAGTCCAAACCCGAAAAAGCTGGCGACGACCAGCCAGAACCCGGCGCGAAACAGCGCCGCAATGCCCTCGTCCGATCCCGCGGCGAGCGCCGTACCGCCGAACAGCGGCGCGTCGCTGCGCGTCGGCCCCGAGACGAGCGACGCAAACTTCAGCTCGGCCCGGTGCTCGTAGGGCACATAACACACGCCGACGTCCGCGCAGCCCTGCGAAACCACGCTGAGAGCGATCGCCGGCGCGCCCGCATCGGCGCGCTCGAAGGGCACCACGATGCGCAGGGCCCCGCGGTAGGTTTGGACCTCGCCGAAGAACTCGTCGCGGTGGCGTTTTCCTTCGGGCAATCGCGCGTCGCCCAGCCTCACGTCCGCGGGGGCCGCCGTGAAGCGAAACCGGTCGCGGTACATGTAGTACCCGGGCGCGATCTGATAGCTCAGCTCGATCGAGCGCTCGTCCACCAGGCGCGCGGCGAAGCGGAATGCCTTGTCGGGCTCGAGCAGCTCCGGCTCGGCGCCGTGGGCAAAGGCCGGGACGATCAGCAGCAGGGCCAGGAGAAAACGCGCTATGGGCATATAAATCAGTCGGATAGCCTGGGAGCTTACCCCAGGGCGTAAGACAGCGAAACAGTTGCTTAGTTTGCCGCCACGCTGCGCTCGAGCCGCCGCCAGATCCAATGGTCCACCGCCAGCTTTCCCGGCCCGTGCAGCAGGGTCACCAGCAGCAGGGTGCCCCAGAAGACATGCGACATGAGCGCCGCCTGGTTCTCCCCGATCACGTGCCAATAGGAGACGACGGCTACGAGGTTGACCAGGGAGAGGGAGGCAGCGGAGAAGCGCGAAGCGAGCCCGATCGCGAGGAGCGGGGGAAAAACGAGCTCGCCGAACGTGCCGAGCGCCGCCGCAAGCTCAGGCGGCAAAAGCGGCACGCGGTAGTGCTCCTCGAAGAGGAACAGCGTCTTGTCCCAGTCCTCGATCTTGGTAAGGCCGGACTTGAAGAAGACGTTCGCGACATGGAGGCGGATCGCAACGTCGAGCAGGCTCGCGGCCATTTCAAGCCAGCCGCGGACACGGCCAGCCGCGGCGAGGATAGAGCTCAGGACCTTCATTTTCGAATCAGCCCAGTTCGAAATCAATGATGACGGGAGCCTCGACCCAGGTGCGGAGCGCAGCTCGAAGATCGAAACCCGGCTCCTCGCCCAGAGCCGCCGTGAGCGCCCCGGCGATGGAGGCGCCAGCGTCCGCGCGCTGCAGGAACCGGAAGGCGCCCGGGGACAGCGGCGTGACCCGGACGTGAAAGTCCGGGCGGTGGACCAGGATGCTCGCCGGCCCCGAATCGAAATCGACCGAGAACTCTCCGGCGTAGTCGTCCTGGTGAACTTCCCAGATGCGCGCGAGCGGCCAGGGCGATTCGAAGAGCGCGCAGGCCGGCGCGAGCACCGGACGCAGCCTGTCCCAGGCGCCGTCGCGAATCGAGGCGAGCCACCGTACGTCGAAAAGTTCGACGTCTCTGGCGTAATGCGCGCGATGGACGAGCCATTCCATGCGCGCGACGTCGGGAAGATACGGAAGATCTTGAGTGTGGGGAAACCCCGCGATGAAATCGGCGAAGCGCTCGCCGAACGCGTTGAGGTCGCCGCTCGTCGAGGGATGGCGGCGCAGGTATTCGCGCGCGAGACCTTCGAAGAACTCATCGCCGACGATCTTGACGGCGATCGGATAGGCGTTCGCGAGCGCTTTGTGCGCGTTGGAAACGACGTTGCCTCGATAGACCGCGAGCCGCCCGATCGCATCCTCGGGCGCACCCCGGAATACCTTCGCAGCATGAGGGGCGCGCGAGGCGTCGGCGAGCGCCGCGGCGAATGTATCCTGCATCGATCCAAGCTCAAGCATGAATAGGCTCCCTCATCGCCGCTTCGGCGCGGTGCGCCTCGCCGAGCAGGGTCTCCAGGGGCGGGATGTCGGTGTCCCACTCGATCAACGTCGGCACCGCACCGAAGCGGTCGAGCGCCTCGCCGTAGAGCGACCAAACCGGTTCGGCGATGCGCTTGCCGTGGGTATCGATGAGGCAACTTTCCCCGACGAAATGACCTGCGAGGTGGATCTCTGCGACCGCGTCCGCGGGGATCGCGTCCATCGCGGTCCGTGCGTCGCTGCCGTGGTTGCGCTGGTTTACGTAGAGATTGTTGACGTCGAGCAGCACGCCGCAGCCCGCGCGCCTCGCGAGCTCGCCGAGGAACTCGCCCTCGGACATGTCGCTTGCGCGGAACTCGAGGTAGGCGGAAACGTTCTCGACGAGGACGCGCCGCCGCAAGGAGTCCTGGAGCTCCTGGACTCGCGCAACCATGAGCATGAGCGCCGCTTCCGTATACGGCAGCGGCAGGAGATCGTTGAAATGCCGGCCGGCCGCACGGCCCCAGCACAGGTGCTCGGACACGAACACGGGCTCGATCGCGTCGGCGAGCCGCTTGAGCCGCGCGACATGCCCGGGGGTGTCGCCTTCGACCGAGCCGAGCGCGAGCCCCACGCCGTGCAGGCTCACCGGATAATCGGCGCGAAGGCGCTTGAGCACGTGCAGGTCGTAGCCGCCCTCGCCGAAGTAGTTCTCGCTATGCACCTCGAGCCATCCCGCTTCGGGACGGCCCTCGAGAAAATCACGGTAGTGCGCCGCGCGCAGTCCGACCCCGACGCCGAGGCGCCGCGCCTCGGGCGGCGGAGTACGGATCGCGCCATGCGGATAGAGCCCTTCCCTACATCTTGGCGGGCTTGAGCTTCCCGCCCATCTGCTCGCAAGTTCCGGTCTTGACGAACCTGAAATCGCTCGGGTCGTTGTCCATCTTCGACTGCCCCGCGCAGGAATGCGCGGTCTTGTTGCTGCCGCAGTCGTTCTTGCCCGCCTTGGCGACGCCGAAGCATTGCTCCATGCCTTTCGGAGTCTGGGCCAGCGCGGCCGCGGACATTCCGACGGCGAACAATCCGGCAAACGCCGTTCGTAGGATCTGCTGCTGATTCATGCTCTGCCTCCATTGTGAGTTGACGATGGGATACCGCGGACCTGCGCAGCTCCGCTCGCCTCGCGAGACGAAGCAGTCGCCACCCGCCGACCGTATAGACCCGGCGGTCGGGCGGTTCCTTACGCGCCCTGTCGAGATTTGCCGTTTGCACGACTTGGTGTAAGGATTGGGCGGCGAAATGGGTCTTATCGCTCGTGCGGTCACGGTTACGACCGTAGTGGAGAGCAGCCGGTGGCTTTGGGTTCAGCGCAGCAGTTCGAGCAGGTGGTCCGCGCGTTCAGCGCCGACCTGTACCGCTACGCCTATTGGCTGTGCCGCGACCGCTTCGTCGCAGAGGATCTGCTCCAGGATGCGTTCGCGCGCGCATGGAAGGCCTGGCACGAGCTGCGCGAGCCGGCCTCGGCCAAGGCCTGGCTGATCTCGATCCTGCGAAACGAACACGCACGGCGATTCTCGAGAAAGCAGCTCAACATCGCTCGACGGCGAACCCGACGAACTCGAAATGCCCTCGATCCCGTCCGATGCGGGCTCGCCTCGAAATGGAGCAGCTCGTCGGACTGCTGCCGCTCGCCTACCGCGAACCGCTGCTGCTTCAGACCCTGGGCGGGTTCAGCTGCGGCGAGATCGCGGCGATGCTCGGCACCACCGAAGGCGCGGTGATGACCCGGCTCACGCGCGCGCGCCAGGCGCTGCGGAGCGAATTGCAGTCTGCAAACAAACGAAGGTCAGCATGATGAACTGCCTCGAATTCCGACGGTTGAAGCTCGCTGAACCGAAGCTCACCAGCGAGGAAGCGCGAGCCCACGCAAGCGAGTGCCCCGCGTGCCTGGCGTTTTCGCGCAGCGTGGACGAGTCCGAGGCTGCCCTCGACCGCGCCCTCGCGGTCCCCGTTCCCGAAGGACTCGCCGACCGCATCCTGCTGCGGCAAGGTGCGCGAAGGCAGGCAGGCCGCTGGGCGTACGCGCTCGCCGCAAGCCTCATCGTCGCAGTCACCGCGGGCGTCTTCGTCGCGACCCGGGAAACCGACTCGGCGAAACATGCCCGCATCGCGATCGAGCACGTGCTCGAGGAGCCCCAATCGCTGACCACCGTACACAACGCGGACCCCGAGCGCTTCGCCACCATCGTGCGCGAATTCGGCGGAAACCTGAAAGAACCGCTGGGACGCGTGCGCTACATCAAGCTCTGCCCGGTGGAGCAAGGCCAGGGCTGGCACATCGTCTTCGAGACGCCGCGGGGCCTTGCGACCCTGATCCTCGTTCCGGACCGGCCCATCGCCGCCGCCGCCACCGCGAGCCTGGGACGCTACACCGCGCGGGTGGAGCCTGTCCACGGAGGTTATTACGCGCTCGTCACCGATTCGGCGGGCGCGATCTCAGAGGTGGGCGAGCTGCTCAAGCAGCGCATCGACTGGCGGACCTAGCAACGGCTTCAGGCGGCGGCATTTGCAGCACCACGTTCCGGACTGTATAGTCCAGAATCCTTACAGGAACCGCGCCACCATGGCCCGTCCCCGGGAGTTCGACATCGACGCCGCGCTCGAGCGCGCCATGCAGGCGTTCTGGGCGAAGGGCTACGAATCGACCTCGCTCGACGACCTGTGCGAGGCGACCGGCCTGGGCCGCTCCAGCCTCTACGCCGCCTTCGGCGACAAGCGCGGGCTCTACCTGCGCGCCCTAGTCCGCTACGAGGACGGCGTCGAGGAGCGCATCGCCGCGGCGCTCGCGCGGCCGGTTCCGGTGCGCAAGGCGATCGCCGCGTTCGTCGACCGGCTGATATCGGACATCGTCGCCGGTCCCGGCCGGCGCGGCTGCTTCATCGGCAACTGCGCGGCGGAGCTCGCCCGCGGGGACCGCGGCGCGGCGACCCGGGTGCGCAAGAGCCTCGAGCGGATCGAGGCGGCCTTCCGTGACGCGCTTGCCCGCGCGAAGGCCGAAGGCGAAATCGCCGCCTCGGCCGACGTAGCCGCGCTCGCGCGCTTTCTCACCGCCGGCATCCAGGGCCTGCGCCTGGTCGGGAAGGCGAAGCCCGAGCGCAAGGCGCTCGACGACATCGCGGCGACCATGCTGCGCTGCCTGGAGTAAATTTTTTTCCTGATTCTGGACTGACCGATACATAACAAGGAGGAACCGCATGGCGCTCAAACCCCGCAAGCCCGTTCCCGGTCTGGAATTCGACACCGTCGGCGGCGGCCGCTGGTCGCTCGCCGAGCAGAAGCCGCAGAACTTCACCATGGTGGTGTTCTACCGCGGACTGCACTGCCCGCAGTGCAAGAGGTACCTGACCGAGCTGAACGGCATGATCGGGGAGTTCGACAAGCGCGGCGTCGCGACCGTCGTCACCAGCACCGACACCAAGGAGCGCGCCGAGCAGGCCAAGACACAGTGGGGGCTGCCGAACCTCACCGTCGGTTACGGCATTTCGATCGACAAGGCGCGCGAGTGGGGGCTCTACATTTCCACGAGCCGCGGAGTGACATCGCTCGGGATCGAGGAGCCGCCGCTGTTCGCCGAGCCGGGCCTTTTTCTCATGAAGCCCGACCGCACGCTCTACTGGGGCTCGTTCGCGACCATGCCGTTCGCGCGTCCCCACTTCAACGAGATCGCCGCCGCGATCGACTTCGCCCTCGCCAAGAACTACCCGGCGCGCGGCGAGGCCTGAGCAACCTTACCGAAGCCTTTTCGAGGAGAAAGAGATGAAACCATGGATTTGTCTTGCAGTATTGTTCGCGTTCGCGGTCCCGGCGTGGGGCGCCGACGGGCTGGTCGAAGTGAAGAGCCCCTACGCTCCGAAGGAAACGATGGACCGCCTGGAGGGCATCCTGAAGCAGCAAGGGCATGACGATCTTCGCGCGCGTCGATCACGCCGCCGGCGCGGCCAAGGTGGGGAAGAAGCTGCGAGCGACCGAGCTCCTGATCTTCGGCAACCCGCAGGGCGGCACTCCTCTCATGGAGTGCAGCCAGACCGCGGGAATCGACCTGCCGCTCAAGGCGCTGGTGCGCCAGGACGAGTCGGGTCAGGTCTGGCTGGGGTATAACGATCCGGAGTTTCTCGCAAAGCGCCACGGCGCTGCGCAATGCCCGATCGTGGCGAACCTGCAAAAGGCGCTCGCCGGCTTCGTCCAGGAAACTGTCACGAAGTAGACCAGAGGAGAAAATGACCATGGATCGGAAAGCAAAGCCCTCACCGCGCATCGAGCCCCTGCCGCCCGAGCACTCGCCCGATCTCAAGGACGCCTTCGAGGCCTACCGGAAGAGCCTGGGCTTCGTCCCGAACAGCATGCTGATCCTGCAGCGCAAGCCCAAGATCGTGAAGGCGATGGCGCAGCTCACCGCCTCGGTGTGGGAGCCCGACGGCGAGGTGAACCGCGCGTTCAAGCGCCTGGTCGCGCACGTGGCGAGCCGCACCGCCGGCTGCCAGTACTGCATGGCGCACACGGCGGGCGGCGCGCTGCTCTTCGGCGTCGACTCGAAGAAGGTGGCCGACGTCTGGGACTTCCGCACCAGTCCCCTCTACTCCGAGGCCGAGCGCGTCGCGCTCGACTTCGCGATCGCCGCCGCCTCTCAGCCGAACGGCGTCACCGAGGACATGTTCGCCGAGATGCGCAAGCACTGGAGCGAGACCCAGATCGTCGAAATAGCGGCGGTCGTGGCGGTGTTCGGCTTCCTCAACCGCTGGAACGACACCATGGGCACGCCGCTCGAGGAGGAGCCGATCGAGGTCGGCAACAAGTACCTCGCCGCTCGCGGCTGGCGCGTCGGCAAGCACGCGCGCTGATCCCGCGCACCTACTTGACCGATACGATCAGGTAGTCCCTTCCCTGCTGCACGAACTCGAACTCTATTTTCTTCTCGGGGGTGAGCTTGCCGAAGAGCGCCTTGTCCTTCACGGCGAAGCCCATGGTCATCGCGGGCCACTTCAGGCTCGGGACGGGCCCGTGCGCAAGCGTCACCCGGCCGGCCGCCCGATCGACTTTCTTCACGGTGCCCACAGCCTTGTGGGTCTTGACCTGCGTCTTCGCCTCGGCAGGCTTGATATTCATGGGTCTCATCGTGTCGGACTGGGCGCGGAGCACGGAAGGCGCTGCAAGCGACAAAACGACGACAGCCGAGACCATTGCGATACGTTTCATCTGACTTCTCCTTTCAAAGAGGGCGATCGGAAAAACGGGTCCGAGCCGGCGCGCAGCCGGCGCAGGAGGAGATACGCGACGGGAACGACGAGCATGGACAGGAGCGGCGCGGTGATCATTCCGCCCACCATGGGCGCGGCGATCCGCTGCATCACCTCCGACCCCGTTCCGGAGCCGTACATGATCGGCAGGAGCCCGCCGATCACCACCGCGACCGTCATCGCCTTGGGGCGCACGCGCAGCACCGCGCCCTCGCGGATCGCCTCGATCAGCGCAGCCTCGTCGAGCGCGAGCCCCGGGGCGGCGCGCCGCTCGATCGCCTGATCGAGATAGATCACCATGACCACGCCGAACTCCGCAGCGAGGCCGGCGAGCGCGATGAAGCCGACTACCGTCGCGACCGACACGTGGTGGCCGAGCAGCCACACGAGCCACAATCCTCCGATGAGCGAAAAAGGCAGGAGCAGCATGATGAGCAGCGCCTCGGCTCGCCCGCCGGAAGAGCAGGTAGAGCAGGGTGAAGATGATGACGAGGGTCGCGGGCACGACGACCTTCAGTCTCGCGGTGGCGCGCTCGAGGTACTCGAACTGGCCCGACCAGGAGACAGAGATTGCCGGCGCGACCTTCACTTTCTCGGCGACCGCGCGCTGCATGTCGCGCACCGCCGAGCGCAGGTCGCGCCCGCGGATGTCCACGTAGACCCAGCCTGCGAGCCGCGCGTTCTCGCTCTTCAGCATCGGCGGCCCGTCGGCGATTCTCACCGCCGCGACGTCGCCCAGGCGGATCTGCGCGCCGCGCTCGGTGACCACGGGCAGCGCGCGGAGCTTCTCCACCGAGTCGCGCAGCTCGCGCGGGTAGCGCACGTTGATCGGAAAGCGCTGCAGGCCCTCGACCGTCTCGCCGATGTTCTCGCCGCCGATCGCCGCGGAGACGACGCTTTGCACGTCGGCGACGTTCAGGCCGTAGCGCGCCGCCGCATCGCGGTCGATGTCCACGTCGATGTAGCGGCCGCCGGTGAGGCGCTCGGCGAGCGCCGAGCTGACCCCCGGCACGTCCTTCACCGCGCGCTCGATCTCGCCGGCGATGCGGTCGATCTCCTTGAGATCGGTGCCCGCGACCTTCACGCCCACCGGGCTCTTGATGCCGGTGGCGAGCATGTCGATGCGGTTGCGGATCGGCGGCACCCAGATGTTGGAAAGCCCGGGCACGCGCACGATCGCGGTCGAGCTCCTCGACGAGCTTGTCGGGCGTCATTCCCGGTCGCCACTGATCGCGGGGTTTCAGCTGGATCGTGGTCTCGAACATCTCGAGCGGCGCCGGGTCGGTCGCGGTCTCCGCACGCCCGGCCTTGCCGAAGACGCTTGCGACCTCGGGCACCGTCTTGATCAGGCGATCGGTCTGCTGCAGGAGCTCCGCCGCCTTGCCCGCCGAGAGCCCGGGGAGCGCCGAGGGCATGTAGAGGAGGTCGCCTTCGTAGAGCGGCGGCAGGAATTCGCCGCCGAGCCGGCTCGCGGGCCAGGCAGTCGCCAGAAGCAGCGCGAACGCGCCGGCGAGCACTGCCTTCGGATAGCGCAGCGCGCCCTGCAGCAGCGGCTCGTAGATCGCGATGAGGAAGCGGTTGAGCGGGTTCTTGTCCTCGGCCGGGATGCGCCCGCGGATCAGGTAGCCCATGAGCACCGGAACGAGCGTCACGGCGAGGCCGGCGGCGGCGGCCATCGCGTAGGTCTTGGTGTAGGCGAGCGGCGAGAACAGCCTCCCCTCCTGCGCTTCCAGCGTGAACACCGGGATGAAGGAGAAGGTGATGATGAGCAGCGACACGAAGAGCGCCGGCCCCACCTGCGCCGCGGCGTCGCCGATCACGCGCCAGCGCTCCTCGCCCGCGAGCGTCTCGCCGGGGTGCGCCTCCCGCCAGGCTTCGATTTGCTTGTGCGCGTTCTCGATCATCACCACCGCCGCGTCGACCATCGCGCCGATCGCCACCGCGATCCCGCCGAGCGACATGATGTTGGCGTTGAGCTGGTGAACTGGCCCTGGTAGTGCATCACGATGAAGGCCGCGAGCACGCCCAGGGGGAGGGACACGATCGCGACGAACGCGGAGCGAAGGTGGAACAGAAACGCGATGCAGACGAGCGCGACCACCACGAATTCCTCGACCAGCTTCTCGGCGAGGTTCGCCACCGCGCGCTTGATCAGGCCCGAGCGGTCGTAGGTGGGAACGATCTCGACGCCCGCCGGGAGGCTGCCTTTGAGCGATTCGATCTTCGCCTTTACCGCGGCGATGGTGTCGAGCGCGTTCTTCCCCGAGCGCATCACGATCACGCCGCCCGCGACCTCGCCTTCGCCGTCCAGCTCGGCGATGCCGCGGCGCATCTCCGGCCCGGTCTGCACGCGCGCGACGTCGCCCAGGCGCACGGGGACGCCCGCGTCGCTCGCCGAGAGCGGAATCTTGCGGAAGTCGTCGAGCGACTGCAGGTAGCCGCTCGCGCGCACCATGTACTCGGCCTCGCCGAGCTCGAGCACCGAGCCGCCGCTCTCCTGGTTGGCGCGCTGCACCGCCTCGATCACCTTGGCGTGAGGGATGTTGTAGGCGCGCAGGCGGGCAGGATCGAGCACGATCTGGTACTGCTTGACCATGCCGCCGACGCTCGCGACTTCGGCGACGTTTGGCACGGCTTTCAGTTCGTACTTCAGGAACCAGTCCTGCAGCGCGCGCAGCTGCGAGAGGTCCAGTCGCCCGCTGCGGTCGACGAGCGCGTACTCGTAGACCCAGCCGACGCCCGGTCGCGTCGGGCCCGAGCGCGGTGCTTCGCCTGCGCGCGGCAGCCGCGCACTGCACCTGGTTCAGATACTCGAGGACGCGCGAGCGCGCCCAGTAGAGGTCGGTGCCGTCCTCGAAGATCACGTAGACGAACGAGTCGCCGAAGAACGAGTAGCCGCGCACGCTCTTCGTCCCGGGCACCGACAGCATCGTCGTGGTGAGCGGATAGGTGACCTGGTTCTCGACGATTCTCGGCGCCTGTCCCGGGCCAGGTCGTGCGGATGATCACCTGCACGTCCGAGAGGTCCGGGATCGCGTCGAGCGGAGTCCTGAGCGCCGCCCACACTCCCCAGGCGGCGAGCGCGAGCGGAGCGCGAGCAGCACCAGGAACCGGTTGGCGATCGAGGCGCGGATGAGCGCGGCGATCACTTGTGCGCTCCATGGTCCGGCAGGCTCGCGTCCACTCGGAGCGATCCTGGTGATCCGCAACTGGCCGTCGGGCTGCGTGCTGAACTCGAACTGGACTCGGTCGCCTTTCTTCAAGGCCCAGCCGGAGCGACGCCGGGCGGCGCGGTGAACGGCATGGTCATCGCGCCCATGCCGGCGCTTGGAATGTCGCCGTGCTTGATGAGCAGCTCGCTCGCGCCGATGGCGACGATCTCGCCGGTGGCGCGATGGACTTGCGCTCCCGCTCCCGGGGCGCCGCCTTCCATGCGTGTCCCGGTCGCCCTCAGGCTCGCCTCGGAGTCGATGAGGAATTGCCCGGAGACGACCACCTTGTCGCCCTCGGCTGAGGCCCTTTCGAATCTCGGTCTTGCCCCCGGACTCGAAGCCGAGCTCGACCTCCTGCTGGCGGAACCGGCCTTCGCCTTCGGCGACGATCACGACGCTGCGCGCGCCGGTGCGGATGACCGCCTCCGAGGGCACGAGGAGCGCCTTCGCCTGCCTCGCGCCCTCCGCGAAGACCGAGCGTCGCGTACATGCCGGGCTTCAGCCTCCCGCCCGGATTGGCGAGCTCGACCCGCGCGCGCAGCGTGCGCGTCGCCGCGTTGACCTCCGGCAGGATCGCGCTCACGCGTCCGCGGAAGACCTGCCGGGAAAGCTCGGCACGCGCGCCTCGACCGCCGTCCCGGGCGCGCAGCCACCGCGCCCTGCGTCTCGGGGACCTCGGCGTTGACCCACACGGTCGAGAGATCGACCAGGCGGAAGAGCATCGCGCCCGACGCCACCGTCATGCCCTCGCGCACGCCGAGCTCGGCGATCACCCCGCTGATCGGCGCGTACAGCGTGATGCGCGTCTGCGTCTTGCCGGTCTTTTCCAGCAGGCCGATCTGCTCCTCGCTCATGCCGAGGAGCTGCAGCCGGTTGCGCGCCGCCTCGGCGAGACCCGCTTCCTTCCCGCCGCGGCGCAGCAGCAGATACTCCTCCTGCGCCGCCGCCCAGTCGGGCGCGAGCAGCTCGACGAGCGGCTCGCCCTTGGCGACCGGATCGAGGGGCGCTCGCGCATGCAGCTTCTCCACGAAACCGCCCGAGCGCGCCTGCACGACGAACACCGCGCGCTCGTTCCAGGCGACGCTGCCGACCGCCTCCACGCGGCGCGCGATCGATCCCGTCGACGGCTTCCGCGGTGCGCACGCCCAGGTTCTGCGCGACGCGCGGATCGATCGAAATGCCGCCCTCGCCGTCCGCCTCGTCCGCGTACTTCGGGACCAGCTCCATGTCCATGAAGGGCGATCTTGCCCGGCTTGTCGAAGCGCTGCTGCGGCACCATCGGGTCGTACCAGTAGAGAATCTTCCTGTCGGAAGAGTCCTGCGCCGCGGCCGCGGTCTCCTTGCCCGGCGCCGTGCGCGAGGCGCCGTACCAGTATCCGCCCCCGCCGGCGGCGACAACCACCGCAAGACCGATGACGATCAGAGAAACGCGTCTCATGGCTGCACCTCGTGCGGCAGGAGAAAGTTCAGTCTTCGCCCAGGCGCGGGCGCGCTCGAGCCGCGCCTGCAGCGACTGCGAGGCGAGTCTCGGTCTCGGCGCGCCGCGCATCCAGCACTGCGGCGAGTTCGCCGCGCCCGCCGCGATAGGCGGCGAGCGCCGCCGCAACCCGCTCGCGCGCGAGCGGCAGCAGGAGCGTGTCGAAGCGGCCGATGCGCACGCCGGCGGTCTCCCAGTCGGCGACCAGGCTGCGCAACTCCGCTTCGTGCATGCGCCGGGCTTCCTCCGCTTGCGCGCGCGCCTGCTCGGCGAGGAGGCTCTTGGCGGCCGCGTCCCGGTCCTGCCGCTTCGCCGCTTCCCACGGGAGATCGAAGCTCACCATCACGGTGATCATGTTGTCGAAGGCCGGCGCGCGTTGCCCGTACAGCACCTCCACGCTCCAGTCGAGCTTCTTCGAGTTGACCGCAAGGGCCGCGTCGGCTTTCGCCAGCGCTTCGCGCTCGGCGTAGACCCGCTGCTCGGGGTGCTCGTGGAGATTCGCGAGCAACGCCGAGGGCGGATGGTCGAACCGCGCCGTGTCGGGCGGGGCGGCGAGCGGCCGCGCCGCGTCTTCGCCCAGCCAGGCCGCAAAGGCGAGGCGCGCGCGCTCGATCGAGCGGTCCTGCTCGATGACGCGGTCCTGCGCTCCCACGACCGCGCCGCGCAAGGCGAGCGCGTCGCCCGTAGTCTGCCGGCCCGCCGCAATCGCGGCCGAGATCGTGTCGAGCTGCAGCTGCAGCTCCCCGACCAGCTCGACCAGGGGCATGCGCGACTGCTTGCGCGAAATACAGCTCCAGCCAGGCGGTGGCAACCTCGCGCTGAACGCCGGTGCGCAGCGCGGCGAGGTTCGCGGCCTCGACGTCGCGCTCGCGCGCGGCGCGCTGTCCGCGCAGCTGTCTCTTTTGCCCGTTCGGAAATTCCTGCATGAGGCCGATCCTGCGCATCGTCATGGAGTCGACGTCGTACTTGAACCGGTCCGGCCCGCTGACGGGAAGGTTGTCGATGCCGATGCGCAGCTTGGGGTCGGGCAGCTCGCCCGCGCGCGGCACGAGCTCCTTGGCGGCGGCGAGTGCTGCGCTCTGAGCGGCAAGGCGCGGAGACATCTCCTCGCCGATCGTCAGCGCCTCATAGAGCGACAGCGTCCCGCCCTCGCCCGACCATGCCAGCGGCGCGGCGAGCGCGAGAAAGGTGAAGCACAACCTTGCGATAGGGCGCGCGGGACGCCCGGGTAAAGCAAAAACCATAAAGCCTCCGATGAGCAGGAACACCGGCGCCGCGACAGGCGGCGCCGCGGCTCAACGGCGGCTAAATGAGAAAGCGGGAGTAAAGAAGATTCAGAGGCGGAGGCGGTGCGTTCGCCATCGCGAATCGCGCGGGAAGCGCGATGCCCGTCGTGGCCGGCACGACCGTGCGCTCGGCGGCCAGCACCAGCACCGGCGTGTCGAGGGCGGGGAGCTGCGGCACCTTGGCGAGATCGAGCGTCTGCGTCTCGGACTGCAAATGCACCCGGCACAAGAGCACCGACGGCGCCGGGTTCGGGTGCTCTTCGCACGTCATCTGCGGCTCGGGCGTCCTGCCCATCAGGCAACCGTACGAGGCCATCGCGCCATGCGCGAACGCCAGCGCCGCCAGCGCGAAGCCTGCGATGAGTCGCCTGCGGGATCGGGTCATGAAGGGCATGGCGGGTCGTTTCAGCCTGTGCGTCAGGGTATCTCCGTCGCGGCCGTAAGGCCAGACCGATCCGGCCTTGGTTTGATCCATGTCAAGCTCCGCCGGGGCCTAGAGGCGAGCTACGTGGTCGTAACAGATCACGTCCGCATCGTTGCAGGCCTCCGCCGCACCGAGTACCGGCGGCACCGCGCCCCCGGCGATCGCGGAAAAATCCCCCCACTTGATCTTGAGCCCCTGCGAATCCAGCCGGTATGCCGCGCGCTGGTAGGCCGGACCCCCGGTCCAGATATCGCGCCATTTGATGAGGAGGCTGTCGGCGGTCTCGGTGATCACTTCTCCCGCCGGAAGAAGGGGCGAGACGACACTGCTGTCGGGCATCGTCCAGCTGTAGTTGCCGAAGACCCGTACCCGCATGACGAGGTGGTCGACCGCCCCGGAATCATAGTTGGCCGCGCTGTAGCTGGCCGCGGTCTTGTGGATCTTGACGATCGCAAAGGTCTCGTCGACCGTGGTGCCGGACGACGGCCGCTCGGTCCATCCGCCCAGATTGGTGTGGAGGCTGCCGAAATCGCGCGGGTTGGGCGAATACGCCGTGCACAGCACGCCTTGCGCGGCCCAGGTCCAGCGCTTCGGCCAGAAGGGTCCCCACCGCGGCGAGGCGCGTGTCGGCGATGTCGGCATCCATGGCGAGCTGTACGGCCGCCTTCCTCGCGGGATCGAGCAGTTCGTAGACGCACACGTCCGCGCTTTCGCTGTGGTCCAGCACCGTGAACTCCATTTGCGCCCACGGCACCGCCGGGAAAGTGCCGCCGCCGCGGTAGTAACCCGGATGCCCGGACACCGGGAGCGCGAACACCTGCGGATGTGCGAGCGCCTCGCTCGCCGCAACCGGTATCGCTCCGCCGTTCAGCACGTGGCCCACGGGTCCGCTGTAGGTATCGGTGTTGATGCCGGTTGCGGCCAGTATCTTGTCGCGCAGCGACGGGGCGATCCGGCCGAGATGGCCGAAACGCAGGCCGTAGCGCGGATTCAGCGACAACTCGATCTCCCAATGCGGGACGCCGTCGAAATAGGCCGAACCCGGCAGGGCGTTCATCGTGACGCGCCGCACGCTACCCGCCATCGGCGCGGCATACACCGGAATGCGGGTGCGGATGTTGTCGTTGTTCGTCCCGCCGGGGAAACCGCAGGTCTCGCCGGACTCGCAAATGCCGTCGCCGTCGCCGGCCAGTTCCGTCAGCGAGGCGAGATTGGGGACGAGGAAGCCCACAAGGTTCGACTTGAGATCGCCGCTCGCGTGGCCAGTGTGCGGCGTGAAATGCGCGCCATAGGCACCGAGGTGCACATAGACGGTCCCCCCGGCGGTGGAAATGTGCAAAGCCTTCGGGCCGACCGTGTAGGCGAACGGCAGCTCGGTCTGGATCATCGGCCCGAGGTCCTGTTCGTTGCCCCCGCCGCTGCAACCGCCGAGCGCAACGACTACACAAAGCATCGCGAATTTGCGTGAGCTTCGAAACCCTCTTCCGTGCGTCATTGCGCCCTCCGGTCGAGTCTCGCTTCAGGATAGCGGGTTCACGGCTGGGAGGCTAGATCGGCCGCGGAATCCCTCAGGACTTCGCTTTCTTCGAAGGTTTCGACTTGCCAGAACGGTTGAGGGCGACCGCTTGGCGAACGAGCGCCTTGAAGGCGGACTCGTCGACTTCTTCTCCTTCGTGGATGTCGATCGCGCGGCGTACGTTTCCGTCGAGACTCGAGTTGAAGAGGCGGGCCGGATCCTTCAGAGACGCGCCCTTGGCGAAGGTAAGCTTCACGACGTTCTTGTAGGATTCGCCAGTGCAGATGATGCCGTCGTGCGACCAAACCGGCGTGCCCATCCACTTCCACTCCTCGACGACGTCCGGGTCTGCTTCCCTGATCAGCTTGCGCATTCTGCTGAGGGTTTCCCCGCGCCAGTCCCCGAGTTCGGCGATTCTTTTCGAGATGAGCTCCGATGCCGACTGGCCTTGCCTCGCGCCCGACTTTTTCATGTTCTCATCCTGGAAGTTCCAGAAGAAGGGTTACGTCAAGTTCCGCCGCGCTGGGGTAGCGCCCATGGCGCCGCCTGCCGGCTCTCGACGCACAAATGTCAGACCTTACCCCAGCCGGGCAGGGCGGCCGCCTGCCGGATCCACGTCGCCATCTGCGCCTCGTCGAGATCGTCCTCGTGGATGTCGATCCAGCGCGCGTCCTTGCCCGTGCCTCCGGGTGGAACGGGTCGCAGCGACGTGCCTCGGAAGAAGGTCACCTTGACGTAGTGGGTGAAGACGTGGAACCCCAGGAACCAGCCCTGGCCCTCGATGCCATAGAAGGGCGAGTTCCACCTCACGGCCTTGCGCACGTTAGGCACGTTGCGCACGATGAGCGCGTCGAGGCGGCGCCCGACGTCGCGTTTCCAGCCCGGCATGGCCGCGATATAGGCCTGCACGGGGGCGTCGCCGTCGGCCTTCGCGATCTGAGGGTTGCCGCCTGCGAGGAGGGCCGGCTTCGCAGCGGCCCGCTTGGCGACGGCCTTCTTTGCGACCCTCGCCGACTTCTTGGGCGTCCTGTTGGCCATTGCGTTCACTCCCACTGATAGAGGCATGATTTCAGGCGCGCCTCCCCGAATGGTAGATGCTTCCATGGCCAGGGCCGAGGTTTCCGAAGACCAAGAATGCCAGACGGTGGGTAAGCCGGGGTGACTGGATTCGACCCAGCGACTCCTGCGTCCCGAATTCCGGTCCCAAAATCGTATCGATAATTTATCAGCGAGTTACGCAAACCGACTCCGTCTGCAATCGCCCAAGAGGGACCTTCAAGGATTCTGCGCGCTACTTTTCCTGAGTATCCCGAGTCCGGGTATGCAGAGCGAAATTCCCGGTGGCGGGCGCGGCCTCGGCTGGCAAAGCGAACGCAGCTCCACTGGCTTCGACGATATCCATGATGCGCAGCAGAAGCTCTTCCTGAATCTCGAGGAAGACTGCCTCATCGCGAGTTGGCACATACGCGAAGGCCTCCACCTCGAGGGAGGCGTCGCCAAACCGGATCAGCCGGGTCCTGACGCTTGCCGGCTCGAGCTTGGCATGTTCCAGCAGCATTTTTCCGACCTCCGCGAGGACATGGCGAAGCTGGTCGGCCGTGGTTTCATATCCCAACCGGATGTTGTGACGGAAGAGAAATTTGTCGCGCCGGGCCAGATTTCCAATGCTCGTCGCGGCGAGCTGCCCATTCGGAACGCTGACTAGGGCCCGATCGGGGGTGCGAATCAGCGTGGCGCGCAGGCCGATGCTTTCGACGCGGCCCTCGATAGTCCCTATCTGGCAGGTGTCGCCGACCTGGACGGCTTCATCGGCAACGACCATGACCGTGCCGAAGAGGTTCTCGATCGTCTTCTGGGCGGCGAACGCAAACGCGATTCCGCCAATGCCGAGTCCGGCAATGACCGCCGTAAGCTCGAAGCCCAGACTGCGCAGGATCAGGAATAGACCGCCGGTGAACCAGACGCACACCAGCAGCCAGTTGAATAGCTCGACTGTCGCGATCTTGCCCGGCAACCCGACCTGTCGCAGTTGCCGGGTCTTCAATCGGGCCACAAGGTTCGTCAACCGAACCAATAACCAGGCGACAGCCACGATGATGAGCACGTTGGCAGCAGAGGTGACGAAAATGCGCCCCTCCGCTGTGGCAGCTTGCGTGGCGACGATGCGCGCCAGGAGAGCGAAGATCAGAAGGAACAGCAGCCATTTGCTCCGGGCCAGCACACTCTCTCCGGGTTGCGTGCCAAGGCGCAGGTCCAAGGGGCGAAGAAGTCTGAGAAGGCCCCGGGTGAGGGGCCAGGCGAACCCCACCAGGAGCGGAATGCTCACCAGCACGTTGAGCCACGTGAAAAGCGGGTAAGACAGGAAGCGGATTTCTCTGATCGATTCCGGCCAGATCGCTTCGGCCCACGCGAGATCGAGTTGGTCAGCCGCAGCAGTCACGCCAAGCAGGGTTTCAGCGGAGAAGAGCCAGATCGGCGGTGTATCGGGTGTCTTCGTGTGGCGAAGCACGACGTCCAGGCTTTCGCTCTCAAAGCTTGCCGTGCCCACTTTTTCCAGATTCTCGGGGAGACCGTCGTCCAGGCTTCCCGCAGGTGCCTTGCTCAGATCGTCCGGGCCGATTTTCAGGCCACGGTTCAAGACCACCTGGAGACTGCGCGCGAGTTCTGCTTTTCTCCTGGCGGACTGTTTGCCTTCCAGATATTTGGAGGCAAGTTCATAGTCAGCCTTGTTCGCCGCCTGCAGGAACCCGATCACCGTGCCGTAGGGTGTGCTCCGGCCCAGCGGATCTTCCGGCAGTGGCTTGGCAGGTTTAGCGGCTGGTGCGGACGCGGCAGCGTCTTCGCCGACCGCCGGGAAAGAGAAGGCAACGAACGTCAGGGTGCAGCAAAGGAGCAGAACGACCGAACAGCGATATCCAGAGATTTTCATAGCGAAGATACTCCGCTAGTGGCGCAGTTGAACCTCGGGGAAACCTAGACGCACTGCTGTTCCGCCAAGTAAGTCCCGCACTTCTCCATAACCGTCCGGTTTCGTCACCATCACAACATAGGCGCTGAGAAAGACTATACCCGCTCTGTTGCCGTAGCCTAGGCGTCGCGTGATTGCCCCGCGGACCAGTCCGTCGCCTCCACCTGGCCTTCTGCCATCCAGTATTCACGCCAAAACCTGAGCGTGCCGAATTTGAGGATCACTGAGGAATTGAATGATGAGTTGATTCGTAGTCTAAAACTTTGCAGTCGCCGCACAGTTATACCGACCCAGTTCCTTGTTCTGACGAGTTGTCCGAATGCCACTTAAGTCCAAGCCCCAAGCCCGAATGCTTTGCGCGATCTTTTGTTGCTCTGACGCATTTGCACCAGTCATCGAAGCACGTTGATCCGCGGAGTCAAGAATGCTTTCTTGACCAAGTTCACGGTTCGCGGATCGGAACAGGTCGAGGTTTGGGCAAAGACCATGGAACTGACGATTGTCAAACGGGTTCCTCTTCCCGCGGCTAACGCGCCACGCGGCCTCCGGTGGACGGAGCCTATCCCGCGGGTCTCGCCGTGACGTGCCCGCACTTGCCGCAGCGGCGGTGCGACACCTCCGAGTAGAATTCCTCGTACACGCGCGACACCGGGTCGTCGCGGTAATCGGCGACGTGGCGCACCGCCTCGTAGAGAGGCGTGCGGCACTTTTCGCAATACCAGAAGAAGCGATCCTTCTCCTCGGGCTTTCTCTTCCTCTCGAGCACGAGGAGAAACGCCTCCGGCGAAAACCGCGGCGAGTGCTTCACCCCCGCCGGGCAGTAGATGATCTCGCCCTCGCGCACCAGCGCGACTTTCTCGTCGCCCTCCGGCGTGAGGTAGTGCAGGTTCATCTCGCCCTTGATCATGTACATGACCTCGTCGCTCGGGTCGGCGTGGAATTCGCTGCGGTGCTTCCTGCCACGCGCGACGAAGGCGAGCGTATCAGGCGCCTGCCACAGGATGCTGACCGGCTTGACGCTCTTCCTGATGCCCTCGGAAACCTCCGCGAGGCTGACGGCCTTGAGCTCTGTCATGGTCGTTCCCGTTTCCGTTGCGGAAGGGGAATTGTAGGCGCAAGCGACGACTAAGCGGTAAGATCGAGCAAAACCGTCTCACGCTTCCCAATGACAACAGCGAACGCGGCCGCGCGCTACGCGAGCGTCGTCTTTCTGAAAATCCAGGATTTCGCGCGCAGGTCGGTCTCCGAGCAGACCCGCCTTCGCGCACAGCTCGAGGCGGTCGTCGCGGTCACCACCGCGGAGCTTCCGATCGCGAGCCGGATCGTGCTCGACGCCGCGGACGGGATCGCCGTCGCGGTTCTCGGAGATCCGGCAGGTGCACTGCGCATCGCCGAAAGGAGCCTCGCCGCGAACTCGGCCGGGCTGCCTTTGTGCGTCGGAATCAATCACGGCGCAGTGCAAATGGCAGGCGGCCGGGCCGACGACGGGATGATCGGTGACGGCATCGCGGTCGCGGCGAGCATCGCCGATTTCGCCTCGCCCTCGCGCCTTCTGATCTCGAGATCCTTCCGCGACGCGATGGCCGACTCCGCCCCGGGGCACGAGGCCGGCATGCTCCCGGCGGGTACCTTCAACGATCCGGGGCTCCGGACTCACGAGCTGTTCAGCCCGGACGCGCGGGAGCCGGCGCGCAGGCGGAGGCGCTTTGTCGCGCTCGCCGTCGCGGCGGCGATCGCGCTGCCCGCTGCCGGTGTCGCGGTCCGGGTCTCCGCCGAAGGGCATCAGAAGGTTCTCGACGGCATCGCCGGAAAATACCGCCACGCGTCGGCGCGGGTCGAGGAAACCCTGCGCGACCTGCTCGACTCCAGTTCCATGGCAAAAAAGAAACTGACGCGGCTCGGCCGCTACAAGATCCGCGGAGAGCTCGGCCGCGGCGCGATGGGAATCGTCTACGAGGCGGAGGACCCGGCGCTCGATCGCACCGTCGCGCTCAAGACCATCCTCCTCGCCGACGACGCCGAAGGGCGCAAGGAATACCACAAGCGGTTCTTCCAGGAGGCGAAGGCCGCCGGCAAGCTCACCCATCCCAACATCATCACGGTGCACGACTTCGGCGAGGAGGGCGATCTCGCGTACACCGCGATGGAGCTCCTCAAGGGCGTCGAGCTGCGCGCCAGGATGCTGAAGGCCGACATCTCCACGGTCGAGGCGGTCGACATCGCCCGGCAGGTCGCCGATGGCCTCGGCTACGCGCACGAGCACGGCGTCGTCCACCGCGACATCAAGCCGAGCAACATCATGCTCCTGCCGCGCGGCCAGGTGAAGATCATGGACTTCGGGATCGCGCGCGTGCGCGTTGCCGACCACAAGACGAGCACCGGGGTCGTCCTCGGCACGCCGAGATACATGTCGCCCGAGCAGGTCGCGGGATTGCCGGTCGATAACCGCTCCGACATCTTTTCCCTCGGGATCGTGCTCTACGAGATGCTCACGCGCGGCGTCGCTCTTTGGGGGCGCGGACACGCCGCAGATCCTGCACAACGTCTCCAACGTCGAGCCCGTCCCGCCCTCGAGAGTGAACCGCGAGGTGCCGCCCATGCTCGACTTCATCATCGCCCGGGCTCTCAAGAAAGACCCGGCAGGGCGCTACCAGGATGCCTACGAGCTGGCCGCCGACCTGCGCACCTGCCTCGCGGAGCTCGGCGCGAAAGAGCGCGCCGCGAAGGACGAGGATCGGGACGTCACCAAGACCGTCAAGCTCGACGTGGAGACGGACAAGCAGCGGTTCGCGCCCGCGGCGCGCGCGATCGGCTCCGATACGCGCCTTCCCCTTTCGCGGCAGTTCGACTCCGCCGCCGCGCTCGAACGGCTCGCCGCGCCGGGCTGGCGCGACCGCGCGCTCATCGGGCGGGCGCCGCATCCGGTCGGCTTCGTCCGGCGCATCAGAAGCGACCCAGGGCCGCGCCTGATGTTCGCGGCGATGCTCGCCGCGGCGATCGTCGGGGCAGCCATTGCTTTTGCGTAGGCGCGGCGTCCTCCTGACGAAACCCGAGCCGAAAGCAGGCTATTTTTCCAGAGCAGCTTCGACGCCCGCGAGAAACTGGCCGCGGCGATAGTCGTAGATATCCAGGGTCGATTCATTTCGAGTGTAGCTGTAATCGGCGAACACGCGCCACAGCGAGCCCAGGGGACGGCTCACGCGAACGGCTGCCAGCGTGCGATCTTCCTCCCGCCGCACTTCGGTCCCGTCGCTGAAACGATGCGGATCGTTGTAGCGGCTGGCACGGTACTCGCCGAGCAAGTCGGCGCGCCAGGCGCCGAGATTGAGCAGGGTCAGTGACGCAAACAGCGAGGCCCGGGTTGGAGAGTAGCTTGCGAACTCGCCCGCTTGCTGGAAATCCGCGCGATTGTTGAACTCGATCTCAAGGCCCAGCCGCACGAGAACGCGCGCCAGCGCGAGTCCCGCTTCCCCCAAGACGCGCTGCTGCCAGCCGTCGAGATATTCGAATCCTGTGCCGCCGTCTATCTTTCCGAGCTGATAGCGCCCCCGCAGTTCGGCGCCGCTTTGCAGGCGTCCGCGCGCCTGGGCATCAATGACCGCGGCCCGCTCGAAGAGGTGGCCACCAACATAAGTCGCGTCGAAATGCGCGCCGACGCCGGTCTGGGAGCGACCCGTATCGGTTTCGCGGATGAGCCCCACCTGCAGGTCGGTCGGGTCGAACTCCTCGAGGGTCCGGTATTTCCTGATGACGAAGCCGCCGTGTGCACGCCAGCCGCTCTCGCCATTTCCAAAAACGGGAAGACTCGCCGAAGCGAGCGCTTCGACGAATTGGTCGCTCTGATCGCTGACGCCCAGCTGCCCGGCGTCCGACGACAGGATCACGTTGCTGTCGTATCCCAAGGCCAAAGCGGCCACTGCGCTTGTCCGTCGCGGCGGGAGGCCGCCGAGCCGCTCGATCGCCGTATCCACGAGTATGCGCAGATTCGGATCCCCGGTGGCGCGGCGCGCCTGGTCGAAGTGTTCCACCGCTTCCTGGCGGCGACCCATGCGCTGCGCCGTCAGGCCGAGGTTGTAATGGGCGAGGGGCGCCCATCGCGGATCGCGTGTGAGCGCCTGGAACTCCTGCTCGGCCTCCGCGTAGCGGCCAAGCCGGTAGTACGTCGCGCCTAGGTTGTAGCGCAGGGTCCCGGTATCCAGGCCCCTCCGCCGCGCGTCGAGGAACGAGCGCAGTGCTCCCTGAAAGTCGCCGGCGCGAAAGGCCGCTATGCCCTGGTCGAAAGCCTGCCCTTCCTGCTCGGCAGCGCGAAGCTGGCCGGGAACGACGCAGAGGTACAGCGCCACGACCGCGGCCGCCCGCGAAATCCGTAGTAGCATGCCTTGGCTCGTATTCGCGAGCAAAAAAAACCCCGCCAGAGTTTACTCTGGCGGGGCGAATCCCGGCGGCGGGCAGGCGGCGACCAGGCCGCCGCCGGGGTTCTACCTAAGTTGTTCCAGATCGGATGTCCTGGCCGCAACAGGCTAGGGACCGCCTTTCTTGGAGGGATTCTTTGCACGTGCCCTCTCGGACTGAGCCCTGCCGAATTCGCGGCCGAGCTCCTTGGCCATCTCGCGGGCCGTATTCGCGGTTTCCTGGCCAAAGGCCGAAGCTTCCTGCCCACGGGGCGAGGCCGCTTCGGGCAGTGCGAGGGGCAGCCTGATCTCGTTGGCCGCGCTCGCGGTGGCATTGGCCGGCACGACTTCCATCGTCACTTCGAGATCCCGCTGCTGGGCCCAAACCGTGCCCGACAGGACGAGGCTGAAGATCGCAGCCACTGCACATTGGATGAATCGCTTCATAACATCTCTCCTTACTGCGGTAATGCCAGCTCGCGGCGCGGTCGGGCTACATCCCCGTTCGGCCCACGCTTTCGACTTCGAATTTCACCCGAAACGTTTTCGTGCTTCCGCCATGCGACAGGCGAGCTACGAGGTCCTCCTTCACCGTTCCGCGCGCGATCACGGGAAGCTGCAGCAGGTTGCCGCCCTCGCGCAAATCCGTCTGCCAAGTGAGCTCGCGCTGGTCGCGATAGCCGACCAGCTCGAGGTTTTCGGGAAGCGCCAGATGCAAGGTCGCCGCCTGCAACGGCATCGCGCTGTTGAACATGACGCGCACGTTTTCGGGTCGCTCGACCCTTAGCGCCACCGTCTGCACGGGCGCCGACCAGATGACGAGGAACGCGCCCACCGCCACGCCCAGGACCAGAGACGCCGCGAGCGACATGCCGACCATTGCACGCCATTTGGACCGAGCTCCCGGGACCGTCATGCGGGCCGCGCGTGCGATCGCCTGATCCACGAAACCCGGCTGCGGGGCTGGCGGCGCAAGCTCGCGCACCGCCGCCTGCACCTGCACCGCGTGCTCGTGTCGGCGTCGGCAGGCTGGGCAGCGGCCCAAGTGTTCCTGAATCGACCTCTGCCCGGCGGCGTCGAGCCGCCCGTCGAGCCAGTCGTCCAGATGCAGTGTGAAATCGCGGCAATTCATGCGGTACTCCTCATGCTTATTGCTTTACACGCTCGCCGCCGGAAAAAGGTTCCATGGGCAGCAGGACGCGCATCCGCTGGCGGGCCCGATGCAGCCGCGACTTGAGGGTGCCTAGAGGGGTTTCGAGGATCGTCTCCAGCTCCTCCAGGCTGTAGCCCTCGACGTCGTGCATGGCGATGACCGCCCGTTGCTCGGGGTTGAGGCGCTCGAGGGCCGCCAGGATGTGATCGCGCCAGTTGCTGCGCTCGGCGTGCTCTTCGGGGCCTTCCCTTGCCGTGGGCAGCGCGTCCAGCGGGTCGTCCTCGACGTCGGCGTCGTACACGAGCTCGATGGGCGAGCGGGACTTCCGGCGCACCGAATCGACGTACTGGCGGTACAAGACCCGGGCGAGCCAAGGCCTGAGCTTATCGATCTCGAGCAGCTCCTTGGTGCGAGGAAAGAGCTTCAGCAATACATCCTGGACGAGGTCTTCGGCGTCGGACACGCTGCCGGTGAAGCGCCAGGCCAGCCGGAAAAGGTACTCGACCTGCGGGCGCAGCAGATCGTCGAAATTCGACTCGGCGGGACGGGTCTGGCGGTACAGTGAAACAGGCGCCATAAGACACCTACACGTCGGCGAGGCAGAAAAGGTTCCCTCGGCCCCCTCCCTTCCGAGGGCGGGGCTTGCTTACTGCGCCTTGATCCCCGCGGCCTTCACCAGAGCGGCGTTCGAGGCGATCTCGTTGCGCAGGTAGGTGTTGAACTGCTCCGGGTTGTAGTCCATGGGTTCGGCGCCGAGGTTCGCCAGCTTCTCGCGCACGTCGGGTGAGTGCAACGCCTTGACGGTTTCCCGATAGAGGCGGCTCACTGTGTCGATCGGCGTCTTCGATGGCGTGAACATGCCGACCCAAAAATTGTAATCCGAGTTCGGAACGCCGAGCTCGAGCGTCGTCGGAAGATTGGGAAGCGCGACGGAGCGCTTCGTGCTCCCCACCGCGAGCCCGAGGAGCTTGCCGTCCTTCAGAAACGGCAGTGCTGCATTAACCGGGCAGAAATAATAGTCGACTCGCCCTGTCATCACCTCGGTGAGCGCCTCTGGCGTGCCTTTGAAGGGAATGTTTACGACCTCGATTCCCGCGCCGAGGCGGAAGCGCTCTGCGTTCAGATGCGTCGCGCTGCCGACGCCGATCGAGGCGGCGTTCATTGCGCCGGGTTTTGCCTTCGCCGCTGCGATCAGCTCCTTCACCGAGCGGATGCCTTTCGCCGGTGCGATCACCAGGACGTTCGGCAGCAGGCCAAGAGGCGCGATGCCCGTGAAGTCGCGCAGAGTGTCGTACGGCAGGTTCGTGTAGGTGGATGGCGTCACCGTGTACGAGGAGGAGTGTACAAGGATCGTGTAGCCATCCGGATCCGCCTTCGCCACAATGCCCATGCCAATCGTTCCGCCCGCGCCGGGACGGTTTTCCACGACGACGGGCTGGCCGAGCTGCGCGGTGAGTTTTTCGGAGACCGTGCGCGCCATGATGTCCGTCGAGCTGCCCGGGGTGAACGGGACGATGATGCGCACCGATTTTGCGGGCCACGACTGCGCCCACGCCGCGGCCTGCACCGCGCAGAGCGCCAATGCTGCGATGGATTTCCAGGACCAGGACATTGCTCCTCCTTGTGTATGATTCTCTGTTTCGAGATCGGATAGTGAAGGCTGCTCCCTTCGAGTATACCCGCGTCGCTTCGGTCGCCGAAGCCTGCGAGCTGCTCTCGCAGCACGGGGACGGAGCGAAGCTCGTCGCCGGCGGCCAGAGCCTCGTTCCCATGATGGCGATGCGCCTCGCGAGGCCGAGGTGGCTTGTCGACATCAACGAGATCGCGGCGCTGAAATTCATCGAGATCGCGAAAGGACGCCGCGCGCACCGGTGCCTGCACGCGCCAGTGCGTGGTCGAGCGCGACGAGGCGCTCGCCGCGCGCGTGCCGCTCCTCGCGCCAGGCGCTTGCCTGGGTCGGCCACGTGCAGACGAGAAACCGCGGCACGGTGGGTGGTAGCCTCGCGCACGCCGATCCTTCCGCCGAGCTGCCGCTCGTCGCGCAGATGCTCGGAGCGCGCATGCGTCCTGCGCTCGCGCGGCGGCGCGCGCACGCTCGAAGCCGAGAAGTTCTTCTCCGGGCCGATGTGCGACCGCGATGCGGCCCGACGAATGCCTCGAGGAAATCCACTGGCCGGTCTGGCCCGAGCCGCGTACAGGTTCGGCCTTCACCGAGATCAGCATCCGCCACGGCGATTTTGCGATCGTCGCCGCCGCCGCGCAGATCGCGCTCGACGCGGACGGGCGCTGCGCGCGCGCGGCGCTCGGCCTGGGCGGAGTCGCGGGAACACCGCTCGCGTTTCCGAAGATCGCCGCGCGGCTCGTCGGGCACGAAGCTCGACGACGAGGCCATGACGCGACGCGGCCGAAGCGGCGGCCGCGGGATGCGATCCGGGCAGCGACCTCCACGCAAGCGCGGACTACCGGCGGCACCTCGCCGGCGTGCTCGCCGGGCGGGCGCTTCGCGCCGCTCATGAGAGGGCGAAGGCCGCATGAGCGAGACGCTGTATACGATAGAGGTCGGAGTGAACGGCAAGCCGCGCACGGGGCAGGTGCCGGCGCGCCTGTCGCTCGTCGACTGGCTGCAGGGACGAGCTGCGGCTCACCGGCACGCACGTCGGCTGCGAGCACGGCATCTGCGGCGCCTGCTCGGTGATGCTCGACGGCGAGCCGGTGCGCTCCTGCCTCATGTACGCGGTTCAGGCGAACGGCCACCGCGTGACCACAGTCGAGGGGCTCGCGGGCCCGACGGACACTTGAGCGTCCTCCAGGACAGCTTCTGCGAGACGCACGGCCTGCAATGCGGCTACTGCACGCCGGGCATGCTGATCGCGGCGCAGGCCTTGCTCGATTCCAATCCGAACCCGACCGAAGAGCAGATCCGCGATGCGATCGGCGGAAATCTCTGTCGCTGCACCGGTTATCAGCAGATCGTCGAGGCGGTGCAGCTTGCGGCCACGCGAATGAAGACCAAATGAGCGCCGCCGAAAAAAACCCTTTCCGCTACATCGGTACCAAGCGCCGCGCCAAGGAGCATCCGCGCTTCGTCTCCGGCCGCGGGCGCTACGTCGCCGACATCGCGCTTCCGGGAATGAAGCACGTCGCGCTCGTCGCCTCGCCGCACGCGAGCGCGCGCATCGTCTCGATCGATACGCGAGCGGCACGCGCCGCGCCCGGGGTGCTCAGCGTTCTTACGGGCGAGGAGTTCTGCGCGAACACCGATTCGCTGCCGATCGGCGTCGACGCACCCAAGGTGACGCGCTTCGCGCTCGCCAGGGACGTCGTTCGCTACGCGGGCGAATGGGTCGCGGCCGTGGTCGCCGATTCGCGCGCGCTCGCCGAGGATGCGGCCGAATTGGTCGAAGTCGAGTACGAACCTCTGCCGCACGTGATCGATGCGGAGGAAGCACTTGCCCCCGGCGCTCCGCTCGTTCACCTGGCGCACGGCTCGAACCTGCTCTATCGCCGCAAGTTCGTCTGGGGGCCGGTCGAAGAGACCTTCGCCAGGGCCGAGCACAGGATATCTTTCCGCGCGACATGGGGGCGCAGCGCCACCGTGCCGATCGAGACCTTCGGCGTCGCCGCGCAGTGGGACGTCGGCACAGGCATCCTCGACGTCTGGGCGTCGATCCAGATGCCGAAGTTCCCGGACCAGACCGCGCGTGCGCTGCGCCTGCCCGGCAACGCCGTGCGCGTGCACTTCGACGTCGACGTCGGCGGCAGCTACGGCGTGAAGCGCGGCATCAAGCACACCGTGCTCGTCGGCTATCTCGCGAGGAAGCTCGGCGTTCCGGTGCGCCTCATCGAGGACCGCCTCGAGAACATGCGCGGCGGCGACATGCAGGGCCCGGACCGCTTCTTCGACATGCAGGTCGCGTTCGACGCGCGACGGCACGATCCGCGGCATGAGAATCCGCGCGGTGGACGATGTCGGCGCCTATGCCGGGCGCTCGCCGTTCCAGCTCGGCAAGCCGGTCACCGCGATCTGCGGGCCCTACGCCATCCCCGCGATCGAGTACGAGCCCGTTTCGGTGATGACCCACAAGACGCCGCAGGAAGCCGTGCGCGGCTTCGGCCAGTCGCCGACCAATTTCGCGATCGAGCGCGCCATCGACCGCGTCGCGCGCCATCTCGGCATGGACCGCATCGAGATCCGCAGGAAGAACTTCATCCGCAAGGACCAGTTCCCCTACACCATCCCGAGCGGCTCGACCTACGACTCGGGCGACTACCACGCCGTGCTCGACAAGGCGCTCGCCGCCATCGACTACAAGGCGCTCCTTGCCGAGCGCGACGCCGCGCGCGGCGCAGGACGCCTCGCCGGGATCGGCATCTCGGCCTGCCTCGAGCCCTCGGGCGGCAACTCCGCATTCGAGGTGCTGATGAACCCGAAGAACGAGAACACGACCTGGATGGACTCGTGCCTGGTGCGCGTCGATCTTTCAGGCAGCATCACCGGCGTCATCAACAACTCGAGCTCGGGCCAGGGCCACGAGTCGCTCGTCTCCACGGTGCTGGGCGAGATCCTCGAGCGCGATCCCGAGCGGCGTCCGCGTGGTTCGCGCCGACTCGCTTACGGCGCTCCCCTCGAACAGCCCGGTCGGCAGCCGCATGGCGATCATGCTGGGCGGCGCAGCCGCCGGCGCGGCGAAAGAAATCAGGGAGACGCTCATCGCGATCGCGGCTCACAACTTCGAATGCTCGCCCGAGGATCTCGAGTACAGGGACGGCGACGTGAGCCTGAAGGGCGCTCCGGACAAGAAGCTCACCTGGGCTCAGCTCGTGGAGATCGCGCACCGCAAGTTTCACAGGCTGCCGCCCGGCATCGAGCCGGGGCTCCAGGCGAAGTTCGTCTGGCAGGTGCCCACCGGCGGCGCTCTTCCGACGCCCGAGGGGCGCATCCAGATCTACCCCTGCTACGCCTTCGAGGCGCACATCGTCCTCGTCGAGATCGATCCGGACACTGGGAAGCCCGCGATCCGGAAGTACGTCTGCGGCCACGACTGCGGCGTGATCATCAACCCGGACATCGTCCACGGCATGACCTACGGCGGCATCGCGCACGGGATCGGCGCGGCGCTCTACGAGAAGTTCTCGTATACAGAGGACGGGCAGCTCGCGAGCGGCACCTTCATGGACTACCTGATCCCGAGCGCGATGGAAGTGCCGCGCGATCGCGATCGTCGATCACTGCACGCCCTCCCCGCTCACCACCTTCGGGCAGAAGGGCTCGGGCGAAGCCGGCTACCTCGGCGCGCCGGCCGCGATCGCCAATGCGGTGAACGACGCGCTCGAGCCCCTGGGCGCCTCGATCGACACCCTGCCGATGTCGCACCTTGCGATCTGGAAGGCGATCAATGCCGTCGTCCCCGCGCAAGCGGGGACCCAGCGGCTCTCCGGCAACGAACTGGATTCCCGCTTGCGCGGGAATGACAACATATGAAAAACCTCATCATCGACATCCACGCGCATTTCATCCCGAAGCTCCTGTACGAGCGCTTCGACGCGAACAAGGCGAAGTTTCCGGAGGTGAAGCTGCTGCGCGACGCAAAGGGCATTCGCATGCAATTTCCGGGCGGCGAGCCGACGCGGCCGATCTCGCCCAAGCTCTCCGATCTCGCCGACCGGCGCGCCTGGATGGACAGCGAACGGCATCGACCATCAGCTGGTCGGCGGCTGGCTCGACAGCTTCGGCTACGAGCTGCCCGCGGGAGAAGGCCTCGCCTGGAGCCGCTTCTACAACGACTGCCTGCGAGGAGGAGCTGAGCGAGGAAACCCGCTTCACGCCGCTTGCGACCGTGCCGCTGCAGCACGGCGGGCTGGCCGCAGAGGTGCTCGGCGAAATCGTCGAGCGAGGTTTCGGCGGCGTGATGATCGGGACGCTGCCCAAGGGCACGAGCGGCAACCTCGACGATCCCGCGCTCGACCCGTTCTGGCAGGCGGCCTCCGATCTCGGCGCTGCCGTGTTCCTGCACCCGATGTTCCTGTGCGGCGAACCGCGGCTTGCCGACTACGACCTCGTGAACGCGATCGGGCGCCTCGCCGACACCTCGATCGCCGTATCGCGTCTGCTCTTTTCCGGCCACCTGCTGAAATTCCCCGGCATGAAGTTCGTGCTCTCGCACGGCGGCGCGGCGCTGCCCTACGCGCTCGGCCGCCTCGCGCGCAACCACGCGATTTCGCCGGGCAAGTACGCCGACCCGAGGAAGGGCTTCGAAGCGATGTACTTCGATTCCTGCGTGTTCGACGCGGATTCGCTCGAGTACCTCGCGAAGAAGGCGGGGCCGGGGCGCGTCATGCTCGGCTCCGATCAGCCCTTCCCGATCGGCGATCCGGAGCCGAAGAAAGCCGTCGAAGGCGCAACCTTCAACGAAGCGCTGAAGAAAGGCATCCTCGGCGAGACGGCTCAGCGCGTGTTTCGCGTGCGGCCGGATTGCTGGCAAAGGAGCTGATCCGCGAAGACGATCGAAGCGTGGATGCGCGCTTCGGATTGATCCGGCGCGGTCCACCGCGCCCTTTCCGTGAAATCCTTCACGCATCAGTACGACTCCTGCGTCGAGTCATGCACAGTCAGATCTGCCAAGCTAGAGCATTTTCCCCGTAACTACAGTGGCTTAAGCCAGAGACCTCACTCTGAGCATTAGCTTGGCACTGTCCTTGCTCTACCCCATCCGGGGCACGGATTTTCCCAGCCCGAACCGACAAGAAGAGATGGGGCACATCATGACTCGAGGGATCTTTGCAGCAGTACTGGGTTTCGTTCTCGGCGCGCCGGCAACCGGACTTGCCGCCGCTCCCTATACGCCCGAGCAGCAAGCGCAAATTGAGCAGCTTGCCGCTGGAATCGCATCGGAGCTTGCGCGCGTCTGCCCCGCAGCTCAGCCGGGGGATCAAGCCGCGTTCGATCGCTGCCGCCAAGCCTTGTTCCAGGACTCGCTGCTCAAGAGCTCGCTTTCGCCCGTCGTGTTGTGGGGGCGGATCAACAAGGATTTCAACTTGCCGCTGAAGCAGTCTCGACTGACCCAGTTCGCGCCGGACGTGCTCACCGGCATGTACATCCCCTTGTTCATGTTCAACGGCAAGCACACCGTCCAGTACGACGAGCGCGAGAAGCTGTTCCTCGTGAAGCTCGAGGTCGCGTTCCGCAACCGGTTGGCGCCGGGCGAGTTCCCTTACCCGTTCTGGCACGACGACACCAAGTGGAACACCTACCAGGGCGCCAACACGATGCTGCTGCGCTTCGACCCGAAGACGGCCAAGGTGAAGGTCGCCCAGTTCACCGACATCGGCGCCACCGCGCCCATCGTGCGATCCGATCCGGTCAACCCGGGCAAGTTCGATGGCCTGTGGATGTGGACCGACTCGCAAGGTATTACGCAGCCGCAGGTGACGCTGTTCGACGGCCTGTTCCGCAAGGACAATCCGTATCTGCAGAACCTCGATACGGCGTATCGCACCCTCGCCCTGAAGATGCGCGACGGGCAATGCGACAATTGCCACGTGCCGAACAATCCGAACGAGATGAAGCGGCTGGTGCTGCTGCAGACGCCGGCGCACGCGGCGGGCGAGATCAAGCGCCTGATGAAGGTGGTGCGCCAGGACAGGATGCCGCTCGACGAAACCGGGATCGAGCAGCCGCTGGATCCGAAGCTGAAGAGCGCGCTGCTGCAGAGCGGCGAGGCTTTCGAGAAGCTGGTCGACGCCGCCAAGGAATGGGAAGTCCAACAATACCAGTCGACGCTGTCGAAGAAATGATTCCCGCGCCGGCGCGAGACCGCGCCGGCGTCGCGGAGGGGCGCCGCGCCACGACTCAGTTCGCCTTGATGTTCGCCTTGCGCACGACTTCGCCCCAGCGCGCCTGTTCCTTGGCAATGAAATCCGCGTACTCCTGCGGCGTCGAGCCGATGCCCTCGGCGTCGTCCACCGCGAAGCGCTCCGCGACCGAAGGATGCTTCGCCGCCTTGATCGCCTCGTCGGCGAGGCGCTTGATGATCGCCGCCGGCGTTTTCGCCGGCGCGTTCAGCCCGTACCACTGCGTGGTCTCGAATCCCGGATAGCCCTGTTCGGCGACGGTCGCGACCTCGGGTAGCGTCGGCAGGCGCTTCGGCGAGCCCACGGCGATGACACGCAGCTTCCCGGCCTTGACGTGCGGCATGAGCGGCGGAGTGCCCGCCGAGGTCGCCTGCGTGCGCCCGGCCAGGAGATCGATCAGATTGGGCCCGGTCCCCTTGTACGGCACGTGCACGACGTCGATGCCCGCCACCAGCTTCAGGTACTCGATCGCGAGGTGCCCCGCGCTGCCGTTGCCCGCCGAGCCGTAATAGAGCTTGCCGGGCTGCTTTTTAGCGAGCGCAACGAATTCGCGCATGTTCATCGCCGGCACGTCCACGTGCACCACGAAGATGTTCGGCACCTTGGCGAGCAGGGACACCGCGGCGAAGTCGCGGTTGGTGTCGAAGGGCAGCTTATCGAACATGAAGGGGTTGACTGCGAGGGTGCCCAGATGGCCGATGATCAGCGTGTAGCCGTCGGGCTCGGCGCGCGCCACCTCCTGCATCGCGATGTTGCCGCCGCCCCCCGGCCGGTTGTCGATGATGATCGGCTGGCCCAGCCCCTTTTCCATTTCGGCGCCGATACCTCGCGCGACGATCGAGCTGGTGCCGCCGGGTGCGAAAGGGACGACGAGGCGGATGGGCTTGGTCGGATAGCTCTGCGCTTGTGCGGTGAGGGACAGCAGTCCTGTCAACACTGCCAAAAGCAAACGGGTCATGGGGTGCTCCTCTCTCAGAATTGGTGAATGTATTGCGACGGGTCGATGTGCGCCCCGAGGACGAGCGGCCGGTTCTTGGGGCGCTTCGCTGCGAGCAATCGCGCAAGTGCCGCCGCGCTGTCCGCGGTCGCACCCTCGCAGTCCATGGCCTGAGCCAGCCGCTCGATATCGGTCGGCTCGATCAGGGTGCCCCAGCTCGGGTACCTGCGGTTCGCCTGCTTGATCTCGATGCGGTTCAAGCTGCCGTCGCAAAAGACAACCACGAGCAGGGGAAGGCCGAGGCTCGCCGCAAGGCGCAGTTCGCCCTGCACCATCGCCAGGCCGCCGTCGCCCACGAAGCACACCACGGGCCGATCGGGATTCAGCAGCTGCGCGACGATCGCCGCCGGCAGTGAATAGCCCATCGAGGAAAGGCCGTTCGACATCAGCACCGAGCGCGGCTCATACGCGCTCCAGCCCTGCCCTACAAGCAGCTTGTGCGAGCCCACGTCGCTCGTCGCGAGCGCCTGGCGCGGGAGCGCGTCCCGCACCGCATCGATCACGTCGGTAGGATTGAGCTTACCCTTCACGCGCCCCGCGTAGTAAGCGGCGCTCAGCGCCTCGCGGTGGCGCTTCACCGCAGCCGGCTTCCATTTGGCTTCGCCTTTCCAGCCCGCGGCGATGCCGGCAATGATCGCGGCGATGTCGCCGACCAGCTCCGTGTTCGCGCTGTAAATCTGGTCGGTATTGGGCACTGCGTCGATGTGCACGACGGGTACCGAGAGCGTCCAGGGCTTGATCAGCTCGACCGCGTCGAAGCCGACCGCGAGCAGGAGGTCGCAGCCCTTGAGGAAATCCCACATGAGCACGTTGCACGCCATGTCGAGCGTCCCGGCGTAGTACGGGTGGTCTTCGGCAATCACGCCCTTCGCCATCGGCGCCACCACCACCGGGATGCCGGCTCGCTCGGCGAGTTGCGCGAGCACGGTATGGGCGTTCGCGCGTTGCGCGGCGATCCCCGCGAGGATCACGGGCTTTTTCGCCTTGCGCAGGCGCCGCAATACCTCCGTATCGGTGCCGAAGGTCTGCACGCCCGCGCTGACCGCCTTGAGCGGTGGCAGGCTCAGGACCGCGTCCTTCGCATCGGCGCCGACCACGTCCGCATGCGTCGTGATGTGCACCGGCCCCGGGCGCTCCGCGACCGCGGTACGCAGCGCGCGGCGCATCACGCCGCCGACGGTGTCGGGGGCGACTTCGGTCGCCCACTTGCTCACCGGCGAGAAGAGGCGATTATGGTCGAGCACCTGGTGCGTGAACGTCTGTGCTCTCTTGCGCTCGATCTGCCCGGAGACCGCGATCATCGGCACCCGATCGAGAAAAGCGTTCGCCACCGCGTTCACCAGGTTCGACGAGCCCGGACCGAGCGTGGACATGCACACGCCCGGCCGCCCGGTGAGAAAGCCGTAGGCTTCCGCCATCAGCCCTGCGGTGCCTTCGCGCCGGCCGAGCACGAACTGCATGCCGGCGCGCCGCGCCGCCTCCATGAACTCGATATTCGGGTCGCCCGGATAGCCGAAGAGGTGGCCGATTCCGGCCGCCTTCAGGTACTGCACCATCACTTCCGAGACGTTCACGCGCCTTTCCTCAGAACTGCGCCGCTTCTCCCGGCTTGAGCGGCAGCACCTTGACCGGCGCATCGCCCAGCGCCTTGATGAGCTCCTCGGGCGTTCCCTTGCCCAGGGGATTGGCGCCATAGTGCATCGGAATGGCGAACTTGGGGCGGATCAGCTCGCGCAGCGCGTAAGCGGCATCCGCCGGGTCCATGGTGAAGTGGCCGCCGATCGGAATCAGCACGAGGTCCGGCTTGTAGTACTCGGCGATCCACTTCATGTCGCCGAACACGCCGGTGTCGCCCATGTGCCAGATCCTGAAACCGTTCTCGAGCTCGATGATGAAACCGACCGGCTCTCCGGCCGGGTGCGTTTCGGGTTTGCTGGTAGCGGGATTGTTCCAGACGTACACCGAGGAATGATTGGCTTTGGTCGCGGTGACCCTGATGCCGGGTGCCGGGACGACCTTCCCGCCCACACCGAACCTCGGCAGCTGCTCGGCTGGAAGCACGCCGAGCGTGTTAAGCGCCATGTTGAGATCCCCCGCTCCCCACAGCCGGATATTGTTCAGCTTGGCGACCGCCGGCGCGTCGGCGATATGGTCGGGATGTGCGTGCGTGACGAGCAGCACGTCCACCTTGCCGAGCGCGGCGAGGTCCTTGTACTTGGCGGGCGTGAGCGGGTTCTTCAGCAGCCAGGGATCGGTCACGATCACCTTGCCGCCTGGCGTGGCGATGCGGAACGCGCTCTGGCCGAGCCAGAGCACTTCGACCTTGCCCTGCTGCGCGAAGGCCGGCAGCGCCGCGAACGTGAAACCCAGAAAGAACTTCGCGAAAACGGCGATTTTCGTGCGCTCCAGCTTCATGACGCGACCTCCCCTTTGTTGGTCCGAGGACTTTACCCGCCGTCGCGCAGCGGCTCCAATGCCATTGCGGAAGCTTCCGATATCGGTATTGGCATCGCCCAACCCGCGCGTGGACACCTGTCACAGGGCTGCGCACTCTGCGCGACGCGCCGCGGGGGTTCCAATACAATGGCCGCAGCGACCGATATCGAATCTGGCATCGTCCGGCATGCCCGCCCCAAGCAACCCGCCAAGCCTGCCGCCGTCAGGGTCCTTCCCGACTGGTATCTTCGCTCACGCCTGAAGATGCGCCAGATCCTGCTGCTGGTCGCGCTCGACGAGCAACGCAACATGCACCGCGCCGCGGCCAGCGTCGCCATGACGCAGCCCGCGGCCACCCGCCTGCTCGGGGACCTTGAGCGCCAGCTCGGCTTGCGGCTGTTCGAGCGCAGCGCGCGAGGTATCGCGCCCAATGCCTATGGCGAGAGTCTCATCCGGCATGCGCGCGTAATGCTCGCAACGCTCGACCATGCGCGCGACGAGATCAACGCGCTTTCCGAAGGCACGACCGGCAAGGTCGTCATCGGCGCACTGCTGGTGTCGGCCCCGGTACTCGTGCCGCGCGCCGTGGCGCGCTTCAAGGCGCGCCACCCCAACCACACCGTGCTGGTGCGCGAAGGCACGCCTGCGACCTTGCTGCCGGCGTTGCGCGGCGGAGAATTCGACGTCGTTGTGGGCCGACTGTCGGGCGATGTTTCCGCGGAAGGCCTGACTTTCGAAGCCCTTTACAGCGAGCCGATGCTTGCCGTAGTGCGCGCGAAGCATCCGCTCGCCAAACGCCGTACGCTCAAGTTTGCGCAGCTTGCCAGTGCACAGTGGATCGTCCCGACCCCGGAGTCACCCTACCGGCGGCGCCTCGAAGCCGCGTTCCGGCAGACGGGGGTGGAGCCGCCCCGCCGCATCGTGGAATCGCTATCGATGCTCGTCAACCGGATATTGGTGCAGGAAACCGACATGATCGCGGTCATGCCGCGCGATGTCGCGCATCAGTTTGCCGCGCCCGGCATCGCGCGCATCCTGCCGGTCAAGCTGCCGCCGCCCTCCGGGCCGGTGGGCGTCATCACCGCATCCGGGCGGACACTGCCGCCCGCCGTGACCGACCTGATCCAGGCGCTGCGCGAAGCAGCGCGCGATGCCGCGCGCGGCAACTGATACCGCGATCGGTATCGGCGCTGCGAATGTCATTGACCGCACTCTCCGGAAATCGCTACAGTGAGGCCGGAGATGACTGAACGCGTCGCATTCATCGGCTTCGGCGAGGCCGGCCAGACGATCAGTCGCGGGCTGCTGGGCGAATCCAGGCCCGCGATCCGCACCTACGACATCCTCATCGACGATCCCGCGAACGGCGGCAAGCTGGCACAGGCGGCTCGCGCGCTCGGTGTCGAGCCGGCGCGCGATCACGCCGACGCGGTGCGTAGCGCGGAGATCGTGTTCCTCGCCGTGACCGCAAGCTCGAGCTTGGACGCCGCGCGCTCGTGCCTGCCGGGCCTTTCCAGGGGGCAACTCTTCCTCGACATCAACTCGGTGTCGCCACGGCGCAAGATCGAAACCGCGGCGCTCATCGCGCCCACGGGCGCGGCCTACGTGGATGTCGCGGTGATGGCGCCGGTGGCGCCCTACCTGCACAAGGTGCCCTGCCTCATCGGCGGCCCGGGCGCCGCGGCGCTCGCGCCGCGCGCGGCTGCGCTCGGCATGAAAGCGGAATTCGTGTCCCCCGAAGTCGGGCAGGCCTCGGCGATCAAGATGTTCCGCTCGATCGTGGTGAAGGGCATGGAGGCGATCCTCGTCGAGTCCATGACCGCCTCGGCCGAGTACGGGGTCGAGGCGCGCGTGCTCGCCTCGCTGCAGGAGACCTGGCCCGGCATCGACTGGGAGAAGCTCGCCGGTTACATGATCGAACGCGTGGTGAGCCACGGCAAGCGCCGGGCCGCCGAGATGCGCGAGGTGTCGGCGACGCTGGAGAGCATCGGCATGGAACCGATCATGGCGGCAGCGACCGCCGCGCGCCAGCAGTGGCTCGCCGATCTCGGCGTCAAGGAGCGGCTGAAGGGTCGCAAGACCGAGGACCGCGCCGAGCTCGTCAAGGCAACTCGCGAGGCGATGGGCAAATGAAGGCGCTGCTCGGGGACTACCCGGTCACGGCGGCGTTGAAGAAGGGCGAGATCCGCTCGGACCGCGTGCGCCTGGACTTCGCGGACGTGCGGCCGCCGAGCGCGGGCTTCAAGCGCGTGGTGCGCGATCTCGAATTCGACGTCGCCGAGCTCGCGATCACCACCTTTCTCATGGCCAAGGCCGCCGGCAAGCCGCTGCGGCTCCTGCCCGCGGTGGTGGTGGGACGGCTGCAGCATTCGTTCCTCGTGCGCAACGCCGAGCGCGGACCGCTCGCGCCGCGCGACCTCACAGGCCGCCGCGTGGGAGTGCGTTCCTATTCGGTGACCACCGGCATGTGGATCCGTGGCGTCCTCGCCGAGGATCACGGCCTGGACCCCGACCGCATCACCTGGGTCACCTTCGAGGAGGCGCACGTCGCCGAGTTCCGCGACCCGCCTAACGTAGTGCGCGCGCCCGCGGGCAAGGACGTCGTCGGCATGCTGCTCGCGGGCGAGATCGACGCCGCGATCGTGGGCGACGGCAAGCCCGCCGACCCGCGCATCGTCCCCGTCATCCCGGACGCCGACGCCGCGGCGCGCGACTGGCAGCGGCGCAAGGGCGCGATCCAGATCAACCACATGGTGGTTGTGAAGGACTCCGTGCCGCGCGCCGACGCGGAGGAAGTCTCGCGCTTGCTCGCCAAGAGCATCGCGGCGGCGGGCAATCCCGAGATGAACCCCTACGGCGTCGGGGCGAACCGCCGCAGCCTCGAGGTCGCCATCGACTACGTGCACCGGCAGCGCCTCATCCCGCGGCGCTTCGCGGTGGAGGAGCTCTTCGCATAATCCTCGGTAGTAGACCCGAGGACCGGCGCTGAACTCGTGCGCGCTGTCCGCCGGACGCCGGGAGAAGGAAACTCCCCAGGATCGCCACCTTCAACGAAGCGCAAAAGAAGGGCATACTCGCGGACTGCAGAGGAGCGGGTCATGAAACGACGCAGCTTGTTGGTGCTCAGCCTGGCGACGGTGATCAGTCCCTGGCCGAGCGCCGCCTGGACCCAGGGGAAATATCCCGACCGCCCGATTCGCCTGGTCGTCCCCTTCCCTCCCGGCGGGGAAACCGACCTCATCGGCCGCCTGTGGGCTCAAGGCGTGACGCCCCACCTCGGCGGCACGGTCGTCGTCGAGAACAAGGCAGGCGCCGGGGGTGCGATCGGCGCGACCGAGGTTGCCCGCGCCAGGCCCGACGGCTACACGCTGCTGGCCGGCCAGACCACGACTCATGTGATCAATCCGATCGCGATGGCCAAGCCCCCCTACGACGCCCTCAAGGATTTCGCTCCCGTCGGCGTCGTCAGCACCACGCCGACCGCGATCCTCGTCAACCCTTCCGTCCCGGCGAAGAACCTGCGCGAGCTTGCGGCGCTCGCAAAAGCGAATCCCGGCAAGTTCTCCTTCGGCTCGGCGGGCTCGGGCACGATCACCAATCTCACGGGCGAGCTGTTCAAGCTCCAGGCGGGCGGCCTGAACATCGTGCACGTTCCGTATAAGGGCGGCGGGCCGGCCATCCAGGACGTCATTGCCGGACACATCCCGATGGCGACGCTGATTCTCAGCTCCACGATGATTGCGCACCACAAGAGCGGCAAGCTGCGCATACTCGCAGTGGCGAGCGACGAGCGCGTCGCCGCAGCGCCCGACATCCCGACCGCGGTCGAATCGGGAATCGAGGGCATGCGCGTGCAGGTCTTCAACGCGATCTTCGCTCCCGCCGGGACACCGAACGAGGCGATGCAGGTTCTGCACGAGGCAACGGTCAAGGCGAAGGGCGACGCTCCGTTGCGCGAGGGTCTCGCCAAAGCGGGCGCCGAGCTGGTTGCGGACTCGAGTCCGGAAAAGGCCGCGCGCTATATCCGAGACGAAATCGCGCGCTGGACTCCGATCGTCAAGGCATCCGGCTTCAGGATCGACTAGTCGAGCGACAAAAGGGGAGAGGGCAGACGTGGTTCGGCTCGGACTCGGTGCGAAGTTCGCCATTACGGTGCTGGCGATCCTCACGTGCACCATGGCGGCAAGCACGCTTTACTTCGTTTACACCTCGACCCGCTTCCACGAACAGCAGCTGGTCGAGCGCGGCCGCGCGCTCGGGCGCCTGATTTCGCTGATCAGTCCGGAGGCGATACTGGGGTTCGATTTCCTCCTCCTCAACGACTACACGCGCGAGGTGTCCTCGCAGCCGGATGTCGTCTATGGCGTGATCGTGAACCCGCAGGGCGTACCGATCAGCGCCTATTTCGACGCCTCCGACCCTCTGATAAAAAGGCACGCGAAGCCGGGCGGATCGGGCGACGTGCTCAAGACGCTGCAAAGTCTGGACGGCGCAGAGGACCTCATCAAGCTCGAGTTCCCCATTACCCACAACAATACGACGCTGGGGCGTTTTCTGGTCGGCATAAGCAGTTATTCGCTGCGCGCAGAGCTTCGCCGCCAGATGGCGGTCCAGGCCTTGGTGGTGAGCGCCATCGTTCTCTTTCTGAGTGCGGTCATCTACGGGGTGTTCCGGTTCAACGTCCTGCTCCCGATCCGCCAGTTGATCGCCGCGTCGCGGGAGGTCGGCCGCGGCAGGTATACGGCCATGGAAGTGAGGTCGGCAGACGAGCTGGGGATGCTTGCACGGGCCTTCAACGCGATGGCCGAGGAGGTCAAGGATGAGCAGGCGAAGCTGCACCGTCAGGCCAACTTCGACCCCTTGACCGGTCTTCCAAACCGGATGATGGCCTTCGATCGGATCAACCAGGAAGTCAACCGCGCCAAGCGTTCGAGTCAGCGCTTCGCCGTGCTGTTCATCGACCTGGACGACTTCAAGAACGTCAACGACACACTCGGTCATGCCGTCGGCGACGAGTTGCTGGTCACGGTCGGAGCCCGCCTGGAGGCAAGCTTGCGGGAGACGGACACCGTCGCCCGTCTGGGCGGAGACGAGTTCCTGGTCCTGCTTCCCGAGGTGGTGAGCGAGGTGGAAGTGGAGAGGGTCGCGGAAAGGCTGCTCCGCTCGGTATCCGAACCGCGGGAGCTGCGCGGGCGCAAGGTCGTGACCCAGTGCAGCATCGGCATCGCGCTCTATCCGGAGAACGGGGACAGCGTCGAATCGCTGATGTCGAACGCCGACAACGCAATGTACCAGGCGAAGTCCGGGCAGGACAGCTCCGCCATCTTCTTCACGGAGGAGATGAACGTGAAGCTGCGCGTGCGGATGCAGATGGAGCACGACCTCAACCTGGCGATGGAGCTCGGTCAGTTCGCGCTTCACTTTCAGCCGATCGTGGACGCGGCCGGTCCGCGTCACCGCGGCGCCGAGGCTCTGCTGCGCTGGTCCCACCCCGAGAAGGGTTTCATCAGCCCGGCGGAATTCATCCCCCTGGCGGAGGCGACCGGCCAGATCGTCGCCATCGGCGATTGGGTGCTCGAGCAGGCGTGCCGCTGCTGGTCGGCGTGGCATCAGGGCGGACTCAACCCGGGATTCCTGGCGATCAACCTGTCGCGAATTCAGTTCCGGAAGCGGTTTTCCAAGAGGCTTAACGAGCTGATGTCGGCCTACGGCATTCCGCCGCACGCGCTGGAATTCGAGATCACCGAAAGCGTTCTATTGGACGACCACCATCAGGTGGTCGATGAACTGAACAGCCTGCGCGCTGCCGGCGTCAAGTTGTCCCTGGACGATTTCGGGACCGGCTATTCTTCGCTGAGCTACCTGAAGCGCTTCCGCTTCGATGTCTTGAAGATCGATCGCAGCTTCATTGCCGGACTGCCGGGGAATCCCGACGACGTTTCCCTGGTCAAGGCCATACTTGCGATGGCGAACGGCCTGGATCTCCGCGTCCTCGCCGAGGGGGTTGAGAGGGCCGAACAGCTCGATTATCTTGCAGCGCAGGGATGCGACTTTGCGCAGGGCTACCTCATCGCCAAGCCGATGAGCGAGGGCGCCTATTGCGCCTACCTGAAAGACCGTCAAGCCAACGGCGATGCGACTGGCTCGTCTGTTGTCCACCCGATCGGGACCCGTGCGGGTCGGGGATCGTGATGAGCGAGGGACCGCAAATGGGAATTCAATCCACAGGGGGCCGAACCCGCGGCCACTTGAACATTGTCCGAGCGCTTTGGATTGCCGCAGCTGTGCTGGCACCCGTCGTCCAAGCCGCGGACAGCCCCTTGGTCCTCGGCGTTTTTCCGCGGTATAAGGCCACCGAGACCTTCACCCTGTTCAAGCCCCTGGTCGACCATCTGAGCCTGCAGGTCGGCCGCGAGATCAGCCTCGTCACATCCAAGGATTTCGACTCGTTCTGGACGGGGGTGACCGAGCAGCGATACGACATCGTTCACTACAACCAATATCACTACATCAATTCGGCCCGGGCCTACACGGTCATCGCGCACCAGCAGGAATTCGGCAAGAACGCTGTTGCCGGAGCGCTCTTTGTACGCAAGGACGCTGGCATCACCCAGATTTCCCAGTTGAGGGGGCGCACCATTATCTTCGGCGGCGGGAAGGACGCCATGCTGAGCTACATCGCGCCGCGCTTCCTGCTGATGCAGGCCGGATTGAAAGAAGGGGATTTCAAGAGCGAATTCTCCGTGAATCCCCCGAATGCGCTGCTCGCCCTTTACCACAAGCAGGCGGATGCCGCCGGTGGCGGAGATATCCTGATCGACCTGCCGGTAGTGAGAAATGCCATCAACACGCAGGAGCTGACGGTCCTGGCGACGACGGAACCGCTCCTCTTCTTGCCATGGGCGGTCAAGCGCAGCATGCCTGCCAAGCTGCGGGAATCGGTTCAGTCTGTCATGGTAGGCCTCGAGCGCACCGACGCCGGACGAAAAGTACTGAGCGCAGCCAAGGCGACAGGCATGGGGAAGGCCGAGGACAAGGACTACAACCCTCATCGGAAGATGATAAATGCGGTTTTCGGTCGGGAAGGCTTTGCAAGATAGACGACCCGCGCAGGACACGAACCCGCCACCTGAGCCAGATACGGACGCGGGTTTCGGGACAAGACGGGACACACATCCGCGCACGACTAGAATCAAGACACTGGCCGCGGTCGGCCTAGTCGCCGGGTTTGTGCTCTGGTCGCACCTGGGGTCCGGCGTTCCGGTGTTTCACTCCGAGGTATCATCCGAGCCGGGATGGGAGAGGTTCCGCGCCGAGTACCGGATCGATCACTTCGGCGACGACGGGCAATTCGTGCGGGCCGTCCAGAACGGCTACAACCTGATCTTCTATACCTACAAGTACGCTCCACGCTTCACTCGCAGAAGACCCAGCGACCGCGTGAACTCCTGCGCCGGCTGCCACACGGCGGAAGACCTCGCATACAGCTTCGTCGACTCGGACCGCTTCGATCAAAAGCTCGGCAAACGCATATCATTCGAGGACCGCGTGCAACGGTGCTATGCCGGTTCGATGGACGGCTTCGTGCCGACGATTTACGACCCCGCTGTCCGCGACATTCGCCTCTTCGCCAGGGCGGTTGCGCATCACCTGCAACTCGGCGAAGGCGCACTCAGGAAAGGGGGCTAGCCCATGCCGGTGCGCGCCCGAAAACTCATACAAATCACGCTCGTGCTATTGATGCTGGGCGGTCTCTACGCGCTGGTAGCGCACAAGCATGCGCAGAGGGAGGAAATCCGGCGAGCCACGGTGGCGCTGACATCGGAGTGCGTCGAGAAGCTCGGGCGCTATGGCCTTGCGCCCGGCGAGCACTACGAATCCCCGTACGTCTTGCAGAGAACGGGCGCTCGACCAGCGGCCTTGGGCTACAGCGACGAGGATGTCCGCGCGATCCAGCGCGGGTGCAATATCGTTGACGATACGCTGGGGCGGCTTGCGAAGGATCCGGGCCGCGAGCGCTGGAATGCGACCCGCTTCATCCGCGGGAACCACGCGAGCTGCGATCACTGCCACCGGGGCATCGGGGACAAACAGGATGCGGCCGGCAACCGGCAGAAGGGCTCGCTCGGCCTGGGCGCTTCGTGGGTGATGGCGGACATGTACGACCGCTTCACGGGCTTGCTCTTGCCGTTCGAGCTCAGGCAGATGCAGTGCTACATCAATTCCTCCAACGGTTACAAGCCGAACATCGCCGACGACGTCATACGCGATGTGACCGCCTACAGCCGCTTCCTGTCGGCGGCCCTCGATCTGAAGATCGGCAACCATTACGACGAACAGGGTATCGACGAGATCGCCGCATCGGCCACGCTGAAGCAGGGCGACGACTACGTGCGCGGCGAGGCGATCTACAAGCAGAAGTGCAGGCACTGTCATGGCCCCCAGGCGTTCGGCCTCGAAGCGAACGGCCAACTGATCGCTCCCGCGCTCGCTGGACCCGATGCCTGGAACATGCAGTCGCGCAATTACTTCTACTATGTTTCCACGATCCTGCCCGGTTTCATCTGCCGCAACATGCCCCCAAGGCAGGAAAATACGCTCAGCAACCAGGAATGCAGGGATATCGCCTACTACATCAGCAATCTGCCGAGGCCTGCCGGCGATCGCCAGGGGCCGCTCATCGCGCTGCGGCAGCAGATGTTGATGAGTGTCCTGCCGCCGCTGGTTCGGCTGACTGAATCGCCTCGGCGCAACCCGTCGCCCCCTCCCCCGGCGCCGGATCGCAATCAATGAAGGCTCAGGCCGCCAAATACCAGACGATGTTCTGGGAGCACTGGCCAAAGATCAACAGCAATTTGGTCGTGGGGCTGACTCTGGCGCTGGTGACGCTCCCGCAGGCGGTTGCCTTCTCCGTAACCCTGGCAGGCGTGCCTCCCCATTTCGGCATCTACGCCGCCATCTGGGGCGTGCTGTTCTGCGCCATACTGAACCCGTCGCCGGTGTTTCACGGCGGTCCCAACACTGCGATGTCTGCCGCGATCGGCGTCATCCTGTTGCCGGTGGCGCCCCCGTTTGGCGCCGAATACATGGGTTACGCGCTGACTCTCGGGCTCATGGCCGGGCTGATCCAGTTGCTGTTCTTTCTGATCCGTCCTCTGGGAAGGATGCTCGACCTCATCAGCGAGCCGGTGATCAACGGCATGATCTGCGGCATCGGGCTGTTTCTCATTTTCAGGTCCCTGACGACTTTCGGGGGACTGCCCCTCAACACCGAGGTGGAATGGCCGCTCTGGATCGCCTGGCATTCATTCCTCGCGGTCCTGGAGATCGGCAACCTTCACGCGGTCGCGGTGGGTTTGATCACTCTCGCGGTGTGCGCGATCGTGCAGCAGTTCGAGCGCATGCGCAACTGGGCCATTCTTTTCGGCATCGCTGCCGGCACGCTCTATTCGGAATACCTTCGCTCCACACGGGGTCTGCCAGACACGCTGGTCGAGCAGATCGGCAACCTGTCGTCCATCGGACTGATCTCTCCCTCGGTGCCCCTGTTCAACCAGGAGGCCATGCCGGACGTCGTCTCGATCGTGCCGGGTGCAGTCACGCTCGCGCTGCTGGGACTGTTCCAAACGGTGGCGGCGATGCGGCGCATGAGCCGCAAGGCCGGCGGCTTCACCGACAGCCGCAAGGCCATCTTCTCCGATGCCGTATCCAACTGTCTCCTTCCGTTTCTCTCCTCGCTGCCTACCTGCGCGTCGTTCAACCGCATGTGGCTGGTGCACAAGCTCGGAATCCATAGCCGAATCACCATCGCGAGCTCGGCACTGCTGCTGCTGCTGCTCGTCCTGTTCCTGGCCAAGGTGATCGCCATCATTCCCATGCCTGCGATGGCTGCCATCATCATGCTGCTCGGGGCCAACATGATCAAATGGGAGGACATCAGGCCGCACCTGAAGAACCGCCGCGAAGCGGTCGTGTTCATGGCCTCCTTCCTGTCGGTGCTTTTCCTGGACTTGTTCGAGGCCGTGCTGGTCGGGTCGATCCTCGCCATCGCCTATTCGAAGTGGGAGCAGGCGCATCCGAATATCAGTCTTCGCGGCAACGTGCTGAAGATCCGGGGCAACATCTACTACGGATCGCTGCCCGTGATCGAGTCGATGTACCACGACGCAATCTCTCGCGTCGATGATCTGATCATCGATTTTTCCGAGTGCTACTACATCGATCCCGAAGGGGTTCGATGGCTCGCGGCCGCAAAATCGGCCCGTAAGGTCGGCTTCGTCGATCGCCGCGGCGGACAGGACCGCCGGGGCGCCGAGGACGCTCCCGCGCCGGACGAAACCGACGCGGAGCGGCGGGACCGGCGTGAAAGGCGAGCCCGGCGCGAGAAGCAGGACCGGCGCAAACTGTCGGAGTTCTGATGAAAGGCAACCGAGGAAAGGGTGCAAGGTGAAGGATCTCGGTGTCCCCGTCGCAGACCGGCTCTACCCCGATCTGCACGAGCATCTCGACGAGCTGAAGCGCCGCGGGCTGCTCCTCGACCATCGACCGGCCCATCGACAAGGACGCGGAGCTGCATCCGCTGGTGCGCTGGCAGTTCGTCGGCGGCATGGACGAGGCCGAGCGCAAGGCGTTCCTGTTCACGAACATCAGCGACGGGCGCGGCAGCAAGTACGACATCCCGGTCGTCGTGGGCGCGATCGCGGCGAACCGCGCGATCTACTCGGTCGGGATGGGCGCGCCTCTGATCCGAGATCCAGGCGAAGTGGGATCGCGCGATCGCTCATCCGATCGCCGCCGCGCGTCGTCGAGAGCGCCGTGTGTCACGAGGTCGTCCACGAAGGCGAAGCGCTCGCAGGGCGAAGGCCAGGGCCTCGACCGCTTGCCGATCCCGGTCTCGACGCCGGGATTCGATTCCGCGCCGACGCTCACCGCCACCAACGTCATCACGCGCGACCCCGAGACGGGCGTGCAGAACATGGGCACCTATCGCGCGGCGCTGAAAGCGCCCGACCGCCTGGTCGTGCGCATGGCGACGCGCGTGGGCGGCGCCGGCGGCTACCTGCACTACCTCAAGTACCAGAAGCTCGGGAAGAAAGACGATGCCCTGCGCGATCGTGCTCGGCTGCCCGCCCTGTGTCGCCTTCATGGGGCCGCAGAAGCTGCCGATCGGCGTGGACGAATTCGACGTCGCGGGCGGCCTCGCCGGCTGCGCCGATCAACGTGGTCAAGGCGAAGACCGTCGACCTCCTCGTCCCCGCGGAATCCGAGATCGTGATCGAAGGGCTGATCGACACCGAGTACTGCGAGCCCGAGGCCCCGTTCGGCGAGTCGCACGGCCACGTCGCGCTCGAGGAATACAACATGCCGATGCGCGTCACCGCGATCACGCATCGGAGGAATCCCGTCATCCCCTCCTACATCAGCCAGGTCGCGCCGTCGGAATCGAGCGTCATCAAGCGCGTCGCCTACGAGCCGCTGTTCCTGTCGCATCTGCGCGAGGCGCTCGGCATCCGCGGCGTGAAGAGGGTGTCGCTGCACGAGCCGCTCACGGGCCTGCTGCGCGTCACCGTGATCGGCTGCGAGAAAGGCATGCCGCGCACCGAGGTGTGGCGCGCGCTGCGCGGCGCCGCCTTCTTCAAGGCGGACATGGGCAAGATCACCATCGCGGTGACCGAGGACATCGATCCGGACAACGGCGACGCGCTCCTGTGGTCCATGGCCTACCGCATGAACCCGGTCGAGGACGTGCAGACGCTGCCGCACCGCGGCCAGGGCCACGGTCCCAAGCGCGAGCACGGCAACGAGGAGGACTCGACCCTGCTCGTCGACGCGACCATGAAGGGCGACATGCCCCCGCTCGCGCTGCCGAAGAAGGAATACATGGAGCGCGCGATGAAAATCTGGGAAGAGCTGGGGCTGCCGAAGCTGCGCCCGCAATCGCCCTGGTTCGGCTACTCGCTGGGCGACTGGCTGCCGCAGTGGGACGAGGCGGCGAAGCGCGCGGTCGAAGGACGCTACCTCGACAACGGCGAGATCAGCGCGAAGCAGAAGAAGAAAGGCGTCAAACCGGAAACCAAATTCCGGCCCGGCTGAAAACCGGGAGGCTTGGCCTCGGGCGTTCAGTCGCGCGCGGGAGGGCCGACTCCGATCGGGGGCGGAGCGAGGTCTGCAATCCTGGCGAAGAGCTTCTGAAAGTCCTTGGTCTCGCGCTGGTCGGCGAGCGGGTCGCGGTTCTCTTCGAACGCCCGGTCGATCTCCTTCCAGTCTTCCGCATCCAGCACCTTCTCGGCCAGAGGAAACGCCTTCTCTTCCTCCTTCTGCATATGGTCCCAGTAACCGCTGGTGAACACCTCCACGGCCTTCGCAAAGGCTGGAAACTCCTTGTCGCCGCCCTCCTCGTAACGGATCAGGGCCTGCTCCAGGTCGCGCAGGGCCGCCGCGCCGCCAGCGTGTTCTCTTTCGAGCTCCTCGACGATTGCGCCGGCCTCGCGGCTGCGGCTACGCATCGTGGCGAACAGGTAGCGATCCTCCTTGGGATGGTGCATGCGGTCGGAGTAGGTATCCAGGTAGTAGAGCATGGCCCGGAAAACGCCCGGGTTGATCCTCGTTCCGCGCGAGCGGGTCTCGTTCATCAGGTACCGCATCCCGTGCAGGATCGCCGCGATCGAGCGGTGCTCTCCGCGGATGAGGTCGAGAACTCTTGACATCTTGCCTCCTGTGATGGCCGCCGGCTCGCGTCTATGGCCTCTATGGCATCGAGACTGCCGCCTCCGTGGATCGGAAGTTTGATCTGCGTCAAGAGGCCGGGCTCATTCAGATTCGAATATATCTTGGATGCGGATGATTAAGGCGACGGACCTCGCCGCGCCAACGCAGGCCGTTGGACCCCGCGCGATCGCACCGAGCGAAGCCAGCAGGCTCGACCCCGATTCCCTGTGCGAGCGGCTGGCCGCGTCGCCGCAGGGCCTCACCCGCCGTGAAGCGGCGGCGCGCCATTCCAGGTTCGGCCCGAACGCCGTCGCCCCCGAGCGGACGACGGCACCGCTGCGGCGCCTCGTTCAGCTCACCGTCAGCCCGCTTCCTCTGCTTCTGGTCGCGCTCGCTTTCCTGGCGGGAATGAGCGGGGAGCCGCGGGGCGCGGTCGTCATCGCGGCGATAGTGGCGCTCTCGGTACTGCTCTCCTGGTTCCAGGAATTCCGCTCGGGCCGGGCGGCCGAGCGCCTGCGCGCGATGGTTCACACCACTGCCACGGTCTCGCGCCGCGACGGCGCCAAGGCCGAGTCCAGGCTGCACGAAATCCCCCTTTCGCGGTTGGTCCCCGGAGACCTCGTCCACCTCGCAGCCGGGGACTTGGTTCCCGCCGATGTGCGCGTGATCGCGTCGAAGGACCTGTTCGTCGATCAGTCGGCGCTCACCGGGGAATCGATACCGGCGGAAAAACATGCGGTCGTGCCGGGCGAAGTCGCCGCGTCCGAATTCGACCTCGCGAACATTGCGTTCATGGGCACGCACGTGGTGAGCGGCACCGCGACTGCGCTCGTGATCGCGACGGGCGCACACACCCGCTTCGGGTCGATCGCGGCGTCGATCGCGGCCGGCGACCGGCCGACGAGCTTCGATCTGGGCGTGAAGCGCTTCATCGGGCTGATGCTGCGCTTCATGCTGGTGATGGTGCCGCTTGTCTTCCTCATCAACGGCTTCTCGAAAGGCAACTGGATCGAAGCGTTCCTCTTCGCCGTGGCGGTCGCCGTCGGCCTCACGCCCGAACTGCTGCCGATGGTGGTAACGATCAACCTCGCGAAAGGCGCGCTCGCGATGTCGCGCAAGAAGGTGATCGTCAAGCGCCTGAGCGCAATTCAGAACCTCGGCGCGATGAACGTGCTGTGCACCGACAAGACCGGGACGCTCACGCAGAACAAGGTAATTCTCGAGAAGCACGTGGACATTTTCGGGGACGAAAGCCGGCATGTGCTCGAGCTCGCCTACCTCAACAGCCATTTCCAGTCGGGCCTGAAGAACCTTCTCGACGTCGCCATCCTGGAGCACGCCGAGATGCGCGAGCACGTCCATGTTCCCCGCAGCTATCGCAAGATCGATGAAGTGCCTTTCGACTTTCTGCGCCGGCGCATGTCGGTAATGGTCGCGCGCGATCCGACGCACCACGTCCTGATCTGCAAGGGCGCGCCGGAGGAAACTATCGCCGTGTGCGCGCACTTCGAGGAAAAGGGCAAGGTCGTTCCTCTCACGGAGGTGCACCGGGTTGACCTGCTTCCGGTCATCCGCGGCCTGAACGAGGAGGGCTTTCGCGTGATCGCGGTGGCGTACAAGCACATCCCTGTTGCAAAAACCGTGTGCAGCGGCGCGGACGAATCAGGGCTCGTCCTCGCCGGCTACGTCGCGTTTCTCGACCCGCCCAAGGAAAGCGCGGCCGGCGCCGTTCGGACGCTGCATGAGCGCGGCGTGCAGGTAAAGGTGCTGACCGGCGACAACGAGATCGTGACGAAAAGAATCTGCAAGATGGTCGGAATCGAGCCCGGCGCGGTCGTGCTCGGCAGCGAACTCGGGGCGATGGACGATGCGATGCTGGCGCAGGTCGCTCCGCGCACGGCAGTGTTCGCTAAGCTCGCCCCGGAGCAGAAGGCGCGCATCATCGCCGCGCTGAGGGGTGGGGGCCACGTCGTCGGCTATCTCGGCGACGGCATCAACGACGGGCCCGCGCTGCGGGCCGCCGACGTAGGCGTTTCGGTGAACGCCGCGGCGGACATCGCCAAGGAATCCGCCGACATCATCCTCCTGGAGAAGAGCCTGCTCGTCCTCGGAGAAGGCGTGATCGAAGGCAGGCGCGTATTTGCGAACGTCGTGAAGTACATCCGCATGGGCGCGAGCTCCAGCTTCGGCAACATGCTCTCCGTGGTGGGCGCGAGCGCCTTCCTGCCTTTTCTGCCGATGGCGCCGGTGCAGGTGCTGCTGAACAACCTGCTCTACGACGTGTCGCAAACGGCGCTCTCGACGGACAGCGTCGACGCTGCAGATCTCGTGCACCCGCGCAAATGGAACATCGGCAACATCGGCCGCTACATGCTGGTCTTCGGGCCGATCAGCTCGCTGTTCGACTATGCGACCTATTTCACCCTGCTCTACGCGTTCCAGGCGCGCGATAACCCGGCGCTGTTCCAGACGGGATGGTTCGTCGAATCGGTGCTGTCGCAGACGCTGATCGTGCACGTGATCCGGACGGGCGGGGTGCCGTTCATCGACAGCCGGCCCGGCGCGCCGCTCCTGGTCGTCACGCTGGCCGTCTGCCTCTGCGCGATGTGGCTGCCATTTTCGAATCTCGCACCGCTGTTCGGCCTGACGCCGCTGCCGCTCGGCTATTTCCTCTGCGCTCGCCGCGATTCTCGCGTGCTACCTCCTGCTCACGCAATCGGTCAAGGCGGTACTGGTGCGGCGCTTCGGGCTCGATTAGGCGGACCGCCGGGCCGCATGCGACCCGTGGCGAATCTGCTCAAGGATTTGAGCTAAATCAAGAACGCGCCCGGTGGCCGGCCCAGACTGCTAGATAAGTGCAAAGAGAGGAAACGATCATGCTTTTCTACAGCGTATGGGACTTGCCGTGGTGGGGCTACGCGATCGTCGCCGCAGTCCTGACCCACATCACCATCGTCGCGGTCACGGTGTTCCTGCACCGGCACCAGGCGCACCGCGCTCTCGACCTGCATCCGGCGCTCAGCCATTTCTTCCGGTTCTGGCTGTGGACCACGACCGGCATGGTGACCAGGGAGTGGGCCGCCGTGCATCGCAAGCACCACGCGAAATGCGACACTCCGGAAGATCCGCACAGCCCGCAGGTCTACGGCATCAAGCGCGTGCTCTGGGGCGGCGTGTTCCTGTACGTGAAGGCCGCGCGCGATCCCCAGACCCTCGAGCGCTACGGCGCTGGAACGCCCGAGGATTGGCTCGAGCGCAATCTGTACTCGAGATTCCAGATAGTTGGGGATCACGCTGATGGGCGTAATCGACATCGTCCTGTTCGGAATTGTCCCGGGCGGCTTGATTCTGCTTACGCAGATCGCGTGGATCCCGTTCTGGGCGGCCGGAGTCATCAACGGAATCGGCCACTATTGGGGCTACCGCAACTGGCCGACGCCGGACTGGAGCACCAACATCGCGCCGTGGGGGATAGTCATCGGCGGGGAGGAACTGCACAACAATCATCATGCCTATCCGACCTCGGCGAGACTCTCGAACAAGTGGTACGAGATCGATATCGGCTGGCTCTATATCCGCATCTTTCAGGCCTTGCGGCTGGCGAAGGTGAAGCACGTCGCCCCGCGGCCGCACTTCGCTGCGCCCAAGGTATCGGCGGACGTCCAAACGCTGCAGGCGGTGATCGCCAACCGGTACGATGTGCTGGCTCGGTACGCCAAGTCCCTGAAGGCCATCTACATGAACGAGTTGCGCCGGCTGCGGCAGATCGCTCCGAGGGAAGCGCTCTTGTTGCAGGAAATCGAACGCTCGCTGTCGTCCGACGAACGGATACTTCGCGAGGCGGAGCGGGCAAAGCTGGCCGAAGCCCTGCCGAAGTCGCGCACGCTGCAGATGATGGTTACGATGCGCCGGGATCTCGCGGTATTGTGGGAGCGCTCCGCGGCCACCAGGGAGCAGCTTGTCAAGCAGCTCCAGGATTGGTGCCGGAGTGCCGAAGCAAGCGGCATCCGGCCCTTGGCGGAGTTTTCGCAGCGCCTGCGCAGTTACGCCTGAACGGGTGACAGCCCCGACTGGCCTTCCGGTCCCACGAGCGCGCGGCGTCCCCCCTTGACGGGGGCTGCGGCGGCGCGCTCAGTGCTCGGGCACGCGCGGAACCGACTCCTCGGCCGGTTCGCCTGTCTCGGGATCGACCCAGTCGGCGATGCCGATTTCCGCCTCGGCCTCCTCGACCGTCTCTCCGGGCTCGACCGCCGCATCGTCGCGATACTGCATGTCCTGCACGGCCTCGAGCAGCGTTGCGAACGGACCGAACTCCTCCGCTCCCGTCTTCGACTGCCAATAGAATCCGTTGGGCCGCTCGACGATGCGCGTGCTGTCGTACTCGGGCGGTGTCTGCGGAATGACCTGCGTCATTTGAAGCTCCTGTTTTGGCGAAATCTGTGCGCTACATGCCCATGTCGCCCATGCCGGGCCTTCCCGCGGGACTCTGCTCGGGAATCTGCGCGATCATGCAGTCGGTGGTAAGGATCAGCCCCGCGATCGACGCCGCGTTCTGCAGCGCGGTGCGCGTGACCTTGCAGGGATCGAGTATCGCCCATCTGCACCATGTCGCCGTACTCGCCTGTGAGCGCGTTGTAGCCGAAATTGCCCTCGCCGCTCTGCACCTTGTCGACCACGACGGACGGTTCCTGGCCCGCGTTCGACGGCGATCTGCCGCATCGGCTCCTCGAGCGCCCGCAGCACGATCTTGATGCCTGCGTCCTGGTCCGGGTTGTCGCCGCGCAGGGCATCCGAGCCCCTTGCGCGCGCGCAGCAGCGCGACCCCGCCGCCGGGCAGCACGCCCTCTTCCACCGCCGCGTGCGTCGCGTGCAGCGCATCCTCGACGCGCGACTTCTTCTCCTTCATCTCGGTTTCGGTGGCGGCGCCGACCTTCACCACGGCGACGCCGCCCGGCGAGCTTGGCGACGCGCTCCTGCAGCTTCTCCTTGTCGTAGTCGCTGGTCGTCTCCTTGATCTGGGCGCGCAGATCCACGACGCGCGCGTTGATCTTCGCCGGATCGCCCGCGCCGCCGATGATCGTGGTGTCGTCCTTGTCGACTTCGACGCGCTTGGCGCGGCCCATGTGCTCCAGTGTGGCCTTCTCCAGCGTCAGCCCCACTTCCTCGGCGATGACCTGGCCGCCCGTGAGCACCGCGATGTCTTCGAGCATCGCCTTGCGCCGGTCGCCGAAACCCGGAGCCTTCACCGCGCAGGCCTTGATCACACCGCGCAGCATGTTGACGACGAGCGTCGCGAGCGCCTCGCCTTCGACCTCCTCGGCGATCACGAGCAGCGGCTTGCCCGCCTTCGCCACCTGCTCGAGCAGCGGCAGCAAGTCCCGGATCGAGGAGATCTTCTTGTCGTGGATCAGAATGTAGGGATCCTCGAGCACGCTGCGCTGCTTCTCGGCGGTATTGATGAAATACGGCGACAGGAAGCCCCGGTCGAACTGCATGCCCTCGACGACCTCGAGCTCGCTCGCGAGCCCGGTGCCGTCCTCGACCGTGATCACGCCTTCCTTGCCCACTTTCTCCATGGCGTTGGCGACGATCTCTCCGATCGTCCGGTCCGAGTTCGCCGAGATGGTCGCGACCTGGGCGATTTCGGTGCTCGTGCTGCACGGCTTGGCGAGCTTGCCCAGCTCGGCGACGACCGAGGTGACCGCGGCCTCGATGCCGCGCTTCAGGTCCATGGGATTCATTCCCGCGGCGACGTATTTCATGCCCTCGACGACGATGCCGGCGGCGAGCAGGGTCGCGGTGGTGGTGCCGTCCCCCGCGACGTCCGAGGTCTTGCTCGCGACTTCCTTCACCATCTGCGCGCCCATGTTCTCGAAGCGGTCCTCGAGCTCGATTTCTCTCGCGACGACGACCCCGGAATTGATGATGATCGGTGCGCCGTACGCCCGTTCCAGGACGACGGTACGGGCCTTGGGTCCCAGCGTGCCCCGGATGGCGTCGGTGAGGATGCGCACTCCCGCCATGATCTTGGCGTGGGCGTCTTCGTGAAAGATCAGTTGCTTGGCGGCCATGCTGTACCTCCAGGGGATCGGTACAAGGACAGGCTACTGCGCACGGCAGCGCTCCGTTTGACGCAGGTCAAACCGGCGGCACGGGGACCGCGGACGGTGGACTGCGCCCGGATCGGCGCTCACACGGAGATGAGCTTGTCGGAATCGCGGATCAGCGCGTGGAGGTCGGCCACGGTGGACACCGGGCACAAGGCCGAGCCCTCGGATCCACGCATCTTCAGGCAGGTGCCGCATGCGAGTACTTCACCTCCTGCGTCGACGAAGGAGCGCATCTGCTCCGCGACCCTGAAGCGCTCGGTGCCGATCGATTCGCACTCGACCCCCTTTCCCAGCAGGAACATGCTCACCTCGTCGCCCTTGCCGCGCGCGAAGACGCCGAGCCGGAAGGCGTTCCACGCAGTCTCCGGATCGTTTGAATGAATAACAATGCCGAGTTTCATTCCGTGACCTTCCAAAAAAACGCCCGCCATGCCTTGTCGGGATGGCGGGCCTCGTGGGGAACCCGACGCCTGCCTTGTGGGCGGGATCATTCGGTCTGGGGGCTATCCCCATCTGCCATGGTTCGGGAGGAAACATGGCTCAGTCATGCATTCTCGACTGCCCCCATCTTCAGCAATCGCTGCTGTTGCAGGATCGCGAATTCATGCTGCTCCTTCGGAAACACCGGACCTTGATCTGGATCAAAAGTCCTGCGATCGCCTGCCCTCCGCTCAACCCCCTCCGGGGCGCACTCCCTCCAGCGCCAGCGTGACGCGCTTCAGGGCCATGTCCTCGGGATGGTCGGCTATCCGGAAGCCGAGCCTCGCGCACAAGGCGAGCATCCCCGGGTTGGCGGCGAGCACATGCCCGACCATCGATTTCAACCCGCGCCCGCGGGCGACCTCGATCAGGCGCTCGAGCATGCGCCGTCCCAGGCCTCTGCCCTGCCACGCATCGGACACGACGATGGCGAATTCGCAGGTCTGCCAGTCCGGATTGGTGACATAGCGGGCCACGCCGATCTCGACTTCGCGTCCGCCTTCTTCGCACACGGCGACGAAGGCCATTTCGCGGTCGTAGTCGATCTGCGTGAAGCGCGAGAGCATCGCCGGCGTGAGCTCGCGCACACTGCTCATGAACCGGAAGTAGCGGCTGCTCTCCGACAGGGTCTTCACGAATTCCCGCTCCATTTCGGCGTCCTCCGGACGGATCGGGCGCAGCACGACGGAGGTTCCGTCGGAGGCCTTCCAGGACGTCACCAGATCCTCCGGATAGGGATGGATCGCGAGGTGCGCATAACGGTTGCGCATCGGCCGCGGGTCCCGCACCACGGCGCGCGCGTCGACCGCGATGGCCCCGTTCTCGTCGACGATCAGCGGGTTGATGTCGAGTTCCTCGATCCCCGGGAGCTCGCACACCATCTCCGAGACGCGCAGCAGCACCGACTCCAGCGAGGGCATATCCACGGAAGGCATGTTGCGGAACGCGCCGAGCATGCGCGAGATGCGCGTGCCGCGGATCATCTCGCCCGCGAGGAAGGCGTTGAGCGGCGGCAGCGCGACGGCACGGTCGCGGAGCACCTCGACCGCCGTTCCTCCCGCGCCGAAGGTGATCGCAGGACCGAACACGGTGTCGCGCATGACGCCGACCATCAGCTCGCGGCCGTTCTCCCTTGCGATCATCGGCTCGACAGTCACGCCGGCGAGCCGCGCCTCGGGCCGCTTGCGCCCGACTTCGTCGAGCATTTCGCGATAGGCCGAGCGCACCGCTTCCGCGCCCGCCAGGCCGAGCCTGACGCCGCCCACGTCGCTCTTGTGCGTGATGTCGGGCGAATCGATCTTGAGCACCACCGGAAAGCCGAGCTCCTGCGCGGCGAGAACGGCCTCCTCGGCGGAGCGCGCGAGCACGGTGCGCGCAACCGGAATGTGGAAGGCCGCGAGAAGCGCTTTCGATTCCGACTCGCTCAGCACGCGGCGCCCTTCTGCGAGCGCCGCGTCGATCACGCTTTGAGCTGCGCGCCGGTCGGGCGGCGCCTGGTGCGCGAGCGGCCCGGGAGTCTGCAGGAGCGAGCGCTGGTTGCGGTAGAACGCGGCGAGATGCGCGAACATCTCCACCGCGGGATCCGGCGTGCGGAACACGGGGATCGATGCCTCCTGAAGGAGCTTGCGCCCGCCGACGACGCTCGCCTCCCCCATCCAGCAGGCGACGAGCGGCTTGGATGCGCCGCGCGCGGCCTGCGCCACGACGCGCGCGGTTTCCTCGGCCTCGGTCATCGCCTGCGGCGTGAGGATCGCGAGCACGCCGTCCACGCCGGGATCGGCGAGGCAGGCCGACACGGCCGCGCGGTAGCGCGCGCTGTCGGCGTCGCCGATCAGATCGATCGGGTTGCCGTGCGACCAGTTCGCAGGCAAGGCGAGGCGCAGCGCTTCCACCGTGGCCGGAGACAACTCCGCGAGCCGAAGATCGAGATCGGCGGCGCGGTCGGCCGCCATCACGCCCGGGCCGCCGCCGTTGGTGATCACGGCGAGCCGATCCCCCTGCGGCCGGATGCGCGAAGCGAATGCCTGCGCCGCGGCGACGAGCTGCCCGACGCTCGCCACCCGCACGACTCCGGCGCGCCTCACGGCGGCGTCGAACACATCGTCCGCCCCGACGATGGCGCCGGTGTGCGACACCGCGGCGCGGGACCCGGCCGCATGACGGCCGACCTTCATCACGATGATCGGCTTCACGCGCGCGGCCGCACGCAGGCTCGAGAGAAAGCGCCGCGCGTCTCGGATTCCCTCGATGTAGAGAAGGATGTGCTCGGTCCTTGAATCGGCCGCCAGGTAATCGACGATCTCGCCGAAATCGATGTCGGTCGACCCCCCCAGGGAAACGACGCTCGAGAAGCCGATCCTGTTCGGCACGGCCCAGTCGAGCATCGCGGCGCATACGGCGCCCGACTGCGAAACGAGACCGAGCGATCCGGCGAGCGCGGTGCCGCGCGCAAAAGTTGCGTTAAGCCCCAGATCCGGTCGCAGTATGCCCAGGCAATTGGGGCCGACGAGGCGCACGCCGTTCCGGCGCGCGGCGTCGAGTAGCGCGTGCTCGAGCCTGGCGCCCTCGGGACCCGTCTCGGAAAATCCAGCGGTGATCACGACGGCGGCGCGTATCCCCACGTGCCCGCATTCGTCGATCACCCGCGGCACCGTCTGGGCCGGGGTCGCGATGACGGCAAGATCGACCCGCTCCGGAAGCTTGCCGACCGACGCATAGCAGCGCACGCCCTGCACGCTCGCGTACTTGGGATTGACGGCGAACAGGGCTCCCCGGAAGCCCGCGGCGAGCATGTTGGAGAGGAGCACCGCACCGACCTTGCCTTCCTTCTCGCTCGCGCCGACGATCGCCACCGAGCCGGGCTCGAAGAGCGGCGTGAGATAATGGCGTTCCGCGACTTGACTCGTGATATCCGCTTTCATGGGGTCATCGCTCCGGGGACGGCGCAGAAGGGCTTCCAATTCGGTCGACAGTATGCCCGTGATCCCTGCCGCAGGTTCCGGATCACCCGCAGACTGCAACGCCCTTGATGTAGATCAACTGCCCGATCGCCCTCACCGATTATTTTGAAAGCAGACACGGAGGATAACGTGACCTACAAACGAATACTGGTTCCGGTGGACGGCAGTCCGACTTCGAACGCGGGGCTCAAGGAAGCCCTGAAACTCGCTAAGAGCCAGCACGCCAAGGTTTGCCTTCTTCACGTCGTGGACGAGATGATCGTGTTCAACGTTCCCGAGGGCGCCGTCAACGTCGGGCCCATTATCGAAGACCTGAAGCGCGGGGGAAAGCGCGTGCTCCAGAAGGCGCAGAAGGTCGCCGCCGCTCAAGGGGTCAGGGTGGAGTCCGACCTGCGGGAAAGCGCCGGCGTGCGGGTGGCGGACATCATCACCGGGCGCGCCAAGCGCTGGCGGGCGGACCTGATCGTGATGGGAACTCACGGGCGTCGCGGCGTGAACAGGATGCTCCTGGGCAGCGACGCCGAACTCGTGGTACGCAACGCGTCCGCGCCCGTGCTCCTGGTTCGCGCCGGGAAGGGGTGACAAAATGAAAGGCGGTCGAGGCGGCTTTCGTCCCCTGCGCAGGGAGCAATTGCTCGAGGGGTTCGGGCATGACAGCTACAAGTCCAAGGGGAAGCTTGCCGATCCGACGATTTGCCCGGAGTGCCAGGCGACATACCATAAGGGACGCTGGACCTGGGAGGCTGCGCCCGAGGGCGCACGGGAGCAGGCATGCCCGGCTTGCATGAGAATTCGCGACAAGTTTCCCGCCGGCTACGTCAGCCTGAGCGGCGAGTTTTTCCTCGAGCACCGCGCCCAGATCCTGAACCTGGTGAAGCACTGCGAGGAAAAGGAAAAGGCGGCCCACCCCATGCAGCGCCTGATGGCGATCGAGGAAACCGGCGATGGCGTTCTGGTCACCACGACCGACGTGCACCTCGCGAGGAACATCGCGGAGCGCGTGCACGATTCGCACAAGGGCGATCTGGCCTTCCACTACAATAAAGAAGACAACTTGCTGCGCGCAAACTGGAAGCGTTGACCGTACCGGCCTCCAGCGCCAATAAGGAGTGTTATGAACTACAAGACCATCCTCGCCCATCTCGACCAAGGTCCGCGCACGTCCGAACGCCTCGATCTGGCGCTGCGCCTTGCGGGGACATTCGACGCCCATCTCGTGGGCCTGTTCGCCCTCAGTACTGCGCGCATCCCCTCGTATGCGATGGCAGAGGCGGGGGCGTCGGTGATCGAGGCGCAAAGGCAGTTCCGCGCGGAGGCCGCTCGAAAGGCGGAAGGTGTTTTTCGCGCTGCGGTCGCGAAGTACAGCGCCGTCAAGGCCGAATGGCGAGGTACCGAGTGGGACGCCCTCGAGGCCGTGCGCCTGAGCGCGCGCTATTCGGACCTGGTGATCATCGGGCAGCGCGAGCGCGGCGCCCGGTACGAGACGGGACTTGCCCCCGATTTCGTCGAGGAGCTGGTGCTTTCGGCCGGGAGGCCGGTGCTGCTCGTCCCCTATGCAGGGCGCTTCACGGGGGTCGGCGAGCGCGTGCTCATCGCCTGGAACGCCGGGCGGGAGTCGGCGCGCGCAGTGATCGATGCCCTGCCCCTCCTCGCACGCGCCAAGACGGTGAAGGTCATGGTCTTCGATCCGCAGAAGCGCCCGGCCGATCACGGCGATATTCCGGGCGCGGATATCGCGCTGTATCTCGCGCGCCACGGCGTCAAGGTCTCGGTTTCGCAGCAGCAGTGCGGCGACGAGCACGTCGGCGAACAGATCCTGTCGCGCGCCTCCGACGAAGACTCGGACCTGATCGTGATGGGCGCATACGGGCACTCGCGCATGCGCGAGCTGGTGCTGGGGGGCGTCACGCGCACCCTCCTCGAGTCGATGACCGTTCCGGTCCTGATGTCGCACTGAGATCCCGCGCGATCCCGAGGAGCTGCGCGGGCTCAAGGCGAGGCAAGCGCGGTTGCCCGAGCGCCCGATGATCGACTGGCTGAGGATAAGGCGCTGGCGGGCCCTCGCAGCAGGGAGCGTGCTCGTCGCGCTCGGCTACCTGCTCTTCACCGGACTGGCAGGGCCGAAAGTCCGCGTGGTCAGCGTCGCGCGCCTCGACCTGGTGCAGTCAGTGGTGGCGAGCGGCCGAGTCGCGACGCCGAACCGGGTCGACGTCGGCAGCCAGATCATCGGGACTGTGGCCGCTATTCCCGTCAAGGAAGGCCAGTTGGTCAAAGCGGGGGAGACGCTCGTGCTGCTCGAATCGAGCGAGCCCCGCGCCGGCGTGAAGCAGGCGGAGGTCGCGGTCGCCCAGGCGGAAGCACGGCTGCGTCAGCTTCGCGAGCTCCAGCTCCCTGTCGCCGGACAGACGCTGCGCCAGGCCGAAGCGAACCTCGCCAACGCCCGGATCCAGTTCGACCGCAACAAGCGCCTCTACGAGAGCGGATTCGTCGGGAAATCTGTGCTCGACGACTCGCAGCGCAACCTCGAGGTGGCGCAGACGCAGGTCGACTCCGCACGTAAGCAGGTGGAAACGGCGCAACCCACGGGCAGCGACTACGCAGTCGCGCTCACTGCGCTCGACCAGACGAGGGCGACCCTGCAGGCGGCGCGCGCGCGGCTCGCCTACACGACCATCCGGGCACCGGTGGACGGCACGCTGATCGCACGCGACGTGGAGCGCGGCGACGTGGTGCAGCCGAGCAAGACGCTGATGGTCCTTGCGCCGGAGGGCGAGGCCCAGATCGTGCTGCAGATCGACGAGCGCAACCTCGGCAAACTCAAGCTCGGACAGAAGGCGCTCGCCTCCGCCGACGCCTATGCGACGCAGCGGTTCGCCGCCGAGCTCGTCTATATCAATCCGGGAATCGACGCGCAACGGGGGACCGTCGAGGTCAAGCTCCGGGTTCCGGAACCGCCCGCCTACCTGCGCCAAGACATGACGGTCTCGGTCGACATCGAGATCGAGCGCCGCGCCGCCGCGCTCACCCTGCCTGCCGAGGCCGTGCACGACGCGACCGGTCCCTCGCCGTGGGTGCTGCTGGTGAAGAACGGCACCGCGACCAGACAGGCGGTCACCTTGGGGTTGCGCGGCGTCGGATCTGTGGAGATCCTCGAAGGGCTCGCCGAAGGCGATCGCGTCGTTCCCGCCGGCAACGCGATACGGGCTGGCCAGCGCCTGCGCCCGGTGTCCGATGTATAGCTGGCTTCCCTTCGAGTGGATCGCGGCGAGCCGCTTCCTGCGCGAGGGTAGGATGCAGACGATCTCGATCGTGCTCGGCATCTCGATCGGCGTTGGCGTAATCATCTTCATGTCCGCGGCGCTCGCGGGACAGCAGGCGAACATTGTCCGACGCGTCCTCAGCGCCCAGGCGCACATCGTCCTCCTGCCACCGAAGGAAGTCGCGCGGCCGTTGCGCGGACCGGAGGTCGCCGAGGCGGCAATCGTCCAGGCGCCCTTCCAGCGCGTTCGCTCGATCGACCAATGGCAGAGAATCGTCGGCGAAGTCGGGCGTATGCACGCCGTCACCGCGGTTTCGCCCATGGCTTCCGGTTCGGTTCTCGCGGTGCGCGGAGAAGCGACGCGCGCGGTCACCGTGATGGGCGTGGAGGGGGACCTCTACTACAGAATCGTTCCACTGCCGGAGAAGATCGTCACGGGCACGCCGCGCCTCACGGCGCAGGACATCGTCATCGGCAAGGATCTGGCGAGCGAGCTCGGTGTCACGGTCGGCGACAAGCTGCGCGTCACCGTGGCTTCCGGTCAGGGAGCGACCCTCACCATTTCCGGCATCGTCGACCTGGGCAACAAGGGCGCGAACATGCGCAATACCTATGTCGCCCTGCACACCGCGCAGGCGCTGCTCGGACTGATCGGGGGCGTCTCCAGCATCGATCTCGCCGTGCGCGACATCTATGCTGCAGAAGACGTGGCGCAGGCGATCAGCGCAGCGACCGGGATCGAGGCCGACAGCTGGATCGCGACCAACGCGCAACTCTACCTCGCCATCAACGCGCAGGTCATTGCCAACACGACGATCCGGTTCTTCGTGGCGCTGGCAATCGCATTCGGAATCGCCGCGGTGCTGATCGTCTCGGTAGTGCAGAAATCGAAGGAGATCGGCATTCTTCGCGCGATGGGCGCGTCGCAGGGACAGATCATGCGCGTCTTCCTGCTCCAGGGCTCGGCGCTCGGGCTCGGGGGGTCGCTGGTCGGCTCGGCGCTCGGCGCCGCGGCGATCGTGCTCTGGGGTGTTATGGTCAAGAACCCGGACGGCACCCCCTTGTTCCCGCTCGATCTGGATCCGCGGCTGTTCATCGCGTCCGCAGTGCTCGCGACGCTGACCGGCCTCGCCTCGGCCGTGATGCCGGCGCTGCGCGGCGCCCGCCTCGACCCGGTGGTGGCGATCCGTGGCTGAAGAAGTCCTCAGGCTCGAGGCCATACGCAAGGTCTACAACGTCGGCATGCTGACGGAAGCCGAGGTGCTGCACGGCATCGACCTGGTGCTCACGAAGGGCGAGTTCTGCGCGCTCATGGGACCTTCGGGTTCCGGCAAGAGCACCCTGCTCAACGTGGTCGGGCTCCTCGATCGGCCCACCGCCGGCCGGTTGTTCATCGGCGGACGCGAGGCGAGCGGTCTCGACGACAAGGCGCTGACGCAGCTGCGCGGCCACAGCATCGGCTTCGTGTTTCAGTACCATCATCTGCTTCCGGCATTCACTGCCGTGGAAAACGTTCTCATGCCGATGCTCGTGGATCGCGGCCGCCTGAACGCGGCGATGCGCTTGCGCGCCGAGGAGCTTCTGGAGAGCGTGCAGCTCACCCCGTGGCGCGACAGCCTGACGATCAACATGTCCGGGGGCCAGCAGCAGCGCGTCGCCGTGGCGCGGGCTCTCGCCATGAATCCTTCGCTGCTTCTCGCGGATGAGCCGACGGGCAACCTGGACACGAAGTCAGCCCAGGGCGTGTTCGACCTGATGCGCGAGGTCAACCGCACGCGCGGCACCACGGTGCTGGTGGTCACGCACAATCACGCGCTCGCCGCGCAGTGCGGCCGCATCGTCGAGCTGGTCGACGGGCGCGTGATCAGCGACAGACAGGTCGCCGCGGCGACGGCCTGACGCGCCGTGACGACAAAAAGCCCGGCACGAAGCCGGGCTTGAGCGCGCCTCGAAGGCGCGCGGGTGGCGCGGCGTGAGCCGCGCCGGGTCCTGCGCTCAGGACACCTTGATGTCCAGCGACTTTGATTTCGCCTTTTCGGTCTTCGGCAGGGAGAGCGTCAGCATTCCGTCCTTGAATTCGGCTTTCGCCTTGGAGGAATCAACGTTCTCCGGAAGCTCGAAGCTGCGCATGAAGCTGCCGTACGAGCGCTCGATGCGGTGATAGCGCTTGCCCTTTTCTTCTTTCTCCTGCTTGCGCTCGCCCTTGAGCGTCAGCACGCCATCCTCCATCGAGACCTTGACGTCTTCCTTCTTCACTTCCGGAAGCTCGGCTTTGATCACGAATTCGCCATCGGTCTCGCTCACGTCGACCGCCGGAGACCACTCGGCTACGGTGAGGAATTCACGTCCCAAGCCCCCGTCGAACGGACGGGCGAAAATGCTGTTCAGTCGCTGGGACATGTCCTGCAGTTCCCTGAACGGATCCCATCTGGTGATGTTCATAAATATCTCCTTCCACCTGCGTAGTAAGACACGGCTTCACTATATTCCCCGCCGCGGAACGCAGTTTGACCTACATCAAACCGCGGCCCCGGGAGGCCAGTCTCGAGAGCCCGCGGGTAGGCAGGCCGGCTGGCGCGGGCTTGATCCACCTCAATGCTCCGGACGCTCCATCCGCTAAGGTTCGGGAGCGGTACTCTACGAATTGTGACCGGGGCGAGATTGCGGGGCTACGAGTACTTCGACCACGATGCCGATATCGGCGTCATCGGCCGCGGTGCGACCGTGGAACAGGCTTTCGAGTCGGCCGCCGAGGCGATGTTCGCCATCATGGCGGACCCCGCTTCGCTGCGGGACTCGGCCGAGATTTCGGTATCCTTCGTCGAAGACGATCTCGACCTGGCTCTGGTGCAATGGCTCAACGCGCTGCTGGGCGCCGCGCGCGAGGGCGGGCTCGTATTGAGGCGTTTTGCGCTCTCGCGTAACGGATCCCGCTGGGACGGGCGCGCCTGGGGAGAGCGCTGGCGCGGGGAAACGGAGCGCGGCGTGGAAGTGAAAGGGGCGACGCTCACCATGCTTTCGGTAAAGCCCGGCGCAACCGGCTGGGAAGCGCGCTGCGTCGTCGACGTGTGATCGGAGCAACCGGTGGACCTCGAGCGGCTTGAGCAGACAGATACCTGGAGCTGGCGCGTCAGGCCCGAGCCGGGTCCGCCGCGCGCCGAAGCCGTCCTCTACGGGGACGCCGAGCTCCTGCGAACGATGGACAACAAGGTCCTCGAGCAGATCACCAACGTCGCCCGGCTGCCGGGACTTGCGGGGCCCGCCTACGCAATGCCCGACGCGCACTGGGGTTACGGTTTTCCGATCGGCGGCGTGGCGGCGTTCGACCCGGAGCGGGGAGGGATCATCTCCGCGGGCGGGGTCGGGTTCGACATCTCCTGCGGCATCCGCTGCCTGCGCACAGACCTCGACGAGCCACAGGTTGCGCCAGCGATCCAGAAGCTCGCCGACAGCCTCTTCCGGGACATTCCGGCCGGCGTCGGAGTCGAAGGCGACCTGCAGTTGTCGGTGCACGAGCTCGACGCGGTGCTCACGGGCGGCGCGCAATGGGCGGTGCGCCAGGGATACGGCGACGCGGAAGAGCTCGAATACGTCGAGCAGCGCGGCCGCATGACCGGCGCGGTGCCCGCAAACGTCTCGCAGCTCGCCAAGAAACGCCAGCGCGGCGAGATGGGGACGCTCGGGTCGGGCAATCACTATCTGGAAGTGCAGGTCGTGGACCGCATCCACGACGCCAAGGCCGCCGAAGCCTACGGCCTGCGCAGCGGCCAGATCGTCGTCTCGATCCACTGCGGCTCGCGCGGCCTCGGCCACCAGATCGGAACCGAGTTTCTCCTCAGCCTCGCCAAGGCGGCCGGGCGGCTCGGGCATCGCGCTTCCCGACCGCGAGCTCGCCTGCGCGCCGGTCCTCTCCCCCGAGGGCGAGCAGTACATCGGCGCGATGAACGCCGCCATCAACTGCGCGCTCGCGAACCGCCAGATCCTCGCGCATCTCACGCGCCGCACTTTCGCGCACTTTTTCCCGCGGTGCCGTGTCGAGACGCTGTTCGACGTCTCGCACAACACCTGCAAGCCGGAGCAGCACGAGGTCAACGGCAGGCGCAGGCTCCTCTGGGTCCACCGCAAGGGCGCAACCCGCGCGTTCGGCCCGGGGCACCCCGAGATTCCGGAGCGCTACCGCGAAGCCGGCCAGCCGGTGATCATCGGCGGAAGCATGGGAACCGGCTCCTACGTTCTCGCCGGAGTGGCCACGAGCGAGGCGCGCGCGTGGAGCTCGGCGAGCCACGGCGCCGGGCGCGCCATGAGCCGGCACCAGGCGCTCAGGCAATGGCAGGGCAGGCAAGCTGGTCGATGCGCTGCGCGAGCGCGGCATCCTCATCCGCACGCGCTCGATGCGCGGCGTCGCCGAGGAAGCGCCGGGCGCCTACAAGGACGTCGACCGCGTTGCCGAGGCCACCGAAGGCGCGGGCCTCGCGCGCCGCGTCGCGTTTCTGCGGCCCGATCGCCTGCGTGAAGGGCTGAGGCCGAGAAATCGCATCGGGGCGACAGTTTGCTGATCAACCGTTTCAGTTTCGGCGGCACCGCGGCCATCGTCGCCAGCGTGGCGCTCATCGTCGGCCTCGACGCGGCGGCGCTGCCGAAGGTAGCGATCGTCAGCAGTCTTCTGATCGTGGCCCTCGCCGACAATCTCACCGATTCCCTGAGCATTCACGTCTATCAGGAATCAGAGCGCCTCGAGCCCCGAAAAGCGTTTCTCGCGACGATTACCAACTTTACGGCACGGCTCCTCGTGTCCTTGAGTTTCGTTCTTCTGGTTATCCTGCTGCCGACCCGCGCTGCTGTCGTCGCCGCCCTCGCCTGGGGACTGCTCCTTCTGGGGCTGCTGAGCTGGATCATCGCGCGGCAGCGCCGGGTGCGCCCGATCCCGGAAGTCGCCAAGCATCTCGTCGTGGCCGCCATCGTGATCTTCGTCGCCGAAGCGATCGGCGAATGGATTCCGGCGCTGCTCGTCTCGCCCGGTCGCTAGTCAGTCTGTCAATCCGGTGCGTAATCGAGCGGCCAGCGCTTTGCCAGAAATCCGAGGATATGCGCGTCGGCGCCGGGCGAGCTGTAGGTCCAGACGGGTCCATCGGTAAGGAGCTTGTCGAGCTTGGAAGAACGGACATTCGCCGCCAGCGCCGGCAGTTCGCGCGCGCGGAGCGCACTCGCTTGCCGCTCGTAGTCCGGCGCACCGATCTTGAAGCTATCTCACCCGCACGGCAGTTCTTTGCGATAGATCAAGAAGCGGCTCGCGTGAGAGCGTAGCGTTCACTACGGGAGTTCGGGTAGCGAGAGAGTGGAGGCTCAGAATAACCCGACTTAGGCGCGAAACCCACGCCTGTTCAAGGAGACTTTGCCATGATTCAGGAGAAAAAAACCCCCGAGCGCGAAACACCCGAGCCCGAGATTCAGGAGGGGCACAATCGGGGCAAGGTGCGCGATGACACGCTGAAGCGCATCATCAAGCGACACCCGAAGCGCGACGAGCCGCGGGTCGACAGCGTTGAAGAGACCGATTTGCCGCCGTCCTAGACTTTCTTCGTGCACGGCCACGGTCGCGTATCGACCCCTTGCAGCGAGTTACTTCGGTCCCCCCGTTGACGGCGAATGCGGGCCGTTCGCAGCTGCCGCAGCAGCCGCGTGAGTGAAGGCACCGAGCGTCCACTCGCAGCTCGCTTCGTCCCACCGAAGAATGTATATGTGCCCGTCATCGGCCCTGACCTTGAAATAGCGGTGGTTCGGGGCGATCCAGCGGTCCAGGATCTCGAGCGCGGCGAGTCGGCGCTCTCCGAGCCAGAAGGCCCGCGGCTCCTGCTCGCCGCGGTAGCCGGCATAGGACTCCACGCGAATCTTCACTGGCCGTTCAGCGCTTCGATTGCTGTTCCTGGAAGCGTTCGCGCCCGATCACCTGCGCGAGCCGGGCGAGCTGCTCGCCGATGATCCTGAGCAGGTCGTCCAAGGTGACGATTCCAACCAGTCCGCCCTGGTCGTCGACCACGGGAACGCGCCTCACTCCCTCATAGCGCATCAGCTCGGCCGTTTCGTAGACGTCGCTTCCCTCGCCGACCGTGACGAGCTTCCTGCCCATGAGGTCTCCCGCGGTGACCAGCGCTGGATCGCTTTCCTTGGCCATGACCTCGACTGCCAGATCCCTATCAGTGACGATGCCCACGGCGATCTTCTTGCCGTTCGGCTGATCGACGACCACCACGTCGCCGACGTGCGACTGCCGCATGAGCTGGGACAATTCGAGCGCGCTGGTCTTCCTGGTGCACTCGATCACTTCGCGGACACAGAACTCTCCGACATGCATGGGCCCTCCTGTTTCTCCGAGTTCGTCTACTGCCAGTTTTTTTCCGTCGTGCCGCGTCGCGCTCAGGGAAGCTCCACCGCCACGAAAAGAGTCTCGCTGTCGCGCTGGATGAGCAGCGCGACGGTTTTTCCCGACTTATCGAGCAGATTGGCCAGCTCGGCGACGTTCCTCGCGGGTGCACCGTTCACCGCGGTAATGACGTCGCCCTCCTGGATTCCGGCGGCCGCGGCCGGCCCCGACGATCGCTCCACGAGCACTCCGCCCGCCACCCCGACCGCGCGGCTTTCCTCGGCCGTGAGGGAACGCACGGAGATGCCGAGACGCGCCTCGCCCTGCGCCCGCGGCGGCGCCGGCGGCGCGGGCCTCTCCACCCTCAATTCCTCGACCGTGACCGGGACTTCCCTCCTTGCGCCCTTGCGCCAGACTTCGAGCGTCACCCTGGTGCCCGGCTTGATCTGCGCGACGAGCAGCGGCAGTTCCGCGGCACGCTCGATCCTCACGCGGTTCAGCGCGAGAATCACGTCGCCCGGCTGGATGCCGGCCTTCGCGGCCGGGCCGTTCTTCTCGGCCGAAGTGACGAGTGCGCCGCCCGGCTTGTCGAGACCGAAGGATCGCGCCAGGGGCTGCGTCAATTCCTGGACCCCGATGCCGATCCTTCCCCGCTGCACCCTGCCGTGCGAAATCAGCTCGTCCTTGACCTTGGCGGCGACGTCGATCGGTATCGCGAACGACAAACCCTGGTAGCCGCCGGTCACCGAGTAGATCTGCGAATTGATGCCGATCACCTCGCCCCTGATGTTGAGCAGCGGCCCCCCCGAGTTCCCCGGGTTGACGGCGGCATCGGTTTGAATGAAAGGAACGTAGATGCCATCCGGCAGCGAGCGCGAGGTGGCGCTCACGATGCCCGCGGTCACGGTGTTCTCCAGGCCGAACGGCGAGCCGATCGCCAGTACCCATTCCCCGACGCGGACCGATTTTGGGTCGCCGAGCTTCACGGCCGGAAGGTCTTTCGCTTCGATCTTCAGCACGGCGATATCGGTCAGCTCGTCGATGCCGATCACCTTGGCCTTGAATTCGCGCCGGTCGGCCAGCTTCACGGTCACGTCCGCCGCCACGCCCACCGCATGCGCGTTCGTGAGAATGACGCCCTCCGCGCCGACGATGAATCCCGACGCCAGCGACCGTTGCGGCACGTGCGGCTGCGGAATCTGGAAACGCCGGAAGAATTCGAAGAAGGGGTCGTTCGGAGACCCGGGCGGCGGCGCGCCTTCCGAGGAATCCGGGGTAACGATCGCCGTGATGTTCACCACCGATCTCTTGTTGGCTTCCACGATCGCTGCAAAGTCGGGGAGAGCCGTCGCCGGCCCTGGGGCTCGTGCCGCTGCCGCGAGCGCCGCCGCGGTGAAGTGGAACGTGGACAGGAGATTGCCGATGTCCGCCCCCGGGCTCCCAAGCCAGAGCGCGGCCAACACGGACAACCGGACGAGCAGATTCGCGTAGTTCATGTGCTGGGCGCCTTCCTCTCGCGCGCGGAAACGCTCGACCAAGCTCATTGTGCGGGAGCCGAAAGAGAGGGTTTTGATCCTGGTCAACCGGGAGGAGTCAGCTCCGCTCACCGCTGGTAGGTTCCGATCAGCTCCGCTTGCGCAAGGATGTGGCCCTCCATGGCCATTTCGATCGCGCTCTTCGGAGGCCGGTTCAAGCCATGGATCACGTTGTCCAGGGCATACAGCTTGTGAAAGTAGCGATGCCGACCGGCCGGAGGACACGGGCCGCCGTATCCGAGGCGGCGCCAGTCGTTTGCTCCCTGCTGGGCGCCCGCCGGAAGATCCTTGGCTCCCTCGGAGAGCCCGCCCGCCGCAGGCGGGATGTTGTAGAGCACCCAGTGGACCCACGTCATCCGCGGCGCCGCGGGATCGGGCGCGTCGGGATCGTCGACGATCAAAACGAGGCTCTTTGCGCCGGCGGGAACGCCCGACCAGGAAAGCGGTGGAGAGATGTCCTTGCCGTCGCAGGTGTACTTCTTGGGAATCGCCTGGTTGTGACCGAAGGCGCTCGATGCCAGCATCATCGCTTCGCTTCCCGGGAGACTGCAATGACAAGGGCCAACTGCCACGATAGACGACGAGGCAGCTCCTGGGTTGATCCATATCAAGGCAAGCGTTGATTTGAATCAAAGTACTGCGCGCGAATGAGTGCAGCGTTACAGATCACGGCCTAATAGTTCAGGTCGTTGCACCCGTAGTGTCATCCGCTGCCGAAGCCCGAAATGGCTCGCGGCGGCGATGGTCGCGTACAAGCAGCCGATCTTCGAGCCGCTCGTGAAGCGCGCCGTCCTCGAAGCGACGAAAGGAGCTTGAACATGGAGCCGCATAATCCTGTCACGAGACGGGACGTTAACACCGCGCTACTTGCCGCGGGCGCAATGGCGGCAATGCCGATGGCGGCCTTCGCACAGGAGACAAGGGTGCTCCCCGCGCCGCGCAAGGAAACGGGTAAGCCCCTGATGCAGGCCCTGCAGTTGCGCCGCTCGATCCGCGAATACTCGCAGCGCCCGCTTTCCGCGCAAATCGCTTTCCGAACTGCTGTGGGCAGCCTACGGCATCAACCGCCCGAGCAGCGACCGCACAGCGCCTTACTGGCGCCATATTATGGTGATCGATGTCTACGCCGCGATGGCCGACGGCGTATGGCTCTACGATCCGAAGCAGCATGCGCTGCGCGCTCATCTCGGCTCCGACATCCGCGCGCAGACGGGCGTTCAGGACTTCGTCGCGACCGCACCGCTCAATCTTGTCTACGTGGTCCACGGCGAGCGCATGAAGGACGTCTCGCCCGAAGATCGCCGGCTGTACGGATCGGTGGATGCCGCTTTCGCCGGTCAGAACGTCTATCTCTATTGCGCCTCCGAGGGCCTCGCAACGGTGTTCCGCGGAGCGGTCGACTACGAAAAGCTCGGGCGCGCGATGCGGCTCGGCGACGGGCAGTTCGTCGCTTTCGCGCAGACGGTCGGCTACCCGCGGGACTGAGCGCAAGCCCGCAACCCACGGATGGGGAAGCGAACATGGACCGTACAACTGCAGCGTCAGGATCGGGGGTGCAGACGATCAAGTTGCCGGCACCGCGGACGAGCGGCGGCAAGCCGCTCATGCAGGCGCTCCGGGACCGGCACACCTCGCGGGAATTCAGCAGCCGGGAGCTGCCGCTGGAGGTGCTCTCCCGCCTTCTCTGGGCAGCGTTCGGCATCAACCGGCCGAAGACGGGCGGCCGCACCGCGCCCTCGGCGCATGATTGGGAAGAGATCGACGTATACGTCGCGATGGCCAAGGGCTTGTATCTCTACGATCCGAAAAGCCACGCCTTGAGGCAGATCCTCTCGCAGGACGTCCGCGCCAAGACCGGTGTGCAGCAATTCGTCGCGGAGGCGCCGGTGAACCTGGTCTACGTCGCCGATCTCACGCGCATGACCGAGGCGACCCCTGAAGACAAAGCCTGGTATTCCGGCCCGGATGCAGGTTTCATCGCGCAAAACGTGTATCTCTTCTGCGCGTCCGAGGGGCTCGCCGTGGTGGTGCGCGGCATGGTCGACCGTCCGGCGCTCGGCACGCTGATGTCGCTCACATCCGATGAAAAGATCATCCTTGCGCAGACGGTCGGCTACCGGAAGGCCGCGTCGAAGTGAAATCGCGCCGGGTGCTTCCTTCGCTCGAACTTGAATATCCTTGAGATCACTTCACGGTCCGGGCTCGACGTAAGTGAAGCGGGGATTCCCGGTGCCAGATACGCCTCCCGTTTCGCCAGACGTCGCGCACCCGGTGCAGCGGCACCGTGCGTACCGTGCCGTCGTCTTCCACCGCATCGAAGGAAAAATGCTCCGCCGCGCTGAAATGCAGTCGTCGGAACGGGAGCTTCACGATCCTGTTTTCGATCCGGTCGTAGTAGCCGACGGCGAAGTCGCCCTTGGCGAACCCGGGGTCCCAGCGGATCCGGCTGAGCAGGTCCTGGATGGGAATCATCGGAGGCGCTCAGGTCGCATCTCGCCTTCGCGGACCCATACGCCCCGGCGCTCGCAGCGCAGAAGCTCGCTGCCGCTTAGCACGTACTCGCCGATCGGATAGGTTTCGCCGTTGAAATAGCAGACGCCCGTTTCGACGTCGAACTCCGCCAGCCCTTCCTCGTCATACTCGTCGAAAATGGGCGACGTCTTCAACTCGGGGTCGGGAGCTCCGACTTGGGGTAGATTCTTGGGCATGATGTTCTCCCGTTTGCTCGCATCGATCTGACAAAACCTTATCGCATCGTCCGAACCGTCGTTTGCGGTAGATCAAAGCCGGCCTCGCGCGAAGGCGTAAATTGGACTTTATCGGCGCCGCTCGCCGGCCACGGGGGTGAAAAGCCATGCAAGTCCCACTGCAGATCAGCGTAAGGGGTGTCCCGCATTCGCCGGTCCTCGACGCGCGCATCCGGGACAAGGTGGCGAAACTGGAGGAGTTCCACCCGCGCATCACCAGTTGTCACGTCGCGGTCGAAGAGTCCGGGAAGCACCACCATCAGGGCCGCCAGTTCACCGTGCGCGTCGAACTGCGCGTCCCGGGGCGCGAGATCGCCGTCACCCGCGATCACCACGAGGATGTGTTCGTCGCGTTGCGCGACGCGTTCGACTCCGCGAAGCGCCAGCTCGAGGAGGTCGTCCGGGAGAAGCGCGGGGACGTCAAGGTCCACGACATCCCGGAGCACGGGAAAATCGCGCGACTCAGCGTGGACGAGGGCTACGGATTCATCGAGACCGCAGACGGCCGCGAGCTCTACTTCAGCCGCGAAAACGTCGCGTACCCGGCGTTCGAACAACTGGAGCCCGGCACGCCGGTGCAGTTCATCGAGGAGCTCACTGCTGAAGGCCGCCCGCAGGCAAAGCGTGTGAGCGCCGGCAAACACGGCGTCTAGGCGACGATCCACGAGCTTTGATCCTCGTCAATCGTGACGCTTGGGCGAGCGCGCGAGCGGTACCGACGCCCGCCTTCACAGTTTCCTGACGATGCGCAGGGTCCTTCGATCCTCCGGAATCTGCTCGACCGCGAATCCCAGCGCGCGGACGAAGCGCAGCATTTCGGCGTTGCTCGCGACCACCAGACCTTCCATGGTCGCAAACCCGCGCTCGCGCGCCGCCCGTATCAACGCCTCCATGAGCAGGCCCGCGATGCCGCTCTTGTGCCACGCGTCGGCGATCACGATGCCCAGCTCGCAGGTCCGGCCATCCGGATTCGCCACGTAGCGCGCTTCGCCGATCACCTCTTCGCGGTCGCCGTGCTTCGCCGTGCACACCAGGGCCATGTGGCGGTCGTAATCGACGTCGACGAGGAAGTGGACGAGCTTGTCCGACGGCGCGTGCACCCATTTCTGGAAGCGCATGTACCGGCTCTCCCCGGACAGCTCGTTCAGGAACTCGCGCACCAGCGCGGCGTCCTCCGCGCGTATCGGCCGCAGCGTCACCGTCCTTCCGTCGGGCAGCCGGTGCTCGTGCACGAGCTGCGCGGGGTATTCAGCCATGGGAGCGTGCCGCTTCCTCCCTCAACTCCCGGCGCAGGATTTTCCCGATAGGCGACTTGGGAAGCTGGTCGCGGAACTCGATCCGCGTGGGGAGCTTGTACCCGGTGAGGTGCTTCTTGCAGTGCGCGAGCAGCGCCTCGGCCGTCAGAGCCGGGTCCTTCTTCACGACGAAAAGCGCCACGGCTTCGCCGCTGCGCTCATCCGGCACGCCCACGGCGCCGACGTCGCTCACGCCCGGGTGCAGCATGACGGCGTCTTCGATCTCCGCCGGGTAGGCCTTGAAGCCCGAGACGACGATCACGTCCTTCTTGCGCTCGCTGAATTCGACGTAGCCGCGCTCGTCCATCCGGCCCATATCGCCGGTCTTCAGCCAGCCGTCCGCGGTGAATGCCTTCGCCGTTTCTTCCGGTGCATTCCAGTAGCCCTGCATCACCTGAGGTCCGCGCACTCCGATCTCGCCGATTTCCCCGAGTGCCATTTCTTTCCCGTCTTCGCCGAGGATCGCCACCTCGGTCGAGGGAAGGGGGAGCCCGAGCTTGCCGCTGAATTCCGCGGCGTCGAAGGGGTTCGCACACACGTTCGGCGAGGCCTCGGTGAGCCCGTAGCCCTCGACGATCGGAACGCCCGTCGCTCTCTGCCAGCGCTCGGCGACCGAGCGCTGCACGGCCATCCCGCCCGCGACCGAGAGCTTGAGGACGCCGCGTCCGGCGGCCTTCTCGAAGCCGGCGGCATTCAGCAGCGCGTTGAAAAGCGTGTTCACGCCGGTGATCGCCGTGTAGCGGGTTTTCGCGAGCTCCGTGACGAATCCGGGGATGTCGCGCGGATTGGTGATCAAGACGTTCGTGCCTCCCAGCTTCATGAAGTACAGCAGGTTCGCCGTGAGAGCAAAGACGTGATAGAGCGGCAGCGCCGTGATCACCGTCTCCGCTCCTTCCATCAGGGTTCCCGCGCCCCAGGCCGCGATCTGCTCCACGTTCGCCACGATGTTTCCGTGGGTGAGGATTGCGCCCTTCGCGCGTCCGGTGGTGCCGCCGGTGTACTGGAGGAATGCGATGTCGTCCGGCTCCCACCCTCGCGTCCCTGACCGCGAGCCCGGCGCCCCGCGCCAGCACCTTGCGGAAGCGGGCCGCGCCGACGATGCGCCATGCAGGGACGAGGCGCTTCACGCGCTTCACCACGAAATTGACCAGCGTCCGCTTGACCGGCGGAAACAGGTCCCCGACCTGCGTCGTGATCACGAGGCGCAGGTGCGTCTTCGCGAACGCCTGCTCCAGCGTGTGAGCGAAGTTCTCGAGCACGACGATCGCCGCCGCCCCGGAATCCGCGAGCTGGTGCTCGAGCTCCGTCGCGGTGTAGAGCGGATTGACATTGACCACGGTCATGCCGGCGCGCAGCGCACCGAACAGGGCGACCGGGTATTGCAGCAGGTTGGGCAGCATGATGGCGACGCGCTCGCCCTTGTGCAACCTGCTCTGCAGGTACGCGGCGAAATCCCGGGAAAGCCGGTCGAGCTCGCCGTAGGTAATCGAGACCCCCATATTCGAAAACGCGGCCTTATCCCGAAACCGCATGCAGCTTTGCTCGAGCAAATCCCTGAGCGATGCGCAGGCCCCCGCATCGATCTCGGGGGGCACGCCCGCCGGGTAGGACTGGAGCCAGATCCTTTTCATGAGATCACTTTCGCGGGAAGCGAGAGTGCGGCGCGCTTGTCCTTGATCGCCGCGAGGATCTTTTCCGAGGTGGCCGGGAGCGAGGTAATGCGCACGCCGACCGCGTCGTGGATCGCGTTCAGGATCGCTGCAGCCGTCGGCACCGAAGTGGGCTCGCCGACGCCCTTGGCGCCGAAGGGGCCGCTGGCGTCGTAGCTCTCGACGATCTCGACTTCGATCTCCGGCAGGTCGAGGCTCGTCGGAATGATGTAGTTCGTGAGGGTCGGGTTGAGTTGCCGGCCTGCGCTGTCGAACAGGATTTCCTCCTGCAGCGCGAAGCCGACCCCCATCGAGATCCCGCCCTGCACCTGGCCCTCGATCAGCATCGGGTTGATGGGCGTGCCGCAGTCGTGGGCGGCGACGATGCGGATGATCTCCACCTCGCCGGTTTCGTCGTCGACGTCGACCTCGGCGATCTGCGTCGCGTAGACGTAGGTGGCGAAAGGCTTGCCCTGCCCGGTGTCCGGGTCCAGAGGCGCGGTCTGCGGGTTGTAGGAAGCGCTGCCCATCGGAGGCCGGCCCAGGACGGCGAAGGCGTGGCTGGCGACGTCGCCGATCGGCAGCTTGCGCTGCGGATAGTCCCTGATCTGTATGCCGCGGTCCCGCGCCTCGAGCTGATCGGACGCCACGCCGAGCAGCGGCGCCGCCGCGTCGAAAAGGATCTTCTTCGCCTCCTCGGCGGCGAGCTTCACCGCATTTCCGGTCACGTAGGTCGTGCGGCTCGCGATCGCGCCGCTGTCCATCGGCGTCGCGTCGGTGTCGGCCGAGACGACGTGCACGTCGTCGGTGGCGATGCCGAGCGCTTCCGCGGCGATCTGCGCGAGCACGGTGAGCGAGCCCTGGCCGGTCTCCACCGTTCCGGTGACGAGGGTCGCCGTGCCGTCCTCGTTGACCTTCACCGTTGCGGCGCTGGGGTTGGCCGACACCGTGAAGCCGATCGGATACCACATGCAGGCGATGCCGCGCCCACGCCGCTTCATGCCCCGCCCTCCTTCCAGCCGAAGCGCGCCGCCGCCCTGAGAAGCGAGTCTTTCACGGCGACGCTGTGCAAGACCTGGCCCGTGCTGCTTTTCGAGCCTTCTTCGTAGGCGTTCATCAGCCGGATCTCGAGCGGATCGACCTTCAGCGCCGCGGCGATGTCGTCCATGTGCGATTCGTAGGCGAAGCACACCTGCGGCGCGCCGAACCCGCGCATCGCTCCCGCCATCGTCTTGTTGGTGTAGACGGCGATCGCTTCGACCTCGAGATTCTCGATGGCGTAGGGACCGCAGGAGAGGATGCAGGCTTTCCAGAGCGTGGTCTCGCCCCACGAGCAATAGGCGCCGCCGTCCATGACGAGGCGCACCTTGCGGGCGAGAATGCGGCCCTGCGCGGTGACGCCGGTCCTGTACTCCATGATGAAGGGATGGCGCGTGGTGCTCGCGGTGAACTCCTCCTCCCTCGTGAACACGCCCTTGACGGGACGTCCGGCCTTCCTCGCGAGAAGCGCCAGCACCGGCTCCTGGCTGATCTCGTTCTTGCCGCCGAAGTTGCCGCCGACGATGGTTGCGACCACGCGCACACGGTTGAGCGGAATCCTGAGCGTCCGTGCGATGTCCACGCGCCCGAGCGAGATCCGTCCCAGCGTCGAGTGGACGGTGAGCCGGCCGTTCGCGTCCCACGCGGCGATCGCCGCGTGCGGCTCGAGCGCGGCGTGCTCGACCATCTGGGTGCTGAAGCGTCCCTCGACGACGCGGTCGGCGCGCGCGAGCGCCGACTCGACGTCGCCTTTGCGGATCGTCTTGCGCATGAAGACATTGCTCGCGGGAGGATGGACGCGGGGCGCGTCGTCGCGCATCGCTTCGAGCGGATCGAACACCGCGGGAAGCGGCTCGTACTCGACCCGGATCCGCTCGATCGCCTCCGCGGCGATCTGCTCGCTGACCGCGGCCACCGCGGCGACGCCGTCGCCTGCGTGGCACACGCGGTCGGACGCAAGCAGCGGCTGGTCCTTCAGCGTCGGCCCGAAGGCATTGAACGGGATGTCGCGGGCGGTGAGGACCGCCACGACACCCGGCATGGACTCCGCCTCGCGAGTGTCGACGCGCACGATGCGCGCCGCGGCGATCCCCGCGCGCTTGATTTTCGCGTGCAGCATGCCGGGGAAGGCGAGGTCGTCGATGTAGCGCGTCTGGCCGAGCACGTGGGCCCGCGCGTCCGTGCGCTTGACGCGCTGGCCCACGGCCTGCGTCTGCTCGCCGGCCTGCGGCACCCGCACTTCTATGGGAAAGGCGGGCGACGCGGGCAGCTCGGCCGGGCGGATCGCAGGGAGCTCGGCCGTGGACGGCGGCTGCACTGCGATCTTCGCATCCGAGGTCTTCGTTTCCGCTGGACATGAGGATCTCTCCCGGTCAGTCTGCGTGTTCCGCCGCGGCGGCGCGCTGTGCGCGCGCCGCTTCGCGGACAGCCTGCACGATCTTGGTGAATCCGGTGCAGCGGCAGAGGTTTCCCGAAAGCGCGTCGCGGATCTCGCCGTCGCTCGGATCGGCCTTGCGGTCGAGCAGTGCCTTCGCGGCGAGGATCAGGCCCGGCCCGCAAAATCCGCACTGTAGCGCCGCGTTCTCCTCGAATGCCTTCTGCAGGGGGTGCAGGGCGCCGGCGGTGGCGAGTCCCTCGATCGTGATCACCTCGCGGCCCTGCGCCTGCCCGGCGAGCATCAGGCACGCGTTCACCGCCATGCCGTCCACCAGCACCGTGCAGGCGCCGCAATCGCCGGCATCGCAGCCGAGCTTGGCGCCGGTGAGCTGCAGGTGCTCGCGCAGCAGGACGAGCAGGGTCGTTTCGGCCGGAACCGAAGCGCTGCGCGCTTCGCCGTTGACGATCAGGGAGACGTCCATCGGATTCCTCAATGCCTCTCGGCGCGCGCCTGCACGTTTTCCAGGGCGCGCCGGGTGAGCACCGCGACCAGATCGCGCCGGTACCCGGCCGAGGCGCGGAAATCGGTGATCGGCCGCGATTCGGCGGCCGCGATGCGCCCCGCCTCGCGCATCGCCTCAGGCGAGATCTTGCGGCCTTCGAGATAGGCTTCCGCCTGCAGGGCGCGCATGACCGTCGGCGCGACCGCGCCGAGCGCGATGCGGGGCTCGACGAAGGCGGCGCCGCGCCGCGCGGAAGCTCGCGGCGACGTTGACGAGCGCGAGCGCCTGCCCCTTGCGCAATCCGAATTTCTGGAAGTCCGCCGGTTTCCCGAGGTTCTTCTTCGGGATCAGGATATCGAGCAGCAGCTCGCCGGGCGCGAGCGCCGTCTTGCGCGGCCCGACGAAGAATTCCTCGAGCGCCATCTCGGCGCCGTCCGCCCGGACCGGCGATCGTCAACCTGCGCCTCGAGCGCGACGAGCACGGGCCCGCCGTCGAGCGAAGGCACGCAATTGGCGAGATTGCCGCCGAGCGTGCCGAGGCTGCGGGTCTGCACCGCCCCGATCGAACGGCTCGCTGCAGCGACCGCCGGCGCATGCTTCTGCGATCAGCGGCGAGTCGAGGATCTCGGCATGGGTGACCGCGGCGCCGATCGCCAGCCCCTCGTCGGTCATCGCGATGCGCCTCATGTCGCTTGCGCGCGAGATGTCGATGACGAGCGCCGGTGCGCTGCTCGGCGGACTTCAGCTCCACCAGCAGATCGGTGCCGCCCGCGACGAGACGCGCGCCGGCGCCGGCCCGGGTGAGCGCGGCGATCGCTTCGGCGGAATCGCGCGCGACGATGAAATCGAACGGTTTCATGCGCTATTTCTTCGCGAGAGTCGCGCCGTAGAGCCCGGTCGGCTTGACCAGGAGTATGAGCATCATCACGGCGAACGGCGCCATCTGGGCGAGCGGCGCGTAGACGAGCGACCCGAGCGACACCACCTGCCCGACGAGGAAGGCGGAGATCAGCGTGCCCTTGATGCTGCCGAGCCCGCCGATGATGACCACCATGAAGACGAAGGCGAGCACCTCCAGGCCCATCTGCGGATCGACCATGACCAGCGGTGCGTGCAGGCCGCCGGCGAGTCCCGAGAGCGTGCCGGCGATGACGAAGGTGAGGGTGAACAGGCGCGACACGTTGATGCCCAGTCCTTCCACGTGCTCGACGTTCTCGATGCCGGCGCGGATCGCCTTGCCGGTGATGGTGCGGTTGAGGAAAAGCCAGATCCCGGCGTAGACCGCGAGCGCGATGGCGACGACGATCAGGCGGTAGACCGGAACCTCGGTGCCGAGAATGTCGACCTGGGCGAGCGTCGGCACCGGGACCGGGCGCGGGATCACGCCCCAGAAGAACTTGATCACGCCGATGCCGCCGATCAGGATGCCGAAGGAGGTGATCATGCTGAAGGTCAGCTCGCGCTCGTAGATGCGCGGGAATACGAAGCGCTCCACGGCAAGCGCGGCCGCGCCCGCGGCCGACCACGCCACCCAGGACGCCGAGCCAGACGCTGCCGCTCGCGAGGCTGAGGGAGTAGGTGAGGTAGGCGCCGATCGAGTAGTACAGCAGCTGGTCGAGGCTGATGATGCGCATCAGCCCGAAGCACAGCGACAGCCCGATCGCCATGAGGAAGAAGATCGCGCCGATGGAAAGGCCGAAGATGACGCCCGGGATGAGGAGCTGCGTATCCATCAGGGGCGCTCCCTTCCGCCGCGCTGCCGCCGGGGCAAGCTTGCCGCGCCGGAACAGCTTCTGCAGCAGCGGCTGCAGCGTGCCCCAGATGCCCTTCTCGCCGGCGAGCATGATGAACACCAGGAGGAAGCCGATGAACAGCTCCCAGTTGCCGATCAGCTTGCTGATCACGTCCTTCATGCCGGTGTAGGCGAACGCGCCGACGATGGGACCGTAGAGCGTTCCGGCCCCGCCCAGGATCGTCACCACCACCGGGTCGGCGGCGCGCGACGGGCTGGTGATTTCCGGGCTGACGAATCCGAGATAGACCGCGTAGAGGGCGCCGGCAAGAGCGGTGGTGGTGTTGGCGATGACGAAGGCGAGCAGGCGGACGCGGTAATTGCTGTAGCCGAGAAACCGGAGCTTGTCCTCGTTGATTTTGGTGGCGAGGCAGGCCGCGCCGAACACGGAATCATCCAGGTATTTGAAGAAGCCCCAGACCGCGACCGCGACCAGCAGCGCGAAGATGAAGAACTGCTGCGGCCGGGTGAGGTCCAGCACCGGAGTGGACGCGATATTGGTGAGGAACCACAGGCCGTTGTCGCCCTTGGTGAGGCCGGCCAGCACCTTCTGCATGAGGTAGTAGATGATCACCGCAAGCGCGAGGTTGACGAGCGCGAAGTAGTCGCTGCGCAGCCGCACGAAAAGCGGACCGACGATCACGGACAGCGCGAGGCCCGAGAGCACGCCCGCCAGGATGCCGACATAGGGATTGGCGCCGAAGTAGAACAGGTAGAACGCGGTGCCGTAGGCGCCCGCGGCGAGATACGCAGGCTGCCCGAAGGAGATGAAGCCGACGCGCCCGAGCAGGAAGCTGCAGCCCAGGGTGTAGATCGAGAAGATCACCACTTCGATGACGAACGGCAGCGGAAGGAAAATCCGCGACAACGCCAGCAGCGCGAACGCAAGCAGAATGCCCCACCACCAGCGAAGTGTCCTCAGCATGCGGGTTCCCGTCGCATCTGCGTCATGTCGCGCTAGAGGTAGGGCTCGCAGGCGCGGGGCGTGATCGAGTCGCCGGCGAGTTCGGCGACCATGTGCCCCTCCTTGAATGCATAGACCTTGCTCGAGATCGCGCACACCAGCGGCAGGTTCTGCTCAACGATCACAAGCGAAGTGTCCTTGCTCAGCTCGGTGAACACCTCCCTCAGTTGCGCGACGACGCTCGGCGCGAGTCCCTCGGTGGGCTCGTCGACCAGCAGCAGTTTCGGGCTGCCGAGCAGTGCGCGGCCGATCATCAGCATCTGGCGCTCGCCGCCGGAGAGATACCCAGCCTTGCGCTCCATCAGCTGCTTCAGCTTCGGAAAATAGCCGGTGACGCGATCCCAGTCGTAGTCGCCGCTGGTGTAGCTGCCGAGCTCGAGGTTTTCGCGCACCGTCAAGTCGGAGAACACTTTCTTGTCCTGCGGAATGTACTTGATCCCCATGCGCGCGACGTCGTAGGGCTTGAGTCCCACCAGGCTCACGCCGCTGCCGATCACCGATCCGGAGACCGACTTGAGAAAACCCGCGATGCTCCTGAGAAGCGTGGTCTTCCCGGCGCCGTTGCGGCCGACGCAGGCGACGATCTGCCGCGGCTTCACGGCGAGCGAGACATCGAACAGGACCCTGGATTCCCCGTACGAGACCGAGAGTCCGCGCACCACCAGGAAATCCTCTCCATTCACTCCGGGAGATCTTGCCGCGGCGCCGCTAGCTGAGGGCATTCGCGCTCCCCTCGGCTTCGGTATCTATCTGCCAGTAACTCCTGCGCACCTCGGGATGATTCAGGCATTCCTCGTAGCCGCCGTCGGCGATGATCCGGCCTTCGTGCATGACCGTGAGTCGTTGCACGAAGTCCTTCACGTGCGAGATCTTGTGCTCGACGACGAGGATGGTCTGTCGGCCAATGTGCCTCGCCAGCACGTCGAGAATGCCCTTGATCTCGGAATCGGCCAGCCCGGCGAGCGGCTCGTCCAGCAGCAGCACCTCGGGCTCGGCCAGCACCGCCATGGCGATTTCCAGGCGCCGCTTCTCGCCCAGGCTGAGGTGCTTCACCTGCCGGTTGCGGACGTCCTGGAGGTCGAAGGACTCCAGCGTCGCCGCGATCCGTTCCTCGCTGCGGAAGCGCGCGCAGGTGTTGAGCAGCAGTTGCGCCAGCGACGCATGCCGGTGCACGCGGAAAAAAACCAGCACCAGGTTGTCGGTGACGCTGAGGTTGTCGAACGTCGAGGTGAGCTGGAAGGTGCGCGTGATCCCGCGCGCGACGCGATCCTGCGGCGAAACCCGCGTGATGTCCTCGCCCTTGTGCAGGATCGTGCCTTCGTCCGGCGGGTAATATCCGGTCAGCAGGTTGAAGAACGTGGTCTTGCCGGCGCCGTTCGAGCCGATGATGCCCGCGACCTCGTTCTCGCGCAGCGAGTAATCGACGCGGTCGACCGCGACCAGCGCGCCGAAGCGCTTGGTGACGCCGCGGGCCTGGATGACTTCTGCCGGCAACTCGGCGCTCTAGTAGCCCAGCGACTTCAGCGTCGGCATCACAGACTCGCCGCCCACGGAGCCCATGACGCTGAAGAGGTCCCACTCGTTCTTGCGCGCGGCGGCGCCTTTGCCCCTCACCAGAAAGGCGGCATGCTGGTACACCGCGCCGTGGTCGGCGCGCCAGCTGGCCGGGCCCTTCACCGTGCTGAACTTGCCGCCGTTCGCCATCAGCGCCGCGGACACCTTCGCCGGATCGAAGGACTTGGCGGCCTCGAATCCACGGAACATCTCCATGTACGCCGTGTAGGCGATGGTGGCGTAGGCGTCGGGCGGTGCGTTGTACTTGGCTTGGTAGAGCTTGGTGAACTCGGCCGCGCTCTTCGCCACGTTCTTATCGGGGAAATTGGCGAGATCGTAGTAGAAGTAGTGCATCGCGTACACGCCTTCCAGTGCCTCCGGCGGCAGGCCCTTCGCCACCACGTTGGTGATGAAGGCGTTGAAGATGGTCATCTCCTTGTTCAGCCCCATCTGGTGCACCTGCTTCAGGAGCGCCACGGCATCCGCCGCGAACTGCGCCGCGATGAACACGTCGGGTTTCGCCGCGCGTACCTTCTGCAGCACGGTGGTGTAATCGCCCGTCCCCAGCGCGACCTCGTCGTAGCCGACGATTTCCCCGCCGTACTCCTTGGCCGCCGCGGTGGCGCCGTCGCGCATGTCCCAGCCCCAGCTGTCGCTGCGTGCAAGGAAGAAGACCTTCTTCTTGCCCAGCGTCTTCACCGCCGCCTGGCCCGCCATGTAGCCGACCGACCACGGACTGAACGCGGTGGCGAAAGTGGAATCGGCGAGCTTGCCTTTCTGGAACGCTTCCTTGGCCATGACGCACACCGGGAAATACGGCAACGGCTCCTTGCTCACGATGGCGTTGATCGCGTACGCAAGCGGCGCCCAGGTCTGGCCGCCGACGCCCTTCACGCCTTCGGAGACCATGTACCGGTAGCGCCGCACGCCGACGTCCTGCTTGGCTTCGTCGTCGGCGACGTCGCCCTGGACCATCACCTTGCCGCCGGGCATGTCGAGCCCGCCGCGCTTGTTGATGACTTCGATCGCCAGCAGCGCGCCGTCCCGCTGCGTCTGCGCCACCGCGGCGAAGGTGCCGGTCAGCGGCAGCAGGATGCCGACCTTGACCGGCGCCGGATCGGCCGCAACGGCCGTTCCCGGATGCAGAGTGCCGGAAAGAATAAAGATCGAAAGAAAGACTAGAAGCTTTTTCATGGCTTTTCCTCTCATTGTGCCGGCGCGGCAGGCGAGAAGGTCATCGGCCGTCTCGATGAGCGCGACACCTAGAATTACCACCTCTGCCCTGGGTTTCTTTGATGTAGGTCAAAGCTGTCCTTTGACCTGGGTCAAGCCGGCGGTGCCGAAAAGGCGCTTTCATTGATCATCGAGGTGATGAGGAGTTATCGCGTGGGCAAGAGAACGAAACTGCTGCGCAAGCTGCCGCCCGCAAGGGAGGAGCCTGCAATGCCTGCTGCGACGCAAGACGCCGAAGGGGCGGGTCCCGCCTTCCTCGATTGGAGGGAAAGGGAACCCGAGGCGGTCGCTGACCTTTCGATCGAGGATCCCCTGCAGGATTGGCCGGAGCTCGAAGCGGAGAAAGATCGCTGGTTGCTCGAGCGGAACGGCGGGGGCAGCGAACCGGATCGCTGAACTGCGGGCGCTCGGCTAGTGTCTGATCGCGGACGCATCGCGCCGCGACGCCCACTGCTTCGCTTGCGCAATGGCGATGCGTATCGACCGGCCTTCCGGATGCCCGGTTTCGAGCAGTGCGTTGGCGATCGCGATTGCCTTCTCGCGCACCGCGGGCGGCAGGTTCTTCATCGAAGCCGGGAAGTAGCTCGAATTCCAGGGCATGGCCGGCCTCAGGCCGCGCGCTGCGCGAGCTTCTCGCGAAGATAAGCGACCAGGTTGTCGAGGGTCACGAGCTTGCCGTAGTCGGCTTCCGGAATGTCGACGTGCAGCTTCTCGTGCACGGCGACGAGCACGTTGAGCCAGTCCATCGAGTCGAGGTCGATCTGGTCGCGCAGGGGCCGGTCGGCCTTGCAGCTCGCCTTCCTCGAGCTCGGGCGCGATGGACTTGATGATCCCGAGCACGCCGGCCCGGATTTCGGTTTCGTTCACAGTTCCTCCGGATGCTGGAGCCGCTCGCGCAGCTCGGCGAGAAAGCGCGCGCCGCGCATTCCGTCGCTCGCGCGGTGGTCGGCCGGACAGGCTCGCGGTCACGAGCGGGAGCGCGCGCACCGTGCCCTCCTCGGCCCAGGGCCTCGTCTCCAGGCGCCCGAATCCGACCAGCGCGACCTGCGGCGGATAGATGACGCCGAACACCGCCTCGACGCCCTGCTCGCCGAGGTTCGTGACGGTGATCGTCGGATCGGACATCTCCGAGCTGCGCAGCGAGCCGGCGCGGGCGCGCGCGACGAGATCGGTCAGGCCGCGCATGATCTCGCCGAGATTCTTCTTGTCCACATCGTGGATCGCCGGCGCGATGAGGCCGCCCTGGCGGATCGAGATGGCGACGCCGAGGTGGATGCCGCTCGCCGGCTGGAACGCTCCGTTCACCCAGAAGCCGTTCAGCTCCGGAACTTTCGCTGAGCGCGAGCGCCACGGCCTTCAGCTGCAAGGCGCCCATCAGCAGCCGCTCGGTGACGGACGCTTTTCGTTTTCGCGCGCGAGCCACTCGGCGGCGCGCTGCATCGGCACGATCTCGGACAGGTAGTAGTGCGGGATCTCGCGCTTGGAGCGGCTCATCGCCGCGGCGATCGCCTTGCGCATCTCCGCGTAGCGGTCCGCGGGCGCCGGCGCCGCTCGCTGCGCGGCCGCCTTCTCGACGTCCTCCATCGTCACCGCGCCGTGCGGCCCGGTGCCGGTGACCTTGTCGATGTCGACGTTCAGCTCTGCCGCGCGCCTGCGCGCCACCGGCGACACGGGCCTGCGCTGCGCCGGCGGCGGGGCGGAAGGAGCAGCGGCCGCCGCAGGTGGCGCGGCGACCTTGGGAGCGGCCGGCGCGGCAGGCGCTGCGCGCTTTTTCAACGCAGCCTGCTCCGGAGTCTCTCCGGGCTCGAGGAGCGTCGCCATCGCCGTGCCGACGGGCACGGTCTGTCCAGGCTGCAGCAGCAGGTCGAGCACCGTTCCTTCCTGCCAGATCTCGACCTCGACGGCGGCCTTGGAGGTGTCCACCACGGCGACGACCTGGCCGCGCTTCACGGCGTCCCCGGGCTTCACTTTCCATTCGAGGAGCTTGCCCTGATCCATGTCGGCGCCGAGCGAAGGCAGCTTGAATTCGATCATGAGAAGAGGCCTTTCACGGCGGCGACGATCTTCGCAGGCTGCGGCAGCGCGGCCTCCTCGAGGTGCTTGGCGTAGGGAATCGGCACTTCCTCGCGGCAGACCCGCGCCACCGGCGCATCGAGATCGTAGAAGCCCTGCTCCATGATGCGCGCCATGATCTCGGCGGCGAGGCTGCCGCTGCGCCAGCCCTCGTCGACCACCACCGCCCGGCGAGTCTTTTTCACCGATTCAAGTACCGGCGCCATGTCGAGCGGCCGAAGGACGCGCAGGTCGATGACTTCACCGTCGACTTCCCCGGCGGCTTCGAGCGTCTTCGGCAGGCAGGCGCCATAGGTCACCAGTGTCACCCTGTTGCCGGTTCTTCTTATTCTCGAGGTGGAGATATCCACTGGCTCCGTGGAAAGCTCGCCTTTCATTTCGAACAGCGCGGGATACTCGAAGACGATCACCGGGTTGGGGTCTTCGAGCGCCGCACCGAGCATGCCGTGCGCATCGTCGATCGTCGCGGCCGCGACGATCTTGATTCCCGGGATGTGCGCGTACCAGCCCTCAAGGCTGTGCGAGTGTTGCGCGGCGAGCTGCCGCCCCGCGCCGGTCGACATGCGAATGACGAGCGGCACCGAGAACTGCCCGCCGGACATATGCCGCAGGATGGCCGCCGTGTTCACGATCTGGTCGAGCGACAGCAGGCTGAAGTTGACCGTCATCACCTCGACGATCGGCCGCATGCCGCCGAGCGCGGCGCCGATGCCCGCGCCGACGAAGGTGAGTTCGGAGAGCGGCGTATCGCGCACGCGCTTGGCGCCGAACTTCTCCAGCATGCCCTTGCTCACCGCGTAGGTGCCGCCGTATTTGCCGACGTCCTCGCCCATCAGGAAGACGCGCTCGTCCTTCTCCAAGGCCTCGTACAGACCCATGCGCAGCGCCTCGCGGTAGGTGATCGTCATGGCGCGTAGACGTCTTTGGTGAGATCCGCGACCGGCTCCCACGTGCCCTTCTCGGCGAACTCCACCGCGCGCTGCACCTCGGCCATCACAGATCGGTCGATCTCCAGGAACTGCTCTTCGGTCAGATCGCCTTGTGCCTTGAGGCGCGCGGTGAAAGTGTGGATCGGTCCGCGCGTCTTCCACTGCTCGATCTCGTCCTTGTCGCGATAGAGGTCGGGATCGAACATCGAATGGGCGCGGAAGCGGTAGGTCTGGAACTCGACGAAGATGGGTCCCTTGCCTTCGCGCACCTGCGCGACGGCGCGCTTAGCGGCCTCGTGCACGGCGACCACGTCCATGCCGTCCACCTTGAGCGTCGCCATGCCGAAAGCTGCGGCCTTGACGCACAGGTCGATCTGCGACTCCGAGCGCTCGAGCGCCGTGCCCATCGCGTAGAGATTGTTCTCGCAGCAGAACGCCACCGGCAGGCGCCAGAGCTGCGCGAGGTTCATCGATTCGTGGAACACGCCCTCGGCCACGGCGCCCTCGCCGAAGAAACACGCCGTCACGCGCTGTCTTCGTCTTTCATTTGGCAAGCGAGCGCAAGGCCGACGGCGAGCGGCAGCCCGCCGCCGACGATCGCGTTGCCGCCGAAGAAGCGCGTCGCCGCATCGAAGAGGTGCATCGAGCCGCCGCGGCCGCGCGAGCAGCCTTCGCGCTTGCCGTACATCTCGGCCATGATCGCGCCCATCGACACGCCGCGCAGCAGCGCGTGGCCGTGCTCGCGGTAGGTGGCGACGACGTTGTCCTCGGGCGCGAGCGCGTGCATCGCGCCGGCCGCCACCGCTTCCTCGCCGATGTACAGATGCAGGAAGCCGCGGATCTTGCCTGCGCCGTAGAGCTCGGCGGATTTCTCCTCCAGCCGGCGGATGCGCAGCATGTCGGCGAGCAGCTCGTGGGCGAACTCGCGCTCGTACGGAACCGGCCCGGAAGGCGGAGAGGCAATCGTCATCCGCCCGCCTCCAGGGTCGAGGTGTCGCCTTCGGGCAGCCCGAGCTCGCGCGCCTTCAGGAGCCGCCGCATGATCTTGCCGCTGCGCGTGCGCGGCAGCGTCGGCAGGAACGCGATCTCCTTCGGCGCGACGGCCGCGCCGAGGCGCTTCCTCGCGTGGCCGAGCAGCTCCATCCTGAGCGCCTCGGAGGGGTCGAACCCCTTCTTGAGCGAAACGAAGGCCTTCACGACTTCGCCGACCATGGCGTCGGGCTTGCCGATCACGCCGGCCTCGGCGACGGCCGGATGCTCCATGAGCGCGCTCTCGACCTCGAAGGGCCCGATGAGATGGCCCGCGGACTTGATCACGTCGTCGGCGCGGCCGACGAACCAGTAGTAGCCGTCGGCGTCGCGCTTCGCGAGGTCGCCGGTGAGATACCAGCCGCCGGCGAAGCACTTGCGGTAGCGCTCCTCCTGGTCGAGGTAGCCGCGGAACATCGACGGCCAGCCGGGGCGCAAAGCGAGCTCGCCTTCGACGTCGTTCTCCGTCACGACGCGCACTTCATCCTCCTTCTTCTGAACGATTGCAGCCTCGACGCCGGGCAAGGGCTTGCCCATCGAGCCCGGCTTGATGTCCATCGCGGGCGTATTGGCGATCATGATTCCGCCGGTCTCGGTCTGCCACCAGTTGTCGTGGATCGGAAGCCCGAGCGCGTCCGTGCCCCACCACACGGCTTCCGGATTGAGCGGCTCGCCGACGCTCGCGATGAACCGCAGCTGCGGAAACGAGTACTGCTTCGGCAGCTCGGGCCCGGCCTTCATCAGCATGCGGATCGCGGTGGGCGCCGTATACCAGACGGTGACCTTCTGGTCCTGGAGGATGCGATACCAGCGCTCGGCGTCGAAGTCGGCCTCGTCGACGATGCTCGTCACGCCGTGCAGGAGCGGCGCCACGATCCCGTAGGACGTGCCCGTGATCCAGCCGGGGTCGGCGGTGCACCAGAACACGTCCTCGGGATGGAGGTCGAGCGCGAACTTGCCCGTGGCATAGTGCATCACGACGGCGCCGTGCACGTGCATCGCGCCCTTCGGTGTCCCCGTCGTGCCGCTGGTGAAGTGCAGGAACGAACCGTCCTCGGGACGGGTCGGCTCGACGGCGAACTCATCGGACGCTTCCTCCATGAGACGCTTGAAGTCGAGCGTTCCCGGCACGCTGGTAGAAGCCCCCGATTCGCCCGCGAGCACTACGTGCTTGAGCGAAGGGAGGGAAGGGACACTCTTCTCGAGCTTGCGGTGGAAGAGCGTTTCCGTGGTGAGCACCACGTTGCCCTGCCCGATCTCCAGGCGCATGCGCACCGGGTCCGGCCCGAATGCGGAGAAGAGCGGGCACACGACGACCCCCGCCTTCAGGCTGCCCAGAACGCCGATGTAGAGCTCCGGAATGCGACCGCTCAGCACGAACAGCCGGTCGCCTTTCCGCAGCCCCAGCTTCCTGAGGACGTTGGCGAAGCGATTGGTGAGTCGCTTCAGTTCCGCGTAAGTGATGGCGCGCTCGCCGCCGTCGCGCTGCAGGCAGCGGAGGGCGACGCGTCCCGCGAGCGGTCCCGCGGCGTGGCGGTCGACCGCCTCGTGCGCGATGTTGAGCGCGCCGCCGGGCAATCCCTCGAGATCGCGCCTCGCGGCTTCCCAGGAAAAGCGCGCGCGCGCCTCGTCCGAATCCGGCAGGTTCGGCGGGACGCGAAACTGCGCTGCGTTCTTGCGGATGACAGGGGGTCTCGACAAGTTCTCTCCTGCGCCAGCGCCCACAACTGCAACCATGATAGGCATCGCCTGCGGATGCCTGTTGACGCAGATCAACCTTCCCTGACGTGCAGACACCCGCCGGCTCAGAAAGGCACTCTGAGACTCAAGAGCGGCGCGCTGCCGCCGTTGCGGATCGCCGCGATGCCGGCGAGAACGTTGATCCAGTAGTGCAGGGCGACGCCCTCGCCGATCTCGAACCCGTTGCGTTGCTGCATCCAGCCCAGGTAGGCTCCGGCGATCGACGCCTCGACGGCGTTGGCGGTCTGGCCCTGGCCCGTATGCGCGATGCCGAAGAGCAGCGACGACCAGGTGAGACCCCAGCCGTTGCCCCAGCGGTCGCTGAACTCGTTGTTGATGAAGCCGCGGAAGAACCCTTCCTCGCCGACCGCGGTGAACTCATTGGCGGTGACGTTGTAGAGGTGCAGGTCGCGCGCGCTGACGTCGGGCCCGCGGTAGATGCCGTAGGCGCCCTTGCTGCGCGACACCGCCCAGGCCTGGAAGGCGAGCGGGATGAAAGTCGTCGGGCGCGACAGGAATTCCCACGAAAACGGCGCGAGCGCGAGGTCGGTGAGGGATTCCTTCGGCGCCGGAGTTCGGTAGCCGCGGTCGTCGCGCTGGCGCCCGTCGCGGTAGGCGCCAAAGGAGGAGTAGAGCGCGGTATCGACGGCGAGGCGCAACGCGAAGTCGCGGCGGAGCGTCGTCTGGTTGATGTACTCGCGGTTGCCCGCTTCGTCATAGCGGGCGTCGTCGCTCAGGAAATCGGGTTTGTGCTCGTAGTACAGGCCGGTCGACAGCGACAGCGCAAAGATGCCGAAGTGCGCCGCAGCTTCTTCGTAGTTGCCGTAGCTCGCCTGTCCCAGGCCGGGAATGATCGCGCTCGCAAATGCGGCAAGCGTGGGCGAGGTTTGGGCGCGCACCGGGGCGGGGCAGACGCCGAGCGCGCCTGCAATCGCGATGGAGATCAGCGCGTGTGAGCGCCACACGAGCGGCGCTCCACCGGATAACCTGATGCAGATCAGGTTCGGGCCGCTGCTTCGCGCGGCCGGCCGGCGCCCTCGCCGGGCGCGGATTTCGCGCCGTCGGCCGCGAAGATGGCATCGCACAGCCGCTGGAGCATGGCCACGCCGCGGACCTCGGTCTCGAAGAGCGGCACGATGGCGCGCACGCTGTCGCCGAACTCGCGCCAGATGGTCTGCATGTGCTCCTGCTGCATGGCGACGCGGTTCTTGACGAAGTCGGCGGCGTCCGGACCGACCGACTGCGGGGTCGATGAGCATGTTGACGAGGACGCCGCCCACCGGGATGCCGAAGTCCTTGAACCACTGGATGAAGCGCGTGACCACGGCGATCGGCAGCGCCTCGGGCAGCGTCACGAAGTAGAACGCCGTGAGCTTGGGGTCGGTGAGGAGCACGCGCGCGTTCTCCATCCGGTCGCGGAAGGAGATGAGGTATTCCATCAGCGGGTCCGCCTCCTTCTTCTTGGTGAAGGAGAGCATCTCGCGCAGGGTGCGCGCCTCCTCGCGGCTCTTCATCATCTTGTTGACCCACAGCGCGTAGACCTTCGACATCCCGAGCAGGCGCCGCGCGTTGGCGGTGGGCGCGGTGTCGAAGACGTAGACGTCGTACTCGTTCTTGAACATGAGGTCGATCATGTTCTCGAACATCGCCGACTCCTCGAACGCGGGGTTCATCGTCGCGGACTCGACGAAGTCGTCGGCCTTGGTGGTGATGTCGGCGAACTTGAGGAACCAGCGGATCTTCTCCCGGATCTGCATCTTGCTGCGCTCGATGGTCTCCTTGGTCTCGATCTCGTACGCCCAGAGGTTCTGCACGCCCGTGACGGGGACGTGCTTGCCGAGCACGTCCTGGCCGAGCAGGTTCGTGAGGCTGTGCACGGGGTTGGTGGAGGCGAGCAGCACCCGGCGTCCCTGCCGGGCAAGCCCGATGGCGGCGGCGGCGGCGAAAACCGTCTTGCCCACGCCGCCCTTTCCGCCGAAGAAGAGGTACTTCAGCGTGGGGTGCTCGCTGAAGTGCCGGCCCATTGGGATCGTGATTCCGGGCTTCGTGATCTCTGGCATGGCAATCTCGCTAGGCGAACATGATCTTGGAGAGTTTCTCGATCATCGGCAGTCCCGTGACGTCGCGCTCCATCTCCGGCACCAGCGTCATCACCTTATCGCCGAAGGCCGTGCGCACGCCCCCCATGTTCTGGTCCTGCATGGCGATGCGGCGGCGCAGGTACTCGGGGATGTTCTGGCCCAGCAGCTCGTGCGGGATGACCCGGTTCACCACGTAGCCGGCGAGGGGCACATCGAACTGCGCGAACAGCTTCGCTGCCTTCTGCGTGTCGTTGATGACCCCGGCCTCCGGGATCACCACGAAGAAGAAGGCCGTCTTCGCCTTGTCGGTGAGGATCCCGGCCGACGTGTTGATGCGGTTCTTGATGTAGAGCAGCTCCTTGAGGATCTGGTCCTGCTCGCTCTCCTTCTTGTGCTGCAGCCGGTTCACCATGTCCTCGTATTCGCGCATGTCCTCGCGCAGCTTGGTGACCTTGTTGATCCACTCGTCGTACACCTTGGCCATCGACAGGTAGTAGAGCGCGTGGCCGAGGGGCACCAGATCGTAGATGTAGTAGTCGTAGTCGCCCTTCATGACCACGTCGACCACGGCGTCGAACATCGCGCTCTCTTCCATCGCCGGCTCGGCGCTCGCCGCCTGGATGTAGTTCTCGATCTCATCGGGCACCGCGGGCAGGCCGTACATGTCCAGGATCTTCTGGCGGATCTCCTGCTGGTACGCCTTGATGTGCTTGTCGGCGTCGATCTCCTGGGCCCAGAGGTTGTCCATGATCTGCACCGGCCCCTTGCCGAAGATGTCGCGCTTGAAAATATCGGTGAGCGACGCCTGGGGATCCACCGAGAACACGAGCACCTTCTTGCCCTGGCTCGCGAGCCAGTACGCGGCCGCCGCGGAGAAGGTGGTCTTGCCCACCCCGCCCCCGCCGCCGAACATGACGTAGCGGCGCTCGGGGTGCTGCAGGAACACGTCCTTGAATCCCATCATCGCCCCCTCAGAACATCGCGTCCGAAACGTCTTTCTCGCGCAGCATGCGCCGCTTCCACGTGGCGATCTGCGGCACGACGTAGGGCAGCAGCCGCAGGCTGTAGTAAGGCGGCAGGATCGGGATGCCGAGCAGGTCGCCCATCGTGATGAGGATGAAGAGGTGCTCCATCGACGCGCGCGTGCGCAGGGCCGCGCGGCTCATGTCGTGCGCGGCCATGCCGTAGACGGTCTCGCGCACGTTCTGCCACAAGCTCTTCTTTTCCTCTTCGCTCATGATTCTCTCCTTCACACTCCGTGCAGGTGATGCTCGTGGTCGCTGCCGAGCTCGCGCTCGCGCAGCACGCTGCGCTTCCAGGTCTCGACCTGCGGCACCACGTAAGGGCAGCAGGCGCAGGCTGTAGTACGGCGGCAGGATCGGCACGCCCAGCATGTCGCCGAACAGTCCCAGAATGAAGAGCCTGTCCAGCGAGCCGCGCATTTCCCGCACTTCCTGCACGATCTCGTAGGTGAACATTCCGTAAAGGAAATCGCGCAGCGCCCGCCTCCACCCGCGGCGCTCGGGCGTGCTATCGTCCCGCCCGCCATGACCGAACTCGTTGGAATCGTCGCGGTCGCGGTCGTCGCCTGGTTCGCCGCCGGCACGATCTGGAACGTGCGCGCGGGACGCGAGCTGCTGCGATGGATGCAGGATGGCCTCCCGCTGCTCGGCGAACGGACCACCGTGCGCTGGCTGGGCTCGACCGCCGTAGAGCTCGTGATAAACCAGGGCAAAGCCCAGTTCGCAAAGGTGACAGTAGTGATCTTCCTCGAGCCGCGCGATCTGCCCTGGTGGCCGCTCTCCCGCATGCGCGGCCGCCGCGACACGCTCATCATCCGCGGCGTTCTGCGCCGGGCCCCGCCGTTCGAGCTCGAAGCGCTCGACCCCGCGAGCTGGTCCGCTCGCGACGCGCTCCCCCGCGTTCCGCGGGACTGGCTGCGGGCCGCCGCACCCGGCGGCGTGGTCGTGCATCACGCCGGCGCCGCCGCGCTCGGTCACGCCTACGCGCTGCTCGAAATCGCGCAGCGCGCCGGGATGAAAGTGCGGCGCCTGTCCGTGCGCCGCACCGAGCCGAACTTCCAGCTTCACGTCCCGCTCCCCGATCGCAGGCAGAGCGCGCGCGACTTCTTCGAAGCCGTGCGCGCGCTCGCCGATCGCGTCCTCGCCTGACACGGTCCGCGCCGCCTATGCCCCGCGCGGCGCAGCCGTCGTGCCCGGCGCCGGCGCCGCGGGCGCGGCGCCGTGACGCAGGTAGGCCTTGTAGCCGTCCCAGCCGATCATGAGGGCCGCGACGAAGAGAAGCACGGAGACCGCGATCATGGCCCACGCGCCCGCCACGGGCAGCGCCGACATCTTCGGGTTCGCCGCGATCGTCACGTAGAGGTTGCGCGCCGTGACGGCGGTAGCCGCCAGCGTGGTCACGTACATGAAGATCATCGGCACGACGGCGTAGGTCGGATTGCGCTTCTCCGACTTGAGCCACACCGACACCACGAGCAGGGAGAGGGCCGCCATCAGCTGGTTGGAGGCGCCGAACATCTGCCACAGGTAGACCCACGTTCCGGTGAGCACCAGCGCGGCCGTGAAGCCCATCGAGATGAAGCTCGCGACGTGCATGTTGCGCATGGGCGGGATAGCATCGCCCACCCACTCGGCGAGCGTCACGCGCATCACGCGGAAGACGAGCTGCGTGACCGTGAGCACGATGATCACGAAGGTGGCGAAGCCGAGCGCGGTGCCGAACACCTCCGGGATGAGTCCGAAGGTCCCGGCATACACCAGCTTGCCGACGCCGACCGCGAACCGGCCGCCGCCGCCGCCCGCTCCGGCGATGGAGACGGCAGTCAGAGACAGCAGCGCCAGGGAGAACTCGCCATACAACATCGCTCCTGCGCCGACCGGCAGTCCGTCGGTGTCGTACTCGAGCTGGCGCGCGGTGCCGATCGAGCCGACCAGAGCGTGCCAGCCCGAGATCGCGCCGCACGCGATGGTGACGAAGAGCATCGGCCACAGCGGCTGCCAGGCCACGTTCTCCACCATCGTGAAGCCGAGGTCCTTGAACGCAGGCAGAGCGAACGCGCCGATGAGGGCGCCCGACGCGTCCTTCGTGCCGAGCAGCGGCGCGACGACCATCCCCAGCGCGCTGAGCAGGATCGTGATCGAAGTGATCCAGAAGCCGATGTAGTTCACCGGTTGCGCGAAGCGCCAGATCGGCATGTTCGCCCCCATGTAGCTGAAGGCGAAAAGGAACACCATCCACATGAGGTAATTCGGCAGCGTCTTGAGCAGGCCGGTGGCCGAGTCATACGCCGGTGTGGTCGCACGCTTCCCGTCCTTGCCCGGCGCCGGGATCCGCGGATCCGCCATCGTCGGGTCTTCGACCGAGAAGAGCGGCTGGCGGTCGTTGATGCTGTCCACGGCGCTGTTCACCGTCACGACTGCTGCCGCGACCGGCCCCTGCACGAGGGCGCCTTTTTCATCGCGGTGCTGGCCCCAGGGTCCGGCCGCCATGGCGGCGACCGTCAGCGCGACGACGAGGATCGTTACGCCCATGAGCCCCATCTTCCAGCGGTACATCATCTGCCCGGCGAGAAGTCCCATCAGCGCCAGCATGATGATGCCGAACGGGACGTCAGGACGCGCAGAAAGGATCGCGGCCAGGATGCCGATGAACGCGCCGGCGAGCAGCATCAGGTAGAAGAAGATGAACACGAACAGGATCGTGCGCGTGCGGGGTGCGATGAGCTTGTGCGCGATCGCCGACAGGCTGTTCCCGTCGTTCCGCACCGCGACCATGATGGCGGAGTAATCGCTCACCCAGCCGATGAAGCTGACGCCCAGGACGAGCCAAGCCAGCGAGGGCGACCAGCCCCAGATATTCGCGGCGGTGATCGGCCCGACGATGGGCCCGGCGGCCGCGATCGCCTTGAAGTGATATCCGAAAAGGACGTTGCGGCTGGTCGGCATGAAGTCCACGCCGTCCATGTACATCCGCGCCGGCGTCGCCCGCTTGGCGTCGGACTGGATGATGTTCCGGTCGATGCGCCTGGCGTAATAGTTGTAGGCCAGATAGGCGGTTGCTGCGCCGATGATGACGATCCAGAGCGTATTCATGATTGCTCCTTTCCAGGTTCAATAGGCCGCGCGCGTGTGTGCTGTATGCGGATCGCACTCCGGTCGCCGCCCTTATGACATTGTCTTTCCCGGAAAAACCAGCGTCTTGATCTGTGTCAACAACCGCGGCCGGGGCATGGGCCGGCCAGAGCCCTCCGCGCCGCCCCCTGCTGCCCGGGACTGCGGCGCAAAGTCGTCGGTAATCAGTCGGTAGCGCGTCTCGCGCGTCTCTTGACCTCGCCGCGCTTTCGCCGCGCGACATCTTCGAGCTTGCGGCGCGCGGCGGCGAATGCGTCGCGCAGTGCGACCTGGATGTCCTCGTGATGATCGCGGCTGACGGCGATTTCGCCTTTAGGCACCTTCAGATCGATGTGCACGACGAATTCCTTGCCCTTGCGCTTGTGACGGCCGGGAATTTCGACCACGACCGCGCAGCTCATGATCCGGTCATGGAACTGCTCGAGCTTTTCCGTCTTCTCGCGGATCGCGGCCACGATCGCCGGAGAACGCGGGATTCCGTGAAATGTGATTCGCAGGGGAAGTCTCATAGTGCTCCGATCGTCTAAATGCGGTCTTACGAAAAAGATACCGGTGCCGGCAAGGCCGGCCTTGATCTGCGTCAAACCGCCCTTCTGCCCTGATTTTCAGTGCGCCCAGAGAATCTCGATGCGCCCGTCGGAGCGGAGCCTCGCATGCGTTCCGAGCTGCCGGCCTTCGCGCTCGAGGATGGCGCACAGTGCGCTGCGATCGGCGGATCCCGCGCGCTCGACCCGCAAACCCCTCATCCGCGTTGGGACGAGCTCGAGGCGCACGAGCCGGCCGTTCTCCGCGGCCAGTGTCGGGAAATACATGCACCCCAGATCCCCGCGGTACGCCTCGTGGCCGCTGATGCCTTCGTAGTCGTTGATGAAGTCCCCGCAACCGTAAAGGATGAGTTTCCCGGCATGCACCTCGATTCCCTTCGCATGGTGCGAGGAGTGACCGTGCACCAGGTCCGCGCCCGCGGCGTCGATCAACCCGCGAGCGAACCGTTTCTCGGCCTCCGAGACGCGGTAGTCCCAGTTGCTGCCCCAGTGCAGCGAAACGACTGCGATGTCTCCGGGCCGCTTGGCCCGGCGAACCTCGCCTGCAATGCGCGCGACGGTGTCCTGCGACAGGTCCTCGAGGAAATCCACGCCCGGCCGGTCCGTCTCCGCCGCCCAATGCCGCGGCACGCCGCTCGTTTCGGAACCGAGGGCGAAAACGAGTACGCGGCCGCCGCCCTCGAGCGGAAGCTCCGCGGGCGCCCGCGCATCAGCCTGGTTCGCCCCGGCTCCCGCGGTCCTGATTCCGGCGGCGCTCAGCGTCTGGAGCGTCTCCACCAGCCCCCCGATTCCCCAGTCGAGGACGTGGTTGTTGGCGAGAACGCAGCAGTCGATCTTCGCCGCCGAGAGGCATACGGCATTTTTCGGGTGCATGCGGTAGTTGATGCCCTTGTCCTCCCAGTCTCCGCTTCGCGTGACCGTGGTCTCGAGATTGACGATGCGGGCGGCAGGCCGCTCGCGCTCCAGCTCCTCGAGCGCTTCGCCCCAGATGTAGTCGGGATCCACCCGCCGCGGGATCGGCCCGCTGTCGCGCTCGGCGAGCTCGACGTAGCCGAGCGCGCTCTTCATGAAGGGCTCGTGCAGGGCCGGACCGCAGGGATGCGGAAGGATCTGGTCGATTCCTCTTCCGGTCATTACATCGCCGCACAAGAACAGGGTGAGCGTCTCCATGATCTGCCCGAGCGGATTGATTTGGGTCAAAATCCCTTTGTGCCGCGATCCCATCATTCTCGTTGAACGAGCGCGCGTCGCCAAGGTGCCGCAAGCCATGAAACCCTTACCCAGCGATCCCGGCGCGAGCGCGCTGCTCACGGACTTCTATCAGCTGACGATGCTGAAGTCGTATTTCGAGCGCGGCATGACCGATGTCGCCGCGTTCGAGTTCTTCGTGAGAAAGGCGCCCGCGACGCGGAATTTCTTCATCGCTGCCGGACTTGAACAGGTGCTCGAATTCCTCGAGAACCTGCGCTTCTCCGACGAGGAGCTCGACTGGCTTTCGAAGCGTCCGGGCTTCGGCCGCGAATTCGTCGACCAACTCGCGCAGCTCCGTTTCACCGGGGATGTCGATGCCGTGCCCGAAGGCACCGTGTTCTTTCCGGACGAACCGATCCTGCGCGTGGCCGCGCCCCTGCCCCAGGCGCAGCTCGTGGAAACCCGGCTGATCGCGCTCCTGCATTTCGAGTCGCTCGTCGCCTCCAAGGCGGCGCGCTGTGCGCTCGCCGCGCCCGGAAAGCTGCTGATCGACTTCGGCCTGCGCCGCGCGCACGGCGCCGAGGCCGGATTGCTCGCCGCGCGGGCCTCCTACATCGGCGGCTTCTCTGGCACGGCCACCGTGCTCGCCAGCCGGCGCTTCGGTATCCCGCTCTACGGGACGATGGCGCACTCCTTCATCCAGGCTCACGAGAGCGAAACCGCGGCCTTTCTCGATTTCGCCCGCGGCCACCCGGACAACACCATCCTCCTGATCGATACCTACGACACGGAGGCGGGGGCGCAGAAAGTCGTCGCCCTCGCGCCACGGCTGCGCGCCGAAGGCATCCGCGTGAAGGCGGTGAGGCTCGATTCAGGCGATCTCGGCGAGCACGCGCGGAAGGTGAGGAGCATCCTCGACCAGGGCGGCTGCGCCGACGTGGGAATATTTGCGAGCGGCGGCCTGGACGAGCACGAGCTCGCGCGCCTCGCCGACGCGCCGATCTCGGGCTTCGGCGTGGGTACGAGCCTCGTCACTTCCTCGGACGCCCCCGGTCTCGATTGCGCGTACAAGCTGCAGGAATACGCCGGCATCCCGCGCCGCAAACGCTCCGAAGGCAAGGCCACCTGGCCCGGACGCAAGCAGGTCTTCAGGGTCGTCGGCGCGGACGGCCGCTTCGACCACGATATCCTCGGCATTGCGAGCGAGAGTCAGCCCGGGACCGCGCTCCTCGAACCCGCAATGCGGGGCGGCGTGCGCGTCGCCGGCGCTCCGGGACTCGAAGCAGTGAGGAGCCGCGCGCTTTCGCAGCTCGCGCAGCTTCCCGAGCGACTGCGAGGTCTCGCGCGCGCCGAGCCCCCCTACCGCGTCGAGGTGACCGCCGCTCTCAAGTCACTCGCCGAAGAGGTGGACCGCCGCCAGCGCGAGATGAGCACCGGATAGCGGGCCATCTTGCTGAGCGACTTGCGCGGCGACACGCGTCACGGGTGGCCGCGCGCCGACCGCTTCAATGGAGGCGCAAGCGGCCGGGTACCCGTAGCGTGTCGTTTGCCGCGCCAGAAGCGAAGGCAAGATGGCCCGCTACTCCGACTCAGCGCCGGCCCTTCACTTCCTTCGCCTGCTCCCCCGCGATCGCATCGACGAGATCGTCCATTTCCTCGGCGAGGATTTCCAGAAGGTCGTCCAGCGTAACGATGCCCGCAAGCGTTCCCGATTCCGTGACGACCGGCATCCGGCGAATGCCCTTTTGCCGCATCACGCGGAGCACGCCGAGCATGTCGTCCGAGTCGCGGGCGGTCATGAGCTGGCTGCTCATGATTTCGCCCACGCTCAAGTTTTTGTAGTCGAGGCCGGGCGCGAGCACCTCGACCACGATATCGCGATCGGTGAGCATGCCGACGGGAACGCGGCCCCGCTGTTGCTCCTCGATCACGATCAGGCTCCCGACGTGGTGCTGACGCATCAGTTTCGCCGCATCCACGAGCGGCATGTCCTTGGTGGTGAAGGTCACGATGCGCGTGCAGATCTCTCCGATTTTCATGATCGACTCCGTTGGCCATTTCCGGGCGCACCTGGACGCCCCTCATGGACAAGATATCCTTCGCGCGATCGGCGCCTTTGATCCTGATCAAGTTCGCGGCCGATCGCACCCTCCTCCGAATGCGCTGGCCAGCTCGTCCCGGAGCGCTGCTTCCCTGCCCTGGTATCGGGGGGAGAAATGAAAGGGGATGACCGCTTTGACTGCGGCGGCCCGTGCGATTTCTCCGGCCTGATGCGCCGTGAGGTGGGCCTTGCGCTCCGCGTGAGCGGAATCGGCCTGGAGGAATACCGCCTCGATGAAGAGCAAGTCGGCGCCCCCGGCGAGCTCGCATATCGCGGCGACGTTGCGATCGTTGTAGGCCGCGTCGGTGACATAGCAGATCTTCTGGCCGGGCACCACGCGCAGGACTCTCGCCGTCAAGTCCGCGAGAGGGACCTCCTTCTCGACGTAGTCCCCGCCTTCCTTCCAGCGGGCGCGAAACCGGAGCTCGCCGGGCGCGCCGCGAAGGACCGCCTGTTTCAGGTCCCTCAGCCAGGGCCCCACGCCCAGGCCGAGCTCGGAAAGCCGGTTCTTCCACACATTCACGTGCGCTTTTTCCTCGATCGCATACGCGAGACAGGGCGTGCGGTGGTCGAGAGACGCCACCCGCACGCGGAAAAGCGGATCGTCGAGCAGGATGTCTTCCGAGATCGGAGCGGAGCCGAGGTCCTCGCGCCGGAAGCGGCGCCGGCAACTGAAACTGGCGCTCGAAACGCGGACGCCCGCTTCGACGTCGTTCGCAATGATGACGAAGTCCGTCGCGTAGTTTTCTACAAGGTTCCAGGTGTAGGCTTCGAGCTTGTGCTGGACCTGCCCGGTGAGCCCGGGCGGGCCCCAGATCCGGATGGCGGCGGTTCGGCCGAGGCAGACGCGCAGGAGACGGTCGAAGCCGATGAAATGGTCCATGTGGGTGTGCGAGACGAATACGTCGCTCAGCCGCAGCAGCTTCCGGGGGCCGAGGGCCGCGGTGTCGCCCAGATCGAAGAGCAGCGCCCGCCTCTCGAACAGCATGTCCACGTAAAGGCCCGGGTCGCCGAACGGACCGTTGACGAGCTCGGGCTGGAAGCAGGGGCGCATCAGGCTTGCGGCTTGCGCTCGACGACGTCGACGCGGGTCACGCTTCCCTGCGGCGTGACGGCAAATTTCACCGGGAAGAACTGCTCGATCAGCCACATCGCGGTTTGTGCGTGCGAGCTGACCTCGCGCGCAGTGTAGGAGGACGCGCCGCCGGCGAGCGCGAGGTAGACGAGTATCTGATCGGCGGCGTGAACGTCGAGCGTCGCCCCGGAGACGAGGTCCCGGCGCAGTTCCGCGCCGACGCTCGCTCCGAGGGCTTCTGCGCGTATCCCCCGTTGGGCGACCGCGGCGGAACCGAGCACCGTGTTTTCGGTTTCGGCCCACGCGACGATCGCGCCGCCGGAACCCTCGGCGCGCTCCGCGCCGAGCAGCTTGACCTCGATGTCGGGCACGAGGCCCGAAACGCTTCCGATCTCCTCGATCGCCGCCGCACGCATGCGCTCGGCGATGTGCGCTGGAAGGTTGGACGCGTGGGAAATTCCGCGAATCGAGACCGGCCTGCCGGGATCGGCCAGCATCAACGGCCGCAAGCGCACAGGCTGCACCGCAAGCCGGACCTCTCCGCCGCCCCGCGGGTAGTAGCCGCGGCGGTGCGTCGCGGCGACCGTCGTCACCCCGGCGCGCGCAAGGAGCCGCAGCAGGACTTCGAAGAGGTAATCGATCGGCGGTGCGCCGCGCACGTCGGTGCCGCCGGTCACCATCGCTTCCACCTGATCGCCTGCGGCGAGCATCACGGGCAGAAGTGCCTGCAGCAGCAGCGAGATGCTTCCCGCGGTGCCTATATCGAACCGGTACGCACCGCCGCGCAGCTTGCCCGGGACGAAGGAGACCTCCAGCGACCCCGGCATCGCTCCGTAAGCACGCCCGGCGCACAAGGCCGCCACCGCGTTCACCGCCGCAACGTGCTGCGGAGCGAGGCCCGGCACCGGGCGCCTGACGCGAACGTTGCGCACCCGAGTCGGCGTGCCCGTGATGGCCGCAAGCGCCACGGCCGTGCGCACCAATTGTCCCCCACCTTCGCCGAAGGAACCGTCGATGTCTCGCATGACGACGTTGCCGTGCGCGCGGATTTCGAGGCTGTTATGGCGCGGCCCGGAAAATCTCGGCTTCTTCGGCTTACGTCCGCTTGCGGCCAACGCGGGACGCGGGGCGCATCTCTTCGAGCAGCCCGGCCAGCTCCGCGGCGTCGGCCGCGCGCACGACCCGGATATTCCCTTGAGCGTGCTCTTCAGCGAGCCGTGTCCGAAGTTCGCGTTCCCATTCGTTCGCCGCCTCGGCGTTCTCGCAGAGCAGGAACACGTCGACCCCTTCGCCGAACAATCGCGAAAGCCCGGCGAGTGCGGGCGCAACACGGCCGGGCGACACGGCCGCCGAGCATATTCCCACGAGCGGGGCGTGGCGGGTCCTCCCGTCCCGCAGCAGCAGGACCAGGGTCGGAGCGCCGCCTGCAACGTGCATCACGGCGCGCTCGATGCCGGTTGCGCGCGCCACCAGGAGATCCGCTTCCGCCGCTGCGGCCAGCAGCTCGACGGAAGTCGACCCGCGCGCAACGCGGAACGACCAGCGCAAGGGCATGCGGCCGGCGATCTCGGCGAGCGCGCGGCGCCCCTCCTCCGCGAGCGATCGCAGCGACCGTTCCATGGCGGAGACATCCAGCGGGCGGCGCATCGCCGAGGGAAATCCGACCTCGCGCGCGAAGGGCAAGCCGGCGAAATGCAGCAGATCGATGTCCTCGATGAACAAGCCGACGAGCTCGGCCTGCAGCCGCGCGGCGATGTCGGCGGCCGCTTCGAGAGCGGCGCGGTCCTGCGGCGCGGATTCCATGCTGACGACGATCCGGCGGATGCTCACTTGTCCTTCTTTCCGCGCCAGGGTTTCGTTCTCGCTGCGCCGGGTCCGGGGAGTCGCGCGCGTTCGGCGAACTCGACCAGGCGCTGTTCGACCCGGTGATTGATCGAGCCCTCCGGGAACTGTCCGCTGCCGTCGCGCTCTCCCGCCGCCACGCCGGTGAGTATCTCCATGCCCCGGTCGATGGTTTCGACCGGATAGACGGAAAACTTCCCGGCCGCAACCGCCTCGACCACGTCGTGGCGGAGCATGAGGTGCTTGACGTTCGAGGCGGGAATCAGCACGCCCTGCTCGCCGGAGAGGCCCCGCGCGCGGCAGACGTCGAAAAAGCCCTCGATCTTCTCGTTGACTCCGCCGATCGCCTGCACGTCGCCGTGCTGGTTCACCGAGCCGGTCACCGCGAGCGATTGCCTGATCGGCGCGTCGGCCAGCGCCGACAGGAGCGCATACAGCTCCGCCGAAGACGCGCTGTCGCCTTCCACGCCGCCGTAGCTCTGCTCGAAGACGAGGCTCGCCCCGAGCGACAGCGGCTGGTTGGGCGCATAGCGGCCGGCCAGGAATCCCGAGAGGATGAGCACGCCCTTGGAATGGATCGGGCCCCCGAGCTCCGACTCGCGCTCGATGTCGACGACCTTCCCGCCGCCCAGCCGCACGCGGGCGGTGATGCGATGAGGTGTTCCGAACGAGAACCCGCCGAGCTGCGTCACCGAAAGTCCGTTGACCTGTCCGGATCGGCTGCCGGCCGTGTCCACGAGAAGCGTGCCGCGCTGAATCGCTTCCTGCAGCTTGCGCCGGATGCGGTCTGCGCGCTGGTCCTGGGCGTCGATCGCCCGCTGCACATCGTCCGCGGTAACGATCTTGCGTTCTGCGGTGCCCGCCCAGTAGTCGGATTCGCGCAGCAGGTCGGCGAGCCCACGCATGTGGATGGTGAGCTTTTCCGTGTCGCCGGCGCTTCGCGAAGCGAACTCGAGCACCCGCGCCACCGCCGAGCGGTCGAGCGGCCGCAGCTTTGCCTTGCGGGCGAGCGTCGCGATCATGCGCGCGTAGAGAGAATCGCTCTCGGCGCTGCGATGCATGTCCTCCTCGAAATCCACCTGCACCTTGAAGAATTCGGCGAACTCCGGATCGTAGGCATGCAAGAGGTAATAGATCAGCCGCCCGCCGACGAGGACGACCTTGAGGTCCAGAGGAATCGGCTCGGGCTCGAGCGACACGGTGCTGATCAGGCTCAAGGCCTGGCCCAGCGATTCGGTGCGGATCTCGCGCGAGCGCAGCGCGCGCTTGAGCGCCTCCCAGGCGAAGGGCTGGGAGAGCACTTTCAGCGCGTCGAGGAGCAGATAGCCGCCGTTGGCGCGGTGAAAAGCGCCCGCCTTGATATGCGTGAAATCCGTGACCAGCGTGCCCATCTGCGCGATATGCTCGATGTGGCCGACGAGGTTGTCGTGTGTGGGATTGTCCTCGTAGACGACCGGCGCGCCGGAAACCCCGGAGTGGTCGATGAGGACGTTCACCTGATAGCGGTGCAACAGCGATTCGCCCGGATCCGGCTGCGGAAACGGTATGCCGAAGAGCATGGGCCGCTCGCCCTCCTTGGGCTGCTGGAAATATTCGGCGTGGTCGAGCACGTCCTCCTTCACGTCGCTCAGATACTGCTGCACCTGCGGCAGCGCCGCGTAGGCGGCCTTGAGCTCCTCGATGAGGCTCGCCACCGCCAGGCGCGTGACTTCGCGATTCAGATCGCGAAGCTTGCGCTGGGCCTCGCGCCGCCACTTCGGCGTCTCCTCGATGACGCGCTCGAGCTCCTCCTGCAGCGTCGAGATTATTTTCTCGAGGCGGGTCTGCTCCTCCTGCGGCAGCTTGTGAAAATCCTTCGGGCTCATCACGCCGTCCTTGTCCACGGGCGCGAAGCCGAAGCCCCCCGGCGTGCGAAGCAGCGCGATACCCTGGCTCTTGGCGTGCTCTCCCACGCTTCCGATCGCCTGCTCCTGGCGCTCGCCGAACTCGCTCTCGATCTCCTGGCGGTGCGTGCGGTATTCGTCGGTTTCGAACGCGGCGGGAATCCCCGTGCGCAACTCTTCGACCAGGCGCGCCATGTCCTGCCCGAACTTCCGCGCCTGTCCCGGGGGAAGCTGGAGCGCGCGGGGCTTGTGCGGCACCGCGAAATTGAAGACGTAGCACCAGTCGGAAGGCGTTGGCCGCTTCGGCGCCTGCTCCTCGAGGAACCGGCCCACCACGGTGTGCCGGCCGATGCCTTCCGGTCCCATCGCGAAGAGGTTGTAGCCGTCGCGGGAAATGCCGACGCCGAAACGGATCGCTTCGCCCGCGGATTCCTGGCCGATGGAATCGGCGAGGTCCTTCACCTCGTCGGTCGTGCCGAATTCGAACTGGTCCGGGTCGCAACGCCGGCAAAGCTGGTCGGGGGAAAGGGGGCGCGGGGAATCCGGCCGGGGCTCAGTCATGCGTGAATCCTCGCACTATGGTCTCGATCGTCAAACAATCGCTCAGTTGTCACGCTAGTATGCTCGTGGCATGGGCGCTTGACGCAGATCAAACGCGGGTTCGGGATCGCAGCGTCGAACGGAGATCTCAATGCGCTTGATCTGGGTCAACGGCGCGCGCCTCGCGCCGCCCCGGCGCCCTGAATCAGCAGCCCGCGCCCGCTTTCGACCGCGGCGCGCGCGCGGCGAGAAGTGCGCGAAGCTCAGGCAGCGAGCGCGTATTCGCCACGTCGCCCTTTTCCAGCCAGCCGCGGCGCGCCTGCCCTACCCCGAACCTGAGATTGTCGAACTGCTGGATGCTGTGGGCATCCGAATTGATGCTGACGAGCGCGCCTTCGTCCTTCGCCATGCGGCAGTGCGTGTCGAAGAGATCGAGCCGCTCGGGGTGCGCGTTCAGCTCGAGGAAGCACCCGCGCTTGGCCGCCTTGCGGATGATCTTCAGCATGTCCACATCGTAGGGCTCGCGCGCGTCGATCAGCCGGCCGAGCGGATGCGCGAGCACTGCGACCAGCGGATGATCGAGCGCCTTCAAGATGCGCTCGGTCTGCCGCTCGCGGGACAGGTCGAACTTGCTGTGCACGGCGGCGATGACGACGTCCAGCCCGGAGAGCACGGAGTCGGGGAGATCGAGCGTGCCGTCCTCGAGGATGTCCACTTCGATGCCCTTCAGCAGCGTGATGCCGGGAACCACGGTCCTTTCGATCTCGTCGATCTGCTCTGCGCAGGCGCTCGGGGTCGAGACCCCTGGCGACCGTCAGCCGGCGCGAGTGGTCGGTGACGGCGAGGTAGGCGAGCCCGCGCGCCTTTGCCGCGAGCGCCATTTCCTCGACCGAGTGGTAGCCGTCGGTCCACTTGGTGTGCGAGTGCAGATCGCCTTTCAGGTCGGAGAGCTCGATCAAGCGCGGCAGGCGTCCGGCGCGCGCCGCCTCGATCTCGCCGTGATCCTCGCGCAGCTCCGGAGGAATGTACGGGAGCCCCACGGCAGAGAACACCGATTCCTCGGTTTCGCCCGCGACGCGCTTCGCTCCGCGGAAAAGGCCGTACTCGTTCAGCTTGAGGCCGCGCGCCTGCGCGAGGCGCCGGATCGCGATGTTATGCGCCTTGGACCCGGTGAAATAGTGAAGCGCGGCACCGTAGCTCTCCAGCGGGACGACGCGAAGATCGACCTGGATGCCCGACTTGAGCAGCGCACTGGAGCGTGTATCACCGTGGGAAAGGATCTCCTTCACCTCCGGGTATCCGACGAAAGCGCGACATGACGTCGCTCGCGGCGTCCGCGGTCGCCAGGATGTCGATGTCGCCGACCGTCTCGCGCATGCGCCGCAGGCTGCCCGCCGACGACCACCTCTCCGACGCCTCGCGACTTGCGCAGGTGAGCGGCGAGCGCGTCGGCGTACTGCGCCGCGACCGCAAGCTTGAAGCGCCTCGCCTTGGAGAGCCGCGCCTCGACCGACTGCAGGATGTTGAGCTCGGTCTTCTCGCCGAAACCCTTGAGCGCGCGGATGCGTCCGTCGCGGGCGGCGCGCTGCAGCTGCTCGAGCGTGCGCACGTCGAGCTCGCGGTACAGCGCCTTCACGCGTTTCGGCCCGAGCCCGGGGATGCGCAGCAATTCGGTGATCGCCGCCGGCACGGTCTTGTGCAGCCGCTCGAGCAACGCGCAGCGCCCGGTCGAGGCGATTTCGTGGATCTTGCCCGCCAGGTCTTCGCCGATCCCCGGGAGCTTGGGCAGCGCCTCGCCGCGCTTGACCGCGGCCGCGAGGTCGAGCTGCAGCTCGCCCACGATTCGCGCCGCGTTGCGGTAGGCGCGCACGCGGAAGGGGTTGGCGTCGCCTATCTCGAGAAGATCGGCAATCTCTTCGAACGATCGAGCGATATCCGCGTTGTGGACCGCCATGACATCCGCAACGGCGGCGGACGCCATCCGGCTACTCGAGCTTTTCCTCGGGCAGCCACCAGGGGCCGTACTGACGGAACTGCTTGCGCTGCTCCGGCGTGAGGACCGCGGAGATCTGGTTGTGCGCTTCCACGCGGGACTGGATCATCTGCCTTCTCAGATCGTCGACCTTCTTCTGCTGCTCGGCGACCGCCGCCGGGTCGATCTTGTCGGCGGTAGTACATGCGCCGCAGCTTGAACTGCTCGGCGCGCATCTGCCCCATCTTGTCCCAGTTCTTCTTGCGGTTTTCTTCCTGGATGGCGGCGATCTTCTCGCGCTGCTCGTCGCTCAGATTGAGAGCTGCCAGCCCTCCCCCGGGGCCGTAGCCGCGCCCATATCCCGGCCCCCCGCCGTAGCCGCGTCCATAGCCGCCCATCATCCCGGGCCCTCCGGCCGTAGCCGCCCATCATTCCGGGGCCATATCCCGGGCCGTATCCCGGCCCGTACCGGGACCGGGTCCCTGCGCGAACGCGCTGGACACCGCCGCGGCGGCGAGGGCTAGCGCGAATATCCCTGCTTTCATCGTGCCTCTGTTCATGATCTCACCTCGTTCAATAGACGAACATGGCAATGCTAATCCTCCGGCGGTCCATCCACTTGATCTGCATCAACAGGAGCGACCGGATCACGCCGGCCTGCCCTCGTACCACGGCCGCGTCGCGTTCACGATGGCGACGACCGACAGCATCACCGGCACTTCGATCAGCACGCCGACCACCGTCGCCAGGGCGGCGCCGGAGTCGAATCCGAACAGGCTGATGGCTGCGGCCACCGCCAGCTCGAAGAAGTTCGACGCACCGATCAGCGCCGACGGGCACGCCACGCTGTGCTTTTCCCCGATCCTGCGATTGAGCCAGTAGGCGAGCGCCGAGTTGAAGAACACCTGGATCAGGATCGGCACGGCGAGCATCGCGATGATGAGCGGCTGGGCCGAGGATGGCCTCTCCCTGGAATGCGAACAGCAGCACCAGAGTCAGCGAGCAGCGCGCCGATCGACCAGGGGCCGATCCTCGCCATCGCGGCTTCGAACGCCGGCTGGCCGTTCCTGAGCAGCGCTTTGCGCCACAGCTGCGCGAGGATGACCGGGATGACGATGTAGAGCACCACCGAGGTGAGCAGCGTGGCCCAGGGCACCGTGATCGAGGCGATGCCGAGCAGCAGTCCGACGATGGGCGCGAAGGCGAAGATCATGATGGTGTCGTTGAGCGCGACCTGCGACAGCGTGAAATACGGGTCGCCGTCGGTCAGCCTGCTCCACACGAACACCATGGCCGTGCACGGCGCCGCGGCGAGCAGGATCAGCCCGGCGATGTAGCTGTCGTGCTGGTCGGCGGGCAGATAGGAGACGAACACGTGGCGTATGAAGAGCCAGCCGAGGAACGCCATCGAGAACGGCTTGACGGCCCAGTTCACGAAGAGCGTGACGCCGATTCCCCTCCAGTGCGACTTCACCTGACGCGAGCGCACCGAAGTCGATCTTGACGAGCATCGGGATGATCATCACCCAGATCAGCAGGCCGACCGGGATGTTGACCCGCGCGAACTCCATCCGCCCGATCGCCTGGAACGCGCCGGGGAAGAATTGACCCAGGGCGATGCCGGTCACGATGCACAGCGCCACCCATACGGTCAGATAGCGCTCGAAGACGCCCATGCGTTTGCGGGCGCTCGGCGTGGCGGCGGATTCCAGTTGTCGCGCTCATCTCTTCTCTTCCCGCGGTCCTCTTGACGGTCCATCGATAATACCATTATTCTGGAAACATGGAAACGTCTGCAGATCGTCGAAGCGCTGAGTGCGCTGGCGCAGGCTACGCGTCTCGCCGTCTACCGGCTGCTGGTTGAGAGTGGACCCGAAGGACTGGCCGCCGGCGTGATCGGCGAAAAACTCGACCTACCGCCGTCGACGCTTTCCTTCCACCTTGCGCACCTGTCGCGCGCCGGTCTAGTGCGCAGCCGGCAGGAGGGGCGCTTCGTCTTCTATTCGGCGGATTTCGAGAACATGAACCGGCTCGTCGGTTATCTCACCGAGAACTGCTGCGGGGGAGTCTCCTGCGCGCCGGCCCAACGTCCACCCTTGGTGATGAAAGGAAAGAGCCATGAAGCGTTTCCACGTGCACGTCGCCGTGCATGACCTGCAGCAGAGCATCCGGTTTTACTCCACCGCTCTTCGCCACCGAACCGACCGTAAGGAAGGACGACTATGCGAAGTGGCAGCTCGACGACCCGCGGGTGAATTTCGCCATTTCCACGCGCGGCAAGAGCGCCGGCCTCGACCACCTCGGCATCCAGGCTGAGAACGGCGACGAACTCGAGGAAATCGGCGTGCGTCTTGCGCAGGCTGACGTCGCGCTCCACGCCGCAAAAGGGTGCCTCGTGCTGCTACGCGAAAAGCGACAAGTACTGGACGCTCGACCCGCAGGGCATTGCCTGGGAATCATTCCACACCCTCGAGTCGGTTCCGGTCTTCGGCGAGAACACGGCGGCGAGCGCAAATGAACGCAAGGGCGCATGCTGTGCGCCTTTCGCGACTTCCTCCACTCAGGAGCCAGCAGCGGTGAGTGCGAAGGAACGCAAGAGCGGATGCTGCGCGCCTTCCGCGTGAGGCGGCGATGCGACCCTTCAATGTTCTTTTTCTTTGCACCGGGAACTCGGCGAGGTCGATACTCGCTGAGGCGTACCTGAATACCAAGGGCAAGGAGCGCTTCGTCGCCTACAGCGCCGGCAGCCACCCGACCGGGAAAATCAATCCGTTTGCCATCGAGCTACTGCAAAAGAACCGCATTGCGAGTACCGGCTTGCGGTCGAAAAACTGGGACGAATTCGCAGCGCCCGGCTCGCCCAAGCTTGATTTCGTATTCACCGTCTGCGACAACGCGGCTGGCGAAACCTGTCCTGTCTGGCCCGGACAGCCGATAACGGCGCACTGGGGCGTGCGGGACCCCGCAGCCGTCCAAGGCACCGAAGAGGTGAAGCGAAGGGCGTTTCTCAATGCCTATACAGAGCTCTCGACGAGGATCAACTACCTGCTCGCGCTGCCCGTCGAACGGCTCGACCGGCTCACGCTGAAAGCGAAGCTCGACGACATCGGCAGAAGGACAACGAACTCCATCCAAGCCGACACCGCGACCTAGTGCCGCGCGTATACGCGATCGACGGTGCCTTGTCTTCAATCTCTGATTCGGGCGGACACCTGCACAAAGCGGGCGCTGCGTTGAAACTGTCGCTGGTGTTGATAGCCCAAATGCTGGACCAGCGCTACGGCATCCAGCATGTGACCTTGCAGCCGGAGGCTGTAAGCAGACGGGTGCGGTGCATGGCCGCTCCCCGCCAGCTCGCGCGAAGGCTGCGCGATGAGGCGCTGACCACCGCTCCATTTGACTTGGATCAATCATGTCCGCCGCACCGGGCTAAATTGGATCCATGAAGCCAATCCCGCTGCTTGAGTATTTGGTCTCGCCCGGCGGGTCGATTCGCATTCGAGCGAGGCGAACTGCAAGAATGCGCGCATCACGTTGGACACGGACCTAACGGGCAATGCGCAGGCCTTCAACCCGGCCGAGCTGCTCCTTGCCGCGCTCGCCGCTTGCATCATCAAGGGCATCGAGCGGGTGACGCCGATCCTCAAATTCCAGTCGGACGGCGTGAGGCAGAACGAACCGCCGAAGATGATCTCAATTAAACATGAGAACGTGCGCCGCTACGGGACAGTCTTCAACACCGTTGCGCCGGTCACCGCGCTCAGCGGAACGCTGCGCCGGGTCTGATAAGCTCAGGCTCTGTCCCTGTTCTCGAAAAGCACGGGAAGCGTCGGGCTGAACAGCGGCTTCGCCTCAGAAGTAATACCGGGCATAGAACTCGAGCTTTCGCGAATTCTGCTTCTCGCCGAAATCGGTCGAGGCGCCGCCCTGCAGCAGGGACAGCCTGAAGCGCAGCTCGAGGTTCTTGATCCCTGTATACAAGCAGCTCCGGCGTTACCTGGTAGCTGCGGTCCCCCCAGTTCATGATCGCGGTGATCGCAGGCTGGAAGTAGACGATGCCGAGCCCGTCCTTCTGCTGTACGCGCAGGTAAACGTAGTTTTCGCCCGCGTACGGACGCCCGTAGCTGCCCTGGCTCAGGGACAGGGCTCTTTGCAGCAGCGCGGTGCTGCCGGTTTGCCCAACTGCGCGAGCGCAGTGCCGACGAACTGATAGAACTGCTGGAATTCCTCCTCGGAGTAGCCGGTGCCGTTGCGGTAGTACTCGGCGATGTAGGTCGTGTCGCTCTCCGTGAGATAGCGCAGGCCCAGGAGGTAGCTGGTCGCGTCGCCGATCTCCGTGGTCACCTGGCCGCGCGCTGTCCACCACCGGTTTCTGGAATTTCAGGATCCGCGCCCATTCGCCGTGGATCTCGAAATTCGAAACGAGATTCGTGGAGAAATCCATGCCGTAGCGGGCCGGGCGGCTGCCCTTGCCCTGCCACGCAAGATCGATATCGGTGTCCCGGTAGAGCAGGTAGAGCTTGGCCGCGGGATTCAAGTGGCCGCTCGCGCCGAAATCGCTGTTGACGTCCTCGCTCACGGGCAGAAGCACCGGCGTGAAGGCGACCGTCTGCAGGTCTCCTCCCGGATTGAAGATCAGATCGCCGTCGGCCATCACGAAGCCTTCGCGCGCGAGTTGCGGATCGTTCGGGTCCTTGGGCCGCTCGACGAACCCGATCGGGTTCCAGGCGTAACCCTTGCCCCACCTGAGCACTCTCTTTCCCGCTTCCATGGTGAGCCCGGGATCGGGCCTGATCGAGTAGGCGGCCTCGTATATCTTGTTGTCGTAATCGTGGCCCAGCTGATCCCGCCGCAGGTCCGAATTGGTGCGAAAGTCGAAGGTGCCGATGCCGTGGCGCAGCTTGCCGGCGAGCTGCAACGTGGCGGTGGTGCGATCGAGGCGCTCCCTTTGCGGCTGGCCGGAATTGTTGAGCTGGTAGAAGCGCCGCGCCGCGATTGAAGAAGAAATCCTCCTGCTTGAGCTGCACGTAGCCGCCGATCTCGAACGGCTTTTTTTCGAACTCGGACGAGTCGAAACTGAATTCTTCCGCCGCCCGGGCGCCCGCCGCCGAAGCCAGGAGAACGAGCGGCCAGAGCAGCCGCGTTCTCCAACCGTGCTTCATTTCCGCAACTCTTGGACCCGCGGGAGATAGTTGAGCGTGAAGACCTCGTCGGAGAAGCTCGCCTTCTTGAGGCCCGACCACAGCATCACCGACTTGTAGCCCTTGTACAGCGGGCTGTCGGTCTCCAGCGTCGCGGGACGCTTGATGCCGCCGCCGAAATCCTTGATGTCCTTGAAGCGCAGCGTCTTGAGCAGCAGGCCGCTCGCCGCGTACGCCTCGATCGTGACCGGCAGCAGCGCCTGCTTGTCGACCCACATCTTGAGCCGGTCGTAGGCGACTTCGCCGGTCTTCGCCTTGAGCGAAAGCAGAAAGGCGTCTTTCTGCTCTTCGGCCGCCTCCACGTTGTACTCCGCGGTGTAGTCGATGCGCAGGATGTCGGCGTTGTTGAAGATGCTGCCCGTCACCGACTGCAGGCTCGTGATCCGTATCGGCCGCCCCACGTCGGGCATGTACAGCCACATGTTGTCGCCCAGGCGCAGCGTGGCGCGCCCCTTGTCGCTCGCGGGCAGCGAGGAACAGCGCCACGACCTTGTCGCGGCCTTTCTTCATCGTATAGAGCACGTACTCCTTCTTGCTGCCGTCGGGCTGGATGTCGATCAGCTTGCGGTACGACCTCGTAGGACTCGGGCTCCAGGTTGCGATCCACCTTCTGCAGGATCTGCGTTGCCGTCGAGTGCGCGCGGCCGCCGGCAGCGCGAGCGAGGCACAGCATCAGCCACAGCAGTTTCTTCATGGCGAGTCCCTTCCGGTCACACGTGGCCGAGCGCGCGGACCGGGTCCATGCGCGAGGCCTTCCACGCCGGCTGCAGGCTCGCGAGCAGCGCCATCAGCACGACCATGCGCGGCGATGATCGCGACATCCTTCGCGCCGATCGCGGGCGAGAGCACCAGGCCCTGCTGCTGGCCGAAGTCGAATGTGAGCTTCCAGACGTTCAACGCGTAGATCGCCCCGAGGCTGATCACGATCCCGAGCGCGGTGCCGCCCAGCCCGAGCAGCAGGCCTTCGGTGAGAAACAGCGAAAGGATCCTCCCCGGCGGCGTGCCGATCGCCGAGATCGTGCCGATCTCGCGGATGCGCTCGTACACGGCCATCACCATCACGTTCATGACGCTGATCAGGACGATCGACACCAGCATGATCTTGATGAACACCGTGAGCAGGTCGATCATGTTCGCGATGTTCGAGAAGGGCGACAGCGTCGCCCAGGTATGCACCTCGAGCCCGGATCCTCCGCCCTTGCCCGCCATGCCGCCCGATTTTGGCCCGGGGGCGGCGCCCGTCAGTTCCTGCGACAACTGCGCGTACACGCGATCGAGCTGCGCGGGATTCCTCGAGGCGAATGGCGATCTCGCTGACCTCGGGCTGCGTCATCCGCAGCAGGCCCCGCGCGTCCTCGATGTGGATATAGCCGTCCCGCCCGCTCGGTCCGGTCACGCTCTCGAGTACGCCCCTGACGGTGAAGGTCTTGCCGTTGACCGATCCCTCGCGGTTGGTGGCGACCAGCACGACGGTGTCGCCCGTCTTCACCTTCATGCCGCGGGCCAGCAGCGCCGGAATCAGGATCTCGCCGGGGTTCAGCAGCGGGCCCGTCTTGCTTCCCTCGATGATCCGCCCGGGCAGCAGCGGCGTCGTCGCGATTTCCTTCGCCGGGTCGATGCCGTTGATGCGGATGCTGGTGGTCTCGGTGAAATTGCTGAACATGGCGCCGAGCTTGACGCGCTCCGAGTAGGCCTCGATCGTCGGCCGATGCTTTCAGGGCCTGCTCGACCTTCTCGACCATCGCGGGCTGCATGTTGAGGTTCAGCGGCAGGGTGTCGATCGACGCGACATAGCCCCTGCGGTGCACTTCCAGGTGGCCCAGGACGGCGTCGGTGAACTGGCCGATCATCATCGCCTTGAACGACCCGGCGACGGAAACGAAGAGCAGCACGCTGACGATGCCCAGGGTGATGAGCGTGGAGGTCAGCAGCGTGCGCCTGCCGAAGCGGGCCAGGTTCCGGGTCGCCATCTTCAGGATGTTAAGCATGGGCCGCCACCGCCTTTCCCGGGGACGCGTTGATCCGCCCGTCTTCGAGCGTGAAGATCACCTCGGCTTCACCCATGATCTTCGGGTCGTGCGTCGAGAAGACGAAGGTCGTGCCCAGCTCGTCGCGCATTTTCTTCATCAGCTCGATGACGCGGTAGGCGGTGTCGTGGTCGAGATTGGCGGTCGGCTCGTCGGCGAGCACCAGCTGCGCGTCGGTCGCAAGCGCCCGCGCCACCGCGACGCGCTGCTTCTGGCCTCCCGAAATCTGGTCCGGACGCTTGTTCGCCTGCGCCGACATCCCGACCGCGTCCAGGAGCCGCAGGATCTGCGCTGCGCCGTTTCTCCTCGGGCCAGTTCTGCACCATGATCAGCGGGTACTCGACGTTCTCGTAGACGGTGAGCACCGGTATCAGGTTGAAATCCTGAAAGACGAAACCGACGTGCCGGCCGCGAAACTCGGCGGCGGCGCGGCGATCGAGCGTGCCGACATCGGTGTCGATCACCGTCAGCTTGCCGCCGGTCGGATGATCGAGACAGCCGATCATGTTGAGCAGCGTGCTCTTGCCGCTGCCCGAAGGGCCGACGAAGGCGACGAACGACTTCGCTTCGATCGTGAAATCGACGCCCCTGACCGCGAGCACGTCCACTTCGCCGGAGCGGTAGGTCTTTTCCAGCTTCTGCGCGCGAACGAGACTCATCGCAACTCCGATACGAAGCGAATCTCCGCGGCCACCTGCCGGCGGACGCGGAACGATTGGCGTCGCACTATCTCGAGAGGACAGCGATCTCTTTGATCAACCCCGGCCGGCTACTCGACATTTTCCTCCTGGAGCCACCAGGGACCGTATTGCCGGAATTGCTTGCGCTGCTCCGGCGTGAGGATCGCCGTGATCTGGTTGTACGCTTCAGCGCGCGACTGGATCATCTGTCTCCTCAGGTCATCCACCTTCTTCTGCTGCTCGGCGACCGCCGCAGGGTCGATCTTGTCGGCGTAGTACATGCGCCGCAGCTTGAACTGTTCGGCCCGCATCTGCCCCGTCTTGTCCCAGTTCTTCTTGCGGTTTTCTTCCTGAATGGATGCGATCTTGTCGCGCTGCTCGTCGGAGAGGCCCGGCAAGTTGAGCAGGCCGCCGGCACCGTATACTCCCCGTCCGTATCCGGGCCCTCCACCGTAGCCGCCCATCATCCCGGGGCCCGGTCCATATCCGGGCCCGTAACCGGGTCCCTGTGCAAACGCGGCGGAGACTGTGGCCGCGGCGAGTCCCAGGGCGAACAGACCTGCGGTCAATGTGCGTGTCTTCATCTTGCGCTCCTTGGTTATTGACGGAGAACTCCGTTTGGATTTTCCTCCACGGACCAAGGATGCTCTTGATCCAAATCAACCGCAGGAGGCGTTGGGCCCGCTCTCGAGCTTGCGCTCATTCAGCTTCTCGCCGAATTCGGTGCGGTCGCCTCCGACTTCCAATGGTCGGGATCAACGCGGAGGATTTGAGCTGGATCAAGCCGCAGACCGTTCCAGCGCGGATGATCAACGAAGCGGCGGATATCGCCGTGAGAAACCAGAAAGGCGGCGCTGCCGCCGGTTTTCAAAGGAAAGGAGCGAGACATGTGGTGGGACGGTCCCTGGCATTGGTTTCCCTGGATGTGGGTGTTTCCCCTGATCTTTCTCGCCGCGTTCGCCCTGATCTTTTTCTGGGGGCCGTGCCGCCTGATGTTCGGGCATGGACGGCATGACCGTCCGGAAAGCGCCCGCGAGATTCTCGACCGGCGCTACTCGCAGGGCGAGATCGGCCGCGAAGAGTATCAGCGCATGCGCAAGGACCTGCAGTGAATCCTTGGGCGCGCCCATCGTGAGGAGTCGAACATGGATCCGAAACCGAGCGTGCAGGCGATCTACCTTTGCCCCATGCACGCGGACGTTCGCCAGGCGAGCCCCGGAAAGTGCCCCAAATGCGGCATGGACTTGCTCCCTGAAGGCGCGAGGTTCGGCATGCTGCGGCACATGGTCAAGAGCCCGATGATGCTGGCCATCATGGCCGCGGTCATGATCGCAATCATGGCTGCGGTCATGCACCTTTGGTGAATCACCTGTCCGGAAAACCGGATCTGAAGCGCCGCCGCACTATGAATCGTGACAGTCCTGCAGCCGCCGTCCTCGGCCGCGAGCCTTCCCGTCTATCTCGGCGTCGTGCGCGCGTTCGGGCTGTGAGCGGCGCCGCTCAAATCGGGTCGAACACCGGGACCTTGGGCGCAGTCGCCTTGTCGGCCGCCACGTCCGGCGTGGCGTAGTTGATGAAGCTCTCCGGGAGCGGCGTGCCCCAGTAGACGCCCGTGCCGCGGTCTTCCTCGTTCCAGGTGACCACTTCCCAGTCGGGAGCGAAGACGAGATAGCTTCCGGAATAGACCTCGACCCGGTTCCCGCCCGGCTCGTAGGAGTAGAGATAGAAGCCCTGCGAATTGTTGTGCTTCGAGGGCCCGGCCTCGATGAAGACGCCGTTCTCGGCGAGGATGTCGGCGGCGCGCAGCACGTCCTCGCGGTTGTCCACCCAGAGCGAGATATGGTGCAGCCGGCCGTGCGCGCCCTTCGTGTCCATCACGTAGGCGACCTGATGGTGCACCGGCGAGGGACTGAGCCAGGACCCCAGTTCGAGGGTCCCGTTCTCGAACATCACCTGCTCGCGCAGCGCGAAACCGAGCACGTCCTGCGCGAACTTGCGGTTGTCGGGCACGTCGCGGGCGAGGAGCGCCAGGTGATCGATGCGCCGAACATTCACCCCGCGCGCGGTGTACTTCATCGGCAGGTTCTTCAGCGTCGAGCGCAGATAATCGGGCGCGCGGTACTTCTCCTCCTCGTAGTAGATCTCCATGTGGTGGCCGTCCGGGTCGCGGAAACGGTACGCGCGGCCGCGGCCGAACTCCCCCTCGTGCCAGCGCTCGCCGAGGCCCGCCTTTTCAATCGCCTTCACCCGGCGCTCGAGCGCCTCGGGACTCGCGGCGCGCCAGGAAACGTAGCCGACGCCGGGCTGGTCGGACTCGGTGAGCTTGAGCGTGGCCGAGGCGTAATCGCCGTAGCCGCGGAAAAAAATCGACTTGCCGGTCGAGTGCACGATCTCCATCCCGAGCAGCTTCTCGAAATACCAGCGCGAGCGGTCGAGCTTGGGCGTGAGCAACTCGATCCTGCCCAGATGGGCGACGTCCTGGATGCGTTCGGTCATGATTACATTCCTCGTAGGTTTGACCCTCCAGAGAAACCTACCCCGAGTAGTGCTTCGGAATTTGACTTGGATCAAACGCCACACCCCTACCGCCGGAACACCCGCGTCAGCGCTTATGCGTGAACGGCCTCCGGGGCATCTCCGCGCAGCCGGTATTCCCCGCGCGGCTGCTCGATCCGGTCGAAGGGGCTTTTCACCCCTTTGCCGCCTTTGTTGAGCACGTGCGTGTAAATCATCGTGGTGGAAACGTCCTTGTGCCCGAGGAGCTCCTGGACCGTGCGTATGTCATAGCCCGCCTCGAGCAGGTGGGTCGCGAAGCTGTGCCTCAGTATGTGCGGCGAAACCGGCTTCGCGATGCCGGCGCGCGTCGCCGCGCGAGCGACCGCACGCTGCACGACCTTCTCGTCCAGGTGGTGGCGGCGCACCGCCCCGCCGCGCGGGTCCGTCGAGCGCGAGCCCGCGGGAAAGACGTACTGCCACGGCCAGCTCCGCCCGGCTCTCGGATACTTGCGCGCCAGGGCAAAAGGCAGATAAACATCGCCAAAACCCTCCGCCAGATCCTTTTCGTGCAGCGCTCGCACGCGCGCCACGTGCGAGCGCAGCGGCTCGATCAACCGCTCGGCGAGCATCGTGCGCCGGTCGCGCGCGCCCTTGCCGTCGCGCACCGTGATCTCGCGCCGCTCGAAATCGACGTCCTTGACGCGCAGCCGCAATCCTTCGAGGAGCCGCATTCCGGAGCTGTAAAGCAGGCTCACCGCGATCCAGCGCGTGCCGTCCAACTGTGCGAGCAGCGCGCGCACCTCGGCCTCGGTGAGAACCACCGGCAATCGAGCGGGACGCTTCGCGCGCACGATGCCCTCCATCCACGGCAGCTCGACGCCGAGCACCTCGCGATACAGGAACAAGAGCGCCGCGAGTGCCTGATTCTGCGTCGACGCCGAAACACGCCCTTCGGTGGCCAGATGCGACAGAAAAGCCTCGACCTCCGCCGCCCCCAAGTCCCGCGGATGCCGCTTGCCATGATGCAGAACGAAGCGCCGGATCCAGTGCAGATACGCCTCCTCGGTACGTAGACTGTAGTGCTTCACGCGCATACGCTCGCGCGCGAGATCGAGCAATCGCGGAGTGGGCATGGCATCCTCCAGGCCGGAGCCTAACCTGTATTGATATACAGTAGTGTACGCGCAGGCGTTGTCTTGATCAATCAGATCTTTTGGCGTAGTGTGCCCGGGCTAGGCCCCAGATTTGGGGCCTTATAACGCCCCACTTAGGGGGCCGATTTCTCGTTGGGCGTCATGGACCGAGCATGTACGCAGATCCGGGCAGGAGGGTAGATCATGGCGAATGTGATCCCTGAGGTCACCACCGAGGTCTTGCAGGCTTTCGCCGATGCGTGGAATCGCCACGACGTCGATGCTCTCATGTCATTCATGGCCGACGATTGTGTATTTGAATCTTCGGCAGGTCCGGATATCTGCGGTACTAGCTACGCCGGCCGCGAGGCCGTGCGCACGGGATTTACGGAGGTCTGGATGACCTTTCCTGATGCCCATTGGGGGAATGCGCGCCACTTTGTGCAGGGGGAGCGTGGAGTATCGGAGTGGACATTCACAGGAACACGAGCAGACGGCAGTCGTGTGGAAGTACATGGCTGCGATCTGTTCACCTTTCGAGACGGCAAGATCGCTCTGAAGAACTCTTATCGCAAGAACCGTTCACCCTCAGGCGCCCGGACGAATCTGCCGCGTTGAGGAGTTATGACGATCACGAAACGGTTCGCGCAGCGCATTTTTCTCGCCTTTGCGCTCATCTGGCTGCCAGCCGCCGCCCAGGCCCAGCCGTTCCCCACCGGCCCGATAAGTGTCGTGGTTCCGCTTGCT
>CAVOUJ010000010.1:0-6859 GCA_963699535.1 uncultured beta proteobacterium | reverse complement strand
GTTTCATGGAGATCCAGCCCCTGCTCACGCAGGTGATGGAACGCATCGACCTCCTCTACCACAAGGACAACCCTTCGGACATCACCGGAGTTCCGACCGGTTACCGCGACCTCGATCGGGAGACGTCGGGGCTGCAACCCGGCGACCTCGTCATCATCGCCGGAAGGCCGAGTATGGGAAAGACCGCGCTCGCGCTCAATATGGCCGAGCACGTCGCGGTGGAGAACAAGCTACCGGTCGCGATCTTCAGCATGGAAATGTCGGGAGCCCAGCTCGCGATGCGCCTGCTCGGCTCGATCGGGCGGCTCGACCAGCACAAGCTGCGCACCGGGCGGCTCTCCGACGACGACTGGAACCGGCTGACCAACGCAGTGGGCAAGCTGCACGACGCGCCGATCCTCGTGGACGAATCGGGTGCGCTGAACGCCCTGGAGCTCCGCGCCCGTGCGCGCAGGCTGCACCGCCAGTACGGCGCGCTCGGCCTGATCGTGGTCGACTACCTCCAGCTCATGCAGGCAAGCAGCGACGGTGAGAACCGCGCCACCGAGATCTCGGAGATCTCGCGCTCGCTCAAGGCGCTCGCCAAGGAATTGAAGGTCCCCGTGGTTGCGCTGTCGCAGCTCTCGCGCGCGGTCGAGCAGCGCACCGGCCCGAAGCGCCCGATCATGTCGGATCTGCGCGAGTCGGGGGCGATAGAGCAGGACGCGGACTTGATCCTCGCGATCTACCGCGAGGAAGTCTATACGCCGGATACGCCCGAAAAGGGCATGGCCGAGATCATCATCCTCAAGCAGCGCAATGGTCCCATCGGTACGGTCAAGCTGACATTCCTCGGGGAATACACGCGCTTTGAGAACTACGCGCAGACCGAAAGGTACTGAGGAAGAGCCTGGCGCTACTGCTTCGCCGCGCCCTCCAAGTTTTTCCAGTCGGTCGGCGGTATCCTCGCGAAAATCTCGAAGCTGCTCCCGAGCGGGCGGATGACCGCGGCCTCGCCTTCGACGAGATAGGGCGGCCCGGCGACGCTGTAGAACGGGTTGGCGTGGCTGACGACGGCAAGGTTCGCGCCTTTTCGGATAGGCGTCATCAGTATCTTTCGCAACGGGGCATACCGGTCCGAGTCGACGGCGGCGACCGGACCGGCACGGACCTGCTGCGTCTTCTCAGCACGGCCGAACATGAGCTGCGCGGTCTCGACGGTGCGGCAGAACGGGCTGGCGAGAACCGATCCAACCGGAATCCCGAGCCGCCGGATCGTGGCGCCGACCGCGCTTGCGTCGGCGCGTCCTGTGTCGGTGAGGTTGCGCTGGCTTGAGCAATCCTCGTAGCTCTTCATAGTGCTGTCGTTCTGGCTGAAGTCGGTGGCGGCGTGGCGGAAGTAGAAGACGTAGCCGCCTTGGCGCAGCTCGGACAGGAGCTCCGAGGGAACCGGCTCACGCGCGGGCAGGGCGCTGCGCTCCGACGGGGCTTTCGCCGGAACCTGCGGCCACGCCGGCAGGCACAGCAGCGCCGCGGCGAGTGCAGCGGCGAAACGAGGGGTGTTCATCGGTGAATTCGCCAAAGGGGTGTGTGATTGTACGTCGGGCAAAACAGGGTTTGACAACACGAATGAGAATAGTTATCATTCTTTACAAATGCGTACCCAAGCATACAAACCTCTTATGAATCAAAGGCCTGACCCTGGGACCCGAACCTCGGTGCGGCGCGTAACAAGCCGGGAACTGCTGGGAGAGAGCGGGGAACTGGTGATCGAGCACAACGGCCGCGAGTACCGCCTGCGTCTCACCCAGAGCGGCAAGTTGATTCTCACCGCCTGAGCGCCATGTACCCCATGGCGAACCCGCACCTCCCTGTCTTCGCGCGGGGTCACGCTTCGCGCCGCGCGGGCACCCTGGTCGCACTCGCGCTGCACGCGCTGGTGCTCGCCTCGATGCTCAGCTACCAGCCCGCGCGCAGCGCGCTCCTCGCCGCCGCGCCGATCATGGTGGACTGGATCGCCCAGCCGGGAATCGAGCCGCGGATCAAGCCAACGAAGCAAGAATCGAAACCCGTCGCCCAGTCCGAACCCGAGCCGGTCGAGCCTGCGCCTGTCATTGCCGTAGCGAACGAGACCCCGGCGCCGATGACCGCAGCGGCGCCGCCCCCTGCGCCGGTCGCTTTGCCCGAACCCGCGCCGCTGACGATGCCGATTTTCAGCGCTGCCTACCTTGACAACCCGGCACCGTCGTATCCGGCGCTGTCGCGGCGCCTGCACGAGCAGGGGCGCGTGCTTCTGCGGGTGCTGGTCAATCCTGCCGGCCGCGCCGATGAGGTGCAGGTGCAATCCTCGAGCGGCCACGCGCGGCTCGATACGGCGGCACGCGAGACGGTGCGAAGCTGGAAGTTCGTCCCCGCCAAGCGCGGGGTGGAGCCCGTGCCTGCGTGGGTGCTGATTCCGGTCTCCTTCAGGCTGGAGGGCTGAGCCGGTGGAACCCGCGCAGGCAGTCGGATTCTCGAGTTTCCTCGCGCACACCGACGGGGTCGGAAAGGCGATCCTCGTCGTGCTCCTGGCAATGTCGCTCGCGACCTGGTACTTCATCTTTACCAAGGCGGCTAATCTGCTGATGCAGAAAAAGCGCAGCACGCAGTTCCTGCAGACCTTCTGGAACGCGCCTTCGCTTGCCGTCATCGAGGCGCACCTCGAGGAGCACCATCCCGACGAGCCGTTTTCGCACCTCGCCTGGCACGCGATCGTCGCTTCACGCCATCACCAGAGACATGGCGCCGACAAACTCGACGCATCCGGCGGCAGCGCGGAATTCCTCACGCGCGCCATGCGCCGAGTGGTCGACGAAGATACCGCGCGCATCGAGTCGGGCTTGACCGCGCTCGCCTCAGTGGGCTCGACGGCGCCTTTCGTGGGCCTCTTCGGCACCGTCTGGGCCGTCTATCACGCGCTGGTCAGCATCGGTCTCTCGGGGCAAGGCACGCTCGACAAGGTCGCCGGGCCCGTGGGCGAAGCGCTCATCATGACCGCGCTCGGCCTTGCGGTCGCGATTCCGGCGGTGCTCTCCTACAACGCTTTCGTGCGCTCCAACCGCCTGGTGCTCGCCGGGCTGGATGCCTTCGCGCACGATCTGTTCGCCGTGCTCACCACCGGCTCGCACGTGGGCGAATCGGCCGGCACCGTTGCGCTGCGGCCGGCCGCTCAGAGGCGCGCTCTGACATGGCCTTCGGCGGCTTCAACCGCGGCAGCGAACCCGCGCCCATGGCGGAGATCAACATGATCCCGCTGATCGACGTGATGCTCGTGCTTCTCGTGATTTTCATCATCACGGCACCGCTGCTCACCCACGCGGTAAAGCTCGATCTGCCCAGGGCTTCGAGTCACCCGAACCTCACCCGTCCTGATCACATCACTGTGTCGGTCGATGCGGCGGGCAGCTTCTTCTGGAACGGCGAAGGCGTGTCGCGTGCGGAACTCGATACGCGACTTGCTGCGGCCGCGAAACAGAACCCGCAGCCGGAGCTGCACCTGCGCGCCGACCGCGCGACACGCTACGAGAACGTTGCCGGGGTGATGTCGGACGCCGCCCGTTTCGGGCTCGCGCGCATCGGCTTCGTTTCCGACCCCGACACCAAGGCGAACTGACATGCTACAGATGCTCGTCTTCACGCTGCGCGAAGGGATCGAGGCTTTCCTCATCGTCGCAATCGCCGCAACCTATCTGAAGAAGACCGGCCGCTCAGTGCTGCTGCCGGCTGTATGGTGGGCAACGGGCGCGGCTGTGTTGCTCTCGGCGGTGCTAGGCGTGTTTCTTGCAGAAGTCGCGGTCCAGCCGATCTGGGAAGCTGTGCTCGCGCTGGTCGCTGCCCTGCTGGTGATCTCCATGGTCGTCTACATGCTCAAGCACGCGAAGCGGCTACGCGGGGAGATGGGCGTACGGCTCGAAGCCGCCGCACTGTCGCCGGGCATGGGCGCTTGGATTGGGGTGTTCCTGCTGGTGCTCTTGATGATCACGCGCGAGGGGATGGAGATGGCGTTCATCGCCGCAACGCTCGCGCGTCAGGCCGAATCGGTTCCGCTTTTCTGGGGCGCGCTCATCGGGATCGGGCTTGCCGCGGCACTCGCCTGGGCTTGGTCGCGCCATGGGCATCGGGTCAACCTCGCGCTTTTCTTTCAGGTGACTTCGATTTTCCTGATCATGTTCGCGCTGCAGTTGTGCGTCTACGCGTTCCACGAGGCCACCGAAGCGAACGTGCTCCCGATCGACAATCCGTACTGGCACATCGCCACCGAGCCCTACGGCCCGGAAGGCGAGTACGGCGCCTTGCTCACCTACGCGCTCGTGCTCATTCCGCTCGCCTGGCTCGGCTACGCGGCGATGCACGCTGAAAAGCGGGGAAAGACGACGCTGAGCAAGACCTAGCTTCATTAACCAGCCAGCCAGCCAGTCGTCCCCAGGACGGCGTGCCAGCCCGCCATTGGACTGACGCTGTTTACAAGGGGATTCAAGTGTCATGCATCATAGATCGCCGCCGGCTGGCTGCGGCCATCCTCACGCTGTTCTCGACGCCTCCGTTCGCGCTCGGGCAGTCGCCTTCCGAGCAGTCCCTTCCGGAGGTCAAGGTTCAAGGGCAGGCGGAGCGCGCCGATGGCCCGGTCGACGGCTATCGCGCCACCCGCTCCAGCACGGCTACCAAGACGGATACTCCGCTTAACGAGGTTCCCGCGTCCGTTACTGTCGTCCCGGCCCAGCTGATGAAAGACCAGGCCATGCAGAGCATGGGCGATGTCTTTCGTTACGTTCCAGGCGTCCTGATGCACCAGGGCGAAGGCAACCGTGACCAGATCGTCATACGCGGCATCAGCACGACGGCCGACTTCTATGTCGATGGGGTCCGCGACGATGCGCAGGTCTTCCGCGACCTCTACAACCTGGAGCGCGTCGAGATCCTGAAAGGGCCCGGCGGAATGATATTCGGCCGCGGCGGCGCCGGTGGTGTGGTCAACCGCGTCACCAAGAAGCCGGTGCTCGATTACGTTGGCGCTGCGAGCCTGACGCTTGGCAGTTGGAATCAGCGCCGTGCGACGGTCGATCTGGGCAACAAGCTGAACGATTCTGGGGCGTGGCGCCTCAACGGGATGTACGAGAATTCCGATAGCTTCCGCAACGGCTTCGATCTGGAACGCTACGCAGTGAACCCGGCACTGATGTCGACGCTAGACCCGCAGACCGTGTTCACCGTGGGATACGAGCATCTTTGGGACTATCGGACTGCCGACCGCGGCATTCCCTCGTCCAACGGCGCACCATTCAACACGGATCCAAGCACCTTTTTCGGCAATGCCGATCAGAGCCACGCGCGCAACGTAGTCGACGGCCTTTATGCGACCATCGATCACGACTTCGGTGAAGGCGTGCAGCTCAGGAATACGTTGCGGGGCACGCATTACGACAAGTACTACCAGAACGTCTTTCCGGGCAGCGCGGTCGACGCCGCCGGCAATCTGACGCTCTCCGCCTACAACAACGCCAACAAGCGCACCAACATTTTCAACCAGACGGATCTGACGGCGAAAGTCAGCGCGGCAGGTTTCGAGCATACGCTCCTCACCGGCGTCGAGGTTGGCCACCAGGACAGCGTCAACAAGCGCAATACCGGTTTCTTCGGCGCCGCAACCGGCATCACCGTGCCGGCTTCAAACCCATTCGCGATCGCCACGAACTTCGTTCCGAACGGAACCGATGCCGATAACCATGTCAAATCGAACGTGGCCGCGGTTTATGTGCAGGATCAAATGGAGATCTCGAAGCAGTGGAAGGTCGTTGCCGGCCTGCGTTACGATCATTTCAGGGTCGACTTCGACGATCGTCGGACAACCACGCCCGCGGTCGACCTGTCGCGCATCGACAACGCCTTTAGTCCGCGCCTCGGGTTGATCTGGATGCCTAGCGCGGCATCGACCTACTATGTCAGTTACAGCTACGCCTTTCTGCCGTCGGGGGAGCAACTGAACCTCGCGACGACAACGGCTGATCTCGCTCCTGAAGAAGCGCGGAACTACGAAGTCGGGGCGCGCTGGGATCTAGTCTCCAGACTGGCGCTTTCTACCGCGATCTTCCGCACAGATCGCGACGAGGTCCACGTGGCCGATCCATCGAACCCTGGCTTCTTCGTCAAGAGCGGCCAGCAGCGCACCGAGGGGGTAGAAGTCGGGCTACAGGGCGATGTCACGAGCAGCTGGCAGATCTACGGCGGCTACGCCTACCTCGATGGCCGCATCACAAAGCCCATAAGCTCGGGCACGGCCGCGACAGCCGCCTCGGTCGTCCCGGCCGGCAACAAGATCGGCTTGGTGCCCCGGAACACGTTTTCGCTGTGGAACAAGGTAAATGTAGGCGGCGGCTGGGGAACCGGGCTCGGCCTGATTTACCAGTCGGAGTCGTACACGTCCTTCAACAATACGGTAAAACTCCCCGCCTTTGCGCGGACCGACGGAGTGGTGTACTACGAGTTCGACGATAAGAAGACCAGGCTCGCGCTCAACGTTGAGAACCTGTTCGACAAGAGATACTTTCCTACGGTAGACGGAGACAACAACATCAGCCCCGGGGCGCCGCGCACGACGAGGCTGACGCTGTTGACTGCCTTCTGAGGCGGACGCGCAGGGCATCGCCAGCCACCTTCAAGGTCGCCGGCACCCTCGGTGCCCCGAGACTCATCCGTCAAGGTCAAACTATCTTGACGTTCCTAGGGCCCTTGTCAACAATACGGGACTAGTTGTTGTTCCTGCACCGCCACCACGGCACCGTATTTGACACCAACTCCCGCGGCGCGCGGCGGCCTTTTCGGAAGGCGAGGGATGCGCCAAAAG
>CAVOUJ010000009.1:0-8575 GCA_963699535.1 uncultured beta proteobacterium | reverse complement strand
GGCAGCGGAGTTGTATGAGGGCGTGTGTACCGATCTTCCTCCCGTGCGCAGGCGCTAGAATCGATCACGACCGTCAAACCGATTCACATGAATCGACCGGCTCAACAGATCCGTTTCTGCACCAGCAAGGACGGCACCCGGATCGCCTACGCGGTGTGCGGCGAAGGACCACCGCTCGTGCGCGCAGGTCATGGGACCTCGCACCTCGAGTACGAGTGGGAATGTCTGGTGTGGCGTCCTTGGCTCGAACTGCTTTCACGCCGACATACTCTCATCCGCTATGACATGCGCGAAACCGGCCTCTCAGACCGGGACGTCGAGTGCTCGTTCGAACGATATGTGGAGGACCTGGCGGCGGTCGTACAGGCCGCCGAGGTAAAGCGGTTCGAATTGCTCGGCATGACCGGCGGCGGGGCGCTCGCTGTCGCGCATGCCGCGCGCCATCCGGATCAGGTGAGCCATCTCGTCCTATATGGGACGCCTGCCAGTGGGCGGATGGTGCGGAGCACGACACCCCAGCAGGTCGAGGAGACGGAATTCTTGCTCAAGGCAATCGAGCTCGGATGGGAGCACGACGACCCCTCGTTCCGGCAGGCGTACACGTCTGGTTTTCTCCCCGATGGAACCGCGGAACAGTTTCGCTCATTCAACGAGTTCATGCGGTCGGCGACTTCGGCGGCGAGCGCGGCTCGCCTGATGCGAGCCTGGTTCATGACCGATGTGCGCCAGCTCGCGCCGCAGGTGCGCTGCCCGACGCTGGTACTTCACGCCCGCGGCGACCTGCGCGTCCCCTTCGACGAAGGCCGCTCGCTCGCGGCGCTGATCCCGGGCGCGCGCTTCGTGCCGCTCGACAGCCGCAACCACTTCCTGCTGGAGCAGGAACCTGCATGGCAGCAACTAATCACGGAGCTGGACGGCTTCCTGAAGACGCGCTCGACGGCTCCGGTCGGCTCCCTCGACGGCCTCACCGCGCGCGAGCACGCGGTGCTCGAGGTACTCGTTCAGGGCCTCGACACCGATGTGATGGCCGAACGCCTCGGCATGAGCGAGAAGACCGTGCGCAATCACCTCTCGACGATTTTCAGCAAGCTCGGTGTCGCGAACCGGGTGCAAGCCATCGTGTGGGCGCGCGAGAAGGGCGTCGGTAACAAGTCTGCCGGTTGATCGACGGGGACCGCATATCGGTTCCGCGTCGCGTCCCGGCCGTGTCCTGATCGCAGAATCGGGACGTTTGCCTCAAGACGCTCGGGAACACGCTTCGGAAAATCGTCGCCATCGAAGTCCGCAACCGCGCCTTCGTTTGGACCATCAGGAGGCAATGATGCAAACCAACCCGAACGGCATTTCGAAAATCTTTCGTGCGTTTACGCTGGCGGCGATTGCGCTCGCTGGGGCAGCGCCCGCCAGCGCGCAGGACAACTATCCCAGCCGAACGATCAAGATAATCGTGCCTTTTCCGCCGGGGACGGCGCCGGACTATCTCGCGCGCCTCATCGGCGACAAGCTCGCCGCGCGTTGGGGGCAGTCCGTGATCGTGGAAAATCGCGCTGGGGCCACGGGAAACATCGGAGCGGAAGCCGTGGCCAAGGCAGAACCGGATGGCTACACGCTTCTCGCCGCACCAGCGCCGCCGATTGCGATCAATCAGAGCCTGTTTCCAAAGCTGCCGTTCGATCCCGGAGCATTCGTGCCGGTGACGGTAATCGCTACCGCGCCGAACGTCCTCGTCGCCTATGCGAAGACGCCCGCTTCCACCCTGCAAGAACTGATCGCCTACGCCCGTGCGAACCCCGACCGACTGAGCTACGCGTCCCCCGGCAACGGCAGTACGCAGCACCTGACTACCGAGCAGTTCAAGGCCCTCGCAGGTACCCGGATCGTGCACATCCCCTACAAGGGCATAGCGCCCGCGTTCACCGATCTGCTCGCGGGTCGTGTCGACATGATGTTCGCGATCCTCGCCGACGCGCTGCCACACATCCGGAGCGGTCAGCTGATGGCGCTTGCGATCGGGAGTCCCAACCCGGCGGCCGAGCTCCCCGGAGTGCCGACGTTGTCGATGACGTTTCCCGGCTTCATCTCCGATGCGTGGATCGCCGTGGTTGCTCCGCCGAGGACATCGCGCGAGATCGCGCAGCGACTCTCGACGGCGATCGCCGAGGTGCTGCAACTGCCCGATGTCGCGAAGAAGCTTCAAGATCGCTCGTTTACTGCGGTCGGTGGGTCGCCTGAGCACACCGCGGCGTTCATCAAGCAAGAGACGGCGCGCTGGCGCAACGTCATCGTGTCGGCGGGTGTGAAGCTCGACTGACCGTCGGAGGCCGTCATGAACGTGCTTCAGAGGCCCGATCCGGCCGCGACGGCGGCGATGCTTCACATGATCGCGGGCTTTCGCGTGTCGCGCGCCATCTATGTCGCTGCCAAGCTGGGAGTGGCCGACTTGTTGCGCGACGGCGCGAAAACGAGTGAAGAGCTGGCTGTGGCCACCGGCACGGACGCCTCTTCGCTTTACCGGGTGATGCGAGTGCTCGCCAGTGCCGGAGTGTTTGCACTCGAAGACAACGGGCGCTTCGCGCTCAACGCAGTAGCCCTGACGCTGCTAACCGACGTTGCAGTTTCTTTGCGGGGCTGGGCGATCGAACAACTTGGCGGCGAGCACTATCAGGCATGGGGCGACGTGATGCACAGCGTCCGCACGGGCAGCATCGCCTTCGATCACGTCTTCGGCAAGAGCGCGTGGGCGTACCGCTCCGAGCATCCCGAGAGCGCAAGAGACTTCGACGAGGCAATGGCGAGCTTCGTCGGCGTGCACAACGACGCCGTGCTCGCGAGCTATCCCTTCGCGACACTGCGCAAGGTCGTGGACGTAGGCGGGGGGGAAGGGAAGCTGTTGGCAGCCCTGCTGCAGGCAAATCGAGAAACGGAAGGCGTGTTGTTCGAGCTGCCGCATGTCGCCGAGAAGGCGAGGCGGCGCATCGCGCAAGCCGGTTTGACGGCGCGTTGTGAAGTGGTCGCGGGCGACGTGTTCGAGTCGGTTCCCCCTGGCGGCGATGCCTATTTGCTGTCGCGCGTCATCCACGACTGGGACGATGACCGTGCGGTGGCCATCCTCCGCAATTGCCGCCGCGCGATGACCTCGACGAGCAGACTGATAATCGTCGAACGCGTGATTCCGCCTCGTATCGAGCAATCCATGGCGATGCAGGCGCTGGTCGTCTCTGACCTGAACATGATGGTGATGAACGGCGGGCGCGAGCGCACCGAAGCTCAGTATCGGGCGCTCCTTGAAGCTGCAGGATTTGCGTTGACGACGGTTGTGGCGACGGGAACGGCAATGAGCGTAATCGAGGGGGTTCCCCGGTAGCCCCGGCGATCAAACCGCGTCGATACACGCTTGCGGACGGCGACGCTTGAACGGCTCAAACTCCAGTTGCTCCGAAGTACAATCTGGCATCCGCGAAGCCCTGTTGAAATCAACCCAGCCAATCGAGATATCATCTGAATCGGGGTTTCGCCGACCTCGCCACATGAAAAATCCAAGCTAGCCTCATGACCCAGGACGAACTCAAACAATCGGTCGCCCGCGAGGCGATCAAGTACATCGTCGACGATGAAGTGATCGGCGTCGGCAGCGGGTCCACCGCCAATTTCTTCATCGACGAGCTGGGGAAGGTGAAGAACCGCATCTCGGGCGCCGTCGCAAGCTCGGAAAAAACCGCGGAACGCCTCAAGAAACACGGCATCCGTCTGTTCGATCTGAACGCGGTCAACGAGCTGCCGGTCTACATCGACGGCGCGGACGAGATCACCGAGCATCTCGCCATGATCAAGGGTGGGGGCGGTGCGCTGACCCGGGAGAAAATCGTCGCTGCTGTGGCGAAAAAATTCGTTTGCATCGCCGACGAGTCGAAGCTCGTGCCGGTGCTGGGGAAGTTTCCGCTTCCCGTCGAGGTGATCCAGATGGCCCGCGGCTACGTTGCGCGGCAGATGGTGAAGCTCGGCGGCCAACCGAAGCTGCGCGAGGGTTTTTCGACCGACAACGGCAACATCGTCCTCGACGTGTGGGGACTGTCTATCCTCAACCCGGTCGAGCTTGAGACGACGCATCAACAACATCGCCGGTGTAGTTACCAACGGACTCTTCGCACGTCGTGGGGCGAATGTACTGCTTCTCGGAACGAAATCCGGAGTGAAGACACTGACCGCGAAATGAACGGCCGCCTTCGGCTGTCCGTTCGATTTCGCCGACTTAAGGCGGCGCGCCTTTCGCGCCGCTCTCAAGGGTTCTCGGGCGGCACGTATCCCGACGCGACATCCGCGCCCGGGCCGAAGAAATGCTTCTCCATCTGCTCGGCAAGATACTTCCGCGCTTTCGAATCAGCCAGGTTCAGCCGGTTCTCGTTGATCAGCATGGTCTGGTGCTTAATCCAGCCTTGCCAGGCTTCCTTGGAGACGTTTTCGTAGATGCGCTGGCCGAGCCCGCCGGGGTAGGGCGGGCGGTCGAGTCCCTCGGCCTCGCGCCCGAGCTTGACGCATTTGACCATTCTTGCCATGGCTGCAGCTCCTTTGGACAGTCGGTCTAGATTCGCTTCACCAGAATCTTCGAGCGACGCTGGTAGTTGTAGAGCTCCTTCTTCTCCTTCGGCAGTGCGCTGACCGTTGTTTCGGAGAAACCGCGCTCGATGAACCAGTGGGTGGCGCGAGTGGTCAGCACGATAAGCTTCTTCAACTTGCGCGCCCGAGCCTGGGCTTCGATGTGCTTGAGAAGGCGCTCGCCGTAGCCGGCGTCGCGGTAAGCGGGCCGCACCGCAAGGCAGGCGAGTTCGCCGGCGCGAGCGCTGAGAAAAGGGTAGAGAGCGGCGCAGCCGATAATGACGCCGTCGTGCTCTATGACGGAGAAGCGGGCAATCTCGCGCTCGAGCAACTCGCGCCCGCGGCGCACGAGGGTCCCGTCTTCCTCGAGGGGCTCGAGCAGTTTGAGGATGCCGCCCACGTCATCGATCGCCGCCGGACGCAGTTTGACGACCTTATCCGAGGTGATCATCGTGCCCGAGCCTTCGTGCGTGAAAAGCTCGATCAGCAGGGCACCCGGGACCTTGCGGCTGATAACGTGGGCGCGCTCCACGCCCGCCCGCACCGCCTCGACGGCGTGTGCGAGGTAAAGTCGAGTGTCCTCGGAAAGGCGATTACTGCGTGCGAGGAGTTCGGCCGCCTCCTGGGCAGTCAACTCCGGCAGAAGCTCGCCTTCCTTGTCCTCGACCGGTGCGTCGGAGAAGAAGACGAGCTTCTCCGCGTGCAAGGCGGTCGCAACGGCGACCGCGGCATCTTCCATCGCCAGGTTGAAGACTTCGCCAGTAGGGGAGTAGCCGACCGGGGAAACAACCGCTATGTTGCCTCCGTCGAGACAACCCGATATCGCTTGCGCGTCGACCTTGCGCACGGAGCCTGTGTACTGAAAATCGATTCCATCATGCACGCCGATCGGCTGGGCGGTCAGGAAATTGCCCGACACGGTGTTGATGGCAGCCCCGGCCATGGGTGAGTTCGGAAGCCCGAGCGACAGCAGGGCGTCGATTTCGACGCGGAGCAGGCCGACGGCCTCCTTTACGCATTCGAGCGCGACCGGATCGGTAATGCGCAGTCCCTTCGCGTAACGCGAGCGGACGTTGCGGCGCTTGAGCAGTGCTTCGATCTGCGGCCGTGAGCCGTGCACGAGTACGACGCGGATCCCGGCGCTGTGCAGCAGATTGATATCGTGTGCGAGCTCTACGAAGTTGCGCTGTGCGAATATTTCCCCACCGAACGCGATCACAAAGGTCTTTCCGCGGAATGCGTGGAAATACGGGGCAACCGCGCGAAACCAGGTAATGAACTGCGCTTCGGGAGCGGGCATGTTTGTCGTTATTGTCGAGAAGCCCGATTCTAGCGATTTGACGGGGCGAGATACAGCCGAGGCCCGGTTTCCGGAGAATGCCCGCTAGCAGTCGCCCCACAGCGCCTGCATGGCAGCAATCGCCGCAAGCGGCGCCGTTTCGGTGCGCAGGACCCTCGGTCCGAAGCGAATCGGGAGGAAACCGCTTGCTTCCGCGTGCCGCCTCTCCGGCGGCGCGAACCCTCCCTCGGGTCCCACCAGCAGCGTCACGGCGCTCGCGGGCTGGAGGGACTTCAGGTCCCGACTCGCGTCCGGAGCAAGAAGCAGCCGCGTAGATTCGCCGCCCGGGACGCCAACAAAATCTGCAAAGTCGATGACCGCGGCGATCTCGGGGACGCGATTTCGGCCGCATTGCTCGCAGGCGGCGACGAGCACGTTGCGCCAATGCTCGAGACGCCGGCCTGCCCGCTCGCCGGACAGTTTGACGACGGAGCGCTCGCTCGCAACCGGAACGATTCTGGAGACGCCGAGTTCGGTGGACTTCTGCACAGTGATGTCCATCCGGTCTGCGCTCGACAGACATTGCGCCAGGGTAATGGCAAGGTTGGACTCGCGCTCCACGTCTTGCTTCGAGATCAGGCGGGCGCGCACGCTGCCTCGGGAGATGCGGATCAGCTCCGCCGAAAATTGCCCACCTTGGCCGTCGAACACGACTACTTCGTCGCCGCGGCGAAGCCGCAATACGGAGCAGTGCCGCGCGGCGCGATCAGGCAGGTCGATCTCTGTTTCCACGGAAAGCCTGGGTGGCAAAAAAAAGCGCGGAACGAGTCTGGGTGCAAGGCTTTTCATGCTAGGATTTTATCCACTTCCGTCGATACCTTTCGCTTCGTGAGCGCGCGACAATCCCCTTTGAGTCTCGGAGCGAAAGCGCCCGACTTCGACCTTCCAGGAGTCGACGGGACGCGTCATAGCCCGGCGTCCAGCCGCGGGCCCAAAGGCTTGCTCGTGATGTTTATCTGCAATCACTGCCCGTACGTCAAAGCGGCGCGGGCGCGCATCGTGCGGGACTGCAGGGAGCTGGCCGGTCACGGCATTGGCTCGATCGCGATTATGTCGAACGATCCGGACGATTACCCGGAGGATTCGTTCGAGAACATGAAGAAAGTGGCGGCGCAGTTCCAATACCCGTTCCCCTATGTTTTCGATGAAACACAGGATGTCGCAAGGGCCTTCGGAGCGGAGTGCACTCCCGATTTCTTCGGCTACAACAGCTCACTTGAGCTGCAGTATCGCGGGCGTCTCGATGCTTCCCCGAGGGTCGAGCCGGCTGCAGGCGCCCCGCGTGAACTGTTCGACGCGATGGTGCAGATCGCTCAAACGGGCCGCGGTCCGATCGAGCAGGTCCCGTCGATAGGCTGCTCGATCAAGTGGAAGCGTAATTGAGTCCCGGGACGCTGATTCTTCCTCGGCCCTCCGGCCATGGGCTCTTATAAGCTGCTGATTCCACGCTGAACTAAGGCTTTTTTTTGGGGCTGCGCTGTTATAATATTTGCGCAGACAGGAATGGCTCCGGGGAAACCGGCTCACGTAGGAGGCCAGCCGCAAAAACTGCTCTCGTCGAAGCCTCCGCTGACGGACGCGCGGCTCGGGAAATCGACGGCATCGACCTACCCCGCTTGCACGAAAGTCGCCTTGCGCTCGCTTTGAGGGTCGCATCGGCGCAGGCGACGGCATGACGACTTGAAAGGGAAACAAAAATGAAGCTTTGTCGTTACGGCAGGAATGGATTCGAAAAACCGGGTGTTATCGATGCGCAGGGTCAGTTGCGCGATCTTTTCGGAGTGGTCTCGAACATAGACCAGGACACGATCTCCCCCAAAGGGCTCGCGAAACTGCGCAAGATTCGTCCGGAGTCGCTGCCGCTGGTGCGCGGCAGCCCGCGCTTCGGCGTCCCCTATACGGGTATTTCCAAATTTGTCGCGATCGGCCTGAACTATATCGATCACGCGCAGGAAGCCGGCTTGCAGATTCCGGCCGAGCCGGTAGTGTTCATGAAAGCGACAACCTGCATCAGCGGTCCGAATGACGACATCAAGCAGCCGCGCAATTCCACGAAGCTGGATTACGAAGTCGAGATTGCGATCGTCATCGGTACCCGCGCCGAGTATGTGCCCGAGGAAAAAGCTCTGGACTACGTAGGGGGCTATACCATCGTCAACGACGTGTCTGAGCGCGCCTTCCAGTTGCAGTCCTCTCAGTGGGATAAGGGCAAGGGCTGCGATACCTTTGGACCGATCGGGCCTTGGCTCGTAACGACAGACGAGATTACCAACCCACAGACGCTCGACATCTGGCTCGACGTCAACGGCGAGCGCCGGCAGTCGTCGAATACAAAGAACATGATTTTTTCCTGCGCAAGGATTGTCTCGTATGTAAGCAACTACATGACTCTCCTCCCCGGTGACATCATTACGACGGGCACTCCCGCCGGGGTCGCTTTGGGCATGAAACCGACCCAGATGTGGCTGAAGCCGGGCGACGTAGTCAATCTAGGCATCAAAGGGCTCGGGGAACAGAGGCAAAAAGTGATCGCTTATCCCGGAAAGTAGCCGGGCTCGCGCTTCGCGGGAAAGGATTGTGCTTTCGTGTTTCCGAACGAGCGTGAACTCCTCCGAAGCCAGCGGCGCAATTCGCTTGCTCCAA
>CAVOUJ010000008.1:0-18903 GCA_963699535.1 uncultured beta proteobacterium | reverse complement strand
GCGTTCGAGCAGCGCCGCGCCGATGGAGCGCGCGTCGCGCAGCGCCTCCGCATAGCTCACCCGGCGCCAGCCGCCCGCCGCACGCTCCGCGAGGAAGGTGCGCTCGGGTGCGGCGAGCGCCCACTTTTCCAGCCACTCCCCGGCGCAGCGTGCGTAAGGCATCAGCCTTTGCGGGGAGCGCAGGACGAGCGCACCGTCCGAACGCCGCTCCACGTTGACCGCTGCGGGCGCGAATTTCAGTCGAACGTTGCTTGAGGCGGCGGCCACTGCGTGCTCCTACCGGCCCGTGAGTTTGGCGAGCAGGCGCTTCAGTTCCCCGCGCTCATGCGGGGTGAGGCGGCTCACGAACGCCCTGTCGCGCTCGCGCACGCGGCGCCGCATCCGGGCGAGGAGTGCTACTCCCCTGGGGGTCAGGTAAAGGCCCCAGACCCGGCCGTCGTCCTCCCGGTGCCTGCGCTCCGCGAGCCCGCGCTCGACCAGCCAGTCGGTGAGCATCATCGCGCCCGAGCGCGCTGTTCCCAGGACGGCGCCGAGCAGGCTCTGGGTGATCCCGGGGTTGGCGTCGAGGATGACGAGTGCCGTGAAGCGCGGCGGCGTAATACCGGCTCCGGCGGTGGCCCGGAAGAAAGCGTCGAAGGAGGCGACCTGTGCGCGGCGCAGGGTGTAGCCGAAGTACTCGTCCATGTCGCCGTAGTCCACGCCAGGCACGCGCCTGAGGCTGCTCGGGCGCGGCCCGCGGGATAAGATAGGGTTTCGCATTGACCGGCCTATTGTTGTAATGATATATAACAATCTGGAAAAGGCGATACTACTAAGCTAAGGAACGGCGCGCCGCCGATGCGTCGCAGCAATTCGTGGGACAGAACGTAGTTCTCGTCAAGGAGGAGACATGAGGAGTCAAACTCGTCTACCGCGCCGCCGATTCAACCAGGCCCTCGTTGCCGCCGGGACGGCCGCAGCACTCGCTCCCTTCGGCATCCTGCGCGCGCAGAGCGCGAAGCTCAGGGTCGGCGTGCTGCTGCCGCGCTCGGGCTTTCAGGGCTTCATCGGCCAGTCCTGCCAGAAGGGCGCCGATCTCGCTCCCGAAGTGATCAAGGCAGATGCTCGGCGTGGACATCGAGCTGATGAATGCCGACACTGAAACCAACGTGGACGTTGCACGCACACGTGCCGAGCGGCTCATCCAGGAGGGCGCGCACGTGCTGGTCGGCGCCTTCGATTCCGGGCAATCGGCGGCGATCGCGCAGGTCGCCGAGCAGCGCGGCGTACCGCACATCGTCAACATCGCCGCTGCGCCGCAGATCACCGAGCAGGGCTACAAGTTCGTGTTTCGCAATTTCCAGACCGCCGGGGACATTGTGAGGGAAGGCCTCGCGCTGATCGGCGAGCTGTTCCAGGCGACCAACACCGTGCCGCGTACCGCGGTGTTCATGCACGTCAACGACACTTTCGGCCAGGCGATGGCGAGAGGCATCGGCGCGTTCATGCCGAGGTTGACGCAACTGCCCTTCAGGATCGTCGATACCATTTCCTACGATCCGGCGGCCAAGGACCTCACGGTCGAAGTGTCCAAGGCGAAGGCGTCAAAGGCCGATTTCCTGCTGCTCGTGTCGCGCTTGAACGATGCCATCCTCCTGCGCCGCGAGATGGCCAAGCAGCGCTGGAACCCGATGGGCGTGGTCAGTCCCGGATCGCCGGGCATGTACGAGGAGCAGTTCTACAAGACCTTGGGCAAGCTCTCGGAGTACTGCATCTCGAACGTGCCCTGGTACAACCCCAAGGCCGAGCTGACCAAGACGGTCGAAAAGGCCTTCCTCAAGCGCAACCCGAAGGACCAGCTCGTTTTCCACGGCCTGAACGCCGGGTTCACCTTCGAGGCGATCCTCATCGCCGCGGACTCGTTCAAGCGAGCGAAGAGCACGGATCCGAAGACGCTCGCCAACGCCATACGCCAGACGAACATCACGAGCAAGATGATGCTTGGCGGTCCGATCAAGTTCAACGAGAAGGGCCAGGTCGAGGGAATCGGATCGGCTTGCGTGCAGAACCTGAAGCTGAGGCCCACGGTGGTGCTGCCCCGGGCAGCGGCGGAGACCAAGCCCGTGTTCCCGATGCCCGGCTACAAGCCAGCGTAGCCCGCGAGCGCTAGCATAGAGGGCCGGCCGAGCCGGCCCTTTTTGTTTCGCCATGTCCTGGGACCTCGTCGCCAACGTCGTCGTCGCCGGCCTGCTCACCGGCCTTGTCTACGGCCTCATGGCGCTCGGGCTGTCGGTCATCTTCGGCGTGGTGCGGGTGGTCAACTTCGCGCATGGAGAGATGATGACTATCGCGATGTACTCGTCGGTTGTGCTCTTCGCGGCGCTCAAGCTTGATCCATTTCTTGTCCTGCTGCCGGTCGCCGCTGCGTTTTTCGTCTTCGGCTACGCCCTGCAGGCGGGCGTCATCAATCCGTTCATCACGCGCCCCGAGCACTCCCAGTTCATGCTGCTCATCGCGGTCGCGATCGTCATGACGAACGCCCTTCTGATGATCTTCGGGCCCGAGGCGAGGAATATCCAGGTGGATTACCAGCTCGAGTCCTTCGAGCTTGGGACCGTGCTGCTCGACAAGGCGCGCCTGTACGCCGCGGGCGCCGCGCTGGTCGCGGCGGCGCTCCTGTTCGCGTTCTTCCGCTTCACGCTCACCGGGAAATCGATTCGCGCCTGCGCCGACAACTATCTCGGCGCGAAGGTCGTCGGGCTGAATGTCAGGCGTCTGTACGCATTGACCTTCGGGCTGGGAAGCGCATGCGTCGCGGTGGCCGGCGGCGCGATGGTGCTGCTCGTCGATGTGACGCCGTCTCTGGGGCCCTATTACACGCTGCTCGCCTTCGTGATCGTCATCGTCGGCGGTCTCGGCTCGATGCCCGGCGCGCTGCTCGGGGGCGTGCTGATCGGGGTTTCGGAGGCGCTCGCAGGGCTCTTCATCGCCCCCTCGGCGAAGAGCATGTTCAGCTTCGGCCTGCTGATCCTCGTGCTTCTCCTGCGGCCGCAGGGGCTGCTCGGCAGACGCTGATGGCACGTAAGCCCGTCATTCTGCTCGCCGCCCTCGCCGCGCTGCTCGTCGTGTTTCCGCACTTTGCCGGAAGCTATGCGCTTTCCGTGGGGACGCTCGTCCTGTATTTCGCCTATACCGGCCAGGCTTGGAACGTGATGACGGGTTTCGCGGGCCAGCTTTCGCTCGGCCACTCGCTCTACGTCGGCGTGGGCGCCTATGCGGCGGGGGCTCTGTTCTACCACTACGGCATCGGGCCCTGGGCGGGACTGTGGATCGCAATGCTGCTGTGCGTGGTGATGGGGCTTGTGATCGGCTTCCTCGCTTTCCGCTTCGGCATCTCGGGGGTGTACTTTGCGCTCCTCACCATCGCTTTCGCCGAGTTCGCCCGCATCGGCTTCGACCACCTCGATTGGCTGGGCGGCCCGGGCGGAATGTTCCTCAAGGTCGCGCAGCGCGACACCTGGGATCTCGCCAACTTCCGAGGGCCCCCCATCATGTACTACTACGCGATGCTCGCGCTGGCGGGCGGGGCTCTTGCGCTGTGTTCCTGGCTCTTGCGCAGCCGAGCCGGCTACTACTGGCAGGCGATCCGGGAGGACGAGGAGGCAGCGCGCTCGCTCGGCATCGACGCCTTCCGCTGGAAGATGCTCGCCGTGGCGATCAGCTCGGCGATGACTGCGGTGTCGGGCGTGTTCTTCGCCTTCTACTACAACAACCTCTTTCCCGAACAGATCTTCAGCATCAACCGCTCGATCGAGTTGCTCCTTGGGCCGGTGATCGGGGGCCTGGGGACCCTGTTCGGGCCGATCCTCGGCGCGGCGGTGCTGACGTTGCTCTCCGACGGCCTCACCGAGCTGCTCGCCGCACTTGGCTGGGAAATTCCCGGCGTGAAGCAGGTGTTCTACGGCGCGGTGCTGCTCTTCGTCGTCATGTTCCTGCCCAGCGGAATCTGGCCCGCGCTGGCGAAGCGGTTGGGAATCGGGAATACGGACAAGAGCCCGGAGTGAGCATGGGGGAGGCGCTCCTCGAGGTTTCGGGCATCGACAAGTCCTTCCGCGGCCTGCGCGCGGTTTCGCGCGTGTCCTTTTCGGTCGAGCCGGGCCACATCGTCGCGCTGATCGGCCCCAACGGCGCGGGCAAGACCACCTGCTTCAACCTGATCGCGGGGACCCTCGCGCCCGACAAAGGCGAAGTGCGCTTCGCCGGCCGGCGCATCGACGGACTGCGCCCGGATCAGGTTTGCACCGCCGGGATCGGACGCACTTTCCAGTTGGTGAAGCCCTTCGCCGGGCTTTCGGTGCTCGACAACGTCACGGTCGGGGCGCTCAACCGGGAGGCGAGCGTGTCTCGCGCCAAGCGGCGCGCGCTCGACATCCTCGAGCGCCTGGGCCTTGCCGACCGGCGGCATCACAACGCGGCCTCGCTTACGCTTCCCGACCGCAAGCGCCTCGAGGTGGCACGGGCTCTCGCGACCGAGCCAAAGCTCCTGCTTCTCGACGAGGTCATGGCGGGCCTCCGGCCGACCGAAACCGACCAGATGGTCGGAATCTTCAGGAAACTGAACGCGGAGACGGGTCTCACGATCCTCCTGATCGAGCACGTCATGCGCGCGGTGATGGCGCTCTCCCGCGAGATCCACGTGCTGCATCACGGGGAGCTGATCGCGAGCGGCTCGCCCGAGGAGATCGCGCGCCACCCGGCGGTGCTCGCCTCCTACCTCGGCGCGGAGGCGCTGTGATGCTCGAGGTACGGGACCTCGAGCTTTCCTACGGAGAGGCGAGGGCGCTCGACCGGGTGTCGCTTGCGGTGGAAGAGGGCGAGATCGCCGCCATCGTCGGCGCGAATGGCGCGGGGAAGTCGAGTCTCATTCGCTCGATCGCGGGAATCGAAAAGCCGAGCGCCGGGAAGATTCTGTTCCGCGGGCGCGATATCACCGGGTGGGAGAGCTTCGCGACCTGCGAGCTCGGAATCGGCCAGGTCGCCGAGGGCAGGCAGATCTTTCCGTCGCTGAGCGTGGAAGAGAATCTCGAGATGGGGGCACAGCTGCCGCGGGCGCGCCGCAAGGCGAAGCGCTCGCTCGAGGACGTGTGGGTGATGTTCCCCAGGCTCGGCGAGCGGCGCGGGCAGGCCGCGGGGACGCTCTCGGGCGGCGAGCAGCAGATGCTCGCGATCGGGCGCTGCCTGATGGGTCAGCCCGAGCTCATCATGTTCGACGAGCCCTCGCTCGGCCTTGCGCCGCTCGTCGTGCAGGAGGTGCTCGCCACGATCCGCACGCTCAACCAGCGCGGATTGACGATTCTTCTCGTCGAGCAGAACGTCGCGGTATCGCTGAAGATTTCGCGCCGCGCCTACGTCCTGGAGAACGGCCGTATCGTCATGTCCGGCGCGGGCGAGGATCTGCTGAGAGACGACCGCGTGCGGCAGGCGTATCTGGGGCTTTGACTCGACGCCCGAGTCTAGAAGCCGTAGAGCTCCGCCGGATTGTCGGCGAGGATACGCGCGCGTGTTTTTTCCTCCGGCGCCCAGTCGGCGAGCAGCTCCAGCAGTGCGGCATCGTCGGGCGGCGCGGGCTTGCGCGCCGAGGGATGCGGCCAGTTGCTCGCCCAGAGCATGCGCTCGGGGGCGTGCTTGACGAGCGCCTTGGCGAGGCGGCCGACGTCTTCGTACTTCGGCGCGCCGGTCTTCGAGGTCTCGTAGGGAGCCGAGAGCTTCACCCAGCAGCGTCCCGTGTCGACCAGGCGTAGCAGGCTCTTGAAAGCGTCGGACGAAACCTCGACCGGCTCGAGAAACTTCCCGGTATGGTCGATGACGAATTTGCCCGGAAGGTGCTTGATTTGTGCTTCGAACTTCGGCAGCTCGCGGCCGTCGAGCTGGATGTTGGCGTGCCAGCCGAGGGGGTGCACGCGCGCCATCAGCGGGTCCATGACGTCGAAGCCGAGCGTTCCGCCGTGCAGAGTCATGATGCGCAGCGCGCAGATCCCGCCCTTCGTCAGCCGCCCGAGCTCGGCGTCGGTAACACCGGGCTTCACCACTGCGACGCCTTTCGCTCCCGGGCCGAGCGCCCGGATGGCGGCTCGAGCGTGACGCGGTTGTCGTCGGCATAGGCATTCGGCTGCACGACGATCGACCCGCTCGAAGCCGAGCCGCTTCTGCATCGCGCGTGTAATCCGGGACCGGAAAATGTCCGGGCATGAAGGTGTTCGGGGCGGCCGGTGCGCCGCCGCGTCGTAGATGTGGATGTGCGTGTCGCAGGCGCCGGGCGGGACGCTGATCTTCATTTCTTCGCTCCCTGCCTTTCCGCCGCGGGGTTCGGCACTTCCTCGACAGCCACGAACAGCCCGCCCTGGTACATCTCCGCGCGCGGGTCGCCCGGCTTCTCTCTTGCAAGAACTTCCTCTGAAAAGGACTCGGCATTGTCCTGCGGCCGATAGCCGAGCCGCGTCGCATTCGAATTGTCGTACCAGCTGCGCGTGTTCCCGGACACGCCGTACACGATCTCGAAGCGGATCCTCGGGATGATCGATGCCGATGGACACCAGCTGAGCGAGGTCGCGCGGGCTCAGCCAGATCGAAAGACGCCGCTTGTCGATCGGCTGCGGATTGACGTTGCCGATGCGCATCAGGAACACCTCCATGCCGTACTTGTCGGCGTAGAGGCTGCCGAGCGCCTCACCGAACACCTTCGAGACGCCGTAGCGGCCGTCGGGTTTGATATAGACGCGGTGGTCGATCACTCTGATCGCGCCGGTAGAAGCCCGACCGCGTGGTTCGAAGTGGCGAACAGCATGCGCTTGACCCTGTTCTTCCGCGCCGCCTCGAAGATGTTGTAGCAGCCGACGATGTTGGCCTTGTGGATCGCCTCCCAGGGCCCTTCGACCGAGTAGCCGCCGAGGTGCACGATGGCGTCGACGCCCTTGGTGATCCTCAGGGCGTCGCGCCATCCTCGAGATGTCCGCACTCAGGAACGTTTCCCCGTTTTGCGCTTCTTCAGTGGGCGGCGATCGGAAAGCCGCAGCTTGTACTTCCGGCCAGTTCGCGGCGCAGGTAGCGTGCCGACATCGCCCGCGGCCCCGGTGATCAGTACCGTCTTCATGGCTTCCGTCTCCAGGTTCCGTGTTTCCGCGTCTTTCGGCGCTCCGCATCGCGATCTCGTCGACCGGGTGCTCGGCCGTTGTCTGCTGTTCGGCCGCGAGCTTGCGGTAGCGCTCCAGCGAGCGGGTGAGGTGGCGGCGCATCGCCTCGCGCGCGGCTTCGGGTCGCCGCTCGCGGATCGCCTCGTAGATCCTGCGGTGCTCCTCCTGGATCAGCGCGAGGTAGGCGCGCCGACCGCCCATGCGCTCGGGCAGCCCGCTGACCGTGCGCCGCGGGATCAGGTGGCGCCCGATGAACTGCAGAAACCTGGCGAACTCCGCGTTGCCCGTTGCATCGGCAATCGCGCGGTGGAAAGCGAGATCCTCGTCCACCGCCGACTTGCCGCTGTCGGCGGCGCGCTCGATCGCCTGGAGCGCCGAGGCGACAGCGCGCACCTGGGCGCGCGAGGCGCGCTCCGCGGCGAGCCCGGCCGACTCGATCTCCACGCCGATGCGCAGCTCCATGATATTCAGAACCTCGTCGAGGGACTGCAGGCGCTCGGGATCGATGCGGAAGGGCGCGCGCTGCGGTTCGGCCGAGACGAAGGCGCCGACACCCTGGCGCGTCACCACCAGGCCCTCGGCGCGCAGCGCCGCCACTGCCTCGCGCACCACCGTCCGGCTGACCCGCGCGGCGCGCGTCAGTGCCTGCTCGGTGGGAAGGCGCGCCCCGGGCGCGAGCCGTCCGCTCTTGATCTGCTCGGCGAGCTGATCGGAGAGGCCGCGCGAGAGCTTTCTCGGTGCGGAGAGGGGTCGGATGCGCATGATCTTGACGGCGGGCGCCCTTGACGACCAATACAGCAGTTGTATGATGACTGACAAATTCTAGCAGAGGAGAGTCCGCATGACATCCTGCCGCCGCATTCTCGGCGCCGCATTCGCGGCCGCCTGTTTCGCAGTCCTGCCCGTGACCGGCTTTGCGCAGCAGAAGATGGTGTGGAAGGCCTCCGACGTTCACCCGCTCGGCTACCCGACGGTCGAGGCGATCCAGCGCATGGGCAAGAAGCTCGAGGCTGCGACCAACGGCCGCATCTCGATCCAGATGTACCCGGCGATGCAGCTCGGCGGCGAGAAAGAGATGATCGAGCAGGCGCAGGTCGGCGCGCTGCAGATCGCGCGCATCTCGGTCGGGGCGATGGGCCCGGTGGTGGACGACCTGAACGTCTTCAACCTGCCCTTCGTATTCCGCGATGAGGAGCACATGCGCAAGGTCATCGACGGTCCGATCGGCCAGGACCTGCTCGAGCGCACCTCCAACGCCCCCACCTCGCGCCTGATCGTGCTCGGCTGGATGGATGCCGGCACGCGCAACGTCTACGCCAACAAGCCCGCTACCAAGCCCTCGGACCTGAAGGGCATGAAGATCCGCATGATGGGCAACCCGCTGTTCGTCGAGACCATGAACGCCATGGGCGGCAACGGCGTGGCGATGGGCTTCAACGAACTGTATTCGGCGCTGCAGACAGGCGTCGTGGACGGCGCGGAGAACAACCCGCCCACGCTGCTGGCGCAGAACCACTACCAGGTGAGCAAGATCTACAGCCTCACCGGCCACCTGATCATCCCGGAGATCTTCGTCTTCTCGAAGCGCAACTGGGAAACGCTGTCCAAGGCCGACCAGGACCTGCGTGAAGAAGCTCTCGCGCGAGGCGCAAATGGAGCAGCGCAAGCTCTGGGACGCGTACGTCAGCGAGGCCGAGAGTCAAGCTCAAGGCCGCCGGTATCCAGTTCCTGCCCGCGGACAAGGCGGCCTTCTACAAGGCGACTCAGCCGATCCGCGACAAGTACGGCGCCAAGTACGCCACGCTCCTCAAGCGAATCCAGGATACGAAGTAAGCCGCCATCCAGGAAACGCGGGCCGCGCCAGCGGCCCTTTTTTTGCCATGAAGAAACGCCTACCGGGCGGCGATGGAGTGGCTCTACATCGCCTGCATCGTCCTCGCCGGCATCGCGATGCTGGTGATCACGCTCATCATTCCCGTACGGCGTGTTCATGCGCTACGTGGTGAACTCGCCCGCGAGCTGGCCCGAGCCGGCCGGCATCCTGCTGATGGTGCTGTTCTCGTTCATCGGCGGCGCCGCGGCATACCGCGCGAAGGCGCACATCGCCGTGTCGGCACGCTGCTCAACATGCTGAATGACAGCCAATCGCGGGCGCATGGAGCGGACCGCGGACGTCGGCATGGCGATCATCGCCCTGTTCATGATCAAGTGGGGCGTGCAGCTCGTGCAGGTCACCTGGTACAACTCGATCGCCGAATTTCCCGGAGCTGTCGGTCGGGCGTGACCTACCTGCCCATTCCGGTCTGCCGGCGTCGTCACGCTGCTGTTCGTGATCGAGCGCCTCTGGCTGGGCGAGCCGCCGCCGACCTCGTTCACCTTCCGCGACCAGCCGCAGACCGACTAGGCGGAGCCGAACGTGGACGCCCTGATTCTCCTGGTCGCCTTCCTGGTTTTCATGTTCATCGGGCATCCCGGTGGCCTATGCCATGGGCCTCGCGACGCTGGTCACCGCGCTGTGGATCGACATCCCGCTGGAAGCGGTGATGCTGAAGATCTCCGACGGCATGGACGACTTCGCGCTGCTCACGATCCCGTTCTTCGTGCTCGCCGGCGCCATCATGTCCGAGGGCGGCGTGGCCAGGCGCCTGGTGGACCTCGCCAAGGTCTTCGTCGGCTTCATCCGCGGCGGCCTGGCGCTGGTCAACGTGCTCGCCTCGACCCTGTTCGGCTGCCTCTCGGGCTCGTCGGTTGCCGACACCGCCTCGATCGGCTCGGTGATGATTCCGCAGATGGTGAAGAACGGCTACTCCGAGGGTCTTCGCCACCAACGTGACGATCTGCGGCTCGGTGCAGGCGATCCTGGTGCCGCCCTCGCACAACTCCATCATCTACTCGATCGCCACCGGCGGCACCGTCTCGATCGCGGCGCTGTTCATGGCGGGCGTTTTCCCGGGCCTGCTGTTCGGCGCTTGCCTGATCGGCGCTGGTGCTGTGGACGGCGCGCAAGCGCAGATTCCCCGCGGGCGAAGTGGTTCCGCTGCGCCAGGCGCTCAAGATCGCGCTCGACGCGGTCTGGGGCCTGATCACGATCGTGATCATCCTGGGCGGCATCCTGTCGGGCGTGTTCACCGCGATCGAGTCCGGCGCGGTGGCCTGCGTCTACGCGTTCTTCTGCACCATCGGTCATCTACAGGACTACAAGTGGCGCGACCTGCCGAAGCTCGTGCATCGCGTCACCAAGACGGTGGCGATGGTGATGATGCTGATCGGCTTCGCCGCGGCCTTCGGCTACATGATGGCGATCATGCAGATCCCGGCGAAGGTGACCGCAGTTCTTCCTCCGGCATCTCGGAGAACAAGTACGTGATCCTGCTTCTGGTCAACATCCTGCTGCTGCTGCTCGGCACCTTCATGGACCTGGCGCCGATGCTGCTCATCTGCACGCCGATCATCATGCCGGTGATCGCAAGGCTCGGCATCGACCCGGTGCACTTCGGCATGATCATGATGCTCAACCTCGGCATCGGCCTGATCACGCCGCCCGTCGGGCCGACGCTGTTCGTCGGCTGCGCCATCGGCAAGGTGACGATGGAAGAGGTTTCGAAGGAGCTTTGGCCGTTCTACGGCGCGATGTGCCTGGCGCTCATGGTGGTGACCTACGTCCCCGCGCTCTCGCTCTGGCTGCCCGGCCTGACGAGGTGAGGTCGGGTTCCCCCTAGCGGGACTACATCCACGGCATGAGCGAGGCGTGGATCACGTCCGGCACGCCCTTGCCGCCGACCGAGCGGATCGCGAGGTCCACGTCCTTCAGCCCGAACTTGTGCGTGGTAACCTTCTCCAGCGGAAAACGTTTCGAGGCGAGCTGGGCGAGGGCAAGCTCGCAGGCGCGGTAGCTGTGGCCGCGCGCGCTCTTGATGGTGATGAACTTCACCGTGACCCGCTCGAGAGGAAAATTCGGGAACTCCTTCATCTCGCCCTGGACGACGATCGTGCCGCCCTTGCGCTTCAAGGCTTCCACGCCGAGCAGGATCGGCAGGGTTCCGGCGCCCGCGGTGCAGTCGAGCGCGACGTCCACGCCCCTCCCTCCGGTGATCTCCTTGATGCGCGCCAGCGGGTCTTCCTTCTGCACGTCGATCACGTAGTCGGCGCCCAGCTCCTTCGCGACCTTCATCCGCGCGGCGTCCCTGGAAGTGCCGGTGACGATGATGAGCGAGGCGCCCGCCTGCTTGCAGATCACCGTCTGCGACAGTCCCTGCTGGCCCGGTCCCTGGATGAGCACGCTCGAGTCGTAGCCCACGCCGCCGTCGAAGAGCGACCATTCGACGCCGTTCGCCATCGGGGTGACCAGGCCCGCGAGCTCCGGCGTGACGCCTTTCGGGACGCGATGCACGACGGCATTCCAGGGCAGATACACGTACTGGGCGAAACCGCCCCATAGATGCGGGGCCTTTTCGGCGGACGTGTAGCCGTAGCGTATGCCGTCGGGGTTGGTGCGCCAGTCGGTATTTTCGCAGTGGCGGTACTGGCCGGCATGGCACCATTCGCACTTGCCGCACATCACGTAGTGCTCGACGAAAACGAGGTCGCCTTCCTTGAATCCCTTTCGCCGGGTGAACTCGCGGCCTGCCTTGGCGATGACGCCGATGTTCTCGTGGCCCATGATCACGGGCGCGCTCGAGGGAGGGTGCGCGTAGAGCTTGACGTCGGTGCCGCAGATCCCGGCGACTTCCATCTTCATGAGCGCGCTGTCCTCGGGGATCTCGGGCATGGGGAATTCGCGGAACTCGGTCCTGCTCGGGCCGGTCCTCACCGCCGCCACTACTTTTTCCACGCGCACGCTCTCCAGTTCGGGATCGCCAGTCCCGGATGTCTCAATGCTACTTTGATCCGCTCAGGGGATGGAAGCTCGAAGTGCCGTCGCGCTCGATCCGCTGCAGGAGATCGATCTCCCAGGCGATATAGTCCTGCATCGCCTTTGCCTGTCCCGCGCTGCGGTCGTAGGGCTTTGGCCAGACGTCGATCGGCTCGTCCGCGAAACGCGGCTCCTCGGCGGCCAGGGCGCGGCCTGAAGCCGCCCAGGCGGCATTGCCCCCGCCGAGATAGCGCACCGGGATTTCGGTGAGCGCGCTCCATCTCGTCGAGAGCCAGCGCGGCGAGCGTGCCGTCCTCGGAGGTCAGCACGACCGTTCCCGTCATCTCGATTCCGGGCGCGGCCCGATCGAGGCGCGACCGAATCGCGAACCACGCGCCGGGAATATGCCCCTTCCTGTATTCCCGGCTGAGCGACAGGTCGATGACGGTCGCCGCGCGACGCTCGATGAGCTCGGCGAGAGCGGCCGGGTCGATGCGCGCGTCGGGCCGCTCGGCGAGCCCGAGGACGGGCGGAGCGGGCCAGCCGGTTTCGGTGCCCGAGGCGGCGAGCACGAACACCTCCTTCCATCCCATCTGGCGCAGCCACGCACCGGTCATCAGCGCGCGGACTTCGAGATCGTCCACCAGCACGATGCGCGAGTTCAGCGTGCCCACGTACTGGTCGGTCGCCTGCACGAGCTGTCCTCCGGGGGCGGACACGGCTCCGGGCAGGTGTCCGGCGGTGTACTCGCGCGGGTCGCGCACGTCGAACACGCAGACCGTGCGCTCCTCCGGCCCGGCGCGCCAGCGCGCCAGCGTCCCGATATCGATGCGAGCGACTCCGCAGTGCTGCGCGACCTTTTCGGCCGCTGCTCTCGCCCAGGCGAGCGCCCGCGCGGACGGCGGTTTCGCGGGGAGCCTCGCGTCCTTGCCGCGGTCGGGAGTGAAGCCGGCGAGCGTCCATCCCATGGTGCCGTTGCGCAGCGCCATGACCTTGTTCGGCACGCCGGCGTCGATGAGCGACTGGGCGCCGATGATGCTGCGGGTACGCCCCGCACAGTTCACGACCACCGTGGTTGCGGGCGACGGCGCGAGGTCTGCGATGCGCAGCACCAGCTCGGCGCCGGGCACGTTGAGGGCTGTCGGGATCGACATGCGCGAGAATTCGTCGAAGGGCCGGCTGTCGAGGATCACCATGTCCTCGCCCGAGTCGATCATGCGCTTGAGCGCGGCGGCATCGATGTTGGGCGTCCCGCCCTCATGCTCGACCAGTTCGCCGAAGGCCTTGCTCGGCACATTGACCCCGGAGAAGAGCATGTAACCCGCATCGGCCCAGGCGCGAACGCCGCCCTCGAGCACGCTTACGTCCGTGTAGCCGTGCCGCTGCAGAACTCTCGCCGCACGCTCGGCCAGTCCCTCGCCGCCGTCGACGAGGACGATGCGCACGGCGCGGCGTGGCACGAGCAGCGGGGCGCGCAGCTCGAGCCGGCTCAAGGGTGCGGAGCGGGCGTGCAGCAGATGCGATTCGGAAAAGACCAGCTCCTCGCGCACGTCGATGAGGGCGAGCTCCCCGCCGTCGGCGAGCATGGCCCGCAGCCGCGCGGCCGGTACGGGCCGGATCCCGGGGATGGCGCCGGGTCCTGCAGGCTCGCGTCGGGCGCGGCCGCTCACGTGGCGCGTTGCGCCGCCATCTGCTTGACGGCCCCGGTCTTCAGGTCGTAGCTCGAGCGCGCGATGCGGTCGAGATTGGTCCCGGTGACGCGCACGAAGCGCGATCCGTCGGGATAGTCGATCGAATGGATCGCGCCGTCCTGGAAGATGCCGGCCTCGCCGGGATTGAGGCGGTACTTCCTCGTCACTTCGAGGCGGGCCGTTTTGGGGTCGGCGCCTCCGTCGACGCGCTCGTACTCGATCATGTCGGTGTACGAGCTCGCCTGCCCGTAGATCGCCCAGGACGCGCCGTGATCGTGCGGCGGCGACGCGCGCGCCTTTTCGTTGATGTGCGCAAGGATCTGGAACCCGAGCTCGGGATCGTCGTGCAGGACATGCAGTCCCTTCGGCGTGCGATCGGAGCAACGCGCGGCGAGGAAATCCTTGTCGCGAAGGAGCCGCTCGAGGAGCACCCGGACCTTCTCCCGTCCCGCCGGGCCTGGATCGCGCTTGAGCGTGGCGCGGCAGTCGTCGATGAATCGCTCTAGGTCGTATGCCATTGGGCATCCTCCTTGGCATGCTGGCCGGGCTAGACTAGCACGACCTCGTCTCTTGGAATAAGCTTGCCTCCCAAGTGTTTGTCTCGGGATGCCCCGGATGCCTGAGGAGGCCCGCGTCGCGGTCAAGGTATGGGATTTGCCCGTACGACTTTTCCACTGGATTCTCGTCCTGTTGCTCGCCTTTCAGTACGTGAGCGGGAAGATCGGCGGTGGTCTCATGGCATGGCATGTCTATTCCGGTTACGGCGTGCTCGTGCTGGTCGTGTTCCGCGTCCTCTGGGGCTTCGCGGGCAGTACGCACGCGCGCTTCGCGAGCTTCCTCAAGGGGCCGGGAGCAGCGCTGCATTTCGCGTTACGGCTTGTCTCACGCCAGGCAGTGCCGCAGGTTGGCTACAACCCGCTCGGCGGTTGGATGGTCGCAGCGCTGCTGATTTCTCTCGGGCTGCAGGCGATATCGGGCTTGTTCGCGAATGACAGCTCCGGGACGGAGGGGCCGCTTGCGGCACTCGTGTCGCTCGAGGTTTCGGACCGTCTGTCGCTGTTTCATCGCTGGAATTTCAAGGTCCTGCTCGTCCTCGCAGGCCTTCACGTCACAGCCTCTCTGTATCACTGGCTCGCGATGAAGGATGACCTCATCGTCGCGATGTTCACCGGGGTGAAGCGAGTCCCGGAAGCCGCCGCGCGCGAGCGGCGCGGTCTTGAGCGGGGTGAAGCCCCCCGGAGAGTCGCCTCGCGCGAGAACGCGTCGGCATATTTCGCCAGTTCATGGCGGGCGCTGGCCCTGTTCGTAGTGGCGCTGGCCGTCGTCTACCTGATCGTCCAACGACCTGCCTGAAGCATGCCGGAGGCTTTTCTGATGGCCAGGCCAATGACAAGAGCATTCCAGGGTTGATGTAGGTCAATATCCAGAGCAAGAAAGTACTGACTATACTGACCAGTCGATGCGCTAGGCATCCAGCCCCACTACCTAAGCGAAGGGCACCAAGGGAGCAGCGCCGGAGGCATAGCCGCGGGACCAAGCGGTACAGCGAGGGGGAGAGCGGGCATGAGGCGATGGCTGCCAGATGGGCGCTCGGTCGTGCGCGTCGGCGTGTCATTCCTGTTGCTGGTGGCTGCGGGCCTATTCCCGCACGACAGGGCGTTGGCGATCCCGCCGGAGGCCAAGTACGTCGGCGAAAAGGTCTGCATCAAGTGCCACGATGTGGAGTCCAAGCATTTCGGCCACACCTTGCACGCCAAGGTCTTCCGGCTGAACCCGAAGAACGATGTTGAACGGCGCGTATGCGAAGCCTGCCACGGTCCCGGCTCGCTGCACGTGCCCCGGGACGACCACAAGAACCGCGACTACCTGATCGGTTTCACCCGGGAGTGGGGCACGCCGGTGGAGGAGCAGAACGCCGTGTGCCTGTCCTGCCACAAGGGCGGCCAGCGTCTTCATTGGCCGGGCTCGACTCATGACACCAACCACATCGCGTGCTCCGACTGTCACAACACGATGGCGCGCTTTTCCGCCAAGGGCCTGCTGCGGAGCGCGAGCATCTCCGAGACCTGCCAGACCTGCCACGGGCAGCAGCGCGCCGAGTTCCGCAAGCGTTCGCGGATGCCGCTGCCCGAGGGCAAGATAAGCTGCGAGGACTGCCACAGCGCGCACGGTTCCCCGACCCGGCCGCTGCTGCGTGCAGACAGCGTGAACGAGGTCTGTTATCCCTGCCACGCCGAGAAGCGCGGCCCGATGCTCTGGGAACACGCGCCGGTACGGGAGAACTGCCTCAACTGCCACAACGCGCACGGCTCCAACCATGACAAGCTGCTGGTCGCGGCGCGCCCCTACCTGTGTCAACAGTGCCACACCTCGCCCGCCGCGCATGCAGGGCAGTTCTTCCGCGGTGACCAGACCGCCCAGTCCGCGTTGAGCGGCGGGACGCAGAACCCGCGCATGATCGGCCGCTCCTGCCAGAACTGTCACAGTCAGATCCACGGCAGCAATCATCCGTCCGGGGCTCGATTTCAGCGCTAAGCGCCCCTAGAAAAAGCCGAAAGCACGCACCGCGACCATGAGATTCCACCCCCGCGCTCACACCGTGGCCCTCTTGGCAAGCGCAGTGCTCGCGCAAGGAGCGGTCATCGGGCCTGGCCGTGCGGACTCCGGCGTCGGCGCGGACTCCGGCAACGCGCTCAACCCGGCGCCGATCAACCCGACGACTGCAGGCCGGTGGATGGACGAGGAGGGATTGGGGACGCGCATTCCGGCTGCAAGGACGCCGTCCGGCTGGCTCTACAACATCCCGCTCGACCCGGGCGAAGAGACCGACGCGATAGTGAGCGACGACGGTTGGGCAACCTCCGGCTCCATCGAGCTGGGCGGCATCCGTACCTACGGGGACGACCGCAGCCAGGGCTTCCGGGTCTACAAGGACCTGAGTGGCGGGGCGTACGTGAACAACTTCGCCGCGTCGTCTGAAAAACGGGACGAAGCGCGGTTCGCCGAAATCGTCGGTGGCGGCATCGGCAGGAACGACCAGTTCTACAGCCTGCAGTTCGGCCGCTACAACGACTGGAAAGTGACGACCTTCTACAACGAGACGCCGCAGGTCTTCACCGCCAGCTACCGGTCCCTCTGGAACGGGCTGGGCAGCGGCAACCTGACTCTGAGCAATCTCACGCCGGGCGGGACGACCAATGCCGCGACGACGCAGGCGAATATTCAAAACGCCCTCGCCGCGACGGGCAACTCCGACCTCGAGGTCCTACGCAAGACGGCCGGCATTCGGTACGACACGAACCTCGACGATTTCTGGAAGTTCTATTCCAGCTTTACCAACCAGAAACGCAAGGGCTCACAACCCTTCGGCGCCGTCTTCGGCGGCGGAGGAGGTGGAGGCAACGTCGAGATTCCGGAATCCATCGACTACGATACCCGAGACTTCCTGGCCGGCGTCCAATTCAGCGATTCCGCGAGCAGCCTCAACTTGCGTGCCTCGGCATCGTTCTTCCGCAACGACATCGACACGATGACCTTCGAAAATCCACTGTTCATCACACTGAACGGCAGCACCGGGTTGAGCCCTACCACCTTCACGCGAGGCCGCTTCGACTTGGCGCCGAACAACGAGCACTACAAGATCAAGGGCGAGTACGCGCATGCGCTGCCCGATCTCTACCGCGGCAATCTCACCGCGACCGTGGCGCTGGGGTCGATGCGCCAGAACGACAACCTGATCGCGCCGACCGAGTATCCCCTTACGGGGGGCACGGTGACCGCGGGCGGCACGTCGCTCGCCGACGTGTGGAACACGACCGCCGCCCTGAGCCGGCAATCGGCGCAGGCCAGGATCGACACCCGGCTCGCCGATCTCGGGCTGTCGCTCAAGCCGGCCAGCGGGCTCGACGTCAAAGGCAAGCTGCGCTACTACGAGACCAGCAACGCGATGCAATACCAATCATGCAATCCGCTGACCGGCCAGTGGGGAAGGCTGCTCAACGACGGCAGCGGACTCTCCCTGGCGAACGCCGCCTACAATAGCGCCAACTGCGATCTGGCCGCAGCGCAGGCAATGAACATCGCGCCAACGGCAGGCAATATCCCGATCCGGAGCGTCCCTTACGACTACGAGCAGTTCAATACGAGTCTCGCGGCCGACTACCGGATCGACCGGACCTCGAGCGTCAACGCCGCGATTGAACGGGAGAGCTACCGGCGCGAGTTTCGGGAGCGCGAGCGGACGTGGGAGGACAAGATCAAGCTGGGTTACGTGGACCGCGGCCCGATCGACGGGACGATTCGGCTCTCCTACGAGCATGCCCGCCGCCGGGGAAGTGAATACAACACGAACCCCTATCAGCCGTTCCTGAGCGCGAGCATGGGACCGGCGCCCACCGCCAATGCCGTGAACGCGGCGAGCTGGTTCCATAGCATCGAGCAATTCCGGAGTTTCGATCTCGCCGACCGGAACCAGGACGTTGTGAACGGCCGGATCAACTACGCGTTGCGCCCGGACCTGGATGGCGCCGTGACCGTGCAGTTCAAGGCCGCCGAATTCCCCGGCCAGTACGGGCGCACCGGCCACCAGGAACAGAATTCGGTCACGTTCGATCTGAGCTACCAATCCGGTTCGACGGCCGTGCTCTACGGCTTCTACACCTACCAGACGGGAACGATGAGCCAGAGGGGAGTTCAGCCCAACAGCTGCATCCTGGGCAACACTTACTACTTCTACAGCAACGGTCAGGTTCTGACCGCCGTGACGGGGGGCGCGCCACCGGCGACACCCCCCGGAACTGTCCTGGTGGCGACCCAGGATGTTACCGCGGCCAACTGGAGCGGCGTTTGCGGCACGGCGTCGGCCACCAGCCCGCTGTTTCCGGAAAGCCGCGCATGGGAGGTGAACTCGAAGGACCGCAACGACGTGGTCGGTGCGGGCGTCAAGTACGACTTCGGTCTGGCAAAGCTGGACGCCAATTTCACGCGCGCCCTCGGGCGCACGCAGATCAGCTACTCGTACAACCCGGCGGCGCTCGGCATGACACCCACGCAGGCGGCTCTGGCAGGTAACAGCCTCTCCGATCTGACTTTTGCCCAGAGTATCCTCAATGCAAGCCTCGTGATTCCGTACAGCAAGCACGTGGCGTTGAATTTCCTTGGCCGGTTTGAGTCCGGCAAGATCCGGGACTGG
>CAVOUJ010000007.1:0-18550 GCA_963699535.1 uncultured beta proteobacterium | reverse complement strand
GGGTGGACGAGCGCTTCGTCGGCACGATGCGCTTCCCGAGCGGCGCGCTCGCGCACTTCGACTGCGGCTTCGACATCGCGTCCCGTGACGAACTCGAGGTCGTGGGCGCGGAGGGCGCCCTGTTCCTGGACGATCCGTGGCACTCACGGCGGTCGGTGATCGAGGAGCGGCGAGAGGACGGAAGCGTGTCCGCCATCGAGATCGAGCGCACCGACCCGTACGCCTGTGAGCTCGATGTCTTCGCGCGCGCGTGTGTCGGCGACGCCACCCACCCGTTCGGCCGCGCCGACGCGGTCGGGCAGGCGCGAACGATCGCGGCGCTCTACGAGGCGGCGAGCAGCGGTCGTACGGTCACGGTGTGAACGCAGCCTCCCGATTCCGGGGAGGCCGCCGAGGCCCGACGAGGAGCGCTTCGGACCGCTCTACGTGCGGCGCATGCGCAAGGAGGACGGGCGGGCCCTGATCCTCTACGAGGTGCGGGGCGAGGATCGCGATCAGGGTGAGCGAGCGCCGCTTCAACGAGCTCCGCGGTGAGCAGGTCGTCTACGCGATTCACCGGCAGGAGCGCACCTTCCTGCCGGCCGCCGACCACTGCCCGCTGTGCCCGGCGCGGCCGGGCCGCCCGGCCACCGAGATCCCTGTCGAGAGCTTCGAGATAGCGGTCTTCGACAATCGGTTCCCGGCTTTCTCGGGCGGCGACGGTGCCGCGGAGGTCGTCGTCTACACGGATCAGCACCACGGCTCGTTCGGCGCCCTGCCGCCGGATCGCGCCGAAGCGCTGATGTGGGTGTGGCGCCATCGGTACGAGGAGCTTGGGGCGCGCCCGGAGGTCGACTACGTGATGCCGTTCGAGAACCGTGGCGTCGAGGTCGGCACCACGCTTCACCATCCCCACGGCCAGATCTACGCTTTTCCGTTCCTGCCCCCGGTCCCAGCACTCGAGCTGGAGGCCGACCGGCGCCTCGGCGGCTGCGCGTCATGCGTCCTGCTCGGGCGCGAGCTCGACGGAGGCGAGCGGGTCGTGTACGCCGGCGACAGCGTCGTCTCCTACGTGCCCTACGCGGCGCGGTGGCCGTATGAGGTTCACGTGGTGCTGCGCGAGCACCGGCCGACCCTGTCGCACTGCACGCCAGGTGAGCTCAGCGAGCTGGCCGGCGTCCTGCAGGCGGTGACGCGCGGCTACGATCGCCTGTTCGCGCGGCCCTTCCCGTACGTGATGGTCGTCCACCAGGCGCCCACCGACGGCCGCCACGACGGCCATTTGCACGTCGAGTTCTACCCACCGCTGCGCACGGCCGACAAGCTCAAGTACGCCGCCGGCTGCGAGCAAGGAGCGGGCACGTTCCTGGTCGACATGATGCCCGAGGACGCGGCGCATGCGCTGCGCGGCGCGATTGGCACCGCCGCCGAGCATGGCCCGTGAGGCGGTCGCGGCCTTCGCGCCCGGTCGCATCAACCTGATCGGCGAGCACACTGACTACAACGGCGGCCTGGCGCTGCCATTCGCGATCGCCGAGGGCGTCACCGTGCGCGCCACGGCGACCGGCGGGCCGCGGATCGAGGCACGGGCGCTCGACCTCGGCGAAGAGGACTCGTTCGAGCTGGCCTCACCGCCGCGCGATGCCTCGGGCTGGCGCGCCTTCGTGCGCGGCATCGCCGCCGAGCTCACCGCCGCCGAGCTACCGCTGGCCGGTGCCCGCGTGGAGATCACGGGCACGGTGCCGCGTGGCTCTGGGCTGTCGTCGTCGGCGGCGCTCGAGGTGGCGCTGGCGCTGGCGCTGCTCGAGCTTGCGGGGGCCGCGCCGCCCGACGGGCGCGCGCTGGCGCGCCTCTGCTCGCGGGCCGAGAACCAGTGGGTCGGCGCGCACACCGGCCTGCTCGACCAACTCGCGAGCATCTTCGGCCGGCCCGACGCGGCGCTGCGGATCGACTTTCACTCGCTGGAGATCGAGCCGGTGGCGCTCGACCTCGACGGCTGGCGGTGGGTGACGCTCGACTCCGGCGAGCGTCACGCCCTTGCCGGCTCGGGCTACAACCGGCGCCGCGCCGAGTGCGCGCGCGCCTGCGAGGCGCTGGGGATCGCGAGCTTGCGCGATGCCGAGCCAGGGCGGGCGGCGGCCCTGCCCTCGCCGCTCGCCGAGCGGGTCGAGCACGTGATCGCCGAGAACGAGCGAGTCGAGCGGATGGTGACGGCGCTTCGGACCCGCGACCTGGCGGAGGCCGGCCGGCTGCTGGACGCCTCGCACGCCAGCCTGCGCGACCTCTACGAGGTCTCGACGCCGGCGGTTGAGGCGGCCGTGGACACGCTGCGACGCGCGGGGGCGGCTGGCGCGCGCGTGGTCGGCGGGGGCTTCGGCGGCTCCGTCCTCGGCCTGCTGCCGCCCGGCGTCGGCCCCCCGGGGGCGCGCGCGGTGCGGCCAGGGCCCGGCGCGCATGTCCTCGGTGATCCGTGACCGAGCGGAGAGGGACTACCGCGGCGGGGCCGCTGCGCTGTCGCGCACCATCAGCCTGGGCTCCACGACCACCCGGGCCGAGGAGCGGGCGCCCGACGTGATCTCGGCCAGCAGGAGCGTCACGCTCTGGCGCCCGACCTCGCCGAAGTCCTGGCGCACAGTGGTGAGCGGCGGCGTGAAGAACTGCGGCCTCGGGAATGTCGTCGAAGCCGACGATGCTGAGCTGCCGGGGAACCTCACGACCCACTTCGTGCAGCGCGCGCAGGATGCCGAGGGCCATCTGATCGTTGGCCGCGAACACAGCCGTGATTTCGCGGACGGTCACCAGCCGCTGCCCGAGCTCGTAGCCGGAGCGCGCGCTCCAGTCGCCGGAAAGCGGTGGCGGTATGTCGGCGCCTGCCCCTCTCCCAGCGCCGGCTCGTCTATATAGGCGCATTTTATCGCCGCACTTATATCGACGGGCTGCCGGACATCAACTCGGCGGGCGGGCGCGCCGGCGCGTACCTGCAAGCCGGACGCAACGCCTACCTCGGCGCCGGCGTGGTGTATGAGTCCTACCTCGACTGCAACAAGTCCGTGTACCGCGAGTGCACCAGCACTTATCCCGAGGTGAGCTTCACGATCGCGTTCTGAGCGATCGCTAGACCTGCCTTGGACCGGGCTGTATCCTTTCGGCGAGGCGGTCTCCGGATTTGCACGCCATGATCGAGAACTGGATCGACTTCACGCTGAGCGTCGTCGGAGGCGGAATGGCGTTCCTGTTCCTCTTCGAAGGCACTCGCCGACTCGCCGCATACGGCGCACATCGCCGGGCGGCGCTGATGATGGTATTGGCGGCGTCGGTCTGCGGGCTCTATGGCGCTTTTGCATACTGGAAATACCTGGACGATAAGGTGACGCTGAACGTGATTCAGCGCAAGGCCGGATCGTCGCAGTTGCCTCGGGATTGGGGAAGGACGATGACTCCGGAAAAAAGGGAGTCCGCCAGCCTCGCGCGAGCGCGCCATGCGTTCAGGGAAACGGGGGAGATCGGGACCTACTTCGACCGTACGGGCGAGGTGCGTGCGTTTGCGCCCAACATCGAGGATGTGCAACGGCGCGAACGCGTCGTGTCCCATTACGCGCGAACCGAATACGCGGTGCGGAACAGTTTTGCAGAAGCGATACTGTGGCTGATCCTCGGGCCGGTCGCGATACTGCTCGGCCTCCTGATGTCGCTCGACAAGGGGCCGCCCAGGGATCCCGACGCGGACGAAGCGCAATCTTCGCCGTAGAGCGTCCCGGCGGCGATGCTCTTGCTGGCCCGACTCAAGGCGCGCGCGTCCCGGCTCAAACACGAAACCTACGCGCTCTATCTGGCGGCCCGACATCCCGGCACGCCGTTGTACGCGAAGCTTCTCGTCGCGGGAATAGTGGCTTACGCGCTGAGTCCCATCGATCTCATTCCGGACTTCGTGCCCATCCTGGGGTATCTCGACGAACTGGTGGTCCTTCCGCTCGGCATCGCTTTGGCGATCAGGATGATCCCGAGCTCGATTCTCGAGGAGTGCCGGGAGCGCGCGCAGGAGGCGTTCGCAGGCGGCCGGCCGGTCAGCTGGATCGCGGCAATCGTCGTGGTAGCGGTGTGGATATCGCTGGCTGCGCTTTGCGCGACGTGGGCATATTCCCACTTCGCCGCCGCTTGAAATGGCGGGAGCTGGAACCGATATTGCTTCAGACGGGGTAGAATGCCCGTGTCTGGAAGAAAACATGATCGTATTTGAGCTGATTTGCCAGGATCGCCACCGCTTCGAGGGTTGGTTTGCCTCGGCAGGAGATTTCGAAAGCCAGAAGGCTCACGGCCTGCTGTCGTGTCCGGTATGCAGCGATTCGAGTATCGAAAAACTCCTCACGGCAAAGATCGGGAGACCTGAGGTCGAACCGAAGAAGGACCCTGCGCCGCCCGCGGTTCCGGATGCGGGTGTGCCGCGAAACCTGAACGAGCTGATCGAGTACGTCCTGCTCAACACGGAGGACGTGGGACGGCAATTCCCGTCTGAGGCTCGGCGCATCCACCGCAAGGAAATCCCTCACCGCAATATCCGCGGAGCGGCGACAAACGAGGAGACACAGGACCTTCTGGAAGAGGGCATCGCGGTGCTGCCACTGCCTGTCCCTCCGCGGCGCGACTGGCACTGACGTCAACCCCGCGAAGGCGGGGGCCCAGTGTCTTCAAAGTCCCTGGATTCCCGCGTTCGCGGGAATGACAGTTTTCAAACCAGCGTCCTTAACTTGCGCAACTCCGGCATGCAGTGCCGGATCCATTGCGCGGTGATCTTCTCCTGGAGCGAGTTCTGCTTGAGCCGCTCGGATAGCGCGGCAAAATCCACCCGGTCGAGTTCCTGGTCCTGGTTGAAGCAGGAAAACACATAGCTCGTCTTGCCGGTCTGCGGATCGTGGTGCGGCTGGAGGCACTGCGCGCAAATCTCCTTGAGCATGCACTGCATCGGCGAGTTGATCGAGCCGATCGCGACGTGCTGCGGCTTCAGGTGAGGCTTGAGCACGTCGTGGCGAGCCCGCGCCACCGCCGCCATCATGCGGTCAGAGCCGATCGCGATCAGCCGGTCGGCTTCCTCCATGCGTATTGAGATCGGCCCGAGCCTGCCCTGCGCGTAGGCGTCCATGGCCTGCACGATGTTGCCGATGAAGCTCTTGTCCTGCGGGCGCGACCTGTTTTCCGGCTTGAATCCCGGTTCCTCATCGCAGCACCACACCACGACGTCGGCTGCATTCTCGATCTCGGCGACCTTGTAGCGGTCGATGACCTTCTTGTAGCCGGCGAAATAGAGAACCTTGGAGCCTTTCGCACGCAGCGCCTGGCCGATTGAGAACAGTACTGCGTTGCCCAGTCCGCCGCCCGCGAGAATCACGGTTTCGCCGGCGGCGATATGCGTCGGGCTGCCCGTGGGACCCATGAGGATGACCGGCTCTCCGGGCTTGAGCATCGCGCATAGATCCGACGAACCGCCCATTTCGAGGACGATGGTGGAAACGAGGCCGCGCTTCTTGTCCACCCACGCGCCGGTCATCGCGAGACCCTCCATCTGCATGCGCGTTCGGGTGGCCGAGTTTCCGATCAGAGGGGAAAGCGACTCGAAATTCTGCAGGCGATAGAACTGGCCGGGCTGAAACTTGCGCGCCGCAAGCGGAGCTTTCACCACGACCTCGACAATTGTGGGCGTGAGCCGCTCGACCTTGTGCACCGTGGCGAGCAGCTCCGCCGAGAGCTTGCGGTAGAACTCGGGTGGCGGGATGCCGTCCTGCGGGGGCCTCCTGGCGAGCACGCGCGACACGAGCGGAAAGCCCTGCCGAGCCGAGCCGAGTGCCTTCACCACGTTTCCGAAGTAGGAAGGATGCTGGTCGCCGAAAAAACTCAGGAATCTTCCGTCGGGAAGACGCGTCAGCAGCACCTCGGCGCGGTCGGGTTTCGACAGCGCGCCCTGGGGCTTGACGGGCCGTCCGTCCTCGTCGCAGGCCCGAAAATACTTGCCGTCGAGCTGGAACCGCGCCGGGTACTCGCGGGCGAGCACGCTGTTCGGCTGAGTGCCCGCTGCGACGAAGACCGTGTGCGCCGGGAGCCAGTGCTCGGGGGATTCGCCACCGGGGCCGCTTTCGCGGCGAAAACGCATGCCGCGCACCGCACCGTAGTTGTCCACGTCAACCGCAAGCGGAGAGAGACCTTCGCAGAACGTGATGCCCTCCTCGAGCGCCTTTTCGACCTCCTCGTGATTGAGCGTGTAGGAGGGACTGTCGATCAGCCGCCTGCGGTAGGCGATGGTTGCGCCGCCCCAGTGCTGCAGCAGCTCGATGACGCGCGGCACGCGGTTTTCCCGCCCGGCGGCGGCGCATTCCTCCCTGACCGCGCGCGCGTGGGCGAGGAATTCTTCGGCGATCTCGCGCTCCTGGTCATCCCACTTCTCGCGCACTGCGTCCTCGCCGGACTCGGCTGCAAGCGTCTCGAACCGTGTCAGGAATTTTTCCACCTGTACCAGGTAATAGGCGAGCGATTCGGTCGCGGTGTCGATTGCAGTCAAACCTCCGCCGACGACCACCACCGGCAGACGTAGCTGCATGTTTGCAATCGAGTCGGCCTTGGCTGCGCCGGTAAGCTGCAGCGCCATGAGAAAATCGGATGCGGCCCGCACTCCGCGCGCCAGGCCGTTCGGGATGTCGAGCACCGTCGGCTTGCCGGCGCCCATGGCGAGAGCCACGTGGTCGAACCCGAGGTCCATCGCATCCTCGGCGGTGAGGGTTCCGCCGAAGCGCACCCCGCCGAAGAGCGCGAACTGGTCTCTGCGCTCGAGCAGCAAGCGCACGATCTTGAGGAAGTTCTTGTCCCAGCGCACCGTGATGCCGTATTCGGCGACACCGCCGAATCCCGCCATGACGCGCTCGTCCAGCGACTCGTACAGGGTCGACACGTCTCGGATGGGCTCGAACGGGGTCCGCGACCCATCGGGTTTCACACCCGAGATCGGTTCCGGCAGCGGCTCGATTTTCAGCCCGTCGATTCCGGCCACGGTGTGGCCGTCGTTCATGAGGTAGTGCGCGAGGGTGAAGCCGGCGGGCCCCATGCCTGCGATGAGCACCTTGCGACCGGTGAGGGGCAGGGGCAGCGGCCGCCGGAAGTTGAGCGGGTTCCAGCGCGTCAGCAGTGAATAGATCTCGAACCCCCAGGGGAGCTCGAGCACGTCTTTCAGGGTGCGAGTTTCGACCTGCGGGATGTTGACCGGTTCCTGTTTCTGGAAAATGCAGGCCTTCATGCAGTCGTTGCAAATGCGGTGTCCGGTGGCCGCGACCATGGGGTTGTCGATCGCGATCACGGCGAGTGCCGAGAGCGCGTTGCCCTGGGTCTTGAGCGTGTGGAACTCGGAAATCTTCTCCTCGAGCGGGCAGCCGGCGAGAGTCACGCCGAAAGGGCTCTTCTTGAAGACGACCTTCTGCGGTGAATCGGCCGGCGCCTTCTCCTTCAGACCCTTGGAACAGGAATCCTTGCCCTGCGTATGGCACCAGATGCAATAGTTGGCCTGATCGAGTGCGCCGACGAGATCCGTGCCCTGATCGGTGAGCGCGAAGCCGCGGCGCCGGCGAATGTGCTCGGGTTTGATCGTGAAAGTGGAGATTCCCTCTTGTTCGCTCTTGTGCGCGTGAACGAGCAAGCTTTGGGGGTCGATCTTCGCGGGAAGCTTGAACAGGACGCCCGAATGCACGTGCTCCCGGCCCGCGGGTGTATGCAGCGCCCACGCGGCGTACTTCATTGCCAGGTCGAGTTGCGCCGCGTTTTTCGGTTCGTCGGCGAGCCACTCGGTCACGCCCACCGCAAAGCCGAGTTCGTCGAAACGGCTGCCGAGGAGCGTCTTCAGCTCGGCCTCGAGTGCAAAACCGTCGAGCTGCTGCGGCCTCGGCGGGTTTGATCCTGTTGGCCGCGCGGCGCTGGACGAACTGGCGCTTCACCGCGTAGAGCGGCGCGAGCTCGTGATGCCGGGCGGCAAGAGCGCCGAACTCGGCCTGAATCCCGAACAACTCGGAGAGGAAATCGTCCAGATGCGGCGCGATCTCCAGGATCAGCGCCGATTCGGACTTGGCATCGAGGCTTTCGGGATTTTCGCGCGCCGCGAGGAGTCGCGCTTTCAGCGCGGCATCGGAGGCCCCGAGGCGATCGAGGAAAACGAGATCGAGTTTCGCGAGGCCGTCGCGCCCGTAGAGATCGGCAAAGGACAGGCCGTGGGCGAGATTTAGCATCCCACCCTTAACGCTCCAGATACTTGAGCTTGTCCTTCACGTCCTTCCACTGGTCCGCGTCCGCCGGTCCGGGTTTGGCGTCGGTGATGACCGGCCAGATCTTGGCGAGCTCGGCGTTGAGAGCCGTGAACTTCTTTTGTTCCTCGGGCACATCCTCCTCGGGGAGGATCGCGTTCACCGGGCATTCGGGAATGCACACGGCGCAATCGATGCACTCGTCCGGATCGATCACGAGCATGTTCGGTCCCTCGTGGAAGCAGTCGACGGGGCAGACATCGACGCAGTCGGTGTACTTGCACTTGATGCAGCTCTCGGTGACGACGTGGGTCATTCGCGCAGTCCTGTCGGCGCGAAGTTGTCGGCGCCGCGAAAAAAGGAAAAATTATAATGCCAGCGTTGGCCGCCTTGAAAGCGCGAACTAGTTCGGACGGTCATGCAGTCTAATTCATGCGCCCGAGCATGCACCCAGGTAATTTGCTTATGCCCAAGCGCCCATTGCGCTAGAATCCGGTTCCGCCCGCGCCGGGTCGAGGAACTCCGGCGATACGGGCCGGTCTGTGGGGAGTGGCGGGGACCTGAAAACCCTGCGGACCTCAAAAAGCGGACGTAAAACAAGGGATGTCTGGAGGCACGCGGTGATCAAGCTTCAAAACCTGAGCAAGTCCTTCGGTCAGAAGCGGGCCGTGGATGGCCTTTCCTTAGAAGTTGCCAAAGGCGAAGTCCTCGGGTTTCTCGGGCCCAACGGCGCCGGCAAGTCCACCACGATGCGCATGATCACAGGGTTCATTCCGCCGAGCTCGGGCAGCGTTTCGGTCTGCGGACTGGATGTCGTCGAGCACCCCATCGAGGTCAAGCGCCGCATCGGCTATCTTCCGGAGGCCGCGCCTTCCTACGGCGACATGTCGGTCCTGTCCTTCCTCAAGTTCGCTGCCGGGATGCGCGGGCTGCGCGGCGAGGCGAGCCGGAACGCGGTGCGCCGCGTCGTCGAGCTGTGCCACCTGGAAAGCGTTCTCGGCCAGACGATCGATACCCTCTCAAAGGGGTTCCGTCACCGTACCTGCCTTGCGCAGGCGCTCGTCCACGACCCCGAAGTGCTGATCCTCGACGAGCCCACCGACGGCCTGGACCCGAACCAGAAGCACGAAGTGCGCACGCTGATCCGCCGCATGGGTGAGAGCAAGGCGATCATCTTTTCCACGCACATCCTGGAGGAAGTCGAGGCGGCCTGCACCCGGGCGATCATCATCGACCGCGGCCGCATCGTCGCCAACGGTACGCCCGAGGAGCTGAAGGCCCGCGCCCCCAGTGGCAAGCTCGACGATTTCTTTCGCTCGATCACGCGTTCGGACGTTAGTGACACGGCTAGGGTTGCCGCATGAAGAATCACTGGGCCGCGATCAGCACGGTCGCCAGGCGCGAGCTGTCGGCGTACTTCGAGTCTCCGGTCGCCTACGTGTTCCTGGTCATTTTTCTTCTCCTCGCCGGCTTCTTCACATTCACATTCGGCGGCTTCTTCGAACGGGGAGAGGCGTCGCTTACGGCTCTATTCACCTGGCTACCGTGGCTGTTCCTTTTCCTGGTCCCGGCGGTCGGCATGCGCCTGTGGTCCGAGGAGCGGCGCATGGGCACCATTGAGCTGCTGCTCACGCTGCCGGTGGCCGCGTGGCAAGCGATCCTCGGCAAGTTTCTCGCTTCCTGGGCTTTCCTCGTCATTGCGCTCGCGCTGACTTTCCCGATGGTAATCACGGTCAATTGGTTAGGCGATCCGGACAACGGCGTTATCGCCAGCGGCTACATCGGCGCGGCTTTGCTCGCCGGCGCCTATCTCGCAATCAGCAGCATGACCTCGGCGCTCACCCGCAACCAGGTCATCGCTTTCGTTCTGGCGGTGGTGCTGTGCCTGCTTCTGGTCCTGGTCGGGTTCTCGCCGGTCACCGATCTGCTTTCGCGCTGGGCGAGCCCGCGCTTCGTCGAGGGCGTGGCGAGGTTCTCGGTCCTCACCCACTACGACGGCTTCCAGAAGGGTGTCCTGGATTCGCGGGGCCTGCTCTACTTCCTTTCGGTGATGGCGTTCTCGCTGTTCGCGACCGGCGTCGTCATCCGCAACCACCGGGCTGGATAGAAGCATGCAGAAAAGAACCGAAAGCCTGATCTACTCGGCGGGCGGCCTCGTCGCCGCTTTTGTCATCCTGCTCCTTCTCAACTTCGTCCTCGGCGCCGTGAGGGGACGCATCGATTTCACGCAGGGCAAGCTGCACACGCTCTCCGAAGGGACGCACGCGGTGCTCGAGAAGCTGCAGTCCCCGGTGAGGGTTCGCCTGTATTTCAGCCAGGCCGAGAGCGGCGTGCCGCTGCCCATGAAAGCCTACGGGCGGAGGGTGGAGGACCTGCTGGGCGAGTTTCGGAGCGCGAGCCGCGGCAAGGTCCTCGTCGAGAAGCTCGATCCCCAGCCCGACTCCGATGCCGAGGACTCGGCGACGCTGGAGGGCATCGAAGCCCAGGTCATGCCAGCGGGGGAGAGGTTCTACCTGGGGCTCTCGGTGAGCTACCTCGACCAGAAGGTGGCCCTGCCGGCGCTCGTGCCCGACCGCGAGTCGCTGCTCGAATACGATCTGACCCGCGCCATCGCACGCGTCGCCTCGACCGAAAAGCCCGTGCTCGGCGTCATGAGCGCGCTCCCTGTATTCGGCATGCCGCCGAGCCAGCTGACGGGCGGTCAGCCCCTGGAGCCGCAGGTCTTCGTGGGAGAGCTGAGGCGCGACTATACGGTGAAGCGCGTGAGCCTCGATGCGGAACGCATCGACGATGACATCAAGGTGCTGCTCGTGATACATCCGCGCGGTATCGGGGATCGCGCGCAGTACGCGCTCGACCAGTTCGTGCTTCGCGGCGGCAAGCTCATCGCCTTCGTCGATCCGAGCGCGTATTTCGACCAGTTCGGCGGGATGGCGGGGATGGGCATGCAGGGCGGCACGCCCTCGTCCCTCGACCGCCTGTTCAAGGCCTGGGGCATAGGCTTCGATTCGAGCAAGGTCGTCCTCGACATGCGCTACGTCACCGGGGCAGGGGCGCGCGCGCTGCCCACGCTGCTTTCGCTGAACGACAGCGCCTTCGATCCGAACGACGTCGCCACGCAGCGGCTGGGATCCCTTCTCATGCCTTTCGCGGGCGTTTTCACCGGCAAGCCCGCCGAGGGATTGAGCCAGACCGTGCTGATGAAGACTTCGGGGTATTCGCAGCTGGTGGATTCCTTCGCCGCGATGACACAGGGCGAGGCCGCAGTGAGGGGATTCCAGCCCTCCGGGACCGAGTATCCCCTCGCCATAAGGCTGACGGGAAAGTTCAAGACCGCGTTTCCCGAAGGCGAACCCAAGGCCGATGACAAGGGCGCCAAGAAAGCCGCGGCCTCGAAGGGGGTGGAGGCCAAGCGCGAAGGGCTGAAGGAGTCGGCCGGGGACAACGCCGTAGTGCTCGTTGCCGACAGCGATTTCATCAACGACGGCGCCGCGGTGCAGGTCCAGGAGATTTTCGGACAGCGGATCGTGATCCCGCGCAACGGCAACATCGCTTTCGCACAGGCGCTGGTGGACCAGTTCGCCGGCGACCCGGCGCTCATCAAGCTGCGCAGCCGCGCGAGCGCCGCGCGTCCGTTTACCGTGATTCGCGACATGGAGGCCAGGGCGCAGCAGGCCTACCTCGGGAAGATCAAGGAGCTGGAGGACAACCTCAACCAGACGCAGGAGAAACTCAACGCGCTGCAAAAGGGCAGAGGGAAGGGCGCCGGAGCGATCCTCACGGCGGAGCAGCAGGTTGAACTCGAGAACTTCCGCAAGAGAGCGGCTGAGACCCGCCTTGCGCTGAAAGAGGTGCGCCGCGAGCTGCGCGCCGACAGCGAGGCGCTGCAGTTCTGGACCAAGGTGCTGAATATCGCGCTCATGCCCCTGCTGGTGGCGGTCGCGGGGGTCGCGCTCGCGCTGTTGCGCCGCCGGAGGGTTCCGGTCCTATGAACCGCAGGCAATTTCTCATCACCCTCGCGGTGCTCGTGGTCCTCGCCGCCGCCGGCGCCGCCGTCATCGTGTCGGAACGCTCGGGCTGGAAGAGCGCCGATTCGCGCGCAGGGCAAAAAGTCCTCCCGGGACTGAAGATCAGCGACGTCGCCGAGATCGCGATCCGGGACACTGCCGGCGAGCTCCACCTCGTGCGCGGCGAGGCGGGCTGGACCGTGCGCGAACGCGCCGGTTTCGCCGCCGAGACCGACCGCGTCGCCGAGCTGCTCGTGAAGCTCGCCGAGATGAAGGTCGTGCAAAGCGAGCCGCTGCCGGAAGCGCAGCGCGCGCGCCTGGAGCTGGTCGAACCTAAAGACAAGACAGGAGCGGGAACACTGCTCGAGCTGAAAGACGCGAAAGGCGCGAGCCTGGCGCGTCTGCTCCTCGGCAAGAAAGTCATGAAAAGCGCGCCGCCCACCTCTTTTGCACGCGCAGAAGGGGAGGCGAGCGGACGCTACCTCACCGCGGGCAGCAACGCCGGCACCCTTCTGGTGGTCGGCGAGCCGCTCGAACAGGTCGAGTCGAAACCCGAGCCCTGGCTCGTGAAGGATCTCGTTCGCGCCGACGGTGCAAGATCGATCACCGCGTCTAAGGACGGCAAATTGCGTTGGAAGGTGACGCGCGAGACCGAGTCTCTCGACTGGAAGTTCGCGGACTCCGGCGCGAAGCCCGATCTGCAGAAGGCGACCGACCTCGCGAGCTCCTTCGGGTGGGTGAATCTCGTGGATGTCGTTCCGGATCCCGCCAAGGTCGATACCGGTTTGCCTCGCGCGGTCGTCGTCAGCGCGGAGACTTTCGACGGGCCCACCTACACCCTGAGGATCGGCAACCGGAACGGCGACAACTATTACGTCGGGATCGCGGTCGCGGGCGAGCCCCGCAAGACGCGCGTGCCTCCGAAGGGCGAAAAAGCCGAAGACAAGGAGAAGAAGGACAAGGAGTTCGAGGAGCGCCGCGCGAAACTCGCGGAAAGGCTGGCGCGGGAAAAGACCCTGGACAAATGGACCTATCTGGTTTCGAAGAACGTCGTCGAGCCGCTGCTGCGCGATCGGGCGCAATTGCTACCCGAAAAGAAGGCGAAAAAGGGCTGAACCATGGACCTCAAGGGCAGTACATTCATCGTTACGGGCGGAGCCTCGGGCCTGGGCGAAGGGACCGCGAAGATGCTCGCCGGCGCCGGGGCGAACGTCTTAATCGCCGATCTGCAGATGGACAAGGGCGAGGCTCTGGCGAAGCAGCTCGGCGCGAAGGCGCGCTTCGTCAAGTGCGACGTGACGAGCGAGGCCGACGGCCAGGCCGCAGTGGACGCGGCACTGAAGAATTTCGGCGCTCTTCAGGGCCTGGTCAACTGCGCAGGGATCGCGATCGCCGAGCGCACCGTGAAGAAGGACGGCCCGCACGCATTGGCCTCATTTACGCGCGTCATCAACATCAACCTCATCGGCACCTTCAACATGATCCGCCTCGCCGCCGTGGCGATCGCGAAAGGGCAGCCGAACGCCGCGGGCGAGCGCGGCGTGATCGTGAATACGGCTTCGGTCGCCGCCTATGACGGGCAGATCGGTCAGGCCGCCTATTCCGCCTCGAAAGGCGGAATCGTGGGGATGACTCTGCCGATCGCACGCGACCTCTCGCGCGACGCCATTCGGGTGTGCACCATCGCACCGGGAATCTTCGAGACGCCGATGCTGCTCGGCATGCCGAAGGATGTGCAGGACGCGCTCGCCAAGCAGGTGCCGTTTCCTCCGCGCCTGGGAAAGCCGTCGGACTACGCAGCGCTGGTGAGGCACATCGTCGAGAACGAAATGCTGAACGGCGAGGTCATACGCCTCGACGGCGCGATCCGCATGGCGCCAAAGTAACCCGCTTACTCCGCGCGTATATTGACCGACTTGGCCACCTTGGCCCAGCGGTCCAGTTCGACCCTTATGAACTGCGCGAACTCCTCAGGCGTGTTCGGCGCAGGACTCAAGCCCACGCTCTGCAACCGGTCGCGGACCGCAGGCTGGCGTAGCGCATTGCCCGACTCCGCCTGAAGGCGGGCGACGATCTCGCGCGGCGTTCCCGCCGGCGCGAACAATCCGAACCAGGCGTTGACGTCGAAATCCGGAACGCCCTGCTCGATGACGGTCGGCACGTCCAGAAGTGGCGTGCGCTCGCGCGTCGTCACTCCGAGGGCCCGCAGCTTCCCGGCGCGGATGTGGCCGAGGGAAGCCGAGATGTCCACGAACATGAGAGGGATCTGTCCGGCGACCAGATCGGCCACCGCTGGACCGGCGCCCTTGTACGGGATGTGCGTCATCTGGATGCCGTTGATCTGCTTGAAGAGCTCTGCGGCCAGGTGCTGGGAGGTGCCGGTGCCGGCGGATCCGTACGAGAGCTTTCCCGGATTGGACTTGGCGTAGGCGATCAACTGCTTCACGTCCTGCACAGGCACCGAAGGGTGGACGACGAGCACGTTGATGTTGCTCGCAACGAAGCTGATCGGGGCAAAATCGCGCACCGGATCGAAGGGCATCTTCGCGTACACGCTCGGATTGATGCCGTGCGTGCCGATGCTTCCCATGCCGATCACATAGCCGTCGGCGGGTGCTTGCGCGACCACGGTCATGCCGATGTTTCCGCCGGCGCCCGCGCGGTTCTCGACGACGACCGGCTGCCCGAGCAGATCGCCCAGCGGCGCCGCGAGCGTGCGGCTCAGGGTATCGACCACCGCCCCGGGCGGAAACGGACTGATCAACCGGATCGGTTTCGTCGGGTAGGACTGGCCCCACGCGCTCCTGAGCGTGACGGCGGCAAGGATTACGATCAGCGTGCGAACGGTTCGATCGAAGACCATGGCTCCTCCGCTGGGTTCTCCGTGTCTGTCAATCAGCCTTGATTCCTGCCTCACGCACGACTTTCGCGTACCTCGCCGATTCGGACTGCAGGAACGCACCGAACTGTTCCGGGGTGCCCGGGGCAGGGGACATTCCGTAGGTCTTGAACTTTTCCCGCACCTCCGCGTTGCGCAGCGCGCTCACCAACTCGGCATTGAGGCGCACGATCGCAGAGGGCGGCGTCGCGGCGGGGACCACGAACCCGCTCCAGTTGGTCGATTCGACTTCGGGATAGCCGGCCTCGCGAACCGTCGGTACCTCGGGCATGGCCTCGGCGCGCTCGGCGGTCGTCACCGCGAGCGGGCGCATCTTCCCGCTCTTCGCGAAGGGAACGACTTCGGACACGTTGGCGAGGACCATGGGGATGTGACCGCCGACCGCGGCGGTGATCGCGGGACCTCCACCCTGGAACGGCGCGTGAGTGATGTTGACCTTGGCGGCGAGCCTGAACATCTCGCCGATGATATGGTGAGTCGTGCCCGCGCCGGGCGTCCCGTAGGCGATTTCTCCGGGCTTCGAGCGCGCGAGCGCGATCAGCTCCTGAAGCGAATTCGCCGGCACCGAGGGGTTGACGGCGAACACCATCGGCACCGAGATCGTCTGACCGACGGCCTTGAAATCCTTCAGGGGATCGTATTTGAGTCCCTGCTTGACTGCCGGATTGATGACGAAGCTCGGAAACACCACCAGGAGCGTGTGACCGTCTCCGGGCGCTCGGGCGCCCAGCTCGTACCCGATCACTGCCCCGGCGCCCGGGCGATTCTCCACGATCACCGCCTGCCCCAGACCCTTCCCCATGTGCTCCCCGAGGATCCGGCTCGTGAGATCGGCCGCGCCGCCGGGCGGGAAGGGGACGATGATGCGCAGGGATTTCGAGGGGAAAGTCTGCGCGTGGACAGCGGTGAGGAAACCTGCGAGCGACAGGAGCAAAGCTGCGGTGAGGCGAGCGGTCATCGAAGGATCCTCCGTTTCAGGGGCGTTTCCACAATTGTCTATCTTCCACGTTCGCAGATGAGCTACTGCTCCTGCGACTTGAGCTTCTCGCGGTAGAGCTTCGATCGCCGGACGTAGATGTCGGCGTTCTCCAGCAACCCCGCCCTTTCCTCCGACTTCAGCTCTCGCACGATTCTTCCCGGAGAACCGACGACGAGCACGCCGTCGGGATAGGTCTTGCCCTCTGGGATGAGCGCGCCGGCGCCGACGAGGCAGCCGCTGCCGATGACGGCGTGGTTCAGGATGATCGCGCCGATGCCGATAAGCGATCCGTCACCGACGGTGCATCCGTGCAGCATCGCCTGGTGGCCTATGGAGACGTTCTTACCAAGCATGAGAGGAATGCCTGGATCGGCGTGCAGGACCGCGGCGTCCTGGATGTTGGTCCGCTCGCCTAGGGTGATGATGTCGCTGTCGCCGCGCACCACCGCGTTGAACCAGACGCTCGCCTGGTTGTGCAGGACCACGCTGCCGATGACGGTGGCGTTGCCTGCGATGAACCACTCCTCGCCCTGGAAGACGACTTTGCGCTCGCCGAGTGTAAACACCGCCATGATTGCCGCCCGATGATATCAGACGCACGCCGCCTGCTATCATCGCGCGCTTGATGAAGCCCAGTGAATCCGTATTCGTCCCGGTCCGCGGGCTGCGCTATCACTGCCGCTGCTGGGGCGACGAGCGTGCGCCCAAGCTCTTTCTCCTTCACGGCTGGATGGACGTGTCGGCCTCGTTCCAGTTCCTGGTGGACGCGCTGCGGGGCGACTGGCGCGTGATCGCGCCGGACTGGCGCGGGTTCGGGCTCACGGAGTGGGCGAAAAGCGACAGCTACTGGTTCCCGGATTACTTCGCAGATCTCGACCGGCTGCTCGATCATTTTGAGCCGCAGCCTCCGGTGAGGCTCGTCGGCCACAGCATGGGCGGCAACGTCGCGGCCATGTACGCCGGCATCCGGCCCGAGCGCGTCGCGCAATTGATCAATCTGGAGGGATTCGGTATGGCCGCGGTGCGCGCCGACAAGGCGCCCGGGCGCTACGCGCGCTGGCTGGGCGAGCTCGCCGGGAAAAAGCCCTCGCTCCGCAACTACGATTCCTTCGAGGCCTTGGCCGAGCGCCTGCAGAGCAACAATGTCCGGCTGAGTCGCGAACGAGCCTCGTTTCTCGCGCGCCATTGGGGGAGGGCGAAACCCGATGGCCGCGTCGAGCTGGCAAGCGATCCCGCCCACAAGCTCGTCAATCCGGTTCTGTACCGTGTCGAGGAGGCAGAGGCCTGCTGGCGAAGGGTCGCGGCGCCCGTGCTTTGGGTCGAGGGTGCAGATTCGAAACTTGGGGAGATGATGAAGATCTCGAGGACCGATCTCGCAGAGCGCAAGGCGTATTTTCAGCGTTTGACGGAACGCATCATCGCCGACGCGGGTCATATGGTTCATCACGATCAGCCCGAGCGGTTGGCCGAGATCATCGAGGACTTTCTCAGGTAAGGCGCAGCGATGAATGTCGATCTCCACTGCCACTCCACGGCTTCCGATGGCCTGCTCAAGCCCGAGGAGCTCGCCGCGCGCGCCGCGGCCAACGGTGTGGAGATGCTTGCGCTGACCGACCACGACGACCTGTCGGGGCTCGCCAGGGCGCGCGCCGAGGCCGAGTCGCGGGGCATGCGCTTTGTCGACGGCGTCGAGATCTCCGTCACGTGGGAAGGGAGCACCGTTCACATCGTCGGCCTGAGAATCGATCCTCACGACCCGGTGTTGCAGACCGGTCTCGAATCGGTCCGGCAAGGGCGAGCGCGCCGCGCTGAAAGGATCGGCGATGCGCTGGCTTCGGCCGGCGTGCCCGACAGCCTCAAGGGGGCTAAGGCCTACGCCGGGAATCCGAGCCTCATCAGCCGCTCGCATTTTGCGCGTCACCTCGTCAAAGCGGGCCACGCCCCGGACGTGAGAAGCGTGTTTCACCACTACCTCGTGAAAGGAAAGCCGGGCTTCGTTCACCACGAATGGGCTTCTCTCCAGGACGCCGTGAGCTGGATCGGCGCAAGCGGCGGCATCGCCGTCATCGCGCATCCGGGACGCTACAAGTTTTCCAAGTCCGAGATGCGCGAGTTCGTGTCGCAGTTCAGGGATTGCGGCGGAGCCGGAATCGAAGTCGTTACCGGAAGCCACTCGCCGGAGCAGTACGTCGAGTTCGCGCAACTCTCGCGCGAATTCGGTCTTCTCGCATCACGCGGCTCGGACTATCACGGCAAAGGCGAGAGCCGAGCCGATCTTGGGGCGCTGCCACAATTGTCCGACGATCTCAGACCCGTCTGGCACGATTGGTAATCGCGGGGCCATGATGCGCGTCTGATAAAATAGCGCGTCATGGAAGATCTCATCCAGACCATCGCGATCTACGCGATTCCGGTC
>CAVOUJ010000006.1:0-14279 GCA_963699535.1 uncultured beta proteobacterium | reverse complement strand
GCTGCAGTCGCAGGTCAAAGGCATCTTCAGTGCACCGAGCAGGAAATAGGGCGCGCGCCCTGGCCTTGGGAGCGGTCCTGGCGTTGGCGGGCGGCCCGGGGCTCGCCGAGCGAGCCGATCGCATCAAGCCCCTTACGATCGAGGCCAATTCGATGACTGCCGACGAAGGCAAGAAGCTCGCTACCTTTGAAGGGAAGGTGGTGCTTACCCAGGGTTCGCTCGTAATCCGTGCCGAGCGCATCGTGATACGCCAAGACAGCGAGGGTTTTCAGCACGGCGTTGCGACAGGAAATCCAGCCACGTTCCGCCATAAACGGGATGGTCTGGACGAATACATCTGCGGGGAAGCCCTCAGGGTCGAATACGACAGCAAGCTCGACCGCGTGGAATTCTTCGACAAGGCCCGGTTGCGTCGCGACAGCGGGGACGATATTCGCGGCGACTATATCTCCTACGATGCCACCAACGAGCGGTTCGCCGTGAAATCGGGCACGGGCGCCGCGGGGACAAGCCGCGAAGGGCGCGTGAGCGCTACCATCATGCCGAAGAAGCCAGCGGCGCCCGAAGCGCCCGTTCCCGCCAAAACCGGCCCCCGCTGCTAGCCCCAGTGACATCTGAACGGACGGGCTCGATGAGCAGGCTGCAGGTCAATGGGCTGCGGAAGCGCTACGGCTCGCGTGTGGTCGTGAAGGACGTCTCTCTGGAGGTTTCGAGCGGAGAGGTCGTCGGCCTGTTGGGTCCCAACGGCGCGGGCAAGACGACCTGTTTCTACATGATCGTGGGGCTGATCGGCGTGGACGGCGGCACGATCGATCTCGATGGCCGGGAAATCAGCCATTCCCCAATGCATCGCCGCGCCCGCATGGGACTCTCCTACCTGCCCCAGGAAGCCTCGGTGTTCCGCAAGCTCACCGTCGAGGAGAACATCCGGGCTGTCCTCGAGCTACAGGAAGTGTCCGACGCGGACACGGAGTCCCGCCTTTCCGAGCTTCTCCGCGATCTGAGCATCGCGCATCTGCGGCAGTCAACAGCCCTATCGCTGTCCGGCGGAGAGCGCCGCCGCGTCGAGATCGCCCGCGCCCTCGCGACCCGGCCCAGGTTCATTCTTCTCGACGAGCCGTTTGCAGGCGTCGACCCGATTTCGGTACTCGACATACAGAAAATCATTCGCTTTCTCAAGGATCGCGGCATCGGCGTGCTCATTACCGACCATAACGTGCGGGAAACCCTGGGCATTTGCGACCGCGCGTACATCATCAACGACGGTCTGGTTCTGGCCTCCGGTAATCCCGACGAGATCGTCTATAATGAGAACGTAAGACGCGTTTATCTTGGCGAACATTTCCGGTTGTAGAGGATTGCGCGGCCCAAATGCACACTCCATTCCCCATTCGACTCGCCTGAATCGCGCTTCCCGTGTAGCTTTCGCATTCGATGAAGCAGACCCTCCAGCTCAAGCTCTCGCAGCACCTGACGCTGACGCCGCAGCTGCAGCAATCGATCCGTCTGCTTCAACTCTCGACCACGGAATTGAACCAGGAACTGGAGAAGTTCCTGACTGAAAACCCGCTGCTCGAGCGCGAAGACGCCGAGACCGAGTCCGTGCACGCGCGACTGAATGGTGAGCCGGTTTCCACCGTGCAGGCGCCCGCTGAGGAATCGGCCTCCGAGAATCCGTCGCCGGCGGACACTTTTTCCGCCGAAATCGACTGGAGCGGCGGTTCCGGGCCGAGCGTGGGATCGCGCGACGACGCCGATGAAGGCGATTTCCCGCAGGTCCCGGCCGAATCGCCCAGCCTGCGCGAGCACCTGCTCAAGCAGCTTTCGCTCACCCAGCTTGAGCAAAGAGACCGCAATCTGGTGGCGTTTCTGATCGAGGCGCTGAACGACGACGGATACCTTACTCAGCCGCTCGACGAGCTGGCGCTCCTCCTGCCCGAGGAACTGCAGATCGAGCCGGAAGAGTTGCAAATCGCGCTCAAGCATTTGCAGAACTTCGACCCGACCGGCGTAGGCGCACGCAGTTGCGCAGAGTGCCTTGAGCTTCAGCTCCTCGCGTTGCCGGAGTCGACTCCGGGTCGCGGTATCGCCCTTGTCATGGCGGGCGGGCACCTCGAGCTTCTTGCGGCTCGTGATTTCGCGAGGCTCAAGAAAGCGCTGCAATGCGGAGACGACGAGCTGCGACAGGCTCAGCGGCTGATCCAGAGCCTCAATCCGCGTCCCGGTGCTGCGTACTCGGCCGTCGAGACGCGCTACATCGTTCCCGACGTCATCGTCAAAAAGGTCAAGAATGTCTGGGTTGCGAGCCTCAACGCCGACGCCGTGCCGAAGCTTCGCGTCAACCGTATGTACGCGGAGATTCTGCAGAACAGCCGGAACCAGTCCGGCAATCAGCTTTCGCACCAGCTGCAGGAAGCACGCTGGCTGATCAAGAACGTCCAGCAGCGATTTGAGACGATCCTGCGCGTGTCGCAGGCAATTGTCGACCGCCAGCGACACTTCTTCGAGCACGGCGAGGTCGCGATGCGGCCTCTGGTCTTGCGCGAGATCGCCGACACCCTCAGCTTGCACGAGTCGACAGTCTCGCGCGTCACGACCCAGAAATTCATGTTTACCCCTCGCGGAATATTCGAGCTCAAGTATTTCTTCGGAAGCCACGTCGCGACCGAAACCGGGGGCGCCTGCTCCGCAACCGCCATCCGCGCGCTGCTCAAGCAACTGGTAGCTGCTGAGGACACCCGGAAGCCTCTTTCGGACAGCAGGATCTCCGATATTCTCAACCAGCAGGGAATCGTGGTCGCGCGCCGCACGATCGCCAAGTACCGCGAATCTCTGCAGATTCCCTCGGTCAGCATGAGAAAGGCCCTTTGAGGCGGTCTCAGGCCGAATCGAAGCGTCCCCAGATCTGGGTGTAAAATTCCACGCCTTTCCGGCTTGCCGGGTACGGATCCTGCGTGCGCAACGCCGGAACCAAGCCGCCTGCCAAACTCCAGATGAATCTGATCGCCAAGCTCCTGCCTCCCTCCAACATCCTCTTGGACCTGGATGTCACGAGCAAGAAGAGGATGTTCGAGCAGGCCGGTTTGCTTTTCGAGAACAACCAGGGCGTGGCGAGGAGCCTCGTTTTCGACAGCCTGTTCGCACGCGAGCGCCTAGGCTCGACGGGCCTCGGCCAGGGCGTCGCGATTCCTCACGGGAGGATCAAGGGCCTGAAAGAGGCGGTTGGCGCTTTCGTGCGACTCGCTCAGCCCGTGCCCTTTGACGCTCCCGACGGCAACCCGGTCAAGCTGGTTTTCCTCTTGCTCGTGCCCGAGCAAGCCACCGAGCTGCACTTGCGGATCCTGTCCGAGGTCGCTCAGATGCTGAGCGACCGCGAACTTCGCGAAAGGCTCTTGACTGACGCTGACGCGAGCACGCTCCATCAGCACATCACCACCTGGCTGCCACATGTTGCAGATCAACGTCGCGCAGCTGTATGAAGACAACCGCGACAAGCTCGGGCTCGCCTGGATCGGCGGAAAAGCGAGCGGCGCAACGCGGCTGTGGCGTGATAGCTCGGATGTCGCAGCGCTGGTAGGCCACCTCAATTTCATCCACCCGAACCGCATCCAAGTCCTCGGCAACCACGAGATTGCCCACTTGGCCGCGTTCGAGGAATCCGAACTCTTCCAGGAGCTCGGGAAGCTGTTCGCCGTCCACCCGGCCGCCCTCGTCATCGCTGATGGCGCGCCCGCCGACGTGCGCATGCTGAAGGCCGCGGAAGCCTCGGGAACTGCCGTGTTCGTGACCGACATGCCGAGCGCGCAGGTCATCGACCACTTTCGCCGCTACCTCGGCAAGGCCCTCGCGGAGACCACTCAGGCCCATGGAGTGTGCATGGACGTCCTCGGTCTCGGCGTCTTGATCACGGGCGACTCGGGCGCCGGAAAAAGCGAGCTCGCGCTCGAGTTGATCAGCCGCGGCCATGGGCTCGTTGCCGATGACGTCGTCGACATCGCCCGAATCGCGGCATCGACGCTGGAGTGCCGCGCCCCGGCAGTGCTGAAGGATTTCCTCGAGGTGCGCGGCCTGGGGGTCCTCAATATCCGCACGATTTTCGGAGAAACCGCGGTGCGGCCGAAGATGAATCTGCGGCTGGTCGTGCATCTGGACCGGTCCGGGACTTCGGAATCCGAGCGCCTTCCGCAGCGCGAGCTCTCTGAAGACATACTCGGCGTCGCCGTCCGCAAAGTGGTCCTACCGGTCGCGGCGGGACGCAACCTCGCCGTGCTTCTCGAGGCGGCAGTGCGCAACTACATCCTGCAGCTCCGCGGCATCGACTCGACCACCGAGCTGATGCAGCGTCAGCAGGCGGAGATGAAGAAAGGGTGAAACCGACGACTGCGTCGCGGTTTCACCCTCCGCGCGTTCGAACCGACCTGGCGGCGGCTCAACGCGCGGGCGGCGCAACGCAAGATCCTTGTGACGTTGACAAGACGAAACCAGTTTTGCGCAGCCTGCTCCGTTCCGCTAAGGTAACGGCGTGCAGCTCATCCTCATCAGCGGTCTTTCGGGATCCGGCAAGAGCATCGTCCTCAATGTGCTCGAAGACAGCGGCTATTACTGCGTGGACAACCTTCCCGGCCAGTTGCTCGATCAATCAGTGGAATTGCTGCGCCGCGCGGGACACAATCGGGTCGCAGTGAGCATAGACGCGCGCACCGGCGATTCGCTCGAGCTCGTTCCGGACTACGTCTCCGCGCTGAAACGCCAGGGCGTGGACCTGCGACTGCTTTTCCTCGACGCGCAGAACGACACGCTGATCCGGCGTTTTTCCGAGACCCGGAGGCGGCATCCGTTGGCGACCGGCACGCGCACGCTCGAAGAGTGCCTTGCGCGCGAGCGGGAGATCCTCGCACCCGTCTCCGAGATCGGTCATCGGATAGACACGACCGATCTCGTACCGAACGCATTGCGCGGCTGGATCAGGGAGCTGCTCGGCATACGAGCGGAAACGGTCATGCTCGTGTTCGAGTCGTTCAGCTACAAGGACGGCGTTCCGCTGGATGCCGATCTTGTGTTCGACGTGCGCTGCCTTCCCAACCCCCACTATGATCCCCGGCTTCGGCCACTGACCGGACTGGACTCCGAGGTGGTGGCATTTCTGGAGAAGGAACCCATGGCGGGAAAGATGCTCGCGGACATACGCGGTTTCGTCGAAAGCTGGCTGCCCGCGTATGCCCAGGAGACCCGAAGCTCCCTCACGGTCGCCATTGGCTGCACCGGCGGACGGCACCGCTCGGTGTACTTCGTCGAGCGGCTCGGCTCCCATTTTCGCAGCAGCACGCCCGTGCTGGTGCGCCACCGGCACCTCGCTGCCGCCGCATGAAGCCGACCGTCACCGTCGCACTGACCGGCGCTTCCGGGATGCCCTATGGCCTCAAGCTCGTGGAGTCGCTGATACGCGCCGGCGCCCGGGTCTACCTCCTGTACTCGCAGGCCGCCCATGTGGTCGCCAAGCAGGAACTCGGAATGGTGCTGCCGCCGCGCGCCGCCGATGCCGAGCGCGTGTTCGGCGAGCGCTTTTCCGCCAAACGCGGCCAGTTGCGCGTTTTCGGCCGCGAGGACTGGTTTGCCCCGGTCGCATCCGGCTCGAATGCTCCCGACGCAATGGTCATCTGTCCCTGCACCGTGGGCACGCTCGCCGCGGTCGCGGCGGGACTCTCCGATACGCTCATCGAGCGTGCCGCCGACGTCATGCTGAAGGAAGGGCGCAAGCTGATCCTCGTGCCGCGCGAGACGCCGTTTTCGGCGCTGCACCTCGAGAACATGCTGAAGCTCGCGCGCGCGGGCGCAGTGATCCTTCCCGCCAACCCGGGCTTCTACCATCATCCCAAGCGCATTGAGGACCTGGTCGATTTCATCGTGGCGCGAATACTCGATCAGCTGGGTGTCGAGCACGATCTGTTGCGCCGCTGGGGCGAGGAACGCTAGGCTTCTTCACGAGGGATCGTTGCGCGTTCCGATATTCCCGCTGAATGCGGTGCTCTTCCCCGGAGGCCTGCTTCCGTTGCGCGTCTTCGAGGTGCGCTACGTGGACATGACTCGCGACCGCCTGAAGCACGACGAGCCCTTCGGAGTGTGCCTTATCCGCGAGGGATCTGAAGTCGGCGCGCCCGCCGTTCCCGAGACAATCGGTTGTCTTGCGAGAATTCTCGATTGGGACATGCGCGAGCAGGGCATCCTCAACCTCAAGACCCGCGGCGAGCAGAGGTTTCGCATCCTCGATCGCGAAACCAGCCCGCAAGGACTGATCACGGCGGATGTCGAGCTGATATCCCCGGACGCGGGAATCCCGGTGCCCGCGAGGTTCGCGGCCTGTTCACGGCTCCTGGAGATGGTGGTCCTCGACCAGGGCAAATCCGTCTTCATGGAGCCGCACGCCTTCAACGATGCGGCATGGGTCAGCTATCGCCTGACCGAAATCCTGCCCGTGCCGCTCGTTGCCAAGCAAAAACTTCTCGAACTGACCGACAGCCTGACGCGCCTTTCCATCCTGCAGCGCTTTCTCGAAAGCCGCGGTCTCGCCGCCGGCAAGGCAGAGCCAGGAGCCACTTAACCGGTCTTCAGCGCAAGGAGCAGTTTCCTCAGCGGTGCGGGCACCGCAGCCTGAGGCGCCTCCTCAAGAGGCAGCCAGATCTGTCCGGGTTCCGCTGCGCAGGCCGGCGCAGTCTTGAGGTGGCAAACCACCGGGGCGATTTCCAGGGTGAAGTGAGTGAAGCCGTGGCGAAGGCGCGGCAGGCGCTCGACGCGCGCGAGGCTCGCACCTAAACGACGGTGGCAGAACGCTCGGGCATCGGCGGAAAAGGACATCTCCGGCAGGCACCAGAGGCCGCCCCACACCCCGGCCGGCGGGCGCTTTTCGAGAAGTATTTCGCCCGATCGCAGGATCAGCAGCATGGAGGTCTTCTTGAACGCCCGGACCTTGCGGGGCCGGGGCTCGGGGTAGGTTTCCTCTTTCCCGGCAGCATGAGCTTTGCAGCTGGTTCTCAAGGGACAGCTCGTGCATGCGGGCCGCCTGCGCGTGCACAGGCTCGCGCCCAAGTCCATCAGCGCCTGCGTGTAGCGTTCGATGTTCCTCGCCGGCAGGTGCTCCTCCGCGATCTTCCACAGCCGGTTTTCGACCGACCTATCGCCCGGGTAACCGCGCACCGCGAAATGGCGCGCGAGCACGCGCTTGACGTTTCCGTCGAGGATCGCCTCGCGAGCGCCGAAGGCGAACGCCGCGATTGCCGCCGCGGTGGAGCGGCCCACTCCGGGCAGCGACCCGAGATCCTCGCGAGTCCGCGGGAAGCGCCCGCGGCACGACTCGACTACGACTCGGGCCGCGGCGTGCAGATTGCGGGCCCTCGAGTAGTATCCCAGTCCGCTCCATAGCGCGAGCACTTCGTCGAGCGCTGCCCGGGCCAGCGATTCCACGTCCGGAAACCGCGCGACAAAGCGCTCGAAATAGGGGATGACCGTCGCGACCTGGGTCTGCTGGAGCATCACCTCCGACAGCCAGATTCGATACGGGTCGCGCGTCGCCTGCCAGGGCAGGCCGTGGCGTCCGTAACGGGCCTGCCAGCGGACGAGCGCCCGCGCAAAGGCGCTCACCGCTTGAAGAGATCCTTGAGTCGGTCCCTCGCCCGCTCCCTCGCCCGGTCCCTGAGCTGACCCTGCTCTTCCTTGATCTTCTCCTGGGCCTTTTCCCTCGCGACATCCCGGGCCGCGGAGCCCAGGTCGGCGCGAAACCGCGGAGCGTCCAGGGGACCCGTGATCTTCACCGGCACGGTCACCCCGCGCAGCTCGGTGGATTCCTTGCCGCCCTGCCCCCCCGAGGTGCCGACGATAGACACTCGGGCGAGGTAATCGATCGTGCTGGCCCCGATGTCCACGTCGCCCGAGCCGGCAAGCCGCAGCAGCGGCGACTTCGCGGAAAGGTCGTCGTTGTGCGCAACCCCGTTCTTGATGACAAAGCTCGCAGCCAGTTCGGTGAGATCGGTCCGCTCCGTCCGCTCCGCTTTTTGCTCGGCAGCGGGCTTGGATTGGGCCAGCGCCCTCGCCTTGCGGATCATCTCCTCGAGGTTGATGCCCTTGAGCGCAGCGTCCCGCAAAGTCATCTTCGCGCTCCCGGCGAGCCCCTTCTTCATGGCGGTCACCGTGTTGCCGCCGGTCTGGAGATCGAGCGCGACATTGCCGCGGCCCTCGAGAAGATCGTTATCGAGCGCATCGTGCAGCAGCGGGCCGATCGCAACCCCTTCGAGCTGGCTCTTGATCGAGAAGCGCTGGTTGTTGGCGTTGACACTCGCGCTGCCCGAAAGGTTTCCCTGGTAGAGGCTCGCCTCGAGCGGATGGAGTTCGACTTTGCCGGAAGCGGCCTGCACGCCGACGTTGACCTTCTCCAGTTTCACATTGGATGCGACGAACTGATCGACCTTCAGCGTTCCCTTCAGATTCAGCCCTTTCAACGCCGAGAGGTCGATCGGCTTCTTCCGCCCCACCCGCGGGCGTGCCGGCCTTGCCGGCCGCAGGAGCCTTGCCCTTGTCCGTTCCCAGATACGGGTCGAGGTTGACACGGTCCAGAGCGAGATCGAACTGAATCGACTGCGGAGCGAGCGCGATCTCGATCGCGCCTTTCGCCGAAGTTGCGGCGCCCGCCCCCGCACGCTCGTCCGAGATCTTCAGATCGACTCCCGAGAAGGCGAATCTCTGCTTTTCGAAATCCAGGAGGTATCCGCTCGACAAGTTGACCGCCAGGCCGACGCGCGGCTGGGTCCCCTCGACCTTCGCCGCAAGCGAAAGCTTCCCCGGCACCCCACTCGCGATGCGTCCCGTCCTGAACTCGGCGATCGTTACCTTGAAGCGGCCGCCACTCGATTCGTCCCGCCAGGACACGGCGCTCGAGCGTAAGTCGATCCCGGCTATATCCAGGTGCACGGCGCCTTGCCGGGGACTCGGCTTGGGCTTGGGTCCGGGCCGGGACCGGCCTGCCCCGTCATCTCCGGGAGCGCCCAGGAGGTCGTCGAAATTGGTCGTTCCGTCTTTGCGCTTGACTAGATCTGCATTGAGCCCTGACAGCGTCACGCGGTCTATCACGACCTGCCTGGAAAAGAGGGGCAGGAGCGCAAGCGACGCCTTGGCCTCGTCGAACCTTGCGAATGCCCGGTTTCCATGGGGCTCGGACAGGGAAGTCTTGCCGATCGCGACGCCGATATTCGGGTAGATCGTCAGGGCAAGATTGCCTTCGATCGCGAGCGTGCGGCCGGTCTTGTCCTTCACCGCCGCGGCAAGTTCGGGCTTGTACTTGTTGGGATCGAAGGTCGCGATGAGAACGACGACGCGAGCACGACCAGCGCGACGATCCCGCCCAACGCAAACAGCGTGTACTTGAGGATCTTCATCTTCCTGCCATCCTATTCGTTGGCCACGCCGAACGGCACGTGCCCGGTTGCGACATGCCGGCTGGCCGACTCGCAGTGCCCGCGCTGGTCGTCGAAGAAGATGTCGGCACCGAACGCTTTCAGGAACGGGCCCTTGTCCAGTCCGCCCAGAAAAAGGGCTTCATCGATGCGGATGTTCCAGGCGCGCAGCGTGCGCACGACGCGCTCGTGCGCGGGCGCACTGCGCGCGGTCACCAGCGCGGTCCGGATCGGGGCGCGATCGGCCGGATATTCGGACTGAATGCGGTGCAGCGCCGCAAGAAAGTTCTTGAACGGTCCTCCGGAAAGCGGCTCCCTGGCCGCCGAGACCTCGCTCGCGGTGAAAGCGTCCAAGCCTTCGCGCTTGTAGACGCGCTCGGCCTCGTCGGAGAAGATCACCGCGTCGCCGTCGAACGCAATGCGCAACTCTTCCGTCGATTCGACATTCTGTCCCACGTTGGAAGGCAGGATCGTCGCGGCGGCGTGCCCGGCGTCCAGGGCCTTGCGCACGTCGAGCGGATTCGCCGAGAGAAAGAGGTGCGCGTCGAACGCCGGCACGTACGGATAGGTGTTCTCGCCTCCGGTGAAGGCCGCGCGTGAGATATCCAGCTTGTAATGCTCGATCGAGTTCATGATCCGCATTCCCGTATCGGCGGTGTTGCGCGAGAGCAGGATCACCTCGACCCGCGGCTGGGCGGGCGCAAGCGTGTTGAGCCGGAGGAGCTTTCTGACGAGCGCAAACGCGATGCCCGGCGCGAGGAGATCGTTCTCGCGCTCGAGCTGATAGCGGTGGTAGGCTTTGACGCCCTGCTCTTCGAACACGCGGTTCGATTCCTCGAGGTCGAACAGCGCCCGCGAGGAGATCGCGACCACGAGCTTTCCGTCAAAGGAGGCGGGCATGAAGTGGGCGTGCTGCGGACTCCGCTGGAGCGGGCGAAGGGAATCGAACCCTCGTCTTAAGCTTGGGAAGCTTTCGTTCTACCATTGAACTACGCCCGCATGGTAAGATGATTTTACCCTCGTGTCTCCGGGGTTTCCAGGTGATCCAGCTCTCCGTCAACGGTCAAGCGCAGCGTCTCGAACCCGGCGCAAACGTCGTGCGGCTTCTGGAAACGCTCGAGCTCTCCGGCAAGCGCGTGGCGGTGGAAAGAAACGGCGAAATCGTTCCGCGCAGCCGTTATGCGGATACGCGGCTCGCCGACGGCGACGCGCTCGAAATCGTCGTCGCCGTGGGCGGAGGATAGCGCGATGAACGCCCCGACGCGGCTCGCCGGGCAGAGCGCCGATCCGCTCCTCGTCGCCGGCCGCGCCTATCGCTCGCGGCTCCTGATCGGCACCGGGAAGTACCGCGATTTCGACGAGACCCGGCGGGCCGTCGAGGCGAGCGGCGCCGAGATCGTCACCGTCGCGATCCGCCGCACCAACATCGGCCAGAACGCGAACGAGCCGTCGCTGCTCGACGCTCTTCCGCCCAGCAAATTCACGATCCTTCCCAACACCGCGGGCTGCTACAACGCGGAGGACGCGGTGCGCACGCTGCGCCTTGCGCGCGAGCTGCTCGACGGCCACGACCTCGTGAAGCTCGAAGTGCTCGGTGACCCGAACACGCTCTATCCGAACATCGTCGAGACGCTCGCCGCCGCCGAAACGCTGGTGCACGAGGGCTTCAAGGTGATGGTGTATACGAGCGACGACCCGATCGTCGCGAGGCGCCTGGAGGACATCGGCTGCGTCGCGATCATGCCGCTCGCCTCGCTCATCGGCTCGGGCATGGGCATCCTCAACCCCTGGAACCTGCAGCTCATCATCGAAGGCGCGAAAGTCCCGGTGGTGGTCGACGCCGGAGTCGGCACCGCGTCGGACGCCGCCATCGCGATGGAGCTCGGCTGCGACGCGGTGCTCATGAACACGGCGGTCGCCAAGGCGCAGAACCCCGTCCTGATGGCGCAGGCGATGAAAAAGGCAGTCGAAGCCGGCCGCGAGGCTTTCCTCGCCGGCCGCATGCCGAAGAAGCTCTATTCCGCCACCCCGAGCTCCCCGAGCGAGGGCGTGATTTCCTCGAGCTCGCCCGCCCAGCCTGATCCCGCCGAAGCAATCCGCAGCGGGTGGCTGAGAAGCGCAGCGAGGAAGCCCGCCGGCGCTCCATCCGAAGTTACGTCCTGCGCCAGGGGCGCATCTCGAACGCGCAGCGCCGCGCCCATGCCGATCTCCTGCCGGTATACGGCGTACCCTTCTCCCCCGCCGCCCTCGATCTGGACCGCCTCTTCGGCCGCGCGGCGCCGAAGATCCTCGAGATCGGCTTCGGCATGGGCGAGACGACCGCGGCGATCGCGCGAGCAACACCCCGAGAACGACTATCTCGGGGTCGAAGTGCACACCCCCGGCGTCGGGAGTCTCCTGAAGCGCATCGCCGAGCTGCGATCTCGGAAATGTCCGCATCATCCAGCACGACGCGGTCGAGGTGCTGCAGCACATGATCGCTCCCGCCGCGCTTGCGGGCGTGCATGTCTTCTTCCCGGACCCCTGGCCGAAAAAGCGCCACCACAAGAGGCGCCTGATCCAGCCGCCGCTCGTCGCCTTGCTCGCCTCGAGGATGAAGCCGGGCGCCTACTTGCATGCCTGCACCGATTGGGAGGACTACGCCCGGCAGATGCTGGAGGTGCTTTCCGCGGAGCCCGCGCTCGCGAACTCCGCTCCCGGCTACGCGGAGCGCCCCGCAGGCCGGCCGCAGACGAAGTTCGAGCGCCGCGGTCTCCGGCTCGGCCACCGTGTCTGGGATCTCGTGTTCACGAAAATCTGACCACCCCGCCCGCTCCGCGGGCACCCCTCAAGACCACCCCGCCGGCTGCGCCGGCACCCCTCCTCAAGCGAGGAGGGGAGTCATGGACTGTCAGGTCGTTTCGGCGTGCGGCAAGAACAGCTGCAACAAATCGTTCAGGAAGCGCTGCCCCAGATCCGTCGGCCGGATACTCTCGTGGTCGCGGACGATGAGGCCACGCGCCTCGGCTTCCTCGAGCGGCGTTTCGGCCGCCGAAACCTGCAACCCCGTGCGCTCGAAGAACAGGGAAACCGGGAAACCCTCGGGCAGGCGCAGCGCGTTCATCATGAATTCGAAAACGAGATCGGCGCGGCCGATTTCCTTTCGCTCCTGCACCGGCTCGCCGCGTGCGGCGCGCTCCAGGTAGTTTCGCGGGTCCTTGGCAGCGCATGCTGCGCTCGATGCGGTCTGGAAAACTCAGTTTGCTGTGTGCACCTGCACCGATGCCGAGGTAGTCTCCGAAGCGCCAGTAGTTGAGATTGTGGCGGCACTCGCGGCCGGATTTCGCCCAGGCCGAAGTCTCGTAGTGAATGTAGCCGTTCTCGGCCAATTTCTCACCGATTGCATCCTGCATCGCGGCGGCCGCGTCCTCGTCCGGCAGCGCGGGCGGGTGCCGGTAGAAAAGCGTGTTCGGTTCGAGGGTCAGATGGTAGAACGACAAATGTGTCGTTCCGGCCGCGAGCGCGGCCTCGACGTCGGCTCGCGCCTCATCGGGCGTCTGCTCCGGAAGTGCGTACATGAGATCGAGGTTGATGTTGTCGAAGGAACCCCGCGCGATGTCGATCGCCCGGCGCGCTTCGCCGTCGTCGTGGATGCGGCCGAGCGCCTTCAGGTGTTTCGCGTTGAAGCTCTGGATTCCGATCGAAAGGCGATTCACTCCGGCTTCGCGATAGCCGCGGAATTTCTCCGTCTCGAAAGTTCCGGGGTTGGCCTCCAGGGTAATTTCGCAATCGGCGGCGAGCGGAAGCCTTGCGCGGAACGCCGAGACCAGCATCTCGATCGCCGCCGCGGAGAAGAGGCTCGGCGTACCGCCGCCGAAAAAGATGCTGTGGACGCGTCGCCCCCACACGTCCGGGAGCGCGAGCTCCAGATCGGTCACCAGCGCGTCGACATAGGTCCGCTCGGGAAGGTCGCCCTGGGTCTGGTGTGAATTGAAATCGCAGTACGGACACTTCCGGACACACCAGGGCATGTGAACGTAGAGCGCAAGCGGCGGAAGCTGCGCGAGGCGCACGCCGGAGGGAAGCGGGGCGAGGAACGCACTCATGCCTAGACCCCCTCTTTCAGCTTTGCGAGAAGCCGCCGCAGCGCCTTGCCGCGGTGGCTGACGAGATTCTTCTGCTCCGGATCGAGCTCCGCCGCCGTCTTTCCAAGATCGCGCAGATAGAAGTGCGGGTCGTAGCCGAATCCGTTTGAGCCGCGCGGCTCCGCCACGATCTCGCCCGCCCAGCTCCCCTCCGCAATGATCGGTTCGGGATCGCTGGCGTGGCGCATGAGCACGATCACGCAATAGTAGTGCGCGCGGCGGTTGTCCTTTTCGGCGAGGAGCTCGATCAGCTTCTTGTTGTTGCGCGCGTCCTGGGCATCGCGCCCCGGGGTGGACTCGGCGTCGCCCGCGAATCGCGCCGAATGCACGCCGGGCTCTCCGTCGAGCGATGCTACGCAGATTCCCGAATCGTCGGCGAGCGCTGGAAGCCGCGTGCGGCGGCTTGCGTGGCGCGCCTTGACGAGCGCGTTTTCGACGAAGCTCATGTGCGGTTCGTCGGTGTCGGTCACACCGAGGCTCGCCTGCGGAACGATCTCCATCCCCAGCGGGGCGAGGAGCGCCGCGAATTCGCGCAGCTTGCCGGGGTTGCAGGACGCGAGCACGAGCTTCTTCACCCGTTCATTTTACCTTCCGTTCCGGTCCCCTCCTCTCTTGGGGAGGGGCGCCCGCGAAGCGGGCGGGGTGGTCAGCAGCGCGCGAGCGCCGAGGTGATCAGGACAACCCGAGCGCCTGCTTCTGCTTCGCGATGAGCTCG
>CAVOUJ010000005.1:0-21169 GCA_963699535.1 uncultured beta proteobacterium | reverse complement strand
ATGCACGAGGTACCCCGGACGATGCTCGACCAGCCATCGCACCGTCGCGCGCGGCGACAGCCAGATGGAGATCCACGGATTGAAACAGTATTCGGTGCCGACGGTCACCAACGACTCCTTTTTCTTTATCGAGCTCGCGGCGATTGAGCCCTTAGGGGACAGACCAGCACTGACCCCATTTATTTCGCTAAAGCGGCCAGGCCTTCAGTGCGAGAGAGGCGAGAATCCGCTGGCGGTCTTCGATTTGGTCGGTATTCCATTCGCGACTGGACGCGATCTGCCGGGTCGTCTCGTAAGGGCTGTCCTTATAGACGGCCTTCTTCGTATCGAAGCCCGCGCTGCGAAGATTGGAGTTGCTCTTCGCGAGCATGAGCGCCAGGTTACCGAGCCGCTTGACGTAGACCTTCGCGACGTCAGGCGGAACGTGGTTCCAGTTACCTTCTGGCTTTTCAGGCAGAACGTGCTCGAGGTTGATCGTTTCCCGATCGTCATTCGGAACGAACCAGGGTGCGGCGTCGCTTTTCGCCGCCATCTCAAGTGCGCGTAGGTAGTACGTAGCCAGGCTCGCCTTAGATACGGTCGCGATCTCGAACGCCTGACGAAACGGCGCGTCGGCAGGAATAATTGGAGCCAGCTTCGATTTTAGAGTCGCCGCGTCGGGAATCTTTCCTTGGAAAATCTCGTGTGCACGGTCCGCAAGCGGTACTTCCACTGCCCCGCTGCGGGTGGTGGACGCGATCATGAGGCGTACGCTCCACGAGATCATCATCCTATACGCTTCGTTCGCTTCCTTCGGCGAGAACTTGCTCGCGACAGCGAGCAGTAGCGGTCGCATGGGCTTCACGTTGAGCAGGTTAAGCGTCCGAATCCCCCGCCGCATTGCATCCGGATACGAATTCCATTTCTCGTGCTCCGCATTCGCAATAGCGGCATACACGACAGCGAGCTGCTCCACGTTTGCGAGGAATGCGATGGATGACTGCGAGCCTCTCGCCTGTTTTTGAACGGCGTCATAGACCTGAGAGCCGAGGATGTACCCGCCCATGACGATCAGCGCGTGACGAAGGAACGTAACCGTAATGTCCTCTTCGTCGAGCGACTCGAGGGCGCCACGCATCAGAGCCCACTTTTGCTGCGCCTCGCTAAGCCGCGTGTCCGACTGCCCAAACAGATAGTTCTTGACCAGGTCCGCCTGCGAAGTCTTCAGGCCTCTGTCGTTGAGCGTCTCGAACATCTTGTATGCATTTGCGTCGCTCGGGACCTTCAGCAGAATCACGGCGGCGCGATGCTCGAGAAAAGCAAGCCACTTGTTCAGCACGTCGCCGTGATCCTTCGGATCGAAGGGGGCAACCGTGCGTCCGATATGAGCGGCGCAGAGGTCGAACGCCTGTTTAATTAGCCGATGCGATGCCATCGTCGGCTCGGGCTTCGCGTCCTTATCCGAGATCATCAACCGGAAGAATTCGTTGTCACTCGTATTGAGCTGCATCTTTGCGACGCGCTCGCGCTTCTCGCGATCGATATCTGTCAGAAATCCGTTCGTGATGCTCTCGGCGATCAGAACTTCCTTATTGGCCACAGGTAGCTCCTCCGGATTCTGAGAAAGCACGGAATCGCCGTGGTCGCCAAGCGCTGCTGACCGTCCACGACTTCCAGGAGATCCGGTGCTCGGGGGATAGTGACGATCGTCCCGAGGAAATACTCGCCTTCCTGATCAAGATATCGAGCGAGCGAAGTCCTGCAGGAGCGTCGTTACCTCCTGCTCCGTCCACGAATACTCGCGCTGATTCGGCGGCACCAGCAGACGGTACTGTTTCAGTACGCCGCCGAGGCCTATCTGCTGGAAACCGATCTGTCCCTCTGTCGCTTTGTCTGTTGCCATTGCTGTGACCCTGTTGTTCTTTATCCGTGTGCATTATCGCTCACCGGGCCTAGCCGCGGGCCCGCGGCGATTGCCTGCGCGCCCCAGGCTCGCGACGCCTTGTGATCTGGACGGAGGTCTTCTCGAGGTCCATGATCCGCTTTAGGTCGAATGCAGTCGTCGTCGCTAAGTGCTGTATTCGTTTAGCCCGGAAGGGCTGGAAAGGGCCTGTGCTCTTTCACGAGCACGCGCAAAGGCATCGCGCGTCGTAAGTGCATTCAGATAACTCGCCAACGAATCGGAGCCGAGCTCCAGCCGCGCACTTTTCGCCCACAGGAGCGTGTGGCCGGCGAGAATGTCCGCGACGGTGAACGAATCTCCAACCAGGTAGGGGCGATCTCCCAATCCCGCGGCGAGGATCTTCACGGCGACGCCGAACTCCCAGTCGGCAGTTTCGATCACGGCGGGGACGCGGCGCTCCTTGGGAAGCCCGAACCGATGCTTCGCGATGGTCCACAGCGGCGCGTCCAGTTCCGTGAGGATGAAGCTGATCCACTTGTAGCAGGCGGTTCGGTCCAGCGTGCCGGCCGGCGGCAGGAGCTTGCTGTCGGGATACTTCTCGGCCAGGTGCATGCAGATCGCGGCCGACTCGGTGATGATGGTCCCGTCGTCGTCCAGCACCGGGACCTTGCCGCCGGGATTGATTTTCAGGAACCAGGGCTCGCGTCCCTGGCCGTGCATGATATCGACCTCGACGTATTCGTACGTCGCGCCGACTTCCTCAAGCGCCCACAGCGCCCGAAGCGTCCTGCCGTTTCGGTAGCCGTAGAGCTTCATCGTCCGACCTAGACCGTAGCCGGCTCGTTGTGGAGTTGCCGGGCTGCTTCAAGGAGCGATTCGCGGTCGAGCCGACGGAGTTCCACCTTGGATGCCTTCTCGATCAGCGGATAGTTCTTGCCGATCGAGCGCGCGTAGGCGGGGTCGTAGTGCGCCTCCATCAACCGCTGGAACAATTCGGGCGCGCGTCTTTCGGCCGCAAGGCTCTCCCAGCGACGCGAATTCCTCGCCGCCGATGAGCGGGCGCAAGAAGCGCAGCCGACTCATCATTGCGTCCAGGTCGCGCTCGAAGTGGCCGTAGTCCTCGCGCCATAGCGCGACCCGCTCAGCCATCGGCGCGCTGAGGTTGAACAGGCGGGCGTCGTGCATCGTTTCGAGCAACGCGGAAGGGACCTGGATCGCGCCGATCTTCTTGCTTTCCGATTCAACCCAGATCGGGCGCGCGGGATCGAAGCGTCGAAGCCTTTCGACGAGCTGCGAATCGAACCACTTCTGAGTGGGCTGCGCGACGCCGGGAATGTCGCCGATCAGCGAGCCGCGGTGCTGTGCCAAATCCTCGAGGTCGAGAACCTGGGCGCCGACCGACGCCGAGCGCCGAAAGGAGCCGGGTCTTGCCGCAGCCCGTGGGGCCGCACAGCACGTGGTAGCGGAACTTGCGGGGCAATTCCGTGAGCTGATCCCGTACCCACGCCCGGTACGCCTTCCAGCCGCCTGGCAGGCGATCGACGCGGTATCCGATGGTGGACAGCGCGTCGAACCACAGCTTGCTGCGCTTGCCGCCCCGAAAGCAGTAAACGAGCATCCGGGCGTCCTTCGGGTAGCGCGCGACCAGATCATCTATCGAATGCGAAATGTTCCTGAGCGCGTAGGAAACGCCGATCAGGTAGGCGCGATGCGTGTCGGTGCGATGAGTCGTGCCGACTTCCGCGTACTCCTCGTTGTCCACGACCGGCAGATTGACCGCGCAGGGAAGGTGGTCCTCGGCGTATTCGCGCTGGCTGCGAGCGTCGATGACGAGCGCGTACTGTCCATCGAGTGCGCTGTGCAGCATCGATGAAAACTGCGCTTGATGTTCAGCCTGAACGGACGGTCCCATAACTTCGTCTAGCACAAGATATTGCCTAATTCAATAGGAAATCGACCCCCCGTTTTCCTATTTCCGATCCTGACCGCGCCTTCTATGCTTTTTACAGACAGACAACGTCAGGCGGTGCGAGCTGCCGCCAGCGCGACCAGCGTAGCAAGGAGACCCACATGGACTCGCATCATCCCTCGTCGAAGAACGAGCCAGCCCGATTCATGCGCGCGCTGGAGCGAATCTGGACGACGCTCATTTTAGCGCTGCTGTCGCTCCCAGCCTATGCCCAGCAAGATCCGATCACGCGCCTGCTCAACAAGGCCGTCGATATGCTGACCAACCAGTGGGCAGTCGCCTCGGCTGTCATCACGATCGCCGCGATCGGCTACCGGATGAAGTACGGAATGATGGACAAGCGCAAGGCGCTGTATTCCATCATCGGCATCGTCGTCGTCTTCGGCGCCGTGCTCATCGTCGACGAAATCCGGGGCTGACGATGGAGCGCGAAGACCCGCTGTACCAGGGAATGACGCGCGACGCCATGATCCTGGGCGTCACGCTCGACTGCTTCATTCTCGAAGTGATCGTCTGGTCCATCGCGTTTCTCGTAACCCGCTCGCTGTGGGTGCTGCCGATAGCGGGCTTGTTTCACCTGCTCTGCTACTGGAAGTGTCTCGACGACGCCGATTTCTTCAGCGTCTGGTGGATCGGCTTCGCGCTGACGGGCAAGGGCGCGAACAGGCAGGTGTGGGGAGGAACGAGCTATGACCCTGACTAGCCTCGGCCTGCGGCTCTCGCGGCCGGTCCCGGCGGGCAGCGAGGCGAAGACCAAGGAGCAGCGGCTGCGGCGCTTCATTCCGTATCTCGCGCATTACGACGGCGAAACGCTGCTGACGGAAGACGACCAGCTCATCCAGATCATCAAGCTCGAAGGGCTTGCCTTCCAGACCCGGGACGAAGAGGAACTGAAGCGCCAGAAGCGCTTCCGCAACCGCCTTGTGCGGTCGATTGCCAAGAGCGACTTCGGCGTCACCGTTCATGTCATACGGCGCAGGCATTTCGAGTATCCGGACGGCACGTTTCCCAACCGGTTCTGCGCCGAGCTGGACGCGGCGTGGCGGCGAAAGCATGAGCAGGCCGAGCAGTACGTGAACGAAATCTACGTGTCGCTGGTGAAGTTTCCGTACAAGGCGGGCGTTCTGGTGGGGGCGAAGGACCGCCTCGCTTACCTGAGCCACAGGCGGCACCGCGAGCGGCGCGACTACTGGCGCCGGCGCTGTGCGCAGGAGCTGCGCGACGTGACGCAGCGCGTGCTGCAGACGCTTGCCGGCTACGAGCCGAAGCTGCTTGGGCATGTACCGCAAAACCGACGGCTGGTATTCGCAGCCGCTGGGCTTCCTCAATTACCTCGTCAACTGGGAGGACGGCGAAGTCCGCGTGCCACGAATGCCGATCCGCGACTACCTCGGACAGGAACCGGCCGATCTTCGGTTCCGAGACGATGGAGATGCGCGGCTGGACCACGAGCAAGCTGGGGGCATTCCTGAGCGTGAAGGAATACCCCGACATGACCGACTACGACATGCTCGACCGTTTCCTCAACCTGCCGGTCGAGATGGTCATCGCGCAGTCGTACCACTTCGAGGACCGGCCGACCTCGGCCAAGGAGATCGAGGTGCAGCAGAAGCGCCTCGAACAGTCCGACGACAAGGCCGCCGATCAGATCGACGATCTTACCGAGGCAATGAGCGACGTTGCCTCGGGACGTGTTGCAATGGGCTGGCATCACCTATCGGTGCTGGTCAAGGCGGCCGACAACGAGCTGGCGTCGCTCGACCGGGCATTGGTGGCGGTGGAGGACTGCTTCATCGACCTCAACATCCAGGCCGTCCGCGAGACGCTGAACCTCGAAGCGTGCTTCTGGGCGCAGCTGCCGGGGAATTTCCAGTACGTGGCACGCAAGCGGCGGATATCGACCGCGAATCTGGCGGGGTTCGCCAGCCTGCACAACTTTTCCCGCGGCCGACCCGACGGCAACTGGTGGGGCAGGGCGATCACGGTCCTGGGGACGGAGAGCAAGACGCCGTACTACCTGAACTTCCACAGCGGCGCCGGGCCGTATCCGCCCGGCCACGTCCACGTCGCGGCTCCCACGGGCAGAGGCAAGTCAACCTTGCTCAACCTCCTGCTCGCGCAGGCGCAGAGGATCAACCCGAGGATCTTCTACTTCGACGACAAGAACGGCGGCGAAATCTTCGCGCGCGCCTGCGGCGCCGCGGTTACTGACATCGCGCTGGGCGAACCGAGCGGCTTCAACCCCCTGGCGCTGCCGGATACCTCCGTCAACCGCGCCTTCCTGACGCAATGGCTCGAAAATCGCCTCGCGGCAAGCGGAGATCCGCTCGATGCGGACGAGCGTCAGGTCGTCCAGGCCGCGATCGACGGAATTTATCGTCACGCGCCGCGCGAGCGCAATCTGGTCGAGATCGCGAGCTACTTCGGACTCGCGCGCGAAGGCAGCCTTCGCAGCCGCCTCGCGATCTGGCTGCCGGGCGGCAAGTACGCGGGGTTGTTCGACAACGACGAAGACCGCTTCAAGCTCGACGCGCGGTTCTGCTACTTCAACACGACGCGCATCATCCAGGACGAGGTGGGGCTGCTCGCGGTCCTCGAATACCTCTTTCACCGCATCGACCTGGTGATGGACGGCGAGCCGTTCATCATCGTCCTCGAAGAAGGCTGGAAGCTGCGGCGCAGCCCGTATTTCCGCGCGCGCATCGACGACTGGCTGATGACGGTGCGCAAGAAGAACGGCGTGGTGATCTTCATCACGCCCGATCTCAGCCTTTCCTACGACGAGAAATCCGACAGCCTGGTCAAGCAGCCGGTGACCTTTCTCTACTTCGCCTGCGACCGGGCGGATGAGCGCGACTACCGCAAGGTCTTCGGTCTGTCGCAGCGCGAATTCGAGCTGGTGCGCGAATGGGAGCCGGAGGAGCGATTGGCTCTCGTCAAGCACGGCAACGACAGCGTGGTGGTGCGCACGGCGCTCGATACGCCGGAGCTCGCTCGCTTCCTTCCGGTGCTCTCTGGAAACGAGGGGAACGTGCGCCTGATGCGCGAAATCATGCGCGAGGTCAACAGCCAGGACCCGGATATCTGGCTGCCTATCTTCATGGAGAAAGCACAGTGAGAATTCCCGGATTGCGTTTGCTGTGTGCGGCTGCGTGCGTGTCGGCTCTTGGCGCAGTCGGGAACGGATATGCCCAATGGGCCGTGATCGACGTCACGAACCTCCAGCAAAACATTCAGCAGTACATGCAGATGGTCGAGCAGGTCAATCAGCTCAAGGCACAGCTTGAGCAACTGAAGGACCAGTATCGGGCGATCACCGGCAGCTACGGGGTCGGCGGTCTACTCCAGGAGGAGACCTTCGCGGCCGGAAGCATCGTGCCGGGCTCATGGCAGCAAGTGGTGCGGCTGCAGCAAGCGGGTAAGTACAAATCCAAGCTGGATTTCTACGAAAGTCTCATGAAGACGGTCGATCCCGCGCTATTTGAGAAGAACACGACTCGCAGCGCGGGCGCGTACAAGCTCAGTTATGACAACACCCGCGCCGCGTTCGCGGTGACCGATGCGACCTACGAGTCGGTCGAAACGCACCGCAGGAACATCGAGCAGCTGGTCCGGCGCATCGACAGCACGCAGAACATCAAGGAAGCGGCGGACCTCAACAATCGCCTCATCTCGGAGAACGCGATGCTGCAAATCGCGATTGCGCGCCTGGCGGCCGTGCAAGGCAACCTCAGCGCGAGCGCGCAAAACGACCGGGTGCAAAGCCAGGCGACGCGCACCGAGATGCTTCGTTTCGACTCCAATTACCAGTACAGGGTGCGCCGGCCATGAAACTGCTCACGATCGCCGTGGTCCTTGCAATAGTGTTGCTCGGAGGGTGCGCCGCGCAGAGCACAGTGAAGTCGCCCTGCGTGGGCGTGTCGGGGTCTCCTTGCAGCCGGGTTCCACTTTCCAACGAACCGATCGAGGTGATCGCATGAAGAAGCTGTGGGTAATTGCTGGTGTAGCGGCTATCGCGCTGGCGTCCTGCGGTAAGCCGGACAATCCGCTGGTGACGGCCGGCGACGCGCAGTTCGCGCAATGGGTCGAGCCGAAGAACGCGTTCTCCGCTTCCTGCGCCGCGGCGCTGTATGAGCCCGAGTTGTTCGTCAAGCAATACAACGGGCTCAAGTTTGCGGCGACGGGGAAAATTTCCGCGGTAAGCGAGCAGCAGAAGACCGATTGCGTCGTCGAGCTTCAGAAGAGGGCGGCGCAGGTCGGTGTTGCGGGCGATGTCGCGCGGGAGCATCTGTTCGATGACCGCGTGCGGAAACGCTATCTTGCCGCTCGCAAGGGGTAATCGTGGGACTGCCATCAACCATCCTGACGGTGACGGAGGAGGTGACCGCCGACTTTGTCAGCAAAGTCTTCGGTCCCATCGCCAATACCGTGAGCACGCCGCTTTGGGCTGCGGTGACGCTGTTCGTGGTGGTGTACGGCTACATGGTGATGACCGGCCATATTCAGCATCTCTACCAGACCGCTTTCCGCACCATCCTGCTGGTCGGGTTCGTCACCTACACAGCGCTGAATTGGGACTGGTTCAGCTATTTCTACGAGGTCTTCACGAAGAGCCCGGACATGTTCAGCTCGGCGTTGTCGCTCGGCCGGGATCAGAAATCCGCGCTGGATGAGCTTTACGACCGTGGAATGGACACCGCCTTTTCAATCTGGTCGCGGTCGGGCTGGGATCTCGCCCTGTGGGGACTCGGGGCGGCCGTATTCGGCGTCACCCTTTGGTTGATCGGATTCGCGGTCTTTCTGCTGCTGCTGGCGAAGCTGCTCGTTGCCGTAACGCTCGGTCTGGGTCCGATCTTCGTCGCCTTCTGCCTGTTCGAGTCGACGCGGCAATGGTTCAAGAACTGGATCGCGTCCCTTGTCACGCTCGTAGTCTTTCAGCTGATCATCTACGCCTCTCTCGGCCTGGGTTACGCCATTTACCGGTCGGTCGTTCCGGAGGGCGAGCTCTACACCGGCAGTTCCATTGATCCGGCGCAGCTGCAGGGCCGCGTCCTGCCGCTGCTGGTGATTTTCCTCGCGCTGCTCTTTGTCCTGCGCAAAGCGGACGGCCACGCGCAGTCGCTGATCGGTTCGATGAGCTACGTGGGCGATGCAATGGGCCACATCATCCGGTCCGGCAGGCGGGAACTCGGCAATGCAAGCCGGCGAGGGCCGCGGATTCCGACGCGGCTTACCGCGGGAGGTCCGTCGCGGACTGCGAGGGCGTGATGACGCGGGAGACAACGAATGTCGCAAGCGGAAATGCCAGCGCCAACCCTCATTGAGGATCCTGGCGCGCGGGAGTGGGAATACCTGGCGCACGGCGCGGTGGAGGTCGAGCGCAACCGCTGGTTCGTCGCGACGATGGTTGCCGGTCTGCTCGCCGCCATAGCAATGGCTGCGGTTGCGATGCTCCTCCCGCTTGAAAAGCTTGTCCCGCTCGCGGTGACGGTGGACTCCCGCACCGGCCTGGTCACCTCGGTCGAGTACGGAAGAAACGTCAAAGAGCTGACGCAGAAGGAGGCAATCCAGCGCAGCGACGTGGCGAAATACGTGACGGCGCGCGAGACCTACGATCCGCAGGACCTGGCGACCAACACCAAGCTTGTCCGCGTGATGTCGGACGGCAACGTGTGGCGCCAGTATGAAGATGAAACCTCGCAATACAACGACAGCAGTCCGATGAAGCGGTACGGCTTCAAGGTGCGCCGGCGTATCGAAGTGAGCACCGTGCTGCCGCTCCCGAACAGCGAAAACACCTACCAGGTCCGCTACGTGGCGATCGAGGAGTCTCCCGGCTCGCAGATGCTGCCGGTGGAAAAGCCGTACGTCTCGACGATCCGCTTTCGCTACAGCGACCGGCCGCTCAGCAACGAGGATCGGATATCTGAACCCGCTCAACTTTCGCGCCCTCGCGTACCGGAAGGATCAGGAAATCGCGGGTCCGCTCTCGTCGCAGGGGAAAGGAGTCAATCCGTGAAGAATCTGCTCGTGCTCGCAGTCCTGGCGCTGGCCGGACACGCCGCGTTCGCCGCGAAGGTTCCGCAGCCGACGGCCGCGGACCAGCGCATCCGGCAGGTCGTCTACAGCTCCTCGGAAGTGTACGAGGTGACCGGCAGCTATCGATTCACGACCACCATCGAGTTCGAGAGGGGCGAAACCGTCCAGTACCTGACTCTCGGCGACACGATCGCCTGGCAGGCCCACCCGATGGGCCACCGGGTGCATCTGAAGCCCGTCGAGCCGCGGGCGGTGACGAACCTGACCGTGGTGACCGACCGCAGGACGTATTACTTCCGACTCACCGGCGCCGCGCCAAAGGACAAGCTGGACGCGACTTATCTGCTGCGCTTCAGCTACCCGTCCGATGGAGATATCGCAGTGAATCCGGCGGCGGTTCGCAAGCCCATCGGCAGCGCGGCAAAGGACGATCTGGCAACGCGCGTCAAAGTGCGCAACTGCAACTACTCGGTATCCGGAAGCCGAAACGTCAAGCTGGTCCGAGCCTGCGACGACGGGCTGTTCACTTACCTTGAATTCGCCGAGAACGCGAATGTGCCGGCGTTCTTCGCCGTCGATCCGGACGGCAACGAGTCGGTCGTCAACTATCGAATGGAGGGCAAGTACGTGGTGATCGAGCGCGTCGGCAGTCTTTTCACGCTGCGCGACGGCCAGGAGGCGCTGTGTCTGTTCAACGAGGACAAGCCATTCGAGCCGAGCAACGCGCTGCCGCGCACGTCCATCAAGCACGGAGGCAAGTTATGAGCAGCGGCGCGCCGAATTCCCCGGACAGCCGGGGAGAAGCAATTCGGGACTGGGAGCGAGAAACGGAGCAGGGGCAGCAGCGCGGCCGCCAGTTCTCGGGGGAGCGGCTCAAGGGTATCGCGAAAGGCGATTGGCTGACGAAAATTGCGTTCGTGGCAGGAACGGTCGCTGTCCTCTTTTTTATCCTCACGCACGACAGCAAGGAGGATCGCGCGCGCAAGAAGGAAGCCCGCGCCGCGACGCAAGTCGAGGAGCCTTCCGTGCGCGATTTCCGCCCGCCGGTAATGCCGGCGAGGACCGCGACGGCGGCTCCGCAGCTTGTCGCCGATTCGTCCCAGACAATGGGAAAGCCGACAGGGCAGGACGATTCGGAAGCAACCGCCAGACGTCGAAAGGCGGAGCAGATCGAGGAGGCGCGAACCAAGTCTGACATCATCGTCAAGGGGGCCGGTGCTACCGGCCTTTCGCAGGCCGGGGCCAGAGCGGCGGTTGCCCCGTCATTGCCGGGTGTCGCTGCGGGTCAGCTTCCGTTTGAACTTGGAAACCGGCTGGCAACGGCGAGCGAGGGCCCGAGCGACCCGAACCGCGCATTTACCCGGCAAATGAGCGGGCAGCCGGTGGCGACCGCATATCCAAGAAGGCTCGGCAATCTGGAGTGCATCGCTCTCCAGGGAAAGATGATCGACGCCGAACTTGAGACGGCGATCAACACCGACCTTCCCGGCCAAATCAGGGCGATCGTCTCGAGCCCGCTTTACGCGGAGCAGGGGCGGGACCCGCTCGTTCCGCCGGGGTCTCGCCTGAATGGGGTCTACAACTCAGCAGTGCGCAAGGGGCAGGTGCGAGTCTTCGCGATCTGGAACCGCCTCATCCGCCCGGACGGCGTGGAGATCACGATCGATTCGAGCGTGACCGACGCGCTCGGCCGCGCCGGACTGGCCGGCGAAACCGACAATCACTTCGGGCAGATTTTCGGGATGTCGGTGCTGCTGAGCATCATCGGCGCCGGCGCGGGCAGCGCAGGGGTCAGTCCCGATAGCGGGTACAACTCCGCGGACGCGTATCGTCGCGAAATCCAGCAGAGCTTCGCGAGAACGTCGGATCGGGTGCTTGAGCCCTATGCGAGCATTCCCCCGACCAACACGGTCGCGCAGGGCGAGCGAATCAAGGTCTTCCTGAACCGGGACCTGGATTTCTGCCCGCTCATGGCAGCGGGACGCGAACGGATGGAGCTGGTGCTCCCATGAACGCCCGTACACTGCCTTTGCACGTCGTCCAGGCAGAGCAGCCCGAAATACGGGGCGGCGCCGCGCTGCGCACGCATCTCAAGCCGCTCCAGCGCTGGCTTGAGACCGATGCGGTCACCGAAATTTCCGTCAACGGTCCGGCCGAAATCTGGATCGCCCGGCAAGGCGAGGCGTACATGGAGCGACACGCCGCCGAAGACCTCACGGCAGACGTGCTGCTCGAACTCGCGCGCCAGGTCGCGACCAGCACCGACCAGGAAGTGAGCAGGGAAAAGCCGCTGCTCTCGGCCGAACTTGCCGAACGGCTATCGAGTCCAGTTCGTGCTGCCGCCGGCGGCCGGCCGGCATGTCGCTCTTTCCATCCGCAAGCCGGCCGTCCTCGATTTGACCCTCGGCGACTACGAACGCAGGGGCGCATTCGACCTGACCAACCGCCTGACCCGCGAAGAAGAGGAGAGCGAGCGCGCCTTGCGGACTAGCCTACGCCAAGCGCGAGTTCGCCACTTTCGTGCGGCTTGCCGTCCGGGCGCGAAAGAACATCCTGATTTCGGCCGGCACGGACACGGGCAAGACCACGCTCCTCAACGCGATGCTCAAGGAAATTGCGCTTCGCGAGCGGCTGGTGATCATCGAGGACACGCGCGAGCTTCGCCCTCCGCAGCAGAACGTGGTGCGCCTGTTCTACTCGCGCGGCGAACAGGGCCTCGCGCGCGTGACGGCGCAGGACCTCTGCGAAGCAACGCTGCGGCTTCGGCCCGACCGCATCCTGCTCGGCGAGCTGCGCGGAAAGGAGGCCTTCACCTACCTGCGCACCATCAACAGCGGCCATCCGGGGTCCATCACGACGATTCACTCCGACAGCCCGCAACTCGCCTTCGAACAGCTCGCGCTGATGGTGATGCAGGGATTCCCGAGCATCGACAAGACGCTCGTCATCGAGTACGTGCGCTCGATCATTCCGATCGTGATTCAGGGCAAGCGCGCGGCAGGGCGACGGTTCATCTCGGAGATCTACTATGCGGACGCCGACCGTCCTGTGCCTGCTGCTTAGTCTGACTGTCGGCTCCTCGTCGGCTCAGGTGCCGGCATCCGCAGGCAGTTGGCGAATCGATCCGGCCACACAACGCGAGCGGGACACGACCCGCAAGTCCATTCTGGAGGACGAGCTCGCGTCAGAAGCAAAGCAGTTTGCCGACGCGCATGCGGAGTTGCGCGAAGCGCGAGCGCTACGCTTCCCGCGCGCCAAATTCGAAGACATCGCGGAGCGGTTGGATCGGCACCGTCGAAATATCGCTGAATTGGGGCGGGAAATTGCGCGTGTCGAGGGAGTGGGGGACGTTGCGATCAGCGCTGGACCGAAGCGCGCGGTGGAACGTCTCGCGGACAACTGGCTGATCCCTGGTCAGGCGACCCCGCCAAGAGGTTTGGACAGTGTGCCGAGACCCTTGCCGCGCGAGCCATTGGCGGCGAGAAATCCGGACGAGCGGGGGCGGCCTGACTGGATCATCCCGGCAAGCCCATCGGGCAGATTTCAATGACGCGGGACGACAGAAACCTCGTATTCATCGGCGTCATGGTCGGCCTGCCGTTCGTTGCGTGGCTGGGCGTCGCGGCATGGCGATATGGCGTCGAGCGGCCCGTTGCCCACGGTCTGTTGAGGATCGCCAAGCTGACGCCGCACGATGACTTCCTGATCGGTGCGCTGGTGCTCGGGGTGCTCGGGGGATTCGTGTTGGCGGACTGGATCATCCGACGCTACGACACGCAATTCGGCGGCGCCTCCTTCAAGCGGTTCCTGCGCGGCACGCGGATGATCAGCCACCGCAGCCTGCAGAAGCGCACTTGCGAGTCGGGCAAGGCGCAAGTCCTGGTCGCCGACACACCGATCCCGACGTGGCTCGAAACCCTCCACCTTCTCGTTGCGGGTGCCACGGGTACGGGAAAAACGGTCGCGACTGGGCCAAATCATCGAGACGATTCTGCGGCGCGGCGATCGGCTCATCATCGTGGACCCGAACGGGACCTTCCTGTCGCGCTACTTCTTTCCCGGCGACGTGATACTCAATCCCTTCGACAAGCGTTCGGAGGGGTGGAGCATCTTCAACGAACTGCGCGATGCCTACGACTTCAAGCGCTATGCGCTGTCCGTGGTACCCAAGGGCCTGACCGACGAGGCCGAGGAATGGAACGGCTACGCGCGGCTGCTGTTCCAGGCGGCGACCAGGAAGATGGCTTCGGTCGGCAACACTGACATCTTTTCGCTCATCAAGCTGCTGTCCGCCGAAAGCGATGAATCGCTGAAGGAATTTCTGACCGATACCGAAGCCGAGGGGCTGTTCGTAGGCGCCAAGCAGGCGCTGTCCAGCGCGCGCTTCATCCTCGCCAAGTACCTCGATCCCCACCAGTACCTGAAGGATGGCGGAGCGTTCTCGATCCGTCGCTGGCTGGAGAACGAAGCCGGCGGCAATCTCTACATCACCTGGCGCGAGGACATGCTGGAGGCGTTGAAGCCGCTGGTGTCCACCTGGGTCGATATTCTCTGCACGTCGATCCTGAGCCTGCCGGAAAGCCCGGACGGCGGCGCACTGGATGGTGATCGACGAGCTCGACAGCCTGCAGAAGCTGCCCTCCCTGGAGGACGCGTTGACCAAGGGGCGGAAGCACGGCCTGCGCATCGTGGCCGGCATCCAGTCAACCGCGCAACTGGAGCGGACCAACGGCGAAAAGGACGCGACGGTGCTGCGCAGCTGCTTCCGGAACATTCTCGTGCTCGGCGGCGGTCGTTCGGACAGCAAGACCGCCGAGGATCTGAGCAGGAGCCTGGGCGAGCACGAGGTCGAGCGGGAAACGCTGGGCGAGACCTCGAACGATCGTGGCGGGCAGCCGCAGCCGAACGACGCGCATCGAACGCGAGCGAGTGGTGATGCCCTCGGAGATCCAGTCCCTGCCGGAACTCACCGGCTACGTGGCGTTTGCGGGAGACATCCCGATCGCACGCGTGAAACTCGTGCCGCAGCACTATCGGGTCCGGCATCCGGCGATCATGGAGTGACCGAATGCTGACCCACCACGCAATCGAGAATGCCGGCCGGGCTTCGCGTTACTTCTCGGCGCAGGACGACTACTACTCGAAGGAGGGGCAGGGCGTCTGGCTGGGAAGAGGTGCGCAAAAGCTAGGCCTTCGCGGCGAAGTGGACCCGGCGCGGTTTCGAGCGCTGCTCGAAGGCCGGCTTGCCGGACGGCCGGCGTATCCCGGTCGACCTTCAAAGCCGAGCACGGGAGCCAAGCGCCACGGGTGGGACTTCACGTTCTCGGCGCCGAAGAGCGTGTCCATGCAGGCGCTGATCGCGGGGCGACCAGGCCGATCATCGAAGCGCACAACAAGGCGGTGCGCGACGCGGTCGCGCTGATGGAGAAACACGTCCATGCGCGCAAGAAGGTCGTGGGGCAGGAGCCATCGCGAGCAAACCGGTAATCTCGTTGCCGCGGCGTTCCAGCATGAACTGTCGCGCGCCAAGGACCCGCAGCTGCATACGCACGTGGTCGTCATGAACATGACGGAGCGCAGCGACGGGCAATGGAGGGCGCTCTCGAACGAAGAACTGTTCAAGCACACCAAGCTGATCGGTGCCGCGTACCGGGCCGAGCCTCGCGCGCGAGCTGCAGCTCGCTCGGCTACGAGATCCGGCTCACGGACAAGGAGGGCGGCTTCGAGCTGGCGCATATCAACCGCGCGCAGATAGAGGCGTTCAGCCAGCGCAGCCGGATGATCGAGGAGGCGCTGGACAACCGGGGCAAGACCCGCGCGCGAGGCCTCCACGCTTGAAAAGCAGGTCATCGCGCTTGCGACCCGCCCGAAGAAGGATCGTCTGACGCGACCAGGAAAAACGGCTGCTGATGGCAGCATTGGAAGGAGAAGAGCCGCGCTTCCGGGATCGACTACGACCGGGGACGAGCGCAGCACCGGACGGCGGGCTCAGCAGGACGAGCATGCTGCCCGCGAATCCCTCGAATTCGCCATCGCGCACCTGACGGAGCGGCAATCCGTGATGGTGGACAGCATGCTCATGACAACGGCCATGCAGCACGCGGTGGGGCGCGCGACGCATGACGAATTGCGGGCCGAACTCAACCGCCGGATTGCAGCCAACGACGTCATTGCCGAAGAGCCGCTGTTTCGCCTGGCGAGCGACCGCGAAGACGCGCCAGGGAAATCGCGAGGCGTCTGGGAAAGCGAGGTCAAGCGTACGAAGGCCCTGTCCTTCGAAGAAACCGTCCGATACATCGATGAGGCCATCCGTAAAGGAGGCCTTGGTTCGTGCCGAGGCGCGCTATACAACGGCACTTGCCTGGAGAACCGAGCAGTCCATCCTGCGGATGGAGCGTGATGGGCGCGAACAGTGGCGGCCCATGATGGACGCCGAACGAGCCGATCAGGCAATCGCAAAGACCGACCTCAACCGCGGCCAGCGTGAAGCCGCGCACATGGTGCTGACGGGCAGGGACCGGGTGGTCGGCGTCCAGGGTTCGGCAGGCGTGGGCAAGTCGCACCTGATCAGGACCACGGCAAGCATTGCCGAACGCAACGGCTACCAGGTCGTGGTTCTGGCGCCTTACGCCAATCAGGTGGAACGGCTTCAATCCGACGGATTGAAGGCTTCGACGCTCGCCACTTTCCTTGCATCGAGGGACAGGAACATCGACAAGCGGACCCTGATCGTCATCGACGAGGCGGGGCTCGTGCCGACGCGTCAGATGGAGGCAGCGTTGCGGATCGCGGAGCGGAACGGCTCGCGGGTTGTCCTCGCCGGGGATATCCAGCAGTTGAAGGCGGTGGAAGCGGGGCGGCCGTTTGCGCAGCTGCAGTCGAACGGCATGAGGACAACTATCGTCGATCAGATCCAGCGCCAAAGAACTCCGGATCTGAAACCGGCGGTCGAGCTGGCCGCCAAGGGCAGGGCACAAGAGTCCCTGGCGTACATCGACCGGCACGTGCGCGAGGTGCCCGACGACAAGGCACGCTACGTCGAAATCGCGCGCGAATACGCGGCGATGAAAGAGGCGGAGCGCACGCGCACGCTCATCGTGTCGGGCACCAATGCGGCGCGCCGCGAACTGAACACGCTGATCCGGCGGGAACTCGGGATCGAGGGGACAGGACATGAATTCGACACGCTGTCGCGCAAGGACTTGACGCAGGCGGAACGCCGGCACGCGCCGAGCTACCGAATCGGCGACTACGTGCAACCCGAAAAGGACTACGCGAACGCGGGGGCTCAAGCGCGGGGAGCTGTACCGGGTCGCCGAGATCGAGTCCGGCAATCGGCTCTTGATAATCGGGGAGGACGGGCGACAGCAAGAGATCAATCCGCGCCACCACACGCAGCTGAGTGTGTACGAAAAGACTCGCAGCGAGCTAGCCCCCGGCGACTGGGCGCGCATCACGCGCAACGCACCGGCCCTGGACGTCTCGAACGGCGATCGGGTACGCGTGATCGACGTCAATGCGAATCGCATCGAGCTGGAGAACGACAAGGGAAGGCGCATCGAGCTGGACGGCGGCCGTCCGCTGCATCTCGAGCACGCCTACGCGACGACCGTGCACAGCGCGCAAGGTCTATCGACCGATCGAATGATGGTCGATCTGGATACCCGCAGCCTCACGACCGGCAGGGACCTCTACTACGTCGCGATAAGCCGCGCCCGTTACCAGGCGACGATCTACACCAATTCCCGATCCGAGCTTCCCGCGGCGATCAACCGGGAAGCGATCAAGACCGCCGCGCTCGACATTCACCGCGAACGGGAAGTGCCGCAGGTAGGGAGAACCACATGATCTTTTCGGAGGACTTCGGTGGGAAGAATCATTAGCGTACGGTTATCCGATGCCGAGGATGCGCGGATCAGAGGCGCTGCCGCGATTACCGGATTGTCGGTGTCGGCCTATTTCAAGTGGCTCGTCACCAATGGGAAGACGGGTACGCAAAACGACACGGAAATGATCCTGCGTCGGCTCGATGACGTTGCGACCGCCATTGCAAATATCAGTACCGCGACGAAGGAGGAGCGAGTCGTACCCCTCGTTGGCCTGCCGGCCAGAAGCGCCGTCGTCGGCCGGCTCAGGGAACGCGGGCTGCCATCGAGCACGATCCGTCAGGTCGAAGCGGCCCTCGACGAACTCGAAGGAAAAGCAGCGCGCGCAGCGCAACGCTCGTGAATACAAACGTAAACATGGAAAACCATGTGCAGCAATGACTTGATGGAGAAACGTCATACCTTTGTATACGCGTGTTTACAGGGAAACCGAGTGCTGACACGGAGTTACGAGCACCTTGTAGGTGCGTATGGTGTGGTGGGGTTTTCGGGCGTTAAAGACGCCCGAAAGAGCGTAGTTGCTGCCGACGCTTTGCGTCGGCTCGTTCTCCGGCGCCTGGGTCATCACCTGCATGCAAATACTGGACGGAATCTGGACAAAAACTGGACAAACACTGGACGGATGCAGTGCAAATACTGGACGGACACTGGACATTGGCGAGCCGATACATGAGCAGCCTGCAAAAAGAGCAACGGAACGCGTTGGAGCCCGCCGGCGACGAGGGAATGAGTTCCCTGCATGGACTCGCGCCGAAGGCGAAGGCGCGAAGGTTTCGCGCTCTGCTACCGGTCATCGAGGCAAGGATCGAAGCAGGGGTCCGACACGCGGACATCATTCGCGCCTTGAGCGACCAGGGGCTCGTGCTTCGCGAAAACACATACTTCACCTATCTCCGGCGCTATCGCAGGAAACAGTCGAGAGCGGAACGGCAAGGGGCACAGCCTGCAGCTCACTCAGCGTCTCCGGCAGTTACCGGCGAGTCGCCAACGAGTGCGAGCCAATCCGGAGAAAACGCAGGTCGCAGGCCGCCGACCTTCGATTACGACCCGCGCGGCATTCCTGATCTTTTGAAGTGAGGCCCATATGCAAAACACGATTCATTTTGTCCTGCAGGCTAAGGGCGGCATAGGCAAGTCGTTCGTGAGCACGCTGCTTGCGCAGTACCTGCTCCAGGAGACAGGCGGCGTGCGCTGCTTCGATACCGATCAAGAGAACACCACGTTTACGCATTACGAGGCGCTGAGCGTGCGCCACGTGAGTGTCGCCAACCAGTCCCGGCTGATCGAGCCGAAGAAGTTCGACGCGTTGATGGAGACGCTATTGACCGAGGAAGGCAACTTCGTGATCGACACCGGCGCGAACACCTTCTCGAACCTTCTCGCCTACATGGTCGAAAACGAGGTCTTCCCGATGCTGACGGATGCCGGCAAGACCACGTACGTCCACACCATCGTCGGCGGTGGCGACACGCTCGCGGACACCGCGAACGGGTTCCACGCCATCGCGCAGAAGGTGAACGGCACGCGCGTCGTGCTCTGGTTCAACGAGCACTTCGGGGAGATCAAGACTGCGGAAGGAAAGCCATTCACGGAAACGCAGGCGTACAGGCAAAGCGCCGGGAAGCTCACCGGCGTGGTGACGCTATTCAAGCGCAACGCCGCAACCTACGGCGAAGACATCCGCAAGCTCAATACCAAGCGTCATACGGTGGCACAGGCGCTCGCATCGGGCGACTACTCGCTCATGGAGAAGCAGCGCATCAAGACCTTCAGTCGAGACGTGTTCGGGCAACTGGGGGCGCTCAAATGGTGATGGATACGCGCCGGCTGCGCGCCGCTATTTTCGAGCGCAGCGGGATCGCCATCGACGAACACGATCCGATCATGGCGGTGCTCGCCGCGTCTGCGGAGCAAACCGAGGAGATCGGTGCGCGCCTGCTGAGTCGGACGAGCCCGGTGCGCGTCGCTGTTGCCGTCACGGTCGCCGCCGCGATCTTTGCTGCGGCGGGGACCGTGAGCGGGTGGCTTCTGGCCGAGCAGCGATTCGGGGCGGAACGCGCCGAATGGCTGCGCCAGCAAAGCGATCCTCGCCTGGCTGCGCTGCTCCGCTCGGAGCAGGGCAGGGCAGGCGTGCGGCTTGCGGAGCTCGGGGTGGCCGCCCTACTCATCAACTGCAACGGGCGCCGCTCCTGGCGCGTCCAGGACGGCTACTGCGTGCCGGTTACAGCCGACGGACAGCCGGACGGCTTCAGGGTGGCTGACGCCCGGCCGTAGCTCTAAAGGCATCGCGTATGGACACGCTCGACATCTTGATGAAGTCATATCCCGGCCGCATTCTCTTGACCGTGGACGAGACAGCGCATGCTTGCGGGCTCGCGCCAGGGACCATCCGCACGCGGCTCTCGCGCAAGACGTTTCCGGTCGTGCATCGCAAGGTGGGCGACAAGACGCTCTTCCACATCGAAGCCATCGCCAAGTACATCGATGGCTTGCCAAGCGTAGGGAAGCGGGGGCGGGGTCGCCCTCCAAAGGTTGAAAGCCTGCAAGCGTGACTGATGGCTCCGCCGCGCGGTTCGGGCGGGGAGTTGCCCATATGTATCCCATATGATACACTCCCCGTGATCGAAGTCCGTCAAACCGAGACGTACGCCCAGTGGTTTGAAGGCTTGCGAGATCGACAGGCGCGAATGCGCGTCGATGTCCGGATTCGCCGTCTATCGCTGGGCAACCCCGGGGATGTCAAACCGGTGGGCGAGGGTGTCTCGGAACTGCGGATCGACTACGGGCCCGGATATCGGGTGTACTTCGTGCAGCGCGGGCAAGCTTTGGTGATTTTGCTCGCAGGCGGCGACAAGCGCACCCAGGACCGGGACATCAAAACGGCGATCGAGCTGGCGCGAGGATTGTAGGCAGGACTATGGCAAAGACCAAAACCCGGCCGTGGGACGCGGCGGAGCATCTGAAAACCGACGAAGACATGGCCGCCTATCTCGAGGCGGCCCTGGAAGACGGCGATCCTGCCCTTGTGTCGGCGGCGCTGGGAGACATCGCACGCGCAAAAGGTATGACGGACATCGCGCGGGAAACGGGTCTCGGCCGCGAGAGCCTCTACAAGGCGTTATCGCCCGGAGGCAATCCCGAGTTTTCCACGATCCTGAAAGTTGTGAAGGCGCTTGGTTTACGACTTCATGCAACCGCGGAGCATTAATCCCGCGATCTCAAACCCGCTCCCAAGCTAAGTACGGGACAATAGCGGTTTGGGACTTTTTGGGACAGTTGGCGGGGAAAAGTAGTCACACAGCGTTATTGTTAGATATCACTCAAAATCGCAAGACGCTGTTTCGTTAGGAATCGTGTCGTAAGTCATTGCTGGGCTTGGATGCATTTTCGCCC
>CAVOUJ010000004.1:0-26763 GCA_963699535.1 uncultured beta proteobacterium | reverse complement strand
AGATAGCACACCTCGAGGAAATCGCAGTGCACGGCGAGCTGCTCGATCGGATAGCCGCGGTAGAGCAGCACGCCCTGGTCGCCGTCGATATAGGTAATCCCGGAGCTGCAACTCGCCGTGGAGAGGAAACCCGGGTCATAAGTGAACATTCCCGTCTTCGCGTAGAGCGTGCGGATATCGACCACGTCGGGACCGATGCTTCCCGACAACACCGGAAAGTCGATCGATTTGCCGTCGCCGTAGGAGAGTGTGGCTTTCTTCGTGGCGCTCATCGGGTTCTCCGAATCTTGAGAAAACGCGGGCTCTAGCAGCTCCGCAGCATTCGAACGACCTCGCCGAGCGCCGGGTCGCGGCATTCGGCGCGCCCGCTCACGAGGTCCCAAAGCTCGCCGTCGCTGTAGTCGAGCAGGGCCTCGAACGCGGTGAGCCGTTCTCCATCGAGGGATGCAGCGTGCGCACTGAGAAAGCGCTCGAGAATCACATCGTTCTCGAGCAACCCGCGGCGGCAACGCCAGCGCAACCGGTTGATCTGGGCGGGAGTCATTCTCTTTACACCGACCGCTTCACCATCAGTTCCTTGATCTTCCCTATCGCCCGGGTCGGATTGAGGTTTTTCGGGCACACATCGACGCAGTTCATGATGCTGTAGCAGCGGAACAGCCTGTACGGATCTTCGAGATTGTCCAGGCGCTCCGAGGCCGCCTGGTCGCGGCTGTCCGCAATGAACCTGTAGGCCTGAAGCAGCCCCGCCGGGCCGACGAACTTGTCCGGGTTCCACCAGAACGAGGGACAGGCGGTGGAGCAGCAGGCGCAAAGGATGCACTCGTACAGTCCGTCGAGCGCCTCCCTCTCCGCGGGAGACTGCATCCGCTCCTTCTCGGGCGCCGGATCCTCGTTGATCAGGTAAGGCTTGATCGAGTGGTACTGCTTGAAGAACTGGCTCATGTCCACGATCAGGTCCCGGATCACGGGCAGGCCCGGCAGCGGGCGCAGCTCGACGGGCTCCTTCAGCTCGGCGAGCTTGGTGATGCAGGCAAGCCCGTTCTTGCCGTTGATGTTCATCGCGTCCGAGCCGCACACCCCTTCCCGGCAGGAGCGCCGCAGGGAGAGGCTGTCGTCCTGCTCCTTGATGCGCACCAGCGCGTCGAGCAGCATGCGGTCGTGCGGGTCGAGCGCGACATCGTAGTCCTGCATGCGGGGCTTTTCGTCCGTGTCCGGGTCGTACCGGAAAATCCTGAAGCGCATGCTTCCTCCGTGTTCCGAGATCAGTAAGTGCGCGCCTTCGGTTCGATGGTGTCCGCCGTGAGCGGCTTCATGTGAACCGGCCGGTAGTCGAGCCGGTCACCCTCCTTGTACCAGAGCGTGTGTTTCAGCCAGTTTGCGTCGTCGCGCTTGTGAAAATCGGCGCGGTCGTGCGCGCCGCGCGATTCCTGGCGCGCCGCGGCGCCCACCATGGTCGCGCGGGCCGCCTCGATCGTGTTGTCCAGCTCGAGCGCCTCGATGCGCGCGGTGTTGAACACCCTGCTCTTGTCCTTGATCTGCGTGCGCGTGACGCGGTCGGCGATGCCGCGGATCTTCTTCACGCCCTCGGCGAGCAGGTCGGGAAAGCGGAACACGCCGCAGTGCGCCTGCATCGTGCGGCGCATGTCGTTCGCCACTTCGGCGACGCTCTCGCCGTTCTTCTGAGCGTCGAGCCGCGCCAGGCGCGCGAGCGACCGGTCGGCGGCGTCCTTCGGCAGTGCCTTTCGCCCCGGATTCTCCTTCAGGAAGCGGATCGCCGAATCGGCCGCCGATTTGCCGAACACCAGCAGCTCGGTGAGCGAGTTGGTGCCGAGCCGGTTGCCGCCGTGCACCGAGGCACAGGCGCATTCTCCCGCCGCGTAGAAACCCGGGACGACCGCTTCGGGATTTCCTCCCTCGCGGCCCGACGACCTCGCCGAGATAGTTGGTGGGAATCCCTCCCATCATATAGTGGGCCGTGGGGACCACCGGAATCGGATCCTTGACCGGGTCGACGTTGGCGAACTTCTTGGAGATCTCGCGTATCCCCGGCAGCCGCTTGTCGATCACCTCGCGCCCGAGATGATCGAGCTTGAGCAGCAGATAGTCGTTCTGCGCGCCGGCGCCGCGCCTTTCCTTGATCTCGGTCGCCATGGCGCGCGACACCACGTCGCGCGAGGCGAGGTCCTTCAGGTTCGGCGCGTAGCGCTCCATGAATCGCTCGCCGTTCTTGTTGAGCAGATACCCGCCCTCGCCGCGGACGGCCTCCGTGATCAGGATGCCCGCTCCATAGACGCCGGTGGGATGAAACTGGTAGAACTCCATGTCCTGGAGAGGAATGCCGGCACGCGCAGCCATGCCGAGGCCGTCGCCGGTATTGATGAATGCGTTCGTCGAGGAATGAGAACATGCGTCCGCGCTCCGCCCGTGGCAAACAGGGTCGCCCCGGCCTGGAGGATCATGACTTCGCCGGTTTCCATCTCCAGCGCCGTGACGCCCAGCACCTGGCCGCTCGCGTCCCGGATCAGGTCCAGCGCCATCCATTCGACGAAAAACCGGGTGCGCGCGCGGACATTGCGCTGGTACAGCGTGTGCAGCATCGCGTGCCCGGTGCGGTCGGCGGCGCAGCAGGAGCGCTGCACCGGGCGTTCGCCGAAATTCTGCGAATGTCCCCCGAACGGCCTCTGATAGACGGTGCCGTTCTCGTTGCGGTCGAAGGGCATGCCGAAGTGCTCGAGCTCATAGACGGCTTTCGGCGCCTCGCGGCACATGAACTCGATCGTGTCCTGGTCGCCGAGCCAATCGGAGCCCTTGACCGTGTCGTACATGTGCCACAGCCAGGAGTCCTCGCCCATGTTGCCGAGCGCCGCGCCGATCCCGCCCTGCGCCGCCACGGTGTGGGAGCGGGTCGGAAATACCTTGGACAACACCGCCACCGAAAGGCCCGCCTCGGAGAGCTGCAAGGCGGCGCGCAGCCCGGCGCCCCCCGCCCCCACGACGACGGCGTCAAAGCTCCGCGTTGCGAGCGCCAACTCAGATTCTCCAGAGGATCTGCATCGCCCAGCCGGCGCAGGCGACCAGCCACAGGATCGTCGCAATCTGCAGCGCGAGCCGAAGGCCGGTGGGGTGGACATAGTCCATGAAGATGTTGCGCATCCCGACCCAGGCGTGAATCAGCACGCTCGCCACGAACACGAAGGTCGCGGCGCGCATCCAGCCTTGAGCGAAGAGCGCCTTCCACGACGCGTAGGTCATCGGTCCGCGTCCCAGCGCCAGAAGGGCCACAAGCATCACTAGCGTGTAGGCGAGCATCGCGACCGCGGTAACCCGCTGCGCGAGCCAGTCCTTCAGCCCGTAATGCGCGCCGACGAGGACGCGACTCACCACAGCAAGCCCCCGATGAGGGCGGTGAGTGCAAGGCCCGCAAACAGCACTGCAAGTGCGCTCCGGCGAGCCGCCCGAAGCTCGACGCCGATGTCCAGGTCGAGAAAGAGGTGCCGAACGCCGGCGCAAAGATGATGCAGGTAGGCCCAGAGGAAGCCGAGCATCGCGAGCTTCACGACCGGATGCGCGACGTAGCCGCGAAAACGCGCAAACCCGGTCTCCGATGCGAGGCTCATGTCCAGGAGAAACAGAAACCAGATGAGCCCGAAGAAAAGCAGCGCGCCGCTGACGCGGTGGAGTATCGAAACGAAACCCGGGACCGGAAGATTGAGAGGACTGATGTTGTACCAGAGGGGACGCTTCTTCTTTTTCGCCGCCGGATCAGGCATGTGAAGCAGTCCTTGTGCTACTTGCAGGCAGGGTTAAAATCTTGACGGGAGTGAAGATTATAACAGGCTTCATTTTGCGTTTGTGCTGCGCAAAATCTCCAAGCCGGATATATTTCGAGGCTATTTCGGGAGTCTCTTCATGTCCAAGAAACCCATCCGCGTTGCCGTGACCGGCGCTGCCGGGCAGATCGGCTACAGTCTGCTGTTCCGCATTGCGAGCGGCGAAATGCTGGGGAAAAACCAGCCGGTCATCCTGCAGATGCTCGAGATACCGGATGAAAAAGCGCAAAATGCCCTGAAGGGCGTGATGATGGAGCTCGACGACTGCGCCTTTCCGCTGCTCTCGGGCATGGTCGCCGCCTCCGATCCGATGGTGGCATTCCGGGACGCGGAGATCGCGCTCCTCGTCGGCGCGAGGCCGCGGGGGGCGGGCATGGAGCGCAAGGACCTGCTCGAGGCGAACGGCAAGATATTCTCTCCGCAGGGAAAAGCACTCGACGCCGTGGCGAGCCGGAAGGTCAAGGTCCTCGTTGTCGGGAATCCGGCCAACACCAACTGCCTCATCGCGATGAAGAACGCGCCGAGCCTCAAGCCGGCGCAGTTCACGGCGATGATGCGCCTGGACCACAACCGCGCCGTGAGCCAGATCGCGCAGAAGATCGCCAAGCCCCTGGACTCCATCCGGAAGGTGACGATCTGGGGGAATCACTCGGCGACGCAGTATCCGGACGTGTTTCAGGCCGAATGCGGCGGAAAGAAGGTCTGGCCGATGATCAACGACATGAACTGGCTCGAGGGCGAATTCATCCCGAAAGTCCAGAAGCGCGGCGCCGCCATCATCCAGGCGCGGGGGCTCTCCTCCGCAGCGAGCGCGGCGAACGCCGCCATGGATCATATCCGCAGCTGGGTCCAGGGCACGCGCGCCGGCGACTGGGTCAGCATGGGGATTCCCTCCGACGGCAGCTACGGAATTCCGGAAGGCGTGATCTACGGCTACCCCGTGACCTGTCAGGGCGGGAAATGCAGGATCGTCAAGGGAATCCAAGTCAGCGATCTCAGCCGCGCGCGCATGGACGCCACGCTGGCCGAGCTGCACGAGGAACGCGAGAGCATCGCTTCCCTGCTCCCGTAGCCCGTCATGGCGAAGCCGGTCCATCCCGGCGAAGCGCTTTTCAAGGGGGAAAGGCCCTTCCCCGTCATTCCCGTCTGCGAGCACATCGCCGGCAGCGAGAAGCTCATTCTCAAGTCGCTCGCGCTCCAGGACGAGCTGGGACCGGTGTTCGACCTCACCTGCGACTGCGAGGACGGAGCCCCGGCGGGTGAGGAGACGCAGCACGCCGAGATGATCGTGCGCCTGCTCGGGAGCGGCGCGAACAGACACAATCAGGCCGGGGTGCGCATTCACGACTTTACGCATCCTCACTTCAGGAAGGACATCGAGATCCTCGTCGCGGGCGCCGGCGAAGCCCTCGCCCATATCACGCTGCCCAAGCCCACCGCGGCCGCGCAGGTCGCGAAAACGATCGACATCGTCCACAAGGTCGCGGCGCGCCACCGCATCGGGCGTCAGATTCCCATCCACGTGCTGATCGAGACGCACGGGGCGCTCCGGGACGCCTTCGAGATCGCCGCACTGCCCGACCTGCAGACGCTCGATTTCGGGCTGCTCGATTTCGTCGCCGGTCACCACGGCGCGGTGCCCGCTTCGGCGATGCGCTCACCCGGCCAGTTCGAGCACAAGCTGATCGCAAGGGCCAAGACCGAAGTCGTCGCCGCCGCGCTCGCCCACGGCATCGTTCCTGCCCACAACATTACCCAGGACCTGAAGAGCGCCGAGACGGTTTTCGGGGATGCGCGGCGGGCCCGATACGAATTCGGGTTCCTCCGCATGTGGTCGATCCACCCGGCCCAGATCCGGCCCATCGTCGATGCCATGAAGCCCGATCACTCCGAGGTGCAGGAAGGCGCTGCGATCCTGCTCGCGGCTCAAGGCGCAGGCTGGGGCCCGATCCAGCATGCCGGGGGACTGCACGACCGCGCGAGCTACCGCTACTACTGGGAAATCCTGCAGAAAGCCCGCGTCACCGGCGTAGCGATCCCCGAGGAGGCCGCGAAGGCGTTTTTCTAGCGGCGAATAACGCGGATAATACCGGGGACATCATGGCTACAGGCTCACCCGGCGCGAAGTTCCGCGCCGCGATGAAGGCGGAGAGGCCGCTGCAATGCGTCGGCGCGATCAACGCCTACGCCGCGCGGCTCGCCGAACGCACCGGCTACAGATCGATCTATCTGTCCGGAGGCGGCGTCGCCGCGGGCTCCCTCGGACTGCCCGACCTGGGCATCAGCAATCTCGACGACGTGCTCACCGAGGCGCGGCGCATCACCGACGTCTGTCCCCTGCCGCTCCTGGTCGATGTCGACACCGGTTTCGGCGCGAGCGCTTTCAACATCGCGCGCACCGTGAAGGCGCTGATCAAGGCGGGCGCCGCGGGCATGCACATCGAGGACCAGGTCGGCGCCAAGCGCTGCGGCCATCGCCCCGGGAAGGAGCTCGTGACCCGGGAAGAGATGGTCGATCGGATCAAGGCCGCGGTGGACGCGAAGACCGACGCGGAATTCGTCGTCATGGCGCGGACCGACGCGCTCGCCGTGGAAGGGCTCGAGCGCGCGATCGAGCGCGCGCTCGCCTGCGTCGAGGCCGGCGCCGACGCGGTTTTCCCCGAGGCGATGACCGAGATTTCCATGTACCGGAAGTTCGCCGACGCGGTGAAGGTTCCGGTGCTCGCCAACATCACCGAGTTCGGCGCGACACCGCTTTTCACGGTCGAAGAGCTGCGCGCGGCCGGGGTCGCGATCGCGCTCTACCCGCTCTCGGCGTTCCGCGCCATGAATGCCGCCGCGCTCAAGGTCTACAATGCGATCCGCACCGAAGGAACGCAGAGGAACGTCCTGGATCTGATGCAGTCCCGCGCCGATCTCTACGACACCCTCGGATACCATGATTACGAGCGAAAGCTCGACCAGCTTTTCGCGAAAGAAAAGTCCAAGTGAGCGAAGCGGTGACTCCCAAGCCCAAGAAATCGGTCGCGCTCTCCGGCGTGCCGGCGGGCAACACCGCGCTGTGCACCGTCGGCCGCAGCGGCAACGACCTCCACTATCGCGGCTACGACATCCTGGAATTCGCCGACGAGGCCGAATTCGAGGAGGTCGCCTACCTGCTCGTTCACGAGAAGCTTCCCAACCGCAACGATCTCGCCGCCTACAAGGCGAAGCTCAAACGATGGCGCGGTTTGCCTCCGGCGGTGAAGGCGGCGCTCGAGGCCGTGCCCGGTTCAGCGCATCCCATGGACGTGATGCGCACCGGAGTGTCGGTGCTGGGGACGGTCGAGCCCGAAAAGGACGATCACGGGATCCCCGGGGCGCGCGATATCGCCGACCGGCTCATGGCATCGCTCGGCTCGATGCTCGTCTACTGGCACCACTTCAGCCGAAGCGGGCGGCGAATCGAAGTCGAAACCGACGACGACTCGATCGGCGGACACTTCCTGCACCTGCTGCACGGCAAGCGGCCTTCGCAGGACTGGGTGCGGGCGATGCACACCTCGCTCATCCTCTACGCCGAGCACGAGTTCAACGCCTCGACCTTCACATGCAGGGTCGTCGCCGGCACCGGCTCCGACATCTACTCCGCGATCTGCGCCGGGATCGGAGCGCTGCGCGGACCCAAGCACGGCGGAGCGAACGAAGTCGCCTTCGAGGTGCAGTCTCGCTACGCGAGCCCCGACGAGGCCGAGGCCGACGTCATGCGGCGCCTCGCGGCGAAGGAGATCGTGATCGGCTTCGGCCACCCTGTATACACGACCGGGGATCCGCGCAACAAGGTGATCAAGGAGGTGGCGCGGCGCCTTTCGCAGGCGCGAGCCGACATGAAGCTCTTCGACATCGCAGAGCGGCTCGAACAGGTGATGTGGCGCGAAAAAAAGATGTTCGCCAACCTCGACTGGTACAGCGCCGTCTCCTATCACATGATGGGCGTGCCGACCGCGATGTTCACGCCGCTTTTCGTCGTCTCCCGCACGTCGGGCTGGTCCGCGCACGTCATCGAGCAGAGAATAGACGGCAAGATCATCCGCCCGGGCGCGAACTACACCGGTCCGGAAAACCGCAAGTGGGTATCATTGAAGGATCGTGGGTAGATCGCCCGCCCGCAAGGAGACCGCCATGAAAACCGCCCACGCCGCCTTCGCCGTCTTCCTTGTGGCGGCGAACGCCGCCGCGCAGCCCGCCGACAGCATGATCGGGACCTGGGAATGCCGCCAGCCCGGCGTGCAATACGGAAACAAGCCTCCCATTCTCTTCGTCGAGGGAAGCAAGGACCCGAGCCGGGCGACCGTCGCGCTGGAGATCGACGGGTTCGTGAGGGAGGTCTACGGGCTCTCGGAAGTCACCGCTGACGCAGACGGCTGGTGGAGGATCACACCGAAAGTCGGCGAGCCGTTTACCGTGCGGCCCGAGGGCGTGACGAAATCGAAGACGGCATCCATGGCGCTGCGGCGCGCCGGTGCCACCTACAACTGCCTGCGCCTTCCGCTTTTGCCCCCGCAAGGCGTTCGGCCGCCGAGTCCGCCTCAACCGACGGGGACGCTGAACATTCCTCCGTCCGGCGAGCCAGGCGCCCCGGCGGCCAGTGAGCCAGGCGCGGCAACCGGCGAGCGTAGCGAGCAGCCCGAGAAGAAAGAGTAGTCGGTGTCTGGGCAGGTTTCCAATGTCCGGCCCAAGCCGGACAAGGTTCTCGTCGACATCGCCGACTACGTCGGCAAGCACGAGATCAAGAGCGCCGAGGCCTACAACACGGCGCGCCTGTGCCTCATGGACACGCTCGGCTGCGGGCTGGAGGCGCTGGAGTATCCCGCCTGCACCAAGCTCCTCGGGCCGCTCGTCCCCGGCACCGTCGTGGCGAACGGCGCGCGAGTCCCGGGCACGCAATACCAGCTCGATCCGGTTCAGGCGGCCTTCAACATCGGCGCGATGATCCGGTGGCTCGACTTCAACGACACCTGGCTCGCCGCCGAGTGGGGTCACCCCTCGGACAACCTCGGCGCGATCCTCGCAGTCGCCGACTGGCTCTCGCGCAACGGGAGACCGGTCACGGTGCGCGAGCGTCCTCACCGCGATGATCAAGGCCCACGAGATCCAGGGCGTGATCGCGCTCGAGAACAGCTTCAACCGCGTCGGCCTGGATCACGTGGTCCTGGTGAAAGTCGCGTCCACCGCGGTCGCGGCGCAGATGCTCGGGCTCCCGCGCGAGGGCGTGATCAACGCGGTCTCGCACGCCTGGATCGACGGCCAGAGCCCTGCGGACCTACCGCCACGCTCCCAACACCGGCTCGCGCAAGTCCTGGGCAGCGGGCGACGCGACCTCGCGCGCGGTGCGCCTCGCCCTCATCGCGAAAACGGGCGAGATGGGCTACCCCTCGGCGCTCACCGCGAAGACCTGGGGTTTCTACGACGTGCTCTTCCGCGGAAAGCCGTTCCGCTTCGCGCGGCGCTACGGCTCCTACGTGATGGAAAACGTGCTCTTCAAGATTTCCTTCCCCGCGGAATTCCACGCCCAGACCGCGGTCGAGGCGGCGCTCCTCCTGCATCCGGAGGTGAAGGACCGGCTCCCCGAGATCAGGAAAATCGAGATCGTCACGCACGAGTCGGCGATCCGCATCATCGACAAGAAGGGGCCCCTCGCACAACCCCGCCGACCGCGACCACTGCATCCAGTACATGGTCGCGATCGGCCTCATCAAGGGCGACCTGACCGCGGCGGACTACGAAGACGGCGTCGCGCGCGACCCGCGCGTCGACGCGCTGCGCGCGAAGATGGTGTGCATCGAGAAGAAACAGTATTCGCGGGATTACCTCGATCCGAAAAAGCGCTCGATCGCGAACCAGCTCCAGATCTTCTTCAAGGACGGAACCGCGACGCGCAAGGTGGCGGTAGAATATCCGGTAGGTCACCGCCGCCGCCGCCACGAAGGCATTCCCTTGCTCGAAGCGAAATTCCGCAAGAACCTCGCTCGCCGTTTCCCGAAAGAACGGAGCGAGGCCGTCTTCGCGCTGTGCCGCGATCAGGAGCGCCTGGAGGCGACGCCGGTCGACAAGTTCGTGGACATGTTCGTAATCTGAAGGACACAGCAAGATGCCGCACAACCTCTTCGACACGCTGAAAGAATTGAAGCTCTCTTCGGGAAAAACCGGCAAGTTCTATTCGCTGCCCGCGCTGGAGAAAGCGCTGGGCGCGAAGGTCTCGCGGCTGCCGGTGTCGCTCCGCATCGTCCTGGAATCGGTGCTGCGCAACTGCGACGGCAAGAAAGTCACGGAGGCCCACGTGCGCCAGCTCGCCGCCTGGAAGCCCAACGCGCCGCGCACCGAGGAAATCCCGTTCGTGCTCGCGAGGATCCTGCTGCAGGACCTCACCGGCATTCCCGCGCTCGCCGATCTCGCCGCGATGCGAAGCGTGGCGGCAAGGCTCGGCAAGGATCCCAAGGTGGTGGAGCCGCTCGTCCCCGTGGATCTCGTGGTCGACCATTCGATCCAGATCGACCACTACGGCGTGAAGAACGCGCTCGATCTCAACATGAAGCTCGAGTTCAAGCGCAACCAGGAGCGCTACACCTTCATGAAATGGGCGATGCAGGCCTTCGACACCTTCAGGGTGGTGCCGCCGGGCATCGGCATCGTGCACCAGGTGAACCTCGAATACCTGGCGCGCGGCGTGCACCAGAAGGACGGAATCTACTACCCGGACACGCTGGTCGGCACCGACAGCCACACGCCCATGGTCAACGCCATCGGCGTGGTCGCCTGGGGCGTGGGCGGGATCGAGGCCGAAGCCGGGATGCTCGGCCAGCCGACCTATTTCCTCACGCCCGACGTGGTCGGCGTCCATCTGAAGGGCCGGCTGCGCGGGGGCGTGACGGCCACCGACCTCGTGCTCACGGTCACCGAGCTGATGCGCAAGACCAACGTCGTCAACAAGTTCGTCGAGTTTTTCGGCGAGGGCGCGGAAAGCCTCACCGTGCCCGACCGCGCGACGATTGCCAACATGGCGCCCGACTACGGCGCGACCATGGGCTTCTTCCCGGTGGACGATGCGACCATCGCCTATTTCGAAGGAACCGGCCGCACCCAGTCGGAAATCGACGCGCTCGCGTCCTACTTCAAGGCGCAGGGAATGTACGGCACCGTCGAAGAAAGGCGCCATCGACTACAGCCAGGTGGTCGAGCTCGATCTCGCCACGGTGACGCCTTCGCTCGCCGGCCCCAAGCGCCCGCAGGACCGCATCGAGATCGGCAAGGTGAAAGCCAAATTCACCGAGCTCTTCTCGAAATCCGCCGCCGAGAACGGCTTCTCCAAGAAGCCCGAAGACCTCAATAAGCGCGTCAAGACCCGCGACGGCATCGACATCGGGCCGGGCGACGTGATGATCGCCGCGATCACATCCTGCACCAACACTTCGAACCCCGGCGTGCTGCTCGCCGCGGGCCTCCTCGCCAAGAAAGCCGTTCAGCGCGGGCTCACCGTCAAGCCGCACGTGAAGACCTCGCTTGCGCCCGGCTCCCGGGTCGTGACCGAGTATCTGAAAAGAGCGGGACTGCTGCCGCACCTGGAGACGCTCGGCTTCAACCTCGCCGCCTACGGCTGCACCACCTGCATCGGCAACTCAGGTCCCTTGCGGCCGACGATCGAGGAGGCGATCGCGCAGAACGACCTCGTCTGCGCTGCAGTGCTCTCGGGAAACCGCAACTTCGAGGCGCGCATCCACGCGAGCCTGCGTGCGAACTTCCTCGCCTCGCCGCCGCTCGTGGTCGCCTACGCCCTCGCCGGCACGGTGCTCAAGGACCTCATGACCGAGCCGATCGGCAAAGGCAAGAAGGGCGAGGACGTGTGGATCGGCGACATCTGGCCCTCGGCGCAGGAGATCCAGGACTGCATGAAGTATGCGATGGATCCAAAAACGTTCCGGAAGCTCTACAGCAACCTCGCCGACGCCAATCCGATGTGGACCAGCGTCCCCGCGGCCTCGGGGCAGGCGTACAACTGGCCGAAATCGACCTACATCGCCGAGCCGCCCTTCTTCAAGGATTTCTCGATGCAGCCGCGCGCGAGCGGCGCGATCCGCGGCGCGCGGGTGCTGGGCATCTTCGGCGACTCGCTCACCACCGACCACATCAGCCCGGCGGGCTCGATCAAGCCCACCTCGCCCGCCGGAACCTATCTCCTCGAGCACGACGTCGCGGTGTCCGACTTCAACAGCTTCGGCGCGCGGCGCGGCAACCACGAGGTGATGATGCGCGGGACCTTCGGCAACGTGCGCATCAAGAACCTGATGCTGCCCGCGAAGCCTGACGGCTCGCGCGTCGAGGGCGGGGTGACTTTCCACCAGCCTTCCGGCGAGCAGATGCCGATCTACGAAGCCGCGATGAAATATATCGCCGAGGGAACTCCCACCGTCGTGTTCGGCGGCGAGGAATACGGCACCGGCAGCTCGCGCGACTGGGCGGCCAAAGGCACGCTGCTCCTGGGCGTGCGCGCCGTGATCGTGAAGAGCTTCGAGCGCATTCACCGCTCGAACCTCGTCGGCATGGGCGTACTGCCCTTCCAGTTCAAGGGGAGCGATACGATTGCGTCGCTGGGCATCAAAGGCGACGAAACCCTGGACATTCGCGGTGTTGAAGGTGAGCTCAAGCCGCAGCAGGACGCGACGCTGGTGATCCGCAGAAAGGACGGCAGCGTGAAGGAAGTCCCGCTGCTGCTTCGCATCGACACGCCGATCGAGGTGGACTACTACCTGCACGGGGGCATCCTGCCGTTTGTGTTACGCGATCTCCTTTCCAGGACCGGGCCCCGGGCTCGTGCGGCCGCGTAACACAAACGGCTTTGTACGCGCGCGGCCTGAAGCCGCGCAGGTTCTGCGCGACCTGCTCTCGAGGTCCGGACCCCAGGCTCGAGCGGCCGCCTAGGCCCTCTGCATCCTCGGTGCCTCGCCGGGCGGGGGCCGCCTTATTTCACATTGTCAGTTTGAAAACGACATTGTGAGATAATGCGCCGGTCTGCACCAAGAGCACGTCCGTGGAATCGTTTGACGCTGAGTACGATCTGGTCGTCCTGGGATCGGGCGCATCCGGAATGACCGCCGCGCTCGTAGCCGCCGTCGAAGGCGCACGCGTCCTCGTTCTCGAGAGCTCCGCGCGCGTCGGCGGCACCAGCGCACGCTCCTCCGGCACGCTCTGGATTCCCCAACCCGGAGACGCGGCTGCAGCGACCTACCTGGATGCCCTCGTCGGCGAAAAAGCCGACCGGAGTCTGCGCGAGGCCTTCCTCGCCGCGGGTCCGGCGATGATCGCCCATCTGACGAAGCACGCCGGCTTCGTATTCCGGCGGTACTCGCGTCAGCCCGACTACCGCCAGGACATGCCCGGCGCGGCGGGTGGGATGCGGCCCCTCGAGCCTCCCGAGTTCGACGGCCGAGCACTCGGCGACGAGTTCGAGCGGATCGGATCGCCGCTTCCCGAATTGATGCTGTTCGGCGGCATGATGGTGACCCGCGCCGAGGCGGCGACGCTGCTCCGCGCGGGAAGATCGCTGAACGGAACGCTTCTCGGCGCGCGCCTCGTGACGCGCTATCTGGCCGACCGCCTGCGATACAGTCGCGGGACCAGGCTCGTGCTCGGCAATGCGCTCGTCGCCCGCCTGTACAGGAATCTTCTCGACCGGCAAGTGCCGGTGTGGTGCGAAGCCACGACCGAGCGCCTCATCGTGGACGGCGGGGTGCGCGGCGCGGTCGTGCGCCGCGGCGGAAAGGAATTCCGGGTGCGGGCGCGCCGCGGCGTGGTGCTCGCCGGCGGCGGCTTCCCCGCGAGCGCAGCGCTCAGAGAAAAGCATTTCCCGCATCCCACCGCGCGCCATACGGCCGCCTACGAAGGATGCGTCGGCGACACGCTGCGCCTCGGCGAGGAAATCGGCGGCGTCCTCGCCCGCTCGAGCGAGGACAACGCGCTCTGGTTCCCGAGCTCGGTGGCAACTCGGGCCGACGGAACCACGGCCGTCTACCCGCACATCGTGCTCGACCGCGCCAAGCCGGGCCTGGTCGCGGTCGGGCTCTCCGGCCTGCGTTTCACCGACGAAGCGGCGTCGTATCACGAGTTCACGCGCGCCATGGTCCGCACTGGCAACAATCCCGCCTGGCTCGTCAGCGACCGGCGCTTCCTGTGGAAATACGGCCTCGGCATGATCCGGCCGATGACGCTTCGCCTGGGCAGGCACCTGGCCTCGGGATATCTGCATGCGGCGGACACGATCGATGCCCTGGCGAGCGCCATCGGCGTCAGGCGGGAAGGCCTTCGCGATACCGTGAGCCGGCACAACGAGTTCGCCCGAACGGGGCTCGACGCCGATTTCGGCAAGGGCTCGAACGCTTACGATCGCGCGGGCGGAGACCCGACGCACACGCCCAATCCCTGCCTCGGTCCGATCGAGCGCGCGCCCTTCTTCGCGGTTCGGGTCGAGCCGACTCCGCTCGGCACGAGCCTCGGCCTGAGCACGACTGCGAATGCGCAGGTCCAGGACGCGGCCGGAAGGCCCATAGTCGGCCTGTACGCGGTCGGCAACGACATGCAATCGGTCATGGGCGGCGAATACCCTGGGGCGGGGGCGCAGCTCGGGCCCGGCATGACCTTTGGATACCTCGCGGCGCTGCACGCCACGGGTTCGGGGGCGCTCCGCGCCCGCGCGGCCCGCACACCGGAATTCGCGACCTGAGGAGAGCGAAATGAACAAACCGACTGAAAAAGGCCTGATGGGCGCGGCCGAAAGCGACCGCAAGCCCGCGACGAGGAAGGGCGGCGACCTCATCGCGGAGTTTCTCGTCAACGAGAAGATTCCGTACGTATTCGGCATCTGCGGCCACGGCAACGTCGGCCTGCTCGATCCCCTGTACAAGGTGCGAGACAAGGTCAAGCTCGTTTCGCCTCGCCACGAGCAGACCGCCGCGCACATGGCCGACGGCTACTTTCGCGTGAAGCACAAGCCCGTGGCGACGCTCACCTCGACCGGCCCGGGCTCGGCGAACCTCATCATGGCGCTCGCCGTGGCGCAGACGGATTCCTCGGCGCTCCTCGCGATCACCGCGAACGTGCCGACCTCGCAGTTCAACCGCGGGCCGTTCCAGGAGCTGAACCGCCACAACCAGGCCGATTTCCCCAACGTCATCCGGCCGGTGGTCAAGCGCAGCTTCCAGCCCACGCGCGTCGACATGCTGCCGCTCGCGCTGCGCCAGGCGGTGACCACGGCAACCAGCGGCCGGCCCGGTCCGGTCAATCTCGATGTCCCTTTCAACCTTTTCCAGGAGGAAGCGGCCGAGGTGCGCCTCGAGCCTGCCTGGGACGGTTTCGACAAGCGGCGCAGCGGCGCCTCGCCGGATGACGTGAAGGCGGCGATCGAGTTGCTCTGCGCTTCGCGCCGGCCGGTCATCTTCATCGGCCACGGCTGCACCTTGTCCGAAGCGGGCAAGGAGCTCACCGAGTTCGCGCGCAAGTACGGCATCCCGGTGATCAGCTCGCCGAACGGCATGGGGTGTCTGGACATGCGCGACGCCCTTTCGCTGGGCTTCATAGGCAGGAACGGCGCGTACCCGGCGAACCAGGCGGGCCGGCACAGCGATCTCGTCATCGCCATCGGCGCCCGGTTCGACGACCGCTCCTCTTCCTCGTGGATGCCCGGCTACTCGTGGAATTTCCCGGCATCGAAGCTGGTGCACGTCGACGTGGACCACGCCGAGATCGGCCGCAACTACGCGCCGGATCTCGGCGTCCTCGCCGACGCCCGGACGTTTCTCCGGCAGGTCCTGGCGGAATCTTCCTCGAGGACGATCCCCGCGTTCGATGCGTGGCATGCCGAGATCGCGACCTGGCGCAAGGAATGGGAGGCGTACATCCGGCCGAATTTCGAGCTGCATGCCTCACCCATCAGGCCTGAGCGCATCGTCGCCGATTGCCGCGCGGTGCTGCCCGACGACGCCATCATCTCGCTCGACTCCGGCATCCACCACAACTGGTTCATGCAGTTCTGGGAGGCGCGCCGGCCGCAGACCATGCTCAACACCTGGGGCTACTCGGGCATGGGATTCGGCCCCAGCGCCATCCTCGGCGCCAAGCTCGCCGCGCCGGACAAGCCTTGCGTGTCGATCTGCGGCGACGGCGGCTTCACCATGGTTTCGCACGTGCTCTGCACCGCCGTGGAATACGACATCCCCGCGGTATGGGTCGTCTGGAACAACTTCGCCTGGGCCGCGATCCGCGACCTGCAGTACGCCTACTTCGAGGGCCGCGAGCACGGCACCGCCTTCTACCACGGGCCCGATCGCAAGCCCTACAACCCCGATTTCGCCGCGTGGGCGCGAGCGGCCGGGGTGGAAGGTCTGACCGTCACCCAGTCCCGGGACTTCAAGGGCGCGCTCGAGCACGCGGTGAAGCTCGGGAAGCCTTGCCTCATCGATGTGCACGTCGACGCGAACATCCGGCCACCCGGCACCGGCGCCTGGGCGCTGCCGCCGATTCCGTATATGGAGCCCATCTTCGGAAAGAAACACATACGATGAACAAGAAATCCGCAGCCGCTGCGTCGATCCGCAACGTCGTCGAGACGCCCTGGAAGCAGTATCCCGGCCATTTCGGCGGCGCGCTCTCCAAGCCCCTGGTGCGGCCCGAAACGACGGGATCGCGCCTGGTCGACTATCGCATCTCGACCTACCAGCCGATGGCGTACGTCGAGACCCACAGCCACAAGTTGCAGGAGCAGATTTACCACGTGCTCGAGGGCGAGGGCTCGATGGAAATCGAGGGCAAGAAGACGATCGTGCGCAAGCACGACGTCATCTTCATTCCACCGGGCATCCCGCACTCGATCTGCAACAACGGGATCACCGACCTGACGTTCATCGTCGTCACCACGCCCGTCGAGGACGAGTAGATGGGAGCGAACCCGAGGCTTGCAGCGGCTACGGTGAAGATGCTCATCGGCGGCGAGTGGCGCGAAGGCGCGAAGACGTACGAGGTTCGCGACCCGTACCGTAACGAGGTGATCGCGCGCGCCCCCGAGTCCTCGCTGCAGGACCTGGACGACGCGCTCTCCGCGGCGACCGCCGCCAAGGCAACAGCCGCCAAGATGCCCGGCTACGAGCGCGCGGCGATCCTGCGAAAGGTGGCGCAGCTCCTCGTCGCGCGCGCCGACGAAATCGCTGAGATCATGTCGCGCGAAACCGGCAAGGCGATCTCGGACGCGCGCGCGGAGGTCGTGCGCTCGCAGGACACGGTGCTGCTGTCCGCGGAGGAAGCGATCCGCATCCAGGGCGAGCAGGTGCCTCTGGACGGCAGCGCTATGGGCGCCGGCAAGCTCGCCCTCCTCCTGCGGTTTCCGGTCGGAGTCGTCGCCGGCATCACGCCCTTCAACGCTCCCTTCAACCTCGCCTGCCACAAGTTCGCGCCGGCGCTCGCCGCCGGCAACACGATCGTCCTGAAGGCGCCGCCGCAGTCGCCCTGGGTGGTGAGCAAGCTCGCCGAGCTTTTCGCCGATGCCGGCGCGCCGCCCGGGTTCGTGAACCTCGTGTTCGGCAACACCGTCGGACCCGCGCTGGTCCGGGATCCGCGCGTCGATTTCATCACCTTCACCGGGTCGAGCCGCGTCGGCGCCGAGATCAAGGCGGCGAGCGGACTGCGCCGCGTCGCGCTCGAGCTGGGCGGCAACGGCACCACCATCGTGTGCGCGGACGCCGATCTCGACGAGGCCGCGGCCTTGTGCGCGCGGAACTCAATGCGCCTCGCCGGACAGAGCTGCATTTCCGTTCAGAACATCTACGTTCATCAGAGCGTCTACGATGCCTTCCTCGAGCGCATGGTGCCGCGCGTCAAGCAGTTGAAGCTCGGCGATCCCCTCGATCCGAAAACCGACGTCGGCACGCTGATCGACGAGAACGCTGCGAAGCGCGTCGAGCAATGGGTGGCCGAGGCGGTCTCGCAGGGCGCGCGGCTGCTGACCGGCGGGAAGCGCCACGGTGCGGCCTACGAGCCCACCGTCCTCGCGGACGTGCGTCCGGCGATGAAAGTCGTGTGCGAGGAAATCTTCGGACCCGTTGCGACGGTGCAGCCTTTCACCGAGCTCAAGCCGTTGTTCGAGCGCGTCAGCGCCGAGCAGTACGGGCTGCACGCGGGCATCTTCACCCAAGTCGCTGCAGGTCGCATTCGACGCGATCCGCGCCTTGCGCGTGGGCGGCGTGATCGTCAACGGCACTTCGACCTGGCGGACCGACCAGCTCGCCTACGGCGGAATCAAGGCGAGCGGCATCGGCAGGGAGGGGCCGCGGTATGCGATCCGCGAAATGACCGACGAAAGGCTGGTGGTCTTCAACCTATGAAATGGACGAGTAAAGCGAAGGTCGTCTCGGTAAAGACGCCGAAGGAGCGCGGCGGCATCCAGTCCCTCGAGCGCGCCTTCGCGATCCTCGAGGAGGTCGCCCGCAGGCGCGAGGGCATCAACCTCGCCGACTTGAGCAAGGCCGTGGGGCTTCACAACAGCACCACTTTTCACCTGGTCAAGACGATGGTGCAGCTCGGCTACATCACCCAGATGCGCGAGTCCAAGCGCTATCGCATCGGCAGCCGGTTGTTCACGCTGGCCGCCGGCGCGCTTGAGGAGAACTCCCTGCTCGAGCTCGCCACGCCGGTTCTGGAGAAGCTCACCCGGGAGACCGGGGAGGCGGCGCACTTCGCCATCCGCTCCGGCAACGAGATCGTCGTGATCGCGCGCACCGCAGGCAGCGGCATGCTGCAGCTGTCAGACCGGACCGGGGCGACGCGGCCCGCGCACGCCACGGCGCTCGGCAAGGTGCTCCTCGCCGCATTGCCGCCGCAACAGCTCGCACAATTTCTCGCCGGCATGGAGATGCGCCGCTACACCCCCAAAACCATTGTCGGGCGCGAGGCGCTGTTTCGCGAGCTGGAGGAGGTGCGGAAAAAAGGACTCGCCTTCGACGACGGGGAATTCGACGCCGAGTTGCGCTGCGTCGCGGTGCCCGTGTACGACTTCGCCGGACGCGTCGCCGGCGCGATCGGCATCTCCGGGCCGATCTGGCGCCTGTCGCTGCAATCGCTTCAGGACAAGGCGAAGCAGGCCCGCGAATCGGCCGCCCAGCTCTCGACGGGACTGGGATTCCAGAAGCGCGCCGAGACTTCCGCGCGCTCCGCTTAAGGGCGACGAAGGCTTGCCGCTTGCGCCCGCGCCCCCCTTTATTTGACAATGTGAAGTCGTTTGCGGCATTGTGCAATATTCGAAAATCACCCAGGAGGAGAGAATCATGATCGGAGAGAAGCATGAAGGCGCCTGCGCGGGATCCTCGGCAGGCAGAAGGCAGGTGTTGCAGGCAGGGGTTGCGGGCGCGCTCGCCCTCGCCTTTCCGGCGATAGTCCGCAGCCAGGCGGACCGGATCAAGATCGGCCACCTCACCCCGCTCACGGGATTCCTCGGTGCGCTCGGTGATTACGCGGTCATGGGCATCAAGATGGCCACCGAGGAGATCAACGCCGCCGGCGGCGTCATGGGTCGGCAACTGGACGTCATGTCGGAAGACTCGGTCAACCCAGCGACCGCCGCGACCAAGGCGCAGCGCATGCTCGAGCGCGACGGCGTCGCGTTCCTGATGGGCGAGATCAACTCGGCGTCGGCGCAGACCATCATGCAGGTCGCCGCGCGCAACAAGCGCCTGTTCCTGCAGATCGGCGCGCGCTCGGACGTGCTGCGCGGCAAGAGCTGCAACCGCTACACCTTCCACGTCGACATTCCGGTCACCGTGATGGTCAACGCCGCGGGCCAGGCGCTGCTGCGCGACGGCCTGGTGAAGGGCAAGCGTTACTTCAGCCTGACCGCCGATTACCTCTTCGGCCACGACCTCGCCAAAGCGGCGAAGAACTTCATGGCGGCCAACGGCGGCACCCATATCGGCGACGAGCTGGTCGCCACCGACGTCACCGATTTCAGCCCGTACCTGCTCAAGATCCGGCAGGCGAAGCCGGACCTCGTGGCGACCAACCTCGCCGGCAACCAGGTCACCAACTTCGTCAAGCAGTACGCGGAGTTCGGCCTGAAATACCCGGTCGCGGGCTTCAACCTGAACACGGCGGACGCCTGGGCGGCGGGCGAGGGCAACCTCGCCGGCATCTGGCCGACCGTCTGGCACCACGATCTCGACACCCCGGGCTCGAAGGCCTTCGTCGCCGCGTTCCGCAAGAAGCACGGCAAGCCTCCCGAGAACCACGCGTGGATCGAGTACGTGTCGCTGAAGATCGTGGCGCAGGCGATGAACGCGACCAAGTCCACCGACACCGAGAAGCTGATCGGCTATCTCGAAAGCCAGGCGGAGTTCGACATCCTCAAGGCGCGCAAGGGCTACTTCCGCTCGTGGGACCACCAACTGATCCAGGAAGCCTATCCGTTCACCGTCAAGCCCAAGGGGCAGGCGAAGGACAAGTGGGACTTCCTCGCGTTCGGCGCCGCCGTTCCCGCCGCGAACCAGCCGCTGGAGATCATCAACCCGCCGAAAGAGCAGAACGCCTGCGTGTTGTAGGCGGGCTACACGCGGCGGCGCCCCGGCCGTGACGGGCGCGCCGTCGCGTTTCGCTGCACTCCTGGATTGAAATGCAGCTCCTGTTCCTTCTCGAACAGGTGGTGAACGGCCTCGTGCTCGGAGGCTATTACCTCCTGATCGCACTCGGCCTGTCGCTGATCTTCAGCGTCGGCGGCGTCGTCAATCTGGCTCACGGCGCGTTCTACGCCCTCGGCGCGTACGCCGCGGTCGAGATCGCGAAGCACCTGGGATTCGGGCCGGCGGTCGCGCTCTCTCCGGTCGCGGTGGCGTTGCTCGGAATCCTGTTCGAGCGCTTCATCCTGCGCCGCTTCTACAACGCCGACCCGATTCTTTCGCTGCTCGTCACTTTCGGGCTCGCGCTGGTGACCGAGCAGGCGATCCGCATGATCTGGGGCGCGGCTCCCCTCCCCGCAGCCATGCCGGCCGGTTTCAAGGGGCAGGTCATCCTCGGCGATTTCATGTTCTCGCGGTACCGCCTGTTCCTGCTCGCCGTGGTGGCCGTCGTGCTGACCGGAATCTGGTTCCTGATCCACAAGACGTCCTTCGGCCGCGTGGTGCGCGCGGGCATCCAGCGGCCCGACATGGTGGCCGCGCTCGGCATCCGCCTGCAGCCGTACATGACCACCATCGTGATGCTCGGCGTGGGCATGGCGGCGCTGGGCGGCGCCCTCTTCGCGCCGATCACCAACGTGCATCCGGCGATGGGCGCCGAGATCATCAACGTCGCCTTCGTGGTTGTGGTGATCGGGGGCCTCGGAAGCTTCTGGGGCGTGGTGCTCGCCGCGCTGCTGGTCGGCGTGGTGCGCGGCATCACCATCCATTTCGTTCCCGCCGCGGGCGAAGCCTCGATGTACGTGCTGATGTTCCTGGTGCTCCTGTTGCGCCCGCGGGGGCTCCTCGGCGAGCGGATCGAGAAATTCGAATGAGGGCTCTCTGGACGCAGGCCAAGTTCAGGCCCCTGCTCATCGGCGCCGCTGCGCTCGTGCTGCTGCCGCTCGCCATGCGGGCCATGGGCCTCTCCACCAACACTGCCACGCAGATCGTGACGCTCGCCATCGCGGCGCTCGGCCTCAACATGCTGGTGGGCTTCACCGGCCTCACCTCCTTCGGTCACAGCGCCTGGTTCGGCATCGGCGCCTACGCCGCGGCGATCTCGCAGAAGCACTGGTTCGCCGGGCAGATCGCCCTCCCCCTCCTCTTCTCGGTCGCCTTTGTCGCCCTCCTCTCGCTCGCCGTCGGCGTGCTGATCCTGCGCCGGCGCGGCGTGTACTTCGCCCTCCTCACGCTCGCCTTCGTCGCGCTCACCTATGCCATCGCCTTCCGCTGGACCGAGCTCACCGGCGGCGAGGACGGGCTCGGGGGCCTTTCGCGGGGCGGTCTTGCGTTCCTGCACCTGGACAACGGCAACGTCTACTACGCCTTCGTCGCGCTCATCGCGCTCGGCGTGCTGGTCCTGCTCGTGCGCGTGACGCGCTCGCCCTTCGGCCACGTGCTGGTGGCGATCCGCGAGAACCAGCAGCGCGCCACCTTCCAGGGCTACGACGTCGACCGCTACCGCCTCGCCGTGTTCGTGCTCTCGGCGGTGGTGACCGGCCTGGGCGGCGCGCTGCAGGGGTTCCTCAACTACCTCGTGTCCGCGGAAGCGGTCTCGGTCGCTTTCTCGGGCGAGCTGCTCGCCATGGTGGTGATCGGCGGCATGCACACCATCCTCGGGCCGGCGCTGGGTGTGGGCTTCTACGTGCTCTTCCGCGAGCTCTTCTCGATCTGGACCGGGAACTGGCTGCTCTGGTTCGGCATGGTCTTCGTGGGCTTCGTCCTCTACTCGCCCGAGGGCCTCGCGGGAATCTGGGCGAAGCTGAAGCGCCGCTGGCGGCCGCCGCCCGAGGAGGAGGCGGCAATGAGCACTCGCCGGATCACCGAGGGCCTGCCGCTGCCGGAATTCCTCCGCCCCGATTCGCGCGAGGGCGCGCCGCTGGAAGTCTCGGCCGCGGGCAAGAACTTCGGCGGCATCCGCGCGGTGGCGAACGCGAGCCTCGCGGTGCGCTCAGGAGAAATCCATGCGCTGATCGGTCCGAACGGCGCGGGCAAGACGACGCTCTTCAATGTCGTCTCCGGGATGTTCCCGCCGGACTCAGGAAACGTGAGGCTCTACGGCGACGAGATCCACGGCCTGCCGCCGCACCGCATCTGCCGGCAGGGCCTGGCGCGCTCGTTCCAGATCACGAATCTGTTCAAGGGCCTTTCCATCTATGAAAACCTGCGGCTCTCGCTGCAGGCGCGGCACCCGGCGCGCTTCAACGCCTGGCGCGACATCGACAGCTTCCCGGAGATCCATGCGGAGACGGCGGCGCTCGTCCGCTTTCTCGGTCTCGAAGGCATCGAGGCAATCCAGGGCGGCGATCTGTCCTACGGCGGGCAGCGGCTCCTCGATCTCGGCATCGCCCTGGGCTCCAAACCCCGGGTGCTGCTGCTGGACGAACCGCTGGCGGGGCTCGCCGCGGCCGAGCGCGAACGCGTGTGCAATCTGGTCAAGACCGCGGCGGAGAGCGATCCCGGTCCTGATCGTCGAGCACGACATCGACCGCGTACTCGGCTTTTCCAGGCGGGTCACGGTGATGAACCAGGGTGAAGTGCTGATGGGCGGCACGCCCGGCGAGGTGCGGGCCGACCGGCGCGTGCAGGAAGTGTATACAGGCACGGGCACGCCGCCCGTTTCGAGCCGCGCGGCGGGCGCGTCGGGCGACCGAGCGCCGCTCTTGCGTTTCGAGCGCGTCAACACGTTCTACGGCAAGAGCCACATCCTCACCGACGCGACGCTCGACGTGCGCGAAGGCGAGATCGTGGCGCTGCTCGGCCGCAACGGCGCGGGCAAGTCGACGCTCCTCAAGACGCTCGCGGGCCTCGTGCCTCCGGCCTCGGGCGCGATCGAGTACGACGGGCGCAGCATCGCCGGCATGCCGGCGCCGGACATCGCGCGCCTCGGCATCGGCTACGTGCCGCAAGGGCCGGGGACTCTTCGCGGGCATGACCGTGGCGGAGAACCTCGCGCTGGGGCGCCTCGCGCGCGCCACGGACGGCGCGAACGGCGTCGTGTGGAGCGAAGAGAAGATCTACGAGATATTTCCCGCGCCTCGCGGAGCGCCGGCACATCGCGGCGGACTACCTTTCGGGCGGCGAGCAGCAGATGGCGGCGGTGGCGCGCGCTCTATCGGGCAACGTGAAGCTGCTGCTCCTGGATGAGCCCTTCGAGGGCCTTGCGCCCGCGGTGGTGCAGGAGCTCTTCCGCGTGTTCGACCGCCTGCGCGGGCAGGCCTCGATCGTCATCGTCGAGCACAACCTCGATCTCGTGCTCGCGCTCGCCGACCGCGTGTTCGCGCTCGAGCGCGGCGCGGTGTTTCACCAGGGGCCCGCCGCGCCCCTCCTCAAGGACCTCGACTACCGAAAGAAAATCCTATGGCTCTGACCCCGGAAAAGAAGAAACTCGCATTGGTGTTCGGCGGCTCGCGCGGCATCGGCGCGGCCTGCGTGCAGGTGCTCGCCGAGAACTTCGACGTGGCCTATACCTATGTCTCCAACCCGCCCTCGGCGGAGGAGTCAAGGCCTATCGCGTGGACGTCGAGCAAGCCCGAGCAGGTGGCGCAGGCCTTTGCCGACGCGGCGCGCGACTTCGGTGTGCCCGTGCATTGCGTGGTCGCGAACGCGGGCATCGGCGCGCCGCCGGGACCGGTGGCGCAGTTCGATCCGGCGAGCTTCAGGAGGCTGGTCGAGGTGAACGTCGTGGGCGCGTTCAACGTGCTGCGCGAGGCCGCTCAGCGCGTCGCCGACGGCGGCTCGATCATCGCGATCACGACTTCGATGGTGCGCCACGCCGTGCCGGGCTTCGGTCCCTACGCCGGGACCAAGGCGGCGGTGGAGTGCATGGTGCGCTCGATGGCGAAGGAGATCGCGCCGCGCCGGGTGCGCGTCAACGCGGTCGCGCCGGGACCGGTGGACACCGATCTCTTTCGCGCCGGCAAGACCGAGGAAGCGAAGCAGCGCTCGGCGGCCCTCTCCCCCTTCAACCGCATCGGCACGCCCGAGGAAGTCGCCGCGGTCGTCGGGTTTCTCGCCTCCGAGCAGGCATCCTGGGTGCACGGGCAGATCGTGCAACCCAACGGCGGTATGATTTGAAGGAAGGAAGACAAAAGTGACGGATCGTTACGACGTGGTGGTGGTGGGCGGCGGGAACGCAGCGCTGTGTGCTGCGCTCGCGGCGAAGGAAACGGCGAAGCGGGTGCTGGTGCTGGAGCGCGCGCCCGAGGACGAGTCGGGCGGGAATTCGCGGTTCACCGCGGGGCTCCTGCGCATCGTCTACAACGGGCCGAGGACCTTGCGCAGCTGATCGAGCTTTCGAAGGAGGAGCTGGAGCGCACCGATTTCGGTACGTATACAGCGGACCAGTTCCTGGACGACATGGCCCGGGTCACCGAGTACCGCTGCGACCCGGACCTGACCGAGATCCTGGTCAAGCAGAGCTTCCCGACCGCCCTGTGGATGAGGAAGAAGGGCGTGCGCTTCACCGCGGCCTGGGGCCGGCAGGCGTTCAAGATCGAGGGGAAGTTCAAGTTCTGGGGCGGGCTCACGCTCGAAGCGATCGGCGGCGGGCCGGGACTGGTCGACAACCTGACGACCGCCGCGAAGAAGAACGGCATCGAGATCTGGTACCAGGCGCGCGCGACCGGGCTGATCGCGGACGACGCAGGGCGTCCACGGCGTCACCGTCAAACACAAGGGCAAGACCACCGAGGTCAAAGCCAAGGCGGTGGTCCTCGCCGCCGGCGGCTTCCAGGCGAACACCGAAATGCGCGCGCGCTATCTCGGGCCGGGGTGGGAGCTCGCGAAAGTGCGCGGCACGCGCTTCAACACCGGCGACGCCATCCGCATGGCGCTCGACGTCGGCGCGCAGCCCGTGGGCAACTGGTCGGGCTGCCACGCGGTGGCGTGGGAGCGGAACGCGCCCGAGTTCGGCGATCTCGCGGTCGGCGACCAGTTCCAGAAGCATTCGTATCCCTGGGGGATCTACATCAACGCCGAAGGCAAGCGCTTCGTCGACGAAGGCGCGGACTTCCGGAACTACACCTACGCGAAGTACGGCCGCGTCATCCTCGGCCAGCCGGGGCAGTTCGCCTGGCAGATCTTCGATGCGAAGGTGAAGAACCAGCTCCGGGACGAGTACCGCATCAAGCAGGTCACCAAGGTCACCGCGAACACCCTGGAAGAACTGGTGAAGAAGCTCGACGACGTCAACGCCGACGTGGCGCTGAAAGAGATCAAGGCCTACAACGCCGCGGTGAAGACCGACATCCCCTTCAACCCCAACGTCAAGGACGGCCGCCGCACCGAAGGCCTGGCGATCAACAAATCCAACTGGGCCAACACCCTCGACACCCCGCCCTTCGAGGCCTACGCCGTCACCTGCGGCATCACGTTCACCTTCGGCGGACTGCGCATCAACACCGCCGCGCAAGTCATCAACACCGACGGCGAACCGATCCCGGGGCTATACGCGGCGGGCGAGCTGGTCGGCGGGATCTTCTACTTCAACTACCCCGGCGGCACCGGGCTGACCAACGGGGCGGTGTTCGGGAAGATCGCGGGGGCGAGCGCGGCGAAGCAGGCGGTCCAGCGTTCCTAAGGACTAGACGCTTGACGTCCCGCATTACCGGCGCGCCCCGCTCTTGCGGGCGGATCTTTCCCCGTTTTTGTTACACCCGGTCCATCGAATCTGCTGTTCAAACGTCGCTGGCGACACGTAGTCCAATTAGGGTGAAGTCTATCGCTGTTGTAAAAAGGTAAATAGTTCTTCAACGTGCGTGAATTTCCCGGTCGTCTCGAGTGGTAGCCGTGGTAGATCTCTGACTTCATCGAATGGAAGAAGGACTCGATGAAGGCGTTATCGGTGACCTTGCCGGGGCGGTTCATGCTCTGCGTGATACCGAGCTCGACGGCCTGCGCTCCTTGAATGCACCTGCAGCATACTCGATGCCACGATCGGTGTGGAACATCAGTCCCGCGCCCGGGGGGCGATAACTACGGCACGGTCGAGCGCCTCCAGAGTAGAGCCACGTCCTTCCTCTTACCGTAGGTCCAGCCCACCACACGGCGGGAGTACTTGTCCATCACCACCGCGAGATAGCGATAGATCCCGCCACCTTCAGATAGGTGATGTCACCGACCCACACTTGATCGGGTCGCTTGAGCGCAACATCGAACTGCTGGTTGGGGATACTAGCAAGACCAACTGTACCAGTAAATAGGACATA
>CAVOUJ010000003.1:0-18716 GCA_963699535.1 uncultured beta proteobacterium | reverse complement strand
GTCAATCGCCGAAGGGATGCGGGGAGGCGGGTGCCATAGGGGCCCCCGCGGCGGTCGTGAACGCGCTCACCGATGCGCTGGGATTGAAGGACATCGAAATGCCGGCCACGCCGCAAAGAATCTGGCGCGCCTGCCGTGAAATGAAGAAAGCCGCCTGAGGAGACAGTCCATGTACTCGTTCCAGTATCAGAAAGCGAAATCGGTTGACGACGCGGCGAAGGCGATCTCCAAGAACGCCGACGCGAAGCTCCTTGCCGGAGGCCAGAGCCTGATCGCAGCGATGAAGCTGCGTCTTTCGAAGCCCTCCGATCTCGTCGACATCGGCACGATCAAGGGTCTTTCGGGCATCAAGGCCGACGGCAAGGCGGTCACGCTCGGCGCGATGGCGCGCCACGCGGAGGTGGCCGCATCCGCCGCGGTGAAAAAGGCAATCCCCGCGCTCGCCTCGCTCGCCGGGGGAATCGGCGATCGCATGGTGCGCAACATGGGAACGATCGGGGGCTCGCTCGCCAACAACGATCCCGCCGCCGACTATCCGGCCGGAGCGCTGGGCCTTGGGGCGACCATCGTCACCAACAAGCGGAAGATCGCCGCCGACGACTTCTTCAAGGGACTGTATGAGACCGCTCTCGGAAAGGGCGAAATCATCGAAGAAGTCTCGTTCCCGGTCCCCAAGCGCGCCGCATACATGAAGTTCAAGAACCCGGCGTCGCGCTACGCGATCGTCGGGGTGTTCGTGGCCGACTTCGGGGGGAACGTTCGCGTCGCAGTCACCGGCGCTGGGCCCGGCGTGTTCCGTGTGGCCCAGATGGAAAAAGCGCTCGCGTCCAAATTCGCGCCGGAGGCCGTCGCCGACATCAAGGTTCCGGAGAAGGGGCTCAATTCGGACCTGCACGCGAAGGCGGACTACAGGGCGCACCTGATCACGGTGATGGCCAGGCGCGCCGTCGAGGCCGCGCTGAAGTAGCGATTCCCGTCGTCCCTGCGCAAGCGGGGACCCAGCGATCCTCTTCCAGGAGGCATCTTATCGACCGGGCTGGCATAATTCGCGGATGAGCGCGCTTCCGAAGTCGATCGACGACACCCTGGAGCTTCTCGCGCGCGCCGACTACGTCGCCGAGCGCAGCCTCGCCACCACCGTCTTCCTCGCTCTCAAGATGGGCCGGCCGCTGTTTCTCGAGGGCGAGGCGGGGGTAGGCAAGACCGAGATCGCGAAAGTCCTCGCCGCCAGCCTGGGCCGGTCGCTCGTGCGCCTGCAGTGTTACGAAGGCCTGGATGTCGCTTCGGCCGTCTATGAGTGGAACTACTCGCGGCAGATGATCGAGATCAGGCTGGCCGAGGCCGAAGGCGTGAAGAGCCGCGAGGGGATCGCCCAGGACATCTTCACCGAGCGCTTCCTGATCAGGCGGCCCCTGCTGAAGGCGCTCGAGGGCGACCCTGGCTTCGCGCCCGTTCTGCTGATCGACGAACTGGACCGCACCGACGAGCCTTTCGAAGCCTATCTGCTCGAGGTGCTCTCGGATTTCCAGGTGACGATTCCCGAAATCGGGACGATCCGCGCCAAGGAACCGCCGGTCGTCGTCATTACCTCCAACCGTACGCGCGAGATCCACGACGCCATCAAGCGGCGCTGCTTCTACCACTGGGTGGACTACCCGGACGCGGCGCGGGAGTTGGAGATACTCAAGCGCAAGGCGCCGGAAGCCTCCGAAAAACTCTCGCGCGAGGTCGTCGCCTTCGTGCAGCGCCTGCGCAAGATGGACCTGTTCAAGCTGCCGGGAGTGGCCGAAACGATCGACTGGTCGAAGGCGCTGGTCGCGCTCGACAAGATGGCGCTCGATCCCGAGACCGTCAACGACACCCTCGGCACGCTGCTCAAGTACCAGGACGACATCACGCGGGTGCGCGGCAGCGACGCCGAGCGCCTGCTCGCGGAAGTCAAGGCAGAGCTCGCCGCCGCCTAGATCGCAGCGGTGGAAAAAATCCAGGGAATCCCCTCGCTCGAGGCGGTCGACCTCAGCTGCACCCGCGGCGAGCGCACGCTCTTTCAAGGCCTAGGGTTCTCGCTGCGCGGCGGTGAGCTGCTCAGGATCGGCGGGGCCAACGGCTCCGGCAAGACGAGCCTCTTGCGCATCGCCTGCGGGCTGCTCGAGCCGACAGACGGCGAGGTCCGCTGGGGAGGCAAAAGCATACGGAAGCTGCAGGAGGAATTCTGGAGCCGGCTCGTCTACATCGGCCACGCCAATGCGCTCAAGGACGACCTGACCGCCGCAGAAAACCTGCGCGTGGCGTGCACGCTTGCCGGCATTCGGGTGCAACCCAGCCACATCATCGAGGCCCTGCGCCGCCTCGGGCTCGCCGGCTTCGAGCACCGCCCCGTGCGCACGCTCTCGCAGGGGCAGCGGCGGCGCGTCGCGTTGGCGCGGCTCGTATTGAGCCCGGGGGCGCCCCTCTGGGTGCTCGACGAACCGTTTACGGCTCTCGATGCCGGGGCGATGACCTGCGTTCAAGACCTGATTGGAGAACACGTTTCCCGCGGCGGCGCGGTGATGTATACGACCCACTACGAGGCGCGGATCGCCGCGGCCGCGTCGCTCCGCATCGACCTCGAGGCAAGCTGACATGCTGGCCGCCTTGTCCTCCCTGATCCACCGCGACCTGCTGCTCGCCGCGCGGCGCAGCTCCGACGTGCTGACCGTGCTCGCCTTCTTCGTGATCGTGGTGAGCCTTTTTCCGCTGGGAATCGGACCGGACCCGGCGCTCCTGCGCACCATCGCTCCCGGCGTCCTGTGGGTTGCCGCGCTGCTCGCTTCCATGCTTGCGCTCAGCCGGATATTCGCCTCGGATCACGCCGACGGGACGCTCGAGCAGCTGCTCCTCTCCGCCACGCCCCTGGGAATGACCGTTGCGGCCAAGGTGTTCGCGCACTGGCTGATTTCGGGCCTGCCGCTCGTCCTGATCTCGCCCGTTTTGGCGCTACAATTTGACTTTCCTCAAGAGCTGCTCGGGGTACTGGTCTTATCCTTGGTCCTGGGTACGCCGGTCCTGAGCCTGATCGGCGCGATCGGCGCGGCGTTGACCCTGGGTCTTCGTGGCGGAGGAGCTTTGCTGGCGCTCCTGGTCCTGCCCCTGTATGTTCCGGTGTTGATCATCGGCGCGGGCGCCGCGGAAAGTGCTGCTTCGGGACTCGGCGGCCAGGCCCAGCTCCTGTTGCTGGGCGGCTTCCTCGTACTCGCCGCTGCATTCGCACCGTGGGCGGCAGCGGTGGCGTTGCGGATTTCAATGGAATAGCGATCGGGCATGAGCATCAACTGGTTCAAGTATTCCTCGCCGCAGACTTTCTTTCCCCTGGCGGGAAAGCTCGCCCTCGGGTTCGGCGCTCTGGCGGTCCTCGCCTGTGCCGCCGGCCTGTACATCGGATTCTTCGTTGCGCCCACCGACGCCCAGCAGGGTGAGTCCTACCGCATCATCTTCATCCACGTCCCGGCGGCCTGGATGTCGATGTTCCTCTACGTGGTGATGGCCTTTTGGGCAGGAATCGGGCTTGCATTCAATACGCGCCTCTCGGGCATGATGGCGAGCGCGATCGCGCCTACCGGCGCGCTCTTCACTTTTATCGCCCTGTGGACGGGGTCGCTCTGGGGCAAGCCGACCTGGGGCACCTGGTGGGTGTGGGACGCGCGGCTGACCTCGGAGCTGATTCTGCTTTTCCTCTACTTCGGCTTCATGGCGCTGCAGGCGGCGATCGACGATCCGCGCCGCGCCGACAAGGCGGGCGCAGTGCTCGCGCTGGTGGGCGTGGTCAACATCCCCATCATCTACTTTTCGGTCAAGTGGTGGAACACCCTGCACCAGGGCGCTTCGGTGAGCTTCACCAAGGCCCCGACCATGGCGGCGACGATGTTCGCGGGGATGACCGTCATGGCTTTCGGGTTCTGGTTCTACAGTATCGCGGCAGCGCTTCTGCGCGTGCGCTGCATCATGCTCGAGCGCGAGCGCACAAGCGACTGGGCGGCAGCGTACGCGAAAGGAACCGCATGAACTGGGGCAGCCTGGAAAACTTCCTTGCCATGGGGGGCTATGCCTTCTATGTGTGGGGCTCCTACCTGGTGACGCTGGCGTTGATGATCGTGGAAATCGTGTTGATCGCACTGCGCAGACGGAACGCACTGCAGCGCCTTCGGGTCCAAGCCCGGGAAGGAGTCCGATGAAGCCCAGACACAAGCGCATTGCGATGATCGCGGGGGGGCTCGCCGCGCTGGCGGCAGCCGCGGCCTTCGTGCTCGCCGCGTTCCAGGAAAATCTCGTCTTCTTCTTCACCCCCAGCCAGGTGGCCGCGAACGAGGTGCCCCAAGGGCGCGCGTTCCGCATCGGCGGCATGGTCACGCCCGGAAGCGTGAAGCGCCAGGTAGACGGCGTGACGGTACAATTCGCCGTCACCGACACCGCGAAGGACGTCACCGTCGTCTACCGCGGCATTCTTCCCGACCTGTTTCGCGAGGGGAAAGGCGTGGTGACGCAGGGCAAGCTCGGTCCCGACGGCGTGTTCGAGGCGAGCGAGGTGCTCGCCAAGCACGACGAGAACTACATGCCTCCGGCGGCCGCGGACGCAATCAAGCAGGCGCAATCGACCAACGAAAAGGCGGTGAGCACCGTGGTTCACGGCAGCACCGGGCGCAAGTGATTCCCGAACTCGGACAGGTGGCGCTCGCGCTCGCGCTGTGCCTCGCCCTGTGCCAGACGCTGGTCGGGCTTGCGGGCGCCGCCCGCCGCGATCTCGTCTGGATGGGCGCGGCTCGACCGGCCGCCAGGGGGCAGGCGGTCTTCGTGGTGATCGCTTTCGGCTGCCTTACCTCGGCTTTCGTCACCAACGATTTCACGGTCGCCTATGTAGCGACGAACTCCAATTCCGCCCTGCCCCTCGCCTACCGCGTCGCGGGCGTGTGGGGCGGGCACGAGGGTTCGCTCCTCCTTTGGGTCCTGATGCTCTGCGTCTGGACGGTCGGGGTCACGTTCTTCAGCCGCCATCTTCCCGACGAGATGGTGGCGCGGGTACTCGGCGTGATGGGACTCGTGAGCGTCGGATTCCTCCTTTTCATGCTGTTCACCTCGAACCCCTTCCTGCGGCTTCTACCGGCGCCGGCCGACGGCCGCGACCTGAATCCTCTGCTCCAGGACCCCGGCATGGTGCTGCACCCGCCGATGCTCTACATGGGCTACGTGGGCTTCTCGATCGCGTTCGCGTTCTCCGTCGCGGCGCTCATCTCCGGACGGCTCGACGCGGCCTGGGCGCGCTGGTCGCGCCCCTGGACGACCGCCGCATGGTGCTTCCTCACTCTCGGCATCGCGCTCGGCAGCGGCTGGGCGTACTACGAACTGGGCTGGGGCGGATGGTGGTTCTGGGATCCCGTGGAGAACGCTTCCTTCATGCCCTGGCTCGTCGGAACCGCGCTGATCCATTCGCTCGCGGTCACCGAGAAGCGCGGTGCTTTCCGCAGCTGGACGGTGCTGCTCGCGATCCTCGCCTTCGCCCTCTCCCTGCTCGGGACCTTCCTGGTGCGGTCCGGAGTCCTCACGTCGGTGCACGCCTTCGCCGTCGATCCGGCGCGCGGCGTGTTCATCCTCGCGCTGCTCGTCATCGTCATCGGCGGATCGCTCGCGCTCTACGTCTGGCGCGCGCCGCGCATCGGCCTGGGAGGCGACTTCGAGCCCTTGTCACGCGAATCGATGCTGCTCGCGAACAATGTCGTGTTCGCCGCGGCGGCCGGGTCGGTGCTGCTCGGGACGCTCTATCCGCTCGTGCTCGACGCCACGGGCCTGGGCAAGATCTCGGTCGGGCCGCCCTACTTCGAAACCGTGTTCTTTCCCCTGATGGCGCCGGCGCTCGTTCTCATGGGCATCGGCCCGCTCGCCCGCTGGAAGAAAGCGAATCTCCCCGATCTCGCGGCGCGCCTGCGCTGGGCGCTCGCGGCGAGCCTCGCAGCGGCGCTTGCGGTCCCCTTCGCGATGGGGCGCTTCAGCGTGCTAGTCGCCCTCGGAGTACTGCTGGCGGCCTGGGTCGCCGCAAGCGGCATTGCCCAGCTCTACGAGAAGGTCCGCAACGCGGCGGCGGAGCGAGCGCGTGGACCCGGCTGCGCAGCACGCCGCGCGCGACCTACGGAATGCTGCTCGCGCATTTCGGCGTGGCCGTGTTCGTCGTCGGCGTGACGCTGGTCAAGGGCTACGAGAGCGAAAAGGATGTCCGCATGGAGGCCGGCGACACCGTGGAGCTGGGCGGCTATACGTTCCGCTTCGATGGCGTGCGGGATGTCCGGGGGCCGAACTACGTCGCCGCTCGCGCCCGCATCCAGGTCACTCGGAACGGCCGCAGCGTCGTGACGCTCTATCCCGAGAAGCGCATCTACCGGGTGCAGAACTCGCCGATGACCGAAGCTGCGATCGATGCCGGGTTCACCCGCGACCTGTATGTCTCGCTGGGCGATTCAGTGAGCGCGACGGCATGGGTGGTCAGAGTGCAGTACAAGCCGTTCATCGACTGGATCTGGGGCGGGTGCCTGCTGATGGCGCTCGGCGGCGCGCTTGCGGCGAGCGATCGGCGGTACCGCATGGCTTCGAGCCGGCGCGAGGAATTCGCCGCGGCGCCGGCCTCGCCCTAGGGACACACGCCACATGAACCGATTCGTCCTTCCACTCGTAGTCTTCGCGGCGCTCGTCGCCTTGCTGGCTGTCGGGCTGACGCTCAATCCCCGCGAAGTGCCTTCGCCGCTGATCGACAAGCCCGCCCCGCCTTTCGAATTGCCGCAGCTGCACGAACCGGCGAAGACCTTCTCGCAGAAGGACATGCTCGGCAAAGTCTGGATCCTCAACGTCTGGGCCTCCTGGTGCGTCTCTTGCCGCGAGGAACATCCAGTGCTGATCGACCTCGCCGCAAGCCGTGTTGTGCCGATCTACGGGCTGAACTACAAGGACAAGCGCGAAGAGGGTCTGGCGTGGCTGAAGACATTCGGCGATCCCTATCGTCTTTCGATTCACGATTTTGCAGGCCGGGTCGGTATCGACTACGGCGTCTACGGCGTGCCCGAGACCTACGTGATCGACAAGCGCGGCATCATCCGTTACAAGCGTATCGGCGCGCTCACTCCGCAAATCGTCAAGAGCAAGGTCCTGCCTCTGGTGCAAGAACTCGACCGTGGCTAGGCTCCTCGTCTTCTTCCTCGCTGTCGTTTCGTGCGCTCAGGCGGTGGGAGCGGCGCCCTCCGCCGATCCGGGGCTCGAGGCCAGGGTCATGGCGCTCTCCACCGAGCTGCGGTGCCTGGTCTGCCAGAACCAGACCATCGCCGATTCGAGCGCCCCGCTCGCCGAGGATCTGCGCAACCAGGTCCGGGAGAAAATGCGGCAGGGGGCAAGCGATTCTGAAATCATCGATTTCATGGTCGCGCGCTACGGGGACTTCGTCCTCTACCGCCCGCCGTTCAAGGCCACGACGCTCCTCTTGTGGTTTGGGCCGCTGCTGCTGCTCGTAGCCGGGGCGGCCGTCCTGCTCCGCCGCCTCAGGCACCGGCGGCCCGAGGACGGCCTTAAGCTGAGTGCCGCGGAACACGTGCGCGCGGAAAAGCTCCTCGCCGGGGACGAAGCGGAGCGCCGATGACCGCGTTCGTCGGCCTCGGCGTCCTGCTCTTGGCTGGCGCCCTTCTTTTTGTCGTGCCGCCGCTGCTGCGCCGCGAACCGCGACCAGGCGCGACGCGCGATGCCGTGAACGTCGCTGTATACCGCGACCAGCTGCGCGAGCTGGAAGCGGACCTGCACAGCGGAGTGCTGGGCGCAGATCAACACGAGAAAGCGCGCCGCGAGATCGAGGCGCGGCTGCTCGCGGACGTGGGCGGCGACGCTCTGGCGAAATTCCCGCCGCGCTCGCGCGCCGCGGCCCTTGCGTTCGGCCTTCTCGTGCCGGCGTGCGCGCTCGCGGTCTACATTGCGGTCGGCAATCCGAGGGCCCTCGCACCCGAAGCTCGCCAGGATCTCGCCAGGCACGGAGTAAACCCGGAGCAGTTCGAAGCCTTGGTCGCGCGCCTGGCGGCGCGCCTGAAGGAAAACCCGGAGGATGCCGAGGGCTGGGCCATGCTCGCCCGTTCTTACGCCGTGCTCGGCCGCTTTTCCGAAGCCGCCGGGGCCTATGCCGAGGCGGCGGCGCGCGACCCGCACGACGCACAGCTCCTGACCGACTGGGCCGACGCGCTCGCCATGGCGCAGGGGCGGACCCTGGAAGGGGAGCCGGAAAGGATCCTGGCGCGCGCCCTCGCCATCGAACCTCTGAACGTCAAGGCCCTGATGCTCGCCGGCACTGCCGCCTTCAACAGAAAGGACTATCGCGGCGCTGTGCGCCTCTGGGAGCGAATCCTGGGCGCCGTCCCGTCCGACTCCGAAGTCGCGGACAGAGTCCGCGCCAGCGTCGCGGAAGCGCGCGCCCTGGGGTCGCTGCCACAGGCGACTGCGTCGAAGACACAGTCGAAGACACAAGCGACTGCGTCGAAGAAAGACGCCGGAGTTGCAGCGACGAAGAACGCCGGGCGAGTCACGGGCGTAGTGAGGATCTCTCCGGACCTGGCCGCCAAAGTGGGGCCGGGCGACACCGTATTCATCTTCGCGCGCGCGGAAGAGGGCCCGCGCATGCCGCTTGCCATTTTGCGCAAGCAGGGGCGCGATCTTCCGATCGAGTTCGCCCTCGACGATTCGATGGCGATGAGTTCGTCGGCGAAGCTCTCCGACCACCCGCGCGTCGTGATCGGCGCGCGCGTCTCCAAGACCGCGAATGCCAGCCCCCAGCCGGGCGACCTTCAGGGCCTGAGTGCGCCGGTCAAGACCGGCGCAGGGCGCGTCAACGTGACCATAAACACCGAAGTGCGCGGGCCTTAGGAATGATTCCGGGAAAGCCGTGGCACGCGCAAGAACGCTGAACCTCGGCGCGCCGGCCGCCGACGGACGTCTCGCCGAAAACGTCATGCATTTCGCGCGCGTGCTGCGCGCGGCGGGCCTGCCGATCGGCCCTGATCGAATGCTCGATGCGGTGCGCGCTCTCGAAGTCGCCGGAGTCGAGCGGCGCGACGATTTCTACTGGACGCTCGCAAGCGTCTTTCTCGCCCGCCGCGAGCAGTTCGAAATCTACGACCAGGCCTTCCATATCTTCTGGCGCGACCCTCAGCTCCTCGAGCGCGTCATGGCGATGTTTCTTCCGCAGGTCTACGGCCGTCAGGCCCGCGATGAACAGCGCCCCGCCTCGGGACGCGTCGCCGACGCACTGCGCCCCAGGCGGAAAGACCCGAGGGAGGAGCCCGCCCAGCCACCGCAGGAAACTCAGCTCGACGCGACCCTCAGCTTTTCCTCGCGCGAAGTGCTGCAGCACGCCGATTTCGAGACGATGACGAACGAGGAGTTGGCGCAAGCAAAGAAGCTGATCGCGAACCTGAGGCTGCCGATTCCCGAGATTCGCACGCGGCGCTTCCAGCCCGATGCCCGCGGAGCGCGGGTGGACTTGCGTGCAAGCCTGCGCGCGAGCCTGCGGCACGGCGCCACGATCATCCCCCTCAAGCGCCGCTCGCCCGAGAGGCGCCATCCTCCGCTCGTGATCCTGTGCGACGTATCAGGCTCGATGAACCGATACTCGAGGATGTTTCTCCACTTCCTGCACGCGATTACCAACGACCGCGACCGGGTCGCGAGCTTCGTTTTCGGCACGCGTCTCACCAACATCAGCCGTTACCTGCGCCACCGGGACGTGGATGTCGCGATGAGCGGGGTTTCGGAGGCGATCGCCGACTGGTCGGGCGGCACGCGGATCGGCCAATGCCTCGCCGAGTTCAACCTGCGCTGGTCGCGCAGAGTGCTCGGGCAGAACGCGGTCGTGCTGATGATTTCGGACGGACTCGACGGGGACGTCGGCGAAGGACTCGCGCGGCAGATGGAGCGCCTGCACAAGTCGTGCAGGAAGCTCATCTGGCTGAACCCGCTCCTGCGCTACGCGGGATTCGAAGCGCGACCCGCGGGCGTGCGCGCGATGCTGCCGCACGTGGACGAATTTCTTCCGGTGCACAACGTGGCGAGCCTCATCGACCTCGCCCGTGCGCTGGAAGGTTCGCACGAGCACCGCCGCGCCGCCTAGACGCAGAATCAGCTCAGGGTTTCGACCTCGAACGCCACGGCCGCTTCGGCCGGATCGGCGCTGTAGGGATGTCCAAAGCTGATCGTTCCACTCCCATGCAGTACGACCTCCTCGCGCTTGACGACCATTTCAGGTCCTCCCTGCAACGCGACGAACGTACCGTTTGAGCTCACATCGACGAGAACGAACTTGTCTCGACGGCGCTCGATTCGTGCGTGCTCGCGAGACGCCTTGCGGTCAGCCACCACGACGTCACTGGAGTGGTCCCGGCCCAGCTTGACCAGTTCGCGATCGGGACCCAGGGTCACTTCCTTGCCGTTGTACTTCAGGCGCATCTGGACCTTGGGCTGTTTTTGCGGGGTCGACGACCGGCCCGCCATGTACGTCAGTTCCTCGTTTTGCTGCCACAGAATTTCGTAGACATCGACCTCCTGCTGCCGTCCCTTGACGGGAAGCTTGTCGAGGGCCCGGGTCAACGCCTTTCTCGCCGCGCTCAAGGGCGCCACGCACTCTCCGGCGGCGATGATTTGAGCGGGCTTTGCGAGCTTCACCATTCGAGAGGCCACGTTGACGCAGTCGCCGAAGACGTCCTGCCCTTCCTCCAGCACCGGCCCGAATTGCACACCGATTCGGATCTGAAGGCGCTGGCCCGCAACCGGCTCCTGCATCTCGACCCGCGTCTGCATGTCGACCGCGGCCTCGGTCGCCGCGGCGGCGGTCGGAAACACGCACATGACCTCGTCGCCTATGGTCTTGACCACTCGCCCCCCCTGGCCGAGCGCCGATTCGCGCATGATGCTGATGCAGTGCCCGACGCTTTCGAGCGCCTTTGCATTGCCCAGCTTTTCGTACAGGCGCGTGCTTCCTGCAACGTCGGCAAACAGGACGGCTAACTCTGCCGGTTTCTTTTCCATTGACGATTCGAATCACTCTAAGTCCGCAAAGTATAAAGCAAAAATCGTGCGAGGGACGCTCCGTGCCTTATGGGAATCCTGACGCTGTCGGACGCAGACCGGCGGCCACCGCGACGGCCTTGGATAGGTACTCCCGCGAGGCCTCTACCAAGCGGCGGGCAAGATGCGGGCGATCGTGATCCGGTTGCGCTCGACCGCGATATATCCGCCTTCGGTCAGGTCCTTGAGAATCTTGTTGACCATCTCGCGCGAGGCGCCGACGCGGTTGGCCATCTCCTGCTGCGTCGGACGGTTTTCGATGACGAGCGTCCCGTCGCGTTCCACGGCGAGATCCAGAAGCATACGCGCCACGCGGCCGTATACATCCATGAGGGCGAGGCTTTTCACGTCGTTAGTGAGCGCGCGCACGCGCCGGATAAGCTTGCGGATCAGATGCAATGCAAACTCCGGGCTCTTGGCGACGAATTCCTTGAAGTCCTCGTTCGGGACCACCAGAAACCGTGTCGGTTCGAGCGTCATCACTGAAGCCGACCGCGGGCCTTCATCCAGCATCAATTCGCCGAAATACTCGCCAGGTCCCGCCTCGTTGAGGACGATCTCCTTGCCCTTGTCGTCGCTGACATAGACCTTCACTCGGCCCGAGACGACGATGTAGAGCGAGTCGGTCCGGTCGCCCTCGGTGACGACGACCGCGTTCTTGGGAAAGGCACGCGTGAGCGCGCGCTGGGCGATCGTCTTGAGCTCGGCCTCGCTCAGGACTTCGCCGGGAGACAGCCCCTTTGCCCTCGGCTTTTGCATCGCCCGGCCCGGTCAGCCCAGCGCTTCCACGTCGAATGCCGCGACTTCGGTCGGATCCGCGCTGTAGGGATGTCCGAAGCTGATCGATCCGCGACCGTGCAGCAGGACCTCCTCGCGCCTCACGACCATTTCGGGCTCGCCGTGAAACGTGACGAAAGTGCCGTTGGAGCTGACATCGATCAGAACGAACTTGTCGTGCCGGCGTTCGATCCGCGCGTGCTCCCGAGACGCCTTACGGTCGGCGACCACGATGTCGCTGGAGTTGTCTCGACCCAGCTTTATCAGCTCGCGGTCCGGGCCCAGGATTGCCTCCTTCCCGCCATGCCTCAGGCGCAGCCGCACCAGAGGCCGTCCCGGCGGTCCGGGCGGCCGGCTCGTCATGTACGTCATGTCCTCGGCCTGCCGCCAAAGCACTTCGTAGACATCGACCTCTTGCTGTCTCCCCTTGACCGTGAGCCTGTGGAGAGAACGGGTTTGAGCCCTCATGGGCTCGCCCAATGCCGCCACGCATTCGCCCCCGGCGATGATCTGGGAGGGTTGGGCGAGCTTCACCATTCTCGCGGCAACGTTGACGCAATCGCCGAAAATGCTCGGTCCTTTCTCCAGCACGGGGCCGAATTGCAGCCCGATATGGATCTGAAGGCGCTGCCCTGCGACCGGTTCCTGCATCTCGACCTTCGACTGCATCTCGACGGCCGCCTCGGTCGCCGCCAAGGCGGTCGGAAACACGCACAGGATCTCGTCGCCGATCGTCTCCACGACACGCCCGCCGCAAGCGAGCACCGATCCGCGCATGATGCCGAGCAGCAGCGCGACGCAGTCGGCCGCCAGCGCGTTTCCGAGCTTTTCGTAAAGGCGGGTGCTTCCGGAGATATCGGCGAACAGAACCGCCAGATTCACGGGCTTGTCTTCCATCGCACAATCCGGGTCTGATGGGCGAAAAGTATAAGCCTAAAGGATCGGGAAAACGCCTGCCGTTCCGGTCCGAATCGCACTTGAGCCCCCGTCACCGTCTGCTCTAGAATGACCCAGAAGCGGGGCGGAGCCGAAGTGGGGGGAGGATATGCGCACGAGCTGCCGGGCGGTCGTCGGAAGTCTTTTCCAGGTAGCGGCGATCCTGTTCTGCACCGGCGCGTCCGCCCAAACCGCAGGCACTTTGACGCTGGTCGAAGGGCGTCTTGCCCTGATCCGAGGCGCTACACTCTACACGGCCATACAGGGCGTGAGGCTGGGGAGCGGAGACATCTTGACCATCGACCCGAAAGGGCAGGCGCAGGTGGAGTTCGCGGACGGCGCGATCCTGAATTTGGCCCAGGGAGCGCGCGCCATGCTGTCGGGCGCCGCCCCGGGAGGTCGCGCTCAAGCGGAAATCGCCGTGCTGTCCGGCTGGGTCAAGTTCACGCAAAGAAAGTCCCCGAAAAGCGCGCCTTACCGGCTGCTCACTCCGCTTGCCGAGATCGTTTCGGGAGACAGCACTGCGGTCCTGAACGCGGGCGACGGTTTCACGGACATCTACGTGGAATCCGGGGCTGCCAAGTTTTCCGAACGCGGAAGGAAGGGGGCGCAGGGGACGGTGCGGGACACGAAGAGCGGTGACTTCGTCGTTCGCAGGGGCGAACAGCCGGCCACCTTCGCTCCGCGGCCGTCGGCGGAGTTCATAAAGAACATGCCGCGGCATTTTCAGGACAACCTGCCCGTGCTGCTCGAAAAGGTCAAGAACAAGAGGGTCGAGCCCAAGCGCGAGCACGAAGTGGCCTACGCCGAGGTCGAGGCGTGGCTGAAAGCCAGCTCGCCGATCAGAAGAACCTTCGTCAAGCGATTCGAGGCGCGAGCCAAGGACCCGGAGTTCCGCCGCAAGCTGATCGAAAATCTCCGGGAGCATCCCGAGTGGGACCCGGTACTGTTCCCAGAGAAGTACGAAACGAAGGACTCGAACGGCCCGAAGAGCGGGCCACCCGGCGCACAACAATAGGAGGCAACGGTCATGAGGCTGATCATCAAGTTCAACGTCGTGTTTCTGGCAGTTTTTGTCGTCGGCCTCGTCATCGCTGCGTACGTATCGCGCGAACTGCTGCGGCAGAATGCCCGCGATGAAGTGCTCCAGCATGCCCGGTTCATGATGGAATCGGCGCTTGCGGCGCGGGCCTACACTTCCAAGCAGGTGGGCCATCTGCTCGAGACGCAGATGAAGTACAAATTCCTGCCGCAATCGATACCCGCGTTTGCGGTCGCCGAGCAGTTCGGCGAGCTGCGCAAGAAATTCGCCGACTACGACTACAAGGAGGCGGCGCTCAATCCGACCAATCCGCGCAACCGCGCCACCGACTGGGAGACCGATGTCGTCAACCAGTTCCGCCAGACCCCGGACCGCACCGAGATCATCGGCGAGCGCGACACGCCCAGCGGCCGCACCCTGTATATGGCCCGCCCTTTTCAGATCAAGGATGCGTCCTGCCTGAACTGCCACAGCACGGTGGACGCCGCGCCCAAGACCATGATCGAGCTCTACGGCCCGGCGAACGGCTTCGGCTGGAAACTGAATGAGGTTATCGGCGCGCAGATCGTATCCGTCCCAATGACCCTGCCCATCAAGCGCGCCGACGACACCTTCAAGGTTTTCGTGATCTCGCTCACCGGAGTCTTCGCCTTCATCTTCATCGCCCTCAATCTCATGCTTCACTCCATCGTGATCCGGCCCGTCACCCGGTTGTCGAAGATCGCCGACGAAGTGAGTCTTGGCAATCTCGAAGCCCCGGAGTTCACCAGCAAGGGCAAGGACGAGATCGCGATTCTGGCGGGCTCGTTCAACCGCATGCGGACGAGCCTGGTGCAGGCGATGAAGATGCTCGGGGAGTAAAGGCCGTCATGAACCGGTCCGGAGGCTAGTGGCAGTTCTCAAGCAACTCGGCAAGTACAAGATCGTCGAAGTCATCGGCAAGGGGGCGATGGGGGTCGTCTACAAGGGTTACGATCCCGTGCTCGAGCGCCATGTCGCACTCAAGACAGTACGCAAGGAACTGGTCGACCAGGACACCGCGGGCGCGATCATCGCGAGGTTCAAGAATGAGGCCCTCGCGGCAGGCCGGCTCACCCACCCCGGCATCGTTGGCATCTACGATTACGGCGAGACCAAACAGCTCGCCTATATCGCCATGGAGTTCGTGCAAGGCCGCGGGCTGCGCGACTTTCTCGCGCGCCAGGAGCGCTTCGGGCTCCAGGACGTGGTGAGCATCATGACCCAGCTGCTGGACGCGCTCGACTACGCGCACGATCACGGGGTAGTCCATCGCGACGTCAAGCCGGCGAACATCATCATGACTCCAAGCGGCAGCCTCAAGGTCGCGGACTTCGGCATCGCACGCATCGACCACTCCAGTCTCACCCAGACCGGGTCGATCATGGGCACGCCAGCCTACATGTCCCCGGAACAGTACTCCGGACAGCAGGTGGACCGGCGCAGCGACATCTTCTCCTGCGGCGTCGTTCTCTACGAACTCCTCACCGGAGTGAAGCCCTTCGAGGGCCCGACCCAGTCCATCGGCTACAAGATCTGCCACGAACCGCACCGCAATCCCTCGGAAGTCAATCCGCAGGGCGTTCCTCAGGTGTTCGATGCGATCCTCGCCAAAGCGCTCGCCAAGACCCCGGGAGAGCGCTACGGGACCGCGCGCGAATTCTCGAGGGCCATCGCCAAAGGATTCGAGAGTTTCAGCGGCTCGCCGGAGACGACTGCTCTGCTTCCCACGGTGGTCCACCGGGAGACGGGGCGGCCGGACACGACCTTCCCTCCACCGGGATGGGAAGCAGGGCAGCTGCAGGCGCTCGAGGGCCTGCTTGCGCCCTACGTGGGCCCGGTGGCGAGGGTGCTCGTCAGGAAGGCGGCGAAGACGACCACCGACGGACTCGCACTGGTGCAAGTGCTTGCCGCGAGCATTGCGTCGGAGCGGGACAGGGAAGCGTTCGCCGGCACGGCGCTCGAAAAGATCGGCGCAAGGTCCCGGCCTGAACAGGAGCCGGAGCGATCTTCTCCTCCCAGTATTGCCCCGAGAGCGATCGAGCCGGTCGACATCGAGAAAGCGGCGAGCCGGCTCGCGCCTTTTGTCGGTCCAATCGCCAAGGTCATGGCGAAGAAGGCTGCCGCGCAGGCGAGCGACCTCAAGGTTTTCTATCGGCAGCTCGCCGAGCACCTCCCCGACGCCGGAGAGCGGGCCGAGTTCCTCAAGAAGTCCGGCTACGGAGAACTGATCTAAGCCCGCCCTCAGCTTCGGGAGAAAGCGGGAGAAACCGCATGAGCGCACTCCGATTCGCTTGGCTTGTGCCCTTGCTGGCCGCCTCAGCCGCCGTTGCGCAAGACCCCGTCGTCAACTATCCGAGCCGTCCAATCCGGGTAGTCGTGCCCTTCCCCGCGGGCGGCGCCGCTGACGCGCTACCCAGGATCGTCGCCGAAAAACTTGCGGCGAGATGGGGACAGCCCGTCATCGTCGAGAACCGGGTGGGAGCAAGCGGTTCGATCGGCGCCGAGGCGGTGTCGCGCGCCGAGCCCGACGGCTACACATTGCTCGCGACTCCGCCGGCGCCGCTTGTCATCAACCCCAGCCTGTACTTGAAGCTTCCCTACGATCCTACGCAGTTCGTGCCGGTGACGGTAATGGCAGCGATCCCCAGCGTGCTGCTCGTCAACGCGGCCAAAGTCCCTGCGAGCACACTCCAGGAATTCGTCGCGCTCGTACGCGCGAGCCCGAACAAGTTCAACTATGCATCACAGGGGACAACCACGGTTTCGTTTCTTACGACCGAGATGTTCAAGACGGCTGCCGGCGGCCTGAAGATCACGCACATCCCCTACAAAGGGACCGCACCCGGGCTTGCGGCGCTGCTCGCAGGCGAAGTCGAGATGATGTTCGACAATCTAGGGGTGACCGTGCAGCACGTTCGGGCGGGGAAGCTCAGGGCACTGGCCGTCGGCAGCGCGCGGCGCCTACCGTCGCTTCCCGATGTGCCGGCAATGGCCGAGTTCTATCCGGGCTTCGTCTCAATCGCGTGGTTCAGCGTTTCGGCACCTCCGAAGACTCCGGCTGCGATCGCCGAGAAGCTTTCCGCGACGATCGTGGAGATACTGGGGCAGTCTGACGTCGCCAAACGCCTGGAAGGATTGTCCGCCGAGACTATCGCAAGCACCCCCGCGGGAATGGCGGCGATCATGAAAGAAGACGCCGAACGCTGGCGCAGCGTCATCCGCGCTGCGGGCGTGAAACCCGAGTGATCTCGTTGTAGAAGACGTGCCTGCCGATACGGGCAACCGGCTGTTGGCCCCTCGCCCAACTCGGTTTGACGTACGCAGCATGGTAGAACAGGGCGTCCTCCAGCACCGGTGCCTGCCGCCCGTAGTAGACCGCTTCGGCCACTTTCCAGGCCCGCTGCCATTCCTCGCCCATCGGCGTAGGCACCGCACTCAACTCGGTCCACGAGAAAGCGCCCACATAGCGCTTGCGCAGCGGGTCCCAGTTCTGCTGATAAACCACGCCGCAGACCGTATCGGGGTACCGCCCCGAGGCCTTGCGGTTCATCGTCACTTCGGCCACCGCGTACTGGCCCTCGATGGGCTCGCCGCGCGCCTCGAAATACACGTTGCGGGCGAGGCAGACGAGATCCCGCCTTTCGTCCCGATACGCCTGTACTGCCTGCAGCGCGAAGCTGAGCGCGGCCGCGAGCAGGCCGAGGATCAAGACAAACAGCCAGGGACCTTTATCGCTTGCGTGCCAGAACAGGCGAAGGTCGTTTCGCCAGTACCTGAACGCCCAAGCGACCCGGGACGGGAACTCTGCAACGGATTGCACCAGGACCATGAGTCAATAGCCGGGGAAAGCCAAAGGATATAGGTCTGCCGCCCGCAACCCGTAGAACTGATTGCGGGCGATCACGAAATAGTTGGCACGGCCGGGCGTCCGATTCGAGGTCGCAATTGCCGAATCGCTTGAAACGAATGCCGTTCAGGGAGGAAGATTTAACGCATGGCTCAAAGCCCGCGTTCGGTCGCCGACATCGACAGCTTCATCACCCTGCTGCGCGTCGCCTGTGAAGACCGCGCAGTCAATGACCGGCTCGAAAAGCTCCTCTCCCTTCCTGACCAGAAACGCCAAGCCGTCTTGCATGCCTGGGTTTCAGACCTTCTGATCGCCCGGGCTCCAAGGGATTTCACTGCGGCGATCGCCTGCCTGCTCGACGACAGGGTGGCCGAAAGGGCCTACGAAGTGATCTTCCGCTGCAAGCGGACGGGAGAAACAACCTAGGGGCCCCGAAGCCGCCTCCCCCGAGCGCTGGGCTCAGGCGGCCAAGCCCGGGCAGGGAGCTATTCGCCTCTCGCCGTGACGTAGTTAATAACGTAGAGTATGACTTTGGCATAGCCTTACCGTGTCTCCGCGGCCGTCGGGGCAGGGTGCAGATCATGAAGATGAACACGACGCTGATCATCAACTCCAAGGGCGGGTCGGGAAAGACCACCATCGCGACCAACTTGGCAAGCTGTTACGCGGCCCGCGGGGTCGCGACTGCCTTGATGGACTATGACCCTCAAGGGTCGTGCATGGGCTGGCTGCGCCTTCGCCCCGGACCCGGGCCGAGGATTCACGGCGCAAACGCCGCACCTCCAAAGGGGGGCCGCATTCGCAGCGTGGAGATGTACGTGCCGGCGGACACGCAGCAGCTCGTAATCGATGCTCCGGCCGGGGCATCCGGCCTGCTCCTGCAGGAAATACTCGCCAAGCCCGACTGCATCATCATCCCGGTAGCTCCGTCGGCCATCGACATTCATGCCACCGCCAAATTCGTCGGGGACCTGCTGCTCACGG
>CAVOUJ010000002.1:0-40305 GCA_963699535.1 uncultured beta proteobacterium | reverse complement strand
TCGAACGGCGCGTTCTTCGAGATCGCCCTATGACGTAGGCGCGCCCGTCCTTTCCTCCCGAACAATGCCCTCTTTGCCCTTTAGTACAAAAGCATCGTTCTGAAGGTTTTTCATCAGGCTGTTAGCCTTCACGGAGCATTGGTGCTTCGGCAACGTGGCGAAAAACGAGCTGACGGCAAGTGGTTCATCCCCTCGGCGGAGCGCAACAAAGGTCCGATACTCGATGTCCTTGCGCGCGTTCTGCCCACGCGGGGCGTGGTGCTGGAGCTTGCCAGTGGCACGGGACAACACGTCACTCATTTCGCCAGGACGCTCCCAGGTCTCACCTGGCAGCCGTCCGATCCAGATCCGGAGCTTCGCGAGTCCATTGCCCTGCGTGTTCGGGAGGAACAGCGAGCTAACGTCAATAGCGCCATTGGCCTTGATGTGACCAAGCTTCCTTGGCCTTTGCAAACGGCGGATGCCGTGGTGGCCATTAACCTGATTCACGTCGCTCCGTGGTCCGCGACGCTAGCATTGTTCGAAGGCGCGAAGGCTTTGCTTTCTACAGAGCACGTTCTGTTCTTATACGGGCCCTACCGCCGTTTCGGTCACCATACTTCGGAGAGTAACGCGCAGTTCGATCTTGATCTTCGTGCGCACAATCCCGAGTGGGGCCTTCGCGACCTGGAGGCTGTGTCAGACGTTGCTGCCGGTGCCGGATTCGCACTGACCGAGACTGTCGAGATGCCGGCCAACAACTTCAGTTTGGTTTTCAAACGACGTGAAGGCTAACCCGGCGTTCGCGCGGACGCGCCGGCAAGCGGCTTCGTTCTCGTCAACGTCGGCGCGGCGCGCCGCTCAACTCGGACGTTAGGCGTCAATCGAAACGAAGGCATCAAAATGACACGCGTCCGAGTTGAGAGCTTCACCATTTCGCTTGACGGATACGGAGCTGGTCCGAATCAGGACATCAGGAATCCGCTCGGCGTGGGTGGGACAGATTTGCACCAGTGGTTAGTCCCGACACGCACGATCCAACGGACCCTATTTGGCGCCGACGGTGGCACAACGGGGATCGATGAAGGCTTCGCTGCGCGGGGCTTCAAGAATGTTGGCGCCTGGATTCTCGGTAGAAACATGTTCGGACCGATTCGCGGTTCCTGGCCCGACATGAACTGGAAAGGCTGGTGGGGGGACACCCCACCCTATCACGTTCCCACTTTCATCTTGACTCATCACGCGCGCCCGCCCATCCAGATGGAAGGCGAAACGACGTTCTACTTCGTCACGGGCGGTATTCACGAAGCGCTTGACCGAGCGCGCGACGCAGCCAACGGAATGGATGTGCGCATTGGCGGCGGACCTAACACTATCCAGCAATATCTTCGTGCGGGCCTCATCGATGAGCTGCACGTCGCTATCTCGCCGGTCCTGCTGGGCGGGGGAGAGCGACTGTTCGAGGGGATTGACGTGCGCGCTCTGGGATACGAATGTGTTCAGTTCGTTGCGTCGGAAAAGGCCACCCATGTTGTACTCCGGCGCCAAGGGCACAATGACGCCTGACAACCGTTTGCAGCGGACGGCGCTGCCGCGCCGCCGCTGAACGGGAACGTTAGACCACAGAGGTAACGAGGATGTGGCACGCGAAGCAGCTCATCTTCCACGGTGGCGTCATTCTCCTGGCGGGCCTTCTTTGCGGCGCACCACTGGGTAGTGCTGTCATTCGCCGCAAGTCCGAAGAAACAGTCCGCGCCTGGCGTGTTGCTCACTCAAGCCTCGTCATGGGCGGCGTGTTGCTCCTGGCTTTGGGTGGTGTGATCTCGCACCTGCACTTGAAGACCTTCGCGTTGGCGCTACTGGTTTGGGCTTTCGTCGCATCAAGCTACGTGTTTGCGGTCGTGCTCCCCTTGGCGGCATACTGCGGCCACCGCGGACTGAGTTCGACGCCCCCGCTGATGAACCGTGTCCTCTATTTCGGCAACATCGTTGGCGCTGCGGGTATGCTCGTCGGGACCATCGTCCTTCTGTGGGGTTCGTATGCCGCGCTCTAGCGATACTCTGCGGTCTAACCCCAAATCGAGACGGACGCTTCGCAAGCGGCGCTGCCCCTTGCTCGCGTCCCTCATCTGGAACGTTATGCCACGGAAGCCGCCACCCAATATATCGAGTTCTTCGACATGGTGGCGCCACTCTGGAACTCTTTAGTATGAACGGAATGCTACGGTTCTCGGGACCAGTCAAACGGGATCCGGCCATTGATGTCTGGCTGAACCGGCAGGCGCCTGAGCTAGGTGCCATTGCGCATAAGTGGTTCGTTCGGATGCGGGAATGTGGCGACGATGTCCGTGAGCTGATGCATGACGGATGTCCCGTTGCGTGCGTGGGAGATGCGCCATTCGGCTATGTCAACGTCTTCAAAGCTCACGTCGACGTGGGATTTTTCTTTGGCGCAGAGCTGGAAGATTCAACGGGCTTGCTGGAAGGAAGTGGCAAGCGTATGCGCCATGTGAAAGTGAAGCCTGGCGCCGACCTCGACTTCGCAGCTCTGAGCGCCCTGATCGATGCCGCACACGCAGACATCAAGTCGCGCCTGGAGGCTGAATGATCGATGACCGGGATCTCGAACTTCGCCACGCAGCTCAAGCGTGACGTCAGCCAGCAAGCACGCATGCGAACACTGGCACTCTTTTCACTCGTCGCCTTGCTGCACTTCGTATTGAGCGTTGTCGCCATCCTGACTGTGCTTCCCGCCGCATTCGATACGCAAGCGGGCTTCTGGGCGGCTCCTGGCAAGGCTATCCTCGCGTGGACGTCCGCTGTATTGCTTGCACCACTTGATTGGCTGCGGCCGCTTATGCCAGAACGCGCGGGCTTCGGATACGGTGAAATTGCGGCGGTCAGCGTCTTCGTCGGGGCGGCCGCCGTTGGGCTTGCCCGTCTATGGCGTGCTCTAAGAGGGCACAAGGAAAACGGGAACCTTGCCAGCTAACCCCCGCGTCAACGCGGCCCCGCGCGACGCGCCGGAGTCCGCGAGTGACAGGGCGGCGCGCGCCGGTTACCGGGAACGTCTAGGCCACGGATCAGATAAGGAGCAGCCATGAACTGGATCGTCGCGAACATGAAGTGGATCATGATCGTTTCCGGCGCGCTGACGTGTACGATGCTTTTTGCCGCAATCGCGCCCCAGGCCGCCCTGCGAACGACGTTTGGCGATTCCCTGCAGGGCCCGCTTGCCGAGATTGTCGTGCGCAACTGGGGAGCGCTGATTGCGCTTGTTGGAGCGATGCTGATCTACGGTGCATATCATCCAACGGTCCGCCCACTGGTTCTGACTGTCGCCGGCCTGAGCAAGCTGATCTTCATCGGCCTTGTTGTCGCGCATGGTACCCAGTACCTCGGGCAGGTCGGGCTGTCGATCGGCATCGATCTCGTGATGGTCGTGCTGTTTATCGGCTACCTCGTCGGCGTGCGTCGTGCTCAACCCGCTGCCTGACAGCGCGCCCGCGCGTGGGCGCGAGCGCCAGGCCGCACAAGACCATCAATGCACCAACAGAGTGAGATCATGCTGAAGACCTACCACGGCAGTTGTCACTGCGGCGCCGTCAAGTTCGAGGCCGAACTCGACCTTGCGCGAAGCACATATCGGTGCAACTGCTCCATCTGCAGACGAACACGCTTCTGGCCCGCCGTGGCAAAGGAAGATGGCTTCCGCCTGCTATCGGGACAAGCCGACCTGACGCAGTACCTTTTCAACACCAGGAAGAACCAGCACTACTTCTGCAGGCACTGCGGTGTGCGCGCCTTCGGGGTCGGAACCGAGACGCCCATCGGCAAGATGTACGGCATCAACCTGGGTTGCCTCACGGACGTCTCCGACGAAGAGCTGTCACGCCTGCCCATCACATACGTCGATGGCCGCAACGACAGGTGGCAAAATGCACCAGAATTCTTCAGCCATCTGTAAGCCGGGCTCTTCGCCTGCAGTGCGGCCTGACCCATCCATCGCGCGGGCCTCCTCCGCCCTGCGGCCTCCGCCGGCCGCTCACGGTCATCGTTAGCTCGCCCCGCCATGTCGGTGCAACGTCCTCAAGCCCTCCTGGTTGCTTCCATCGCGCTGGTGGCGCTGCTGGCATTGTCGGGCGTGCAGCCCTACGACCGGACGACCTGGGTGCTGGAGGTGTTTCCCGTAGCGATCGCATTGCCGGTCCTGTGGCTGACCTATCGCCGCTTCCCGCTGACCACCCTCGTCTACGTCTGCATCTTCCTTCACGCACTCGTGCTCATGATCGGAGGCGCGTACACCTACGCCAGAGTCCCGCTCGGGTTCTACCTCGCCGACCTCCTCGATCTCAGCCGCAACCCCTACGACAAGATCGGTCACTTCTTCCAGGGTTTCGTCCCGGCCCTTGATCGCTCGCGAGATCCTCATCCGGGGCCGGTTCGTGCGCGGAAAAAGGATGCTCGCGTTCCTTGTCATCTGCGTGGTCCTCGCACTCAGCGCAACCTATGAGCTCTTCGAGTGGGCCGCAGCTGTCGTGCTCGGGCAGGGAGCCGATGAATTCCTGGGCACGCAGGGAGACCCGTGGGACACGCAATCCGACATCTTCCTCGCGCTGATCGGCGGGGTAACGGCCTTGCTTCTATTTGGGCGTATTCACGATCGTCAAATCGCAGGCATCCAGCCGGATGAACGAGCAAGCTAGGCCCCGGTCGCCCAACGCGACGCCGGCGGCATGGCGGGCCTTGCCCACGGGCATCTGGGCACTGGGATTCGGCTCGCTGTTCATGGACATCTCCTCGGAGCTGATCCACAGCCTGCTGCCGATATTCATGGTCACCGTGCTCGGTGCGTCCATGGTCACGGTCGGCATCATCGAGGGCGTGGCGGAAGCGACCGCCGCCATCACGAAGGTCTTTTCGGGCGCGCTCAGCGATTACCTCGGCAAGCGCAAGTTCCTGATGGTTCTCGGCTATGCGCTCGCCGCGTTCACCAAGCCGATCTTCCCGCTGGCCACCTCGGTCAGCTGGGTGTTCGCGGCGCGTTTCGTCGATCGCGTCGGCAAGGGTATCCGCGGCGCGCCGCGCGACGCGCTGGTGGCCGACATCACGCCGCCGCACATGCGGGGCGCGGCCTACGGACTGCGCCAGGCGCTCGATTCGGTGGGCGCCTTGATCGGCCCGCTGCTGGCCGTCGCGCTCATGATCTGGTTCGCCAACGACATCAGAACGGTGATGTGGTTCGCCGTGCGTGCCGGCGTTCATCACGGTGGCGCTTGCTGCTCGTCTATGTCCGCGAGCCGGAGCGCGCGCACGCGGACGGCCCGGCCAGGACGCCGCTCACCCTCGCCGATGCCAGGCGCCTGCCGCTGCGTTACTGGCTGGTCGTCCTGCTGGGAGCGGTCTTCACGCTGGCGCGCTTCAGCGAGGCGTTTCTGGTGCTGCGCGCCCAGGACGTCGGGCTCGAGCTCGGCTACGTGCCGCTCGTGATGATCGTGATGAACGTCCTCTACGCCGGGGCCGCCTATCCAGCCGGGGCCGCCGCCGACCGCGTCAGCCCTCGCACGCTTGCTGTTCCTCGGGCTGGTCCTGCTTGATCGCCGCGGATGTCGTGCTGGCCTTGGCCAGATCGCCGCTCGATCGTGTTCGCCGGGGCCGCGCTGTGGGGCTTGCATATGGCCTTCACGCAGGGCTTGCTGTCGAAACTCGTCGCGGACACCGCTCCCGCAGAGCTGCTCGGCACGGCTTTCGGAATCTTCAATCTTGTGAGCGGCGTCGCGCTGCTGCTCGCGAGCGTCATCGCGGGCTCGCTGTGGAGCGCTTTCGGGGCGTCGGCCACGTTTCTGGCCGGTGCAGTCTTCGCGGCGGTCGCGGCCATCGGCTTGCTGGCCGCCGTACGGCGGCCCAAGCCACAAGCTGCGGGGCCATGATGGAAACCGGCGCCAAATGCGGCTGCAACCATTCTCTCGCCGTCATCTGCGGCGTCTTCGCGGGCATTGCCGTGGCCTTGGTTCTCGCCGAGGGCCGCTGCCTGGAAAGCGGCGGGCGCGTGAGCGATACCGCATGGTCCTGCCAGGCCGCCTCCGGAGCAGTCGGTTCGCTGTGGGGTTTCGTCACGCCCGGAATCGCCGCGCTGGCCGTCCTGGTCGGCCTCGCTGTCTACTTTGCGGTGAGTGTCATCGGCCGCCGGTGGCTCTTCAGGTATGGCAGCATCACGGCTGGCAAGGCGCCCGCTCGACGCGAACCCTAGCCTCCCCAACCGGAGAGTGGCCATGTACATTCCGCAGCACTTCGAAGAACGGGACGTCACCGTCCTGCACGCGCTCATCAGGTCGCATCCCCTAGGCACCTGGGTCACGCATGCCGACGGTGAATTCGTCGTCAACCACATTCCCTTCTTGCTTGATCCAGACCGAGGCGAGCACGGCACGCTCATCGGCCATGTCGCGCGCGCGAATCCGGTCTGGAAAGCCTTCTCCCGGGAGATGGCGTCCGTGGTGATCTTCCAGGGACCTCAGACCTACATCTCGCCATCCTGGTATCCGACCAAGCATGCGCACGGGAAAGCCGTACCGACATGGAACTACGCCGTGGTCCATGCCCACGGCGTGCCTCGCGCCATTGACGATCGGAAGTGGCTGCTCGGACACGTCACCCGGCTCAGCGATCTCCATGAATCGGAGCGAGCCGTTCCCTGGAGCGTCTCGGACGCACCGCCGGACTACATCGACACCATGCTGAGGGCGATCGTTGGCATTGAAATCCCGATCAGGACGGTCGTCGGGAAATGGAAGACGAGTCAGAACAGACCGCTTCCGGACAAACTGGGAACGATTGCAGGCCTGCAGGAACGCGGCGACGCAAATTCGCGGCAAATGGCTTCTCTCGTACAGCAGCACGTTTCCTTCAAGGAAGGCTGACGGCGCGCCAGGCAACAAGGCAATTCCCTGTGGCACGACCTTCAAAGCAAAAGCAGTTCATGGGCCTCGTCGCGTGGCTCGCGTTCGCCATCGCACTGGCCGCACCGGCCGCGTGGGCGAGCGGCATCCAGGTCGACGTGATTCCGAATTTCGTCGGCGCGGGCCTTGGCTCGACTACCGAATGGCTGGGCGCGAAGGACAGGATCTGGGGGCTGGTTCCCGGCGCCCGAATCCAGCTCGAGAACAACCGCTTCGTCGAGGTGTACGGGCCGATGGCCGACGTGAACCTGATGGACCATCCGAACTGGGAGCTCGGCCCGGCGCTGACGTACCGCTTCGGCCGCACGGACGTGAGCGATCCGGTAGTCAATCTCCTGCCGCCGATCGAGGGTGGGCTCGAGGCAGGCATATTCGCCGGCTGGCACCATATTCGGACGGAGGGCGTTCCCTACCGGGTGCGCCTCGGCCTCATGGCGACGACCGCGGTATCCGGCGGAGCCGCCGGCACGCACGTCACGCCTTACGCGAGCCTCTGGCTGCCGCTGTCGCGGACCCTCTTCGTCGGCGTCGGCGGCGGCATCACCTGGTCCAGCGACAGCTTCATGCAGCAACGCTTCGGCGTCTCTCCCGAGGCGTCGGCAGCGAGCGGGCTTCCCGCCTACTCCGCGGGCGCGGGAGTGCGCCAGTACTACCTCTGGCCGGCGGTGATCTGGAGGTTCGCGCCGGAGTGGTACGCGGGCGCCGGTGCGTTCTGGCAGCGCATCACCGGCGACGGTGCCGCGAGCCCGATCGTCACGCAGCGCGGCGACCGCGACCAGATCACTGCAGGCATGGGACTCGGCTACTCGTGGTAGGCGGGTTCACGCCTTCAGGAACTCGTCCAGCACCGCGCACCACGCCGCGGCGAGATTGCCGCGGTGGTAGCCTCCGCCGCCGAAGCCCATGATGCGTCCGCCGGCCATCTCGTTCGCCAGCGCGCACAGGCGCTTCGCCGCGTGAGCGTGCGCAAGCGGCGTGTACTGCAGCATGGCAAGCGGGTCCCCGGCGAGGCTGTCGGCACCGCACTGAAAGAGAAGAAACTCCGGCTTGTACTTGCGCACGTGCGCCTCGACGCGCTCCCACACCTCGAGGAATTCCCGGTCGCCCATCCCCGGCAGCAGCGGCACGTTGAGCTTGGTGCCCTTCGCCGCGCCCTTGCCGGTTTCGTGCGCGTGTCCGGTCCCGGGGTAGAGCGTGCGACCGTCCTGGTGGATGTCGGCGTAGACGAGATCCGGGTCCTCCTCGTAAGGATAGTAGAGCCCGTCGCCGTGATGGACGTCGATGTCCACGTAGGCTACGCGCCGGATGCCGTATTGCTCCCGCAGCGTATCGATCACGATGCCGACGTCGTTGAACACGCAGAACCCCGCCGCCGATCCCGGCCGCGCGTGGTGCAGCCCGCCGATCGGCTGGAAGGTGCGCCGCGCGCCTCCGCTCATGATGGTGTCCAGACCGTGCAGCGCCGAACCCGCGACGGTCGCCGCCGCCTGATAGACGCCCGGGTAGGCCGGCGTGTCGCCGTAGTCGATCGCGCCATGACCTTCGTCGGATCTTTCTCGTACCCACGCGACATGCTCGGGGGTGTGGAAGCGGTGCAACTCTTCCTGTGCCGCCATGCGCGGGTCGGAAATCGCGGCGCGCCTGTCGAGGCCGCGCTTCACCGCCTCTTTCCAGAACGCATCCTGCCGGTCCTGCCCGAACGGGTGCCCGCTCGGGAAACCGTACCTCGCGAGCGCTTCGCCGACGTAGAGCCCGACCTCGTGCTTCATGGTTGCCCGGCTCCCCGCTACTCCGCCATCAGGCGCCGGCGCGCCGCGGCGAGGTCCCGGCGCTTGCGATCGTCCACCTTCGGGTATTGAAGGTCGAGCGAGGCGAGCGCGTCGATGATCGCGGCCCCGACCACGATGCGCGTGTACCACTTGTTGTTCGCCGGGACGACGTACCAGGGCGCGTGCTTGCTCGCCGTTCCGCGGATCATCTCCTCGTAGGCGTCCATGTAATCCTTCCAGTAGCCGCGCTCACGCGCATCGGCCTCGGAGAACTTCCAGTTCTTCTCGGGCTCGTCGAGCCGTTCGAGGAACCTGCGTTTCTGCTCGCCGCGCCCGACGTGCAGGAAGAACTTGAGAATCAACACCCCGTTGCGGCTCAGGTAGCGCTCGAAGTTTCGGATGTCCTCGAAGCGATCCTCCCAGATGCGCTTGCCCACAAGCTCCCGCGGCAGCTTCTGCTTCTCCAGCAGCTCGCGGTGCACCCTCACCACCAGGACTTCCTCGTAGTAGGACCGGTTGAAGATGCCGATGCGCCCGCGCTCCGGAAGGTGCTTCATGCAGCGCCACAGGTAGTCGTGGTCGAGATCCTCCGACGACGGCGCCTTGAAGGACGCCACCTGGCAGCCCTGCGGGTTGACCCCTGACATCACGTGCTTGATGGCGCCGTCCTTCCCCGCGGCATCCATCGCCTGGAAGATGAGCAGCACCGCCCAGCGGTCCTGCGCGTAGAGCATGTCCTGCAGCGCCGCGAGGTGCTCGATGCCGAGCGCCAGCGCCTCCTTGGCGCGCGGCTTGTCTTCCTTCCCGAGATCGCCGGTGTCGCCGGGATCGCAGTCCTTCAGCCGGAACCCCTTGCCCGAGGTGACGCGGTAGGCGTCGTCGATGCGGTGGGCGAACTTGGTGATCTTCTTCAGGCTGAGGGGCATGCTGTTTCTCCCGGACGAGCTTTCGAGGCCATTCTAGCCTTTCGCTCCAGGCCGCTGTCAGCACTCAACAGCGGTCCTGCGGGGATGATCCCACGTCGTGAATTGCGGCGACTCTCCGTTCGTGCGACGCGCTTCTGCTATCCTTCCGGGGACTGGAGCCTTCCCGATGCCCCGTGCCTCTCTCGTCGCTTGCGCGCTGTACGCCAGTGCCGTCCTGGCCTTGATTGCGTCACCCACCGCCAGCGCAGAAAACGGGCTGACTGTGTTCGGCGGCTGGCGCGCAGGCGGCGGGCTCGAGGACACGACCACCGGACGCAGCGTGAGCATGCGCGAGACCGGCGCGGTATCGGTAGCGCTCGATCTGGATTTCGAGGAATCAACGCAGATCCAGATATTCGGCAGCTACCAGAACACCTCTCTCTCCGTCACGCAGACCGGCCAGCCCGCCGGCACGACCTCGCGCATGCCGCTCAAGGTAATGTACCTGCACCTGGGCGGCACGAGCTTCTTTACCGGACCGGTCGGCCGCGGCCCCTATGTCGTGGGCGGTATCGGCGTGACGGTGCTCAGTCCCGGTCTCGAGGGCCTGAGTACGGAAACGCAACCGTCCATGAATCTGGGAATCGGCTACATGCTGCCCCTCGGGAAGTCGCTTGCGCTGCGCTTCGAGGGACGCGGCTACTTCACGCTGATCGACAGCTCCGGCGGGTTCTTCTGCTCCGGCGGCTGCACGGTGTCGGTCAGCGGCCAGGTGCTGTCGCAAGGCGAATTGATGGCCGGGTTGACCTGGCGGTTTTGAAGAGCAGGCCGCCGCAGGGGGCGAGATTCCCGGCGCCGCACCGCCGCCGATCCGAAGTAGAATCGCGCGGCATCCACGGGAAAAAAAGGAGGAACCCATGTCACACCAGTCCGCTTTGCGCACGTTCACGCTTGCGATCGCCTTCGCCGCCCCGGCGGTGGCGCTCGCGCAGGCCGCCACCAAGGTCCACTGGTATGGTCAGGCCGCCTTCAGGATCGAGACGCCCTCGGGCGGCGTGATCCTCATCGACCCCTGGCTCAAGGTTCCCACCAACCCCGACAAGGAATCGATCGCCAAGCTCGCGCGCGTCGATTACATCCTCGTCACCCACGGCCACTGGGACCACATCGGCGACGCAATCGAGATCGGCAAGAAGACCGGCGCGACGCTGATCGCTCCCTACGGGCTGCAGTTCAACATGAAGTCGGTGCTCGGCTACCCCGAGAAGCAGGCGACGCTCGCGACCGGCGGCAACGTCGGCGGCACCTTCGACCTGCCGAAAGCGGGCGCCAAGGTCAGCGTCGTCAACGCCGTGCACGGCTCGGAGCTCGTCCCGCCCATGGTCCAGCCTTCGGGGCCCGGCCAGCCCGCCGCGCTCGCGAGCGGCAACCCGGTGGGCTACGTAATCCAGATCGACGGCGGGCCGACGATCTACCACACCGGCGACACCGACGTGTTCACCGACATGAAGCTGATCGCCGAGTTCTTCAAGGTCGATGTGATGCTCTCGGCGATCGGCGGCCATTTCACCATGGACCCGGTGCGCGCGGCGCAGGCCGTCGAATGGGTGCAGCCGAAGCAGGTGATCCCCATGCACTTCGGCACCTACCCCATCCTCGCCGGCACTCCGGCGCAGTTCAGGGCGGCGCTCGACAAGCGCGGCCTCGGGAGCCGCATGGTCGAGATGAAGCCAGGCGAGGAGCGATCGTTCTGACGCCGCAGCCGCAAGCCTGACCCTGGCGCGTCGGCTGGCGCGTAGCGAGTTGGCTGCGCGGCAATTTCCGCAAGGACGGCCGCTCATCCGGTCGGCAGGGCGCTGATCGCCGCCCGAATGTGAATACTTCACAGGAATCCTGTGCAGCGCGACGGCGAGCACGGAATACGTGACGTCTAAAGTGGTCTCCATCGGGTGGGCGATTTCCGCCGGCCCGCAACCCAGACATGGAGACTACGATGACCACCAAGCTCTTCGCCGGCCAGTCCGGCTCGTCCCAGCCCCTCGCGCTCGCCGGCGTCGCAGTCGCGATCTGTGCCGCCCTCGCCATGGGAGCGGCCGTCGCCCTCGGGCCGACCGCTGCGGCCCCCGAAGCCACGAGCAGCGGCGCGTTCGCCGGCCCTACGAGCTACCTTCCCAACGAGATCGCCGGTCAGTACAAGCCGGCCGAGGACGTGTACTTCTACGAGTAGGCCCGACTGCTCCACGGCCTCTTCCTCCTGAGGCCGCTTTCCAGGCCCGGAGAATTCTCCGGGCCCTTTTTTTGTCCGGCCGGACGGTGACGCTCAGGGCACTGTTCAAAGTTCACAAGAACGCTGTGCCTCGTGACAGCGAAAGAAAAGGACCCAAAGCCTAGAGTGGTCTTCATCGGGAGGACGATTTTCCTCCCCCGGAAACAAGGAGACCACCATGATGAATCTCAAGAAGCTGATCGCCGCGACCGCGATCTGCGCCGTGCTCGCGATGTGGGCCACCGCCCTGGCCCGCCCGGTGGCGACGCAGGAAGTTTCAGACGGCGACACGTTCTCCGACTACGCCCCGGACGCGGCCGTCGCCCAGTACTGGACGGTCGAAGAATTCATTCACTACGAGTAGGGCTCCTCTGAGCGCGTTTCCTTGTCGCGCGAGGCCCGGACGACCTCCGGGCCTTTTTTTTGAGGCGTGGGTCGGGTCGGGGAGGATCGGGTATGCTCGTTGCGTGAGCGCTTCCGGCCCGCCGATCGCGTACATCGAGCGCACGCGCGAGTACTACCTCGCGCTCGGCTACGGCAACCCTTACGTCTATGCGTATTACGCGGACGTCCCGTTTCAGCCCCTGACGAGGCCGCTCGCCGAATCGCGCGTCGCGCTCGTGACGACCGCTGCGCCATACCAGCCGGACAAGGGTCCCCAGGGTCCCGGCGCGCCTTACAACGCCGCGGCAAAGTTCTACAGCGTCTATTCGGGCGACACGAGCGTGGATCACGACCTGCGCATCGCGCACGTCGCGATCGACCGCAAGCACACCAGCATGGAGGACAGCGGAACCTGGTTTCCGCTGCCGGCGCTGCGCCGCGCCGCTGCCGCGGGAAGGATCAAGCTCGCTCCGCGCTTCCACGGCGCCCCGACCCACCGCAGCCAGCAGCACACGATCGAAGTCTACGCGCCGGAAGTCCTCAGGCGCTGCACGGAGGACTCGGCCGACGCCGCCCTCCTCGTCCCCAACTGCCCCGTCTGCCACCAGACCGTGAGCCTCGTCGCGCGGCACCTGGAAGCAAACGGCATCCCGACCGTCATCATGGGTTGCGCCAAGGACATCGTCGAGCACTGCGGCGTACCTCGCTTCCTCTTCAGCGACTTTCCGCTGGGGAACGGGGCAGGCAGGCCGCACGACCCCGAATCGCAGGAGATGACCCTCGAGCTGGCCTTGACCCTGCTCGAAACCTCTGCCGAGCCGCGCACGACCGTCCAGTCGCCGCTCAAGTGGAGCGAGAGCGCGGAATGGAAGCTGGATTACTGCAATATCGAGCGGCTGAGTCCCGAGGAGATCGCGCGCCGGCGGGCCGAGTTCGACCGCGGCAAGGAGGCGGCGAAGGCCTTGCGCGAGAGCATTGCGTAGGCGCTACCCCGCACTTCGGCCCACCCAGGCCGCGAGCGATCGTCCCGGAGGGCATGCACAAACGCCCCCGGCCGTGCCAGAATTCCCCCTCGCGCCTGTGATCCGGGAGGGCCGCCATGCCGCAAGCCGAGTCTCAGTTTCTCTCGCAGGGAATCGGTCCCCTCGCCAATCTCGACGAGAAGGCCTTGCGCGAGCTCGCCCCCCACGGCGCCGCGCGCTCCTTTCCCAAGAATGCGGTGATCATCAGCGAAGGCGACGAAACCGACTCGCTGTACGTTCTCCTCTCCGGACGCGTCAAGGTGTACGTGAGCGACGAGGACGGCAAGGAGGTGGTGCTCAGCACGGCCCGCGAGGGCAACTACTTCGGAGAGCTGGTGATCGACGGAGGCCCGCGTTCCGCTTCGGTCATGACCATGGAACCGTGCCGCTGCTTCGTGATTCCGATGGGCGACATCGAAGGATTGCTCAAGAGCAACCCCTTGTTTGCGATCCATCTGATCCACCAGCTGATCGCCAAGACGCGCAACCTCGTCAAGCAGGTCCGCGATCTCGCACTGAAGGACGTGTACGGGCGCTTCGCCAAGTTCGTCGACGAGAATGCCATCGAGTCGGACGGCGCCCGCGTCGTGCCCGAGCGCCTGACGCAGCAGGACATCGCGGCGCGGATCGGCGGCTCGCGCGAGACCGTGAATCGCATCGTCCGGGACCTCACCGCGGGCGGCTATATCTCGGTGGACGCCAAGCACATCAAGATCCACAAGCGCCTCCCCGCGCACTGGTAGCGGCACTCCCGGCTTGCACCGTCCGGCGCTTGCACGCCGCGACGACCCGCTAATGTGCGTTTGACACAGTCCCGTTGTGCCGGGCGACATCGAGCGCTGGCGATCGGCGCCCTAGAGTGGTCTCCGCGGGAGGGCGATTTCGGCCGCCCCGCGACACGGGGAGACCCAGATGAGCACACCCGAAGATCACGAGCCCGGACGCTTCGATCTTTTCACGCTGGTCGTCGCCGTGATCGCGATCTGCGTGACGGGCGCGTTGATCCTGCTGACGCCTGCCTAGGCGATCTCCGAGGCTTCGACCAGGCACGGTTCGCTTGCCTCGGTGTCGCCGGCGAGGCGGATTCAGCGCTTCGGCACCGTCCAGAGGTAAAGCGTGCTCGCCCCGGCCTGGACCGTCTTCTCCGGCGGCCAGGCATCGCCGAAACCGTAGCGGTGCGCGACGATGCGCGTGCCGGGCTTCAGCTCCGCGAGGAGCTTGGGCAGCAGGCGGCGGTTCAGGCTCTCGAAGAGAAACAGCGTCACCACCGTGGCCTCGCTCAGGTCCGCGTCGAAAAGATCGCCTCGGACGAAGCGCACGCGGTTCTCCACTCCGGCGCGGCGCGCGTAATACACCGCCAAACGAAGCGGCGCGGGATCGATCTCGATGCCCACGCCCCGGGCGCCGAACTGTTTCGCGGCGGCGATGACGATACGCCCATCACCGCAGCCGAGGTCGAAGACGACGTCGTCCGGGCCGGTGCCGGCGAGCTTGAGCATCCCCTCGACCGCCTCGTCGGTGCTCGGGAAGAACGGGACCTCCGGCTCGAAGGACGGAGCGAGCCCGTCGGTGAGCTTCGTATCGGCACACCCTCCGGCGAGCAGCACAAGCGAAAGGAGGGCAATCCGGGCGAGAACGATTCGGGGACGGACCATGGCTACTCAGCGCGGCCCGGAAGCGGCGATCTGACCCCGGTTGCCGAAGAGCATCACAACCGCGCCGACCGCGAGCACGCCCAGGCCCACCAGGGCGTGAGTGCGGTGATAGGCGAGGCTCGCGTACAGGAGGTAGCCGCACATGAGGACGAAGATCGCCGGCACCACCGGATAGAGCGGCACGCGGAAAGGGCGCGGCGCCAGAGGATCCCTGATCCGCAGTACGAAAAGCGCGATTCCGGTGAGCAGGAAAAAACCCCAGAACACCGGAAGCGAATACTCCACCAGGCCCTTGAAACCGGCATTCTGCATGGCACCGAACGCAACCAGCGCGAGCGCGATCGCGCCCTGGACGAGCATTGCCCTGCGCGGCGAACCGCTCGCCTCGTCCCAGCCTCCGAGAAAACGCAGCAGCGGCCAGTCGCGGCCGAGAGCGTAGTTGGAGCGCGCCCCGACGATCATCGACCCGTTCACCGAAGTGAGCGCGGCAATCGCCACCGCGACGGAGATCAGCGTTTCTCCCGCCGGGCCCCAGACGCGCTTGAGCAGGTCCGCCGCGACCGCGTCCGAGCGCGTCATTCCGTCATAGCCCAGGCCCTTCAGGTAGGCAACATTGACGAGGACATAGACCACGGTCACCAGGCCGATGGAAAGCAGCAGGGCGCGCACCATGTTGCGCTCGCGGTCGCGCACCTCGGCCGAGATATACGCGGCGTCGTTCCAGCCGCCATAGGTGAAAAGGACGAATACCATCGCCGAGGCGATGCCCGCGCCCATGTACCAGGGCGCGCCGCCCCCCGCCGCCGGCGCGGCCGGCGCAGGGTCCGGTGCCAGGAGAAGGCCGACGACGACGATGAGCACGAGGCCGCCGACCTCGAGGAAAGTGAAGATCTTCTGCGTGAGCTTCCCCTCGCGTATCCCCATGGCGTTCACGAAGGTGAGAATCACGACGATCAAGGCCGCCCAAATGGCCGACGAGTAAGGGCCGAGCTTGATCACCCGCGACATGTAATCGCCGAACAGATACGCGAACACTGCGATCGAGCCCGCGACGATCACCGTCATTCGCGCCCAGCCGTAGAGGAACGCGAGCGGGCGGCCGTACGCCCGCGCGATGAAGTGATACTCGCCTCCCGCGGAAGGAAAGGCGGTCGCGAGCTCCGCGTAGCACAGCGCGCCGACGATGGCGAAAAGTCCGCCCGCGATCCACACCGCGACGACGAGTGCCGGGCTTTCCACCGCGCCCGCGACGATGGGAGGCGTTCCGAAGATTCCCGCGCCGATGATCAGGCCGACGATGATCGCAGTGGCGTCGCCGAGGGAAAGGACCTGCTTCGGGCCGGCTGCTTGCATTCTTGTTACCTCCTCGTTGCCCGCTAAAGCGTGAGAAAACGCGCCGTGTGCGCGTTGCGCCGGCGCAGGTCTGGAAAGGATTTTGCAAGCGGGAGATCGAAAAGGCGTTCCACGGCGCGTGCGCGGGCCTTCAATTCGGTCCAGGCAATACGCGCCGGACCGCCGCGGTGAGCAAACGCGATGAGGTTGTCCTCTTCCTCAGCGAGCAGGAGCGTCGGGTGGCGGCCGAAGCTCTTCTCGATGCGGTCGAAGTGCCGTTCGATGTTCTTGTCGTCGGCCATGAAATTGGCGACCATGATACCGGGTTCGCGGAGCGCGGCGAACGCACTTTCGTAGAAGGATTGCGTGCACAGGGCCCGGGCCGGCTCGCCGTTCACGAAGCCGTCCACGACCAGCACGTCGCAGCTTGCAGGCCGGCGCGGCAGGATTTCCGCTCCGTCGCCGATGACGATTTCCAGCCTTTCGTCCTCCTGGGGGAGATGAAAATACTTCCGCGCGACCGTGACAACGCCCGGGTTGATCTCCGCGACCGTCACCCGCGTCCTCGGCATGCGCTGGTGGATGAAGCGCGCCATCGAGCCCGCGCCCAGACCTATCATGAGCACGTCGCGCGGGTCCGGGCGGAAGAGCAGGAATGCCATCATGGCGCGCACGTAGTCGAGCTCGATCCGATCCGGCGCGGCGAGGCGCATCGCGCTCTGGATCGCGTTGCCGCCGATCTGGAGCACGCGCACGCCGTCCTCTTCGACGATCTCGATCGCCTTGTGGGCGGCGAGCCAACTTCGCAGGCGCTTCATTTTCAGGGTTTCACCGCGGCGACGAGCGCGCGCATGCCCTTACCCACGCCGCCTCGTTGCGCGGGTCGAACGGCGCGGCCAGGCAAATCGCTTACTTCGCAGGACTGGCGACCGGCTTGCCTTTCTCGACGACATAGGTGGCGAGCACGACGGCTTTGCCCGAGCCGACATTCTTTCCGTCGTGAACGATGCCCGCCGGAACGAAGAACACTTCGCCCGCCTTGATCGTGCGCGGCGGCTGGCCATCCACCAGTAGTTCCAGCGTGCCTTCCACGACGTAGCCGAGTTCCTCGCCCGGGTGCGTGTGCCTGCCCGCCGCTACGCCCGGAGCAAATTCGGCGCGGGCGACGACTGCATGGCGATCCGCGATGCTCAGGTTCTGGTCCTGCAGGGTCGTACGAGTGAAGCCAGGTTGTTGCGCGTACAGCACGCCCCAAGCACCCGCCGCCGCGACGACAGCCAGGGCTGCCGCGATCGTCAATTTCGAATTCCTCATACTTGTCTCCTCCAGTGCGTGAAAAAAGCGGGAAAGAATACTGGCTAGTTCAGGCTTTCGGCGGCGCCGGTTCGTCGGGCGAGAAATCGAGCTCCACCTTCGCGCCGCAGGGATCGTGGCAGAAGATCTGCCAGATGCGAGTACCGACCTGCTGTCGCAGCGTGAACTCGATTCCATGCGCCTTGAGCCTCGCCACCGTGCCGTTGAGATCGGTCGCCGTGAAAGCGAGATGATCGAGCACTCCTGCCGGATCCTCGGGCACCTTGCCCTCGGAGATGTGCAGGATCGCCTCGCCATCGGCGTAGAGCCAGGCACCGTCGAAGCCGAGCGGCGGCCGCGGTCCCTCGGTGAACCCGAGCACCCCGATGTAGAAAGCACGAGTCTCCGCGAGCTTGTCGGTGAGCACGTTGAAGTGGTTCATTCCCTGGATCGCCATGGATCACCTCACTAGACGATATCGGCCGAACCGATCCGTTTGACGCCAGCCCTTTTCATTTTTCCCAAGGCCGCGGCGAGCGAGCCCTGCATGTCGATCGCCCGGCACGCGTCTTCGACGACCAGCGCGGCGAAACCGAGCTTGCGCGCGTCGAGCGCAGTCCACGCCACGCAGAAATCGGTGGCGAGTCCGCAGACGAACACGCGCTTCACGCCGCGCTCATCGAGATAGCCCTCGAGCCCGGTACGGCTCTTGCGGTCGGCTTCGAGGAAGGCTGAGTAGCTGTCCACCTCCCTGCGAAAACCCTTGCGGACCACGAGCTGTGCATGGGGGACGGAGAGGTCCTTGTGCAGGGCCGCCCCGTCGCTGCCCTGCACGCAATGATCCGGCCAGAGGACCTGCTCGCCGTAGGCGAGCTCGATCGAATCGAAGGGTTTCTTCCCTGGATGCGAGGTCGCGAAAGACTGGTGCCCCGCGGGGTGCCAGTCTTGCGTCAGCACCACGTTCTCGAAGCGTTGCGCGAGCGCGTTGATGACCGGCACGACCTCGTCGCCTTTCTGCACGGCGAGCCTGCCGCCCGGGCAGAAGTCGTTCTGCACGTCGACGACGATGAGCGCGTCGCCGGCGGCGGGCTTGATCTTGGACGTCTTCGCCAATGGGTCCCCTAAAGGCGCGCGCGGCGCGCGCTACGCCTTCCTCACTTCAACGAGGCAATCGTAGAACGTCGCGCCCCTGCCGATGTCCGTGATGGCCTGCGAGGTGACCTCGTTCGCGTTGCAGCCGTCGGCGGTGAGCTTTTTCCACCACACCGAGAGCGCCACGACCACGCCCTCGCGCGCCTGGTCGCCGACCCTCGCGCGCGCCCTGAGCGAACCGCGGTCGTTGAACACGCGCACCGTATCGCCGTTCGCTGATGCCGCGCGCGGCTGCGTCCTTCGGATGGATGTCCAGGCTCGGCTCCTCCGCCTCGGCGATCGCGAACGGCATGTTGGCGAAGGACGAATTGAGGAAGTGCCGGTTGGGCGGCGAGATCATGGCGAGCGGGTATTTGCGCGCGAGCGCCGGATTGGACCGCGCCGACTCGCGCGGCGGCACGTAGCCCGGCAGCGGATCCATGCCCATGGCCTTCGCCGTCTCGCTGTAGAACTCGCACTTCCCCGAGGGCGTGGCGAAACCGCCTTGCGCGAAAGGCGCGAAGCGCTCGGGCAGGTTCAGGCGCTGAAAGCCCGTGCGCTTCAATGATTCCCATTCGATGCCCCGCATCGCCGGCTTGGAGGACTCGAGCGCCTGGCGGCAGATCTCCTCGTCCGAGTCGCGGAAGCACGCTTCGGTGAAACCCATGCGCGCGGCGAGCCGCCGGAAGACCTCGCTGTTCGGCAGGGATTCGCCCAGAGGCGCGATCGCCGGGCTGTTCGCCATGACGTACAGGTGCCCATACGCGGTGTGCACGTCGTGGTGCTCGAGCTGCGTCGTCGCCGGCAGAACGATATCGGCGTAATCGCAGGTGTCGGTGAAAAACTGCTCGTGCACCACGGTGAAGAGGTCCTCCCGGGAGAATCCTTTCACCACCTTGCCCGAGTCGGGCGCGACCGCCACAGGATTCGAGTTATAGACGTAGAGCGCGCGGATCGGCGGGCTCGCCCTGAGCAGCGCATCACCGATCGCCACCATGTTGATGGTGCGCGGGTTGGGGTTGCGCGAGAGCTTGAGGAGTTCCGGCCGCTCCATCTTCGCGTCGTTCATGCCGAAGAAGCCCGACGTGGCGAGCAGTGCCCCGCCCGCGGGGTGGCGCCAGTCCCCGGTGAGCGCGGGCAGGCAGAGGATATTCCTCACGGCCATGCCACCCCCGGAATGGCGCTGCAGGCCGTAGTTAAGGCGGATCGCCGCCGGACGCGTAGCGGCGTACTCGCGCGCGAGCGCAACGATTCTTGCCGCCGGCAGGCCGGTGATCTCCTCGACCTTCTGCGGCGGAAATTCGCCGACTCGCGCCTTCAGGGCATCGAAGCCGAGCGTGTATTTTTCCACGTAGTCGGCGTCGTAGAGGCTCTCGCCGATGATGACGTGCATGACCCCGAGCGCGAGAGCGCCGTCGGTGCCCGGAAGCGGCGCAAGGTGTTCGTGGCATTTCTCGGCCGAGAGGCTGCGGTAGGGGTCGATCGCGATGAGCTTCGCGCCGCGGCGCTTCGCCTCCTGCGCACGCGACCACAGATGGAGATTCGAGACGATCGGGTTCGTCCCCCAGATGAGGATGAGCTTCGCCTCGTCGAACCTCTCGGGATCCATTCCCAGGGATCCGCCGAGCGTGATCTGCGAGCCCGCCTTGCCGGCGGAAGAGCAGATCGTGCGATCGAGGCGCGAGGCGCCGAGCCGATTGAAGAAGCGACGTCCCATCGAGTGCCACTGCACCCAGCCCATGGTGCCCGCGTAGTCGTAGGGCAGGATGCCTTGAGGATCGTCGGCCTCGATCGCCCTGAACTTCGCCGCGATCGTAGCTAGCGCCTCGTCCCAGGAGATGCGCTCGAATCTTCCTTTTCCCTTGACGCCGACGCGCTTCTGCGGAAACAACACGCGGTCCTTGCTGTAGGTGCGCTCGAGGTAGCGCGCGACCTTGGTGCACAGCGTCCCGGCCGTAAACGGGTGGTCCTTCGCCCCCTCCACCTTCACCGCGATGCCGTTCTCGACCGTGACCTGCAGGGCGCAGGTGTCGGGGCAGTCGTGCGGGCAGGCTGCACGCACGATCTTTCGGGCGGGAGTCTCGGTCTGCATTCGAAGGGGACTGAGGGGGAATTCTACGCCGTCAAGGGCGCAGGCGCGGCGCGATTCCGAAGTGCATGCGCAGCATCTGTCCAATGCGCTGGACGGCGTGGCCGGCGGCCGCGATGTCCGCACCCATCAGAAGAAAGCCGTGCACCTGCCCTTCGAAGCATTCGTGGGTGACGGCCGTGCCCGCCTTGGCGAGCAGCTCGGCATAGGCGGCGCCCTCGTCGCGCAACGGATCGAACCCGGCAGTGATGATGTAGGCGGCGGGCAGCCTCGAGAAATCGCCCGCCCGCAGAGGCGAAGCCCGCCAATCGAAGGCGTTGCGCTCGTCGCGCAGATAGCTGCGCTTCACCCAGCGGATGCTCTCGCGCGTGAGCAGATAGCCCTCGGCGAAACGCGCGATCGATTCGGTCTCCTGCGCGAAATCGGTGGTCGGGTAGACCAGCACCTGCATCGAAAGGGCGGGCCCGCCCGCATCGCGCGCCATGAGAGCGGTGACCGCGGCGAGATTTCCGCCCGCGCTATCGCCGGCGACGACGAGCCTGACGGGATCGATGCCGAGTGCAGCGCCGTTCTCCGCGATCCACGCTGTGGCGGCAAACGCGTCCTCGACCGCAGCGGGAAACCGGTGCTCGGGGGCGAGGCGGTAGTCCACCGACACGACAACGCAGGGCGCGGATTGTGCGATGCCGCGGCAGACGACATCGTGGGTGTCGAGGTCGCCATAGATGAAGCCACCCCCGTGGAAGTAGACCAGTCCCGGCGGTACGTTCTCCTCCCCGCCCGGGCGGTAGAGCCGCGCCCGCAATGGGCCCGCGGGCCCGGGAATCGAAAGTTCGCGGATCTCCTCGACACGAGGCGGGGCCGCGGCGAGCGCGGCGCGCGAAGCCCGGTAGGCGCGGCGCGCTTCGTCCGGCGCGAGCGTATGGAGCGGCGAAGCGCCGGAAGCGGCGAGGCGCTCGATCACCGCACGCGCCTGGGGATCGAGCTTCAAACTACGCGGCGGCCGGGGCCCTTCCCCGCGCGAGCAGCCACAGCACGGCGGCTGCGGCGGCGGCGATGAAAGGCAGGGCGAGCCAGTTGAGCGTTTGCCAGCCGTTCGTTTCGAGAAGCAGACCGGAGCTGAACGAGGACGTTGCCATCACGACGAAGATGCAAAGATCGTTCGCCCCTTGAGTCTTGGCGCGTTCGGAGGGCGTGCAGGCTTCGGTGATGAGGGTCGTGCCGCCGATGAAAAGGAAATTCCATCCTATGCCGAGCAACACCAGCGCAAACCAGAAGTGCGGAATGCTGATCCCGGAGAGCGCGATACCCACGCACACGAAGAGCAGCAACGCGCCGGCGAACATCACCTGCAGCACGCCGAAGCGCTTGATGAGATTTCCCGTGAAAAACGACGGCCCGAACATGCCGATGATGTGCCAGCTGATCACCGTCGCCGCCGCCGTGTAGGGATGCCCGCAAACGCCCATCGCGAGCGGCGTCGCGGTCATGAGAAGGTTCATGACCCCCTGCCCGATCGCAGCGCCCAGGACCGCGACGATGAACACCGGCTGAGCCATGATTTGCGAGAGCGGCCGGGACTTCGCGCTTTGCTCGGCCGCGGTGGGCACGGGGATGTCGAGCATCTGAACGACCATCACCGAGAGGGCGAGAAAGCCGATCAGGGACAGATAGGCGCCGAGGTAAGCCACCGGAAGCAGGTTGACCGTGAGCTTGCTGGTTTCGGGCCCCACGATCCCTCCTACCAGCCCTCCCGCAAAGACGAGGGAGATCGCCTTGGCCCTGAAATCGGCGCTTGTCGCGTCCGCCGCCGCAAAACGGTAGTACTGCCCCACGGCGGTAAAGACGCCGTACAGCATCGCGCCCACGCAAAAAAGCCAGAAATTTCCGAGGTAAAGCGCAAGCGAGGAGATCGAAGCCCCCACCATTCCCGTCAGCGCTCCGGCGGTAAAGCCGGCGCGCCGGCCGATGCGCTTCATCAGCAGCGAGGCGGGGAAAGTGGTCAGTGCTCCGCCGATGACCCATGCGGTGACCGGGAGCGTCGCCAGGGCCTTGTTCGTCGCGAGCGCATAGCCGGCGAGGCCGCTCAAGGCGATCGCCGTCGAGTTGCACGTGAACAGCAGCGCCTGGCAAGCCGCGAGAACGGCGATGTTTTTCTTGGCGGTTTTCACGGGCTGCTCGTCGGCGCGAAAGCGCCACAGTCTGGGAAAATGGAGTCCCGATTATAGCGAACCCCGGCCGAGCGACGCCTACGTTCCCCATAAAAAGCGCGGGGAGGTGGTTGACTTTTCGCTCTGATTGACGCACTCTCGCGTTGCCCGTACCCCTGTGCGGCACCCGAATAGCTCGTATAAATCAGCTCGTACTACAGAGGAGAAACTCGCGATGGCCAAGAAAAGAAAGCCCAATGCCGCGTTCATGAAACCCATGACACCCAGCGCCGCGCTCGCCGAAGTGGTGGGTTCCAAGGCGATGCCGCGCACCGAGGTCACGAAGAAGCTCTGGGCTTACATCAAGCGCAACAAGCTGCAAGACACGAAGAACCGCCGCAATATCAATGCCGACGACGCCCTCAAGACAGTGTTCGGCGGCAAGAAGACCGTCTCGATGTTCGAGATGACCAAGCTCGTCAGCAAACACCTCAAATAACCGCCGCGCTCCGGGGTTTCCCCGGGACGCACTGCAAGCGAAAACGCCCGGCATGCCGGGCGTTTTGTTTTCGGGGAAAGCTGCGGAGAGGCTACTTGCCGCGCCGCTTGTAGTCCTCGATCGCCTTCTTCAGGTCGCGGTATTCGTCGCAGGAGAAGAAGCACAGCTTGTCGAGCCGGGCGAGATGCTCCTCGGCCTTCGGCAGGTTGTTCGCCATCAGGTACGCTTCGCCGATGTATTCGTGCGCCCCCTTGTGCTTGGGATCGAGCCGCAGGGCTTCGTTGTAGTGCTTGAAAGCGAGATCGAGGTTGCCCGACTTGCGCCAGGCATAGCCGAGATGGTTCTGGACGTCGGCGTTCTTCGGCTCGCGCGCAGCGATCTTGTTGAAGCTGTCGATCGCCCCCTGCCAGTTGCCCGCGGCCGTGGCCTTCACGCCGGCCTCGTAGTCGGGATCGGCGGGCCGGCTCGGCGAGTCGGAATCGGCCGCGCGAGTCCAAGGACTCAGGGCGAGCCCAAGAGCGAGGAACAGGATAGGTAGTGTGCGCATGGTATCTCCTTTCACTATCAGGTTTTGACTGGTTAACTGTTACGCAGGCGGGCCTATTCCGGATGCAGCGGCCATCCGGAAACCGGGACCCAATAATTCCGCCGCCATTGCGCGGATGGCGCGCGCGGCCTCCTCGGGCCGTTCGAACGGGAACAGATGCCCGCCCGGGATGCGGGCGACCCGGAAGTGCCTTCGGGCCGTCGCCAGGCCCACTCGCCGCGCCTCCGCGGATTCGCGGCCGAAAATGATTCCGGCCCGCACTCTAAGGTCCTGCAGCTCGCCTGCGAGGCCGTGGGGAAACGTCCGGTAGATACGAGACTCGATCGCCGGATCGAAGGCGAGCCGCACGCCATGCGCAGACGATACCATGCCGAGAGTCACGTAGTCGCGGAGGCAGTCCGGGTCGAAGTGCTGAAACGCTCTCTTGTTGCGGAAATGCGCGTAGGCCTCCTCGGCGGATGCCCATTCGGCGCGGCGGTCGCGGGTAGCCCCGGCCGGGGTCACCCGGTCGGCAAGGCCGACGCGCTTGATCACCTTGAACACCGCGCCCCGCCGCTTGTCCAGGATCGGCGAATCGAGCAGGACGATGGCGCAAAAGAGCGCCGGGCGCCTGAGCGCCGCAAAGGCGGTGAGGTAGCCGCCGAGGGAATGCCCGACGCCGAGCACCGGCTCCCTGTAGCGCTCGATGCGCTCGATCAGCTCGGCGACAAGGTGCGGCCAACTGTCGGTGACCGGATGGCGCGGATCGTGTCCGATGAGATTGACGTACTCGATCTCGAAATCCCGCGCGAGATACGAGAACATCTTGCGGTAGCACGCCGCCGGAAAACCGTTGGCGTGGGAGAAATGCAGGATCATCCAGGGAAAACCACGACTCACTCCACGCCGCCATACGAGCGGATGGCCTCCGCCGATCTTCCCCAATCCTCCAGCGTAGCGTTGGAAAACTGCTTCCACCTGCCCTGCGTTCCGCCCACGGCGCACCCTAGGGGCGTCAGGCCGTGCTTGTTGCGCTGTCTCGGCTCGGACCCGGCTTCGAGCAAGACCCTGACAACTTCGGGACGGCCGAAGAACGCCGCCCAGCACAGGGCGATCGAGTCGTTCTCCGAGTCCAGGAGCGAGACGTCCGCCCCGTAGTCCAGGAGCATCCGGGCCGCCCCCGCCTGACCGTGCTGAGCCGCAACGTGCAGGGGATACGTGCCTCTCGGATCCGATTCGCTCCTCGAATTCGCCAGGGCTCGGTCTTCCTCGAGCAAGCTCTTGAGAGTCCCGGGGTCGCCGCGCCTGACGGCGTCGTGCAACTGCGCGACCTTGGACACCTTGCCGATCGGGTTGCAGCTATTCGCGATATACGAGCCCCGCGGCGAGGCCCATGGCGACGAACTCCACCAGGATCGCGACGAACCAGTAGAAGGCGAGCGCGAGCGGAATCGGCAGAATGACGTACCAGGCGAAGCTGTGCAGCACGGACAGCATCGCGCCCATGTACAGGCCGAAGCGGAGCCCTTGGCCGAGCCCCGGTTTGCCCTTCTCGTAGCCCTTCACATAGATCAGCGCAAAGAACGGCGCGAACACGAGATACCCGAGCCAGAAGATCCACACCATCTGCCCCATCTCGGCCTGCGTGCGCCACAGCAAAGGCGTCTGCCGGTACACGCCCGGCAGGAGCATTCCGTGAATGAGGAACTCGAGCACGAGCATCACGACGAAAACCGCCACGCTCGCCAGCAGCCACTTCTTCGTATTCATGCGATCCTCCGTCTTGTCGTGCGCCGCTCAGGCCGAGATTTCCCTGGCCGTCATCGTGTACTTGAAGTTGTCCGGATCGAGGCTGTCCACGCGTCCCGCGGCGGTCTCGGCCTGCGGATACATGAAGAATGTGAGCTTGCCGCTCTTGGCGTTGGGCAGCGCCAGGTCGTTCGCGGTGTTGAACGCGAGCCAGTTCATCTCCCAGGCCCCGAAGAGCTTCGGCCGCACCGCCTGCACCAGCGGATCGGCCAGGGTCGTCGGCTGCGCCTTTTCCTCGAGCACCACCTTCCTCACGTCGGCAGGATCCACCGGCACCCAGCCAAATCCGGCGAGGTAGACCTCCGCCCGGCAATGCTGCGCGCGCGTGATGTTCGCCGTGCCCGCCCCGAGGCTGCGATAGCCGAACTGGGACTTCGCCACCCGCACGCCATAGACGTCGCGCGCCGGCAGCCCCGCCGCGCGCGCGAGACCCACGTAGAGCGCGTTCAGGTCGGCGCACTTGCCTCCGAGGTTGCCCGTCTCCAGCATGGCCTTGATGTCCCCAACCCCGCAGCCGCGAGTCTTGGGGTCGCGGTAGGTGTTCTCGACGATCCACTCGTAGATCGCCTTGGCCTTGTCGTAGTCGGATCGGGCCCCTTTGGTTATGTCCTGTGCGGTCTTCCTCACGATGCCATCGGTCGGCATGTGCTCGGTCGCTCCGGTATAGAACGCTCGCTGCTCGGCCGAGAGTCTCTCGGCCGATCCCGCGCGGGCGGACAGGTCCACCGCGTGGTCGCGCGTAGCGAAGCGGCTGGTGAGCTCGACCACAGGGGTCCTGGTTTCCGAGGGCCACTCGGCGTAGAGCATGCCCGTCCCATACCTGCCGTCGTGCACGATCCTCGCGGTCTGGGCGTTCCCCGACCACGCGTTGTCGATCGTCTTCTGGTACTGGGCGTCGACCGACGGGATGGGGAGCCACACGCGAGTCGCGCCCTCCGGAAAGACGATCTCGACACGGGTGCTCACCTCGAACGTGCGCCACTTCTCTCCCCGACGAGGGTCGAAGGGAAGCTGCTGCGCGCGTGCAAACCTCGGCAGCGCCGCCGCCACCGGGACCAGACCGCCGGCTTTCAGGAACGAGCGCCTATCCATGGAGTTCCTCCTTCAACGGCATCAAGGAAATCGGGCAATGATTATAGGCGCGCACCGGCGCGTTCAGCCAGGCGGCAGGAGCTTCCTGATCATCCCCTCGACCTTGGGCGAGTCCCACTCGAGATCGCCCACCACCGAGTACCGAATCTGATGCTGGGCGTCGAGGACGAGGGTTGTGGGCAGGACCTTCACCTTCCACGCCGCCGCCGCGGAGGTGTCGCGATCGAGGAGCAAAGGAAAGCGCACAGAAACCTTTTGCAGGAAGTCCTTGACCCGCGGCGCACCCTCGCCATAGTCCACGGCGAGGATCGCGAAGGGTTTCCCCGCGAGCTTGTCCTGCAGCCGCTGCATGGAGGGCATCTCTTCGCGGCAAGGCTCGCACCAAGTGGCCCAGAAATTGATCACCAGCACCTTGCCGCGATAATCCGCGAGCCTGTGCTCCTTCCCGTGCACATCGCGCAGCGCGAGCGGCGGTGTTGCCCCGCCGCTCCATGGCTTGAGCTCGCGGTCGGCGGCAAGGAGAGTTGAGGACGAGGCGAGGAGCACAACGGCGAGAGCAGCCCTGCGGCCCAGGGCGCTCACGTCGCCTGCCCCTTCATGCCCGCAAGGGCGGAGAAATCCTCGGCATAGTCCGAGAGGCGCTTCACCACGTGCGCCCGCTGCCGGTCGGAGAGCGTGCGGTCGAGATCGGCGATGAGCCGTCCGAAGTCCTCGTTCCAGCGCTCGTCCACGCGGCTGAATTCCTCGGAACGGCGCAGCTCGGGATTGTTGAACAGGTGCGCAAGACGCGAGCCGAGGTCCTTCGGATCGCGATGCTCCCTGAGAAGCGCGACGAGGTCGCGTTGCCAGTGCTGCCGGTCCTCGAAGCGCAGCTCGACGTGGCGCTCGTGATCGAGCGCGAAGCGCTCGATGCGCGCTTCCTGTTCGCGGGTCAGGCTCCCGGCGATGTCCCGGAAGCGCTCGAGCATGCGCTTCGCCTGCACGCGCCGGCGCTTGGCATCGTCCGTCGAGAGGTATTCCTTCGCGTATTTTTCGTTGCTCTCCGCGAACTTGTGCTCGAGCACCGCGAGCTGCGCCGGCTCCAGGGTCGCGAGCACGGGCGCCGCGTCTTCCGCGGCCTTGGCCGCGAGCCTGCGGTAGCGCGAGCGCAGGTTGTCCATCCCCCACGCGACATCATCTGCGGTGACGCCCTTGGCGGCACGCTCGCTCGCGCTGCGCAACAAGGCCGCATACGCCGGGAGCTCGTTCGTCCGGTGCCAATCGTGAAACCGCACGATGAGCGGCTTCAGTCTCCTGGACTGTTCGGCATCGAGGTCGAGGTAACTCGACGCCATGTAGGGGACGACGGAGTCGGCGTAGTTGTACGCCACCCGGGTCAGGCTGCACGCAGTCAGCAGCGACGCGCAGGCCGCCAATGCAAACCAGAGCGCCGCCTTTTTCACCAGTAGTTCTCCACGGTAATGTGCCCCGGATCCCGCCGCCGGTGTTTCTTCATGCCGCGCCGCCCAAGCGCTTCGGTGGTATCGCTCACCATCTCCGGGTTCCCGCAAATCATGACCTGCGAGCTTGTCGCCGACAGCGCCACGCCCGCCGCAGCCTCGAGCCTCCCGTCCTCTATTGCCGCGGGGATACGCCCGTGCAGCGTTCCCGACAGCTCTTCGCGGCTCAAGAAGGACACGACGCGCATGCGCCCCCCACGCTCAGTGAGCAAGCGGGCGATGCTGTCTCGGTAGGTGAGCTCCTCCGGGTGGCGCACAGCATGCACCAGGACCACCTGCTCGAATCGCTGCCAGGGCGTATCGGTCCCGAGAATGGACAGAAAAGGACCCAAGCCCGTTCCCGTGGAAATCAGCCACAGGTTCTGCCCGTCGGGGACCTCGGAGAGCACCAGAAACCCGGAGGGCCTTGGCGCCAGATAGACCGTGTCGCCCGATTCGAGCCTGCACAGGCGCTGCGTGAGCGGGCCATCGGGCAGCGTCACGTAATAGAATTCGTGAGGGCGTTCCTTGGGCGCGTTCACGAACGAGTACGGGCGGGCAACCATCTCGTCGCTCACCGCGAGCGCGAGCTTGGCGAACTGCCCCGCTTCGAACGCCGCGATCTGCGCGTCCACGTAAAGCGTAAAAAGGGTGTCCGTCCAGCGCTTCTGGTTGACCACCGTGCCCTCGACCCATTTCTGCATGATTCACCGGCGGGCTCAATGCCACAGGAAAGGCTCCATGGTGAGCGATTCTACCCTGCCGCCCAGCATGATGATGCTGCCGCCGCGGCGGTTGTCGCCGCTGTCGGAAAACTCGAACCGGTATATTCGTCGCAGGACCACGCGCCCCCCGTTGTTGCGCACAATACGAAGCGACACGCACTCCACGGTGTCGTCGAGGAACTGCAGGCCGTCGCGCTCGCAGGCACGCGAAGCCGCCCCGAGCGCGCGTTCGCGCGCCCGCATGCTGTCGAACCACAGCCAGCCCAACAACAAGAGAGCGGCGAGAGCCCAAGATTCCCACATCGATACGCTGTGCGTGCCTGTATTCAGTGTCCAGAACGGCTCAATCACGCGTTACCATCACTGCTCGAGACAGGGAATGGAGCCCGGCATGTTACAACGCCGCTTGGAGCGCGCCAGCCGATGAGAATCCGGCGCGTCTGGATCGTTCTCGGGATGTCCGGCGTCGCGCTTGCGGGACTGATCGCCTTCCCCCTTTCGAGTTACCGGAGCGACATCGCCGCCGCGGAACGGCGCCTCGCCTCGGGCAGCCAAGTGGTCAATACCCCGTGCGGACCGATCGAATACGCCGTCGAAGGCAAGGGCACGCCCCTGCTGCTCGTCCACGGCGCCGGGGGCGGCTTCGACCAGGGCCTGGAATTCGGGCGGGGACTTGACGATTCCGGATTCATGTTGATCGCCGTGTCGAGATTCGGGTATCTGCGCACTCCGCTTCCGGCCGATGCCTCGTCTGCCGCCCAGGCCGACGCCCACGCCTGCCTGCTCGACGCGCTCGCGCTGCCGAAGGCCGCTGTCCTCGGGGGTTCGGCGGGCGCGCCTTCGACGATCCAGTTTTGCCTCAGGCATGCCTCGCGTTGCGCGGCGATGGTCCTCCTCGTTCCGGCGCTCTTTCCGGCGCCGCGCGCCGGGGAGCCGGTGAAACCGCCTTCCCCGCCCTCGCCCATCGTCAACTCGATACTCGGATCGGATTTCTTTTTCTGGCTCAACCTCAAGCTCGCGCGGGACACGTTGCTCGAAAGACTCTTCGCCACGCCGGCGCGGGATTTCCATGCCGCGCCCGCCGAAGAGCAGGAGCGCATCCTGAGTGCGATGCGGAACGCCCTGCCGATGGGCCCGCGCCGGAAGGGGCTATGGAACGACGTCGCGATCGTCGCTTCAGGCGAGCGCTACGAGCTCGAGCGCTTGAGCGCTCCGACCCTCGTCATCAGCGTCGAAAACGACCTTTTCGGCATCCATGAAAGCAGCCGACAGGCTGCGCGGCGCATACCCGGCGCGCGTCTGGTCAGTTTTCCCACGGGAGGGCACTTGTGGGTGGGCCATCACCGGGAACTCGTGTCGGAGCTGAAGTCGTTCCTGAGCAGCTCCCGGAACCGGGGGCCGCTCTCGCCCGAGGCCCCGCGGTCCGGGAAAAGCGGGACCTAGAACGCGATTCCGAGCGCGAGTGAAATCGCCGCGTAGAAACCGAGCTCACCTTCCTTGGTGCAGGGTGTTCCGTTCGCATTTGTGCAGGTGTTGTTCGCGCCCAACCAGCTCCCGGCGTTGAACGCCGGGGTCAGGGATACGCGCTCCGAGCCCAGATTGAACCGGTAGCCGACCTCTCCGCCCCACTGGACCGACACCGTTTCTCCCGTGCCTTGGGTCTGGAAGGACGTGCCCTTGTCGTCTTTCCAGTCCCACTTGGAAACGTACCTCCCGATGGCTCCGCCGACATAGAACCCTTTCAATCCCCCCTTCGGAAAGAAGCGCACGCCCACGCCGAAGCCGGTGCCCTTGCCGTCTTCCTCGTTGGTGCCGTCGTCGAATTTGTACTTGAGGTACGAGCCCCGGCCAAACACGGACAGTTTCGGGAGAATCAGTCGCTCGTACTCCACCAGCCCGATCGCGCCCGTGGTGTCGCCGAGCGGCGGAACGAAGCCAAACGCAACGTTGATCGAGTTCTTGACACCCTGTGCCAGCGCGCCGCCCGAGGCCGCGAGCAGACTCGCAGCGGCCAGCGCACAACCGAGCTTCCTGATCTCAAGCAGTTTCATCGTAGTACTCCCTCCTTTAGGAAATTCTGCGAGGCTGCGAGCGCTTCGTCATCCGAGCAGGCGGGCCAGCCAGCTCTTCTTCTTCTGGCTCGCGGCCTTCCCCGTCGCGGAACCTGACCCGCCCTTGCCCGACACGGAAGGGGTCCCACTCTTCCCCGGCATGGAAGCGCGGTTGAGAGCGAACTTGTCGGACTTGAGGCGACCGGTGTCCGTGTTGGACAGGGGATCGTTCCATGCCTGGGCCTGCCGGCGCTGCTGCTCGGCCTCGGCGTTTTCGAGCATCTTCTGGTAGGTCTCCCAGAAGGGCTGGCCGGTCAAGTCGGAGGCAACGATGGCCCGCTTGACGACGCGAAGTTCCGCGAGGAACAGGATTTCCTCGGCGACATCCCACGGAAGGCCCGCTCGCTGACCGTCGCGGGAGTCCATGAGCAGGTGCGCACTGAAGGCGTCGAACTCCGGATGCGCCCAGAGCAGGCACATCTTCTTGATGATGTGCGGCAACCGTTCAAGGGCGCAGGCTTCCGTACCGGCCCCCTTGGGATCCGGCGCGCTTCCTCTGTTGATGTTCACCGTACTTATAGGGTCCTCCCGACCCGGTATCGGTACGACCCGGGTAGTGTAACGCATGCGCGGAGGGCACGGTTCCTGCAGCCGTTGCTGCGGCTGAACATGCACGCCTACAAAGGCTTGGTTCCCGGATTACCCGCGGCGCGGGTGTATGGGCGTTGCGGGTTCCGGGCCCAGCTTGGTGCGATCACACGCCCCAGCGTTCGTGGACCAGGTTGCCGACGGCCAGGAAAGCCGCCGCAACGGCAGCGGCAAAGAGCAGAGCGGAGAAGCTGAAATCGCCGGGAACCGCCTCAGCGGCAGTGAACATCGGTGCGATCAGTTTCCCGCCAGCAAGCCCGCCCAGCGCGCCGATGATGATCGAGACCATCACGCCCCGCTGTTCGTTGAAACCCAGATACGAGCAGGCGGCCCAGCCGAGCGTCCCTCCGGCCAAACTCCACACGATAATGTTCATTGCGTACCTCCAGAGAAAAGCAGTGAAAAGCGGCCCAGATCGCTCCAGGGTTACATACCCATTCCTTGCATGCCGCCCATGCCGTGGCCGCCGGGGCTGGCGCCTTCCTTCTCTTCCACCAACTCGGCCACCATCGCTTCGGTCGTGAGCAGCAGGCCGGCGACGGAAGCCGCGTTCTGCAGCGCCGTGCGCGCGACCTTGGTCGGGTCGACCACGCCCATCTCGACGAGATCGCCGTAGACTTCGGTCTGGGCGTTGAAGCCGAAGTTGCCCTTGCCTTCGGCGATCTTGTTCATCACCACCGAGGGCTCCTCGCCGGCGTTGGCGACGATCTGGCGCAGCGGCTCTTCCAGGGCGCGGCGCACGATCTTGATGCCGGCCTCCTGGTCGGGGTTGTCGCCCTTGATCTTGTCCAGTGCGCTGCGGGCACGGATATACGCCACGCCGCCTCCGGGGACGATGCCCTCCTCGACCGCAGCGCGGGTCGCATGCAGTGCGTCCTCGACGCGCGCCTTCTTCTCTTTCATTTCGATTTCGGTCGCAGCGCCGACCTTGACCAAGGCAACGCCGCCGGCGAGCTTGGCCACCCGCTCCTGCAGCTTTTCCTTGTCGTAGTCGCTGGTGGCTTCTTCGATCTGGGTACGGATGCTCTTCACCCGCGCCTCGATCGCCTTGGGATCGCCCGCGCCGTCGATGAGGGTCGTCTCGTCCTTGTCCACCTCGACACGCTTCGCCTGGCCCAGGTCTTTCAGCGTCGCCTTTTCGAGGGTCAGGCCGACTTCTTCGGCGATGACCTGGCCGCCGGTCAGGATCGCGATGTCCTCAAGCATGGCCTTGCGGCGGTCACCGAACCCCGGTGCTTTCACCGCGCAGGTCTTGAGGATGCCGCGCAGATTGTTCACCACGAGGGTCGCGAGCGCTTCGTTTTCGACTTCCTCGGCGATGACGAGCAGCGGCCGGCCGGCCTTCGCCACCTGCTCGAGGAGCGGAAGCAGGTCGCGGACGTTGGCGACCTTCTTGTCGTACATGAGCACGTAGGGGTCGTCCAGGACCGACATCTGCTTTTCGGCGTTGTTGATGAAGTACGGCGAGAGATAGCCCCGGTCGAACTGCATGCCTTCGACGACCTCGAGCTCGTTCTGCAGACCCTTGCCGTCCTCGACGGTGATCACGCCCTCCTTGCCGACCTTGTCCATCGCGTCGGCGATGAGCTTGCCGATCTCGCTGTCGGCATTGGCCGAAACAGCTCCGACCTGGGCGATCTCCTTGGTCGTCGTGCAGGGCTTGGAGATCTTCTTCAACTCCTCGACCACTGCGATGACCGCCTTGTCGACGCCGCGCTTGAGATCCATCGGATTCATGCCGGAGGCGACGAACTTCATGCCTTCTCTTACGAGCGCTTGAGCAAGCACGGTTGCCGTGGTGGTGCCGTCACCCGCGACATCGGAAGTCTTGGACGCGACCTCCTTCACCATCTGCGCGCCCATGTTCTCGAACTTATCCTTCAGTTCTATTTCCTTGGCGACCGACACACCGTCCTTGGTCATCGTGGGTGCGCCGTACGAGCGCTCCAGGATCACGTTGCGACCCTTGGGACCGAGGGTCACCTTGACCGCATCGGCGAGAATATTGACGCCCGCGAGCATCTTGTGGCGCGCGGACTCATGAAACCGGACTTCTTTGGCAGACATGTTTGCTCCTGATTGGGTGGGTCTTACTTCGTGACAATGCCCATGATGTCGTCTTCACGCATCACGAGGTATTCGGTGCCTTCGATCTTCACGGCCTGGCCGGAGAACTTTCCGAACAGGATGCGGTCGCCGACTTTGACGTCGAGCGGACGCACCTTGCCGTCATCGAGGATCTTGCCTTTTCCGATGGCGATGACCTCGCCCTGGTCGGGCTTCTCCGCTACGTTGTCGGGAATGACGATGCCGCCTGCGGACTTGCGCTCTTCATCGAGACGCTCCACCACAACGCGGTCGTGCAAGGGACGGATTTTCATCATGACATTTCATCCTTTAGTGAGTGTTCTGCTGTTGTTTCAAAGTGCCGCCCGTCGAGCTTGCGGGAATCAACCCGGCCGGCGGCCAAATACGTTCTTGTAATGTATTGCGGCGCTCAAAGTGTCCAGCGTTTGCTGATGCTCCCGGCTCGAGCGCCCGTAAGTTTCTTGGATACTGCGTTTCGCGCTTTCCCAATCCCTGCGCCGCATGTGCGAATCGAAACCGGTCGACTTCTGCAGGTTACGCCCTGCGGTGACCGCCTCGGACCAAAGGTCCATCAGGCGATCCAGCGCTTCGGAAGACTCCGCCCGCGAAACGCGAATGGCCCACGGAAGATCTCGGCTGGTCACGACGGGCTCGGCCTACTGGCCGCCGATCGACACGGTGAAGTTGACCTTTTCCTCCTTGTACGGCGAGGGCAGGTACACGAGCTCGAGGCGGATCTCCTTCAGCTTCTTCGCTTTCAAGGCCTCGGCGGGGAAGTCGACGTCCAGCAACTGCGTCGCGTCCTGGCCCGGATCGAGCCGCTCGGCGCTGCCGTAGGTGGCAAACTTGATGGTCGGCTCGATACGGCTTGCCTCCAGTTTGATGGGCTTCCCTTGGGGATCGATGTATTGGATCTTTCCCCCGATGAGCCGGACGGTCTGATCGACCGAGGTGTTCTTCAGCTTGAGCGATCCGGTGAGCTTCGCCGGCGACTCGACCCGGCCGGAGCCCTTCTCGACCCGCTCGGTCACCTTCATCTCCGTGACCTCGCCGGTCACGATGCCCGCCTTCACTGTCACCGAGGCCGGCGTCACCGTATAGATCTTGTCCTCGATCGGCATGGTGGTTCCCGTCGCCGGCGGGGCGCAGCCGAAGTTTGCCGCCGCGAGCGGCGCAAGCACCGCGATCAAACCTATTCTTGTCCACATAGCTTTCTCCTTGACCTTAGCTTGCGCTTGCGTGTGATGGCCAAGGAGGCAGTTCGGATGACCCTTTCCAGTTCAGATGACCAGAAGGCTCCCTCAGTCCAGCGACGAGCTTAGGTGACTTAACTTGACTTGTCAAGTCTTATATCGCAATATCCACTTTACTTAATTAACATTAGTTAAGCAAAGGAGGCCTCCGGTGGACGTGGGCTTGGTCATCAGGAAACGACTGGAACACTTGGGACTCGAGCAGAAGGACTTGGCTACTGCCGCCGAAGTCACCGAGTCCTATATCTCGCAGCTACTGACCCGGAAGAAATTGCCCCCCGCGCCTGATCGCACGGACCTCTACGAAAAGATGGGCCGGTTTCTCAAATTGTCGAGCGGAAAGCTCGCCAAGCTGGCCGAACTCCAGCGCCGGGACGAGTTTAAGAAGGACTTCGAAGACCCGCCGGCGCCCATGCTTCAGGAGGTTCGAGAGCTGGTTCTGCGCAAGTGCACGCCGGGAAAACGGCAAGAGATACGGGCGATTTTCGAGAAGCAGCCGTTTGGCGAGCTCGAACGCCTCGTCACACAAAAGCTTCTGGACGTGATCAAAGGGGTCGCCAGGCAGGAACTGAACAGCGAAGATTGGCTCCGCTCGGTGGCTCGAGTCAGCGGCCTCAGCTACAAGCAGATACGAGTCATGACTCTCGAGTTTCTGGACACGGACGTCTTTCACGTTACATTGGAGAATTGCGTTTCCTTCCTGGATCCTCTGATCGAATCCTGGGATATCGACCTCTCGAGCTTCGGCATGAACATCGTGCTTAACCGGAGGTTCGCTGTCGAGAATTCGAAGCGATTTGAGTTCGTCGAGGCGGAATCCGACCGAGCTTTCGGGGACGAGCCGGGGCTCAACTCATTCCTCAAGGACGCCTCACTTGGCAGTAACGTGACTCCGGAGGAAACGGAGTTTCTGAAGCGATTGAAGTTCAAGGGAAAGCGGCCCACGCCGCTCTACTATTACCGGGAGTTGCAGAATCTGAGAGATCCACTGCATTTTCGCAATGTAGCGGGTAGCTGAAGGCCAAATGATGGTGGAACCTGCGACAGCCGAAGTGGCCGATGCCGTCGCACGCATCGAGGTGCAGCGTCAGGAAAGGGAAAAGGAGTCCGGGGTCCCCGTTTCATGCAGCTGGGCGCTTGGCAGATTGCACGAACTGCTGCCGCGGGATAGGAAATCCGCGGGGACCAGCGTGGAAAGCAGGGCACTCCGGGCGAATATCGAAGCCGCAACCCAGGCGATCGGACAACTGAGGGAATTGGCTCAGACTACAGGCCAACGCGCAACGCTGGACGACCGGCGGTGGCGCCATCGAAAATCCTGGCGGGATGCGCGAAGGGATTCTCACTAACCGGAGTCGGAGAACGGCGAACCCGAGGGAGGAGCGATCCATGCGCACGCAAGCCGAGCGCGCACGGGCATTCCGCGCGCTGCACGAACGTCCGGGAATCTTCATCATGCCCAACCCCTGGGACGCGGGCACCGCGAAGCTGTTTGCCTCCCTCGGCTTCGAGGCCCTCGCGACGACAAGTCTCGGGCTGGCGAACGCTCTCGGCCGAGTCGACGGCGCGCTCGCCATCAGCCGCGACGAGCTGATCGCCAACTGCCGGGAGATCGCGGCGGCGACGGAACTCCCGGTGAACGCCGATCTGGAAAACGGTTATGCGGACGATCCCGGCAAGGCCGCCGCGATTTTCAAGCTGGCCGCCGATGCCGGCATCGTGGGCGGCTCGATCGAGGACGCCTCCGGCAACCCCGACAAACCCATTTACGATTTCAGCCTCGCCGTCGAGCGCGTCGCAGCTGCCGCCGAGACGGCTCACGCCCTGCCCTTCCCGTTCATGCTCACCGCGCGGGCCGAAAATTTCCTGCACGGGCGCCGCGATCTCGACGACACCGTCCGCCGCCTGCAGGCGTTTGCCGCCGCGGGCGCCGACGTGCTCTACGCGCCTGGCCTGCGCGATCTCGAAACCATCCGGCAAGTCGTCGCGGCAGTCGGGAAGCCGCTCAACGTCGTGATGAGCGCCGCCGACCCCGAGCTCACCGCAGAGCAGCTGGCTGGCGTGGGCGTGAAGCGCATCAGCGTGGGAGGGGCGCTGTCGCGGCTGGCATTCGCCGCGATCCGAGACGCCGCGGTCGCGATGCGCGATGCCGGAGCGTTCGGGTGGGTGCGCAACACCATGCCGACCAAGGATCTCAAGGCGATATTCTCGAGATAGATTGGGCGTGTGTCGCTCGACCACCCCGCCGCTACGCGCCACCCCTCCTCAAACGAGGAGGGGAAGGCTACCGCTCCTCCGGCGCCTTGATCTTCCTGAACGAGACGTAGAGCAGGCCGTCGTAAAGGATCTTCAGCACGGCCGCGGCCATGATCGGGGCCCCGAGCGTGAGCGCCTGCATGGCGCTGCCCGCGAACACCGGAGCAATAGCGCGCGCAACCATGCGGGCGAGGTTGGTCACGCCGCCGGCGAAAGTGCGTTCTTCCGGCCTCACCACGGCCATGAGATAAGACTGGCGCGTCGGCACATCCATCTCCGAGAGCCCTTCGCGCAGCAGGAACAGCACTGCGGCGACTTCGAAGCTCCCCGTGAACGGGATGGTGAAGGTGAGGATGCTCGAAGGCGTGTGCGTGAACACCATGGTGTTCACCAGCCCGATCCTCGCGGCGAGCCAGGCGGCGCCCAGGTGGGAGAACGCGTTCATGACGCGCGCGCCGACAAAAAGCGCGCCGATCGCCGCCTCGGACGCGCCGAAATTTGCGTGAAAGAAATAAGCGAAGAGCGCGGTCCCCTGGAATCCGCCTGCGAAACTGTCCAGCGCAAACAGAAAGGACATCTTGGTGAGGATAGTGCGGCTTTGCGGGCTGACCTCGACTCTCAGCGCCGCGGTTGGCGACTCCGACCGCGGCGAGAGCCCGAGGTAGAGAACCGCCGTTGCGGCGTACAGCACTGCGTACAGGATCACCGCGCCGCGCAGCGAATCGAGCGGGAGCAGGCCCGTGAACTCGCGCAGAAAATACGGAAGCACCGCGAGCGCGGCGCCGAGGGCATGCCCCACGTCCTGGATCACGTTGTACCAGGCAAAGGCGCGCGTGCGTTCCGTGTCGTCGCCCGTGGAGGGCAGTATCGCCTGCTCGATCGCGAGCGCCGCAGCGCGATCCTTGCCGAGCGAGTTGAGCATGCCGAGGAAGGCGGCAACGCCGAGTACCACCACCTGTGAAGAAAAGGCGAAGACGATGCCGCCCACGGCCGCGAGCACACCGAGCGCGACGAGCCAGCGCTTGCGCCCGATGCGGTCACCCCAGAACATGACGCCCGCCGCGCCCACCGCCGTACCTGCGATCCCTGCGCCGAGGACGGCTCCCCATGCGGCCGGGTCGAAGCCAAGCTCGGCGAGATAGATGCCGGCGAGGACGCCGATCAGACCGTTCGCGACGGCCCGCAGGAAACTCGCGGTAAAAACGATCCTGCGGTCGCGCCGCACGCTAGCGCTCGAAGAGCTTCACCGAGGCGCGCCCGCGGGCCTTGGCGAATTCGAGCGCAGTGACCCCCGCGTTGTTGCGGATGTCAGTGCGCACGTTCTTCGAGAGCAAATAGTGAACAAGGACGATGTCGTCGTGGTGAACCGCGGAGTGCAGGGCTGTATTGCCGCGCTGCGCCTCCTGGATGTTGAGGTCCGCACCCCCATCGGCGAGCGCCTTCACCGCCAGAAAGGTCCCGGTCAGGGCCGCCCAGTGAAGCGGTGCCTCCCCGTCGCGGTTGGCGAGGTTGATCGGAGCGCCCGCCTCGATCAGAGCAGTCATGAGCGCGGAGCTCTCGATCATGGAGGCGGCATGCAGCACGGTTTCCCCGTTCGGGGTGAGCGCTTTGACGTCGGCGCCCCGGGCGATGAGAAGTTTCACCATTTCGAGCTGACCCTTTTCCGCTGCCACGTATAGGGGCGTCTCGCCCAGCTTGTTCAGGGTGGAGGGGCCAACGCCGTTGCTGATAAGGTGAGAGAACTGGTCGAGGTCACCGTCCGAGATCGAGCGAAACAACGCGTCTATCGAATTCTGCGGCGGCGCAGCGGGCGGCGCCGGCGTCGGGGCCAGCGCCAGAGTCGGGGTCTGAGGTTCGGCCGCAGCCGGGGCGGGCGGCCGCGCTTCAGCCGGGGGCCGGATCGGGGCCTCGGTGCATCCGTACATCAGACCGAGGAATGCGGCGAGCAGAGCCAGGGCGGGCTTCATAGGTGAGAGCTTGCCACAAACACCGGGAACGGAAAACACCGGCAACGGCACTAGCAGAATCGCCGCCGACCCGGTTACCATCTCGTCCTCGCACGCCAGTCGAAACGCGACTCAACACCGATCATGAATACCCAGCTGAAGAAGAAGATGGCCGAAATCGGGGCGAAGACGAACGTGTGCTTTCGCATCGCCTTCACGGACGGCTCGTCCTATCAGAGCCGGGAGCGGGCGCCTGATGTGACGATTTTCATCCGCAACCGCCGTGCCGCCTGGCGCGTGGCGCTTTTCGGGCACGTCGGCTTTCTGGAGGCGTATTTCAACGGCGATATCGACGTGGAGGGCAACTTCCCGCTCATGTTCCGCGCCGGCATGGACGCTGGGTTCGACGGCAAGCCGACCTTTCTGGTCTGGCTTCGCAACTGGTGGCATGAGTTCCGCTTCAGCAATCGCTCGATCGGTCAGGCCAAGCTGAACGCGCGCTTCCACTACGGACCCGGACAGGACTTCTACAGGGAATGGCTCGACCAGGTCGGCATGGCCTACACCTGCTCCTGGTTCGACGGAGGCGCCAAGACCCTCGAGGATGCCCAGCGTGCAAAGATGGACCACGTCTGCCGGAAGGTGCTGCTCAGAGCCGGAGATACTTTCGCCGACATCGGCAGCGGCTGGGGCAACCTCCTCTTCTACGCCTGGGAGAAGTACGGCGCCAACGGGACGGGCATCAACACCACCACCGAGCAGGTCAAGGAAACCCGCGCGGAAATCAAGCGCCGGGGCCTCGAGGGCAAGGTGGAAGTGCTCGAGAGGGACTTCCGCGAGGTGCCGCGGCAATTCGACAAGCTGCTGTCGATCGGCACCTTAGAGCACGCCGGGCGGGACCAGCTCGAAGAGGTGATCCAGGCCCACGCCGATTACCTCAAGCCCGGCGGGCTCGGCGTGCTCCACTTCATCGGCCACGTCGGCGTGAGGGACACCGAGT
>CAVOUJ010000001.1:0-91007 GCA_963699535.1 uncultured beta proteobacterium | reverse complement strand
CAGGCGTCGAACGCCCGCGGGCTCGTCTTCTACTTCATGATGGTGGTCTTCTCGCCGATCTTCGGATGGTTCCTCGACCGGTCCGGGCCGGTCAGGCTCTCGACGCTCGCCTTCCTCCTGCTCGCGCTCTTCCCGCTCGCGCTCTCGGTCGCCGGGAGCGTGCGCGTCGTCTACTTCGCCTTCTGCCTCTACGGCATCGCCATGGCCGCCGTGAACGTCGGATGGACGATGGGGCCGATCCACTTTGCGGGGACCCGCGATTCGGCCTCGTACATGGGCGCCCACGTCGCGCTCGTCGGGCTTCGCGGCCTCATCGGGGGACCGATCGGCATGCTCCTGTTCCGTCTGACCGGCACCGCGCGCGCGACGTTCCTGGGGGCCGCCGCGCTCTTCCTGACCGCTTCGCTTCTCATGGGATCGCTCGGCCGGAGCCTTGGCCGGCGCGCCGGGGCAGGACATCCATGACGGGACCGCCGCCGCCACCGACGCCCCTGCCCGCGCGGACGATCCGCATCGCGGGCCCCGCGGGCGCGATCGAAGCGCTGTATCGGCCCGCCGCCGCCGCCGCCGTCGCGCCCCCTTGGCCTGAGCCCGTCGAAGGGCCCGCCCTGAGCGAGCGAAGCGAGTCGAAGGGTCGCGCGGCCCTTCTCTGCCATCCGCATCCGCTCTTCGGCGGAACGATGCACAACCGCGTCATCTTCCAGTTCGAGAAGGCCTTCGCCGCCACAGGGCGCGCCACGCTGCGGATGAACTTCCGCGGCGCGGGCGCGAGCGAGGGGGCTCACGACGAGGGCCGCGGCGAGATCGAGGACGTGCGCGCCGCGGCGGACGAGCTCGCTCGGCTCTCTCCCGGCGCCGCGATCGACGTCCTTGGCTACTCGTTCGGCTGCTGGGTCTCGTGGCGCGCGCTCGGCGGCGATCCGCGGACGGCCACGCTGACCGGGGTCGGCGTCCCGCTGCGCACCGCGGACTTCACCTTCGCCAGCGAGCTCACCCGTCCCATCACGATCGTCCAGGGCGAGGAGGACGAGTTCGGGAGCGGCGCCGAGGTCCGCGCGCTGGCGGCATCGTTTCCGGTCCCGCCTCGCCTGTTCTTTCTCGAGGGCGCGGACCACCTCTTCACGCGCGGCTACGAGCGCCTGCTGGCCGCGATCCCCGAGGTCGTCGCCGGTCTTTAGTGTCCCCTAGAGGAGCGGGACGTTCCGGTCCCTGGCGATCCAGGGCTGCTCGACGACGCCGGCGCGGTGGTTCAAGACGCGCCCGAGCGTGAACAGGAGATCCGAGAGCCGGTTCAGATACACGATGATCGCCGTGCCGACCGTTTCGCGGCTGGCGAGCGTGACCGTCTCGCGCTCCGCGCGGCGGCACACGGCGCGCGCGAGGTGCACCGCCGCGGCGGCGGCGTCCCCGCCGGGGAGCACGAAGTTCTGAAGCGGCGGGATCTCCGCGTCGAAGCGGTCGATCGTCTGCTCGAGCCAGAGCGCGTCCTCGGCCGTGACGCGCATCAGCCTCGACGACGCCTTCGCGTACGCCGGCGTCGCCAGATCGGCGCCGAGCATGAAGAGCTCGTCCTGGACGCGCCCGAGCACCTCCCCCACGTCCGCGGGGAGCCCCATCGAGCGGATCCACCCGAGGTGGCAGTTCAGCTCGTCGACCGTGCCGAAGGCCGCGACTCGCGGATGGTCCTTCGGCAGGCGGCCGCCGCCGAACAGGCCGGTCGTCCCGTCGTCGCCCGTCTTCGTGTAGATCTTCATTGTTTCTGCCACCTGCGGCGTCCGTGCTCCTCGCGCAGCGAGCGCATCCACGCGAAGATCCGGGAATAGTCCGCCGCCTCGGAGAAGTCTTTCACGATCTCGAGGGGACAGAGAAGCGACGCCACCGCGATGTCCGCGATGGTGAGCGTATCGCCGATGAAGTGGCCGCGCCCGTCGAGGCGCTCCTGCAGGCCGGCGATCCTCCGGCTCAGGCTGACCCTGTCGCGCGCGCAGCTTCCTCGCGAGATCCCGAAGTGCCACTTCAAGGTGAAGGTCATGAGGGGCGCCTTGACCGGATTCAGAAGGCGCGCGGCCCCCTTCTTCGGCAGCATGAGCCTCTTGAACATCGAGCGGTCCGACGTGAGCCTGTCGTAGGCCAGTCGCCTCACGGCCGGCCCGATCTCCTGGTCCGCGATCCTCTCGATCTCCAGGCACTGCGCGCCGCTCCGGCTCCTTCTCCGGCACGAGCGGCGGCTCCGGGCAGATCTCGTCGAGATAGCTCACGATCGCGCTCGACTCGCACACGACTTGCGCGCCATGGCGGATGATCGGAACCTGCTTCGACCCGGAGATCGACGCGAGCTCCTTTCTGGTGAACGGATTGACGGAGACGCTCTGGTAGGGAAGGCCCTTGAAATCGAGCGCCCAGTGGACCTTCTCGCAGAAGTGAGAGATCGGGATCTGGTAGAAAACGATCTCCTGCACGGGCACCTCTCGACGCCTTTCCAGTGTATCCCGGAAGCCCGGACCCCGCCCGTAGGGGCAGGGCGCGGCGCGACGCCGCGCCGGCGGACCAGCGCGGGACGCGCGGGCATCGGCTTAGACTCTTCCCATGGCATCGGGGACGAGCGGCGGAGACCGTCTTCTCGAGGAGATGCTCGAGGCGATGGGAGGCGCGGGCCGGATCGCGAGCGTCGGCTCCTACGCGCGCGAGGCAGCGCTCGTCTGGGCCCCTGCAGGACGAGGCGCCGCGTCCGCTCGTGAGGACGGCGCGAGCGCAGCGGCAGGCGCGGACGGCATCGAGCCCCTTTCGCTCGCGTTCCGGGCGATGGACCGTTCGGGCGCGCGGGCGGCGCGAGAGAGGACACTGCGTGCGGCGCCGGGGCGGGCGCGGGTCGAGGTCACGGGCGTGGACGCGGGAGTCCGTGGGATGCCCGCGCTTCTCGCTCTCGCGGGACCCGGCGCGCGTCACGACCACGGGCCTGACCCCGAGGACGCGCGGAAGCGGGCCGCGGCCTCGATCGGGGCGTCGTGCCCCACGTGCGCGGGCGAGGCCGCGCTGCGCGAGGCGGCGCGCGAGCCGCGCAACCTGCTCGCGCACGCCCGCGAGAGGGTGCGATCGCGCGCGCGATGCCGGACGGTGGCCTCGAGATCGCCGTCCCCGCACAGGATCTTCTCTATCGCTTCGATCCTGCGACTCTTCTCTGCGCAGGACGGACCGACGTGCGCGGCGGCGCGTCGATGCTCTACGACGGCTGGCGGTACGTGGACGGCATCGCGACGCCCTTCGTCGAGATCGAGCTCGGCGCCGCCGGCCGTCTCGAGCGGCGCGTCCTGGCGGTCGCCTACGGCCTGGCCTGGCCCGATCGGTTGTTCCGCGTCCCCTGATCGAGCCCGTGGCTGCGTGCGGTCGGGGCGGCCGGCGCCCCCTGAATCGATCCTGCCTCTATAATGAACGACGTCAGGAGCGTTCCCCCTTTGGCGATTCGCGTCGGCATCATGGGTTTCGGCCGGATCGGGAGGAACGTCTTCCGCATCGCTCTACGACCGCGACGACATCGAGGTCGTCGCGATCGTCGACGTCGCCGACCCCAAGGCCCTCGAGTACCTGCTGCGCTTCGACACCGTCCACGGCCGCTTCGACGAGCCCTTCACGGTCAAGGGCGAGTCATGTACATCCGCGGCCGCCAGATCCAGATGCTGCACGAAGCGCGAGCCCGGGGAGGTCGACTGGGCGAGCTCGGCGTGTCGACATCGTGGTCGAGGCGACGGGCAAGTACCGCACCCGCGAGTTGCTCGCAGAAGCACCTCGACGCCGGGGCCGCAGAGGGTGATCCTGACCGTGCCGCCCGCGCGACGAGATCGACGTCACCGTCGTCATGGGGGTCAACGACCACGACGCTCACGCCCGAGCACCGGATCATCTCGAACGCCTCGTGCACCGCGAACGCCCTGGCCCCGATCGTCAAGATCCTGAACGAGGCCTTCGGCATCGAGCGGGCGTTCATGACCACCGTCCACGCCTACACCAACGACCAGCGGCTGGCCGACGTGCCGCACACCGAGCTGCGCCGCTCGCGCGCCGCGGCGGAGAACATCATCCCGGCCGACGACCTGGTCCCGCCATGGCGGTCGAGCGCATCCTGCCCGGAGCTGGAGGGCAGGCTCGACGGGATGGCGATGAACGTCCCGGTGCCGGACGGCTCGATCGTCGACCTCGTCACCCTGATGAAGCGGGACGTGACGCGCGGAGGAGGTCAACGAGGTCGTCTGGAGCGCGGCCGAGAGCCGCTACAAGACGATCGTCGAGTACACCGACGGAGCCGATCGTCTCCTCGGACGTGATCGGCAACTCCGCACTCGGCGATCTTCGACTCCCTCTCGACGCAGGTCGTCGGCGGGAACCTGCTCAAGACGCTCACCTGGTACGACAACGGCTGGGGCTACGCGAACCGCGTCGTCGAGCTGATCGTCGGATGCTGGCTCGGTCTGGACGGGCCCGGTGCGGCGGCGCCTCGCCCGCGGCGCTCGTCGGAGCGACAGGGCGCCAGGGAGGCTCGATGCCGATCGGCGATCAACGGATTCGGCCGGATCGGGCGGACCGTCTTCCGCGATCCTGGCCGAGCGCGCAGGACATCGAGGTCGTGGCGATCAACGACATCGCCGACAACGAGACCTTGGCCTACCTGCTCAAGTACGACACGGTCATGGGCACGCTTCCCGGGCGAGGTGCGGGTCGAGGAGGACAGGCTCCATGTCGGCCGGCACAGGACGTCCGCATGCTCGAGATCCCGGAGCCCGACGCAGCTCCCCTGGAAGGAGCTCGAGGTCGACGTCGTGGTCGAGGCGACCGGGCCGCTTCCGCAAGCGCGAGTCGCTCGAGCAGCAGCTCGACGCCGGGCGCGCAAGCGGGTCATCCTGACCGTGCCGGCGAAGGACGAGATCGACGCCACCGTCGTGCTCGGCGTCAACGACCACATGCTCAAGCCCGAGCACCGGATCGTCTCCAACGCCTCCTGCACGACGAACTGCCTGGCGCCGATCGCCAAGGTGCTGCACGAGACGCTTCGGCATCGTCAAGGGCATCATGACCACGGTGCACGCCTACACCAACGACCAGCGGCTGGCCGACGTGCCGCACTCGGACTTCCGCCGCTCGCGCGCCGCGGCCGAGAACATCATCCCGACCACGACCGGCGCGGCCAAGGCGGTCGGGCAAGGTCCTGCCCGTCGCTGAAGGGGAAGCTCGACGGGATCGCGATGCGCGTGCCCGGTCCCGGACGGCTCGATCGTCGACCTGGTCGACCGTGATGGAGCGGCCGGTCACCGTCGAGGCGGTCAACGCCGCGGTGCGCGAGGCGGCCGCCGGGCCGCATGCGGACGATCCTCGAGTACACGGAGGAGCCGATCGTCTCCTCGCGACGTGATCGGCAACTCCGCACTCCGTCGATCTTCGACGCCCCGGCGACCCACGTCGTCGGCGGGACCTTCCTCAAGACGCTCGCCTGGTACGACAACGAGTGGGGCTACTCCTGCCGCGTCGTCGACCTGATCGAGAAGATCGGCGCGTGATTTCGGATCTGTAAGAATCCGCAGCCCGCGTCATTCGATCGGCGCTGGTTCCATCGCAGGATTTCCTCGCAGCAATTCGAACTTGTTCGTTGACCCGTCCGGCTGCGCGCCTATATTCGCTGAGAGAGAAGAGCGAGCCGGGACGACCGCTCTCCTCATCACACATGACAGGCCCTTACGACAAGAAGGCGGAGGAGAAACCGCCCGTTCCGAAGAGCGCGCGCAGCGCGCAGGACGCTCCGGCCGACCGCGAGAGCCGCGCGGGCACGGACGGGGGCGCCCGCACCAGCGCCGCCGCTTTCGAGGACGACTCGACCCTCACCGCGCCCGGCCGCGCGAACTACACGGTGCTTCTGGTCGAGGACAACGCCGGCGATGCGCGGATCGTCCGCGAGATGCTCTTCGAGGTCGGCTCCGCCCGCTTCCATCTCACGCACGTGGACAGGCTGTCGCACGCCATTCAGCTTCTCGGGCAGGTCCGCTTCGACGCGGTGCTGCTCGATCTGGGACTTCCCGATGCGCAGGGCCTCGAGGCCGTCGCGCCGATCAACAAGGCGGCGCCCGATGTCCCGATCGTGGTCCTCAGCGGCATGGAGGACGAGCATCTCGCCGTCCAGGCCGTCCAGCTCGGCGCGCAGGACTACCTCGTGAAGGGCCTGGGCACCGGCAACGTCATCGCGCGCTCCATCCGCTACGCCATCGAGCGCAAGCGGTGCGAGGAGCCGGCGGGGACTAGCTCCGCGAGGATCGCTCCCGCACCGTCCGGTCCGCCAGGAAGAGCGCACAGATCGACTTCCCGTCCGTGATCTCCCCCCGGGCGATCATCGCCAGCGTCTCCGCCAGCGGGCGGCGCAGCAGCGTGATGACCTCGTCCGATTCGTGCGCCGTCTTCGCGGGGGTCAGCTCCTCGGCCAGGTACAGATGGATCACCTCGTCGGTGAACCCGGGCGTCGTCACGATGCTCGCGAGCCGCGACAGGCGACCCGCGACGACCCCCGCCTCCTCCGTCAGCTCGCGCGCCGCGCAGACCTCGGGCGGCTCGCCCGCGTCGAGCTTCCCCGCCGGGACCTCGTAGATGTACCCGCCGACCGCGTGACGGTACTGGCGGATCAGGATGACCTCCCCCTCGTCGGTCAGCGGCACGACGGCCGACGCCCCCGGATGGCGGATGATCTCGATCTCCATCCGGTGACCGTTGGGGAGGAGGATCTCCTCGACCGTCAGGTGAACGACGCGCCCCTTGTAGATGTCGCGCGGCGCCTTCATGCAAGTCCTTTCAGGACGAACTCCTCCCAGGGATAGACCTCGACGCCGGGTGCCACGGCGCGAGACGCGACGGGGGCTCGAGAGGGACGGTGCACGAGGACGGGCGAACCCGCGAACGCAGGCCCGGACGCTTTCTCCAGGCCCCCGCGAGCCGCTGCAAGGGCCCGGCATCGCCGGCGGTGATCGTGCGCGCCGCCTTCACCTCTACCAGGCGCACGGCTCCGGCGCGCCCCGGGACCACGAAATCCACCTCGAGGCCTTGCTGGTCCCGAAAGTAGTAGAGCTCTCTTCCCGCCGCCCGGCGCTCATCTGGAACTTCACGATCTCGGCGCCGATGAATCCCTCGAACAGAGCGCCCAGGAACGGTGATCTCTCCAGTTCCGCCTGTGTCTCGATGCCCAGTAGATGGCAGGCCAGGCCCGAGTCGGCGACATAGATCTTGGGAGACTTGATGAGCCGCTTGCCGAGATTCTCGAAGTACGGAGGTACGACGAGGATCTGCGCGGTCGTTTCGAGAATGTCCAGCCATCGGCTGATGCTCGGGACACTCATTCCAAGCGGGGCTGCCAGATCGGACCTGTTGAGGACCTGTCCGTGCCGGCTGGCGACCAGGCTCAGGAAGCGCCGGAACGTGGCCGGATCCTGCACGGCGCTGATCGCCCGGACATCGCGCTCGAGGTAGGTCTGAAGATAGGAGCTGTACCAGAGCGGAGCCGCTCTGGGTCGCGCGAGCGCTTCCGGAAAGCCGCCCCGGAGGAGGCTCACCCTGGGCGTCTCGCGCAGGGACATCGGCAGCAGTTGGAGGATCGCGGCGCGCCCGGCCATCGATTCCGTGACATGACCCATCAGGCCGGACTCTTGTGAGCCCGTGAGGAACCATCGCCCCCTGCGATGCGGCTGAGCATCGATTCGGGAGCGAACGTAATTGAACAATTCCGGTACATTTTGGATTTCATCGAGAACGGCTGGCAACCGCACACCATCAAGGAATCCTTGCGGATCATGCCGAAATCGCCCTACGACGTCGGGATCTTCGAAGAGGTAGTAGGCAGCCTTGGGGAAGAGGTGGCGCAGGAGGAAGGTCTTGCCGGCCCGGCGAGGTCCCGTCAGGACGAGCGCCGGGAAGTTGCGGGCGGCACGGAGGACCTGTGTCTCGAGTTCCCTCCGGACGTAGCGCATGAATGAGTTTTTTAAACTACCAGCTCAAAAAACACAAGCCCGCCCCTCTGCCGCATCTCGGCGGGCGCGTGTTCTCTCCGCTTCCGCGGACCTTGCTTGACTGGCCCGAATCAAGGGCGCTAGACTCTCGGCCTTTGCGACCCTGGTCGCGCGCGAAATACCCACGTCCGGCGCCTCGAGCGAGGCGAAGCGCCGGCCTCAACTAGGGCGAGGACGCATCTCATGCAGGACCTTCTGGGGGCTCTGCCCCCGAACGTCTCCACGTACGGCGACAGAGTCGACTCTCTCTACCACCTGATCCTCTACATCACGGCGATCGCGTTCTTCCTGGTGGAAGGCCTGCTCGTCGTGTTCCTCGTCCGCTACCGCGCCGGGGCGTCGACCCGCGCGAAGTACACCCACGGCAACACGCGCCTCGAGATCGTCTGGACGACCGTCCCGGCCCTCATCCTCGTGTTCCTCGGGTTCACGTCCGCGGGCGCGTGGCGCGACATCAAGATGAAGATGCCCACCCCCGACGTCACGATCATGGTGACGGGCAAGCAGTTCAACTGGGAGATCCTCTACTCGGGCCCCGACGGGAAGTTCCACACCGCGGACGACTACCAAGTGGACAACGATCTGCGCGTCCCCGTGAACAAGAACATCCGCGTGATGCTCGGCTCGCACGACGTCATCCACAGCTTCTTCGTCCCCCAGACGCGCCTGAAGCAGGACGCCCTGCCGGGCCGGGAGATCCAGGCCTGGTTCAACGTCAAGACACCGGGGGTCTACGAGATCCCCTGCGCCGAGCTGTGCGGGTTCGGGCACTCGGGGATGAAGGGGACGCTGACCGTCCTTTCCGACGCCGACTACGCCAAGTGGCTGGCCGAGCAGTGGCCGCCGGCGGGATCGGCGCCCGCGGGCGATGGCGCCGCGCCGGCCGGCGAGCCCGCTCCCGCTCCGGCGGGCGACGCGGCCCCCGCACCGGCACCACCCCCCGCCCCGGCGGCCGGGCAGCCGTCGTGACCTCTACCCGTGCCCGCATCCCTTCGTTCCGCTCAAGGAGCATGACGACCCATGGCTAACGCCGCCACCCCCGCCGCGCACGCAACCGGGCACGACGCGCACGCGCACCCCGGGTTCCTGCGCACCTACGTCTTCTCGACCGATCACAAGATGATCGGCCGCCAGTTCCTCTTCCTGGGGCTCTTCAGCATGATCTTCGGCGGCCTCATGGCCATGATGGTCCGCTGGGAGCTGGCGTGGCCCGAGACGCAGCTGCCGCTGACGGGCTGGATCCCCGAGCCGTACATGGTGGACCGGTACATGACCCCGGCCTTCTACAACCAGCTCTTCACCATGCACGCGACGATCATGATCTTCTTCGTCGTGATGCCGATCCTGGTCGGGGCGTTCGGCAACTTCCTGATCCCGCTGATGATCGGCGCGCGCGACATGGCGTTCCCGATCCTGAACATGCTCTCGTTCTGGGTGGGCGTCGTCTCCGCGGTCCTCATGTTCGTCGAGCTTCCTCGTGCCGGGCGGCGCGGCCGGCGCCGGATGGACGAGCTATACGCCGCTCTCCGACATCATCAAGAACGCCGACGGGACGATCAACACCCCTCGGGGGTGGACTGGGGGCAGAACCTCTGGTGCATCAGCCTGATCGTCCTCGGCATCGTCCTCGCTCATGGGGTCGATCAACTACATCACCACGATCATCAACATGCGCGCGCCGGGGATGACCTTCTTCCGGATGCCGCTCATCATCTGGTCGCTCTTCATCACGGCGATCCTGCTGCTGCTCGCGCTGCCCGTGCTGACGTCGGCGCTGGCGATGCTCCTCTTCGACCGGACGATCGGGACCAGCTTCTTCCTGCCGCTGGGCGGCGGCGCACGCTCATGTGGCAGCACCTCTTCTGGTTCTTCGGCCACCCCGAGGTCTACATCATGATCCTGCCCGCGATGGGCATCGTCTCGGACATCCTCGCGACGTTCGCCCGCAAGCCGATCTTCGGCTACCACGCCGATGGTGTTCTCGATCATGGGCATCGCCGTTCCTCGGGTTCATCGTGTGGGGCCACCACATGTTCCAGAGCGGCATGAACCCCACGCTCGGCATGACCTTCATGATCGTCGACGATGGTCATCGCGCGTGCCCTCGGCCGTCAAGACCTTCAACTGGCTCGGCACGCTGTGGGGCGGACGGCATCCAGTTCACGGTCCCCGATGCTGAACGCCCTCGCGTTCGTCTCGATGTTCGTGATCGGCGGCCTGTCCGGCATCTTCATGGCGGCGACGCCGGTCGACATCTACATCCACGACACCTACTTCATCGTGGCGCACATCCACTACGTGCTCTTCGGCGGCAGCATCTTCGGGATCTTCGCGGGCGATCTACTACTGGTTCCCGAAGATGTTCGGCCGGATGATGAACGAGACGCTCGGCAAGATCCACTTCTTCCTGACCTTCATCTTCTTCAACGGGACCTTCTTCCCGATGCACATGCTCGGCGTCGGCGGCCACATGCGCCGCATCTACAACCCGATGCAGTACGACTTCCTGCAGCCCCTCCAGCACTGGAACGTCTTCATCACCATCAGCGCGTTCGTGCTCGGCGCGGCGCAGCTGCTCTTCGTGTTCAACTTCCTCTGGAGCCTCTTCAAGGGCAAGCCGGCGGAGCGGAACCCCTGGCAGGCCAACACGCTCGAGTGGTAGGCGCCGTCCCCGCCGCCGCACGGCAACTTCGGCGACACGCTGCCGACGGTCTACCGCGGGCCGTACGAGTACAGCTCGCCCGACGTCCCCGAGGACTACCTGCCGCAGGACCGGGCGCTCGCAGGCGCGAAGGCGAGCCACTAGCACGGGGCCGCGAACCATGAGCCGGACCCAGACCCTCTCGATCGGACAGGTCGCCGCCACGCGGCGCGCGATCGACTATCTCGTCCTCACCAAGCCGCGTCTCGTGACGCTGGTCCTCGTGACGACGCTGGTCGGGTTCTACGCGGGGTCCACGGGGCGCGTCGATCTTCCCCTTCTCGTGAACACGATCCTCGGGACGGCCCTCGCCGCCGGCGGCGCGCTCGCCCTGAACCAGTATCTCGAGCGCGAGCTGGACGGCCGGATGGCGCGCACCCGCCAGCGTCCGCTCCCCGACGGACGCCTCGCGCCGTTCGAGGCGCTCGCCTTCGGCGTGGCGACGACGGCCGCGGGACTCACGATCCTGACGATCCTCGTGAACCCGCTGGTCGGCGCCGTCGAGGCCGTCACGGTCGCGACGTACCTCTTCGTCTACACACCGCTGAAGACCCGCACCTCGCTCGCGACGATCGCGGGCGCCGTGCCCGGGGCCCTTCCGCCCGTGGCGGGATGGGTCGCCGCGCGCGGCTCGTTCGGCGCGGGCGCGGCGGCCCTGTTCGCGATCCTCTTCCTCTGGCAGCTCCCCCACTTCCTGGCCCTCGCGTGGATGTACCGCGAGGACTACCGGATCGGCCAGTTCGCCTACGTGGTGAACAGCAGCGGCGTCCAGCGCTTTACGATTAGCGCCACAACGGGCGCGCTGACCGCCGCCGGCTCGCCGGTGGCCGCGGGAACCACTCCCGTCTCCATCAACGTCGACGCCTCGGGCCAGTTCGCCTACGTGGCGAACGCCGGTGGTGTCTCGCGCTTCACCATCGACGCGGGAACGGGTGTTCTGACCGCCGTCGGGGGACCCACTGCGGCAGGGACCACTCCCAGCTCCGTCACCACTACCGGCACGGTCCAGTAATTCCGGTCTGGCGGCAGAGCCGTCGATCGAGCAGGAGGCGGGGCTGGCCCCGCGGTTCTCTCACACCCAGAAGGCGCGGTTCCGCATCCGACGCGATCTCGTCCTGTGGAAAACATGACGAATAGCGCAAAAGCGAACAACCTGACTCAGCGTAGGGTCGCGGTGATTGCGGGACTAACCTCAATCGCAATGTTCGCCACGGCGCTGGCGCTGCTGTGGTGGCCGGTGGTCTCGCACTTCCGTGTGGTCGTGGAGCCGGTCACCCATGACGTGATCGATGCCGATCGCCGCGCACCCTCAGACGCCGTGCTCGCTGCGGTCGCAGATGCGTCGATGATGACGGATCATCCATTGTCCGGGGATGCTGCCGTTACCGCGGCCGACGAGATTCTGCGCGGGCGACTGGCGTTGCCGTCGCTGCCGGTCCTGCCGATCGACGTCAACTTCTCGCCGCGTGACCTCGAAAGCGGAGTTCCGGTGCAACAGCTCTGGATCGCAAGCCTGATCGTGCCCGACCTGCTGCTGCGCGCCTATGAGCACACCCGCGACCCGGCATACGTGGCGGCGGCCAAGCGCTACGTCGCGGAATTCTGCGCCTATGAAAAGAGGCAATGGCTGCCCAGCGGCTGGCTCTGGAACGCGCACGCGATCAGCAATCGGGTCGCGATCCTCTCCCGCTTGTGGACAGCGACTCGAGCTGCTGAGGACGCGGACACGGCGCAATTCATTCACAACCATGCGACGCGCCTGGGCGCGCAGCTCACCAAACCTGCGCTATTCACTGCCGCGACCAACCATGGCGTCATGCAAAATGTTGCGCTGATACAGCTGGCGACGGCGTTTCCCGCACTGCCGCATGCCCAGCAGTATCGCGAGACCGCCCTGGAGCGCCTGCGCAAGCAGTTGCCTTTCTACATCGATAGCGAAGGCGCGGTGCTCGAGCACTCGGCCGGCTATCACTTCCACGGGGTGGTCTTGACGGGATTCATGGTCCGCTTGCTGCAGCTCAGCGGGCGAGCACGTGCCGGACGAGCTGACGAAAGCTCACGAAGCATCGCTCCGTTTCCTGCGTGATTTGCAGAGGCCCGATCGCTCGCTACCATTGATCGGCAACACCTTTCGCTACGCGTGGAAGCTGCCCGGGCTGCTCAACCTGGACGATACTCGCTGGGGTGAAGCGCTAAAGTCGCGCGCAAGTTTCGCGCGCCTCTACCCCGTCGCAGGCTATGCGATCTGGTCCGAAGCCGGCACCCGGACCGAACCTGCGACGCAGACCGTCGTGCCCTGGGGATATTTTGCGGGACACGGGCACATGCGCGCCCAGGAGCAGAGCGTCCTGATCTGGGCCGACGGTACCGACTGGAGCACCAACACGGGCTATTGGCCGGGCGACGATATGGCCGGGATCGCTGCGTCCGAAGGCTGGGATGGAGGCAACGGCCCGCACGTCGTCGGCGAATCGGCGACTCAATTGCGGCATACGGAACTGCTCGGCTACGCGCAGACTCGCGACCTGCGGATGCTCGATCTCGAGCGCAAGGCGGCAACGGGCCCGACGCTGCGCAGGCAGGTCATGCAACTCGGCGCAAGATCCTGGATCGTGCTCGATACCTATGCAGACGCCTCGAAACGGCCGCTGCGTACTCTTTGGACCGCCGCGCCCGAGACGCAAGTCAGGGCGCTCGGCGAAGGACGCTATAACTTTCACAGACCAGGACAGGCCCTCGGCCTCAACCTGACGCTGCTGGGATCGAGCGGCGTATCCAGCAGGGCATTGCAGGGCAGCCGGGCCCCGTTCGGCGGCTGGGTCGCCCACGATCGCCGCGCCGATCCGGCACCCAGCGTGGACGCGCGCCTCGCCGCGCCGACGGGCTGGATGGCCACGGTCCTGCAGCTGGCCCTGCGTGAAGACCTTGGATGGGCCAGCGCGACAGTCGAACGATTCGACGGGCCAGAGCAGTGGGAGCTCGCGGTGCAAGACCGTACCGGACGGCGCAGCGTGCAACGGCGAGGCCGGGAGCTGGCCGTGAGCAGCGCTTCGAACAGCAAAGCGGGCACGATGCGCCTGGTACTTCAAGCCTCGCCTGACGTCACCGCCGAACACCTCGCCATTGCCCGGGCCGATGCCGCCATTCGCGCGGAGTTTCCCCGTCGTCGCCTGTACGAGTCCGAACGGCGGAAGGTGTTTCTCGCGCTACTGATCACCTGGGCCGGGATGTTTGCCCTGGGCTGGCTCATCTGCAGCCGCTGGCGGCTCCTGGACCGTGCTCTTTGGAGTGCCGCACACCTCGCCTGGTCGGCAGGAGCCTGGTGGCTACTGTTCACCTACCTGGGTCCGTGAGTCAGGGCACGGTCATCGATCAGGGCTTGGGCCCGAGCGAGAACGCGAATAGCACGTTGCTGGCGATCGCGGCGATGTACTGAACGCCGTCGATCGAATAGGTGGCGGGTCCCGCGTTGGTCAAGCCGCCCGGCAGGAAGCGCCACAATTCCTTGCCGGTTTCCGCATCGAGTATCACGAATCGATTCTCGAAGCCGCCGAAGACGATATCGCCGTCGGTCGACAGCAATCCGCCAATGCGCGAATACTGGTGGAAGTCACCGCGATCCAGGCGTGTGGTCCAGCGAACCTTGCCTGTGTCCGGTTCGATCGCCTTGATCGCCATGATGGCCGGCTGATTGGAGGCGAGCCGCGTCGTGCCGCCCATGGTCATCTGGCCTTGCTCCAGACGCATGGCAACTGAAAAATACAGCGTTGCCGCATCGACGGTCGGTACGAAGTGCAGCCGACGCTTCGGATCGTACGAGGGCGGCCACCAGTTCGTTCCGCCGTGCATCCAGGGCCAGACCAACGTCCCGTTTTTCGCGGGCAATGCGGCAGGATCTGCGATCGGCTTGCCCTTCGCGTCGAATGACTTGAGCCAGGTTTGTTTCACGTAGGCCTTGCCGTAGAGGAACCGGCCGTCGCGACGATCGATCGCGTAGTAGAAACCGTTGCGATTCGCCATCAGCAGCGCAGGTACGGTCTGACCCTGCCAGTTCACGTCGGCCAGGATGGGCTGCTGCGCCGCGTCCCAATCGTGAGTATCGTCCGGGGTGAACTGATAGTACCAACGCAGTTTTCCGGTCTTTCGCTCGAGCGCCACGACCGAGTTCGAATAGAGATTGTCGCCCTGGCGAGTGCTGTTATCGAGCGGCGGCCAGGGATTGCCTGTCGTCCAGTAGATCAGGTCGAGGTTCTTGTCGAAAACGCCAGTAACCCAGCTCGAACCGCCGCCGGTTTTCCAGGAATCGCCCTTCCAGGTCTCGCTCCCCGGTTCACCTGGTTTCGGCACAATATTGAACTGCCACAACCGGCGGCCGTCTTCCGGTGAGAACGCGGCAACGATGCCGCGGATCCCGTATTCGCCGCCCGCAACACCGACGACGACATGGCCGTCGACCACCAGCGGCGCGCTGGTCATGCTGTTGCCTTCGGCGGTTTCGGCGACCTTGGTCTCCCAGATGCGAGCCCCTGTCGCCGCGTCCAGCGCCACCAGATACGCATCCAGCGTCGCGACGAACACGCGGTTGCCGAGGATTGCGACGCCCCGGTTGAATGCCCCGCAGCACAGCGGCAATTTGGACGGATCGACCGGCCGGCTGAATTTCCAGATCACCGATCCGTTCCTTGCGTCGAGAGCGACCACCCCATCGGGCGCCTCGGTCACGAACATCATCCCTCCTGCGACAATCGGGGTCGCCGACAGCGGCTTGAAAGATGGCCGCAGCTGCGCGGCCCAGGCGACCCGCACACTCGCCGCATTCTTGCGGTTGATCTGTGCGAGACGGCTGTGCCGAAGCCCCTGCATGTCCCCCGAGTACATCGTCCACTCGTCCGGGTGCTGGTTGGCCGCGTTCAGCGTTTCTATCGTCACGTTCAATGCAGGCCGGGCCGCCGCAACACCGGCGGCCTCGGCCGCCCAGGCGCGTGCCTTCTGGCGCAGAAACGAGTTGATCTGCCAGATCTGCTTGTCGGTCACCGGTTGTGCCGCCATGGCGGTGCCTGCACGACCCCATTTGGTGACCGACAGGAAAGCCCAGTCCGTCGATCGAGCCAGGAATGCCACCAGATCCGGACCCGTACCACCCGTACCCTCCGCGCCATGACAGTGAGAGCAGCTGAGCTGAAATTGAGCAGTGCCCTGACGGATGTATTCGGGATCATCGGCATTCTGATTGCGCACGGAGGCGATCGCGCTGGACCTGTTGCCGAGGACGATCTCGCCCATCCATACGCTACTGCCGGGCCGCATCCAGATCAGGAGTTGCACGAACGGAATGTCCGGCAGCGCCCCCGTCAACTTGAGCGCGAGGACTTCAGCACGCCACCGGGTCTCTGGAATCGAGGTCACGACCACGGTTGAAATGATGCCGATCAAGAGAAGAAACCCGACGATTAGGGTTCGACGACCAGGAATCCAGCTCAAGAATGTGCCTCCACGATGATCAGGTCACTGCCCCTGCGAGTCGGCATTGTATGGGGAAATCGTAGCGTTGCGTTGCGTTACAAATCGATACCCGGTGATTGCAATGCGACTCGTTTGCAATCCGTGTGGCTCACGACTTGAGGCCGCGATCAGTCCAGCACTTTGCGCTTGACTTCGCCGATCTTCTTGACCGACAGCCAGCCGCGGAGCAGGTAGCCGCTGCTCTTGAGGTTGTCGTCGGTTGGGGCGGAGCTCGCCTTCACGCCGTTCTCGCCGCCGGTATTGGCGGTGGGATGCTCGTCGTTCCTATTCAGCAAGGTACCGTTCCAGTCGTTTGGACGTCGGGTCAGTATTTCCCGCTCGTAGTCAATCAGCGGAAGCTCCTGCTGGCGGGCGATTTCGCGGAGGGCGACGTTGTACGACTTGGCCAGGTCCTGCCGGCGTATGTGCGGCGGGATCGTCGAAAGTATCGGAATTGCGTGGGCGGCCATGATTGTCTTTACCGCGGTCTCCACGTCGCGGCGGAAATCCTCGACCCTGCGGCCATGCGTGGCGTCGTTACTGCCCAGCATCAGCACCACCATTTGCGGCCGGTAAGTCCTGACAAGCTCGGCCAGCGCGGGCATGCCTCCCCGTCCGCCGGCCAGCATTTCGTCAAGGCGAATGCCTCCCGCCGCGGTATAGCTGCGGCCTCCGGCCGGATGGTCGAAGCGGGCCAGGTACCAGCCATCGGTATCGTCGTTGCTTCCCGCGTGCATCCAGGCGAGGAGGGCCTCGTCGTCCTCGTTCCTTCCTTGGCCAGCGGTGGCCCATTGGCCATAGGGATGAGCATAGGTAATCGAATCGCCGACATGAATCACGACGCCCTGCCTGCCGGTGAATTCCGCAGCGACCTTCTTCATCGCGGCGCTGTACTCCCAGGCTTGTGGCAGAGGTTCAGCGGCTGGCAGCGCCGCGGAAAATAGTTGCAGCAGTGCGGCACCACAGATGATCGAGCGCATGGTTGATCTTGCGGCGGTGTGGAGTGAGCGGCAGCCGTCAATCAGTATAAGTTGGCAAGAGATCTAGAGCTTCGGGTCGAGATTTCCGTTCTCGCGACATATTTCTCCGAGTGTCGCTAATCGCCGACGCGTCGTCAACCACCGACACTCAGTGTCGTAAACGGCCGACACTTGGCCGCCAATTTTTCTCACGATTGTCGTTTACGAAAATTATTTTTCACAAGCGTGCGAATTATTGCCGAGAAGCGATGCGTCCGCCGTTTGTCGTTTGCTCGTCCAGGTACATCATTCGCTGCCTCGTTGAGCGGAATCTTGCGAATGCGCACATCACTGCTCGTTCCTCTGCTTGCTCTGACTGTCGCCGCCTGCGGGAGTCAGTCGGGATCGTCGCCCACCAGTTGGGCGAATCCAACGCTTCCACCATTGCCGATCTTGTCGCTTGCGGCGAGTCCTGCGTCCGTCACAAGCAACGGGTCTTCCACGCTCAGCTGGTCGTCGACCAATGCTACCTCGTGCGCTGCCTCTGGCGCATGGTCCGGCAGCAAGGCGACTTCCGGCAGTCAATCTACCGGCGTGCTCACCGCGAGTCGCAGCTACTCTCTTACCTGTACCGGCCCGGGAGGGAGTGCAAGCGCCTCGACGACCGTCATGGTGTCGGGCATGCCGCCGCCGCCCCCGGTTCCCACGGTGTCGCTTGCGGCGAACCCGACGTCGGTCGCGAACGGCGCGTCCTCCACGCTCACCTGGTCCTCGACCAACGCCACCTCTTGCACGGCTTCGGGCGCCTGGTCGGGCAGCAAGGCGACTTTCCGGCAGCCAATCTACCGGCGCGCTCACCGCGAGCGGCAACTACTCTCTTACCTGTACCGGGTCGGGAGGCAGCGCAAGCGCGTCGGCGACCGTGACCGTGTTGCCCCGGTTCCCACGGTGTCGCTGACGGCGAACCCGCGTCGGTCGCGAGCGGCGGATCTTCAACGCTCACCTGGTCCTCGACCAACGCCACCTCTTGCACGGCTTCCGGCGCATGGTCCGGCAGCAAGGCGACTTCCGGCAACCAATCTACCGGCGCGCTCACCGCGAGTAGCACTTACTCTCTCACCTGCACCGGGTCGGGGGGCAGCGCAAGCGCGTCGGCGACGGTCACGGTGTCGATGCCCCGCCGCCCCCGGTCCGACGGTGTCGCTTGCCGCGAACCCGCACGTCGGTCGCGAACGGCGGCATCCTCAACGCTCACCTGGTCCTCGACCAACGCCACCTCCTGCGCTGCTTCGGGCGCCTGGTCGGGCGACAAGGCGACTTCCGGCAGCCAGTCGACCGGCGCGCTCACCGCGAGTGGCAACTACTCTCTGACCTGTACCGGCTCGGGAGGCAGCGCAAGCGCATCGGCGACCGTCACCGTGTCGGGCACGCCGCCCCCGCCGCCCCCACCGCCGGTCGTGCTTCCGGAGAACATCCCGGATTTTTCGTCAGGACAGCGTCCACGCCCGGTCGATCCAATCCGTGCAGAGCGGGAGCTGGTCCAATCCCGCGACCTGGGGAGGCAGCGTTCCCGACCTGCCAGCCATGTCGTCGAAGATCGGCCAGGGCCACACCGTCACCATCAATGACACGTGCGCGATCGCCTACACGATCGCGGTCGATGGCAAGCTGGCGTTCTCCCCCGGCGTCAATACCCGCCTGAAGGTGACGAACCTCCAGGTCATGGCCGGAGGATGGGATGGGCACCCCGGGGTCCTGGAAGTGGGCACCGCTGCCGCCCCGATCGCCGCCAATGTGACTGCCGAGATCGTCATCGCTGATTCGCCGCTCGGCGGCGGCGTCGCCGGACCCGGATCAGTTCGGCACGGGGATCATCGTGCTTCGGGAAAGTGTCCATGCACGGCAGCGTGAAGACGCCGACGTTTGTGCGCCTCGCGACCGAGCCGCACGCGGGCAACACCACCTTGACGCTGTCGGCGCCGGTCTCCGGGTGGAAGATCGGCGACCGGCTCGTCCTGCCCGACACCCGGCACATCAAGGAAAGCGAAGTCACCGGCGGCGGCTGGGTCAACGCCGTCAACCAGTGGGAAGAACGGACCGTGCTGGCCGTTTCGCAACGGCACGACCCTCACGCTCAACAGCGCCCTGCAGTACGACCACCTGGGCGCCCGCGATTTGAACGGTGTGCTGGATTTCCTGCCGCACGTCGGGAACCTGACGAGGAACGTCATGGTCCGATCGGAGAATCCCTCCGGCACCCGCGGGCACATGCTGGGCACCCACCTGGCCGACGTGGACATCCGCTACGTCCTGTTCAGGGACATGGGGCGCACGACGTATTCTGCCGCTGGACAACACGACCAACCACATCGGCCGCTACCCGATCCACGTGCATCACCTGAGCGGCCCGCTTCCCACGCCCGGCCAACGGCTACCAGTTCACATTGTTGGGCAATGCCGTCGATGGCGGCTCGGTCGAGACGAAGTTCAAATGGGGCATCACGGTCCACGGCAGCCACTACGGATTGATCCAGGACAACGTCGTCTACAACTACAACGGCGCGGCGGTCGCGACCGAGGACGGCTCGGAGAGCTTCAACGTGTTCGACCACAACTTCGTGCTGCGCGGCATCGGCGAGCCCAACGAGCCCGGTGCTGCCGAGCCCCAGGACCAGGCGCGAATGGCGATGGGCACCGAGGGCGTGGGCTTCTGGTTCAGGGGCCCCAACAACTACGTGAGAAACAACGTCGCGGCCAACTATCAGAATCCCGACGACGGAAGCCGCGTATGGGTTCGTCTTCCAGTTCCGCTAGCTGGGCAACATCGCGGTGCCCGAACTTCAAGGGGGCCGATACGATCATGGCCACCGGCCAATCCACCACCCGGAACGGCAACAACATGCCGCTCCTGCAGTTCGAGAACAACGAAGCGTACGGGGCCATGCAGGGCGGCTTGCACCTACTGGTGGATCAGCTCCCTCGATCCGCAGCCCTCCGCGAACGACGTGCTGGAGAGCGTCGTCGAAGAATCTGACGCCTGGAACATCTACAACAAGGCCGTCTACGTGTATCCGGGCCAGAAGGTCACCTTCGACGGGCTGAAGATCCGAGGCAATTTCAGTCGGCGTCAGCCGCTGCTGCGGTGACGGCGTGTTCTTCGCCGACTACATCGGCGAAGGCCATCGTCATCCGCAATTCCGACATTCAGGGGATGGGCGATGGCATCATCGCCCCGGAAGTCAGGCTTTGGTACGGAACCCAATCTGACGATAGAGAATTCGTATCTGCGCAACCAGCAGAACGTCAATGTCCCGATCGTCGGCTCGGTCAACGGCTGCTGGATGGACAACAAACTGGTGGTGATCAACAACACCAGGTTCGATGCGCCGCCGGGACGGAGTCTCAGCAGACATCGCCATGGTCCGGGACGTCGCGAACGTATCCTCCCAGTGCCTGAGCAAACTGAATGAAGTCCGCGTCTACACTTACAACGGCAACGCCAGCGACAATTTTCAGGTCTACAACCCCTCGTGGGCGCCCAGTGCACCCTGCTCGAGAACCCGGCCCGAAATCAACGGTATCGTGTGCCCGATCGCCCCGCTGGCGGCGCTGAGCGCGCCGACGAGATTCGCCCAAGCCGGATTCCTGCTCGCCGAATCCGGCTTGAACCGGATTCAAGAGGCGATGCGCAGGCTCTTCAGCACCCCCAGCGAAAGCCTACCCTCGGCGCAGGTGTGTCGAGCGGTTCCGGCTTCATGATGCACGCGCCCTTCTAGCCGGCGACCGTCGGCCTGCCGCTCACTTGCCATCATAATCCCGACGTTGCCCGCCTTTGGTTGAGGCAATGTCGTTCAAGCGGCAGGCGAGACTTGTGCCGCCCCCTGTCTCGCGGCCAGTTCCCGATTGACCAATGGCTGCAACATAGTCCCATAGAAAATGGCATACCACGGGAACTCAATATAGAGCATGTTCAACAAGGCCGAGCCAAAGATATATCCGGCATAGCCGCACGTCAGCCAGAACGCTGTATCGCGGACCCACGCCAAATCGGGATGGCTTTCGACGACTGGAATCATGGCGCGCCAGGTCTTGTAAAGCGACCTTAGTCCCATCCAGACGAACAGGAGATAGAGCCCAAGCCCGACGAAACCAAGCTCCCCGAGCACTTGAAAGTAAACGCTGTGAGCGACTCTGATGGTGACGCCGGGCTGGAGGGCCGCATTGTAGGCCATGTGATTCTCCGGGCCTACCCCGAAAATGGGATGTTCCAGCGCTGCTCGCCATGCCAGATCCCAGTTTTCGAACCGCCCCTGGGCTGATTCGTCTGCCTCCAGGTTTCCCAACGTGGACAAGCGCTCAAAGTACTCCGAGGGGATCGCTATGTATGCTCCTGTGACGAGAACCACCAAGAGAAACACATTGCGAGCGGGTCGATCGCTGAGGATTGCGCCACAAAATAGAATGATCCCCACGGAAGCAAAAGCGCCTCGAGACCGCGTGTAGACGATGCAAAGCATGACCAGCGCGAGGGCTCCGAAAAAGGCGGGTTGCACCCACTTCTTCTTCGGCAAGGTTGTCCGCAAGCCCATGAGCATCGCCACGACCAGGCAGAGCACCAAGCCGAAGACGTTGTTGTCCCCGACGAATCCGGAGATCTGCTGCGTCAAATACGAGCCCCCCTGGGCCGTAAGAACAGCGCTCGTCTTGACGGCAGTCAAACCGATACTCCCCGCAGCTACCCACAGGGTCCACCGCAAAAGGCGCAAGTCATGAATCGTGGCAAAGAGCACAATTGGCGCGAGCCACATCGAGGGAAGAAACCTTCGATATGCCAGCCAAGCTTGTTCCTCGTTATAGGCGTAGACCGCACTGAGGGTGATCCAGCACAACAACGCCAGAAACACTACAAGGATGGGCGGAAATCGAAGGTGAAACTGCCCGCGGACCAGATTGGAAACGACCGCTATGCCAAGCGCAATCGTAAACAGAGGCATCGTACTCAATGCCTCGAAGGAGAAATCTCCGGGGCGTTGAAACCAGATCCAGTTGAGAACGAGGACGGAACCTGGCGCCGAGTACAGACCCAGCAACAGGACCACGGCTACAACGGCGTTCAGGGCAAGTTCGCGCATGGATTCTACCGGCGGTCGAGAGCCTACTCAGCCGCCCACGCGTTGCACCAAGCTGGTGCCGCCCAGCCCATCACCTCCAGCCAGCTCCACATACAGTTCCGTGTACTTTTCCGCCATTGTTTCGGCCGAATACTCCTTCCTGACCAGACGATGCCCGGCGTCCGCCAATGAGTCTCTCAGTCCTTCGTTTCCGAGCAACAAACGAAGCTTCGTCGCCAGACCCATGTGATCGTCGACCGGAAACAGCATGCCGGTGACGTTGTCTTCAATCAGCACACGACAGCCTGGAATATCGGTCGCGACAACCGGCACTCGCGCCGCCATGGCCTCGAGAACGCAACGCGGGATTCCTTCCAGCCTCGAGGGCAGCACGAAGACGTCGAAGCACTTCATCAGGGCAATCCTGTCGTCGCGAAACCCGAAAAAGTGCACCCGCTCCTTCTCGCCAATCTGGTCTGCGAGCCGTTCGAGTTCGAGCCGCTGAGGTCCTTCGCCGACAATACACAGGCGCTTGCGGGGAATATCCAGCTTGCTGAATGCATGCAGCAGAGTATCCAGCCCCTTGCGCGGGATGAGTTGGCCGATATAGCCCACAATTACGCTGCCCTGGGACTTCCAAGCCTGAAGTTCCGGCGATTCTTGGGTTACTGAGTCGACCTCGGACAAGTCCACACCGTTTCGTATGAGACGCAACTTCCGTCTGAGACCCGGGAAGCGGAGCAAGCCTTCATAGAGGTCGGAGGAGAGCGGAACCACCGCGTCGAAGAATCGAAACACCAGGCGATCCAGTGCCTCGTATATCTGCACCTTGATGCCGGCGTTGGCGCTCCACCCATGCGGGGTTGATACAATCCTGCATTTTGTCCCTCGCAGCGCAAGAAATCCGATAACGTCAGTCTTGTAGCCATGCGTGTGCAGGATGTCTATTTCGTTATCGCTCACGAAACGCGTCAATTGCCCTATCGCCTTGCGACTCAACCTCCCATGAGACTCGAAGACGTGTGTACTGATTCCCAAACGGGAGGCCTCCACGCAGAGCGCTGGTGCGTCCCCTGGGCTGTCCTTGATGACACCAATTACTGACTCGATCCGGCCCTGACTGAGATGCTTTGCCAAGGCCAGGATCCAGCGCTCCGCTCCGTAAAGTCCGGTTGCACTTCCCAACTGCAGTACCCGAATTCTCTTCGACATGTCCGGTTATGATCTCTCTTGGACGGGCGCGATGCCCAATCGCGGCGATGCCGGTGTGAAGCTCGTTGTTTCCCACAACCCCAGCATCATCAGACCCCAGAGAAACACGCTGTGGTCTCTGGCTTCACTCAGGTGCTCCCGCCACATGTGACTGATCTTTCGCTCGTTCAGGATATTGGAGAAGAAACGGTTGCGGTCGAAAATGAGGCTTTCAGCCAATGGCCGCAGCTCGTTGCGCAGCCAGCGCGCGGCCGGAATGGAGAATCCTCGTTTAGGCCGATTGAGGATCTCGGCAGGCAAGCGCCGCGCGGCCATCTCACGCAACAGCCGCTTTCCGCCCCTCGCCTGGACCTTCAGATTGGTCGGCAGCTTGGCGGCAAACTCGATGATGCGGTGGTCCAGCAGCGGGCAGCGGACCTCGAGGGAATGGGCCATGCTCATCCGGTCGACTTTCACCAGCACGTCGTCGGTCATGTAAAAGTGGATGTCCGTATACTGGCTGCGGCCCAACGCATCCTTGGCATCGCTTTGCGAATAGTAGGGTTGGACCGTCTCCATGGGCGTGAAGCCCCGCAGCTCTGCGACGAAATCGGGCGAGTAGAGCGCAGCTCGCGCGTCGTTGCGAAGAAACGCCAGATCGCAATAGAAGGCCTCCGCATCACCTTTGGAAAGGTTCTCGAAAATTGTCTTTAGCCTCAGCGCCTTCGGTAGCCTCGCCGATCCCGGCCAGAGAGTTCCCAGTGTTCCAAATACGACATGACGGACCGACACCGGTATGGCGGCCCTGACTCTCGACTCCATCATGTGCGGGAGGTAACGAAACGTATATCCACCGAAGCTCTCGTCGCCGCCGTCACCGGACAACGCCACCGTAACCGTACGCCTCGCCATCTCGCACACGTACCAGGTCGGTACGGCACTCGAATCCGCCAGCGGCTCATCGAAGTGCCGCGCAATCCTCTCGATCACCTCGACCGCCTTCGGTTTGACGACATACTCGTGATGGTTGGTTCTCAGATGCGCAGCAACCGCGCCAGCCACCGGCAGCTCGTTGAACTGTTCCTCTTCGAAGCCGATCGAATTGGTGATCACGGGCCGTTCGAGAAAACGGGCCATCGACGACACCACGAGTGACGAATCGATCCCGCCGGACAGAAAGGCACCCAGGGGCACCTCGCTCATCAAGCGGCACTTGACGGCATCATCCAGCAAAGGTTCGAACTCTTCTGTTGCTTCTTCCAGCGATCTCGCAACCGGTTCTGCGAAACTCAGCTGCCAATACTGCCGCTCGCTTTCGGCAGTGCTGGAAATCGTGAGGCATCGCGCGGCACGAAGCTTTCTGACACCCTTGTAGATCGTTCTCGGCGCCGGTATGTAACCCAACGAGAAATAGCAATCAAGGGCCTCTGGATCCACTGCTTCCTGACAAAGTCCCCCGGCGCGCAGCGCTTTAAGCTCCGAAGCAAACGCGACCAGCGATCCCTTGCGGTAGTAGTAGAGCGGTTTCTTCCCCACGCGGTCCCGGGCGAGCACCAAGCGTCTGACCCGTGCGTCCCAGATGGCAAAAGCGAACATGCCGTTGAGCCGTTCGACACAATGCTCGCCCCATTCGAGGTACGCGACGAGAATGACTTCGGTATCGCTTTGGGTCCTGAAGCGGTGCCCTCTGGCTTCGAGCGCGGCGCGCAACTCGACGAAATTGTAGATTTCACCGTTGAATACGATGTTCACTTTCCCGCCGAGGACGCCCATCGGCTGCTGTCCGCTGCTCAAATCTATGATCGAAAGCCTGCGATGGCCGAGCGCGGCGAAGTCGTCGACATAAATCCCCTCTTCGTCGGGTCCTCGGTGGATTATCGAATCGGCCATGCGTCTGACCCGGGCATGTGCCTGGTCCTTCGCATGCCCGCCAAAATCGACAAATCCCGCAATCCCGCACATGGCCTAGCTCACCTGCAAGTCATGTGCCAGCGCTCAACGCCCTCACAACGGTAGCGGGATTGCCGGCGAGAAGGCTTGCTCCGGGCATTTCATTGACTATTACCGCACCTGCGGAAACGATGCAGTGCTCGCCGACGTTCGCCATGATGATCGCGCCTTCTCCGATCCAGCTTCCCTTGCCTACCGCTACCCTCTCGAATCTCGGCTCAGACGACAAATTTCCGGATTCGTCGATATGCTGCCTTCTGCCGCTGGGTATGCTGATCCGGCTCGCCATCATAACGTGGTCCCCGATGCACGCGTGGCCGATGACACAATACGCACCCATAGACACATACGGTCCTACCGATGCGCCTCGATGCGTAAATACGGAACCGAATCCGATATGGACCTGCCACGAGCAGTTCTCGAGCGAGCCATAGTAATACGCCCCCCTCAGGTAGGTCCCGACGAGCCCCGGAATCAGCGCAAGAAGCTGGGTCATGAACACGAATACGGCCTCGCCCTTTGTCACCCTCTCTTCGATCCATGCCGCCAAAATCATGGGCGAAACCACGACAAGGGAGGTGCCAAACACCAATCTCTTGAGGAACCGCCTCGCGGACACTTTGATTGCTACCCCGCCGGCAGTCATGGGGTCATCGGTAGCAGCGTTCGATACTGCTTCCTGTAGTTGTCGATCATGCGGTCAAACGCAAACTGGTTTTCGAAACGACGCTTCCCCGCTGCGGCAATCCGTTGGCGCTTCTGCTCATTGCTCGCGGACTCCACAATCGCTGCAGTCAGTTCAGCGACTGAATTCGACGGGACGACCCAGCCCGATTCTCCGTCAAGCACGATCTCCGGATTGCCCCCGACTCCGGTTACCGCAACTGGGACTCCCGCCATCATGGCCTCGAGCAGTGCCATCGACGTTCCCTCGCTGAAACTGGATAGAACGAACAGATCCATGCATCCAATCAGTTTCCGGGCATCGCTGCGAAACCCGGTCAGCCGGACACGATCGTGCAGTCCGGTTTTCTCGACCAGCGAACGGATCTCGGGGAACACCGGTCCATCGCCGACGAGGAGTCCGCGCAAGGTGTCGACCTCCTTGCCGGCGCGCGCTAGGCTGGCGACCAGCATGGGAAGATTCTTGATCGGGTCGAAACGCCCAACCGTACCGACGACGAAAGATCCTGGTGTAAGCCCCAGCTCACTGCGCAGCACTTCTCTTTCGCTGGTCCCGAGCAGTGGCTCGGCTCTTACACCGTTGTAGATTATCTCGATTCTGTCAGCGTCGAGTCCCTCGTACTCCCGAAGACGTTCGCGTATATCCTGGGAGACCGCAACAAAGCGATGGGTCAACTTCCTGACCAGCAGTCGATTCACCAGGATTCGCTATCGGATTCCTTACTTCAGGAAAAAATCGCCCGTGTTCCTCAAACAGCAGTCTCGGTTCGGAATACAGCAGGCGCGACAGCGCGGCGTAGAACCATGGAGTGGTTTGATGTGCGTGGACAATCTGCGTGTTGAAGCGACGAAAGTAGCTCGCCAGTCGAACCGATACGGCGAAATCGAGTCCAGGCTGTCGCCACAGACAATGGACCGAGATTCCCCTGGAGCGAAGATCGTCGGCCCATAACCCGGGTTCGTCCAGGCACAGTACCAGGACCTCAAATTCAGAACAGAAAGCCAGGCTCATCTCGACGACAAGTTTCTCCGTACCCCCGGGATTGAGGCTGTTTACCACATAGGCGAGAGCCGGGCGGACTGATGAACTCGCTGCATCACGGGAATCGGTCATACGACTCCCCGGTGCAGATCAGGGCAGAATGCAATGGCGCGAAGTCGGCCGATCATCGCGATGGACCGATCCAATCCCTGACGCGCAGCCATTCGGCTCGCAGCATCCGCCGGACTTCGGTTGATGCGAGATGCAGCTTCCGCCTCAGTTCAATCTTGAGGCGATCCCGCTGCGAACGGAAAACTCGCGGCTCGCCGAACTCGTACCTGTGAGCGGCGCCGAAAACGGGCGGATCTGCTTGCTTCTGGAAAAAGGAATGAACGTACCCATACACGCACAGGATGACCAGAGGCCGCGTGAGGTAGGCGGTGTCGAAACTGAGGAGATCCCGAATGCATCGCTCGAAGAAGTACGCGGCGCGCCGCTTCAGTGTGGAGCGCATCGCGGGATCCGCGTACTTCGACGCAAGGTACAGCACATGGCACTTCCGGATGTCCTGCGCGGGCCACGTCTCGGTAGGAATTTCGACCTTGTGCAGGACGTCCTTGTATGGGACTTCGTTATCCAGCATCCAGCCCGCATAGTGCAGCAGGCTCGTGCGGGCATAGTGATAGCAGTAGTCATCTTCTCCCAATTCCTGCTTCAGCTCGAGATACTTGCCGAGAGCCTGCAGGAACACCAGGTAGGACCATCGGTATTCCGGCTCGTCCAGCCTGAGCGCTTGAATGTTGTCGGCAGGATGGATGCACCGCTGAATCAGTTCCTCCGCCTTCACCACGAACCTTCGATCGTTGCATAGCTTGTACGCATCCAGCAGCGCGTTGATCGAATTGCCGGCTCCCCTTCCCGGGCCGTGGTAGTCGGTACTGACGGTCTTGCTGGCGAGGCCGGTGGGTCCGGAATCGATCAGCCCGAAAAGGTTGAGCGACCCGTCGTCCATCGCGATCACCCAGTTCGCAAGCTCAAGTACCGCATCCGCCGCCTCTGGATCGCCCGTTAGATAGTGGTAGTGCAGCAAGCCGGAGGTGTAGTTGTTCTCGTTGCTGGGTCCGCCACCATAACCGCGACCACCGTTACGCCGGCTGTAGGATCGATGGCTGCTTGTGGCTGCATCCTTGTAATGGTCGGTGTGCCAGAAAAGTCCACCGTTGTACGCGGAACGATCTTCAGCGGTATGGTAGATGTCAATGTCGATGGTGTGCCGCGCTGCATCTTCCATCAACCGTTGCCAGCGTGAGTCGCCGGTCCGCAGAAACTGGACTGCCGCCCCGTAGATGAAGTCGTATTGATTGTTGTAATGCGAGACCATGGGTTTGGGCCCGCTGTGGCGGATAGCTTCATGATCGGCATACAAGTCACCGAAGTTGCGCCAGCCATATTCGTCGACCACCTCGCGCTTGCGAAAGAAGGAGTTCGGACCCTCGATGATGCTGCCCACATATTCCGAGTAACTTTGGTCGCCGTCGCGTTCGGCCGCCGCAAAACACGAAATGGCTCCACATTGCTCGATCCACAGCGGGTCAAGGCTCACTTCCAGCGGTTGTTGAATCATCGGAATCACCGGCTCGCGGCCGTGCAGTCCGAAATCGAAAAAGACGGTGTGCCGCTTTTGCTCGCCGCCCTGCAGCTCGAACCCGGCAGCGCACTCCGCGGGGAACAGTCCGATGCTCAGAGCTTTGTCTTCCAGACGCAGGGCCTTGGGGAAGTTCTGCCAGAAATCCTTTGTCGTCGCGGCCATCCAGCCTGTTTCAGTCGAAACCCGGAGATACGGAGTAGCCCTGCGCCCCTCACCAATCAGTTTCGATTCACCGGGAGGGCCGGCCTTGACCTGGTATCCCGGGTGCGACACCGTGAGTTTGTTCGAAAAGTCGACGTGATTCGGCGAGTCCCAGTTCGCACCGCCGCTCGAATCCTGATACAGACTGAAATCCAGGTAGCCAATGCGTTGCGCGGGGCTCGGCATTTCCGCATACCACTCGGCCTCCCGGACTTGATCACGAGGATAGAGCCGAATCGACAGATCGGTGAATGAGCAGGATCCGCCATCGCCAAGATCCCACAAGCCGCCCGGATGGTGTGCCGCCTGCGGATTCCTTATCTGGAATTCACAGGTCACGCAGGTCGAGCCCGCAAGGAAAACCAGTCGCGACTTGAACAACAATGGACTTCGTCGACCGCGATGAGCGAATCCGCCTTCGACGAGGATCGACGCCCTCACTGAGCCGCTCTCCTCCAATCGCACAGAATCGACGAATGGAGCATATTCCGTGCCGTCAGCCATACGAAGCCGGGTCTCCGAGCCGACTGTCGCCAACAATGCGTTCGAGCCCAGCAGGACGGCCTGCAGCGGGCCGAAGCCATGCCTGCTTATGTGGAACTGTCCCGCTCCGGTATTGACCACCAACCGGTCAGCTTCCTCGGCGATGTTCAATTCATGCGTGGCGCCGCCCTGCACCACATTGCCGACTGATGTTTTTCGTTGCACCCACAGCATGGCGCGTTGATTGGCTTCGACGCGCACGAGCGCATCGACCAACACCCACTTGACGCTTCGATCAGGCCAGGCAGCCAGGACACGACACTGGTGCGGAACCGCGCGCGCGTGTTGGTCCAGGACGGTGATTTCTCTTGCGTCGGAAATGAGTCCTCGTGGAAATGGAACGCCCATGCGGATGGGCTCGTTCTCCCGGGTCCGGCCAAAGCTCTCCTCGACGAACACCCTGGCCCCGAATTCCTGCGAGGGCACCGCCCCCGCGTTCATGCCGATCTCACCCCTGCAGCGCCGGCACCTTGGCCGAGCCCGAGAGCGGGTTCGATCGGCCGGGCTACCGTGCTGCCCACGGGAAGAATCCTATCCATCAATCGCAAGTTGTCGTCCCAGGAGTACTCCCTTTCGACACACTGTCTCGCTGCAACCCCAAGTCGCTCGGCCTTGCCCTGGTTCAATAAGAGATCGATGGTGGCAGCGGAAAAATCGTCCGTGCCCTCGGCGACGACGAGTTCTTTCCCCGGAGTAGCGCGTATCCCCTCGTGCGCCTGCGGCGTACAGACAACAGCCTTGCCCATTGCCATCGCCTCCAGAACCTTGTTCTGGATCCCGCGAGCGATGCGCAGGGGTACGATGCAAACGCTCGCCCTCGCGAGGTACTCGCGTATGTCCTCGACGAAGCCGGTTACCACGACGCCGGGCAAACGCGCCAGCCGCAAGACTTCGGGCGCAGGCTTGCTCCCGACGATCAACAGTCCGACATCGGGAATTGCGACCCGTATTCGCGAAAATACCGATTCGACGAACCACCTGATCCCCTCCACGTTCGGTCTGTAGTCCATGGCGCCCGTGAAGACGAGCGTCGGACGCGTCGGCGCTTGGTTTCCAGGCTCAGGGGGCCGGAAAAACTCCAGATCAACGCCATTCGACATGGCCTCGAGATTCGGCGTATCGGCGCCGCCCGGGAACATCCTTTTCTCCTGCTCGCTGACGACGAGGACGTGATCGAAGCTCCGTGCAATGCGCTGCTCGTACTTGGCCAGATGCTCCGCTTCGTAGCGATAGATCCAGGACGTCCATGCCGGACTCTGCTCGGCATACTGCCGCCACTTGTACGAGTCGACGTCGATGAGATCCATGACCTTGATACCGTTACGGATTTTGGTGTCGGCATGACGTGACCGAAACAGGTACTCCGCCATGGATGACGAGGAGCACACGAATGCGTCAATGTCCGCTTTGTCGATGATGTCGTCAATTTGCCTCTGCAGGAGTGGCGTGTAGAAATAGCCCACGGTGATTGGACAGGAACGGAGCAAGCCGCGCAAGGCAAGCAGCTTCTTCATTTGCGGTCGAATCCGATCGAAGGCCAGGCGGTTCACGCGCTGTGCGATCTGCGGCACGAACTGCAGATCGCTTTCGTCGTCGATCAGACACGCAAGGGAAACATCGTGGCGTTTTGCCAGGTGCTTCAGGATATTGAACGCACGGATCTTGTCTCCCTTGTTGGGTGGAAACGGTATCCGATGAGCGAGGAAGAGAACTCTCACTGACGTGAGCCGGCCTACAGGCTGATGTACTGCCGGATTTTCGGTCCGAGCACCCGCGTCACCGGGACCGGCAGTCGCTTCCAGCACTCCGTTGCGCGGTTCATCCAGGGGCTGGCCGACGTGATTTCATTTGAGGAAAGGTTATCCCGATCAAATTTGTACCAGTAAAGGGGTGCGGGTTTGGCTCCCCACTGCTCCTTGAATCGGTAAGTGCCCTCGTCGACGGTCGATCTGCCGAAGTCGAACGCCCGGTAACCTTGCAGGCACGCGTGCTCAAGCATCGCCCAGTAGAGCAGCATGTTGGGCGCAAACTGGCTATACCGTCTCAGGGACGAAGCCCAGGGGTTTGACAGCATGCCGTTGAAGCCGAGCGTCAGGCTGCAAGCCATGGGAACGCTCTTTCCGTAGACGACGAAAATGTTTGCCCTCTCCGGAAAGCCGAGGAGTATCTGCTGGATGAACCGCTTGGAGTGCACGGGCGAACCCAAATCGCGCATATTGGCGGCGAAAACATCGTAGAAGTCGTCGAGCAGATCGACGCCACCGATCTTTACAATCAGCCCATCCTTGATCGGCTTTCGAATCTGGCTTCGGAGCTTGGCCTTGAAGGATTGCATGAGCGCGTCCGGATTTTCCGGAAGTGCAAGGAGCATGCGGACCTTGTGGCCTGCAGCCGTCGTCGATACTCGCCAGCCCGGGACCGTTCGCACGACGCGTTGTCCATGCGGCGATGCGTCGCTGCAGAAGCCGTAGTCATCCAGGCAGGCGAGGGGTTGATACTGCCGAAGTTCGAGCACCGGAACGTGCAGCGCATTGGCGATCCGTAACCCATGTTCGACCAGCTTTCGCTCCACAAGCCCATCCCTCGCGAGGATGCCGCCCGCATCGCAAAAGGGCATTGAAACCAGGCTATTCCCAAATAACCAGTGCTTTATGTGCACCAACGGCAGGACGCCGAGCACGATGTCGTCGCCAATCGCGTCCCGACCGGCCTTGCCTGCGTCGTCGTTGATGCGCGTCACCTTCACGTTCGCATCGCCGCGCGCACTCATCGCGATAAGATAGGCGGTGTCGTGCGAGTAGCTCCGAGCAATCACCTCCGTCCAAGCTGACAGCTGATAAGGGCAGCCATTCCCGTGGTCGGTCGCGAATCTGTCCCAGCTCAAGCGGCGATTCTCATGCATGAGTGAAGGTCCTACCTGCATCGCGAATCTCAGAACAACACTTACTTGGGCCAAGCCCCGCGGACGAAGTACTGCCACACGCCCCGCAGGTCCTCCATGATCAACTCGCCTTCCCAGTAACACGTCTTTGCGACGTAGACGAGAGAGCGTAGCTTCTCGCCAATGGGCATAGGCGCTGAAAGCGTCGCACGCACTCGGCCCATCAGCCACTTACTCCCTTGAAACAGCGTGTGCGCACTCGGCGTTGGATAGTGATGCCTGATCACGCCTGCCCGGTCTTGCAGGGCGGTAGCGAACGCGGCTTCCATTCGTCGATAGAACAGGCGCTCGGGGAGAAGCCGGAACTTTCCAAGGAGCGCGAGATGGCCCATCAGCACGACATCGGCATTGAGGTAGCGTTCTACCAGTCGCGTGCGCCGCAGCGCGGAGGTGCGTATCAAGCCGTTCATGGCGTTGTTCAAACGCAGCGTGGAGTACAGCCGTGTGAGCCGCGCGAGCGGCGTATCGTCGAGAATCTCGATGTCGAATGCGTAATCCTGCGCCGTACTAGGGCTGCCTTGAAACAAACGCGTGCGCGGCGCCACCAGCACGGTGTCGCCGTGTGCCGCAAGCTCTCCCACACAGCGCTGCAGAAAGGTCGGCGCGCACCAGTCGCTCGACGAAGACCACTTGAAGAACTCTCCGCGCGCGCGGCGCACGACATGGCTGTAGTTCCCGTTCGCGCCGATGTTGACCGGCTGTCGCTCGTAGCGAATGCGGGCGTCACGCCGCACGTAATTCTCGACGACATCGCGCGTCGCATCGGTGGACGCGTTGTCGCTGACGATCAGCTCGAAATCACCGCAGCTTTGTGCCAGCAATCCTTCGATTGCCGACCCGATGGTGGCCGCCGAATTGTAGGCCGGGATACCGATGCTTATGAGAGGCGGTCTGTTCATGGTCGTTAGCCGGCCGGCCTGGATGGGGTCGGACTCGGCTAGAAGACAAACTTGCGTGCATGGAACGCCTCGGCGAATCCGCTGGCTGCCCGGCACTCCATCCCGCGAATGCGCATCAGCGCAAGGAAGTTGTCGGCGACGAACCAATCCTTGCTGCGCTGGGAAGAGAAATAGCGTCCAAGATGGTTTACTTTGCGGCGCGCAAGCGAGGTCGGAATCGGCACATACGCGTTTGGCTGCCCCAAATCGCCCTCGTACTTGGGAATCTCGTATTCGAGTACCAGATGATTGCGCCACGTGTTCCATGTCAATTCGGCAGCCAAGCGATGGTCCTGATGTCGATCCTGCAGCCAGTGCGTGAGAACAACGTCGGGATCGGTAGTCTCCTTGAGGCTTTCGAAGAAGGACTTCACGTCGGCGTACTGTGCCGGCAGGAACCCGTCGCGGAACCCCCCGATCAGGACCTTGTGCGCGGCTGCTCGCCTCAGCAATGCACGGGCACTGCTTCGCGCCTCTCTGGCCCGCGCGCCCTGCGCACTGAGGACAACCCATGTCACCTCGATGGCGGGCATGCTCGCCATCCAGGCCAGCACGGTTCCGCCGCAGCCGATCTCAAGGTCGTCGCTATGCGCGCCGATGCACAGCAGCCGCAAGGCCCGACGGGGGCGGACTTCGGGTATCAGCCGTAGCATCGCCGCGGGCACGCTTCCGACGCACAAAGGGCGCTCATGCTACGTCAGGCTCCTGAAGGAGAGAACCAAGCCGGCCGAAACACTTACTTCGTGGACTTCCAAACCATCCATGGACAGTCGCCCCGCGCTTCCATACGGTCGAGCGTGATCTTGTCCTTGAATGTATCCATGGCGCCCCAGTACCCCTCGTACTTCAGCGTTGACAGCTTTTGCTCCGCGAGGAGCCGCTTGAAAGGCTGCTCCACGAGCTCCTCGCCCGGCCGCATGTAATCGAAGACCTCTTGCCGCAGGCAAAAGAAGCCCCCGTTGATCCAGTAATCGGAAGCGCTGACCGGCTCGATTGCCGTTACCCTGCCGCGGTCGTCCGCGAGCACCGCGTGGAAGCTCTGCGAGGGCCGAACCGACAGGAAACTGGCAACTGCATCGCTTCCGCGGAATTTCGCCACATGCTGGTCCAGAGGGAGATCGCTCAGCCCGTCAGAATAGTTGGCAAGGAAGATCTCCTCGTCCTCAAGCAGGTGCCTCACGCGATCCAGCCGCTGTCCGAGATTGGAGTGCATCCCGGTATCGACGAAGGTGATCCGCCAGTCGTCGATGCCCTCGTCGAAGAGCTCGATGCGACGTCCTCCCTCCGACATCACGAAATCGGCGGACATCGCCGAGCGGTAATCCAGGAAGAACTCGCGAATCATGTCTCCGCGGTAGCCTAGACACAAGATGAAGTCTTTGTGTCCGAAGTGGGCGTAATAGCGCATCAGATGCCAAAGAATCGGCCGATAACCGATATTCACGAGGGGCTTCGGAATCGTGTCCGAGTGCTCGCGCAGACGCGTGCCGAGGCCTCCGCAAAACAGTACCACCTTCATGGCGCGCGCACCCTCTTAACGCAACTGGTTTGTCGATGAATTCCGTATCGTCACCTGCCGCCCCAAATCAAGTCCTCATTGATCTGTCCGGTTCGCTGAAGGTACTTCAGCTGCTTCAGGCGGGTAAAAGCTCTGAACTCGAAGATCTGGGGCGAGAACTCAATGCGCTCGAACAGCTTTCGAAGCTCCTCAGCGCCACGTTGTGCGGTCCAGAGCGCCTTGAAACGGGGCAGTTTCGACGCGATCTTGTCGAAATTTACGCGATAGCTGCGATTATCGGCGCTCGGCGGCCCCGCGGAGACCTCGCAGCCGGGAAAGGCCTGCGCGACGATGTCGGCAAGTTCCCGAATCCGATAGTTCTCGCTGGTCGAACCGACGTTGTAGATTTCGCCGTTCACTACGGAAGTCGTGGCCTCGAGCGTGCACCGTACGGCTTGAATGATGTCCTCGATATGCACGATCGGCCGCCAAGGGCTGCCGTCGCTCACCATGGCGATCTTTTTTTTCGTCCACGCGAGCGCGCACAAGTCGTTCAACACGATGTCGAAGCGCATCCGTGGCGAGGGCCCATAGGCGGTTGCATTGCGCAGAAACGTCACGCAAAAATCGTCGTCGCTCAGAGGGCTCACATCGCGCTCGACGTTGACCTTGCATTTCGCGTACGCCGTCTGGGGATTGGTCGGGGAGGTCTCGTCGAGGAAGCCTTCCCCCGAACCGATGCCGTACACGCTGCACGAGGAAGCGTACACAAAGCGCTTTACGCCAGCCTGTTTGGCGGCCTTGGCGATGCGCACCGAACCTTCGTGGTTGATCTTGAACGTTATCTCCGGCCGATTTTCGCCGAGCGGGTCATTCGAGAGTTCCGCAAGATGCACCACCGCGTCGAAGCCCTCGAAATCTCCGGGAGCGAGCGTGCGCAGATCCTTGTAGATGGTGCGCGGCGCCGTTGGCATTCCGACCGGATCGAGGTACAAGCATCCATCTCGATAGAAACCGGTGTCCAGTCCGGTGACCTCGTGGCCATGCGCGGCGAGTATGGGGGCCATCCGAGCACCGATGTATCCTTCTGTACCCGTGATAAGAAGTTTCATGAGTGGACCGTATTGACTTTGAGCATATTGCACTGACGCCTGTGTTGTAACGCGGCGCATTCGCCCGTCAAGGTAGCATCGACTCGGGACAGCTACAGGACCTTGACTTCGGGAATTGGAACCACGAACTTGCCGCCCCACTCACGGATATACGCCATCTGACTCGTAATCTCGTCCTTGAGATTCCACGGCAATATGAACACGTAATCCGGTCGGGTCTCGCGAATCTTGCCAGGATCGCAGATCGGAATGCGCGTCCCAGGTGTGTACCTACCCTGCTTGTGGGGACTGCGGTCTACAGTGTAGTCGAGGAAGTCCTGTCGAATGCCGCAGTAGTTCAACAGGGTGTTTCCCTTCCCGGGCGCGCCGTAGCCGACAACTGTCTTGCCGGCACGCTTGGCGCGGATAAGGAAATCCAGTATCGCGCGTTTCGTTTCCTTGACCCGCTCGGCAAAGGAGGAATAGGTTTCGATGCGAGTTACGCCGTCGCGCAGTTCGCGTTCCCGGAGCTGCTTTGCGCGCTCGCTCATCGGTTTGTCCGTGTCCTCGGCGTGACGCGCATAGATACGCAGCGATCCTCCGTGTGTCGGGATCTCCTCGACGTCGAACAATGTGAGACCGTGCGCGGCGAAAACCTTCTCCACGGAATAGAACGACAAATACGAGAAATGCTCGTGGTAAATGGTGTCGAACTGGTTGTCCGCCATGAGCCGGAATAGGTGAGGAAACTCCATGGTGATGACGCCCCCATGGCGCAGCAGGATCTTCATTCCGCCCACGAAGTCATTGATGTCCGGCACGTGCGCGAGCACATTGTTACCGAGCAACAGATCCGCATACCCGTGTTCGGCGAGGATTTCCTTGGCGGTACGGACGCCAAAGAACTTCACCGTGGTCGGGATTCCCTTCTCGACAGCCACTTTAGCAACGTTCGCGGCCGGTTCGATCCCGAGGACCGGAGTCCCTTTCTGGACGAAATGCTGCAGCAGGTAACCGTCGTTGCTCGCGATCTCCATGATCTTTTTCGAGTTATCGAGACCGAACCGTGCGCTGACGGTGTCCACGTAGCGTTTGGCATGGGCCACCCAGGAATCGGAGTACGAGGAAAAGTATGCGTACTCGGTGAATATCTCCTTTGGCGAGACGTATTCCTCGAGCTGCACCAAGAAGCAGCTGTGGCAGAGCCACACGTGGAGCGGATAGAACGGTTCCATGTGATTGAGCTGATGGGGCTCGATATGCGTCTGGCACAATGGCGACATGCCCAAGTCCACAAACGTGTGGCGCAACGCCGTGCCGCAGAAACGGCAAGAAGCTCTGCCGAGGGCGGCGGACTTCTCATGGTCGGGGTCGTTTCTTCCCTTCGTCGCAGTTAGCACGCGTTACCTCGAAAGAAAAAGTCATCCCGCGGCGCCGAAAAGTGGCCGGGGCATCAATATCCAGCAAGCAACTCTTGTGCCAGACTATTCAATAACTTCCGACAGGTCATCACCGTGAGCAGTGGGTTCTTGCGAATCCAGAAAACCAGTGTTCTGATACCTCCCAATCAGCGGGTTCCGTCTACTCTGGGGAGGAGGCCGATCTCAGCGAGTCCGTCTCTGGCGGTACCGAACTGAAACGCACCGAGCAGGCGTCGCAATCGCCCCTCACATTCTTCCAGGTTCGTATAGTGACGAAAGCGCGACAACCAGCCCGTCGATACCCGGGGTTGCCCCGGATCGATTTCCCACGGGTGAAGATAGAAGATAAAGGGGCGCAGTTCGCGTCGGTTGATGGATGCCAGCCCCCAACGCGTCAACCCATACGGCAGCAGCCTGAAGTATCCGCCTCCTGCTACGGGCAGCCGGAATCCAAGAATTCTTGCCGTCGACAACGGCCACTCGACGATGGATTCTCCGGCCGGCGTGGACATTCGGTGCGGAGCCCTTTCGGCGCCGGGAATGCCATAGCGATCATGGCGCACAGGAAAAATGCTCGAGTCGTAGACGAATCCCAGTTCTACCAGGATGTCCAGGGCCCACAGAGACTTGCCTACGATCGAATAGCTCGCCGCGCGATATCCGGCTACCGCGGACCCGGTGATATCCTCGAGCAGATTCTTCGCGCGCAGAGTCTCTTCACGGAACTCTTGCGGGGACTGCTCATAGACGAGGCGGTGTGAGAACCCGTGGCAGGCGATTTCGTGGCCTCGCGCGGCGATGTCCTTGACGAGTTGCGGGTGCCGTTCGGCCACCCATCCCAGCACGAAAAAGGTCCCTCGAACGTCAAACTGTTCGAAGATTGCGAGCAATCTATGAGTGTTGCCGACCACACGCGATTCACGCGAAGGCCAGCTATCGCGATGTATGTTCGGCGCCAGGGCCGCGACGTGAAAGTAGTCCTCTACGTCTACGGTAAGCGCGTTGCGAATGTTCGCAGTTACTCCCAGGCCGCTGATGCGATCTCGCTGCGATGGCGCATTTGCCTGCCGCACCGACTCAGACACGTCCAAAGGCTTCTCCCCGATAGCGACTTTGTTATTCTACGCCCGCGACGGTCTTCGCCTCGTAACCAAACCAGCCGCTCCCGCTTCAGATCCGCTTTTCAGGATTCCTGAAGCGGCCGCCGCAATGGTACCAAACGCAAGACCGGACCGTGCCGCAACCTCGGGGAGCGAGTGCCGTCCGTCACACAAGTGTCCAGAAACCGGACCAAGTTCACCGGGCAGCGATTACACTAATCCGACTGTCTGGATTTGCGAGGCAATTGTGTACAGGCTGGAGTTCAAGATCGATGCGGTCCGCATGGTGCGTGGCGGCCAGGGCGTAGCGGGGGGCACCACCACAGTCCATGTCATGCCGATCAACGGTTCCATGTGCTCGCCATGAACTGTCCTTTGTGCGGAGAATCGTCGTTAACCGACTTCTTCACGGTCGCGCACGTGCCGGTCACCTGCGGGTCGGTATTCGCTACCGCGGACGAAGCCAAGAGTCTGGCCAACGGCCGCGTCCAACTGGCAAACTGTGCCCATTGCGGGTTCGTCTTCAATCGCGTCTTCGATCCCCGGCTTGGCGAGATCGGTGCCCGATACGAAAGCTCTCAGGCCGCATCCGCGCATTTCGGTAGCTTCGCCAAATCGCTCGCTCAGGATTGGGTGACTCGCCACCAATTGGACGGGAAAACCGTTCTCGAAATCGGCTGCGGCAGCGGCGACTTCTTGCGCCAGCTCGTGGAATGCGGCGTCGGTAAAGCGATCGGCATCGACCCTTTGGCGGATGGCACCGGCGAAGCTCGCATACCTGGTGTCGAGCTGATCGCCCACTCGTTCGATGTCACCCACTTGGACCTGGCCGCAAACGCTCTTGTGTGCAGGCACACCTTGGAACACATACAGGACGTACACGGGTTTCTGTTACTGGTGCACCGCTGGGCAGCAGCCGATCCGCAGCGCGTTGTATTGTTCGAAATTCCCGACGCCGAACGAGTATTCGCCGAACGGGCGTTTTGGGATATCTACTACGAGCACTGCAACTATTTCACCGAGCAGACGGCAAAAAGCGCCTTCGTGCTTGCCGGATTCGAGGTAACCCGGGCCGCTCGCGTATACGACGATCAGTATCTCATCGTCGAGGCGAGAGCGCGTTCGCAGGCAGATCCCGCGAGCGCATTGCTGACGCAAGCGAATCTGCTGACGAAGTATCGCGAGTTTGCCGACGATGTGCGCATCGCGATCGATGCTTGTCAGCGCGCGCTCCGCCATCTCAGGCAGGAACAGCCGCCTGTCATCGTGTGGCAGGGTGCCGCGAAGACCGTCGGGTTCATGGCGGCCCTTCCTGACCCAACGGTTATCGATGGCGCCATCGATTTGAGCCCGCATCGCCAAGGCAAGTATCTGCCGGGATCGGGACTCCCCGTATACGCGCCGGAAGAACTACGCAGACTCGCGCCAAAGTTCGTCGTGCTCATGAATCCTGTGTATCTCGACGAAGTGCGAGCCCAGATCGCTGCTCTCGGCTTGGCAATAACCGTCTATCCGGTCAATGCTCTCTTGAAAACGTCCTTCGTCGCAGGCTAGGAGAGCGGCTCCGACCCGCCGTCACTCTATGGGATACTGGGATACGAAAAATGGAGGCAAGGTCAGTATAGCGAGCGTCCGGCAGGACCGTGGACGGGACGTTTTTTTGTCGTCCCGAACCCGTATAATATGAAGTCCTTACCGCAGTTTTCTTGCCGACGAGATGCTTTGTATCCTGGGAGGGAAGCATGAGCCTCACGCCAATATATGTGAACCGGAAGACCACCGACGACGATCGTCGCAAACGAATTTTCGATGGCGGCCTGTTTCTTTACTCGTCGCCTCCCGCGTCGACGAAGATCGTGGAATGGGCGCGGGAGCTGGCCATGGCAGCATTTCCAAAGGGCGTGGACATACGGCGAGCCCACGCGGCCATGGATGTCGGCAAATTTGTCGAGTACACCGGCCCCTTGAAATCCAAGTTCACGAACAATGCACGCACAAGAACGTTGTGCCAGGAACTCATCGCTGGCATGGGGTGCGACCCGGAGCTGACCTATTTCGATCTGCCCCGCCTGCGGGTAGCGCCGCCCGGGAATTACCTGACCACGGGCGTCAGCTATGCGTATAAGCCGCACCGCGATACTTGGTACGCCCATCCTCGGCAATTGGTCAACTATTGGGTTCCGATATTCGATAGCGAGCCTTCACATGTGATGTCGATGTTCATCGACTACTTTCGCCGGCCGGTCGGCAATGCCTCGGCGGATTGGGACTATGACGAATGGGTCGCGAAAGCACGATTCGCCGCCGCGCAGAATATCGGCACCGAGAACCGGAAGCACCCGGTCCCGACGCAATCTCTCGGCGATACTCCGGACGTGCGCATCGTGCAAAACGCCGGCGATCTGATGGTATTTTCCACCTGCCATTTGCATGCGTCGGCGCCCAATCAGATGGAAACCATTCGCTACAGCTACGACTTGCGCACCTTGCATCTGGAGGACATCCGATCGGGTCGTGGACCGGAAAATCTGGACGGCAAAGCCACCGGCACGACCCTCAAGGACTTTCTCCGTGTCAGTGATCTGAAGCCGCTCGATCCGGAAGAGGCGATCGGCCGATCGTTCAAGGACACCGGAAAGCAAATCGCGTAGGTCATGCCGCGCAGTCCGCTGTCGAAATCGATGAGCCTGGGCCTGCGCGCCGGTGAATCGGTTGTAGTCCGCCCGAAAGAAGAAATTCTCGCCACGCTCGATCGCGACGGCAGAATGGACGGATTGCCGTTTCAGCCTGAGATGTTCGCCTTGTGCGGCAAACGCCTGAAGAGTGTACAAAACGGCTCACAAGACCTGCGACTCCAGTGTCCACAAGACCGGCGGGCGCCGGATGCACGACACCGTTCATCTGGAGGGGGGGCGATGCGACGGAGCGCTGCACAACGGGTGTCAGGCGGATTGCGTATTCTTCTGGAAGGAAGCGTGGCTGAAGCGTGCCGACTCCGGGCGCGCACCGGCAGCTCCGGCATCGATCGCCAACTGCACCGAGAGCGACGTCGTGCGCGCCATGCACGCTCCCGGCGGCGACCCGAAGGACCCCACGTGGGTCTGCCAGACCACCGCGATCTTCGAAGCCAGCGAACCATTGCATTGGTGGGATGTTCGGCAATACGTCCAAGACGTCACCAGCGGCAACCACAGCACTTGGCACATGATCAAACTGCTCCTGCTGTCCGGGTACCGCAAACTCGTCCGCTTAGGCGGCTACCGGCTGCTCGTCGGCGCCTACAACGAATTCCAGAGAGTGCGCGGCGGCCAACTCTTTCCGGAAATCGTCGGTCGCATACCCGAAGGCTCGCGAACACCAGCCGAATCGCTTGACTTGAAGGCCGGCGAGTGGGTCGAGGTCAAGTCCAAGGAGGAAATCGCCTCGACCATTACCCCCTCAGGCCTCAATCGCGGCATGCGTTTTGACGTTGAAATGTTGAAATACTCCGGCCAACGGTATCGCGTGCAGCAGCGCGTCGACGCGATCATTCACGAAAAGACCGGCAAGTTTAACCGCATGAAAATAGCCTGCATTCAGCTCGAGAACGTTTTCTGCCGGGCCGAATGCACCGAAAAGCGTTTAGGCTGTCCGCGCGCGTCGAGCACCTATTGGCGGGAGATCTGGTTGAAGCGCGTCGATCCAACGCAAGGTCCCCAATAATCTCAGCCTGGTCCGCTATCCGTCCGTGTGTGGCGTGCGCACCGCGCGCACAAGATCCAGCATGCGCTGCCTTCCGCCTTCCACGCGCACTTGTTCGGTCGGAGACCTTCCGAAACACATGAGTGGCGACTCAGAGAACAGCGCCTGATTTCTGGAAGAAACCCTTGAAATTCGTCATCGTAGCCTACTTTTTCCCCCCACTTTCACAAGTCGGATATCGAAGGCCCCTGCGTTTAGCGGAATATTTGAGGAGCAAGGGGCACAGTGTTACGGTGTTCAGCGCCCATCCCAAGACCCCGGCATTGGGAAATTATTCGGGAATCGACCTGGCCTTGAATGAAAGGATTCCTCCGGGTGTGCGCGTCATACGCACCCCTTCCATTCATGGTTTCAAGATCCTCCTGGCACTTCGTGATCGCCTGAGGAAAAGCCCTATCCAAGGCCTACCACCGACCTCCGCCTCTGCGCCCCAAGGGCCCTCGCTCCAGGGACCTCCGTCCGGTGGGCCGAATCCCTCCAAAGGATGGCTGTCACGGTGGGTGGATTACGTCATGGACTGGTTCTTGGTACCCGATCACTACACGGGGTGGATCCTGACGACCTTGCCCCTCATCTTGCTGGAACGGCTAAGGGGCAAGGCCGACGCCATCTTCGTTTCTGGCCCCCCCTGGTCTGGCCTAATCACCGCCTCATTGGCGGGGCGCATTCTTGGAATTCCCGTGTACCTGGATTATCGAGATCCCTGGACCTTCAACCCCTATTGGAAGGCAGAGCATCATCGCGTCAGCCGGTTCCTGGAAGAATGGACCCTCCGCACGGGAAAGGCCACGATCGTGAATACGGCCTCCATGGAAAAGGAGTTCTTACGGCAGTACCCGCAACTGCAGGACCGCATTTTCGCGGTTTACAACGGGTATGAGGAAGAAACTCGATTGGAAATGGACCGGCTGCGTCGGAAGGGGCAAGCTTCCAATCAAGCCGAGTTCGTCGTATCGCATGTCGGGGTTCTCCATCGGGATCGAATGCCGCAGGAATTGGCGCGCACCTTGGCAGCCGTGGCCGCCTCCTGGGAAGGACGGCGTCCCATCGTTTTCAAATTCGTGGGTCCGGTCAGGGAACCGGCCGTTCTCCAGTGGGCGTTCGCGGAGGCCGGACAATCGCACGCGTTGCGATTCACTGACGAAGTTGCTGTCCAGACGGCAAGACAAGAAGAGGCGAATGCCGACGTGCTCCTGCTCCTATATCCCGGGAGCCTCTTGCAGGTACCAGCCAAGGTTTTTGAATATGCCTTCGCAGGCAACCCCATCTTAAGCGTTGCGGACGAAGGCTCGGAAACGGCGGATTTGGTGCGGCGACATCGCCTGGGGACGCTCTTCAATGGATCAGAACCTCCCGAGGCAATCCGGTCCTTTCTGGAGGAGGTGGAAAAATCCCCGCGAGAAATCATCCCGCCCTCATCAAGTTTCATGGAGGAGTTCGAAGGAATCGCGCTTTCGAAGAAGATCTTTGAAATCATGACCTCAAAAATGCGGCCCTCGTCCTGAAGGCCGCCGGGTTTCTCAGGTACGAGGGCTTGGGTGGGCAAGCGTGCCGCGCTGGCGCCTACCTGTGTGTGGGAGAGGTTTCGTTCCGGCGTGGTGCGGCCAACCGCTCGTAACTTTCGAGCAGACTTGCGGTCACGGCTTTCCAATCGTAGCGACTTTGGGCCAAGGCCATTGCGCGCTTCCCGAGTGCTTCACATTGAGCCGGATTCTCAAGCAAGTCCACGATGCGGTCGGCAAGCGACGAGGGATCATCGGCCAGCAAAAGATCCTGCCCCGGTGTGAACTCGATGCCCTCGGCGCCTACGGAGGTGGAAACGGTGGGGATCCCCATTGCAAAGGCTTCCAAGACCTTGAGCCTGGTTCCGGCCCCCTTGCGTATGGGAACGACAAAGATCCTCGCGCCCCAGACATACTCCCGGACATCCGAAACTTTGCCGGTCACGACGACGTCGGTCCATTGCTTTCCGAGAGCTAACAGTTCCGCCGGAGGATCCCGGCCAACTGCCACGAAACGGACTCCCCGCGTCCGCTTCCGCAATATCGGCATCACTTCTCGGATGAAATAAATGGCCGCATCCGAGTTGGGGGAATATCCCATCGCCCCCGTGAAAACAACCGTGGGCGGATTGCGTTCATAGCCTTCCTGGGGAGGGTGGAAATATGCGCAGTCAACTCCGTTGGGGACCACGTGCACCTTAGTCGCTCCGAAAGTCCCCGCGAGATGGCCTTTCTCCAATTCCGAGCAAACGATGACGTTGTCGAGAGCTGTAAAGACCCGAAACTCGTATCTTCTCATCCGCCACGCTTCGAGGCGTAGCAGAGTCCGCTTCCAAAGAGAACGCTCAATCGAGGCAGCCTTCGCATAGAACAAATGCAGGAGGTTGTGCGAGTCCAGGACCGTCTTCTCCGTAATGCCTCCCACTGAAAAATACTGGACGGTGTCAAGATGGTTCATGTGAATGGCCCAGAAGTTTTCCCGAGCCCGCCGAACCTCGACTTCACTTTGGATGTGGGGGTTGAAATTGTAGGCGACAGCCATGGGGAGGTTTCGCAGCAGTGCCCGTCCGACCGTGAGGATCGAGGAGAGCGGACTCTTGGATTTGACGTCGGGAACGCAGACCACCTCGGCGCAGAATCCCTTCAGCAATAGCAGGCCTTCCTGGATGTCTGTGTCCGAACGGACCGAGGCGATCAGGCAGACGTCGTACCGTGAGGCCAACCCCTCCAGCAATTTGAAGGTGCGGATGTTTCCCCCATCCGTCAGCGGATAGGGGAATTGCTGGGAGACGAACAGGACGGCTTTTTTCAATGGGTAGGGAGGGATTGCGCGCCCACGACAGAACGAGATGATCCAAATTCAGGTGGAATACGCTTCGCGCCAGCCGTCGTCTCATCATCCAGCGACGGGGAAAACGCTCGAAGGAATCTTAACGTATTGCGGAATATTGTCCAACTTGACGGTGTGGGCGAGCAGGCCGCAAAGTGGCGCCATGTCTAGCGACTCAAAGAAAATCGCCGCTCGATTCGTGCGAAATGTGGGCTCCAATTGGGGAGCTTTCCTCTTCAGCGCGGTCGTTAGCTTCTTCCTGGGACCTTACATCCTTGGCAAGCTGGGTACGACGACTTACGGGATTTGGGCTCTCATAGGATCGCTTGTAGCTTATTTCGGCCTGCTCGATCTGGGAGTGCGCAGTGCGGTAACCAAGTTCATTTCCGCGTACCACACTACCGGAAACCACGAAGGCGCAAGCGAGATCAAATCGGCGGCCGTGCTCGCGTTCACGATGGCGGGGCTCGTGGCAATCGCTTTGGGGGCCGGGGTCAGCCTCTTCGTTGAACGGATTTTCTCGATACCGCCCGGATCGGAAAGCGCAGTGAAAATAGCCATCATGATCATGGCGACAAACATGGCCATTGCCCTTGTCACGGGCGTCTACGGCGGCATTCTGACCGCACGGCACCGGTTTGATCTATTCAACGCGGTCAGTGTCATTGGAGTCGTCGTCAGAAGCTCTGCAATAGTCTTTGCTCTGGAAACAGATGCCACGATAAGCCACCACGCAGACCAAGCAATAATTGTACTGGCCGTGATCCAGCTGTTCGCGTCCGCTATTCAGCTGACACTGTCATGGATTCTAAGCAGAAGAGCATATCCGGAAGCCAAGACCAGTATTCGCCGAGCTTTCTCCCCCGAACCCCTCAGGAAGATTCTTTCCTTTGGGCTCCTTTCCTCCGGGATACATGTCCTGGGCTCGCTTACCAACAACTCCGGACTCATACTGATAGGGGCCATCTTGCCTGTAGCGATGGTTACCTACTACAGCATTGCGGAATCTCTGGCCGAGTATACGCGGCAGTTGTTGAGCGGAATTACGCACACACTGATGCCCGCAGTCAGCTCCATGGAGGGGGCGGGCCAAGTTGAAAGCGTGAAACGTGTACTGATAGACGGGACCCGCTACGCGCACTTGGTCATTCTGCCGATAATCGCAACGTTCATCGTCCGCGGAGATTCGTTCATATCGTTGTGGATGGGAGCGGAGTACGGAAAACTAGCGGGCCAGATTCTCACGATACTGAGCGTTTCACTATGGGCCATGATAGGTCACCAGGTCTGCACTACGACGATGATAGGGTTGGGAAAACAGAAGGGGATGGTGCCGATATTCGCGTTCGAGGCTGCAGGGAGCATCGCTTTGAGCATCGCCCTGGTACAGGGAATCGGGGTCCTCGGCGCTGCTTGGGGAATGCTGGTCCCAAGACTGGTTGCGTCGTTTGCGATGGATGTCGCCTATGCGAGAAAAGCGCTCCATATTTCAATAGCTGAGTACTACGCAAACGCGATCGGGCGGCCAATTGTTGCGATCCTTCCGTTCGCCGGGGTGTCCTACGTGATTGAAACGGCATGGCCCGCAGGCAGCTTGGGATTGTTCTTTCTGCAAGTGACAATTGCAGTCCCGATTGCAGTTCTAGGGAGTTGGGTATTCGGTCTGAAACGCGACGAGAGAGCGAAGCTGCTGGGCGCTTTCAGGCAAAAGATGGCGTGATCTCATGTCCTACGCCGGTTCGCCGTGCTTCGTAGATCGCCGCCGTGCCGCCGTCTATTCGCTGGTGGAGTGCTTGTCCCTCGCGCGGATTTTCTGCCCAACCCAATAGACGCAGAATATCGCTATTCCAACGGCAACGCCGACCTCGTTCTCAGCAAAGTCGACGACACTGGTTGTCCTTCCGACCAGAGGCTGAAACACCTCGATCGCAAGCCCCAGAAGACTAATCGCAAACACGAGGCCAATCCCCGACCACAGCCTCAGCCTGGGCACCGACAACAGGGCTGTGCCGGCAAGCGCCGCGTAGGCAACCACATGGCTGAGATCGACTGAATTCCAGGAGAACACCCGCATCGGGTCCGCCGAATCCGATGGCAGGAAGCTCAGTACGAGCACGGCGATGAGCACCAATACCGCGGCAACCCTGCAAACGGTATGGAGCGATGCAGTCCGGGTCAGCATCTCATTCGGTCCTGCCGACAATTCGTCTCCAGCGGCCGCTATAGTCGCCAGACATGCAGCCCGGCATCGGCGAGTTCCTTGCGGTCGAACTGTGACTTGACGTCGACGAAAGCGCCGCCTTTGGCGATCTTGCGGGCGAGCGCGGCGACGCCCATGTCCCGGAACTGGCGGTGGGCGACGGCGACGACCATCGCGTCTGCAATCGGGAGGTCTTCCCAGGGCGTGAGTTCCAGCCCGTACTCGTGCTGGGCTTCCCCCGGTTCTGGTACCGGATCGTGCACGAACACCTGGGCGCCATAGCTCTTGAGTTCGTTGATGACATCGATGACGTGCGAGTTACGCAGGTCGGGAACGTCCTCCTTGAATGACAGTCCGAGTACGGTGACCTTCGCGTCCTTCACGGCGTGACCCCCGCGGATCAGCTGCTTGATGGTTTGCTCGGCGATGAACTTTCCCATGTTGTCGTTAATGCGTCGTCCGGCCAGGATGACCTCAGGATGGTAGCCGAGCATCTCGGCCTTGTAGGTCAGGTAGTAAGGGTCCACGCCGATGCAGTGGCCGCCGACCAGGCCGGGCCGAAACGGCAAGAAGTTCCACTTGGTTCCCGCCGTCTGAAGGACCTCGAGGGTGTCAATGCCGACACGGTTGAAGATGATCGCGAGCTCGTTGATCAAGGCGATGTTCAGGTCGCGCTGCGTATTTTCTATGACCTTGGCAGCTTCGGCGACCTTGATGCTGGACGCGCGGTACACGCCGGCGGTAACGACCGCGCCGTAGAGATGGGCGATCCGCTCCAGGGTCTCCGGCGTGTCGCCCGCGACGACTTTTATGATGGTCTCGAGCCGGTGTTCCTTGTCGCCAGGGTTAATGCGTTCGGGCGAGTAACCGACGTTGAAGTCCTTGAGCCAAGTTTTTCCCGAGATTTTTTCGAGGATCGGGATGCATACTTCCTCGGTCGCTCCCGGGTACACGGTGGACTCGTAGACGACGGTCGCGTCTTTTTTCATGTGCCTGCCGACTGTCGTGCTTGCCTCGATCAGCGGGCGGAAATCCGGCTGGCGCACGGAATCCACCGGTGTTGGGACCGCGACCACGATGATATCGGCCGTGGCGATCTGCGCCGGATCGGTGGTTACCGCAAGCTGGTCCGCAGCGCGCAACTCTTCGGTGGAAACCTCTCCGGTGGGGTCGATGTGACGGCGGTAATTCTCGATCTTCTCCGTGCTAAGGTCGAACCCGATGGTCCGGAATTTCCTGCCGAATGCCACAGCGAGTGGCAACCCAACATAACCGAGTCCGACAACGGCGACCGTACTCATAAGACCACTCCCTATTCTTGTGCATTTGAAGCAATTTTCCCCGAAATCATCATTTTCCGGGCCGCGCCGAAGGGACGGGAGGGCGGCGATTTGCGACCCCGGGCGCGACTCCCAGGGGCAAGGGTCTGCCCGATTCGAGCGCGTTGCCTTGCCCTGATCGTCGCCGGCCGGCGACACCAGCGTGTTCGGGATACGGGGTATTCTGCGCTTGACACGGCTCCGCCGGGGACTTCATGATAGCGTCATAGAGTCGTGTCGCTTCTTGTCCTCATATCGCACATGAGTTGGGTGATTTTGTTATCTGTCCTCGTCGGATGGCTCTTGATCGGCCTGGCGGTTGCTTATCTATTCGGTCGCTTCATCCGAGGAGTAGAAAGCACTGAGAGCAGCGGTGAACTGACCCAGCCGGTAGTGAGCTATTTGCGGCGCAAGAAGCGAACCAAGACCGCTGCACGGACGCGCGTCGTGCTACCCCAGGCCAGAGTGCGGCGCGAGCCCGCCACCCGGCACTAGCGGCATACGGCCCTGGGCGCGGGGCCCCTTCCGTCAAGCGCGTTTCCGAAGGAAAGGCCACGCAGTACGCCTTTGGCATCTCGGCGGGGACGGTCGTTCTGAAAATCGGCTAGACTCCCGAGGTCTCCCGACCTCGCTCGTCGAATAAAAACCGTTGCCGGACTTATCAAAGGGGCCCGCCGTCAAGACAACAACGTACGAACCGGGCGGAATGCAATGAAAGTCATGGTAACCGGCGGTGCCGGGTACATCGGATCCCACACTTCTGTGGCGCTGATGCAGGCCGGGCACGATGTGGTCATTCTCGACAACCTCTGCAACAGCCATGCAGCGGTGCTGGGCCGCATCGGGCAGATTGTGGGCAAGACGCCCGAATTTGCAAGAGCGGATGTTCGCAATTCGGGGGAACTTCGGGAAGCGTTTTCGCGGCACCGCTTCGACGCGGTGATTCACTTCGCCGGGCTCAAGGCGGTGGGCGAATCTTTCGAAAAACCGATCGAATACTACGATAACAATGTTCAAGGCGCCTTGACGTTGTGCCGTGCGATGGCGGAGGCGAAAGTCGGGATGTTGGTGTTCTCCTCCTCGGCCACGGTCTACGGCAGCGCCGCGCCGGTGCCGATTCGTGAGGATGCCCCGCTCGGTCCCATCAACCCCTACGGCCACTCCAAACTGATGGTCGAGCGGATACTTGCGGATCTCGCGGCTTCCGATCCCGCCGCGTGGCGCATCGCTTTGCTGCGATACTTCAACCCTGCAGGTGCGCACCCGAGCGGGTTGATCGGCGAGGACCCCCAGGGCATTCCGAACAATCTCATGCCCAATATCGCCCAGGTTGCCGTCGGCGTTCGCGACAAGGTGCGCGTGTTCGGCAGCGACTACCCGACGCGGGATGGTACCGGGGTGCGCGACTATATCCATGTGGTCGACCTGGCGCGCGGGCACCTTGCCGCGATGGAAGCCATGCAGCGCGAGCGGCGGGGCTTCACCGTGAATCTCGGGACGGGACGTGGAGTCACCGTGCTGGAGGCGGTGCGCGCTTTCGAGCATGCGAGCGGCCGGTCGATTCCGATCGAGCGGGTCGAGCGGCGGGCGGGAGATGTGGCCGAGTGCTACGCGGACCCCACTCTCGCGCAAGAAATGCTGGGCTGGAAGGCGACGTGCTCGCTTGATGACATGTGCCGCGATGCATGGCGATGGCAGAGCAAGAACCCTCGCGGCTACCGCGGAGAAGGCGCGCGGTCGGGCGAGCGCGTGACGTAGGGACGGCGGGGCGCAGCTGCACCACGCGCCGACAAATGGGAAGCTGAGTCAGAATGAAGGTTCTTGTCACCGGCGCAGCCGGGTTCATCGGTTCAGCGTTGAGCCATGCGTTGCTCGATCGCGGCGACGAAGTTGTAGGCATAGACAACCTGAGCGACTACTACGATGTTCGGCTGAAGCAGGCGCGGCTCGATCGCCTGCGGCCACGCAAGGGGTTCGTGTTTCAGAAACTCGATATCGTCGAACGAAGGCCGATGGCGGACCTTTTCGCGACGGCGAAGTTCGGCGCGGTCATGCATCTGGCGGCACAGGCCGGAGTCCGCTACTCGATCGAAAACCCGTCTGCATACACGGACGCCAACATTGTCGGGTTCCTCCACATTCTCGAGGGCTGCCGTCACTCGCGAGTCGGGCATCTAGTCTTTGCCTCAAGCAGTTCCGTTTACGGCGCGAACACAAGGCTGCCGTTTTCGGAGCATGACAACGTCGACCACCCGGTGTCGCTCTATGCCGCGACCAAGAAGGCCAACGAACTGATGGCGCACAGCTACGCTCATCTGTACGGGTTGGCGTGCACGGGCTTGAGGTTTTTCACTGTGTACGGCCCGTGGGGGCGCCCCGACATGGCCCTATTCAAGTTCACCGAAGGAATCCTCGCCGGGCGCCCGATCCCGGTATTCAACCGCGGCGACATGGTGCGCGATTTCACCTACGTGGACGACATCGTCGAAGGGATCGTGCGCGTCATCGACCAGCCCGCCGCTCCCACGGCCGGCTGGAGCGGCGATCGCCCGGATCCTGCGACGAGTTATGCGCCCTGGCGCATCTTCAATATCGGCAACAACCGGCCGGTCAAGCTCATGCGCTATATTGAAGTGCTCGAGCAGTGTCTGGGCAAGAAGGCGCAGCTCGAGCTGCTTCCAATGCAGGCCGGAGATGTTCCCGCCACTTGCGCGGATACCGAAGAGCTGCAGAGGGTGGTCGGCTATAAGCCGCAGACCCCTGTGGAAGTCGGGGTCAAGCGCTTTGCCGAGTGGTACCAGGCTTACTATCGTGAGACCAAGTGAACGCTGAGGTGCGTGGGGGGCTGCCGCCCGACGGTGCGCCCGCGCTGTTCCGCGAGGACGCACAGCGCCGGACGCTGTTTGCGTGCGTGTCCGTTTCGATAGGACTGCACGCGGCTGCGCTGCTCGCTTTTCCGGGCCTTGGTCCCATCGAGCATGCGAACGAAGTGAAAGTACTCACGGCGACTCTCGCATCGAAGCTGGTTCATCCCGTGGCTCCGGCCGCCATGCCGAAACCGCTCCACCGGCCTCGACGGGAAGTGAATCCAGAACCAGCTCAGCCAGTCCTCGCCGACCCAGAGTCAGCGGCCTACGAGAATGCGCGGCGCACCGACCCGACTCCCTTATCGCCAATTCCGGGAGCCGCAAGCGCGCCCGAAGCGGCTTCGACGCCGGCGCCTAGCGCCGAAAGGACTATGGCCGGAGGAGTCGACGCTAACCTCATCGAAAAGTACCGACTGGCCTTGATGGACGCAGCGAGGCGCTACAGGCGCTACCCGATCCATGCCATGGAGAGGGGCTGGCAGGGGCGAGTCGAGGTTCGCCTGGTGGTCGGTTCGAACGGGGAGATCAGGAGCGCGCTCATCAAGAAATCGAGCAACTATCAAATCCTCGACGATCAAGCCCTGGACATGGTGAAGAAGGGTACCGGGCAGGAGCCGATTCCGTCGGCGCTGCGTGGCCGGGAATTCACCCTGGACATTCCCGTGATCTTCGAACTTCAGACCGGCTGAGACCGGGAACTGCCGGATTGGGTCTGCGCCGGGGCAAACGCCACCACATGGTCCACGTCGAGTCGGATGCCGATGCGTTCGCCGATGGCGTGGTTGTGATGGCTTGGCACAAGCGCAAGAACGTTACGGCCGCTCTCGAGCTTCAGCGTGTAGAGAATTTCGGCGCCGCGAAATGCCTTACTCAGCACTTCCGCCTGCATGCTGCTGCCGTCGTCATGGATGATGTCGTCCGGTCGGAGCAGTACCTCTACCTGGCATCCTTTACCGCAGGCTTCGCAACCCATTCCACACGCCTCCGGAATCTCGCCATTCAGGACGCCGAGCTCGATGCTGACTTGCCGCGATGACAGCGCAGCACCGGGCAGAAATACTCCCTGACCGACAAAATCCGCGACGAATCGCGTGGCCGGTCGATGATAGAGATTGTAGGCACTGTCCCATTGTTCGATCTGTCCGCCGTGCATGACGCCGACCTCGTCGGCGATTGCAAAGGCCTCGTGTTGGTCGTGCGTGACGAGGATCGCGGTCATGTTGAAGCGCTTGATGACGCTGCGCACGTCCGCAGCGAGCCGCTCGCGCAGGGCAACGTCCAGATTGGAAAACGGCTCGTCGAGCAGAATGAGGTCCGGCCGAGGCGCGATCGCCCTGGCCAAGGCCACGCGTTGTTGCTGCCCTCCCGAGAGCTGGTGCGGATACTTTTCCTCCAGACCGGCCAGACCCGTGGCCTCGAGGTAGTGGGCGATGCGCAAATCGCGCTCCCGCTTTTCGATCCCGAAAAGTCCGAAGGCGATGTTCTGCGCCACGGTCAGGTGAGGGAACAGGGCGTAGTCCTGAAAAACCATGCCGATGGAGCGTCGCTCGGGCGGGACCATCATTCCCGGCCTGCTCACCAGGCTGTCGTTCAAACGGATTTCACCCGACCGAATCGGCTCGAATCCGGCGATACAGCGAAGCACCGTGGTCTTGCCGCAGCCGCTCGGCCCCAAGAGGCAGCCGATCGCGCCGCGCTTCAATTCGAAAGAGAGCCCGCATACGACCTCATGGCTGCCGTAGGCCTGGCGAATGTCCTTGAGGGAGACGACAACGCCGTGGGTCGATTCATTTCGCGTGCTCATGGCCGCTCATTATGAACCAAACAAAAACAAGAATCATTCTTGATAGAATCGTGCGTCCCCGAAGCATCATTTTTCGAGAGAGCCGCTTCCTTCCACAGTGACCTCGGTGAGCGCCGTGACCTCGCTCGTGTCGCCGCGGGCCCCGCGCTCAGCAGCGGGACTCGCCTTCTGTGCCGTGGCGGTAGCCGCCTTGCTGCTTGCGCCGATAGCCATGGTGCTCAGCAGTGCGTTCGCGACGGGGGAGGGAACTTGGCGGCACTTGGCCGGTACCGTGCTTCCCGACTACGTTGCCTCCACTCTGTGGCTCGCACTGGGCGTGGCTTTCGGGGTCACCCTGCTGGGAGTGTCGAGCGCGTGGTTGATTGCCACCCATCGATTTCCGGGACGAGGGCTTCTCGAGTGGGCGCTCATCCTGCCGCTGGCGATGCCGGGGTATGTGATCGCCTACGCCAGCACCGACTTCCTTCAGTTCGCGGGGCCTTTGCAAGGCACGCTGCGCGCGATCACCGGCTGGCAAGCCGGCGACTACTGGTTCCCCGACATCCGCTCCCTGGGCGGCGCGGTTCTGGTCTTTTCGCTGGTGCTCTACCCCTACGTTTATCTGCTTGCCCGCGCCGCCTTCCTCGAGCAATCGGCGAACCTCCTTGAGGCTGGCCGCCTCCTCGGCAGGGGCGCCTGGGGAACCTTCTTTCGCGTGGCGCTTCCGCTCGCGCGGCCCGCGATCGCAGCGGGCACTTCGCTGGCGTTGATGGAAACGCTCGCCGACTTCGGGGCGGTCTCCTATTTCGGGGTGCAGACCTTTACCACCGGCATCTACCGCGCCTGGATGTCGATGGGCGATCCGGTGGCGGCGGCGCAACTCTCGGCGGCGCTGCTTGCCGTGGTGTTCATCGTGCTTCTGGTGGAGCGGTGGAATCGCGGCCAGGCCCGTTACTACGACTACTCGATGCGCCCCCAGGGGCAGTTGCATCGGCTGTCGGGACGCGGGGCGATAGGGGCAATGGTGGTGTGCGGTGTGCCGCCGATGCTCGGTTTTCTCCTGCCGACGGCCATCCTTCTCTACAGAGTTGCTGCCGAGCCGGGGCCGCTGTTTTCGGATCGGTTTGTTTCGCTGGCGATCAACAGCTTCACGCTTTCCGGAATCACCGCCGCGGCCGCCGTGATGCTCGCCCTGCTGCTCGCCTATGCCGCGCGGCTTTCGCAGTGGTGGCCCGTCCACGCCGCCAGCCGCGTCGCGGCGCTGGGCTATGCGATGCCGGGCGCCGTGATCGCCGTGGGAATCCTGGTCCCGGTGGCTCGGCTGGACAACTGGCTCGCCGCGTGGTTCGAAGCGCAGTTCGGGATGAAGATCGGTTTGATCTTTACCGGCGGCGTGATCGCCCTGGTGTACGCCTATCTGGTTCGTTTTCTTGCCATCGCGCTTCAGGCCGTCGAGGCCGGACTCGCCAAGATCCGCCCCAGCATGGAAGACGCGGCCCGGAGCCTAGGGCGCACTCCCGGGCAGGTGCTCGCACGGGTGCACGTGCCGATGATGGGGGCGAGCCTGCTCGCCGCGGCCCTGATCGTATTCGTCGACGTGATGAAGGAGCTTCCGGCGACTTTTGCCATGCGCCCCTTCAATTTCGACACTCTTGCGGTTCAGGCCTACCACTATGCCTCCGACGAGCGTCTCAGCGAAGCTGCCGCTGCGTCGCTGGTCATCGTCGCGGTCAGCCTCGTGCCTGTGATTCTGCTTTCGCGCGTGATCGCCAGGGGCCGGGAAGGGCGGGGCTGATCCTCCGCGGCGGCCTCAGAGCCGCCTACTTCCAGCCGACGCGGTCGAAGATTCTTTGCGCAACGGGTTGGTTTCGCCCGTAGGTACCGACGCTCTGCGTGTCGGCCCTGAAAGTCCCGAGTTCTGAGAAAACCGGGTTCTGGACCCGCACCGAAGCGACGGCCGGCCACTCGTTGTTGCCATCGGCGAAGTAGCGCTGAGCGTCGTCGCTCGCCAGGTACTCCAGGAAACGCACGGCGTTGTCGCGGTTGGGGGCGTTCTTGAGGACTCCCGCGCCGGAAATGTTGATGTGGGTTCCCCGGTCGCCCGGCGCCTGGTTGGGCCAGACGACGCCCACTTTTTCCGCGATCGACCGCTCATCCGGTTTGGCCGAGCGCGCGAGCCGGGCGTAGTAGTAGGTGTTGGCGATCGCGATCCGGCACTCGCCCGCGGCGACTGCCGCGATTTGATCGGTGTCCCCGCCTTTGGGAGTGCGCGCAAGGTTCGCCGCCACGGCGCCTGCCCATGCTTCAGCCGCTGCTTCGCCCGAGTGACCGATGATGCTGGAGAGCAGCGAGAGGTTATAGATATGCCCCCCGGAGCGCACGCAGATGGCTCCCTTCCATTTCGGATCTGCAAGGTCCTCGTAGCGCGTGAGCTCCCCCGGTTTGATTCTTGACTTGTCGTAGAAGATCACCCGGGCCCGTGTCGAAAATCCGAACCACAGGCCGTCTGGGTGGCGCAGGTTTGCGGGGATCCGCGATTCGAGCACGGGGGACTTCACGCTCTGGAAGAAACCCAGCTGCTCGGCCCGCCACAGGCGCCCCGCATCGACGGTGACCAACACGTCGGCGGGGCTTCTCGCTCCTTCGTTGCGAATGCGCTCGATCAGCGGATCCTCAGCGGCGTCGATGCGATTGATACGGATACCGGTTCGCTTGGTGAAGTTTGCGTACAGGGCCTCGTCGGTGCTGTAGTGGCGCGAGGAATATAGATTCAGAACCTTTTCCTGCGACCAGCCTGGGAAAGCGGCCGTGACACCCAACGCTGCGAGGAGGAGTAGGGACAACCTTGGTAAAGCTTTGGACGACATCGAGGTGCGCTCCGTGCGATAGTGCGGGAAATGAATAATAACGCGAATCATTCTCACTCTCAAGATATGTAGGGTTCAGATCCTAACGCTTTGATATGAAGAGAAAGAGAGACCGTCGCGGCGGACGGTCAGTCGAGGATGCGCCGCCCGCCGTCGAAGCGCCTGACCCAGTAGTCAGCGCGCATATTCTCCACGCGGACAGCTGCGCCAGGCTTGGGCGCGTGAATGAAGCGATGGTCGCCGAGATAGATTCCCACGTGAGAGAAAGCGCGCCGCTCGGTGTTGTAGAACACGAGATCGCCGGCTTCGAGCGCCGCCATCGATATGGGCTTGCCGATGCGGCTTTGCGCCCGGGCGTTATGCGGCAGCTCGATGCCGAACGCCTCCCGGTAGACATGGGCGACCAGGCCGCTGCAGTCGAAACCGGTCTCCGGGGACTGCCCGCCGCGCCGATAGGGCACTCCCGCCGTGGCAAGCGCCTGGAACACGACTTCCGGACTGCGTGGCGCGCCGGACTGCTGGAGGGGCGGGCCACTGGTGCAGCCCGCCACCACACAAAGACTGAAAAACAAGTAGTTGCAGCGCATAATTCAAGTTACCTTAAATCAATGATCGTCCTCTGTAAAGGAAGCTCTGCCTGAACGCCAAAGCTCTGCCCCGGGTATCCGGGGTCGGCCCCTCGGCGTTATTTCGGCTTGCGACCCAAGGCAGGGACCCATGAACAAGTTGGACAAGGCAGGGGAAGGGACACCGGAACGAATCGCCACGGCCTTCGGCCCGCGCGGGCCGCTTGCCGCGGCGGTACCCGAGTACCGCAGGCGATCGCAGCAGATCGAGATGGCGGTGCGTGTCGCCGAGGCGATTCGTGACAACGCCGCGCTGGTCTGCGAGGCAGGCACCGGCACGGGCAAGACCTTCGCGTATCTCGTTCCTGCCTTGCTCTCCGGAGGCAAGATCATCATCTCGACAGGCACGAAGACGCTTCAGGATCAGCTCTATCATCGTGACCTTCCGACGGTCCGCGACGCGCTCAAGGTCCCGGCGACCACGGCCCTGCTCAAGGGCCGCGCCAACTATGTGTGCCACTATCACCTGGAGCGCAATCTCGAGGGAGATCGGCTGGGAAGCCGCGAAACCGCAGCCCACCTGCGAGTCCTGTCGCGCTTCGCGCGCGTAACCCGCACCGGCGACAAGAGCGAGTGCGCCGAGGTCCCGGAGCAGGCTCCCGCCTGGAGCCTGGCCACATCGACCCGGGAAAACTGCCTGGGGCAGTCATGCCCCAAGTCTCGCGACTGCTTCGTCATGGCCGCCCGTCGCGAGGCGCTGGCCGCGGACATCATCGTGGTGAATCACCATCTGTTCTTCGCCGATGTGATGCTCAAGGACGAGGGCATGGCGGAGCTTTTGCCTGCCTGCAACGCCGTGATCTTCGACGAGGCGCACCAGCTTCCCGAAACGGCGACGCTCTTCTTCGGTGAGTCCCTCTCCACCGGCCAGCTTGTCGAGCTTGCGCGGGACGTTCGCGCCGAGGTTCTGCTGAACGCAAAGGACGTGCGGGATGAGCCGAAGCTCGCTGTCGCGCTCGACAAGACGGCCCGGGACCTGCGCCTTTCGGTGTCCGGTGAGGGCACTCGCTTTTCCGCGCTGGCTGTCATGCGGAGGCGCGAATTCTGCAATGCGCTCGCCGCACTCGAATCGGCGCTCGAATCCCTGTGCGCCGGGCTCAAGTCCCTCGCCGAGCGCTCCGAGGGTCTCGCGCGATGCGCTGATCGCGCCGATCACGCAAGAGCCTTGCTCGAGCGCTGGCGGGACGATGATCGCGCGGACAGGGTCCGCTGGGTCGAGGTGTTCGGGCACTCTCTCCATCTGAATGCGACCCCGCTTTCCGTCGCCGATGTCTTCCGGCGACAGCTCGAAGGTCACCCGCGCGCCTGGATCTTTGCCTCGGCGACGCTTTCCGTCAGCGGCGATTTCAGCCACTATCGTTCCGAAATGGGGCTGCAGGAGGCGCGCACGGCATGCTGGGACAGCCCTTTCGATTATGCCGGGCAGGCGCTGCTCTACATTCCGAGGAAGCTCCCGGATCCGAACAGCGACGAACACACGCGGGCCGTCGTCGCTGCGTCGCTTCCGCTCGTGGAAGCGATCGGCGGCCGAAGCTTCCTTTTGTTTACGACCTTGCGGGCGATGCGCCTTGCGCACGAGCTGCTGCGCGAAGACTTCCAGAGGCGGTCGCTCGAATTTCCCTTGCTGCTCCAGGGTGAAGGCTCCCGAAGCGAATTGCTCGAGCGTTTCAGAAAGCTCGGAAATGCAGTTCTCCTGGGAAGCGCGAGTTTCTGGGAGGGCGTGGACGTGCGCGGGGATGCGCTTTCTCTGGTCGTCATCGACAAACTGCCGTTCGCCCCGCCCGACGATCCGGTGCTGGCGGCGCGGCTCGAATCGATCGAGCGCGAGGGCCGGAATCCTTTCATGGACTACCAATTGCCGCAGGCGGTCATTTCCCTCAAGCAGGGCGCCGGCAGGCTGATACGGGACGAAGCCGACCGCGGCGTTCTCGTGATCTGCGATCCGAGACTCTTCTCGAAACCCTACGGAAGGCGCGTTCTCCAGAGCCTGCCGCCGATGAAACTCGTGCGCGAACTCGACGAGGTTCTGCGCTTCATTCCATCCCGCGAAAGCGGCCCAGACGGGAAAGACGAGAGGCTGTCGCCGCTCAGCGGCGAAGCTCGCTGACGGTGCTTTTCAGCGGCGTGCGATCGGGAAAGTTTCTCCGCAGGATGCGCTCGGCGTCGTCGCGCAGCTCGGTCATGCGGAGAGCGTCGTAGGCCTGAACCATGATGCGCAGCGCCTCCTCCTGGGCCGGGGCCTCCGGGTAGTTCTTCAGTGCGTACTGCGCGCGGTTTGCGGCTGCGACGTAGGCTCCGCGCTTCATGTAGTACCGAGCCACGTGCACTTCGTGGAAGGCAAGCGCATTGACGAGATATCTCATGCGCGCGCGCGCATCGGGGGCGTACTTGCTTTCAGGAAAGCGCTGAACGAGATCCTTGAATGCGTCGAATGCTTCCCGCAAGGTTTTGGGGTCGCGCTCCGTCCGGTCCTGGCGTGAAAGTCTGCCCATGAGGCCCATGTCATCGTTGTAGTAGACAAGGCCCTTCAGGTAGTAGGCATAGTCGACGTTGGGATCGTTGGGATGCAGCTTGATGAACCGATCCACAGCCGCGACGGCCGGTGCCGTCTCGTTCTGCTTGTAGTAGGCGTAGGCGGTCTCGAGCTGCGCCTGCTGCGAGTAGCGGCCGTAAGGAAAACGCGCCTCGAGCGTTTCGTAGAGCTTGATCGCCTGATCGTATGCCCCGGAGTCCAGTGCTTCCTTCGCATCGCGGTAGAGCTTCGCGGCGGACCAGGTGGAAGGATCGTTCTTTTCGGTGAAAGAACACGCCGCCAGCAACAAAACGAATAAAGCTACACTACGTTTCATGACGGATCCGGCTGGTCGGGCTGAGAATTATACATTGGCCAGTGTGACCCGACGCGTTCCAGAGTCCCTTGCGGGACTGCGTCTGGACAAGGCGCTCGCGCAGATGTTTCCCGAGCACTCGCGCAGCCGGCTGCAGAAATGGCTGCGCGAAGGGCATGTGCGCCTCGATTCGCGCGCGGCCAGGCCCAAGGAAAAGATCTGGGGTGGCGAGCGCATCGACATCAGTCCGCAGGCGGGTCCGTCGGAGACGGCGCTTCGAGGCGAACCGATCGCGCTCGATATCGTGTTCGAGGATGACGAGGTCCTCGTGGTCAACAAGCCGGCGGGACTGGTGGTTCATCCCGGAAGCGGCAACTGGAAGGGAACGATGCTGAACGCGCTCCTGCACCATTCGCCGCAACTTGCCGCGATTCCGCGGGCGGGCATCGTGCACCGGCTCGACAAGGATACGAGCGGCCTGCTCGTCGTGGCGAAGAGTCTGCGCGCGCAGACGGAACTGGTTCGGCAGATCCAGGCGCGAACGGTCAGGCGCGACTACCTGGCCGTGGTGCATGGGGTGGTGAGGACCAGCGGAGAAGTCGACGCGCCCGTTGGACGCGATCCGCGCAGGCGCACTCGCATGGCTGTCGTCGGAAAGGGCAGGGCGGCGCTGACCCGGTACAAGGTGGCGAAGCGCTTCACCGACGCGACCTTGCTGGAATGCAGCCTCGCCACCGGCAGAACGCATCAAATTCGCGTCCACATGCAGTCGCTGGGTCATCCCCTCGTCGGCGATCCGGTTTATGGCGGCAGGCGCCGGAGCGGGTCGATGGCTGCGGGGCTTCGGCGTCAGGCGCTGCACGCGGTCCGCCTCGAATTCTCCCACCCGGTCTCCGGTGTGCGCAGGAGCTTCACAGCGCCCCCTCCGGAAGACTTCCGGGCACTTCTGGAATCGCTGAAATGATTTCGCGCCACCCCGATTGGATCGCCCCGGCGTGGCCCGCTGCGAGGCGCGTGCGCGCGCTGATTACCACGCGCGCCGGCGGGGTAAGCTCCGGAGAATTCGAGAGCCTCAATCTCAGCGCGCGCGTCGGCGATGATCCGCGGCGGGTCGCGCGCAACCGCGCCATACTGCGAGAGTGCCTTCCTGCCCAGCCCGCATGGGTAAAGCAGGTGCACGGCACGGTCGTGATCGACGCCGCGGCAGCGACGCCGGAAAGCGAAGCCGACGGCATGGTCACGCGTGCGGCGGGGATCGTATGCGCGGTGTTGACCGCCGATTGCCTGCCGGTTCTTCTCGCCGATCGCGCCGGCAAGACCGCGGGGATTGCCCACGCAGGTTGGCGCGGGCTCGCGGCAGGGATTATCGAGAACGTCGTGCGGGCGATGGATGTGCCCGCGTCGGATCTCATAGCGTACATGGGTCCGGGTATCGGGCCGCGCCGCTACGAAGTGGGCGAGGACGTGCGACAGGCCTTTGTCCGGAATTCGCCTGAGGCGGAGGCGGCCTTCGTGTCCGGGCAGGGCGGAAAGTACCTCGCCGATCTCGCGAAGCTCGCGCGGCAACGGCTTTCGGCCGCCGGTGTGGGCGAAGTGCATGGTGCGAACCTTTGCACCGCGAGCGACGACCGGTTCTTCTCCTTCCGCCGCGATCGGGTTACCGGCAGAATGGCGAGTCTTATCTGGCTGGAGGGTGACTAGCTTGGGGACGATTGCCTGGATTTCTGCGGCGACGGTCGCAGGCGGCGCGATCAGTCTCGCGATTGCGGCACTGTTCGCCCTCTCGGCCCCCGCGAGCTGGGTGCCGGCGCTGGTGAGCCTCGCTATCGGGACTCTGCTGGGGGCGGCGTTTCTGGAAATACTTCCGCACGCGATCGAGAATACCGACAATTTTCGGCTGCTGTTCGGGACGGTGCTCGCCGGGATTCTCGGATTCTTCGTCCTCGAAAAGCTCGTACTCTGGCGCCACTTTCATATCGATGACTACGAAGCCCACGACCACTCTTCGGTCATGGACCATGGCCGAAGCGGCCTGATGATCACCGTCGGTGACAGCTTTCACAACTTCGTGGACGGTATCCTCATCACCGCGGCATTTCTGCAGAGCACCGAGTTGGGGGTGGTCACGGCGATAGCCATCATTGCCCACGAGATTCCGCAGGAGATCGGAGACTTCCTTGTTCTCCTGAATTCGGGCTACAGCAGAATGGCAGCCTTGGCGCTAAACCTGCTGTCCAGTCTTGCGATGCTCGTCGGGGCGCTGCTCGCGTACTTCGCGCTGCGTGCCGCAGAAGAATGGATCAGTACCGTGCTCGCGCTTGCCGCCGCGAGCATGATCTACGTTGCAGTTGCCGATCTCATCCCGGGCTTGCACCGGCGCCCGGAGCTGCATGCCACGGCCCAGCAGGTCGCGCTGATTGCGGTCGGTGTTGCTCTGATCTGGCTGGTGGGGAATCTGGTGGGGGCGAGGTAGAGCCCTGCGGACTTCAGAGCATTACCGAACCGCCGTCCACCGCTAGCGTCTGCCCGGTCACGAACGCCGAATCGTCGCTCGCAAGAAAGCTCGCGGTGCCCACAAGATCCTCGGGCCGTTCTTCCCGCTGGATCGCCCGGCTGCGGATGCTTTCGGCGTGATTGCGCAGATGGTCCGGCCTGCCGGCGGTTCCGTCCGATACGGTCAATCCCGGTGCGATCGCGTTCACGGTGATGCCGTCCCTGCCCAGCTCGCGCGCCAGACCGCGCGTCATCGCGATCACCGCGCCCTTGCTCGCGATGTAGTGAAGAAAGTAGGGCACGCCCTTGAGGGGCGCGCCCGAGGCAAGATTGACGATGCGGCCGCTCTTTTGCCTGCGCATCTGCGGGGTGACCGCCTTGCAGCACAGCGCGACTCCCAGCACGTTGACCTCGAGAAGGCGCTTCCATTCGTCCACTGGAATGGCCTCGAAAGGACCGAGCTTGACGGTCGCGAACATCGCGGCGCAGTTAACGAGGATGTCGATACGCCCGAAAGCCTTGATGGTTTCCTCGGCCATGGAGGCGGTGTCCGTTTCCGAGGATACGTCGACTCTGAGCCCGAGGGCACGCGCTCCCGACTTTGCGAGCTGCGCGGCCGCGACATCGTAGCGCGCGATATCGGCGACGACTACGCTGGCTCCGTCCGCGGCGAGGCGCGCGGCGATCGCAAAGCCGATTCCTTGTCCCGCGCCGGTCACGATTGCGCACCTGTCTGTGAGCTTCATTGCGTGTTCCGAATTGTTCGGGAACGTCTCTCCGCTAGACCAGCTCGGGGTCTACGGCAGCGCGTAGGGCGATCTTTCCGTTCGCGTGAACGAGCCACCACAATGCGCCCTTGGCGAACTCCCAGTCGGCCTCGATCCCGGAAAGGAGCATGGCCGCGACCCGGCCCAAGGTCGGCTGATGTCCGACGATCACTACCGCCCCTGGTCGTGACGGCCATCCCGCAGCGTTGACGACATCGGTGGCGCTCGCGTCTACGCCTAACGCGGGCGAGGTCATAAAATGCCTGCCGAGAGCGGAGGCGGTCTGCTGTGCCCGGACCGCGGGACTGACCAGCACTGCGCAGTCCACGGGAAGACGAGGCTTGAGCCAAGCGGATACGCGGTCCGCCTGTACGCGTCCGTGCTCGGTCAGTCTCCTCGCCGAGTCGGGGCTGCCGCCTTCGGCATCGGCGTGTCGCCAGAGGATTAACTCCATAGTCACTGGGCTGCTGTCGTGGTGTGTGGGGGGGTCACGTGTCCCGAGGAGTATCATCCCGGAGCGCGCTCGTTTCGAGAAGCGCTACGGCGGTGTACTCAGAGGAGACAAGCCATGGCCAAGGCTGACGGAGTTTACAGAATCACCGAGGTGATTGGAACAAGCACGAGTTCGTGGGAGGACGCGGCCAAGAAGGCCGTGGAGATCGCGTCGAAGACTTTGCGTGATCTTCGCGTCGCCGAAGTCGTGAAGCAGGACTTGAAGATCGAGAACGGCAAGGTCGCAGCCTACCGTACGCGGGTGCTCGTGTCGTTCAAGTACGAGGGTTGAGCTTCCGCGCTGCGCGCAAACGCCCTCAGTCCTTGTCTGAAGCCGAAATGGCCTTGCGCATGAACGACTTCCTTTCGGCTGGGTCCTCGATCTCCTCGGCGATGAGAAGGTAGAGCTCGCCTGCATCGCGGGCCTTTGCCGCGGCGCGGCGCACGACCACCTTGGCGACGGCACCGATATGCCGGGCGAGAGCCGTTTCAGCCTGGGAAAGCGTCTTCGGATCGATCTTCGAGGGTCCCGTCGGTCCGGATTGCTGCCGCACCGCCGTCGCTCGGGTCGGGTCCCCGGTTGGGACCGACTTGTCGGCCGCGAACCTCTTCACGAACGCGGCGCGGTCCTTGTCGTTCGGGATGTCCACGGCAACGGCCTCGGCGAGGCTCGCGATCGTGTAGCATTTCTTCGCGGCACTCTTGACGACGACGTGGGCTATCGGGCCAATGAACTTTGCCAGCTCCGCTTCGATCTTCTTGAGCGTCTCGAGATCGAACATGACGCCCGTGGGCACGCTGGTGAGAGCGCTGGGCTGCGATCGAGCCTGAGTCTTTTCTTCCGGCGTAGCGAGTCCAGATAGCACCGCTCTGAGATCCGCAACGGATTGCGGGCGCTGGTCTTCGTGCGGCGCGAGGGCCCAGTCGACTGCGGTGAGAAGCTCCATGGTGTAGCGGCCGCGGTCGGCCGTCTGCACCGCGGGCGGCAGCACGTCCTGGCGGACGCGCGCCACCGCTTCGACGGCCCGTGTGCCGGTCAGCATCCAGTACATGACGCCGCCAAGGGCGTATAGGTCCGTCCAGGGGCCCTGCTTGCCTAGTGAATGGTATTGCTCGATCGGGGCGTAGCCCGGCGTCACGATCGTGGTGCGCTCGCTTCCCGGGGTGGACGTACGCGCCGAACCGAAGTCGAGCAGGACCGGCGATCCATCCTCGCGCATGAAGATGTTGCCTGGCTTGATGTCCCTGTGAAGGAACCCGCCCCGGTGGACGACTTCGAGTCCGTCGAGCAGCGAACTTGCGATTGCGAGCACGGTCTTCTGTTCGAGCGGCCTGCGGGGGCGTATCCACTCGCCGAGCGGCTGGCCGGCGACAAATTCCATCACCATGTACGCCGTGTGGTTGGCTTCGAAAAACCGCATCACGCGGACGATGTTCGGATGGCGAAAAGAAGCGAGGGTGCGCGACTCGTCGAGAAAACGGGAGAGGCCCCACTTGAATGAATCGCGGTTTTCGTCGGACTTCGGCTCGACCGACTGGTCCTCTCGGCGCAGGGCGAGGTCGCCGGGGAGGTACTCCTTGATCGCGACCTTGAGGTTGAGGTTGGAATCGGTGGCGAGATAGGTCAGACCGAAACCGCCGATACCGAGCGTTTGCTCGATACGGTACTCATGAAGCGCGTAGTTCCGCGGCAGTGCGATCTCGGCGGCCATCGAATCCCGGCTACCTCTGGTCGATCAGGCTGATCGCTTTTTCCAGGCTGCGGCGCATGCGGTTGAAGGATCTCGCCAGGTCCGCCACTTCGTCCCGGCCTGACTCCTCCAGTTCCGGGATGTCCGTGTCGCCGGTGCTGATGCGCTCAGCCGCGTCCGACATCCGCGTAATCGGGCGCACGATCAGAGCCGAGAGCATCAGGTTCAGTATCACGAACAGCACTGCGAATACCCCGGCGAGCGAAGCGATGAATGTGTAGAAGGCCCGGTTCGCGTTCTGGATAGGCAGGGACATCGGGACGGATACCACCTGCGCCCCGATCACCTCGTTCAGCTTCCAGCCGAATCCGTTGTTCGGCCCATAGAGCTTGATCATGGACGCCGGTGCCATCTCCGGTGTGGTGTGGCAGGAAAGACAGGCTGGATCCTTGATCTGAAACGGTCGTGCGAGAAACAGCGACATGCCGGTAGGCGTGTTTCGCATCCCGGAGATTTCCGTTCGTCCAGTGTGGTTGCGGAACTCGTTCACGATGTCCGCCTCCCAGTCTACGGCGCGGTCGCGGGGGTTGGTCGGATTCAGCGCCGCTTCCTTGTAAGCGTAGTCGGGATACTTCTTTCGCAGTTGACTCATGATTTCGGTCGCGGCAAAGGCGGGCACGCTCTGCGGCAGGAATTCCTCTTCCTTCTGCACCAGCTTGTCGCGTACCTGGCTGACCGTGTACTGTCGCATCGACAAAGCGGCCTCCATCATCACGCCCGCATTGCGCAGCACCTCGTCGCGCGCATTCCGGTGCAGAAGATCGTAGGAAATGTATCCGGAAACCGCGAGTCCCAGGGCAAACACGAACAGGAGCACCAGGTTGAATTTCAGTCTCAGACCCATGACGCCTCCCTAACGATAGAGCCGCTCGCTCCATTATAGACATACGGACCGGTGATTCCGCGCTCAAGCCTTACCAAGGCTTGTACGGCCGATTCGGACTCTCGGATGGACCCGCCCGCGCGGGTGATGCGGCAAATTACACCGGCAGGCGGCAAAACCACGGAGACGGCAAGCCGCTAGCCCTTGGTGCCGGTCTTGTGGGGGCAGTTGGGCTTGGTGCAGTCTGCATAGAGGTAGAGCGAGTGCTCGCGGATGGCAAAGCCACGCTCCTTGGCCACCCGGACCTGGCGTTTTTCGATCTCGGCGTCGTAGAACTCCTCGACGCGGCCGCACTGCATGCAGACGAGGTGATCGTGATGGCTGCCTTCGTTGAGTTCGAACACCGCCTTGCCGGACTCGAAGTGATGGCGTTTCAGGATGCCGGCCTGCTCGAACTGCGTGAGGACCCGGTACACCGTTGCCAGTCCCACGTCTGGTTCCTCGTTCATGAGGACCCGATAGACGTCCTCCGCCGAAAGGTGTCGCACCTTGCTGCTCTCGAAGAGCTTGAGAATGCGCAGCCTAGGCCCCGTCGCCTTGAGGCCGATGGTCTTCAGGTCGTGGACGTTTGTCACGGAGTCACGCTTAAGAGAGGATGAGCCTTTCCGCTATGATAGCGTTCTTGTCGCCGCGCAAGAAGACCGAATCGTGCCACGAATCCTGATCTTGATCTTGGGCTTGCCGTTCCTTGTCGCCGCCTGCGCGAAGCTCACGCCCTACCGGATGGAGATCCAGCAGGGAAACTTCGTAACCCCGGAGATGGTCGCTCAGTTGAGCCCGGGCCTTACGCGCGATCAGGTGAGGTTCGTGCTGGGCACACCCCTGGTGAGCGACATCTTTCACGAGGATCGCTGGGACTATGTGTTCGTGCGCCAGCGCGCCAGCAAGCAGGAAGTCGAGTATCGCCGCATTGCCGTTTTCTTCCAGGAAGGCAGACTGAAGCGCGTCGAGGGCGATGTCGCCGCCGCTCCGGCAAAGGACAAGCAATGAAGCTCGCCGTCGCCGGCGCCGGGGGCCGGATGGGCCGGACTTTGATCGAGATGGTGCTCCGGTCGCGGGATCTCGAGCTTGCGGCCGCCCTGGAGGTTTCCGGCAGCCCCTTGATCGGCAAGGACGCAGGGGAGCTGGTCGGGCAAGCCTGCGGGGTGAAAATCGTCCCGGACTTGGCCGAGGGAATTGCGGGAGCCGATTGCCTGATCGATTTCACGCGCCCGGGCGGAACGCTCGCGCATCTCGAGCAGTGCCTCGCGAAGGGCGTGCGCATGGTGATCGGGACGACGGGCCTGTCGGCGAGCGAACTCGCGCGCGTCCGGGTGGCGGCGGAAAAGTTGCCGATCGTGTTCGCGCCGAACATGTCGGTCGGGGTGAACGTCGCGTTCAAGCTGGCGGAGACCGCGGCGCGCGCTCTCGGGGGCGGCTACGACATCGAGATCATCGAGGCGCACCACCGGCACAAGGTCGATGCGCCCTCGGGGACAGCGCTCAGGTTTGGCGAGGTTGTGGCGCGCGCCCTCGGCCGGGACCTCGCGCGCACCGCGGTACACGGCCGCAAGGGGGAGGTCGGCGAGCGCAATCCCGAGGCGATCGGATTTCACGCCATTCGCGGCGGCGACATCGTCGGCGAGCACACCGTGATGTTCGCTGGCGAGGGCGAGCGCGTAGAGATCACCGTTCGCTCGGGCAGCCGCGTTACCTACGCGCTAGGCGCTTTGCGCGCTGCGCGTTTTCTGAAGGACAAGGCGCGCGGTCTGTACGACATGCAGGACGTGCTCGGGCTGAAGCAGGGCGGGTGAAAGGGTGCTGGGCCACTTCGCTCGAACGACTGGTGCGGCGACACGCGTGACGGGTGGCCGCGCGCCGACCGCTTCGATGGAGGCGCAAGCGGCCGGGCACCTGTAGCGTGTTGTCTGCCGCACCAGGAGCGAGGGCGAAGAGGCCCAGCAACCCGCTTGCTCTCTTGACTCTCAACTGCCCTTCAGCGTACGCATGGCCTGCCGGGTCCAGACCTCGTCGATGGCCTCGAGCAGTTCGTCGGCGCTCTTGAATCGGTTGCGCGGGGCGACGGCGAGCATCCGGTCGAGCAGGCCCTGGTAATCGGCGAACTGCTCGGGCAGTTTCGGCCGCGCCGCGCTTACATGCAATGCAATCAACTCCGACACCGACTCCGCCTCGAACGGCCGCTTCGATGTCAGCATCTCGTAGAAAATAACTCCCAGCGCGTAGATGTCCGACTGCACGGTGGCGGGGTTTCCTTCGATCTGCTCGGGTGAAATGTAATAGGGAGTCCCGTACAGTTCGCCTTGGCGCGTGCGGCCGAAGTCGTCGCCGAGCCGCTTCGCTATCCCGAAGTCGGCAAGCGCAATGCTGCCGTCGGCGCGCGCCATGAGATTGCCGGGCTTGATGTCGCGATGGATGATTCCGCGGCTGTGAATCTCGCGCAAGGCGTTTGCCGCCTGCGCGAGCAGCGAAACGGCCTGTCTGCCGGTCAAGCCGCGTGCGATGACGTCGATGAGACTTCCGCCCGGAAAATACTCCATTGCGATGTAGGCGTGACGGCCGCTGAAGCCGCGGTCATAGATCTTGACGACGTTCGGGTGATTGATCGACGAGATGATGTCGAATTCCTGCACGAAGCGCTGATTCAGGGGTTCGTCCACGTCGGCGCTCGCGTTGAGAATCTTGAGCACGACCTGGTGCTTGTCGCTCTCGCGCTCGGCGAGATAGACGACCGAGGAGCCGCCGAAGCCGATCTTCGAAACCACGCGGTAGCCCTGAACGCTCAGGCCCTTGTCGGCGAGAGCGTCGCCAAGCTGGGCCGTGATCATGCGCAGGGTGATGCCCAGCGCATCCTTCGCCGCATGGGCGGCGATCCGGGCGTTGGCGGCGAGCGCTTCTCGCATTTCCTCGGGGATCTGCACGGGAGCGTCGTCTTCGCCGCCGCCCGAGACGCCGATGACCTCGAAGGCCTCGGTGGGCGTGCTGCGCCCGCGCAGCTGGATCTCCCGGTGCGAGCCGACGACGATGGAGGGGCCGGCAGCGCGGACAGTCGCTTCGCTGGCAACGACCGCCCAGCCGAGCTCCTTCGTCTGGCCCTCGAGGCGGGAGGCGATATTGACGCTGTCTCCGACCGCCGTCAGCTCGCCTCGCCCCGGGGCACCGACCTGACACAGCAGCACTTCGCCGCTGTGTATTCCCACGCCTATGGAAAAGCCGGGCAGGCTGCGGGCGGGGTGATGCTGCTTGATCCAGTCGCGGAATTCGAAAGCGGCAATCTGCATTGCCAATCCGGCGCGTACCGCCCGGTGCGCATGCGATTCGCTCTTTTCTCCCTCGCGCGGCTGAAACAACGCCATCATCCCGTCGCCGATGAACTTCATGACCATGCCGCCCGAGCGGATGACGGGCGCGCAGGCGGCCGCGAGGTAGGCGTTTAGCAGTTTCGCGATCTCGTCGCTGGTCAGCCTTTCCGAATAGGTGGTGAAATTGCGGATGTCCGAGAAGAGCACCGTCGCCTGGTCGATCCTGCGCTCGATCTCGCCGGTATCGGACTCCTCGATGGCCGCGGCCCCGTCGCCTCCCGAAATCTCCTCGCGGAACCTCCTTGTCAGGCTGTCCTGCTGGGGGACCAAGCGGGCGGCGAGGGCCTCGGTGAGGTCCTTATACTTTTTCAGGCGGCTGTTGACCGCTTCCAGCAGTTCGCTGCGGGTGAAGGGTTTCGGGAGATAGTCGTCGGCGCCGAGATTCATGCCGCGACGCGTATTGGAGCGATCGTCGAGCGCGGTCAGGAATATGAAGGGGACGTCGGCGAGGCGTTTTTCTGCGCGCAGCGCCTCGAGTACGGCGAATCCATCCATCTCCGGCATCATTACGTCGCACAGGATGAGGTCCGGTGGATCCTTGCGCGCCATTTCGAGGCCGACTCGGCCGTTTTCCGCCCCGGAAACACCGTAGCGTTCCACCTTCAACATCAGCATGATGTTGTTGCGTATGCTCGGCTCATCCTCGATGACGAGGATCTTTTTCGGGGCCTCGGCGGACATCAACTGACCCCGACTGCCTGCGGGCTCGCGTGCAGCGGCAGCACGACGGTGAACCGCGTCCCGCTTCCGACGGTGCTGTCAACGCTGATTTCGCCGCCGTGCAGTTCCACTGATTTCTTCACTATGGCAAGGCCCAAGCCCGTGCCCGGGCGATTCTCGACGTTCGAGGCGCGGTGAAAGCTCTCGAAGAGCCGCGGCTGATCCGGCGCGGGAATGCCGATTCCCCGATCCTGAATTTCGATCACCGCATGTTCGTCGCGCCGGGCGAGCGAAAAGGTCACTTCGCTCCCGGGCGGGGAGTATTTCACGGCGTTCGAGAGCAAATTGTTCAGGATATGGCGCAGCAGCTGCTCGTCCATGTCCACGTCGGTCCGGTCGAAGCGGTCGACGAGATTGATGACGTGCTGCTTGCCTTGGGCGATGCGAAACTCCGACACGACCTTGTTACAGAGTTCGGGCAGGTTCATTCGGGCCGGGTTGAGCTTGAGCACCCCGGACTCCGCGCGGCCGAGCGCAAGAACGCCGTCGATCATTTCGCTCATCCGCTTGGCGCCGCTCTGGATCGTCTGCAGGAGGTTGCGCTTTTCTGCGGCGTCGAGGTTGTCGGAGTAGTGCTCGAGCAGTTCGGCGGACGACAGCATGGTCGCGAGGGGCGTGCGGAACTCGTGCGAGGCGGTCGAGACGAACTTCGACTTCATCTCGGAGAGTTCCTTCGCGCGCTGCACCGCGGCCAGTAGTTCGGCTTCGGCGCGCTTGCGATCGTCGATGTCGACGTTGACGCCAGTGATGCGCAATGCCCGTCCGTGCGCGTCGCGCTCGACGACCCGTCCGCGGGAGAGGCTCCAGACCCAGCCTCCCGCGAGAGTCTTGACGCGGTGCTCGGCGAGATACTCGGACTCGCCGCGCGTCACGCATTTTTGCAGAGCCTCCTTGACCCTGGGCAGATCGTCGGGATGCACCATTTCCGCAAGCTCGCTCACCGTTCGCGTGCTGGAGTCCTTGCCCACCTTGAGAATGATCGCCCAGTTGCCTCCCAGGAAGACGTCGGTCCTGCGCATGTCCCAGTCCCAAATGAGAATATTGGCGGCTTCCAGGGCAAGGTCCAGGCGCTCCTTTGCCTCCTTGACCTGCTCGAGCAGGCGCTCGTTTTCCCTTCCAAAGCGGAGCGTTTCGATCAATGCGCGGTTGGACGCCAGGTACAGCGCCAGAAGCACGGCGGAGAACACCAGGATCAGGATTCCGGCGGAGGCGTTGAATGCCCCCCCTTGAGAAAAAAGCACGCCGATCAGCGGCGCGAAAATCGGCACGATCAGGCAAGCGAAGGACTTGGGGCTGGGGGCGAGGGCCGGGGGCAGGCCCATCGCGACGCTGCCGATGAGGAAGGGAACGAGAATCTCGTGGAGCTGGCCGCGTTCCGGATAAAGCAGCGTGACCGTCAGCCCCCACGCGGCGCCCACGAGCGTGCTCGTGAGACAGAAGTAGCCCTCCCAGCTCGCTGCGGCCTCCGCGGCGGGCTGGCGCAGGCGGTAGAGGCGATTGAGGCCGACGCGAACGAGGCTCGCGAGCACCAGCCAGATCAGCCACGCGACGATCAACTGGTCGCTGATGTAGCCCCACAGGGCGAATGCGGCGATGCCCGAGGCGAGGAGAATCGCGGGAACGTCGTTTCCCGACAGGCGGTAGAGCAGTGAGACTCTTTGCGGCAGAAATTCGCCGGAGGTGATGTCTGTGATCCTGGTGGCCACGCGTTCCCTTTTGTGAGCTCCGGCGAGTCGCCGCAGCGGCGTAATTCTGGCACGGTTGGCAGCGCGGCGCCTGTCCGCGGTGACGATCGGGTCGCAAGTGCCGAATGTTTGTCGGGGTGGGCGAATCACGGTATACTTTTGCCCGAAGTGCAGAGCGGGACCGGTGAAAGCCGGTCCCGCTCTGCACATCTGGCCCCACCTCACATGAGCCTCTCGCCGTGCCCGTCGCCACGCCAGCCCTCCTTGCCTTAGCCGACGGGTCGATTTTTCGGGGCATCTCGGTGGGCGCGACCGGCCTTGCCGCGGGTGAAGTCGTCTTCAATACGGCAATCACCGGCTATCAGGAGATCCTCACCGATCCGTCCTACTGCAGCCAGATCGTCACCCTGACTCACCCGCACGTCGGCAATACCGGCGCCAACGCGGAAGACATGGAGTCGGCCAGGGTGTTTGCGGCAGGCTTGGTAATCCGCGATCTTCCTCCCGCGGCCTCGAACTGGCGGGCGAAGCAGTCGCTCGCGGAGTTCCTCGCGGATAACAAGGTGGTCGCGATCGCGGGGATCGATACGCGGCAGCTGACCCGCGTCCTGCGGGAGAAGGGCGCCCAGAATGGCGCGCTGCTCGCCGGTTCCGACGACCCCGGGCAGGCCCTCGCCGCAGCCCGGGCCTTTCCGGGGCTTGCGGGGATGGACTTGGCGAAAGTCGTCACCGCGGCCAAGCCCTATGAATGGTCCGAGGGAAGCTGGCGCCTCGGCCAGGGATTCGGCAAGGGTGCAGCCGTGCGCTTTCACGTCGCGGCATACGACTACGGCGTGAAACGCAACATCCTGCGCATGCTCGCCGATCGCGGTTGCCGCGTGACCGTTCTTCCGGCGCAGACCGGCGCACGCGAGGTGCTCGCGCTCAAGCCCGACGGCGTGTTCCTCTCGAACGGGCCGGGCGATCCCGAGCCCTGCGACTACGCCATCCGCGCGATCCGCGAAATCGTTGACACGGGAACTCCGACTTTCGGAATCTGCCTCGGCCATCAGTTGCTGGGGCTCGCGTCCGGAGCGAGGACCGTGAAAATGAAGTTCGGCCATCACGGCGCGAACCACCCGGTGAAGGACCTGGACAGCGGAAAGGTGGTCATCAGCAGCCAGAACCACGGCTTCGTGGTCGACCCGGACTCGCTCCCCGCGAACCTGAAGGCAACGCACGTGTCGCTCTTCGACGGTAGCCTGCAGGGCCTGGTGCGCACCGACCGGCCTGCGTTCTGTTTTCAGGGGCACCCGGAGGCGAGTCCCGGACCGCACGACGTCGGCTATCTGTTCGACCGCTTCATCAAGCTGATGGAGGAGCGAGCGCGTGCCTAAGCGCACCGACATCAAGAGCGTGCTCATCATCGGCGCCGGGCCGATCGTGATCGGCCAGGCCTGTGAGTTCGACTATTCCGGGGCCCAGGCCTGCAAGGCGCTGCGTGCCGAGGGCTACAAGGTGATCCTGGTGAACTCGAACCCGGCGACCATCATGACCGACCCGGAGATGGCCGACGTCACGTACATCGAGCCGGTGAACTGGCAGATGCTCGAGGCGATCATCGCGCGCGAGCGGCCTGACGCGCTGCTGCCCACCATGGGCGGCCAGACGGGCTTGAACTGCGCGCTCGATCTGGCGCAGCACGGCGTGCTGGAGAAATACCGGGTCGAGATGATAGGCGCCAGCCGCGAAGCCATAGACAAGGCCGAAGACCGGGAAAAATTCAAGCAGGCGATGGCGCGGATCGGCCTCGCCTGTCCGCGCTCGGCGCTCGCCCATTCGATGGAGGAGGCGCTTCAGATCCAGGCCGCGATCGGCTTTCCCGCGGTGATCAGGCCCTCTTTCACGCTCGGCGGTTCGGGCGGTGGTATCGCCTACAACCGCGAGGAGTTCCTCGCGATCTGCGAAAGAGGCTTGGACGCTTCGCCGACCAAGGAGCTCCTCATCGAGGAATCAGTGCTCGGCTGGAAAGAGTTCGAGATGGAGGTGGTGCGCGACCGCAACGACAATTGCATCATCGTGTGCTCGATCGAGAACCTCGACCCGATGGGAGTGCACACCGGCGATTCGATCACGGTCGCGCCCGCGCAGACCCTGACGGACAAGGAATACCAGATCATGCGCGATGCGTCGATCGCCGTGCTGCGCGAGATCGGCGTCGACACCGGCGGCTCGAACGTGCAATTCGCCGTCAACCCGAAGGATGGGCGCATGCTCGTAATCGAGATGAACCCGCGCGTGTCGCGATCCTCCGCGCTCGCTTCCAAGGCGACCGGCTTCCCGATCGCGAAAGTGGCTGCGAAGCTCGCGGTGGGTTACACGCTCGACGAGCTCAGGAACGAGATCACGGGCGGCGCGACGCCAGCCTCGTTCGAGCCTACCATCGACTACATCGTCACCAAGGTGCCGCGCTTCGCGTTCGAAAAGTTTCCCCAGGCGAACGACCGGCTGACGACGCAGATGAAGTCGGTGGGCGAAGTGATGGCGATCGGCCGGACCTTCCAGGAATCGTTCCAGAAGGCGCTGAGGGGGCTCGAAGTCGGCGTCGACGGTCTCAATCAGAAGACGACCGACCGCGAGACGCTTGAGAAGGAGCTCGGGGAGCCCGGGCCCGAGCGCATCTGGTACGTGGGCGATGCCTTCGAGAACGGGCTTACGCTGGAAGAGGTGCACGAGCTCACGCACATCGATCCGTGGTTTCTGGCGCAGATCAAGGAGATCGTCGATCTGGAGATGGAACTCGACGATAAGCGGCTTGCGGAGATCGATGCCGGCACGCTGCGCGCCCTCAAGCGCAAAGGTTTCTCCGACAGGAGGCTCGCGTATCTCTTCAACACCAAGGAAGCCGAGGTGCGGGCCGCGCGCCATCGCTTCGGCATCCGCCCGGTCTACAAACGGGTCGATACCTGCGCGGCGGAGTTCGCGACGCGAACCGCATACCTGTACTCCACGTACGAGGAGGAGTGCGAAGCGCTCCCGACCGACCGGAAGAAGGTGATCGTGCTGGGCGGCGGGCCGAACCGCATCGGGCAGGGCATCGAGTTCGACTACTGCTGCGTGCACGCGGCGCTGGCGCTGCGCGAGGACGGCTTCGAGACCATCATGGTCAACTGCAATCCCGAAACCGTCTCGACGGACTACGACACTTCCGACCGCCTCTATTTCGAGCCGCTCACGCTCGAAGACGTCCTGGAAATTGTCGACAAGGAAAAGCCTTACGGGGTGATCGTCCAGTTCGGCGGACAGACGCCGCTGAAGCTGGCCCGGGACTTGGAGGCAAACGGGGTGCCGATCATCGGCACCACGCCCGACATGATCGACATGGCGGAGGATCGTGAGCGTTTTCAGCAGCTCCTCGATCGCCTCGGGCTCAGGCAGGCGCCGAACCGCACGGCGCGCACGGAGTCGGATGCCTTGCGCCTAGCCGGAGAAATCGGCTATCCGCTGGTGGTGCGGCCGAGCTATGTTCTCGGCGGGCGCGCGATGGAAATCGTGCACGAACAGAAGGATCTCGAGCGTTACATGCGCGAGGCAGTGAAGGTCTCGAACGACTCGCCGGTATTGCTCGACCGGTTTCTGAGTGACGCGACGGAAGTGGACGTGGATGCGGTCAGCGACGGAGAGCGGGTGATGATCGGCGGAGTCATGGAGCACATCGAGCAGGCCGGGGTTCATTCCGGCGACTCGGCCTGCTCCCTGCCACCGCACTCCCTATCGTCGTCCGTGGAGAAGGAGTTGCGCCGTCAGACGGTCGAGCTCGCCCGCGCCTTGAACGTCGTCGGCCTGATGAACGTACAGTTCGCGATCCAGAAAAACGAACAGCACGAAGTCGTCTACGTGCTCGAAGTGAATCCCCGCGCATCGCGCACCGTGCCCTTCGTCGGTAAGGCGACCGGCGTGCCGCTTGCCAAGATCGCGGCGCGCTGCATGGTCGGAAAGACGCTCGTGCAGCAGGGCGCGTTGGGCGAGGTGGTTCCGTCGTATTTCTCGGTGAAGGAGGCGGTGTTCCCGTTCGTCAAGTTTCCGGGCGTCGATACGATTCTCGGCCCCGAGATGAAATCGACCGGGGAGGTGATGGGTGTGGGAAGGAGTTTCGGCGAGGCCTTCGTCAAATCGCAGCTTGCTGCGAGCGCCAAACTTCCGGAGGCCGGCACAGCGTTCATCAGCGTGCGCGATGGCGACAAGCTCGCCGCTGTGCAGGTCGCGCGCGAGCTGATCAAGCTGGGATTTAAAGTCATTGCGACGCGGGGTACGGCGGCGGTGCTCGCCGCGCACGGGATAGCTGTGAACGCAGTGAACAAAGTCGTCGAGGGGCGGCCGCACATCGTCGACATGATCAAGAACGGCGAGGTGAGTCTGATCGTGAACACGGTGGAGGAAAGGCGCAGCGCCGTCTCGGACTCGCGCTCGATCCGGACCAGCGCGGTCCAGCGGCGCGTGACCTACTACACCACGGTGGCGGGCGCGCGCGCTGCCTGCGAGGGAATGCGGCACACCAAGGCCCTGGTGCCGTATTCTCTTCAGGAGCTGCACGCCGGTCTGCGTTCGCGCGGGCCTATTGCAAAATGGCTGGAAAAGTGGTCACATTAGATCGCCTTCCAGGAATTCTTCAGTTTTGAACAACCCATGCCGCAGCCCGGCGCTCGGTGCGCCGCGCAGGGCTTTTTGACACGAGAAGAATGGGCACGATACCGCTGACGACGACCGGCGCCGAGCTGCTGCGGCAGGAGCTGCATCGCCTGAAGACTGTCGAGCGGCCGAACGCGATCACCGCGATCGCCGAGGCGCGCACGCACGGAGACCTCTCGGAAAACGCCGAGTACGACGCCGCCAAGGAACGCCAGAGCTTCATCGAGGGCAGGATCAAGGAAATCGAGGCGAAGCTCGCCAACGCACAGGTGATCGACCCGAAAGGGGTCGACGCAGACGGGCGATGCGTGTTCGGCGCCACCGTCGACCTCGAGGAATCGAAGGGCGGCGAATCGGTCACCTACCAGATCGTCGGCGACGACGAAGCCGACCTCAAGAAAGGAAAGATCTCGATCAGCTCGCCGATCGCACGGGCGCTGATCGGGAAGTACGCCGGGGACGAGGTCGAGGTGCAGACCCCCGGAGGCGTGCGGAAGTACGAGGTGCTAGAGGTGCGATACGAGTAGTTTCTCGAGGGTCCGTGCGCTCGACAGCAGAAACCTTGCCGAGAGGGTACCTTCATTACCCCTCAATCACCGTGGCACGTTGGCCGCACACAACCTAGAGCTTGCGCCTTGTCGCCCGCTTGGGCTTGGGGCGGCGACGAGAAGTACGTTTCTTCGCAGGCTTGCTCGCAGCAAACGTCACGACCGTATCGCCCGACACGGGATCGGTGACGCCGAGGCCGCCGCCGAGGTCCTCGAGCATGCCGCGCATCTCATCAAGGATCCCGATCATCTCGGGGCGAGCGTTGACGATGCTCTGGAAATTCCTCCACTGACCGATGAGGCAGAAGGTCTGATCGCCGGTCTTGACCAGCCAGCCGCCGGCGAAGCCCTTGAAACCGGGTCTCGCCTTGCGGTGCGCTTCTATGAACTGCTGCTCTTGGCCGGGTCTCACCCGGAATCGCACTACGTTGAACGCCGTCATGACACCCCCTGTGGTCTGTCCGGAAGAGGCGGGCAGTGAGCGGTCTGCTGCTGCCTTTCCCCCGAAAGTATGCCTCAAATTGCGCCGATGGGATCGAGCTTGCGCGGCTTCACCTCAGGCTGTCCTTCTCAGAGGCGATAGTCGCGGCATAGAGGAAACGCTCAGAGAATGGCCCGCAGCAAATCCAGCAGCGCCTGGCTCAGACGCCACGTCAACGACCCGTATGTCCACCGCGCAAAGGCGCACGGCTACCGCTCGCGCTCGGCCTTTAAGCTGATCGAGATCGTGAAGCGGGACGGGCTCGCACTCCCGGGGAACGTCGTAGTCGATCTTGGCGCGGCGCCTGGCGGCTGGTCGCAGGCGCTCGCGGAGCGCGTGGGATCCTCCGGCCGCGTCTTCGCAGTCGACGTCCTTGAGATCGCCCCGATTCCCGGCGTCACTGTGATCCGCGGAGATTTCGGCGATGTTACGGTGCGCGATCGGGTTCGGGAGGCGCTGGGCGGCCGAAAGCCCGACCTTGTGGTTTCCGACCTCGCCCCCAACCTATCCGGCGTGCGCGCGACCGACCAGGCGCGCAGCCTCGCCCTGTGCGAAGGCGCGCTCGAGTTCGCCAGGGCTCACTTGAAACTCGAGGGCGCATTTCTGGTCAAGGTATTTCAGGGGGCCGGCTATCCGGAGTTCCTCGGCGCGATGCGCGGGACTTTCGAGGAAGTCGCATCGCGAAAGCCGGGGGCTTCGCGGAGCGGCTCGAGTGAGATGTATTTGTTGGGGAAGGGACTGAAGCACTAGTCCTGGCTGTTTACTTAGGCATAGAATGAGCGCTACGTTTCGGGCAAAGGAAGCACGTTGAACAATCTCTTCAAGAACCTCGTAATCTGGCTTGTCATCGGCCTGGTGCTGATGACGGTGTTCAATCAGTTCAGCACGCGCCAGTCGACCCAGCCGCCCATGGAGTACTCGCAATTCATCGAAGAGGTGAAGGCGGGTCGCATCGCGAAGGTGCTCATCGAAGGCCGCGTGCTCAAGGCGACCACGAACGAAGGCAAGCGGGTCACCAGCTACTCGCCGGGCGACATCTGGCTCGTTTCCGACCTGCTGAAATACGGCGTCAAGATCGAGGCGAAGCCGGAGGACGAGCCTTCTCTCCTCATGAACATCTTTGTCTCCTGGTTCCCGATGCTGCTCCTGATCGGCGTATGGATCTTCTTCATGCGCCAGATGCAGGGCGGCGGGCGCGGCGGCGCGTTCTCTTTCGGCAAATCCCGCGCGAGGATGATCGACGAGTCGAACAACAACGTCACCTTCGCCGACGTCGCCGGCTGCGAAGAAGCCAAGGAGGAAGTCTCCGAGCTGGTCGATTTCCTGCGCGACCCCTCAAAATTCCAGAAGCTCGGCGGCCGCATTCCCAAGGGCGTGCTGATGGTCGGTAACCCTGGCACCGGGAAGACGCTGCTCGCGCGCGCTATCGCGGGCGAGGCCAAGGTACCGTTCTTCTCGATCTCCGGTTCCGATTTCGTGGAAATGTTCGTCGGCGTCGGCGCCGCGCGCGTGCGCGACATGTTCGATCAGGCCAAGAAGCATGCCCCGTGCATCGTGTTCATCGACGAAATCGACGCGGTCGGCCGCCAGCGAGGCGCGGGCCTCGGCGGCGGCAACGACGAGCGCGAACAGACGCTCAACCAGCTGCTCGTGGAAATGGACGGATTCGAGGGCACGACCGGCGTCATCGTCATCGCCGCGACCAACCGGCCCGACGTCCTCGACCCGGCGCTGCTGCGTCCCGGGCGCTTCGACCGCCAGGTGGTCGTGCCGCTGCCCGACATCCGCGGGCGCGAGCAGATCCTGCTCGTGCACATGCGCAAGGTGCCGATGGCGCCCGACGTCAAGGCCGACATCATCGCGCGCGGAACGCCCGGCATGTCGGGCGCCGATCTCGCCAACCTCGTGAACGAGGCGGCGCTCTTCGCCGCGCGCAAGAACAAGCGCCTGGTGGACATGGACGACTTCGAGCGCGCCAAGGACAAGATCATCATGGGGGCGGAGCGCCGCTCGATGGTCATGCCCGAGGAGGAGCGCAGGAACACCGCCTACCACGAGTCCGGTCACGCGGTGGTGGCGAAGCTCATGCCCAAGACCGACCCCGTGCACAAGGTCACCATCATTCCGCGGGGACGGGCGCTGGGCGTCACGATGCAGTTGCCCGAACAGGATCGCTACAGCATGGACCGGGATCGGCTGCTCTCGACCATCGCGGTGCTCTTCGGCGGCCGCATTGCCGAGGAAGTGTTCATGCACCAGATGACCACCGGCGCTTCCAACGATTTCGAGCGCGCCACCGCCATCGCCCGCAGCATGGTGACGCAGTGGGGCATGTCGGACGAAATGGGGCCGATGGTGTACGGCGAGAACGAGGGAGAGGTGTTTCTCGGGCGCTCGATCACCACGCACAAGAACGTGTCCGAAGTGACGATGCAGAAGGTCGATGCCGAGATCAAGAGGATCATCGATCAGCAGTACGCATTGGCGAGGAAACTGATCCTCGACAACCGCGACAAGGTCGAAGCCATGACCAAGGCGCTGCTCGAGTGGGAAACGATAGACGCCGAGCAGATACAGGACATCATCGACGGCCGGGCGCCGCGTCCGCCCAAGCCGGCGCCGGCGCCGCAGTCGCCGCCCCAGCCGGGACCGCCTGGCGCGACGGCGCCCGCGCCGGTCGCGTAGCCGCGCGATCCGCGGCGCCGGGGGGGCCTGGAGCGACCCCGGCCGGGCGACGCACGAGCGATGAAGGACTCCAGACTCCGGACCCTGCAAGTCCCGACCGCGGCGATCTTTCGCTGCGGCCGATTCACGCTGGAACTCGCGCGCCCGCTCATCATGGGCGTGGTCAACGTGACTCCCGACTCGTTTTCCGATGGCGGGCGCAGCCTCGAATCCGGCGCTGCGATCGCGCGTGCACGCCGGCTCGTGGATGAAGGAGCGGACCTGATCGACCTCGGCGCCGAGTCGAGCCGCCCCGGCGCCGAGGGGGTTTCCGCCGATCAGGAGCTGTCCCGACTCATGCCGGTGCTCCAGGGGCTTCGCGATCTCTCGGTCCCCGTTTCGGTGGACACGACAAAACCCGAAGTCATGCGCGCCGCGATCGGCGAAGGTGCGGCGATGATCAATGACATCGGAGCTCTGCGCTCGCTCGGCGCGCTCGAGGCGGTATCGACCTCCGATGCGGGTGTCTGTCTCATGCACATGCACGGCGAGCCGCGCACGATGCAGCGGGAGCCGCGTTACAGCGACGTGGTTGCGGAGGTGAGAGCGTTTCTCGCCGGGCGCGTCGCTGCCGCCGAGGCGAGCGGCATCGCCCGCGAGCGCATCGTCATCGACCCAGGCTTCGGTTTTGGCAAGACCGTCGAACACAATTTCGAGCTGCTGCGCAACCTCGGGCGATTTGCCGAGATCGGCGTGCCGGTGATGGCGGGCTGGTCGCGCAAATCCACCCTGGGCGCAGTCACCGGCCGTCCGGTCGGTGAACGACTCGCGGCAAGCATTGCCGCAGCTTTGCTGGCGGTACAGCACGGGGCTAGAACTCCTGCGAGTTCACGACGTCGCAGCGACGCGCGATGCGCTCGCGGTGCTCGCGGCGGCGGATGCGGATCGAGTCGAGCGATGAGCAGAAAATATTTTGGAACCGATGGTGTGCGCGGCAAGGTCGGCGAGGCGCCGATCACGCCCGAATTCGTCATGCGGCTCGGCTTCGCCGCCGGCGAGGTGCTGGTGCGGCGCTCGACGATGCCGAAGGGCGAGCATCCTGCGGTGCTGATCGGCAAGGACACGCGCGTCTCGGGTTACATGCTCGAGGCCGCTCTCGAGGCCGGGTTCGCGGCGGCTGGGGTGGACGTAATGCTGACCGGTCCTCTGCCGACTCCCGCGGTCGCCTACCTGACGCGGGCCCTGCGGTTGCAGGCGGGCGTCGTGATCAGCGCCTCGCACAACCCCCACCAGGACAACGGCATCAAGTTCTTCTCCGCGGAGGGCAGCAAGCTGCCCGACGCCGTGGAAGCCGATATCGAGAGCCGCCTCGACGCGCCGATCCACTGCAAGGATTCGGCTGGTCTCGGAAAGGCGCGCCGCATCGAGGACGCGCGCGGCCGCTATATCGAGTTCTGCAAGAGTACTTTTCCGTCGGCTCTGGACCTTCGCGGAATGAAGATCGTGATCGACTGCGCTCACGGCGCGACCTATCACGTTGCACCCCACGTGTTCCACGAGCTGGGGGCCGATGTCGAGACGATAGGCGCGAGTCCCGACGGATTCAACATCAACGACGGGGCGGGGACTGTTCACCCGGAGGCGCTGCAGGCGGCGATCACCAAGCACAAGGCGGATCTGGGCATCGCGCTCGACGGGGACGGCGACCGCGTCCTGATGGCCGACGGTGAGGGCAGGCTCTACGACGGCGACGAGCTGCTGTTCGTCATCGCGCGAGAACGGGCGAAGGATGGCGGCCTGAAAGGCGTGGCCGGCACCTTGATGACCAATCTCGCGCTGGAGCACGCGCTCGCGAAGATGGGCGTCGCCTTCGCCCGGGCAAAGGTTGGCGACCGCTACGTGCTCGAAATGCTCCAGGAGAGAAACTGGCAGCTCGGAGGAGAGAATTCGGGACACATCATCTGCCTGGACAAGCATACGACCGGCGACGGCATCGTCTCGGCCTTGCAGGTTCTGTCTGCGGTACGGGCGAGCGGCACGACGCTCGGCGAATTGTGCCGGGACCTTGCGCTCTATCCGCAGGAGCTCGTCAACGTGCGCGTCGCCAAGGGCTTCGACTGGCAGAAGGAGCCTGCGATCGTGAGAGCCAAGGGCGATGCAGAGCGCGCGCTCGGAACGAACGGGAGAGTGCTGCTGCGTCCCTCGGGCACCGAGCCCGTGTTGCGCGTGATGGTCGAGGGCAAGGACGACGCGGATGTGCGGCGGCTGGCAAAGATGATTGCAGACACCGTGCGGGAAGCGGCGTAGCGCCTCACGGTTCGCACCGGCAAGATCCTGAATTCCCGACATTTTCTCTTGACCCTCACGGTGGCCGGGAAGTAGAATCGAGCGCTTTCTCGGCCGCACCGCACTCAATGCGCGCAAGGCTAGTCGCGGGTAACTGGAAGATGCACGGCAGCCTCGCCGCCAATGCGCGCTTGCTCGACGCGTTGAATACCGGATTGAAGCGCTTCGATGACCTCGGTTACGCGGTGTGCGCGCCCTTCCCCTATCTTGGACAGCTGTCGTCGGCGCTTTCTGGAAGCCCGATCGCTTGGGGTGCACAGGACGTCTCGGAACACGATAGCGGCGCCTATACGGGCGAGGTGTCGGGAGCGATGTTGAGGGATTTCGGCTGCAGGTTCGCGATCGTCGGCCACTCCGAGCGCCGCAAGCTCCACGCGGAGGACGATCGCACAGTCGCCGCGAAGTTCTCCGCGGCGCGGCGCGCGGGCCTGACGCCGATTCTGTGCGTGGGCGAAACGCTTGAGGAGCGCGAGCGCGGCGAAACGGAGAGCGTGGTCGCGCGCCAGCTCGACGCGGTGTTCGCCGGGGCCGGCTCGAGCGGATTGGGCGATGCAGTGCTTGCCTACGAGCCGGTCTGGGCGATCGGCACGGGACGGAACGCCACGCCGCAGCAGGCTCAAGGAGTGCATGCCTTCATCCGCGCGCGCATCGCGGCGCGCGACAAGGTGATTGCCCACCGCCTGACGATCCTGTACGGGGGCAGCGTCAAGCCCGGCAACGCCGGGGAGCTCTTCGCCATGCCCGATGTGGACGGTGGGCTGATCGGCGGGGCCTCGCTGGTCGCCGACGATTTCATTGCGATCTGCTTGGCGGCGCGCAGGTAACGGACTATCACAAGGAAACCAACATGGATATCTGGGTCACGCTGATACTCATCATCGACGTCATCGTCGCGCTCTGCATCATCGGCTTGGTACTGCTCCAGCACGGCAAGGGGGCGGACGTAGGCGCGGCATTTGGCAGCGGCTCCTCGGGAAGCCTCTTCGGCGCGACGGGCTCGGCGAACTTCCTCTCGCGAACGACGGGGATTCTCGCCGTTGTTTTCTTCGTCACGACTTTCGCACTCGCCTACCTCGTCTCGAACAGGCCGCGCTCGAGCGGAGGGGTCATAGACGCCGTGAAGGAGCAGGTCCAGCAGCCAAGCGTCACGCCCTCGCCCGACGCGTCCAAGTCGGAGGACGCCGCGAAGTCCAAGGCAAACGAGGTGCCGAAGTAGTAAAATCAGCGGCTTTGAGGTCGGGCTCGTTTCGACGCGGCGGCGCGAAAAGCCCATCATGCCGACGTGGTGAAATTGGTAGACACGCCGTCTTGAGGGGGCGGTGGCGAAAGCCGTGAGAGTTCGAGTCTCTCCGTCGGCACCACAAACAAACACGCAAAGTGCAGGAGTTGGCTATGCTGGAGAACTACTTCCCGATCCTGCTGTTCATCCTCATCGCGCTCGTTTTCGGAGGTATCCTAGTTGCCGCCGGAGCCGTGCTCGGGCCGCATCGCCCCGACAGCGAGAAGCTGTCCCCGTACGAATGCGGGTTCGAGGCCTTCGAGGACGCGCGGATGAAGTTCGATGTGCGCTACTACCTCGTGGCGATCCTGTTCATCCTGTTCGACCTCGAGATCGCGTTTCTCTTCCCCTGGGCGGTTACGCTCAACGAGATCGGGGCCTTCGGCTTCTGGTCGATGATGATCTTCCTCGCGATCCTCGTCATCGGCTTCATCTACGAATGGAAGAAGGGCGCCCTTGAGTGGGAGTAGCGGGAGGAGTTCCCAAACTATGAATCCGCCACCTGTCGCAACGCGCGAGATCGCGCGCGAAAATCAATTCAACGTTGTCTGGACCGAAGAGCTTGACGACGTGTTCGCCGACGTCGCTCCATACTACGACCGGGCGAACTACGTGGCGAGCCTCGGTCTGTGGGGCTGGTTCCTGCGCAAATTCATGGCCACGGTGGACATCCGGCCGCACGAGCGTGTGCTCGACGTATGCGCGGGCACCAACGCCATCGGGATTGCGCTCCTCGAGCGGGAGCCGACGCTGGAGGTGCACGCCATCGACCGCAGCGCGGAAATGCAGGAGGTCGGGCAGCGGCGCGCCGGGTCGCGCGGCTTGCACATCCGCAGCGTGATACACGACGTGCATACGCTCCCGTACCCGGAGAACCATTTCGACGTGGTCACGCTCCAGTTCGCCTCGCGGCACCTTCGCGTCAGGCAAGTATTCGCCGAGATCCACCGCGTGCTCAAGCCCGGCGGCCGCTTCTACCACTCCGACATGCTGCGGCCGGGAAATCGGACGGTGGAAATCCTCTACTACGCGTATTTGCGCTTCTGCCTCTGGTTCACGGGGTTCGTGTTTCGCAGCGGACAGACCGCGCTGAACTGCAAGAAGTACTTCATCAAGGCGCTGCAGATGTTCTACTCGGCGGAGGAGCTCTGTGACGTCCTCGAGGACCTGGGTTTCCGCGACGTCACGGCGACGACCGTCCTCGCCGGCATGCTCGGTTTTCACCGCGCGGTCAAGCCGGGCTGAACGCCGGCGCTCGAGCCGGAGCGCTTGGCGCCGATTTCCGCGAAGCACATTGAGGCGCGGACGCGCGTCTGGGCTTGCTCCCGGTTTGACCGTGTCTGTCTGATGGCAGTAAAATTTGGCCGTTTTAGAGCGGGCTGTGGACGCACTCGCGGTCCGGTGTGGAATCGAATCGGGCTGGTCTCTCATCTTGCGCGCGGAAACAAGTTCCCAACCGATGGGTGAGGCCGAAAGCGGTGAGCCATGAGCATTGAAGGCGTCCTGCAGCAGGGTTTTTTCACCACCACCACCGACAAGCTGATCAACTGGACGCGCACCGGGTCGCTCTGGCCGGTGACGTTCGGCCTCGCATGCTGTGCGATCGAGATGATGCACGCCGGCGCCGCGCGCTACGACCTCGACCGTTTCGGCATCGTGTTCCGCCCGAGTCCGCGCCAATCCGACGTGATGATCGTCGCAGGCACCCTGTGCAACAAGATGGCGCCGGCCCTCAGGAAGGTATACGACCAGATGGCCGAGCCGCGCTGGGTGATTTCGATGGGCTCGTGCGCGAATGGCGGCGGCTACTATCATTATTCCTACTCGGTGGTGCGCGGGTGCGATCGCATCGTCCCGGTTGACGTGTACGTGCCGGGCTGTCCGCCGACGGCCGAGGCGCTGCTCTACGGCTTGATTCAGCTCCAGAACAAGATCAAGCGAACCAACACGATCGCGAGATGACCCTCAAGTCGCAGCGCCTGCACGACGCGCTCCAGGGCATCCTCGGCGCCAGGGTCTCCAGGCTCTTACAGCGGTTTGGCGAAACGACGCTCGAAGTCGGCGCTCCGGACTACCTTGAAACGGCGCGAACCCTGCGCGATCACCCGGACCTCAGGTTCGAGCAGTTGCTGGATCTCTGCGGCGTGGATTACTCCGCCTACAAGGACCGGCCCTGGGAGGGCAGGCGCTTCGCCGCGGTGTCGCAGCTCCTTTCGCTCACGCACAACTGGCGCCTGCGCCTTCGCGTGTTCTGCCCGGACGACGGTTTCCCGGCGCTGGATTCCCTGATCGAAGTGTGGCCGAGCGTCAACTGGTACGAGCGCGAGGCGTTCGACCTGCTGGGCATCGTGTTCAGCGGCCATCCGGACCTGCGGCGCATTCTCACCGACTACGGGTTCGTCGGGAACCCTTTCCGGAAGGATTTTCCCATCTCGGGCCACGTCGAGATGCGCTACGACCCCGAACAGAAGCGCGTCATCTATCAGCCGGTGTCCATCGAGCCGCGCGAGATCGTCCCGCGCATCGTGCGTGAAGAGCAGTACGGCGAGGGGCGCGGGCTAGTGAGCCGGATGCGCACCAGCACCGTCAACGTCGCCGGATTTCAATATGGCTGAAATCCGCAACTACACGGTCAACTTTGGCCCGCAGCACCCGGCGGCGCACGGCGTGCTGCGGCTGGTGCTCGAGATGGACGGGGAGGTGGTGCAGCGCGCCGATCCGCATATCGGGCTCCTGCACCGCGCCACCGAGAAGCTCGCCGAGCATCGCACTTGGCTCCAGGCGCTGCCGTACATGGACCGGCTCGACTACATCTGCATGATGTGCAGCGAGCACGCCTACGTCATGGCGATGGAAAAGCTGCTCGGGATCGAAGTGCCGATCCGCGCCCAGTACATCCGCGTCATGTTCGACGAGATCACGAGGATCATGAACCATCTGTTCGGCCTGGGGGCGCTCGGGCTCGACCTCGGTGCGATGACGGTGTTCCTTTACTGCTTCCGCGAGCGCGAGGACCTGCTCGACTGCTACGAGGCGGTGTCCGGCGCGCGCATGCACGCGGCGTACTACCGGCCGGGCGGTGTCTATCGCGATCTTCCGGAATCGATGCCGCAGTACATGGCGCAGCGCTCGCGCAGCACCCGGGATCTCGCGGAAATGAACGCGAACCGGCAGGGCTCGCTGCTCGATTTCATCGAGGACTTCACCGAGCGCTTCCCGAAGTGCGTCGATGACTACGAGACGCTGCTCACGGAGAACAGGATCTGGAAGCAGCGCACCGTCGGCATCGGCGTGGTGTCGCCCGAGCGTGCGCTGGCCCTCGGGTTTACCGGGCCGATGCTGCGCGGCTCGGGTGTCGAATGGGACTTGCGCAAGAAGCAGCCCTACGCAGTGTACGACCGGGTGGAATTCGACATCCCGGTCGGCACGAACGGGGACACCTACGATCGCTACCTGGTGCGTGTCGAGGAAATGCGGCAATCGAACCGCATCATCAGGCAGTGCATCGACTGGCTGCGCAAGAACCCGGGGCCGGTCATCACCGACAACCACAAGGTGGCGCCGCCTTCGAGAGTGGAGATGAAGAGCAACATGGAGGAACTGATCCATCACTTCAAGCTCTTCACCGAGGGGATTCACGTTCCTGAGGGCGAGGCCTACGCCGCCGTGGAGCATCCGAAGGGCGAGTTCGGCGTCTATTTCATTTCCGACGGCGCGAACAAGCCGTACCGCATGAAGCTGCGCTCGGCGGCGTTCGCGCATCTCTCGGCGGCGGACGAGATGATGCGGGGGCATATGCTCGCGGACGCCGTGGCGATCATCAGCACGCTGGACATCGTGTTCGGGGACATCGACCGCTGATGCTGACCGCGGACTCTCTTGCAAAGAATCGATCGCGCGATCGCGAAGTATCCGCCGGACCAGAAGAAGTCGGCGGTGATGGCGGCGCTCACCATCGCCCAGGACGAGAAGGGCCATCTTTCTCCGCAGCTCATGGATTTCGTGGCCGGCTACCTCGGCATGCCGCCGATCGCTGTATACGAGGTGGCGAGCTTCTACACCATGTACGACCTGGGGCCGGTGGGCAAGCACAAGCTATGCATCTGCACCAACCTTCCGTGCGCGCTTTCCGGTGCGGAAGACGCTGCGGAGCACCTGAAGAGGAAGCTGGGCATCGACTGGAACGAGACCACGGCCGACGGCCGCTTCACGCTGAAGCAGGGGGAATGTTTCGGCGCCTGCGGCGACGCCCCGGTGATGCTCGTCAACAACAAGAAGATGCTGTCTTTCATGACTCCGGACAAAATCGACCAGTGGCTGGCGGAGGCCAAATAGCCGTGCTTGACTACGGACCCGACGCGATTATTCTCGCCGGCCTGGACGGCCAGAACTGGCGGCTGGCCGACTACGTGAAGCGTGGCGGTTATTCCGCGCTCAAGAAGATTCTCGCCGAGAAGGCCTTGCCCGAGAGCATCGTGGCCGAAGTGAAGAAATCGGCGCTGCGCGGCCGCGGCGGCGCAGGCTTTCCTACCGGGCTTGAAGTGGAGCTTCATGCCGCGCCAGTTCACGGGTCCCCAATACCTCGTATGCAATTCCGACGAGGGCGAGCCCGGGACTTTCAAGGATCGCGACATCCTGCGTTACAACCCCCACGCCGTGATCGAAGGCATGGCGATCGCCGCATACGCGACGGGAGTGGGGACAGGCTACAACTACATCCACGGTGAGATCTGGGACATCTACGAGCGCTGCGAGGACGCCCTCGACGAGGCTCGGGCCGCCGGCTTCATCGGCAAGAACATCCTCGGCAGCGGGTTCTCGTTCGAGCTCTACAACCATCACGGCTACGGCGCCTACATCTGCGGGGAAGAAACGGCGCTGCTCGAGTCGCTCGAAGGCAAGAAGGGCCTGCCGCGCTTCAAGCCGCCGTTTCCGGCGAGCTACGGGCTGTACGGCAAGCCAACCACGATCAACAACACCGAAACTTTCGCGGCCGTGCCCTGGATCGTCAACAACGGGGGCGACGCGTTTCTCGCATTGGGACGTCCCAACAACGGCGGCACCAAGATATTCTCAGTGAGCGGGCCACGTCGCGCGTCCCGGGAACTACGAAGTGAAGCTCGGCACGCCGTTCGCGAAGCTGCTCGAGATGGCGGGCGGGATGCGCGGCGGGAAGAAGCTCAAGGCGGTGATCCCGGGCGGCTCGTCGATGCCCGTGCTGCCGGCGCACATCATGATGCAGACCGACATGGACTACGACTCGATCGCCAAGGCAGGCTCGATGCTCGGCTCGGGCGCGGTGATCGTCATGGATGAGAGCACCTGCATGGTCAAGGCGCTGGAGCGCCTGGCGTACTTCTACTTCGAGGAGTCGTGCGGCCAGTGCACGCCCTGCCGCGAAGGCACGGGCTGGCTCTACCGGATGGTCAATCGCATCGAGCACGGAAAAGGAAGGAACGAGGATCTCGACCTGCTCGTCAGCGTCGCCGACAACATCGCCGGGCGCACGATCTGCGCGCTCGGCGACGCTGCCGCGCTGCCGGTGAAGAGCTTCATCCAGCACTTCCGCGCCGAGTTCCAGCATCACATCGACCACAAGCGCTGCGCCGTGACGGTCCCCGGGTACTCCACGGCGCCGAGCGTTTCGGAACGTCGAGCCGCCTGACATGCCGAAGATCACCATAGACGGCAGGCAGATCGAGGTCCGGAACGGCGCGACCGTGATGGACGCGGCGAATGATCTGGGGATCTACATTCCGCATTTCTGCTACCACAAGAAGCTCTCGATCGCCGCCAACTGCAGGATGTGTCTGGTGCAAGTCGAAAAGGCGCCCAAGCCGCTGCCGGCCTGCGCGACCCCGGTCGGCGACGGCATGACGGTGTTCACGCGCTCGGATTACGCGAAGGAAGCGCAAGACGGGGTGATGGAGTTCCTGCTTATCAATCACCCGCTCGACTGCCCGATCTGCGACCAAGGGGGCGAGTGCCAGCTCCAGGACCTCGCGGTCGGCTATGGCAACAGCGCCTCGCGGTATGCCGAGCCCAAGCGCGTGGTCCTGAACAAGAACCTCGGGCCCCTCATCTCGACCGACATGACGCGCTGCATCCACTGCACGCGCTGCGTGCGCTTCGGCCAGGAGGTCGCGGGTGTCATGGAGCTCGGCATGATCGGGCGCGGCGAGCACGCCGAGATTCTCGCTTTCGTCGGCAAGACGGTGGACTCCGAGCTCTCCGGCAACGTCATCGACCTGTGCCCGGTCGGAGCGCTCACCTCGAAGCCGTTCCGCTATACGGCGCGCGGCTGGGAGCTGTCGCAGGGCAGGTCCGTGAGTCCCCACGACAGCCTCGGCTCGAACCTCATCGTGCAGGTCAAGCAGAACCGTGTGATGCGAGTCCTGCCGCTTGAGAACGAGGAGCTGAACGAATGCTGGCTCTCCGACCGCGACCGCTTTGCCTACGAGGGTCTGAACTCCGAGGAGCGCCTTCAACGGCCGATGCTGAAGGAGGACGGGCGCTGGCGCGAGGTCGCCTGGCAGGCGGCGCTCGATCACGTCGCGAAAACGTTCTCGGAGATCCGCTTCAAGTACGACCCCCGGGAAATCGGGGGGCTCGCCGGCCCCCACTCGACCTTCGAAGAAATGGCCCTGCTCGCAAAGCTGATGCGTGCCATGGGTAGCGGTAACGTCGACTTCCGCCTGAGGCAGTCGGATTTCTCGGCGGACGGCAAGCGCGCCGGAGTTCCCTGGCTCGGAATGAAGGTCGCGGATCTGGGAGCGCTGGACCGGGTGCTGGTCATCGGCTCGTTCCTGCGCAAGGACCATCCCCTCATCGCCACGCGCCTGCGCGCTGCCGCGAAGCGCGGGACCCAGATCAATGTCCTGCACTGCACCGACGACGATCTGCTCATGCCCGTGGCCAACAAGGCGATCGTGAGCCCCGGTGAGCTCGTGACGGCGCTCGCCGAAGTCGTGAAGGCAGCGGCGGAGGCGAAGCAGAAGCCCTCGGGCGCCGCTCTCGCGGCGATCAAGCCAGGGGGCGCGGCAAAGGCGATCGCCGGCAGCCTCGTTTCGGGCGGGAGGACGGGGATCCTGCTCGGCAATCTGGCGGTCCATCATCCGCGCGGCGCGCAGCTGCAGCTTCTCGCGCAGGAGCTCGCGGCGCTGCTTGGCGCCCGGTTCGGTTTCCTGGGCGAGGCCGCGAGCAGTGTCGGCGGCTATCTTGCGGGCTGCATTCCATCCGAGGGGGGGCTGAACGCGAAGACCATGCTCGATGTGCCGCGCCGGGCCTATCTGCTTCTCAACGCGGAGCCCGACTTCG